>CAVYPB010000028.1:0-361509 GCA_963770305.1 uncultured Actinomycetota bacterium
CACATGCAGTGGGCCGAGGCGATGCCATGACGGCGGCTACGCCGTCGGGAGTGGTGACGTTTCTGTTCACCGATATTGAGGGTTCGACCCGTCGGTGGGAGCCCGACGCGCAATCGATGCGGGCGGCGCTGCTGGGAGTAGATCCGCTGGACGCCCCCGCGTCACAGCGACGTGATGGTCCGCGCCGACGGCGCGCGATATAAGCCCGGGACCGGGGCGCTTGGGCACGTACGAGTGGGCGGTAGGACGGCCTGTGGTACGCGTACCTCTACCCGGGCGGGGTGTAAACGTACCCGGGCGGGTGTAAACGCGGACGCCGGTCGTGCTCATGTCGCCGCAAGGTAGCGAGCACAAGGCGTACCGGGCTTGCGTGGAGCACAACAAGGCCGGTCTCTGACCAACAGCACGAGAAGCCGTGCAGGCGATCGGCGACGATCAACTAACGCCACAGTCGAATCAGCGCGCCGGTGACCATCTCGTCGAGACGGGTCAGCAGCAAGAACCCCTCCCCCAGGCCACGGCCCCGGTCGTACCCGATCGCGGCGACGATGACCCCACAGATCAGCGACATCGCTATAACGACTTCCAGGCTCATGGGCCGGGACTCTACGCCGTTCCCTCCGCGTCGGAGATCAGATCGATCAGGCTATGCCGCCGAATCGGTGCTGCGCGGGCGTTTGGCCCGCTGAGCTATGGGCTGCCTAGCGAACGGCCCATCGGCCTCAATGACATTTGCGATCACCGGCCGCCGTGGACGCGGCCATCGCGGCAGACATGCTGTGCTAGAACCAGACTTTTCGACCACCAACCGGGCGGCCAACTGCGCCGAGGATCCACAGCACGATACCGACCACCACAAGGATTCCGCCGATGGTGTAAAGAATTGAGATGCCTGTGAAGTAACCGATCACAAGAAGGATGACGCCGAGCACGATCATGGTCAATCCGATCCAATACGTAGGACTCTGGAACTGGCGTACAAAGAATTGCCAAATCCGTCAAAACTTAAACTCTCCTCGGCCGGACCTTCGGTCAGCCCGAAGTCAGAGCGGGGACGGTCGCACCCGAGAAGGCCAACGAACTGCCGCACTGATCGGCTGGCCCAGACGCTTACCGAGGCGTCCGAATCGAGGCTGTCGCTACGCGACATCGCATCTTCGTAGGACAGGATTCCAATTCGGGACCGCTGGCCTATATCAACCGGTCGACTCGATTTGTCCGAGGACGCTCCCTACTCCTTATGGAACTTTGCTTTCAACGCGTCCACTCGCGTCTGGACGTCTTCCTTGCGCTCCCGCTTCTTCTGCTCACGTATCGCCTTTCGGGCGGCCTTGTCAGCCTCCCGCGCGGCCTCATCCTGCGCCTCCAACTCAGCGAGAACCTCGTCCAGCGGCCTCCGGGAAACCTTGCCGCCGAATCCGGCCGCGAACTGCTCCAACGGATCGGTGGTGACTTCGTCCGTCACGGCGAGGATCGCGTTGCCACCAGGCGGTATCAGGCGCCCAAATGCTGCGATCGCCTCGTCACCGGTGTCCAGGCGGTCCGCGTCGTACAGGGCGCCGGTCGCGGCGCCGACACCCCAGCCGAGCAGCATCCCGATCGGGCCACCGAGCACACCGACGAGCATCCCGATCACGCTGCCACTGGCGATTCCAATACCGGCGGCGGCGTCGCCCGACTCGGGAACCCGCAGCTGTCCCTGAGCGTCACGTTCGATGATCCCGGCCGACCGGACCCCATACTGGTTGGCTGCGGCTGACAGCTTGCTGAACGCCTCGTAGGTCGTGCTGGTCTGCGGAAACGTGATTGCCGTTGCGTACTCCGTCATCCCCGGACCCCCTTGTTGCCTCGTCACCGACCCGCCGGTCGCGGACCGGGTCCCCGCATGTGGCAGTGGTCGTCACTGGCCGACGAGCGCCGTGCGGTTGCGGCTCGTCGCGTGCTGTCTCATCCGGGGCCTTCCGTAGGATAAATCGCTCTCACCCATCGCGCAGACGGATTGGCATTGACTCATCAATGATGCTTTCCAAAAGAAGTTCAGCGCTTATTTCAAGTGGTCGGCATCGCTTCAGCGGTTCCTAGCGCATGTCAGTTGTTCGAAAGCGCAACGCTCCATTGCGATCTCGGGTTACAGACGGTGCAGGAGGTTTGGCCGTGGCAGATCTGAGTCGGGAAGAAAGCAAGCGGCTCCGCGCTGCGCTCGCCGAGGAGGCCGACCACCCGCACGTACGGCGTCCGGCTGTCGCGTGCGCGTGCAGCCCGCTACCGCGCGTGGGCGGACTCGTTGCCCGAAAAACCGATTGCACCGCGTCATCACTGGGAAGCTGTACACCTACGCCAGCGACGCCCGCGTTCGCCGCTGGCCCAACGGAATCGAGATCACAGGAAAAGGGAACACCAGCATGACCGACACACCAGTCAGCGCCGCACTAGGGCTGATCGGATACGCGACGCGCATCGACGACCCCGTCAGCGCGACCACCGCCGCCGAACTCGCCACCGCCCGCCTCGACCGCGACGACCTCGAATCCGTGCTCCGGTTGATCTGGCCGTACATGGCCGAGTTGTATGCCTGTTTCACCTGTCCCAGCGCAGACAGGCGGCCCGGCGACGCGGCGTTCAACGCACTAATCGCCCAGCTAGACGAGGAGGGCGCCGACCCGATCGGCCACGTGTGGCGACACCTGCCCGGTGACGACTCCGATGGCTGAGATCAACGAGTACGAACTGCAGGCGCTGTGGTGGAAGCGCGTCCTGTCGGCGTTCACCAAACGCCACGACCGTCAGGAGATCCCGTATGTGGTGGAGCTGCTGCGGTGCGTCGGGGACCAGCGCGCCACCGAGACCGCGCACCGGGCCTGGTTGTTGACCCGCCGCGACCGCGCCGACGCCATCGCCGAGATCCGCATCCTTGTGGCGCACGCCGAGGAGCTGGCCGAACCGACAGAGTTCATCGACGAGGACGACGAGTTTTGACCTCCGTCTCGCCTGTCGTCACAGAGGGCGATGTGGACCGCTGCCGGTGTGGACGCGGCGTTCGTGGTCGCGTGGACAGTGACGAAGGCGCGCCGCCGGTGGCCTCGCATGAACGTTTTAGACGCTTCACGAGATGCCGTCGACAATCTCCGACTGGACGGCACGCCAACCCCACGCTCGTTTGGGTGGCTCGGATGACGAAGCGGCTCGCGCCGACCAGTGCGGGCTCATGCCCGATCCCGCATCGCTGCTTAGGGCGTGGGGACGTTGGTACCGGTGCCGCAGCGGTTCTTCAGGTCGACCATCGGCTGGCGGATGGCCTGGAGTTCGGCCTTCTCCTGTGGATTGGCCGACAGGTAGTCCTGCACCTGGGTCCGGACCTGGTCACGGGGCTGGCCTTGCAGACTGGTGAAGAAGTCGTTCACCCACGGGTGAGTGAACAGATACGCCGACGTGCCCGCTGAGACACCCGACGCTACCTGCGCCAGGTCACCGGCGGTGCAGTTGGGAGGATTGGCCAGAGCCGACGGGACCGAGGCAAACATCGCACTGACGACTACGCCGGTACCGACTGCACCGACAACCGCGCGACGGGCCAGACGGGTATTGAGCAACATGGCTGGACTCCTTAATTGAGTAGGCACGAATAGTCATTGTCAGTAGCGACTGCGGACAATGTGAAGCTAAGCAGAATTGGCCGTAACTTTCGCGTCTTGCGGTTAAGCCATTGTGCGAACCCCCATGGGCCGGATCGGTTGCTGCCGTTGCCGAGCTGCCCGCGCTACCGACGGCCTCGCCCGCCACCGCCACCGCCACCGCCGCCGCCGCGGATGTTCGGCGGGTTGATGTTCGGCGGGTTGATGTTAGGGACGTTGATGTTCGGCGGGTTGAAGTTCGGAACGATGTCGGCGATGTCGTCCGGGATGCTGAGATCCGGGATGCTGAGGTCCGGCAAGTCGACGATGTCGTCCGGGAGGTTGACGTTGGGCAGGTTGACGTTGCCTGGGACGTTGGGCAGGTTGACATTGGGCAGGTTGACGTTGCCTGGGACGTTGGGCAAGTTGACGTTGGGGACGTCGAGGTTGGGGACGTCGAGGTTGGGGACGTCGAGGTTGGGGACGTCGATGTCGGGGCCGGGAATGTTGGGGCCGGGAATATTGGGGCCGGGAATATTGGGGCCGGGAGCTTCCGGAAGGGGAGTGTTAAGGCTGATCTGGGCATTTGCCGGGCTGGCCGTTAGGGCGGCGACAAGAATCATCCCCACGGCGACGGGGGCTGCCGCGCACATCGCACTGAGATGGGTGGGCCGAATTTGCATTTCAGAGTTCCTCCCGACGGATAAAGCTAATTCATGAAATTACAACCTGGGCAGGAAAGATGCAGTGCTTTCGGCGGCCACGACATAGCCAGTCTCCGTTGTGAGCATTGGCCGTCTCGGCGATGTACGGCCGATCGCAGTACCCCCGCGCCGCCGTCGACCCCCGGAACCCGAATCGCCTGCCCAAATCGCTGGCCATGGATTTCGACCTCTGGTCGTGCGCGGCCGATCGAAACCGTTCAGTGGTGACCGGCCCGTAGTTCCTCGAAGAGTCCTGAGCGGGCCAGTATCAAGCCGCTGACCACCAGCACCCACGCCGGGAAGGCCATCGCCACCCACATGCTCAGGTCACCGAATGTCAGCAAACCGACCGCCGCCAGGTAGCTGATAGCGACCAGCCAGCGGGGCATCAGGCCGGTCTTCAGCCAGATGGTGGCAAGCGACATCATGAACACTGCCGCCATCCGGATGGCGTAGGTCTTGGTGGTCGCCAGCACGACAAACTTGCCGAAGTCGATCACCTCGGTGTGGGCCGCGGGATCGATTACCCCTTTGCTGGCCACCAGGCCAGCGGCGACCGCGGTCGCGACGAACATCATCGCGAGGAAAAGCAGTCCGCTGCCCAGGAACACCGACGCGAAGAACCGGTCCTCGAAGCGTCCCAGCCCGTCGCGCACCACGCCAATGAACCACAGGAAGCTGATCCCGGCGAACGGCATCAGCACCGTCGCAATGGCGATGCCGTTGTGCTGCGTGTTCAGCCACCCGGTCGAATCCGTAGCTCCCTCCGGCATGTTGTGGCGGATCAGGAACACCGTTGTCCCGAACAGCGCGGCGAACAGCACTCCGGCAACCGCCGCCGCTCGCGGTGTCGTCAACGGACGCAAGGTGGGCCCAGAAGATGGCCCGGATGGTGTGGACACCGCATCATCCTGTCAGGGCGTTCGACGCGGGGTGGGGGGGGTTTAATGGTCTATGCCCCCGATGGGAAAAAGCACTCCGGCCCTGCAGCAAGCGTGCGAGGCCGGAGTGGGGGTGACCTTTGGGTAGGCCGTTTTGTTCAGCTACCTACGTGCGGAGCGTCGACGTGGTGACCTTCCTCGATCTTGTTCGAGATCAATTGCTTCCAGGTAGTCATCAATGTCGTCGCGGGCCTCGGCTATTACGCTCTGGCCACCGGAGTGCCGATCGACGACATCGCGGTGCGGGCCGTCGGCCTCGCAGCGTCCACAGCGGCATTCCGGCCGGGTGGGCGAGCAGCTCGTCGACCCGCCGCTTTATCAGCGCCAGCGTGATCGGCTCGCCTGACCTCGGCTGAAGCGTGGCAAACGAGCCTCTGTATGGCCGCACCGACACCAAATCTCGGACGGCGTATTCCTCGATGGTCGGCGGGGAGGAAGGTTCGACCCGCCATGACGACGAAGTGCCAGGCCCAGCACCGTGCTCACGATGTCACCACCTCCGGCCTGGCGGCTGCACTTGGACGTGTGAGCCAGTAAACCCGCTGACCTGTCGCGATGGCTTGGAGAACCCTTCCCGATACGCAGTCCGTCCGCAGTAAATGCGAGAGAGGCCATCCGCTACGCGATCACAGCGCCGATCGCCGAGCGGGTGGACTCGTCGGCATCGGGCCACAGATGCCCGTAGGTATCGAGCGTCGTGCGGGCGCTGGCGTGCCGCATCCGCGCCTGCACCGTCTTGATGTCAGCACCCTTGGCGATCAGCACTGATGCTAGGTAGTACAGCCAAACAGTGTGTTGCGTCACATCAGTATGTGATATACGGTATGCAATCACTGGGCATGCAATGTCGCGGCGGCAGGTTCCCCCTGCGGCAGTGACATGCGTCCGGGTGCCCCGCGCGGGTTGGGAACCCCGACTTCGCGCCAATGCGCCGTGTGGTGCCGACAACGCGAGAGGTCTCAGTTCTATGTTCAAACCCGTCGCAGGGGTGGTGGCAATCACCACCGCCGCTGTCCTCACCGCCAGCTGCGCCACCCCCACCGCAACCCCAGCCGCACCCACCAGCCAAACGCCCGCACCGAAGGTGAACATCACCACCCAGAAAACCATCGCTCTCCCCGGTGTCGGAGGCCACGGCGACGAGGTTGTCGTCGACCCGGGAGCACACTCCGCTTACGTTGCCCAAAGTCCGGACAATAACCTTGTCGTCATCAACACGACCGCCAACAGCGTCGAAGCGGTGGTACCCCAGATAGCGAGCGGGAATGGCATTGCCTTCAGCGACTCCTATGTCTTCGTTGCAGAAGCAGACGCTGGAGCCGTCGCAGTCATCGCCAAACCCAGCTGGAAGGTCATCGCCACCGTGCCCTCGGGCGGAAAAACACCCGACGCCATCTACTACGATCCGCACGAGAACAGCATCTTTGTCACCAACGACGAATCGAACAACATGGAACAGTTCTCCGCCACTGCTCCCTTTGCCATCGAAGGGACACTGAACCTTGATCCGGCACAGGCCAAAACCGGCCCTGACCTGGGAACCTATGCGAGCGCCGACGACAAAATCTATCAATCCGACGACAACAACGTAGACGTCATCGACGCGAAGACCCGGACGATCCAGAAAGTCTTCACTCCGCTGAGCGCCGATGCCACAACGAAGGATATCTACTACGACCAGGCGCATCACTTGCTCTGGGTAGGGACGTCTGACCCGAAGGTGCTCGCTATCGACCCGGACACCGGGAAGGTTGTCTACACCGTGAAGACGGCATCCGGGATGGACCAACTCGCGGCGGACACCGATGACAGCCTGCTCTTCCTCGGCGAGAGTAAAGCGGGAGTCATGGGTGTCGTCGACCTCGCCACCCACGAAAACATCGCTGACGTCAAAACGGAATCGGGATTCCACACCGAGGGCTATCTGCCCGGCGCTCACCTCGCCTACGCCTACCTGAACCAATCAAACAAGATCGACATAGACAACGTCAGCAAGCCTTAACCACGGCGGTAGCTAGACCAATTCCTTCCTTCCGGTCCATTCACGCGACGAAGCTGATAGAGGCTCAGAAGCGCCTGTTAGTTTCCCGATGAGTTGCCGTGGGTCGGCATGTGGGGTACCACGGATACGGGTCGCACAGGGGAATGGCGGTATCAAAATGTGCAGGGGGATGCTCGGCGATGTCCGATCGACGCAAGAGAATTCATGAGGTCAACACAGATTTCAGAGCGGGCGAAACCGAGGACGAGACCGTTATCACCGTCGAAACCTCACCGGCATTGATGCCACCCGCTTGGGTGAACTTTCTGAAACAAAGGCTGCATCTGCTGCACCTCGACTGCAAGCATGTTGGGGCTGGTCGGATCGTCGTCATGTCGACGCCGCACGCCGCTGAGTCGGTGGCCCGGCTGGTCCTATCGGCGATGCAGTGCGCCGACCACTACTTCCAAACCGCGGTTCGGAACAGGTAAGCGCACGCGATCGCTTGGGCCGGTCGGACTGTTCCTGGCCGAGCCCGACGACTCCACGCTTCGTCGCTGGCTGCAGCAACTGCAGCACCGCCGCGACACACTCCAGCCAGCCACCTAGACCAGGCGCGCGGGCATGGGGAATTACCCAAGTGCCGCCCGTCGCAGCCGGAAGCGCGCCCCCTGGAGCCGGGACTACCTCCCCGGCTCTGGGGTGCCGCTGCCAACAAGGGGGGCGGGTCAAAGTCGCCGCAACCCTTATCCGCGACCCCAGCAGCAGTCGCTGATATCTCTCCCGCATTTTTTCCACACCACCACCCACAGGGGGATGCCCCCCAAGCGGGCAACATCGGGACCCGCCTAGGCGCGGGGTGCGTTACACACGGCGGGATCAGATCAGTCGTGAAGGTCGTTAATGCGGACGTTCGTCCAGGCGCCCGGCGAGCAGTAGGTAATGGTGCGATTCGCCTTGTCGCGCAACTTGACCAGGCCGGACGCCTCGATCTTGATGTCGTAGAGGTCACTTTCT
The DNA here is from genome assembly GCA_963770305.1 of uncultured Actinomycetota bacterium. Lineage (GTDB taxonomy): Bacteria > Actinomycetota > Actinomycetes > Mycobacteriales > Mycobacteriaceae > Mycobacterium. The sequence goes on from CAVYPB010000028.1 coordinate 8,255, forward strand.
GTCTTGCCGATGCTGCCCAGGTTAATGAGGTCTGGTTCAGCCGCGGCATTCCACGTGATGGAAAAGTCGCCGCTGAAGTATCCGTCGTCATCAATTGGCATACCTGGAGCCTGCCATGAAGGCGGGTCCGAAGGCGTCAGTGGACGATTCGCCGTTGACGGGCCGTCGGGTTGGCCAGGGCTACAACGCGGCGTTGGAGATACGCACCGTTGCTGGCCCGTCGAGGGTGGTGCAGTGACCTCGCCCACACGCTCTCGGGGGCCAGCGGAAATGCGTGACCCCTGTAGGTGCAGGCATACACAAGGCCGAAGACCAGGCGTACTGGCGCTGTAACGCGAACGGCAAAATTCGGTGTTTTGCAGGCACTGTGCTGCGGCAGGTCAGCCTGTTTGTGTTGGTCGGAAACCTTTGATTAGCGGTAGCGCATGGTACAAATATTCGTGTGCAGGGAGTAGTCGGGCCGGAGGGATCGATACAAGGCGACAGCGGTCGCGACGGATGCGGCTTTCTTTTGGGCAGCCGGTTAGTGTTGACTATGGGCTGGGTAATCGAACGTTCGAGCGACAAGAAAATTTGGCTCCGCGGAATGGACCGCGAAGTAACTTGCGATGTTGCATATAGCGGAGAACCAGACGAGGTGGCCGTCCTGATCATTCGAGAGGAATTGCCGCCCGGTGCAATTTCTCCGACACCTATATTGTTTGGGCAGCTTACTGAAGGCGTATTCCCCGGGACGCCTCGCTGGTCTATTTTCCCTTACGCACAGAAGGCGCCGAGCCCACGCCGCTACGTGTGATCGGCAAACTTGATCCTGTAGCGATGACCGGTTTATACACTTTCTATCCCAGCACTCCTTTGGCGTATGAAGGACGCGGATGCGGCGGGGCGGGTGTGATGTGCGATGGCCGCCTTGTGGGCATCGTGTGGAGCTTAATGACTGGTCAGCCGCAACTCTTCGCAAAATCGATGGCTAATATCTTACAGGTAAGAGCGATAAGAAATGAAATAGAGAAGCATACGGAGCTGCCGACAAAGCCACATTACTTGGAACCCATCGAAGTCACTGCACGAGCGGCACTAAGCGAAGTCTCGAGCGCAGATCCGACAAACATTCAACAAGTCGCCGCTGGGACTCTTTCGCTAAACAACTTGTACTACCAGAATGTCCTCACCCAAGCTAAGTCTAGCTACCGGGCTGCAGTAGTTACCGCTACGATTGCCTCTGCGTTGTTTCTGTCTGCTGTTGTCCTGGCGATCTTCTTTAGTCGGCTTGTGCCCTCCACTCTGAGTACAATAGGGGGCGCTATTGTTGCAGGCATTTCTGGGTTGAATTTTTGGCTGTTCGGTCAAACGTCTAAACAATTGGATTCTTTCCATCTTCGATTAGAGCGGATGCAAAGATATCTCGTCGCAAATAGTGTGTCATCGGCTATGACGGAGACAGCCCGCGATGAGGGCCTGCGGTCGATAGTTGACTCGCTCTGCGGTAAGAAAAGAGCATCAACAGAGACTCTTGATCCAGCTGTAGGCAACCAGGAGCGCTGAACGCGCCGTCGTCCGCGGCTGGTTATCGGCCTAGGCGATGACGCAAGACGTGTTCTGTCGTTTCTCTACCCGACCGCGCCGAAGGTGCCGTGGCCCTTCACCGCACCGAGGAATATCCGGTCGAAGGCTGTGCCATGTCTTCACTTCGCCAAGCCTCCGTCCTTGGCTGGCCGACCTCGATGCCATACCTGACGGCGACACCGGGGAACCGAAGTCTGGGTACCTGGTTGGGATTGAAACTCCCACGGATCCAACGTTGTTGGAGCCATTGCCCCCCAAAGCACGGACGCCAGGACACGCCGACGGCGGCACGTGATCCCGGGGAAGGCCAGCCATGACTGAGCGATGGGTTCCGGACTGACATGTCCGAGACGACTGATCGAGGTCTGCACTACTACGTACTACCCGACGCCCCGGTGGCCGCACTGAACGTCCTGCGCGAGGCCGCCAGGCTGGGGCGGTGGCGCGAAGACGGCGAGGAGGTAGGCGGCGATGGGCAAGGGAAGCGGGGCGAGGTGAGCGCACAATGTCGCGCATACCCGACCGCATTGCGAAATCCATAGGAGACTCATTGCCAGCCCCCTTCATCAACGACCCTCGGGGCCCAATGCACGGATGTCGAATGCCACAGCCGCTCACCCGGGCGTAAAGAAACTGTGTGAATCGGGCCATCAGACGCGTTTTTGCGCCAGTACACCTCGATACAATGAGGGCATGCCAGGGGGCCCGGGCCTGCTGCGCCGAGGCTGGTGGCGGCTGGTCGACGGCGCCTACCCGTGGGGATCGATTTTTGTCTGCCCCGATCGCGTGGGAGTGACCCGGTACCAATTGGTGATCTACCCACCGGGCATCAGCGAGACCGAGCGGCGCCGTCTCCGCGTGTGGCGGGGCTGGCCGACGTGGGGAGCGCTGCTGTGGATCGCGTCCTACAGCATCCTCACCGAGCCGATCGGGCCACGGACCGCGCTGGTAATTTCGACCGCCGCCTATCTCGGCACCGGTGTCGTGGCGTCCATGCGCGCGGGTAATGTCCGCGCCCGGGTCCGCACGATGAGGGCGACGGTGATGTCCGGCTACCATGACCCGCCGTCGCGGGACGCCTGCCGCAAGCTGCAGGCGCTCGCGGCCACGCTGATCGAGGCCGATCAACACCGCCAGCTGGAACTGATTTCGCCGATCGAGTACGAGATGACCTGGTGGCGGGTGTACGACCAGATAGAACCGGACCACACCAGCCCACACCGGGCGCATTGGTGGGAACGGACCGCCTGATGGCGGAGCTGCATCGACGTCTGCGTCGACCGTCCTCTCTTACAGAGCTCCGACGGCGCTAAAGTGTCAACGCGATTGTGATGACCGGTCGGTGACCGAGGCCGCTTTGCCTGATCGTCCTAGTGTGTGTGCTTGTCCGACTGTTGATGCCAGCGGTCCAGTACGGCCGGGATCTCGTCGAGAACGCCCTGGACACACCCGCCGAGTTGAAGATCGCCCGCAGTCAGCGGCTGGTGCGGGTGGAGTATCGCGGCGACGACGGCGAACTGCCGCGCCCGAGAACATCGGGGACACCGCGTGCCGCTCCACACGCCTGGCCGCTCGGTCCGGCTAACGGCCGCGAGTCCACCTGCGTTCTTCGAGACGTCCTGGTCAAAAGTTATGAGACTCTGGTCGACTCGAACACCAAGGTCGATGTGAACACCGGCATCGTCGCGGCGGGTCGGCTGCAGTCGCTGATCGATTCCAGGGACTACAGCCGGGACCTGTTGCTAATGAAGGTTCAATTGGACCAGGTCTGCGACGCGGTCAAGTCCACAGTGCCGCAGGAGATGGGGCGAGATCATCGAGAAGCTCGAGCAGTTTGAGCAGCATCCGGCGGCGCTCAGCGTCGGCACGGACTCCTTCGATGACGATGACGAGGACGATCCGTTCGATCCGACAGAGTTCATCGACGAGGACGACGAGTTTTGACCTCCAGAGCGCCCGCTGTCACCGAGGGCGATGGGGACCGCTGCCGGTGTTCACGGTGCGGTCGTGTGACGACCGCCCGGGCGACCAGTTCGGGCGACGCCGGATCATTTCTGCGGGGTCGGACGTTCCATCTCGTTGAGTCCTGTAATTAGCCCCAATGCCCGGAGGGCCGGATGAGTCTGCCGGACCCGATGACCGACCGCCGGCAGCATCGGCCCGAGCCCGCACCGGGCGAGGGGGGTCGTGTCACGTCCGGCCCCCCATTGCCGCGCCTTGCCTGTGGGAGGAACATTAAGTGTCCGGCGACGCGACGACGGCGTGGACTGCGAGGTGCGCGATGAGCGTACGGCGGTGGTGTGTGAACGGCCGCCGAGCGTTACACCGCCAGATTCGTGCCCAAAGCCGCGGAACTCTGGGCTTGCGCTGGAGCGACTCCGACGGAACTCGGGTCACAAACGCCCAGCAATCTCAGGCGCGGAATATGCGCTCGCTGACCCGTGCCCCCGGCAGGGATCGAACCTGCGACCTAGGGATTGCCAAAGTGGAGGTCCCGATCATTCCAGCTTGTGCTCGTTTAGCTCTGTGCAACAACAACTGGCGTCGCCGCACACTGTGACCTGACAAAACGTCGCCTGCCGATCCCGAACGTCATGCAAGAAAGTGGAATCCGAGTCAGAATCGAGCGATGAAGCCAGCCGGTGTGCACCATGTCGCCATCTGCGTCGCTAACGCACAGAAGGGCCTCGCCTTCTATCGCGATGTGATGGGCATGACGCAGTTGCCGCGCCCCGATCTCGGCCCGGGGTACTGGCTCGACGCCGGTGGCCAGCAGGTGCACCTGATGGAATCCGATACCCAGCCGCTCGCTGCGAACCACTTCGCGATCCGAGTCGATGACATCGATGCAGCCGTCACCGACCTGCAGGAGCAGGGCGTCGAGGTGCACCGGATCCCACTCATCCCCGGCGCCGGGCGCCAGGCGTTCCTGCACGATCCGTTCGGCAACCTCATTGAGCTGAACCAGCCGGAATAGCTTGCGAGTCTCGATGCGTGACGGCTACGCCCAGGGCCTTCGAACGCCGTCTTGTTCAGCGACCACAACCTTGGATCGTGAAGCAGCACAAGGACTCCCGTGAGTAGTACGTGACGAGTTTGGCGCGCGCGATGGAATGGAGCTTTCGAGACCGATGAGCTGGGCGAGGCCACGTAGCCGCTGGGCTGTACGCACCAGGCCGACGCCGCCCGTAAGCAGTCCGACCGCGAGCCAGAACGCAAAGTGGGCGCACGTTACCGAACTGCAGCGCCAGCGTGACGTCGAAGCCGCTGGATGCGCAGCCGTGGCCGACTTGTACGAGTAACGACGCCAGATCAACTGGATCGGCTTTGCGCGACTCCGGTCGTGACGACGCCGTCCTCGTTGCGGTCGATGTGGTCGGCGTGGAACAGGGCCTGACTCAAGTGCCGTGGGTGAACAGCTCGTAGGCGCGGTGCAACGAAGTGTCGGTCGGTGGATCCTTGGGGTCGTGTTCGGGCTTGCGGTGCCGCCCGACGTATTCATGTGCGTGGTTACTGGGCCTCGTGAGGATGTCCTTCCGTGTGTACATGCGCGCCACCCTGCAGGGCGTCACGCAGATGGGCAAATCGAGACCCGGGGCCACAGCACTGCGCCAGCATGTCCAGAGTCTCCTCCAGGGCGTCGTCGGCGCTGTTCTCCGACCACTGCACCCCGACACCCTGGCTGTCGGCGTCGACCACGACCGCATCGCGGGCCAGCGCGTGACCGCGCCCGCAGCCTGGCTGACGGTGGCCACCACCGGTACCCCGAACAGCCGCCGAGTCGCTCCTACGAGCTGTCGTCCTCTGGATGTAGCAGTCCTCGACTGTGGCGGTGGCCGTCTCGAGCCGCAGCTATGCGGGCGGATTTGTTTACGGCCGTGTCAGATTGGGCATGACGCTGTCAGAGAAGGTGTAAAAGGTGTAACAGGAGGTGGAGTCGGGCTAGGCCGCTGACTTCGCTGTCGTTCGGGTTGGTGTCCGCACCTATTGCGAAGCGGGGTCGCCGTGACGGTCAGGAATCTCACTGGCTTCGCCGGAGCCTGTCAGGAGGCCCTGATTGCGGTGCTGGATGCCATCGCCACCGTTGGGGACGAACGCCGGGGACACCTTAAGGACGCCAAACTCGCGGTCGACAGGGCCTTACATGTCGCCCATAGCGCTGAGGAATGGGGTCTAGCCGACCAATTGCGCCGGGGGATCAAGGAGGTGGAGGCCGCGCCCAGCACGCTGCCTAGAGTCGCGCCGAAGGGGTGACGACGGATGAAAAGACGGATGAAAGGCGCTCGCGGGACGGCTGGCGATACCGGCGACAGTTCCGTGGCGGTGAATGTGCGGGTGCGTGTGTATCCGGGGACGGACGGCGAGGTCGTCGGCACTGTGGTCGAGGATTTCGGCGATCTGGCGGGGCACGCAGTGAATATCGGTGATCGTATAGTTGGCCCCGCGCGGAGATGGGCGGTGGCGCTCGACGCGGGCGGTCTGGTTTTCGTCGACAGCCACCAGTTGGCCGCCGAGTAGTTTTAGCTGTCGCGGTTTACCCTCACCGTCCGGCACCATATTTCCAGTTGCGGCGGCGCTTTTCGGGCACAAGCGTCTCCGCAATGAATCATCCTATGCATCTGATGGAGATTGCTCCTGTCAGCGCGCGGTCGTTGTCTCGGAGTAGACGAGATATGAGGGTCTCAAGACTTCGTGTCGGAGATGGCTCGGCGATATGACGTAAATCGTTCACCAGCGGTGAAACGATATTGACGTGGACCGCAGCGGGGATGGTGTCGGTGGGCTGACCGCGACGGGTCTGTTCTGTGGTTCCTGCGGCGCGCAGTCAAGCACGACGGCCAAGTTCTGCGGCGAGTGCGGTACGGCTCTTGCTCCGGCCACTCGATCGGCGGAGTACAAGCAGGTGACGGTGCTGTTCGCCGACGTGGTGCATTCGATGGACATCGCGGCGGCGGTCGGCCCGGAGCGGCTGCGCGAGATCATGGCCGAATTGGTCAACCGTGCGGCCGTGGTGGTTCAGCGCTACGGCGGCACGGTCGGCAGTTTCACCGGCGACGGCATCATGGCGGTGTTCGGCGCGCCAGCAGCCTTGGAGGACCACGCTATTCGTGCCTGCCTGGCGGCCCTCGGTGTCCAGGAGGAGGCGAAGCGGCTCGCCGTCGATGTCCAAGACCGCGACGGTGTCGGGCTGCAGTTGCGGATCGGTCTGAACTCGGGCCAGGTGATCGCAGGTGAGATCGGTTCTGGGCCTTTCGGTTACACCGCTGTAGGTGAGCAGGTGGGTATGGCGCAGCGGATGGAAGCAGCGGCTCCGCCGGGCGGGGTCATGCTCAGTCAGTCCACCGCGGGGCTGGTTGATGGCGCAGCGGCTCTCGGCGAGCCGGAGCTGGTTCGGATCAAGGGTGCCGATAAGCCCGTCGCGGCCCATCGGCTGTTGGGCATCAGAGAACGGCATCGCCTCATCGAGCGTGTCGAGTCGAATCTTGTGGGTCGGCGATGGGAGATGTCCGCCGTTGAGGGCCTGTTGGACCGGGCAGTCGAGGGCCACGGCACGGTGGTCGGCGTGGTCGGCTCGCCTGGCATAGGCAAAAGCCGTCTCATGCGCGAGGTTACGGCGATGGCGGGTCGCCGTGCTGTCGAGGTGTTCACCGCATTCTGCGAGTCGCATACCAACCAGATTCCCTTCCGTGCCGTTGCCCGGCTGCTGCGCGCCGCCACCGGCGTCGACGGTCTTGACGCTCAGGCAGCGCGCGCCCGTATCCGTGACCAGGTTCCCGACGCAGACCCCGAGGACGTGCTGCTGCTTGATGACTTGCTGGGCATCGCTGACGCGGATAGTCCTTTACCGCCCATTGATCCCGATGCGCGTCGGCGGCGGTTGAGCGCCCTCGTCAACGCCGCCTCATTGGCCCGTAAAACCCCGGCGGTCTATGTCGTTGAGGACGCCCATTGGATCGATGAGGTCAGCGAATCGATGCTGGACGATTTCTTCACGGTGATCCCGCAAACACCATCACTGGTGTTGGTCACCTACCGACCCGAGTACGAGGGGGCGCTCACGCGGGTGCGCGGTGCACAGACGATAGCCCTTGCCCCGCTGAGTGATCCGGAGACGGCGGCACTGGTCTCGGAATTGCTCGGGGCGGACCCCTCGGTTGTCGGGCTGCGCCACACGATCGCCGAGAGGGCCGCCGGTAATCCGTTCTTCGCCGAGGAGATCGTGCGCGACCTGGCCGAGCGCGGCGTGCTGCGCGGGCAGTCGGGCGGATACGTCTCGACGGCAGAGGTCGCTGAGGTAAGCGTGCCCGCCACGCTGCAGGCCACCATCGCCGCGCGCATCGATCGGCTCGACCCGAAAGCCAAACGCACGTTGGGCGCGGCGGCGGTCATAGGCTCGCGGTTCAACCTCGACCTGCTGACTGTGCTGGGGGTCCAACCAGTTGTTGCTGACTTGGTGGCAGCCGAGTTCGTTGATCAGGTCAGGTTCACCGGGCAACCCGAGTATGTGTTCCACCACCCGCTGATCCGCGCGGTGGCCTACGAGTCCCAGCTCAAATCCGATCGGGCCGGGTTGCATCGACGGCTGGCAGCCGCGATCGAAGCCCGCGAGCCGCAATCCGCCGATGGGAACGCGGCGCTGATCGCCGAGCATTTGGAGACCGCCGATGATCTGCACGCCGCCTACGGCTGGCGTATGCGCGCCGCAACGTGGGCGGCCAGCCGCGATATCGCTGCGGCACGGGTCAGTTGGGAGCGTGCCCGCCAGATCGCCGATGAGTTGCCGATCGATGACATGAACCGGACCGCGATGCGCATCGCCCCCCGCACGATGCTGTGCGGCACCGCGTGGCGCGGGGACTATCTGAGCGTCTCCCGGCGCATTGAGGAGCTGCGCGAGTTGTGCGACGCGGCAGGAGATAAGGCGTCGCTGGCCATTGCCATGTTCGGGCTAGCAGGCGAGCACATGCTCTATGGCCGGGTGCGCGAGGGGTCGCGGCTCTTCGCCGAGCAGATCGCTCTACTCGAGTCGATAGGTGATCCGACCCTCATCGTCGGGTTGTCCGCCTGTGCAGTAGCGGTCAATGCTGAGACCGGCGAGCTGGCCGAACTACTGCAGTGGTCGCAGCGGGTCATCGAACTGGCCGACGGTGATCCGACTATGGGCAACTTCATTATCGGGTCGCCGTTGGGGTGCGCATTGGTAGGTCGGGGCATCGCGCGATGGTGGCTGGGCCACAGCGGGTGGAGAGAGGATTTGGCCAGTGGCGTCGAATTAGCTCGAAGCGCCGACGCCGCAACTTATGCCACGGTCCTCGGCTGGAAGTACGGGTTTGCGATCGCCAACGGAGTCCTCCTCGTCGACGACACCGCGCTGGCCGATATCGACGAAGCGCTACGGATCGCCGAAGGATCGAGCGACGATACCGCGCTCGGCATGGCAAAGTACGTGCTCGCGGGCGCGCTCTGGTATCGGGATTCCCCAGCGGACGGTCAGCGCGGACTCGAGCTGATGGGGCAGGTCCGCGACATGTGCCTGCACCAACGGTTTTACTTGTCGGAGATACCGATAATCGACTTCTGGACCGCACGGGAGAGCGCCCGGCGTGGAGACCGCGATGGTGCCATCCCGCAAATGCATCAAGCCGTCGACGACATGTTCAATGCCGGACAGCTTGGCTCCTGGGTTACTGCCAACGCCTTATTCGTGGAGACGCTGCTTGATCGCGGTAGAGACCGTGACCTGGCCGACGCCGAGGCCGCAGTCGACCAGTTGGCGGCTGTGTCAGCCCATCACGCCTGGGCAATAAGCGATGTCTGGCTGCTCCGGCTGCGCGCACTGCTGGCGCGGGCACATGGTGACGAGGCCGCCTACCGGGACTATCGGGATCGCTACCGCGCCATGGCCACAGAGCTTGGCTTCGAGGGCCACATGAGGTGGGCCGAGGCGATGACATGACGGCGGGCGACTCGGAAAGCTAAACCCTGTCTTGAAATAGACCACATATGCGACACCCCAAGGTGATTCGGCTGATCGCCAGACTGTCCTGGTCGTGGTGTCTCATTTGTTTGTCTCAGAAATAGTTGTCTCGATTCTCGCGTTGCACGCTTTGTGACACAGACCACTGACGACGTCAGTCCGCTGACCGCTGGCATGCTGTTCGGCTACACGCGCGTGAGCACCGTGGCGCAGACCCTCGACCAACAGAACCAGGCTCTGGAGGCAGCCGGTGCATCGAAGATCTACTCGGACACCATGTCTGGCGCTCGGGACGACCGCCCCGGTCTGGCGGCCCTGATGGATCAGCTGCGCGCCGGTGACACCGTGGTGGTGTGGAAGCTCGACCGGCTCGGGCGCAACATGCTCCATATCCTGGAGACCGTTAAGACTCTGACCGAGATGGGTGTGACCCTGGTGTCGACGTCCGACGGCATCGATTCTTCGACTGCCGCTGGCCGAATGATGATCGGTGTTCTAGGGTCTCTCGCCGAGTACGAGCGCGAACTCATCAGGGAGCGAACGGCGCTGAAAAGAGAGTCGTCTCGCGCCAACGACACCAGGTTCGGACGGCCCCGTAAGGTCGACGACACCGAGCACATCGCCACTGCGAAGCGGATGAAGGCGGACGGTCACACCGGCAAGTCGACTGGCCGTAGAGCACCAGGGTGCGGTCGGCCTTGCCCTCCACCCGCAGGGAACGGTTAAAGCTGGCGCGCAGTGATTCCAGAGTCTCGGACACGTATCAAGGTTATCGGGCAAGTGCATGCCATGCTAGCCATGGGCTAGACCGGATTCCCCGCATCATCCCAGTTCGCCGCCACTTTCTTGCTGGGCTGCACCCGAGGCGGTTCGCCGGGCATCTTCGGAGTGCCTACGTGCTGTTGGCCATGCTCACCTGCGTAAATGCAGGTCGCTCACCTGTGCCATGCGGCAAGTTATCGGGCGAGAACTCGCCCGTTTTCATCACTGCTGCGATCAGTAGGCTTCGGCTACACCCGCGTCGCCGGCTATTGCTCCCCCGCCTCACGACACCTGCCGTTATTGGCCTGCAGTCTGCCTACAGCCGAAAAGTGGCCTGGTGGACACCTGTTCATCGAGGGGTGTCCAGACATTTTCGCTGCAGCCATGCCACAGAATCGACTCCCCGGCTCACGACCCCGCCGCCATGGTGAGAACCACCGCACGATCCGGCGCGATCAGGGCGTCCCACAAGCTTCCCGCGAGTGCGGCGTGGCGGGGTCTCCTCCTCAAGGCCGTTAAGCGTCCTGAACGTCCCGGTCGGCCAGTCGTCCTCATGGTGGCGGTCCGAACCGAATGTGGATCGGATGTCGGAAAGTCGAGTACCCAAGTACTCACGTCGGCGAGACCGCGCGCCTGCACCATGACTACCGAGGCGGCTTGGCGGCAGCCCGTCGGCCGCCAGGAATCTTCGCCACCCACATCAAATCCAGCGAAAGAACCCTAGGGAAGGGAATCACATGCGGCGGATGCTTGCGGTAGCCACAGGTCCGGAGGCAGCCGCCCGGCGCGCCCTCACAGCGGCGCTGTTCACCGAATACGAGGAGTCCGATCACGAACGCTGGCGGCTGCTCATCGCCGAACCCGCGTTCCGCTATCGGCCGGGCCTATCCGACGACCAGCAGACGGAGCAGTCATACGCACGATTGCGAGCGCTGGGCGACACGATCGAATCGGCCGAGACGTTCCCGGCAAGTCCCTATCGGCTCTGCGGGATGTTCGAGTGGGCCGTGGTGGCGGACGGCGCGTTCGCGACTGTGGCCGCGATCCACTACAACCTGTTTCTGGGCAGCCTGGTCGACCACGACGCGGACACGCAACGCGACCTGTCCGACTTCACCGAGATCCGTCGTATCGGCACCTTCCTATGCACCGAACTGTCACATGGCAACAACGTCGCCGCCTTGGAGACCACGGCGACATTCGACCCGACCACCGACGAGTTCGTCGTGCATTCTCCCTCCCTCGGTGCCCGCAAGTACATGCCGAACACGAGCCTGATCGGTGGACCCAAGACCGCAGTGGTCGCGGCCCGCCTGCTGGTGGGCAAGGACGATCACGGTGTATTCCTATTCCTGGTCCCGCTGTCCGATGAGTCCGGGTTCCTCCCGGGCATCGAAGTAACGATGCTGCCGGAACGGATGGGCAATCCGGTCGATCACAGCATCACGTCGTTCCATCACGTCCGGGTGCCGCGGCACGCGATGCTGCAGGGCGAGCACGGTCGACTCACTGCCGACGGCGCCTTCACCAGTGCGATCGCCAAGCAGCGTCAGCGGTTCCTGTGCTCGATCAAACGGGTCACGCTGGGCAAGTTGACCCTGAGCAGCGGCATTGTCGGTGCCAGCAGAGCCTCGTTGGCCATCGCGGTGCGCTACGCCCACCACCGGGAAGTCAGCGGCCTTGGCCGTGGGAACCGGGTGCCGGTGGCCTCGCTGCGCAGCCACCACGCACCGCTGATCAAGGCACTGGCCACCGCCTATGCCATGACCTTCCTCCACCGGGCCGTGCTACGGGAATGGCTGACAATCGGCGACGCCGATCCAGACAGCGCCGAGCGGCTGGTCGCGATGACCAAGGCCTGGCTTAGCTGGGAGGCCCGATGGATCTTCAGCGAATGCCGGGAGCGGTGCGGAGCCCAGGCGCTGTTCCCAATCAACCGGCTCGCGAACTACCTCACGAATGTCGAAGGCGTGATCACGGCAGAAGGCGACAACCTGCCCATTTTGGTCAAGGCCGCTGCACAACGGATGTCGAACAGCCAGCCTGTCGCGGTCGACGAGTCGGCCGTACCGACGGGCGAGCGGAAGCTCACGGAGCTGCCCTTCCTGCGGGACCTGTTACTGCACGCCGAACACATCTGGGAGATGCGATCGCACGAAGCCATGCGCACCGCCGCGAGCGCGGACCCACTCGACACCTTGAACGCCGCTGTAATCCCGGCACTCGCGGCGGTCCGCGCTCATACCCAATGGCGGGCCGCGGTCGAGTTCCTCGATGTCGTGGAGCGCACGACCGACTCCATCGCTCGCTCGTTGCTGCACCGGTTGTGTCAGCTGTTCCTGCTCGGGCAGCTCAAGGAGCACTCCGGCGACCTGCTCGCCGACGGCCGTCTGACGGCCGAACACGTCCGGCAACTGCCCGCCACCATCGACACACTGATCGCGGAGCTGGCACCCTTCATGATGACCTTGGTCGACGCGTTCGACCTACCCGACGAGGTGCTCGCCGACATCCCCATCGCCAACGAGGACTACCTGGCCTATCTCGACCCGACTACGGCACAGTCCGAAGTCGATGATGTGGCCGATGATGTAGCCGTCTGACCATGATGCACCGAGTTTCCCTGGTCGCGGTACACCCGCGCCACCACCTGGCCGCCTCTCGCATCGCGGGCACTCGCCTGGGTACATGGCACGGAAGCAGCCACTTCTGTCTGCCCTCGGCTTGTTGCGCAGCTCCCTCCAGGCGGAGGCCAGTAGCTCCTGGTCGCGCAGGTCGCTTGCGCTCCTGCGCGCTCTGATGCTGCTGCTGTGCTTGTTGGTTCTCTTGTTCTTGGTGATGCCGTTGTTCCTACTCATTCCTATTTCTCCTGGTCAGAGGGCTATTGGTGCTGTTTTACCTGGTCAAACGGTGTAACACCCAATTCGATGTCCGCGGGGGGGACATAGGACATCCCTGGGTAGTGCTCCTATGTCCCAATAGATAGGGGCCACGAGGTAACGGGGGTCGGGGCCAGGCCCTGACCCCAGATGCACACCCCTCGGTGGTGGACCCACTCCCACTCCGGTGAGTCCCGCCCTTCTACGAAATGCTTGTACGCATAGGCCTTGGTGCTGGGACCACCACGTCCGCCGTAACGCAGGTTCTCCGGGTCACCGAGGCGGTAGATCGCCGCCCTGCGGTTGCTGGGCTTCTTGGACGAGGTGCCTCGGGAGACCTGCACGAGGAAGCCCTTCTCGGTCAGGCTCTTCAGGGCGCGGTACGCGGTGGACTTCGGGAGGCCCGTGAACTCCCCGATCTCGCGGACCGAGCAGGTGACCCTGGTCATCTGGCGCTTCTCGATAGAGGCGATGACGTAGGACATCACCAGCATCTCGGTGTCGAGCAGGCCATCCCTGCCTTCGGTGAGACGGTCCTCCCAGGCCCATGCCGCCTCGACGGCGTTGGCGATCAGATCCTCGGCGGTGTGGAAGCCCTGGTTCATCCGGTGCTCGATGCCCTGCGCCCAGGCCTTCTCCAGCTGCTGGAGGGCGTGGCCGTCGCCGCGGCTGTGAGCCTTCAGCTGAAGCCACAGCTTGTGCTCGGTGAGGAGCTTCTGACCCATGCCGTTCTTGCGGCGCTCGACCTTGGTGACCTCGTTCTCGAAGTCGGTCTGACTCCAGCCACGCGCTTGTGCGCTCATCGCGATCTTGAGCATCTGGCCCCAGATCTTGGCCGACGAGGTGTACTTCGGCATGCCGAACAGCAGCGAGTCGATGGCCCACTGCGGCAGGGCACGGTTGGGGGTGTGCTCCTCGGGAAGGTCCTCGATCACGGCGGGCCACCGGTCCGCCCCGAGGCCTTGCTCAGCTCGGCGATCTCCTGGAAGACCCACACCAGGGCGTCCTGGCGGATAGCGATCGTATGGGCGGGCAGCACCCGGCAGCGCTTCGGTCACAAGTCGCCCTCGTATTCGCCGCGCCCAGGGAAGCCCCAGCAGCTGTAAGCCCGGCCCGCGTCGACGAGTCCGACGGTGGCCGGGTGGACGCAGTGTCGACTGTCGTCCGTATGCGATCCGACTCGGTGCTTGTCGAAAGCGGCGACAACAGTGAAGGTTTCGCCGCAGGCGGCGCAGTGCGCCGTCTTGAGCCCTCCCCAGCGTGGCCGACACCGCGGACAAGAACCCATTCCGGCCTGAGGGGTAGAAATCTGAGCTGCTTTCACGGCACCGGCGGGGTCATCGCCGCCGGGGCGGCCGTTCCGTAGGTTAGGTGGCATCGGCCTATCCGCCAGCTTCGAGCGCCTCGATGAACTCGGCGATCGCAGTTTCGGGGACCAATCGCCTGCGGCCGATCGACACCGACCGCAACTTCCCGGACCCGATGAGTTCAAAGACCATGCTGCGGCCGATGCCGAGGCGAGTCTGGACTTGTTCGATGGAGTTAAGGCGCGCGACCTCGGCCGCCAATGCATCTGTCATTTAAAACCTCCGGTGTGTAGTGGCGACACGATTAATGTTCGAATTGTGTCGCTGAGTAGAGTTCTATCAGTCTTAGCAGGTTCGCACAAATGCGTGCTAGACTGTGTCTTCATGACACAAGATCAGGATTGGGGCGGGGTGCTGCACGCGCGTATCGCGCAGGCCATCAGGGCCGCCCGCCAGGGACGGCTGTCGGCGCAGCAACTCGCGGACGAAACCGAGCGGCTCGGTTATGGCATCAGCCGCTCACAGATCGCCAACTACGAGTCCGGCCGCAAAAAAAGCCTCGACGTGGCCGACCTGTTTGTGATCGCCGCGGCCCTTGGGGTGCCGCCGCTACGGCTGCTGTTCCCGGGCGAACCGGATGACGACATAGAGATGCTGCCGGGCCAACGAACTTCGACATTCCACGCGACCGCCTCGTTCACCGGAGGCCCCGGACCCATGTGGCCGGGCCGGGAAGTCGCCGAGCTAACCGAGAAACTGAACCGAATGGACGACATCATGAAGAGCACTGCTGCCGCATTCGCTGGCGCATCCTTGGTCACAATTCCGGCGCCGACTGCGGAAGCGGATGTCAAAAGCAAGGAGGAAACAAAATGAGCAGGCAGCAGCTCCCACCCCAGATCCGCAAGCTCGTCGTCACCGAACGGGCGACTGGGAAGAAGGTCACTCGCTATGAGGTGCGCGTCGATGGGTCGACGCGTGATGTCGTGGTCGAGAACGACGACGGAACGGTGTCGGTGCGTAGAAGCCGGGCGCAGACCAAGAGGCGATACGCCTCCGAGAAGGCCGCCCGCGCGGCGCTCGCCGAGATCCAGAACGGTGTCGCAGCCGGGACGTTCGTCAACTCGTCCGACCTGACTGTCGAGCAAGCATGCGCGAGCTGGCTGGCTGGTCGCCACAGAATCCGGCCGACCACGCGCGCCGCCTACGAACACGCCTTAAGGCCGCTGCGCCAGCGCCACGGTGATCTGCCGGTCCAGAAGCTCACCAAGGCGCAGTTGGATCAGCTGGTGTCAGACCTCGCTATCGGCCACTGCTCAGGCCAGCGGCGCAAGTGGGGCGCGAACTCGATCAACCCGATGCTCAACCTGATCTCACAGGTGCTCGGCGGTCTGGTGAAGCAAGGCGTGCTGGTGCGCGACGTGGCGGCGCTAGTCGACCGGCTGCCGCGGCCCAAACAGAAGATGAAGACCTTCACCGATGCCGAGGTCAAGAGGCTGCTCAAGCATGCGGAGGCCGACCGCCTGGCGCACGCCTGGCACCTGGCACTGTCGGGGTTGCGGCGCGGCGAGCTGTGTGGCCTTCGCTGGAGCGACGTTGACTTGAAGGACGGCACCCTCACTGTGGCGCACAACCGGGTGTCGGTGAACGGGCAGGCGATGGACTCCGACCCGAAGACCGACGGCTCGGGCCGCACCCTTCCGCTGAGCCCCGCCCTTACGGCGGCGCTGCGCCGCGCCCAGGCAACCCAGAAGGCTGAAAGGTTTGCGCTCGGACCCGATTACGGGCAGGGCGAGCATGTGGTCTGCGACGAGGCGGGTCGCGCGTATCACCCCGACACGATGAGCAACTACTGGCGGGCGCTGTGCGTGGCGGCGAAGGTGCCACCGATCCGGCTGCATGACGCTCGCCATACGTGCGGGACGCTGATGCATCTTCAGGGTGTGCCGATCGTGGTGGTGTCGGCATGGCTTGGGCACGCCGACCCCGCGTTCACCATGCGGACCTATGTTCACTCCCAGAACGACGCACTCAAAATCGCGGCGGTGTGTTTGCAGCGAGTTGTGTCACCGTCGTGTCAATGAGGGCCGGAATCGAACATGTCTTCACCCGCTCAGAAACATGCTTCCGCAGGTAGGAATGATCTTCTGATGGAGCCTCCTGTCAGGATTGAACTGACGACCGCTCGCTTACAAGGCGAGTGCTCTACCGCTGAGCTAAGGAGGCCTGCGGGCCCTGAGTTTATCGGGTCACTCGTCGGCGTCGATGACGCGCTGCGACGTCACGGTCCGCGACGATGAACGGCTCCTCGGGCGCCGGCCCGGCAGCGGAATCCGGTCGGCGATACTGCTCAGCGGATTGACCACCTGGCTCAGCGTGATGACGGCGTCGTGCAGCGCGTCGATCGTCGGCGCCAGTGCCTCCAACCCGGGCGCCAGCCTGTTCAAAGTGTCGGCGACGTCCGCCAGCTTCAGCAGCGGCCCGTTCTCCGCGGTCAGGGTGTCGAGCAGTCCGCCCTCGGCCAGCAGGCGGTCGGCCACACCGTCCTCGCGCAGCACTCGCTCGATCAGACCGTCGTTGGCGAGAAGTTGATCGGCCAGCCCACCTGGGGCGATGACCCGCGACAGCGCACCGTCGTCGGTGGTCATCCGATCCATCAATCCGCCTTCGGATGTCACCTGGTCGACCAGCCCGCCGGGGGCCAGCGCCCGCGAGACGGCGCCGCGCTCGGAGGTCAGCCGGTCCAGTAGCCCACCCTCGGCGGTCAGTTGATCGACCAGCCCACCTGGCCGAAGCAGCCGGTCGATCGGACCGTTGGGTGCCAGCGCCCGCCCGAGGGGTGCGTCGTCATCCATCAGCTTGGCCAGCCGGTTTGCCCGCTCGACCGCGTCGTCGATGCCCAGCATGTGCGCGAACGACCCCGGCCCCGACCTGGGCTGCGAGTTCGCGTCGCCGAGCGTCCGCTGCGCCATCCCCAGTGCATCGTTGGCCATGCCCAGGCCGGCGTCGGCGACGGCCAGACCAGCCCGCAGCGGCGCGGTGGCAAGGTCCGTCAGCGTTTTGCCGAGGTTCATGTGGCCCAGTGTATGGGGGTGGGGTCGGCACGCCCCGTCCTTCCGAAGTCATGCCTGGAATGAAACTCACAGGAAGTTAACAGGCTTCATGCAGCATGATTCCAAGTGAAGTCGTGGAGATTAGCGGAATGGCGATGGCTGCATTACCTGAGAACACCCCCGAGGCGAGGGTCCTCGTCGTCGATGACGAGACCAATATCGTCGAACTGCTCTCGGTGAGCTTGAAGTTCCAGGGATTCGAGGTCCATACCGCGTCCAGTGGCCCCGCCGCCCTTGACAAGGCGCGTGAAGTCCGCCCGGACGCCGTCATCCTCGACGTGATGATGCCCGGCATGGACGGGTTCGGGCTGCTGCGCCGGCTGCGCGCCGACGGCGTCGAAGCGCCCGCGCTGTTCCTGACCGCCCGCGACTCCCTGCAGGACAAGATCGCCGGCTTGACCCTGGGCGGCGACGACTACGTCACCAAGCCGTTTTCCCTGGAAGAGGTGGTCGCGCGGCTGCGGGTCATCCTGCGCCGCACCGGCCGCGGCATCGAGGCACCCCGCAACGCCCGGCTCACCTTCGCCGACATCGAACTCGACGAGGACACCCACGAAGTCTGGAAGGCCGGCGAGCCGGTTTCGCTGTCGCCGACAGAGTTCACGCTGCTGCGGTACTTCATCATCAACGCGGGCACCGTGCTGTCGAAGCCCAAGATCCTCGACCACGTGTGGCGCTATGACTTCGGCGGCGACGTCAACGTCGTTGAGTCCTACGTGTCCTACCTGCGCCGCAAGATCGACACCGGCGAGAAGCGTCTTCTCCACACATTGCGGGGCGTCGGATATGTCCTGCGTGAACCGCGATGAGCGCTTGCGGGAAGAGCCGAGAACACCGATGAGCGCTTGCGCGAAGAGCCAACAGTGCAGCTGATCTATTCGCGACAATAGGGGTATGGCGGCACTGCGCGGGCGAGGCATACCCCTAAGGGTCGCGCTGGTCGCCGCCACCCTTGTGCTGGTGGCCTGCGGCCTGCTCGCGTCCGGTATCGCGGTCACCACGATCCTGCGCCACGACCTGACCAACCGCGTCGACGAGACGCTGCTCGACGCCTCCCGCAGCTGGGCGCAGGCTCCGCGCCGGGTGCCGTCCCCGCCGATCGAAGGACCCAATCCCGCCCGCCCGCCGTCGGACTTCTACGTGCGCGGCATCGGTCCCGACGGACGCATCTGGATGGCGGTCAACGACCGCGCGGGGGAGCCCGCGCTGCCCGCCGACAACGACGTGGGACCTGTGCCGGTTACCGTCGGCTCGATCGACCACTCGGACGTCAAATGGAGGGCGATGAGTGTGCGCGGGCTGCACGGCGAGCTGACCACCGTCGCGATGGACCTTTCCGACGTTCAGTCGACGATGCGCGCGCTGGTCTACGCGCAGTTCGGCATCGGGTGTGCGGTGCTGCTGGTGCTCGGCGTTGCGGGGTACTGGGTGGTCAATCGCAGCCTGCGCCCACTGGTCGAGGTGGAGCAGACCGCAGCGGCGATCGCCGCCGGACAGCTCGACCGTCGCGTCCCCGAACGCGACCCGCGCACCGAAGTCGGCCGACTGTCGTTGGCGCTCAACGGAATGCTCGCGCAGATCCAGCGGGCGGTGGCGTCGTCGGACTCGTCGGCCGAGGCGGCCCGCGGCTCCGAGGACCGGATGCGCCGGTTCATCACCGACGCCAGTCACGAGCTGCGCACGCCATTAACGACGATCCGCGGCTTCGCCGAGTTGTATCGGCAGGGCGCCGCCAGCGACGTCGAGATGCTGATGAGCCGAATCGAGAGCGAGTCCCGCCGCATGGGTCTGCTCGTCGAGGACCTGCTGCTGCTGGCCCGGCTCGACCAGCAGCGGCCGCTGGAACGGCGCCGCGTCGACCTGCTGGCCATCGCCACTGACGCCGTGCACGATGCGCAGTCGATCGCGCCGCCCGAACGCAAGATCACCATGGAGGTGTTCGACGGGCCTGGCACCCCGGAGGTGCTCGGCGACGAGGCGCGGCTGCGCCAGGTGCTTGGCAACCTGGTCGCCAACGCGATGCAGCACACCCCCGAAAGCGCGGGCATCACTGTGCGGGTCGGCACCGACAAGGACAACGCGGTGCTCGAGGTATGCGACGAGGGCCCCGGCATGAGCAAGGAGGATGCGCACCGGGTTTTCGAGCGGTTTTACCGCGCCGACTCGTCACGGGCCCGGGCCAGCGGCGGCACCGGGCTGGGCCTGTCGATCGTCGACTCGCTGGTCTTCGCGCACGGCGGCGCGGTCACCGTCGCCACCGCGCCCGGGCAGGGCTGCCGCTTCAAGGTCAACCTGCCGCGAATCGCGGACGTGGCGGCTCACGCGAGCTGAGCTAACGCGTGCTTGATCTTGGCCTGCGCCTCGTCGAGGGATTCCGGTGACGGGTTGTTGTCGACATTGGCGAACCCGAAGTCGGTCAGATTGTAGGCGGGGAAGACGTGCACGTGCAGGTGCGGCACTTCGAGCCCCGCGATGATCACCCCGGCACGCTCCGCGCCGAACGCCATGCACACGGCCTTGCCGATCAGCTGCGAGACCTCCATGATTCGGCCGAACACCGCCGGCTCGACGTCCTGCCACTGGTCGATCTCATCGCGCGGCACGACCAGTGTGTGGCCATGTGTCATCGGCGCGATGGTCAAGAACGCCACTATGTCGTCGTCCTCATAAACGAACCGGCCCGGCAGCTCCCCATTGATGATCTTGGTGAACACGGTCGCCATAGGCATGAGCATTCCAGCAAGCTCCCAGCCGCGCCGCAGTGGGGTGGCAGACTACTTAGAGACGCTCGACACCATGACCGACCTGGCGGCTCCCCGCACGGCCGAGGTGGCCGCTCGCCCAACGCGCCGCTGCGTCCTCGACATTGTGATCCCGGTCTACAACGAGGAGCGCGACCTTCCGGGAAGCGTCCGCCGGCTGCATCACTATCTGGCAACCGAGGTGCCCTACCCGTCGCGAATCACGATCGCCGACAACGCCAGCACCGACAACACGTTGGCCGTGGCGGAGGCGCTCGCCGAGCAGCTGCCCGACGTCGACGTCATCCACCTCGACGCCAAGGGCCGCGGCGGGGCGCTGTACACCGCGTGGATGACGTCGCAGGCTGACGTGGTGGCATACATGGATGTCGACCTGTCCACCGACCTGTCGGCGTTGATGCCTCTAGTGGCGCCGTTGATCTCGGGGCACTCGGATGTCGCGATCGGTTCCCGGCTGGCGGCGTCGTCGCGGGTGGTGCGCGGTCCGAAACGCGAATTCGTCTCGCGCAGTTACAACTTGATCCTGCGTGGCGTGCTCGGTGCCCGCTTCTCCGATGCGCAGTGCGGCTTCAAGGCCGTGCGCGCCGACGTGGCGCGACAACTGCTGCCGCTGGTCGTCGACACCGGCTGGTTCTTCGACACCGAGTTGCTGGTGATCGCCGAACGCGCCGGGTTGCGCATCCACGAGGTGCCGGTCGACTGGGTCGACGATCCGGACTCGCGCGTCGACATCGTCAACACCGCGATCAACGACCTGAAGGGCTGCTGGCGGGTGGGCCGCGCGCTGGCCACCGGCGCGCTGCCGGTTCGCGAGCTGCAGCGCAGCCTTGGCCGCGAGCCGCTGGTGCCGGGTGTGCCGCGCGGCATGGTGGGCCAGATGGTCCGGTTCGGCATCGTCGGCATCGCCAGCACCATCGCCTACGCCCTGCTCTATCTGGTGTTGCACCCGGTCATGGGCGCCCAGGTCGCTAACCTGACGGCGTTGTTGATCACCGCGATCGGCAACACCGCGGCCAACCGCGCGTTCACATTCCACATCCGTGGCCGCACCGGCGTCACGCGTCATCAGGTGCACGGGCTGTTGGTGTTCATGTTCTGTCTCGCCATCACCAGCGGCTCATTGTTCGTGCTGCACCGCTTCGACCCGACGGTCGGCAAGGTGGCAGAACTGTCGGTTTTGGTGGTGGCCAACCTCGTCGCGACGCTGGTCCGATTCGTGGCTTTGCGGCGGGTTTTCGGAATGCACCGCCTCTGACGTGCGGTGATCGCTAGCCTCTAGGCACTTGCAGAGGAGGCGCGATGCTGGGACTGATGCAGGACCACCCGCTGATGATCTCGTCACTGATCGAGCACGCGGCGACGTATCACCCGGACACCGAGATCGTGTCGCGCCTGCCCGAGGGACCGATCCGGCGTACCAACTGGGCCGGGGTGCGCGAGGTGTCCAAGCAGGTCGCCAACGCCCTGACCCAGCTCGGGATTCAGCCTGGCGACCGCGTAGGCACGCTGGCGTGGAACAGCGACCGTCACCTCGCGCTGTACTACGGTGTCTCCGGTTCTGGCGCGGTGCTGCACACCGTGAATCCCCGGCTGTTCGCCGACCAGATCACCTACATCATCAATCACGCAGAAGATCAGGTGCTGTTCTTCGACATCACGTTCGCACAGCTGGTGGAACAGCTTGCGCCGCAACTGAAGACCGTCCGCGCCTTTATCGCGATGACCGACTGCGAGCACATGCCCGACATCGATGTGCCCGAGTTGCTGTGCTTCGACGAGCTGATCGGATCTCAGTCGACCGCCTATACCTGGCCGGAGTTCGACGAACGCAGTGCCTCGTCGCTGTGCTACACGTCCGGTACGACCGGCAACCCGAAAGGGGTGCTGTACTCGCACCGTTCGACGATGCTGCACGCGCTGACGGCGCAGTCCCGTGACAACCTCGACGTCCACAGCGGGTCCTCGCTGCTGGTCGTGGTCCCGATGTTCCATGCCAACGCCTGGGGCACGCCCTATACCGCGCCGATGGTCGGCGCCCGGTTGGTACTGCCCGGCCCGCATCTGGACGGCGAGAGTGTCTATCGGCTGATGCGTGACGAGCACGTCAACTACACGCAGGGTGTTCCAACGGTGTGGATGATGCTGTTCGCCTATCTCGACGAGCACCCCGAGATAGACCCCCACGAGATCGGGCTGCAGTTTGCCGGTGTGGGTGGTGCAGCGCTGTCTGCATCGATGGTCGAACGCTTCGAGCGCGACTTCGGTGCCGACAGCGTGCAGGGCTGGGGCATGACGGAGACCAGTCCGCTGTGTGTCATCGGTAGGTTGCGGACCAAACATGCCGAGCTGCCGGCCGAGGAGCAGCTGAAGCTCAAACTCAAACAGGGCCACGGAATCTGGGGTGTCGATCTCAAGATCGTTGACGACGACGGCCGTCCGCTGCCGTGGGACGGCAAGGCGTTCGGAGAGGTGTTCGTTCGCGGTCCTTGGATCGCCAGCGGGTATTTCAAGGGTGAGGGCGGCGGCAAGCTCGACGCGGAGGGGTACTTCCCGACTGGCGACGTCGCGACGATCGACCCCGAGGGCTACGTCCACCTGGTGGACCGCTCAAAGGACGTCATCAAGTCCGGCGGCGAATGGATCAGCTCAATAGACCTGGAGAACGCGGCGACCGGCCATCCCGCGGTGGCCGAGGCCGCCGTTATCGGTGTGCCGCATCCCAAGTGGCAGGAGCGCCCGCTGCTGCTCGCCGTAGTGCGTTCCGGGCACACGGTGACCCGCGAGGAGTTGATCGATTGCCTGTCCGGTGAGGTGGCCAAGTGGTGGCTGCCCAACGACGTGGTCTTCGTCGACGAACTGCCCCACACCGCCACCGGCAAGCTGTTGAAGATGAAGCTGCGTGAGCAGTATCGCGACCATCCGTTGCCGGATGAATGACCGACTTCAGCGGGTGACCATCGCGTTGATCTCGTCGACCGACCACGGCGGCGAGTCGTGATGGTCGCGGTAACCAAGGAGTGACGGCTTTTGGCGGTCGAAGCGGCCCACGAAACCGCCTGCGGCGATGAAGATCTGACCCGTGACGTCCTTGGCGAGATCGCCAGCGAGGTAGGCGAACGTCGGCGCGACGTACTCGGGCGGCGGGGCGTCGAGTGCGGCCTGCGTGCTCACCTCATCCAGTAGGCCGCGGCGGTTCAACTCGACGATGTGGGCCTCGTACTCCGGACCGGTCGAGAGCCGCGTCTTCGCGCCCGGGCACACGACGTTCGCCCGTACACCGTGCTCCTTGAGTTCGGCGGCGATCGCCAGCGTCAACCCGTTGACCCCGCCCTTGCCCGCCGGATAGCCGGTCCCGCCGTAGTCGCCGAGGAACGCGAACGAGCTGGTGGTGATGATGGATCCGGCACCCCGCGCGACCATGTGCGGCGCCGCGGCGCGGCACGTCTCGAACACCGTGCCGAGGTGGGCGTCGAGCAGGTCGCGAAACTTGGCGCTGGTGACTTTGAGGATCGACTCGCCGGCAAGCCCCGCGGTGCCCGCGCAATTCACCAGGACGTCGACGCTGCCGAAATTCTCTGTGCAGGTGTCTATTAGCGCGTCGGCGATGGCAGGATCGGCAGGCGAGCCCGGAAACGCCATCGCTCCGGGAATGCGTTGAGCCGCTTCGCTTGCCGCATCGGCGTCACGTCCGTTGACCACCACGCCTGCGCCGTGCTCGGCCAGCAGCTCGGCCACCGCCAGACCGACGCCGCGCGTGCCGCCGACGACAACGGCGCCGCGACCGGCCAGCGGTTGCCTAATTGCCGTCGCCCTCTTGGGCGAACTGCATGGCGTCGATGTTCCAGAAGCCGCGCAGGTTCGTGATCAGTCCGGCGTCGTTGACCTTGTAGGTGAATACGCCACGCACGGTCGCGGTGAACCCGTTCGGGAACCGTGTGCGCAGCACCAGGATGTAAGCGATCTCCGTCGGAGAACTCGACGGGAACGTCTCCTCGCGGGTGACGGTCAGCTGATTGGGGCCGATGTTAGCGTCGAAGAACGCGCCCACCGCCTCCTTGCCGCGAATCCCGTTGCCGTCCGGGTTGGTGACGGCTTCGCCGATCGGGTCCTCGATGACGATGTCGTCGGCCATCAGCGCGAGCCAACCCGCTTTGTCGCCCGCCTGGACGCACCGCCACGACGACTCCGATGCGATGACGACCGGTGACTGCTGAACGGTCTCTGTGTTGGTTTCGGGCATGGTTATTCACTCCTTTTGTTAGATGGCGCAGGCGGCGCGGGCGCCGTCTTCGGTCGCCTTGCGGATGAGCCCGAGCCCGGTGCAGTCGCCTGCGGCGGTCACGCTCGTGTTGGGCAGGGCGGCGACGAGCTTCTCGTACAGTTCGGTGTTCGGTTGCAGGGTGCCCGCGATGACGACGCTGTCCGCGGCGAGGCGGCGGCTGGTGCCGCCGTACGGTGTGAAGACGACGGCGTCTGGCACGATCTCCTCGACGGCGGCACGAGCATGCACCGCAACGCCCAACCGGTCGAGCCGGTCCATGTGTTCGGTCTTGCGTTTGTTGCCCAGTTCCGGAGCGATCGTCTTGTCGGCCTCGAGCACCGACACCAGCCGGCCGCGCGCGGCGAGGAATTCGGCGAGCTCCAGCGCGACAAGGTCGGCGCCGACGATGACCACGCGACGGCCGAGCGGCATCCAGGCCTTGGACGCCAGGCGAACGGCCTTGGGGCGAACCAGTCGCTGTCGCCAACCGCCAAACCGCTCGCGCAGCGCTTGCCCTGTCTGCACGTGCGGCAGGTCGGAACCGGGGATGGTTGGCAGCACCACCAGACCGCCGTTGGCCACCACCACCGCGTCGGGCTGCAGGTCGACGACATCGTCAGCCGTAACCTCGTGTCCCAGTTCGACCTTCACTGAACTGCGGCCAACCTCGCTCGCGCAACCACTGCAGGAACGGCTCGTTCTCGGGGTGCAGGATCGACGCCCACAGCAGAGCGCCGCCGGTCTGGTTGCTGCGTTCGAACAGCGTGACGTGATGTCCTCGTTCGGCGGCCACCCGCGCGGTCTCCATGCCTGCCGGCCCGCTGCCGATCACCACCACCTTCTTGGGGTTGGACGCGCGGGGGGCGGCGAGCTCGCGCTCCTTGCCGGTTCGCGGGTTGACGGCGCAGTCGACCGAGAAACGTTGTTCCATGGCGTCGATGCAGTTTTCGCACGAAATACACTTGCGCACGCGGTCGGCGTGGCCGGAGGCGACCTTGGTCGGCAGCTCGGCATCGGCCAGCATCGGCCGACCCATCGCGATGAAGTCCGCTCGGCCGTCGGCGAGGATCTGCTCGGCGCGCTCAGGATCGTGGATGCGGCCGACGGCGATGACCGGCACATCGACCACCTGCTTGACGGCGGCGGCGGCGCCGACGTTGAGTGCGTCGCCGTCGTCGGCGCAGTTGACCATGCCGGTGACCAGCCTGTCGATCACGCCGCCGCTGACATGGAAGGCGTCGACTCCTGCGGCCACCAGTTGCGGTGCCACCTGGGCGGTTTCGAACATCGGGCGACCGCCCGCGACGCGTTCGTACCCGGAGATGCGCAATGTGATGGGCAGCGCGTCGCCGATCTCTGAACGGATGGCGGCCAGCGCCTCGAGCACCACGCGGATGCGGCCCTTCACAGAGTCGCCGCGGTATTCGTCGGTGCGGCGGTTGCGCTGCGGTGCCAGGAACGAGCCGAGGAACATGTAGCCGTGCGCGGCGTGCAGTTCGATGCCGTCGTAGCCGGCTTCTGCTGCGCGCCGCACCGCCGCCTTGAACAGGTCGAACACCTCGACGAGCTGCTCGTGGGTGACCTCGGTCGACGGCCTGCCCGTCAGGTACGACGGAATGACCGACGGCCCAATCGAAGTCACGCCGTGCATCTCCGGCCCGAGCCCGTCGGGTCCGGCGTGCACGATCTGCGGCTGGATCTTCGCGCCGTGCTCGTGCACCACCTCGACCAGTGCACGGTGGGCTTCGACGGCGGCATCGGTGCCGAGGTGCAGCCCGCCCGGTGTCTCTGGGTGGTGGTGGTCGATCCCGGTGGCGCCCACGGTGATCAGCCCGACGCCGCCCTTGGCACGGGCGGCGAAGTAGTCGCGGGTGCGCTCCGACGGCAGCCCGTCCGGCGTGCCGTACATGGTCTCCATCGGAGACATCACCAACCGGTTGCGCAGCGACATCGAGCCGATCTGTCCCGGCTGCAACAGATGTGGGAATTGTTTTGTCACCGTGCGAATCGGCCGGCGAACGCCCGCAGAGGCAGGTCGGCGCTGGTGACGATGCCCGGCGGCGCGTCGACCACTGCGCGAATGGAGTTCAGCGCGGGCATGCCCGTCACGGTCATGCCGATCTTCGCGAACGCGTCTACCGATGAGAAATCGGTGCCGGGCTTGGGCAGGACCATGTGCTTGCTGTAGATGCACGGGTCACCGTCGATCTTGGTGATGTAGCAACCCTGGATGTCCCAATGCGGATCGGTGTGCGGGGTCATCTGCCAGTCCATGCGCAGCTCGACCCGCTTGACGTCGTCCACCGTGCCCACGTAGCGCAGCACACACCCACCCAGTGATCCCGCGGGCAGCTGATACCAGCCGAGGTCGACATCCTTTGTGCAGGCACCTAATTCGTAGACGAACTTGACTTCATCGAGCTTGATGTCGAGGCAGTCCGCCATCAACCGCACGCCGTCCTCGAACACCCGGGTGCCCAGCTCGAGAAGCCGCGGCACCTCGGGGTCGTCAACCGGCCTGCCGAACCCGCAGTTCTCCCACGTCTCGGCCGAGTGATGGCACGACACGTCGACCGACTCGATGCAGGTGACGCTTTTGATGTCGGCGACGTCGGTCGAGTGCACGATCGTGAGGATCTGCGCGAGACCAGGGTTCATGCCGGCGCCATAGAACGTCGAGTGACCGCGCTCGCAGGCCGCCGCCAGAAGGTCGGATTCCGTCGTGCCGTTGCGGCGATGGTTGGTGTCGCGGTGGTGCCCGGTGATCCAGTCGGCGGTGGTGACGACGTTGATGCCGGCCTCCAACACCTGCGTGTACAGCTCGATGTCGGGCCAGACCCCGTGAAACGTCAGGCAATCCGGACGCGCGGCCAGGATCTCGTCGACGGTGCCGGTAGCGGTCACGCCGATCGGGCCGATGCCCGCGACCTCGCCGACATCGCGCCCAACCTTGTCCGGCGAATAGCAGTGCAGCCCGACGAGCTCCAGATCCGGGTGGTTCTGGATGCGCCTGATCATCTCGGTGCCGACATTTCCCGACGCCACCTGGAAAACGCGCAACGGGCTGCTCATGTGGACCTACCTATCGTCGTCGGTGTAGCGAATGATGCCGCGAATGTTCTTGCCGTCCAGCATGTCCTGGTAGCCCTCGTTGATCTGCTCCAGCTTGTACTGGCGCGTGACCATGTCGTCGAGGTTGAGTTTGCCCGCCTTGTACATCGACAACAGCTGTGGGATGTCGTACTGCGGGTTGCCGCCGCCGAAGATGGTGCCCTGCAGGTTCTTCTGCATCAGGGTCAGCATGGCCAGGTTCAGCGTGACCTGGGTGTCGAGGAGGCTGCCGATCGCGGTGAGCACACAGGTGCCCCCCTTCGCGGTGACCAGCATGTAGTTGTCGATGTCTTCGCCCTTGACCTCCCCGACCGTGACGATCACTTTGTGCGCCATCAGACCCCAGGTGACCTCGGCGATACCAGCCAGCGCGGCGTTGATGTCCGGATAAACATGGGTAGCACCGAATTTCAGTGCTTGATCGCGTTTCCACTCCACCGGGTCGATGGCGAAGACGTAGCGGGCGCCTGCGTTGACCGCGCCCTGCAGTGCCGACATGCCCACCCCGCCGACGCCGAAGATCGCGACGTCTTGCCCTGGCCGGATATCTGCGGTGCGGGTCGCCGAGCCGTAGCCGGTGGTGACGCCGCAGCCGACCAAGCACGCGACCTCGAACGGGATCGACGGGTCGATCTTCACGACCGAACTCTTGTGGACCACCATGTACGGCGAGAAGGTGCCCAGCAGCGTCATCGGGAAGACGTTCTGGCCCTTAACTTGAATGCGGAAGGTGCCGTCGGAGACGGCGGCGCCGTTGAGCAGGCCCGCGCCCAGGTCGCAGAGGTTACGCAACCCCGCCTGACACGACTGACACTTGCCGCAGGATGGGATGAACGACAGGACTACGTGGTCGCCGGGGGCGATGTCCTCGACGCCGGGCCCGACCTCGGTGACGATGCCCGCCCCCTCGTGGCCGCCGAGCACGGGAAAACCACCCATCGGGATGCCGCCGGTGACCAGGTGGTGGTCTGAGTGGCACATCCCCGACGCTTCCATCTGGATCTTGACCTCGTCCTTGACGGGATCGCCGATCTCGATCTCCTCGATCGACCACGGCTGATTGAACTCCCAGATGAGAGCACCTTTTGTCTTCATCGCGTCCTGCTTTCGTCGGAGAACTGTAGCGACAGACTAAGTTATCTAGGTCACACCGCTGCCGCCGGTCTACCAGATCGGGACGGGCGACTGACCGAGCGGGTAGTAACCAGGCAGCTTCTCTCCGGCCAGGCTGCGTTCGATCCGCTCCTGCATCCCTTTGGACAGCTTGCCGTCCTTCATCAGGTCCAGGTAGAGCTTCTGCACGTGGCCGAAGTCGAAGAAGTCGCGCTGCCACTCGATCTTGGCGGCCCCGTCCACGTCGGTAAGCCGGAACCAGCTGCCGCCGATGCCGTAGATCTCCCGCTCGGCGCTCGCGGGGTCGTCCGGATCTGTGACCACCTGCTTCCAGAATCCGACGATCTCGCCGATCTTGTCGTCGATGATCACCTTTTGGTACGGGTAGCGCCAACCCTCGAGGCCGGCCATCTCCAGACCCAGTGCGATGTCGCGGATCTCGCCGATCCCGATGCACATCACGTCTTCCTTCGGGCCGATGTTCCAGCCGTAGGTGGCGTCGTCGGCGTAGAAGTCCGCCAACGGCCTCCAGTCACCGGCCTTTTCGGCGTCGCGGTTGACCTGGAGCCACCGCTCGACCCAGTCTTCCAATTGCTCGCGGGGCAATGCGGCCATGATCAGTCATCCTCTTCTTTGATGGACAGTGCTTGCGTGGGGCAGGCCCACACGGCTTGTTCTATTTCGGCCCGATCCTCTTCCGGCGGTGTGTCGTTGAGGATCTCAACCTGCCCTCGCTTGGGCACGCGGAAGTAGTTCGGAGCCTCGACTTCGCACATCGCGTGGCCCTGACACAGATCCAGGTCTACTTCGACCTTGAAGGACGACGATGCCATTCCTTCTCCTATCCGGTGCGCCTGCGGTACCGAACCCTGGCGGGCTGGGCGAGTTGCACCACCATCTTCGAGTGGTCGTTGCGATAGGTGTCGGCGGGCTGGGCCATCTCGAACTCATACTCGCGCAACAGAACCGAGAATATTGCCTTGATCTGCATTGTGGCGAACGCCGCACCGACGCAGCGATGCCTGCCCGCGCCGAAGGGAATCCACGTCCATCGGTTGGCGACGTCAGCCTGTTCGGGCTTGTTATAGCGGTCCGGGTTGAACACGTCGGGGTCGGGGAAGTCCTCGGGAATCCGGTTCGAGATCGCCGGAGAGGCGGCGACGAAGTCGCCATCGTGAATGGGGAAGCCCGCAACCTCGAACTCGCCCTTGGCGACGCGCATCAGGATGATCAGCGGCGGATGCAGCCGCAGGGTCTCCTTGACCACGTTGTCCAGCTTCGGAATTTGGCGCAGCGCATGGAAACTCACCTCCTGGCCGTCGGCGTACAGGTCCTCGAGTTCTTTGAGCACGTCGGCGTAGACCTCGGGGTGCCGGATCAGCTCGATGAGCGTCCACGACGAGGTGCCCGAACTGGTGTGGTGGCCGGCGAACATCAACGAGATGAACATGCCGGTGACCTCGTGGGCGGAGAATCGGGCGTTGCCGTCCTCGTCCTTGATCGACACCAGCACGTCGAGCATGTCGCGGTCCGCCTTGTCGTTCGGCGGGTTGGCGAGGCGGCCCTCCATGATCTCCTGCACCAGCGCAACCAGTTTGACGCGAGCCTCGTCGCGGCGCTTGAAGCTTTCGATCGGCAGGTACGGGTCGACGTAGCACAACGGGTCGGTGCCGCGTTCCAGTTCGTGGTAGTAGTTCGCGAATCGGCCGTCGAGCTGGTCGCGGAACTTCAGCCCGATCAGGCACGCCGTCGAGGTGTAGATGGTCAACTCGGAAAAGAAGTCGAGCAGCTCGATCTCGCCTTCGTCGCCCCAGTCGGCGATCATCTTCTTGACTTCGCCCTCGATGGTGGTCGCGTGACCCTTCATCTGCTCACCGCGCAGCGCCGAGTTGTGCAGCATCTCCTTGCGCCGCTCCGGGCTGGCGTCGAACACCACGCCCTCGCCGAAGATCGGCGTCATGAACGGGTAGGCCTCGGCCTGGTCGAGATCCTCGTCGGCGGAACGGAAGAAGAACTCGTTGGCCTCGGCGCCGGACAGGAAGATGACGGGCTTGTCGACCAGCTGGAACCAGCCGACGTCGCCGCATTCCTCGCGGATGCGGTTCATCAACGCGATCGGATCCGTGCGGAACTCCTCGAGATGGCCGTGCTCTTCTTCCCCGCCGGACACCCGCGGCACGGTCAAGGTGGTCATGACGGCATCCCCTCTGGTCCTAGCTTGAGTTGCTGACGTTCCTCGGGCGCGTTGGCAAGCGGCGCTTCCGGCTGGAGTTCCATGTTCGCGATGAAACCGCCGCGCGGCGTCTCGGCGACGAACGCGATGGCTCGCGCGAGATCCGCCGGGCGCAGGAAGTAGTCGTGGCGGGCCTGGCCCCATTTCGCCCAGTCCTCGAGGGCTGGGCCAATCGATTCGGCAGGCAGGCTCCAACCCATACCGGTCTTCGTCGGACCGGGGTGCACGATTGACGCCCGCACCCCTGTGCCCTCGAGCTCCATCTGCAGGTTGGTGACCATCGCCGTCAGCGCCGCTTTGGCCGCTCCGTAGGCGCCCATGTGCGGACGCTGGCGCAACGCGACGTCGGATCCCACGAAGATCACGTCACCGCGTTGGCGATCGACCATTCCCGGCAGCACCGCGGTGGCCAACCGGTTGGCGCCGATGAGATGGATCTGCACCTGCGATTCGAATGCGTCGGTGCTGATTTCGTGCACACGTCCGAAGAAGGTGTCTCCCGCGCCGGCCACGAGCAGCTCGATGTCGCCGAGTTCATCGGTGGCGCGGTGCACGAATCCCTTGACCGAGTCGGGGTCGGTGACGTCGAGCGGCAGGGCGATCGCTTCCCCACCCCCAGAACGGATCTGGTCGACGAGCGCCTGGCACCTCTCGACGCGCCGGGCACCAAGCGCAACCGGGAAGCCGCGCGCGGCAAGCTCGGTCGCGGTCGCGGCGCCGATTCCGGATGAGGCACCGGCGACGATCGCGGGCCTTCGGTCGGGGAGTGGCTCGAAGCGGGGCATCTAGCGGACCTCCACCGTGATGGGAAGGTGGGCGAACCCGCGCACATTGCTCGAATGGACTCGGACGGCGTTGGCCTCGTCGACCTCGTATCCGCGGATTCGCTTGAACAGTTCGGTCAGCGCGACCCGTGCTTCCATCCTGGCCAAGTGAGCACCGAGGCAGAAGTGGGCGCCGCTGCCGAAACTCACTAACTTCGAACCGATTTCGCGACCAATGCGGTACTCATCGGCGTCTTCGAACACTCGGTCATCGCGGTTGGCCGAACCGGGCAGCAGCAACAGGACGTCGCCGTCGGGAAGCGTGGTGTCGTAGAGCGTCAGCTCGCCGGAAACGGTACGGGCCAGGATCTGGCTGGAGTTGTCGTAGCGCAGCGTCTCCTCGACCCACAACGGGATTCTGGAGTGGTCGTCGAACACCGGTGCCAGCTGGTCGGGGTTCTTGGCGCCCCAATACGCCGCGTTGGCAAGCAGTTTCGTGGTGGTCTCGTTGCCGGCCACCACCATCAGGAACAGAAACGCCATGATCTCGTCGTCGGTGAGGCGGTCGCCGTCCATCTCGGCTTCCAGCAGCGCCGACGTCAGGTCGTCGCTGGGCTTCTTGCGCCGCTGGGCGACCATGTCGGCGTAGTAGACCATCAGGTCGGCCGAGGCATGCATGGCCGAAGCCGGAACGTCGGCAAGACCCTCATCGCGGTGCATGACGCCGTCGGCCAACCCGCGGATGCGGGCGCGGTCCGGCTCGGGCACCCCCATGAGTTCGGAGATCACGTCCATCGGCAGCTTGCCCGCGAACTCGTCGACGTAGTCGAAAGTGTCTGATTGCAAAGCGGAGTCGAGGTGCTGCACGGCGATCTCGGTGACGCGCGCCTCCAGTTCGCGGATGCGGCGCGGTGTGAAGCCCTTCGAGACCAGGGTGCGCAGCCGCAGGTGCGCGGGGTCGTCGAGGGCCAGGAAGGACATCACCCTGTGCGCGTCCAAGGTGCGCGAGATCGGATCCAGCGATACGCCGTACTTGTTCGACAGCGTGGTGCTGTTGCGGAACCCCTGCAGCACGTCGCTGTGCCGCGACAGCGCCCAGAACTTCAGCTCGTCGTTGCGGTACAGCGGCGCCTCTTCGCGCAGCTGCCGGTAGTACGGGTACGGATCTTCGTGAAAGTCGTAGTCGTACGGGTCGAGGATCAAATCGCCTCGTCGCTCCTCCGCATTCAAAGTCATCGGTCTTCTCCGAGGATGAGGCCGACCACATAGCTGAGGCGGTCGGCGATCTGGTGGTAGGTGACGGCGCCGCTGCCGGCGTGGACCAACGCTCCGAAGTACGTCATCTCCAGCGCCGAGATGGTCCGTGGGTCGGCGTCCGGGCCGACCGCCGAGCGGATGCGGCGGTGGATCTCGGCGCCGATGCGGTCGCGGACCGTGCGCACCGCTGCGTCGCCGTTGCTCAGCAGGGCCGTCGTGCACGCGGCGGCAACCTCGGGTTCATCGGCAATCATCAGCGTCAGAGCGCGGAGCGCCTTCTCGACGCGGATCGACCTGCTGTCGTTGACGTCGGTGAAGTACGGCACCTGGCCGACCAGATCGAGGTAGACCTCGGCGATCAGATGGTTCTTCGACGAGAAGTATGTGTAGGCGGTCGCCGGGGCGACCTTGGCGCGGGCGGCGACCGCGCGCACGGTCAGGTCGGCGTACGACGACTCGCGCAGCATCTCCACGCCGGCAGCGAGCACCTTGCGGAAGGTCTCCTCCTGGCGGCGGTTGCGGGGCGGTTCTGTTATCGCAACCGTTGGATTGCTGGACACATGTCCAAGTTATCTGACGAGATCACCCTCGGGCAAGTCCCAACCGGAAAACCGCACTATATCTCGCTGACTCCCGGCCTAGACGGAGCCCAGTCTTGCCTCCTGCCGCAGTCTGGGGCTATCGTTCGAGGGAACTCAGTCGGACAGTTGTCCAGCAAAGAAGCGGAGAGTTGGAATGGCCCTGTTGAACGACCGCCAGAGTCAACTGCTCATCGACGGCAAGCTCGTGGCAGGCAGTGCAGGCACATTTCCGACGGTCAACCCGGCCACCGAAGAGGTGCTCGGCATGGCGGCCGATGCGAGCGCCGACGACATGGGCCGCGCGATCGAGGCCGCCCGTCGAGCCTTCGACGACACGGACTGGTCGACCAACACCGACCTGCGGGTGCGCTGCCTTCGCCAGCTGCAGGAGGTGCTCACCAAACACATTGAAGAATTGCGGGAGCTGACGATTTCCGAGGTCGGTGCGCCGGTGATGCTCACCTCGGGCGCGCAGCTGGAGGGGCCGATCGCCGACCTGACCTTCTGCGCCGACACCGCCGAGTCCTACCAGTGGACCACCGACGCCGGGATCGCATCGCCGATGGGCATCAAGACTCACCGCGCGATCGCCCGCGAAGCGGTCGGCGTGGTCGGCGCGATCACCCCGTGGAACTTCCCGCATCAGATCAACCTCGCCAAGCTCGGCCCGGCGTTGGCGGCGGGCAACACCGTCGTCCTCAAACCCGCGCCGGACACCCCGTGGTGCGCGGCCGCGGTGGGGCAGCTCATCGCCGAGAACACCGACATACCACCGGGCGTGATCAACATCGTCACCTCCAGCGATCACGCGGTCGGCGCTCTGCTGTCGAAAGATCCACGGGTGGACATGGTTTCGTTCACCGGTTCGACGGCGACGGGACGCGCCGTAATGGCAGACGGCGCCGCCACGCTGAAGAAGGTCTTCCTCGAACTCGGCGGCAAGTCAGCGTTCCTCGTCCTCGACGACGCGGATCTCGCGGGAGCCTGCTCGATGTCGGCGTTCACCGCTGCTATGCACGCCGGACAGGGTTGTGCCATCACCACCCGGCTGGTGGTTCCGCGCGCCTCCTACGACGAGGCGGTCGCGGCGGCAGCGGCAACGATGGCCGGCCTGAAACCGGGTGACCCGACCGACGCGGGCACCATCTGCGGGCCACTCATCTCGGCGAAGCAGAGGGATCGGGTGCAGGGATACCTGGATTCGGCCATCGCGGAGGGCGGCACGTTCGCCGCGGGCGGCGGCCGCCCGGCCGACCGCGACACCGGCTTCTTCATCGAGCCCACCGTGATCGCCGGCCTCGACAACAACGCCCGCGTCGCGCGCGAGGAGATCTTCGGGCCCGTGCTGACCGTGATCGCCCATGACGGCGACGACGACGCCGTGCGGATCGCCAACGACTCGCCATACGGCCTGTCTGGCACGGTGTTCTCGGTCGATCCCGAACGCGCTGCGGGGATCGCCGCGCGGATGCGCGTCGGCACGGTCAACGTCAACGGCGGTGTCTGGTACTCGGCCGACATGCCGTTCGGCGGGTACAAGCAATCCGGCATCGGCCGGGAGATGGGGCTCGCGGGCTTCGAGGAATACCTCGAGACCAAAGCGATTGCCACGGCAGCGAATTAAGAATCAAGGAGAGGCTCTGCAGTGGGACTTTATGGCGATCAGTTCAAGGAGAAGGTGGCGATCGTCACCGGGGCCGGAGGCGGCATCGGCCAGGCGTACGCCGAGGCGCTGGCCCGCGAGGGCGCTGCCGTCGTCGTCGCCGACATCAACACCGAGGGCGCGCAGAAGGTGGCCGACGGTATCAAGGGCGAGGGCGGCACGTCGCTCGCGCTGCGCGTCGACGTGTCCGATCCCGATTCCGCCAAGGAGATGGCCGCCAACACGCTGTCGGAGTTCGGTGGTATCGACTACCTGGTCAACAACGCAGCGATCTTCGGCGGCATGAAGCTCGACTTCCTCATCACCGTCGACTGGGACTACTACAAGAAGTTCATGAGCGTGAACCTCGACGGCGCGCTGGTGTGCACCCGCGCGGTGTACCGCAAGATGGCCAAGCGCGGCGGGGGTGCGATCGTCAATCAGTCGTCGACCGCGGCATGGCTGTACTCGAACTTCTACGGTCTGGCGAAGGTCGGCATCAACGGGCTGACCCAGCAGCTCGCCACCGAACTCGGCGGCCAGAACATCCGCATCAACGCGATCGCACCCGGGCCTATCGACACCGAGGCGAACCGCACCACCACTCCGCAGGAGATGGTCGCCGACATCGTGAAGGGAATTCCGCTGTCGCGGATGGGCCAGCCCGAAGACCTGGTCGGCATGTGTCTGTTCCTGCTGTCGGATCAGGCGAAGTGGATCACCGGCCAGATCTTCAACGTCGACGGCGGGCAGATCATCCGATCATGAGTGAGCATGCGAAGCTCGGCTACATCGGGCTGGGCAATATGGGCGCCCCGATGGCCAAACGTCTGGTCGACTGGCCCGGCGGTGTAACGGTTTTCGACGTGCGGGCCGACGCGATGACGCCGCTGGCTGAAGCGGGCGCAGCCCTGGCCGACAGCGTGACCGACGTCGCGACCGCCGACATCATCAGCGTCACTGTGCTCAACGATGAGCAGGTGCGCGACGTGGTGGGCGAACTGGCGGCCAACGCGAAGCCCGGTACGGTCATCGCCATTCACTCGACGATCAGCCCCGGCACCGCCGTCGAACTTGCTGAACAGCTTGCGCCGCAGGGCATTCATGTCGTCGACGCGCCGGTGACGGGCGGCGGCGGGGCGGCCGAGAAGGGCGAGCTGGCCGTCATGGTCGGGGCCGACCGCGAGGTGTACGAGCGGATCAAGCCAGCGTTCAAACAATGGGCGTCGCTGGTCATCCACGCCGGCGAACCAGGTGCAGGCACGCGAATGAAGCTGGCCCGCAACATGTTGACCTTCACCTCCTATGCCGCGGCGTGCGAGGCGATGAAGTTGGCCGAGGCGGCAGGTCTGAACCTGCAGGCCCTCGGCAGAGTGGTGCGCCACAGTGATGCCCAGAGCGGCGGACCCGGCGCAATCATGGTCCGCGAGGACATGACTCAGCTGGGTCCCGATCACTGGCTCTTCGACGCGTTCACCCACACGCGGGGACTCGGCGAGAAGGATCTGAGCCTCGCATTGGCAATGGGTGAAGCGGTGGACGTCGACCTGCCGCTCGCCGAGGTGGCGCTGGAAAGGCTCGCCGACGGGCTCGGTGTGCCGCACCCCGCGTCGACCACGAAGGAGTAGGTGATGGACGAATTGCGCCGCAAGGGCCTCGCCAAGATGAACGAGGTCTACTCGTGGGAGATGCCGAACATGGAAGGCGATCCGTACTTCGATCTCACGGTCGATCACCTGTTCGGCTCGATCTGGACCCGCCCAGGACTCTCGATGCGCGACAAGCGGCTCATGACGCTGACCGTGGTGACCGCGCTCGGGCTGCAGGACCTGACCGAGGTCCAGGTGAACGCGGCACTGGCGAATGAGGAGCTCACCGAGGACGAGCTCAAGGAGATGGCGATCTTCCTCACCCATTACGTCGGCTTCCCCCTCGGTTCGGGACTCAACGGGGTCGTCGGGCGCGTCGTGGGCAAGCGAAAGAAGGCCGCCAAAGCCGGTGCGGGCGAAGACAAGAAGGCGAACGTCAACGCTGCCGTCAAGATGAGTACCGGTAAGTCCCTCGATGATGAGTAGGTATGCCGCGCTGTCGCGCTCGCAGCTCGCCACGCTGGTGCCGGAGCTGCTGCTGATCGGTCAGCTCATCGACCGATCCGGAATGGCATGGTGCGTCAAGCACTTCGGCCATGCGGAGATGGTTCAGATCGCGATCGAGGAGTGGATGGGGTGCAGCCCGATCTACACCAGGCGGATGCAGAAGACGCTGCGGTATGAGGGCGACGACATCATCACGATCTTCAAGGGCCTGCAGCTCGACATCGGCGCCCCGCCGCAGTTCATGGATTTCCGCTACACAGTGCACGACCGCTGGCACGGCGAATTCCACCTCGACCACTGCGGCGCGTTGCTCGACGTCGAGCCGATGGGCGAAGACTACGTCCGCGGCATGTGCCACGACATCGAGGACCCGACATTCGACGCCACCGCGGTGGCCACCAATCGCAGGGCGCAGATCCGTCCTGTTCACCGGCCACCACGGATGCCCGCCGACCGCCACCCGCACTGCGCGTGGACCGTGATCATCGACGAGTCCTATCCGCCGGTGGATGACCATCCGGCATTGGCTGTCATCCGCCGAACCCGCGCCGCCACAACCGAACTCGACCCTATCGACCCCAACGACGAGGGTCGGGCCGACTACTCCGGAGATCTAGTGTCGGACTTCGATTTCGCGGCGTTCTCACACTCCGCATTGGTGCGGATGGCCGACGAAGTGTGCCTGCAGATGCACCTGCTCAACCTGTCATTCGTGCTCGCGGTCGGCAAGCGGGCGGGAACCAACACAGAACTGGCGACGAAGATCTGCACCAAACAGCTGATCGGCATCGCAGGCATCGCCGCCGAACGCATACATCGCGCACTCGATCTGCCGAGCGGGATCGAGGGTGCGATCCGTACGCTCGAGTTGCATCCGATGTTCAACCCGGCCGCGTACGTGACGGCCGAGTTCGGGCCGGATACCGTCGAGGTGCGCAGGTCACCCGCGCATGAGGACGGGGCATGGGCCTCGCTGGCAGGTCCTTCGGAGAAGCGCCCGCTGCAGGCGAGTGTTGCAGCGATCGACCCGCATCTCGACGTGGAGATTGCAGGGACCGACTCCGAGTGGACGGCACGCGTGATCGAGACCGATACGGCGGCAGAGGAATTGCGGGAGGTGTCGGTGGTGCGTTTCAGCGGTGGCTCGACGTTCGCGTTCGAGCCGAGGAAGTCGCTGCCTCTGACGGTTGTATAGCGGCACCCACCCACCGCCGCAGGTATTCCCGCAATTCGTCGCCTTGGCGCGGTGGTCGGCCCGGGTCGATGACGAACGACTGGATGATCCGCAACAGGTGCTCGGCCAGCTCGTCGAGATCGGCATCGGTGAAGCCGAAACCGGCCCAGTCGACGTCGAAACGGCGAACCATCGAGTGGGCGAAGTCCTGCGCGACGTCCGACGTCACCGACTCGGTGTGCGGGTTCGGCCGCCCAGGCATCAGGAGCAACCCGAGATGCTTGTCCTCAGGTAACCACTCAAGGGCGGTCGCCACAGCCTCCGCGACCGCGTCGGCCGGGTCGGTGATCCCTCGGAGATGTGTCGCCAACCGGTCCTGAAACCCGCTGGCGGCATGCACGGCCGCCGCGATGAGCAGCGCGTCGGTGCTGGGGAAGTACCGGTAGACCGTCTGCCGGGTGACGCCAAGAGTGCGGGCGACATCGGCGATGGAAAAGTCCGCGCCTTGTGCGTCGATGGCCTGGCCCGCCGCGTCGAGGATTCGGGCGATCGCTTCCTCGTCGGTCGCGGGCGCCGATCCGGACCAGCCGTGGGTGCGCACGAGCGAATCGTACGTCAGCCCGGGTAGGAGACCTGCAGTTCCTTGACGCCGTTCAGCCACCCCGACCGAAGCCTGCGCGGCTCGGACAGTTTGGCGATGTCGGGGATCTGGTCGGCGATCTCGTTGAAGATCAGCTTGATCTCCATCCGAGCCAGGTTCGCGCCGATGCAGTAATGCGCACCGTTGCCGCCGAATCCCAGGTGCGGGTTGGGATCTCGGTTGATATCGAATCGGAAGGGGTACTCGAAGACATCTTCGTCGTAATTGGCCGAACTGTAGAACAGGCCGACGCGTTGGCCCTCGCGGATCGTGACACGACCGAGTTCGGTGTCGGCCAACGCCGTTCGCTGGAAGCAGTGCACGGGCGTGGCCCAGCGGACGATTTCGTCGGCCGCGGTGTCGGGCCGCTCACGCTTGAACAGTTCCCACTGATCCGGGTTCTCGAAGAACGCGTTCATGCCGTGCGTCATGGCGTTGCGGGTGGTCTCGTTCCCGGCGACGGCGAGGAGGATGACGAAGAACGCGAACTCGACGTCGCCGAGCGCTTCGCCGTCGATGTCGGCCTCGATCAACCGTGTGACGATGTCATCAGCCGGACAGCGCCGCCGCTCCTCGGCCATGGTGTAGGCGTAGCCCATCAGTTCGGCATTGGCGGCCACGTAGTCCGTCTCGAATTCGGGATCTTCGGTGTTCATGATCGAGTTGGTCCAGTGGAACAACTTCTCGCGATCGGACTCGGGCACGCCGATCAGGTCGGCGATGGCCAGCAATGGCAGGCCCATCGCGATGTCGTCGACGAAGTTGCCGGACTCCTTTTCGGCTGCAGCGCGGACGATTTCGCGGGCCGCGACAGCGAGCTTCTCCTCGAGCGTGGCGACCGACCTCGGCGTGAAGAGCCGTGACACGATCTTGCGCAACCGGGTGTGCTCGGGCGCGTCGTGGTTGATCAGCAGCGCCTTGGTCAGCTCAAGCTGTTCGGATGTGGTGCCGTCGGGCATCCGCATGACGGCACCCTGGCGGTTGGTGGACCACAGGTCACTGTCGCGCGAGATGGCCTTGATGTCCTCGTGTCGGCTGATCACCCAGTAGCCGCCGTCGTCGAAGATCGAGTCGGTCTGCTCGTTCCACCACACCGGTGCGGTCTTTCGCAGCTCGGCGAACTCGGTCACTGGGATGCCCTTGAGCAAGACATCTGGGTCTGTGAAGTCGTAGCCGGGCCCGAACGGACATGAGCTCTGCGCCATACTTAGACCATACACTGCGATGTCAAGTGTATGGCCAATTGCGCCGGTGGCCGACCGTACGATCGAACCGTGTACGCCAGGATGGCATTGGTGCGGCGGCCCAGCCCGCGCCTTGCCGAGGGGCTGCTTACCCACATCAAGCGATCGTCCGTCGACGCGGACATCGCGATGAAGCAGTGGGAGGGCTATGTACGGGCTCTTGTCGAGGCCGGCTGGAGGGTGACCGAGGTCGAGCCCGCGCCCGAGTGTCCCGACAGTGTGTTCGTCGAAGACACCGTCGTTGTGTACGGCGATCTTGCCGTCATCGCACGTTCTGGGGCTGTCGAGCGGAGGTCGGAAGCCCAGGCCACCGAGAGAACAATCGCTGAGTTGGGTTACCGCATCGCACACATCGACGTCCCCGGCGTGCTCGACGGCGGTGACGTACTCAAGCATTCCGGGGCGGTCTACGTGGGACAGTCCGGACGCACCAATGCGGACGGGATCCGCCAGTTGGCGGAATACTTGGCGCCGTTCGGCGCGAAGGTGATTGGGGTCCCGCTGACCAAGGCCCTACACCTCAAGTCCGCGGTGACTGCGCTGCCGGACGGCACCATCATCGGCTTCGAGCCGGTGGTGGACGACCCGTCGGTCTTTGAGGCGTTCCTCGCCGTGCCAGAGGAGCCGGGCGCCCACGTGGTTCTGCTCGGCGACGGAAAGCTGTTGATGTCCTCGGGCGCTCCTGAGACCGCCGCGCTGATGCGATCACGCGGCTACGAACCGGTGCTCGTCGACATCGGCGAGTTCGAGAAGCTCGAGGGATGTGTGACGTGTCTTTCGGTGCGCCTCCGAGGCATCTCAGCCTGAGCGTCCTTGCGTCATCGGCCCGTTAGGGTGAGCCTGTGCGCGTCCTCGTGATCGGATCCGGAGCCCGTGAACATGCGCTGCTGCTCGCGTTGCGCCAAGACCCCGAGGTCGAGGAGCTGGCCGTCGCCCCTGGCAACGCCGGGACCGCGATCATCGCCGACCAGTACGAGGTCGACGTCACCTCCGGCGACGCCATCGTGCAGCTTGCCCAACGCATCGGCGCAGACCTGGTGGTCATCGGTCCCGAGGTGCCGCTGGTCCTCGGGGTCGCCGACACGGTGCGTGCCGCAGGCATCGCCTGCTTCGGGCCGACGAAGGACGCCTCACGCATCGAAGGATCGAAATCGTTCGCCAAGGAGGTGATGACCGCGGCCGGGGTGCGGACGGCGACCAGCGAGATTGTCGACAATCCCGCGCACCTAGACGCGGCCCTCGACCGGTTCGGGCCGTCCGCCGGCGAGCCGGCCTGGGTGGTCAAGGACGATGGGCTGGCCGCGGGCAAGGGTGTCGTGGTGACCGCCGACCGCGACACAGCCAGGGCGCACGCCGCCAGCCTGCTCGACGCCGGCCACCCGGTGCTTCTCGAATCGTTTCTCGACGGACCCGAGGTGTCGCTGTTCAGCATCGTCGACGGCGAGACCGTGGTGCCGCTGCTGCCCGCGCAGGACTTCAAGCGGGTCGGTGACAACGACACCGGGCTCAACACCGGCGGCATGGGCGCCTACGCACCGCTGCCGTGGCTACCCGACGAGGTTGTCTCGCAGATCCTCAATGATGTCGTGAAACCCGTTGCGGTCGAGATGGTTCGGCGCGGCAGTCCGTTCTCGGGTCTGCTGTACGCCGGGCTGGCGATCACATCGCGGGGTCCGGCTGTGGTGGAATTCAACTGCCGCTTCGGCGATCCTGAGACGCAGTCGGTGCTTGCGCTGCTGGACACCCCGCTCGGACAACTGCTGCGCGCCGCCGCGACGGGTCAGCTGGCCGACCAGCCACAACTGCGCTGGCGCGACGGCTACGCCGTGACGGTGGTGGTGGCCGCCGAGAACTATCCCGGTCGGCCGCGGGTCGGCGACGTCATCGTCGGCGCCGAAGCCGATGGCGTGCTGCACGCGGGTACCGCGCGACGCGATGACGGCGCGATCGTGTCCTCGGGCGGCCGGGTGCTGTCAGTCGTCGGGACAGGGCCCGACCTGGTGGCCGCCCGTGAGGCCGCCTACACGCTGACCAAGTCGATTCGCTTGCCGGGCAGCCACTTTCGCAGCGATATCGGGCTGGCCGCAGCCGAGGGCCGGATCAGCCTCTAGGCCGTTAACAGCGGCGCCATCCACGTAATCTCAGCAGGCAGCTGTGAGCCCCAGAACCCGCCGTCGTGTCCGCCGGGGGAGAAGCCGCCCGCGGGCGGCTTTGGCAGCTGGGCGATGAACTGCTTCGTCGCCGAATAGAACGGATCGCTGTCGCCGCAATCGATCCGGATCGGAATCGACGCGAGCTGGGGCAGACCCCAGACGGAGTTGGCCGCGTAGTCGTCGGCGCCGTCGAACGCACCGGGCGCTGCCGCGCCGGACGACGTCCACAGCGCGGGGCTCACGGCGCAGATCGCCGCGGTGCGCGCCGGGCCGAGCCTCGCGCCGAGCAGCAGCGCGCCGTAGCCGCCCATCGACCATCCGAGGAAGCCGACGCGCGAGGTGTCGAGTCCTTGCGAACTCAACATCGGGATCAATTCATTCAGCACCATGGCGCCGGAGTCCTCGCCCGACGCTCGCTTGTGCCAGTAGCCTCCGCCGCCATCGACCGCGACCACCGCGAACGGCGGAATGCCCGCCGCGACGGCCTGCGCCAAACCCTGCTCTACACCGCCGGCCATCACGCCTGCGGCGTCCTGACCCTTGCCGTGCAGCGCGACGACCGGACGCAGCGCAGTCGTCTGGCCCGGCGGGCGGGCGATCGCCCAATTCGTTGGCACGCCGCCGCGGGCCGCCGATTCGAACGAGCCGTCGACGTACGTCGGCGCAGCTGCCGTCGGAGGCTCCAGCGGTGGGGGTGGTGCCAGCGGTGCACCGGCACTCGTCATCGACAACTGCGGTCCGGCAATCGACGTGCTTGGCGCGTGCAGCGCTGTGCCCAGCGCGTAGGCACCGGCGGCCCCCGCGGCGGCGCCGACACCGAGACGCAGAATGGCGCGCCGGCTCAGTTCGGGCATGCGGGCCATCATGCCATCGGCGGTTGGCTTCGCCATTTCAAGCCGCGTCCGACTTCCCTGAGTAAAGCCTGTTGATTGTCTGAAAGCGCAATGTCGCAACTGCGTGACTGGCAGCATGCTATGGGTGACGGCAGCAGTCACTCCAAAGGGAGAACGTCGACGGTATGCGCTGGTCAGCGCCGCCGCTGATCTGCTGTGCGAAGGCGGGTTCGACGCCGTTCGGCACCGTGCCGTCGCCCGCCGAGCGGGCCTCCCGCTGGCGTCGACGACGTACTACTTCTCCTCGCTCGACGACCTGATCGAAAAGGCCGTCGAGCACGCCGGTACGCGTGAGGCCGAGCAGTTGCGGGCCAGGGTGGCCACGCTGTCGCGGCGGCGCCGGGGCACTGAGTCGACCGCCGACGTGCTGGTGGACCTGCTGGTCGGCGAGGCCACCGGACTGCGGGTCACCGAGCAGTTGATCTCCCGCTACGAGCGCTACATCGCGTGCGCGCGCCAGCCCGGCCTGCGTGACATCCAGCGGCGCATTCTGCAGCAGCGCACCGACGCGGTGATCGAGGTCGTCGAGCGGTCGGGCCGATCGGTGCGCGCCGAACTGCTCACGGCGCTGGTGTGCGCCGTCGACGGCGCGGTGGTGGCGTCTCTGGTTGGCGATGGTGACGGTCCGCGGGCGACGGCCCGCGCGACCCTGATCGATGTGATCGACGTGCTCGCGCCGATCGACGAAAGAGTGGCACAAGTCTGATCGAAGCCGGAGACCGTTGAGGATCAACTACAGCTGCGGCGAGTCATGGGTCCGGGACTGCTGGTGTTGTTCATCGTCGGTGACATCCTCGGCACCGGCGTCTATGCCTTGACCGGTGACGTGGCCGCCGAAGTCGGTGGGGGAGCGTGGATTCCGTTCCTCGTCGCGTTCCTGATTGCCACCGTCACCGCGTTCAGCTACCTGGAGCTGGTGACCAAGTACCCACAGGCGGCAGGTGCTGCACTGTACGCGCACAAGGCTTTTGGCGTGCAGTTCGTGACGTTCCTAGTCGCGTTCGTCGTGATGTGTTCCGGCATCACCTCGGCATCCACCGCGTCTCGATTCTTCGCAGCCAATTTCAACACGGCGTTCGGCCTCGATTGGGGCAAGGTGGGA
This sequence comes from uncultured Actinomycetota bacterium, assembly GCA_963770305.1. GTDB lineage: Bacteria > Actinomycetota > Actinomycetes > Mycobacteriales > Mycobacteriaceae > Mycobacterium. The sequence goes on from CAVYPB010000028.1 coordinate 52,886, forward strand.
ATCGTCATCGTAGCGCTGCTGTTCATGGCGATGCTGGCCATGGTGAACCTGCGGGGCGTCGGCGAAAGCGTCAAGCTCAACGTCGGACTGACCATCGTCGAGATCACGGGTCTGCTGCTGGTCATCATGGTCGGCCTGTGGGCTTTCGGTGACGCTCCTGTCGGGCCGCCCGGCGCAACAGTATGTGTTGGCGATGATTCTCGTCGGCATCGGCATTGTGTTGTTCCTCCTCACCATGGCGATCAACCGTCAGCTCGGGATCCGCGACGCGGGCATCACCGATCCGACGCATCTGGGCTCGGCGCCGGACTAGCCGCCCAGCTGCCTACGGATCGCGGTCAGTTCGCGTTGTGCTTTCTCGATTAGTGCCTGAACCTGTTCGAGCCGCGGAAGGACGTCGTCGGAGTCGGGTTGTCGTGCCGGATGTCGGCGCGGTGCCGCTGCCTGATCGGCTGGAAGTGTCGGTGTCACGATGTAGCCGCTCTCGAAGTCGCCGTAGACGGTCACGTCGTCCGGCCGGTGGTACCGATAGAGCGCGACGTACGCACAAATCACGGCGTCGACGGGATCTTCGTTGCTGTCGAGTTGTACCGGTCGACTCGCGGCGGCAACCCTTTTCCGCAGCTCCACCCAGGTGACATTGTGATTCACCCGGAGCCGCGGGGTTGCCCGGTCGAGTCCCTCGATCAACGTCATCAACTTGAGCAACTCGCGCTGGCGTTCCTGGAAAGCGCCGCGCTTGTACTTGAGTGTCTTCTTGAGTTCGAACAACACGACGGTCGCGGGGTGCGGGTACACCTCGATGGCCCGTCGGCTGGCGGTCGATGCGGGGTCCATGTCGAGGCCGAGCGTGCCCGCCAGCACGCTCCCTCGCGGCGGATTGAACAACGGATTGTCGGTGAACGCGGGACGAGCCCCGGCGTCGAATCTCTGGAAATCGCGGTTGAGCACGCTCTCGCATGGCCGGTAGCCGGTGGGGTTCTTCACGATCAGCGGCGCATCGATGGCGACCAGGCATTCGTCGCTGACGTAGGGCGCAATCGCGGCCTCGATGCTCTCGTCATCCTGCTCAATTCCGACGTGCAACAGCCGGCCGTCGGAATCGACAACCGCAATGCCGGTGTGGTTTTTCTCGCCCCAAGCAAGATCGAGGCCAACGAAGTACATACGCCTAGCCTGCCCCACCCGCGTCGTAAGCTGTGTGTCTGTGACGATCCCTAATGTGCTGGCCAGCCGGTATGCCAGCGACGAGATGGTGGCGATCTGGTCACCGGAGGCCAAGGTCGTCGCCGAACGCCGGCTGTGGCTGGCGGTCTTGAGGGCGCAGGCCGAGCTGGGCGTCGATGTGCCTTCCGGCGTGGTGGGGGACTACGAGCGCGTGCTCGACGACGTCGATTTGTCCTCGATCGCGGCGCGGGAACGGGTACTGCGCCACGACGTCAAGGCCCGCATCGAGGAATTCAACGCGCTCGCGGGCCACGAGCATGTGCACAAGGGCATGACGAGCCGTGACCTCACCGAAAACGTTGAACAGCTGCAGATCCGCCGGTCGTTGGAGCTCGTCTTCTCGCACGGGGTTGCGGTGGTGGCGCGGCTGGCCGAGAAGGCGATCAGCTACCGCGACCTGGCGATGGCGGGCCGCAGCCACAACGTCGCGGCGCAGGCCACCACGTTGGGTAAGCGATTCGCGTCGGCGGCCGAGGAGATGCTCCTTGCGCTGACGCGGCTGCGCGTCTTGATCGACCGGTACCCGCTGCGCGGCATCAAGGGCCCGATGGGCACCGCACAGGACATGCTCGACCTGTTCGACGGCGACTTCGGTCGGCTGGCCGAGCTCGAGCGGCGGGTCGCCGAATTCCTCGGTTTCACCGAGATTTTCACCAGCGTCGGACAGGTCTATCCGCGGTCGCTGGACCACGACGTCGTCTCCGCACTGGTGCAGGTCGGGGCGGGCCCGTCGTCGCTGGCGCACACCATCAGGCTGATGGCGGGCCACGAACTGGTGACGGAGGGCTTCGCGCCCGGGCAGGTCGGCTCGTCGGCGATGCCGCACAAGATGAACACCCGGTCGTGCGAGCGGGTGAACGGGCTGCAGGTCGTGCTGCGGGGCTATGCGTCGATGGCGGCCGAACTCGCAGGCGCGCAATGGAACGAAGGCGACGTGTTCTGCTCGGTGGTGCGCCGGGTGGCGCTGCCTGACGCGTTCTTCGCGATCGACGGGCAGATCGAGACGTTCCTGACCGTGCTCGACGAGTTCGGTGCCTACCCAGCGGTGATCCAGCGCGAACTCGACCGCTACCTGCCGTTCCTGGCGACCACCCGGATCCTGATCGCCGCGGTGCGCGCAGGCATGGGCCGCGAAGCCGCGCACGAGGTGATCAAGGAGCACGCCGTCGCGGTCGCCCTGGCGATGCGCGAGAAGGGCGCGGAGCCCGACCTGTTGGACCGGCTGGCCGCCGACCCGCGGCTGCCGTTGGACCGGCCGGCTCTGGATGCGGCGCTGGCCGATAAGCAGGCGTTCACCGGCGCCGCGGGTGACCAGGTCGACGCGGTGGTCGACGCGGTCGACGAGTTGGTGAGCCGCTATCCCGAGGCCGCCAAGTACACGTCGGGTGCGATCCTGTGACGCTGGCCGGTGGACTGGCGCAGATCGACTTCACCGATCTGGACAACTTCGCCAACGGCTTCCCGCACCCGCTTTTCGAGGTGCATCGGCGTGAGGCGCCGGTGTACTGGCATGAGCCCACCGAAAACACGCCCGACGGCGAGGGTTTCTGGTCGGTTGCTTCGTATGCGGAAACCCTTGCGGTGTTTCGTGATCCGCAGATTTACTCGTCGGTGACCGGCGGCTCCCGGCAGTTCGGCGGAACACTGCTGCAGGACCTGTCCATCGCCGGTCAGGTGCTCAACATGATGGACGACCCGCGGCACTCGCAGATCCGCAAGTTGGTCAGTTCGGGTTTGACGCCGCGGATGATCCGTCTCGTCGAGGACGATCTGCGCGCGCGGGCGCGGCGGCTGCTCGACTCGGTCGAGCCGGGAGTGCCGTTCGACTTCCTGGTCGACATCGCCGCCGAACTGCCGATGCAGATGATCTGCATCCTGCTGGGAGTGCCGGAATCCGAACGACATTGGCTGTTCCACGCCATCGAGCCGCAGTTCGACTTCGGTATGGCCCGCAGGGCTCAGATAGGGCAAGTCGGGCAGATGTCCGTCGAGGAGGCGGGGTCGCGGATGTACTCCTATGGACAGTCGCTTATCTCCGCAAAGCGCGCCGAGCCCACTGACGACATGCTGTCCGTGGTAGCCAACGCCACCGTCGGCGACGCGGGTCTGTCTGCGTCCCTCCTTTCGGAAATGGAGCTCTACCTGTTCTTCAGCCTTCTGTTCAGTGCGGGTGCGGAGACGACCCGCAACGCCGTCGCGGGTGGGCTGCTGGCGTTGGCCGACCACCCGTCGCAACTCGAAACGCTGCGTGCGGATCTCGCGCTGCTGCCGACAGCCGTCGAGGAGATGGTGCGCTGGACGTCGCCGTCGCCGTCAAAGCGACGCACCGCCACGCGTGATGTCGAGTTGAGCGGATGTGCGATCGAGGCCGGCCAGAAGGTGCAGATCTGGGAGGGCTCGGCCAACCGCGACGCTGCGGTGTTCGCCGATCCCGATGTCTTCGATATCATGCGTAAACCCAATCCGCACTTGGGTTTCGGTCAGGGCGTGCACTACTGTCTGGGCGCCAACCTGGCGCGGCTCGAGCTGCGGGTGCTGTTCGAGGAGCTGCTCGGCCGGTTTGCTTCGGTGAAGGTGGTCGAGCCGGTGGAGTGGACCCGCAGTAACCGCCACACCGGTATCCGGCATCTGGTGGTCGAGCTGCAGGGGTGAAACCCGACGCATTCGCTGCCGTGATGGCGACCGGCATCGTCTCGATCGCGGCGTTGGATCACGGCTATCGCGCTGTCAGCGACGTCTTGATCGTGCTGGCGGCCGTCGCATTGCCGGTGCTCATCGTGGCGGCCGCCACTGCCTGGCGACGAGAGTCGTGGGATCTCACCAATCTCGATGTGTCGCTTCGGCTGTGCACCTACATCGCTGCCTGCGCGGTGGTGGGGGCGCGACTTGCCGAACACCGCATCGTGCTGTGGATGCTGGCGGGGATGGCGTTGCAGGGTTGGCTCTCACTGGCGCCGGTGGTGGCGCGGCGCATGTGGCGCGACCGCGGGGCGGGCCTGCGCGACCGGGCGCACGGCGGCTGGGAACTGGCCAGCGTGGCGACGTCCGGAGTGGCGATTGTGTCGGCGGATCTCAAGATCGTCTTCCTCGCGATGCTGTTCTGGACCATCGCCATTGGCGTGTACGTGTTGATGACGGGGCTGATCGTCTGGCGGGCGGTTCACGATCCGGCTGCCCCGGAGTTGCTGCAGCCCGACATTTGGATACTGATGGGCGGCGCGGCGATTGCGACGTTGGCGGGCGACCACATCCACAAGGCCGGACTGCAGGTCGTTTGGCCGGTGACGGTCGTGACGTGGATTGTCGCGACGGTGTGGATCCCGCTGCTGACTTACGTTACCGTGCAACGCTTTCGCAGGCGACGGGGGCTTCCTCCAGGGCTGTGGTGGGCGGCGGTTTTCCCACTCGGGATGTACTCGGCGGCCACGTATGCGACGGCCGTCGAAACCGGCTGGCGCTGGCTGACGATCGTGTCGCTGGTGTTCTTCTGGATCGCCTTCGCGGCGTGGGTCATCGTGGCGATCGGATCGCTCGTCGAATTTCGGCGATCACGCGCTGCGGATACTCCGTCAGGTCCAACCACGTGAACCGAAGCACTTGCCAGCCGAGCAGCGCGATGGCGTTCTGCCGCTTGCGGTCGATCGCGAACGCCTCTGGGTCAGAGTGGAACGCCCAGCCATCGACCTCGATAGCTACTCGTTGCTTGGGGAATGCGACGTCGATTTTGTAGCCGCCGATCGGATAGTTCGTCCGCCAGCCCTTGATGCCCGCTTCCCGCAGGAGTTTCACCAACAGGCGTTCGGCCTCAGACCGCGCGCCGTCAGAAGCGGCCTGCAGCAGGCGGCGTGCAGCGGGGGAGCCGTAGCGACCCTTGTTACGCAGGTGTGCTCGCCACAACTGCGGCAGTTCGACATGACGCTGCAATGCCGAGTCCATCAGCTTGGCGCCGCCGCCTCGTCGAACGGCCGCCTCAACGACCGTCAGTGGCAGCGCCGTAACCCGCAATCCGTTTCGCTCGACGACATCGGCGGGCGCCAGATCCCGCCGTCGTACGCGGATGTCGTCTCGCCGCCGGCCGTGGCTGTCTCTGGGGACCGTAACTTCAACAAGGTCGGGGGCGAACTTCGTGAGGCCGTGCCACCAAGCCGCGGCCATCCCGCTGGCGGCGGCTTGGCCGCCCAACGCCCACACTGCTGCCCGTATTCGTGCAGCATCTGTGAACGGACGATCGTTGACGAAGTAGACGCCCCGTGAGCACTGCCGCCACCTCCCCGAGCCGATACGACGGTTGACGGCAGCGCGGTTGAGCCCGCAGCGGCCGGCTTGAGCGAGCGTGATTATGCCATCGTGGCGCCGCAGATAGTCGTCGAGCACGCAGAATTCGACGTGCTCACCGCCGCCACGGTTCCTCGTCGCCGCGATTTGTGTGCACTTTGTATCGGTGAGCGTGACAAAGCGCGCCGAAATCGCTAGCGGCGGCGACGGGTGACCCCGGCGGCGCGCAGCTCCAGGGCGGCCAGGCCGTGGATCGCGGCGGCATCCTCACGCCGCCACGCGCCGACGGGGTCCACGCTGATAGCCGCGAGCTTGGCCAGCGGCCGGTTGGCCAGCGCCCGCAGCGCCAGCAGCTGTTCGCCTGCGGGTGTGGCCGCCAGCGTCAAAGCCGTCCACTTGCGACGGAAGAACCTCACCCGCAGAAACAGCCACGGCATCGCGATCGCCAGGATGGGTGGCGCCGCGACGGCCAGCGCCAGCAGCCATGCCAGCCAGCTAGCGGTGACGTCCAGGTTGTGCCCGGCGCCCGCGATGACGCGCGCCGCCTCACCCGCGGCCGTCAACGGCTTGCTCAACGCGTCGCCGATCAACGGCACCTGGTCCGCGCCGTTGCCCGCCGAATCGAGGTTGCCCGCGATCCCGTTGGCGCCGCCTTCGACTTGCCTGCCGAACTCGGCGATCGTGGACACGGCGGCGTGCACCGCCATCCCGACCAGCACCCATACGGTCGTCCAGGCGATCACCACCAAGTCGCTGATCAACTGCGCGACCAGTCGGGCGGGGGTGGTGGCATAGGGCAGATAACGCGGCGTCATGGGATTGATCCCAGCAGATAGGGTGGCCCGATGCGCCCCGCTCTGTACGACTACCAACATCTGGCCAGCGGCAAGGTTCGCGAGCTGTACCGCATCGACGACGATCACCTGCTGTTCGTCGCCACCGACCGGATCTCGGCGTACGACTACATCCTCGACTCCGAGATACCCGACAAGGGCCGCATCCTGACCGCGATGAGCGTCTTCTTCTTCGACTACGTCGAGGCGCCCAACCATCTGGCGGGCCCACCCGACGATGAGCGCATCCCCGAAGAGGTGCTCGGCCGTGCACTGGTCGTGCAGGAGCTCGAGATGCTTCCTGTGGAGTGTGTGGCCCGCGGTTACCTGACCGGCTCGGGCCTCATCGACTATCAGAAGACGGGCAAGTTGTGCGGCATCGTGCTGCCGCCGGGGCTATCCGAGGCCAGCAAGTTCATCCAGCCGCTGTTCACCCCGGCCACCAAAGCCGAACTGGGACAACACGATGAGAACATCTCGTTTAACGACGTGATCGATCTGGTCGGCGCCGTCAGAGCCAACCAGCTGCGTGAACGCACCCTGCAGACCTACATTCAGGGCGCCGATCATGCTTTGACGAAGGGAATCATCGTCGCCGACACCAAATTCGAATTCGGCGTCGACAAGGACGGCAACGTGCGACTGGCCGACGAGGTCTTCACCCCGGACTCCAGCAGATACTGGCGCGCCGACGACTACCAGGAGGGTGTCGTCCAGAAGAGCTTCGACAAGCAGTTCGTGCGTAACTGGCTCACGAGTCCGGACTCCGGCTGGGACCGCAACGGCGACAGGCCGCCGCCGCCGTTGCCCCCCGACATCGTCGACGCCACCCGGTCACGCTATATCGAAGCCTACGAACGCATCTCGAGTCGCAAGTTCAGCGACTGGATCAAGCCGTGAAGCCACCGGAGGCCAACCGCATCGACGCTCGCCGGGAATATCACGGCGACGTGTTCATCGACCCCTACGAGTGGCTGCGTGACAAGTCGAATCCCGAGGTCATCGACTACCTGAAGGCCGAGAACGACTACACCGAACACGTGACAGCGGACCTGGCGCCGTTGCGGCAGCAGATCTTCGACGAGATAAAGGCGCGCACCAAGGAAACCGATCTATCCGTGCCGACCCGCCGCGGCGACTGGTGGTATTACGGCAGAAGCTTCGAGGGCAAGCAATACAGCGTGCAGTGCCGTTGCCCGGTCACCGATCCCGACGACTGGACACCGCCGCAGTTCGACGAGGAAACCGAGATCCCCGGCGAGCAGATCCTCCTCGACGAGAACGTCGAGGCCGAAGGGCACGACTTCTTCGCACTCGGCGCCGCCACCGTCAGCCTCGACGGCAACATCCTGGCGTACTCCGTAGACGTCAAGGGCGACGAGCGATACACGTTGCGGTTCAAGAACCTGCGCACCGGCGCCCTGTACGACGATCAGATCGTCGGCATTGGCGCGGGCGCCACCTGGGCCGCCGACAACCACACCGTCTACTACGTCACCGTCGATGACGCCTGGCGCCCCGACACGGTGTGGCGACACCGCCTCGCCGCAGGGCTATCCGCCGAAAAGGTCTACCACGAGCCCGACGAGAAGTTCTGGCTGGCGGTCGGCCGCACCCGCAGCAACAAGTACATGATCATCGCGGCGGGCAGCGCCGTGACCTCCGAGCTGCGCTACGGCGACGCCACCGACGGCGAAACCGAATTCACCACGATCTGGCCCCGCCGTGACCTTGTCGAGTACTCCGTCGAACACGCGATTGTCGGGGGTGAGGACCGGTTCCTGATCCTGCACAACGACGGCGCGGAGAACTTCATGCTTGTGGAGGCTCCGGTGAGTGATCCCAATGCTTTTCGCACACTGATCGAGCACCGCGACGATGTGCGACTCGACTCCGTCGACGCATTCGAAGGCCATCTGGTGGTCAGCTACCGCAGCGAGGCGCTGCCGCGGATCCAGCTATGGCCGGTTTATGCGGACGGCGACTACGGCCACCCCGAGGACATCACGTTCGACTCCGAACTGATGTCGGCTGGCCTTTCCGCGAACCCCAACTGGAGCTCACCGAAGCTGCGGGTCGGTGCGACGTCATTCGTCATTCCGGTGCGGATCTACGACATCGACCTCGCCACCGGCGAGCGCACGCTGCTGCGTGAACAGCCGGTGCTCGGCGACTACCACCCCGACGAGTATGTCGAGCGCCGCGACTGGGCCGTCGCCCCTGATGGGGCGCGGGTGCCGATCTCGATCGTCCACCGCACCGGCGTGCCCTACCCTGCGCCGACGCTGCTGTATGGCTACGGGGCCTACGAGTCGTGCGAGGACCCGCGGTTCTCCATTGCCAGACTCTCGCTGCTGGACCGCGGCATGGTGTTCGCGGTCGCGCACGTACGGGGTGGCGGCGAACTCGGCAGGCCCTGGTACGAGCACGGCAAGCTGTTGGAGAAGAAGAACACTTTCACCGACTTCGTCGCGGTGGCATCCCATCTCGTCGTCACCGACGTGACCCGCCCGGAGAATCTCGTCGCATTCGGCGGCAGCGCGGGCGGGCTGCTGATGGGAGCGGTCGCGAACATGGCGCCGGACCTGTTCGCGGGCATCCTGGCGGCAGTCCCGTTCGTCGACGCATTGACGACGATCCTCGACCCGTCGCTGCCACTGACCGTCACCGAGTGGGACGAGTGGGGAAACCCGTTGGGCGACAAGGACGTCTACTTCTACATGAAGTCCTACTCGCCCTACGAGAATGTCGAGGCCAAGGACTATCCGCCGATCCTCGCGATGACGTCGTTGAACGACACCAGGGTGTACTACGTCGAACCCGCGAAATGGGTTGCAGCGCTTCGGCACACCAAGACCGACGCTCATCCGGTTCTGCTCAAGACCGAGATGAACGCCGGCCACGGCGGGATCAGCGGACGTTACGAACGCTGGAAGGAAGCCGCCTTCCAGTACGCCTGGCTATTGGATGCCGCCAAGGCCAACCACGACGGCAGCGCCTAGGAACACGATCTCCTCGGCCGTGCGCACGGGCAGCCGTGAGTTCATCGACTTCGGCGGGTTCGGGATCCGCGCCGCGTAGACGTTGGCGGGGAACATCACCAGCATCAACACGAACAGGCACACAGCCGCGGCGACGCGGGTGGGCGGATACAGCAACCCTGCTGCGCCCAGCAGTTCGAGCGCACCGGTGATCGTGACCAGCAATCCTGCGGCGGGCAGCCGGGGCGGCACGATCGCGACCATGTCGCGCCGCATCGCCGGAACGAAATGTGCGGTCCCGGTCATCACGAACATCACGGCCAGCCCGACGGCGACGGCCTGAGGCCAGCTGTCGACGTATTCGACGCCCAGCCAGCCAATCAACCGGGCGGCGATCGTGCCCAGCACCAAAGAGGCAATAACGATCATGCGAACTCCCCATCTAGACAGTGTCAACATTGATCATGCTAACAACTAACTAGGCACTGTCAAGATTCCTGCCTATGATGGCCGCATGAGCAGGGATACCTACCACCACGGCGACCTGAAGGCCGTCATCCTGGCCAAGGCCGCGGGCTTGGTGGCCGACCGCGGCGCCGACGGCATCTCGCTACGCGAACTCGCGCGGGAGGCCGGTGTCTCACACGCCGCCCCAGCACATCACTTCACCGACCGCCGCGGACTGTTCACCGCCCTCGCCGCGCAGGGGTGGCGGATGCTTGCCGAGGCACTGGCCGGCGCGCGGCCGGACTTCATCGACGCAGCGCTGGCGTATGTCCGGTTCGCACTCGACCATCCCGGCCACTACGCGGTGATGTTCGACCGCTCGCTCGTCAACCCTGATGATCCCGAACTGAAAGCGGCGCAGAACGCCGCGGGCGCCGAACTGGCGCACGGCGTCCGCACGCTGAAAGACCCACGCGCCAAGGCGGATCCACAAAGTGCCGCGCTTGCGGCGTGGTCGTTGGTGCACGGATTTGCGATGCTCCGGCTCAACGGGGCGACCGACACCGAGGACGACCCGATGACGGCCGTAGAGAAGATCGCGCGGATGCTGTTCGACGATTAATGTGCGGGCATGACCGATACGCCACTCACCGACATCGCCCTGACGACGCTGGACGGGCGTCCCACCACGCTTGCCGAACTGGCCGACGGCGCCGCGCTGGTGGTGAACGTCGCCTCGCAATGCGGCCTCACCCCCCAATACACCGCGCTGGAGCAGCTGGCGAGGGACTACCGTGAGCGGGGGCTGACGGTGATCGGCGTGCCGTGCAACCAGTTCATGGGCCAGGAGCCGGGCACCGCCGAGGAGATCCAGACGTTCTGCTCGGCGACCTACGGGGTGACGTTCCCATTGCTGGCCAAGACCGATGTCAACGGTTCGGACCGGCACCCGCTGTATGCCGAACTGGCCAAGACGCCCGACGGCAGCGGCGACGCGGGCGACGTGCAATGGAACTTCGAGAAGTTCCTGGTCGCACCCGGTGGCGAGGTAGTCCACCGGTTCCGGCCGCGCATTGTTCCCGACGCGCCCGAGGTCATCGCCGCCATCGAAGCGGTCCTGCCGCGATAGAAAGTCAACTCCTGCCCACGTGTTGTAAACCGTTGGGACACCTGACGTTGCCACAATGAACACGTGGCTGGGCAACTGGTCGTCTCGGTCTCCGGGATCAGCGACCGCACACGGGCGGACGTCGAGGCGTTCTGCGGTCAGCTCGACGCACGCGACGTGCCTGCCTCGTTTCTTGTAGCTCCCCGGATCAAGGGCGGCTATCGGCTCGACTCGGACGCGCCGACGGTCGAGTGGCTTGCTGACCGGCGCGAACGCGGTGACGCCATCGTGCTGCACGGCTTCGACGAAGCGGCCACCAAGAAGCGGCGCGGCGAGTTCGCGACATTGCCTGCGCACGAAGCCAATTTGCGGCTGATGGCCGCCGACCGGGTGCTCGAGCACCTCGGGTTGCGCACCCGGCTGTTCGCCGCGCCTGGCTGGACGGTTTCGCAAGGCACGCTAACAGCGTTGCCCCGCAACGGCTTTCGGCTACTCGCGGGTCTGAGCGGTATCACCGACCTGATTCGTCAGACGACCGTGCGGGCGAGGGTGCTCGGCATCGGCGAGGGCTTCCTGAGCGAGCCGTGGTGGTGCCGGACGCTGGTGCTGGCGGCCGAGCGTACCGCGCGGCGCGAGGGCGTCGTCCGCGTCGCGGTGGCCGCCCGTCATCTGCGTCGGCCCGGACCACGGCAGGCGATGCTCGACGCCGTCGATCTGGCGCTGATGCATCGATGCGTGCCATCCGTCTACCACTGGGACCCGTACCCCGCGCTGACCGACGCCGCGTAGCGCGCCGCTACATTGGCGGCCATGGCTGACGCTGATGTGATCGTGGTGGGTGCGGGTCTGGCCGGTCTGGTAGCGGCCTGTGAGCTGGTCGAGCGTGGGCGCCGCGTGCTGGTCGTGGACCAGGAGAACGCCAACAACATCGGGGGTCAGGCGTTCTGGTCGTTCGGCGGGCTGTTCTTCGTCGACAGCCCGGAACAGCGGCGGTTGGGCATTCGTGACAGCCATGAGCTGGCACTGCAGGACTGGCTCGGCACCGCGGGCTTCGACCGGCCTGAAGACCACTGGCCGCGCCAATGGGCGCACGCTTACGTCGACTTCGCCGCAGGCGAGAAGCGCAGCTGGCTGCGCGAACGCGGGCTGCAGACCTTCCCCGTCGTCGGCTGGGCCGAGCGCGGCGGCTACGACGCACGCGGTCACGGCAACTCGGTGCCGCGCTTCCACATCACCTGGGGGACCGGTCCGGCGATCGTGGACATCTTCGCCCGCCGACTGCTGGGTAACTCGAAGGTGCGGTTTGCTCATCGTCATCGCGTCGACGAACTGATCGTGGAAAACGGCGCGGTGGTCGGGGTGCGCGGCGCGGTGCTGGAACCGACGAGTGCGGCGCGAGGTGTGGCCTCGTCACGAAATACCGTAGGCGAGTTCGAGTTCCGCGCATCGGCGGTGATTATCGCCAGCGGCGGCATCGGCGGAAACCACGACCTGGTCCGGCAGAACTGGCCCGGGCGGATGGGCCGGGTGCCCGAACAGCTTCTCAGCGGGGTGCCCGCGCACGTCGACGGCCGGATGATCGGCATCACCGAATCCGCAGGCGCCCATGTCATCAACAGCGACCGGATGTGGCACTACACCGAGGGCATCACCAACTACGATCCGATCTGGCCGCTGCACGGCATCCGGATCCTGCCCGGCCCATCGTCGCTGTGGCTGGACGCCACCGGCAAACGGTTGCCGTCCCCGTTGTATCCCGGCTTCGACACACTCGGCACGCTGGAATACATCGCGCACACCGGACAGGACTACACCTGGTTCATCCTCAACGCGCGGATCATCGCCAAGGAGTTCGCGTTGTCCGGGCAGGAGCAGAATCCCGACCTCACCGGCCGCAGCGTGCGCGACGTGCTCGCCAGGGTGCGGGCCGGCGCGCCCGCACCGGTGCAGGCGTTCGTCGACAAAGGGGTCGACTTCGTCAGCGCAAACTCTCTGCGCGACCTGGTGTCCGCGATGAACACCGTGCCAGATGTATTGCCGGTCGACTACGCCACCGTGGAGACCGAGGTGACCGCGCGTGATCGCGAAGTGGTCAACCGGTTCACCAAGGACATTCAGGTGATGTCGATTCGCGGGGCTCGCAACTATCTCGGCGATCGGGTCAGCCGCGTCGTCGCTCCGCACCGGCTCACCGACCCGAAGGCGGGACCGCTGATCGCCGTCAAGCTCCACATTTTGACCCGTAAGTCGTTGGGCGGCTTGGAAACCGACCTTGACTCACGGACGCTCAAGTCCGACGGCAGCCCGTTCGCCGGGCTGTATGCGGCGGGTGAAGCCGCCGGATTCGGCGGCGGTGGCGTGCACGGCTACCGCTCGCTGGAGGGCACGTTCCTTGGTGGTTGCGTGTTCTCCGGCCGGGCGGCGGGCCGCGCCGCGGCGCGCGACGTCTAGAAACTCGTGCCGTTTTCGGGTTCCAGCACCTGAAAGTCGGTGTCGGTCATCTCGGTCAGCCTGCCGTAGTAGATGCCGCGGGCGCTGGGATCGACGATCGCCTGATGGATGGGCACGGCGTGGGTAGGCGCTACGGCCCGCAGATAATCGACGGCCTCCGAGATCTTCATCCACGGCGCCGCCGCCGGGGCGGCCAGCACATCGACCGGTTCGTCCGGTGCGTACAGCGCATCGCCTGGGTGCATAAGGCGCGCCGCATGCGAGCCGTCGCCGATGAGATACGAAATGTTGTCGATCACAGGGATTTCCGGGTGGATCACCGCGTGCCGTCCTCCGACGCCACGTACGGTCAGGTGGCCGATGCTGAGCTCGTCGCCGACGTGCACCGCCCGCCACGGGTCGCCGAGTTGCGCGGCGGTCTGCGGATCGGCGTACAGGGCAGCCTGTGGGTTGGCATCGACCAGTGCGGGCAGCCGCGCCGTGTCGGCGTGGTCGGGATGCTGATGGGTGATCAGGATCGCCGAGAGCCCGGTGATGCCTTCGAAACCGTGCGAGAAGTTGCCCGGATCGAACAAAACCGTAGTGTCCTCACCGGAATCACCCTTGAAATGCGCGAGTAAGCATGAATGGCCGAAATGCGTCAATTCCATGCCTATATTGTGGCTGCGCAGGTACCCAGGGGGGATTGAGACGTGCGATTGATGTTGGCGGTGGCCTTGGCGACCTGCGGGTTGGCCATCGCGCCGATTGCCGGCTGGCAGGCGCGGGCGGTCCCGGGCGACTGCCCGCCGATTTGCGACGCCATCCCCGACTCGGCGTGGGTCGACCCCACCGCCATCCCGCTGTATCCGGTGTACCGCTGGCCGGGCCTGGCCGGATTGGCGGTCACGGCGCCGTCGCCGCGGTTTGGCTTCGAGGCGTTGTGCACCAGCCCGCCCGTTGCCAACGACCCCCGTGCCTACGCAGTAGCGGCGCGTTCGGTCGTGTTGCACCCGGAGGGCCAGTGGAACCTGCTGGTGCAGGTGGTGCACTGGCGCGGTGACACCGCAACCGGCGGCGATACGGCGCTGACCACGCTGGAGACCGCCAGGTCCAGGTTGCGCGACTGCCAATCGACGGCCGCTCAGACGTCGCCGTCGATCACCACCAACGAGCCGGAGCGCATCGGCGCCGTCATCAGCGACGCGGGCGATCAGGTGATGCACGAGTACCTGCTGGCCGACCCGGACAGCAGCACAATCGTCGAACTGGCGCTTTGGTCCTCGCTGCCCCCGCAGGTCGGCTGGCCCGCAGTGGCGGACGCACAGGTCCTCGACGCGATGGCCGCGCCGCTGTGCAGCGCATACATCCGATCGTGCCGGTGAGGCGATCCTGGCAACGCCGCCGGTAGAGTGATCGCCGTGGCAAGGGTGGTTGTGCACGTGATGCCCAAGGCAGAGATCCTCGACCCGCAGGGGCAGGCGATCGTCGGCGCGCTGGGCCGTCTCGGCTTCGGCGGTGTCTCAGATGTCCGGCAGGGCAAGCGTTTTGAGCTCGAGGTAGATGAGAGCATCGACGACGACACCCTCGCCGAGATCGCCGAATCGCTGTTGGCGAACACGGTCATCGAGGACTGGTCGGTCAGCAGGGAGCGATCATGACGGCGCGGGTGGGCGTGATCACGTTTCCCGGCACGCTCGACGACGTCGACGCCGCCAGGGCGGTCCGACTGGCCGGCGCGGAGGCGGTGAGCTTGTGGCATGCCGACGCCGACCTCAAGGGGGTCGACGCGGTGGTGGTGCCAGGCGGCTTCTCGTACGGCGACTATTTGCGCTGTGGCGCGATCGCCAAGTTCGCCCCTGTGATGGGCGAGGTCGTCCGGGGTGCCGAGCAAGGCATGCCAGTGTTGGGAATTTGCAACGGTTTTCAGGTGTTGTGCGAAGCGGGTCTGCTGCCCGGCGCGTTGACGCGCAACGTGGGCCTGCACTTCGTCTGCCGCGATCTGTGGCTGGAAGTCGCGTCGAACACGACGGCATGGACGTCGCGCTACGAACTCGGCGCCGACCTGCTGGTGCCGCTGAAGTCCGGGGAGGGCCGCTACGTCGCCAGCGAGAAGGTGCTCGACGAGCTCGAGGGTGAGGGCCGGGTGGTGTTTCGCTACCGCGACAACCCGAACGGCTCGATGCGCGACATCGCGGGGGTCTCCTCGGCCAACGGCCGGGTCGTCGGGCTGATGCCGCATCCCGAGCATGCCACCGAGGCGCTGACCGGTCCGTCCGACGACGGGCTCGGCCTGTTCTACTCGGCGCTGGACCTCGTGCTGGCCGCGTAACTTCCGCGGGCGAGCAGACGCAAGTACGTGATCGGGGCGTGTGCCACCGGATGATAGCGTCGAATTGCCGAGTTACACATGGTCATCCAGTTGCGACGCGGAAGTGGGGCGGATCGTGTTAGTGAATCCTGAATTGCTGCGAGCGTTCGCACGTCAAGTGAACACGGCGTCCGCGTCCATTCGCAGCACCGACGCGGGGCACAAGGCGACGACTGCTGCGGACGGGATCGCCGGTTCTACCACGCAGTGGGCGATGCGATTGGTCGGCGAGCACATGACCCAGCAGGCGAACGCGATCGCCAAGAACGTCGTGGACATGGGGGCGGCCGTCCGCGGTGCAGGCGACAGGTACGAGGTAGAAGACAACACTCTTGCCGGCAAGTTCGATGGGCTGTTCTGACGGATGTTGCCGTCGCGTTCGCGCTTGCGGAGCTGGAATCCCGACTCGCTGTCACCTGCCGGGTCGGCGTTGAGCAGTGCAGGCCAATCCGTGTATGCCGCGGTCCGGGGCCTCGATGACGAATGTGACCGGATGCCAGAGGCTCGAGCGTGGTCAGGACAATCGCACGACGCGGCGACCGCGATGTTTCGACGGGCGACCCAGCAGACCTCCCGGTTCACGCATTACACCGAAGGAGTGGCGACGGCGCTGAAGAAGGGTAGTGGGTCGATCGGTGGTGCACGGACCTCGCTCTTGAATCGCGCGGACGAGGTAGACCGCGGTGAACTCAGCGTCTCCGACATGTGGGTGGTGCTCATCAAACCGGCTCGCGTATCCGCGGAGAAGGCGGCCAGCCTGCAGGCGCAGGCGAAGGCAGAGCAGGCGGAGATCAGCCGCTTACTGGTCGCGGTCGGCGATGCCGACAACGGAACGGCGGAGATGGTGCAGGCTGCCGCCAAGGACTTCGGCTTCGCTCCTCCAGGGCCGAATGATCCTCGAAGTCTGGACCCGACCTCGGGACTGGCCAGACCGGCCGACGAAGTGCCCAATCCGATGTCACTTGAAGGGCTCATCCAGCAGGGCATCGTTCGGGATAACGATATGGCGCAGACGGTCCGCGAGAGCCGCGAGTGGACGACTGAAGACGGCCAGGTTCGAAAGACGCTGCTGATGATGGACGGCAGCAGGCACGAAATCTATGAGTGGAACGAATTCCTCCCGTGTGTCGAAGACACCTACTACGACAAGCACGGCAACGAGGTCTCGAGCACGTTCTCGCAGGACAAGACGAACTACGACGGCACAAAGTTCACGTCCATCAAGTTCGCCGACGGCACGGAGGTCACCATGACGCGGACCGCCGACGGCAAGTGCACCGGCGGTGTGACGGCGCCCGACGGTCGCCACGGCGTCCTACCGGACGAATTCTTCTCCCACCCGGCACTCACGACCGTCGGAGGCGCGCTCACCGGATTGGAAGAACAAGCCAAGCGCGGAATCCCCATGCTGTCACCCCAGTCGGTGGAGAACCTCGGAAAGGTCGGCAAATACGGCGGGCCGACACTGGGGGTCGCGACGGCGCTGTACGACACGGTGACGGCGAAGACGTTTCAGGACGCCTGCGTTGCCGCCATCTCCGGAGGCACGGGCGTCGCGGGCGGCTATGCGAGCGGCACATTGGCGGCGGGAGTGGCTACTGGACTTGGCATCCCCGAATTCGCCCCACTTGCAGCAGCGGGTGGAGACGTGTTCGGCGGATGGACGTTCGGCTATGTCGGCGGAATCATCGGCAATATCGTGTGCCGCTGATGAAGCTACTTCCGACGGCGATACTCGCCTGGCTGCTCTTCGGCTTCATTGGGACTCTGGGTGTCGTATTGGCGGTGATCGGTATCGGGCGCGGTGAGTACCTCACGACCGTCGTGGCGCTCGGTGCCTCGGCCTTTTGCTACGGGTTGATCATCCCGCTGGTGAAGGTCGTCCGGGGCAAAGTGTCGCCGCACGGGGAACTTGACGGCGCGGGGACGATCATTCGGCCCGATCGCGGTATCGACATACCGGTTCAGGTCTCGCTGGTCGGCCTCGTCGTAGCCGGCGCGCTGATCGCGATATTCGCGCCACTAGGGAAGCTGGACATCCCGGTGCCGCATACGATGCGGTTCTCCCTTCCATTCGTGGGCGCTGTGGTCGCGGTGACGGGCGCACCGATCGTGTTGCGAAACCTACGTCGGGGCAGCACCAAGTACCTGTGCCTGACGCCCGGCGGATTCGAACTTGTGCAGGGCTGGCGGTCGCAATGCGGCGACTGGGCGCAGGTGGAGGACGTCACTGACGTCGCACCTGGACAACCCACTCCGACGCCCAGTGCGATCGTGGTGGTCATGTCCGACGGGGGCGCGCCCACGATGGCGGCTGCCTCGTTCACGCCGGACGGGGCAGCGCTGCGAGAACTGATGCGGTTCTACTGGCTACACGCGGATAGCCGCGGTGAACTCACCGACGGCCGAGCGCTCAAGCGGCTCGCCGACGAGCGGTTCCAGCCCGGTTCGTAGCGAGGCGGAAATGAGTCGGATTCAGCGGTGGTGGCTGGTCGGCGGTGCGTTGGCTGTGGTGGCCGTCGTCGCCGTCACCGCGGTCGTCATCTCATCGGGCAATCACAACGCCGGATCGCAAGCGCAGTCGGAGCGCCCCGCACCCGCGTTGCCCGTACAACTGCTCCTGACCTCGTCGATGAGACAGCAACCAGTGCCCGGCTGGAAGATCACCGCGGAGGACCTGGGGTTGCCCGGCGGCACCGTCATGAAGCCGTTCGGAAACGTCGGCGACCGAGGCTATTTCGTCGGTGTCACCGGGGAAGGCTGGTGGCTGGTCGGGATCGACGTCGCCGCGGGGCGGCGTCTTTTCGCACCGGTCCCGCTGGGTCCGTCCAACGACGCCCTGGCGTTCAACTGCTTCGTCAACGGGTCCGAGATGGCCCTGTGCGTCAGGGAGGACCGAGATCCCGCCCAACCCGCCCGGGCATGGGTGGTGAACACGGAATCCGGAACCGTGACGTTCGATGGGCCGACGGATCTCCGCATTCCGCCGACGGATGATCACCCCGAGTTAGTTCAAGTGGGTGACTACCTCGTTGCGGCCGTGGAGGGCGAAGGCGTTCACGGTGTGGGTCCGCACGCGGAGTTGACGTGGTTCGTCGCGGGTAGTGGACATCTCACGCAGTCCGCGGAGTGGGCGCGAGACGTGGGGCCTCAGCGGTTGGCAGTCCAGGACGGTGCATCCACTGCGAGTGTGGTGTTTTCGGTCGACGACGGGACGGTGATCAAACCCGACGTTCAGCACGGGGAACGGCTCGGTCGGGCGATGGTGTTTCCCGGCGGTCTCGGGTACGAGTATCAGAGCGACGGCGACGGAACTGAACGGGTGGCCTTCTTCGACGAGGCGGGGAAGGCCTCGAGCCGACCGGATGTGAATGGCACCTCGGGCATCGGCTCGCTGGACGTGCCCCTCGTGCGAACGCAGACTCGGGACGTGTTCTTCAACCTTGATGGTCAGCAGTTGCTCGACATTCCCGCGGCCGAACGAATGCCGTACGCCCGCCTCATCGGCGAGCGGCTGTTCGTCGCCACCGACGAGTCGATGAAGAGTTGGCAGCAGTACGACCTACGCGCGGGCATCGGCGGAAAGACCTGTGAGATCGAGGATCTCGCGTTCTCCTATATCGCGTCGGACGGAACCGTCGCGATCGTCGTCGGCCGACGATCACCCGCGCAGGCCGTCGACCTGGCGACCTGTAAACCGTTGTGGTCCATACCTGGCTCCACTCAAGGCCAGGCCAAGGACGTATGGAAGGTGAACACCACGCTGATTCAACGGACGAACGACGAGCTGTTCTCGTTGGTGGCACCGCGATGAATGCGATGCTTCGCCGTAGGGTCGCTAGGGCGTGAGTGCGACGGACGCTTCTGCCGTGTAGCACAGGAACGTCAGCGTCTCCTGCAGGTACAGGTGCACGTTGTCGGCGTCGTGCGACAGGTAGCCGATGGAAACGTCGGTGCCCAGTTGCAGATCGAAGTCACCGCCGCGGGTGGACAGCACGAATGCGCCGTCGATGGCCGGGGCCCAGATGATTTCGCCGTCGATAAGCCGGTTGAGGTGCTCGCGGATCGGATAGCCGTGCTCGGTGGTCTCGCTGACCTTGGTGTACACATCGGCCGACAGCAGCACGCAGTACGGACCGTCGACGCCCGCCAGCCGCAGCTCCGATAGCGCCTGCGCGATGACGTCGGGGATCTCGCGGGCATCCTGGGGCAGCGCCAGCGCAGGGTTGGAGCTGCACGCGCGGATGCCCTCGATGGACGCCGCTTCGTAGCCCTCGAAGATCGCCCGGTCCTCGACGAACGCCAGCTTCTTGGCGGCGTCCTTGACCGGATCCCAGTCCGAGTCCTGCGAGCCGCGCTCGACGTCGTCGATGGCCTCACGGGACACCGCGAACGGCACCCGCAGCCGCACCAGTGGCTTGCTGTCGCGCAGATGTGCGACCACGCCGTCACCCGGCGGGGAGACGTCGCTCAAGTGACCCGTGCTGATCGCCGCGGTTACCGGCCCGCCCGGCTCGCTCACGTCGACCACCCGCCGCCCGGCGATGTGCCGCTTGAACGTTCGCGTGGCCTCCGTTTCGATTTCCGCCCATGCGGCTTCGGTGATCGGCGCCAGATCGCGATACAGGTTGTTCATTGACGGGTTCCTTTCATGCTGCCTATCCCCAGCGACCCGTTGGTGGCGACGGGCACGACGGTTATCACTGGTTGCTCTTCTTCCGGCTCCGAATCCGGAAGCGGCGGTGGGTCGTCGAGGAAGTCGACGATCGGCGTGAAGAACTTTCCGCCCGTGACCGCGGTCGAGAATTCCAGGATGTGGTCGGTGTTCCCCGGCGGGTCGCCGATGAACATGTTGCTCAGCATCCGCTCGGTGACGGTGGCCGTGCGCGAGTAGCCGATGAAGTACGTGCCGAACTCGCCCTTGCCGATCTCGCCGAACGGCATGTTGTGCCGGACGATTTTCAGCTCGTTGCCGTCCTCGTCTTCGATGACGTTGAGCGCGATATGGGCATTGGCCGGCTTGGCATCGTCATCCATCTCGATGTCCTCGAGCTTGCTCCGCCCGATCACCAACTCCTGTTCGGTGACCGACAGCGATTCCCACGACGCCATGTCGTGCAGGTACTTCTGCACGTGGACGTAGCAGCCTCCGGCGAAATCGGAATCCTCATCGCCGATCTCGGTGGCCGACACCGCGAGTGGACCCTCGGGGTTCTCGGTGCCGTCAACAAAGCCCAGTAGGTCGCGGTTGTCGAAGAACCGGAAGCCGTGGGTCTCATCGACCACGCTGACCGTGCCCAACGCCTTGACGATCCGGCCCGCCAACTCGAAGCACATGTCCATGGACAGTGCCTTGATGTGGAACAGCAGATCGCCGGGCGTCGCCGGTGCCTGGTGGCGCCCTCCGTCCAGTTCGATGAACGGCGTCAGCTCCGCAGGCCGCGGACCGGAGAACAGGCGGTCCCAGGCGTCCGATCCGATCGAGGTGACCACAGAGAGATGCTTGTCGGTGTCGCGGAAGCCGATCGCGCGGACCAACCCGGAGATGTCGGGCAGCGCGTCGTGGACCGAGGAGGCCGCCTCCTGCCCTTCATTGATGGTGACCACCAGAAAGATGGCCGCGGGTGTCAACGGCGCCGTTACCGGTTGCGGCAGTGGGTCGGGCACCATTCGACCCTAGCGAACTGGCAGTCGGCAATGATGGTGAACCATGTCCCCGAGTGCGCACGGGCTGTGCGAGTTCATCGACGCGTCACCGTCGCCCTTTCACGTCTGCGTGACTGTCGCCCAGCGGTTGAGCGCCGCGGGGTTCACCGAACTCTCCGAACGCGACGAGTGGCCGGCCGACGGCAGGTTCTTCACGGTGCGGGCCGGCTCGCTTGTCGCATGGCGATCGGATGAGGCGGGCCGTACCGGGCCTTTTCGAATCGTCGGCGCCCACACCGACAGCCCCAATCTGCGAGTGAAACAGCAGCCCGATCGGTTCGTCTCCGGCTGGCAGGTGGTGGCCCTGCAGCCCTACGGCGGTGCCTGGCTGAACTCGTGGCTGGACCGCGATCTCGGCATCAGCGGCCGGCTGTCCGTCCGCGTCGGCAATCAAATAGACCACCGGCTGGTGCGCATCGACCAGCCGATCCTGCGCGTGCCGCAGCTGGCGATCCACCTCGCCGATGACCGCAAGTCGGTGGCGCTGGATCCGCAGCGGCACGTCAACGCGGTCTGGGGCGTGGGCAGTGGCTCCCGGTCGTTTCTGGCATACGTCGCCGAGCGGGCGGGTGTCGACGCGGCCGACATCCTTGGCGCCGACCTGATGACCCATGACCTGACACCGTCGACGCTGGCCGGGGTTGACGATGAGCTGGTGAGTGCGCCCCGGCTGGACAACCAGGCCACCTGCTACGCGGGGCTCGAGGCGTTCCTGGCCGCCGAGCCGGGCGAGCACATGCCGGTGCTGGTTCTGTTCGACCACGAGGAGGTCGGCTCGCAGTCGGATCACGGCGCGCAGTCCGAGCTGCTGCATACGGTGCTGGAACGGATCACGCTGGCGGCCGGCGGCGGTCGGGAGGACTTCCTGCGACGGCTGCCCGGGTCGATGGTGGCCTCCGGCGACATGGCGCACGCCACCCACCCGAACTATCCGGAGCGGCACGAGCCTGGCCACCTCATCGAGGTCAACGCCGGGCCGGTGCTCAAGGTGCAGCCGAACCTGCGCTACGCCACGGACGGCCGCACCGCGGCGGCGTTCGCGCTGGCCTGCGCACAGGCCGGGGTGCCACTGCAACGCTACGAGCACCGCGCCGACCTGCCGTGCGGGTCGACGATCGGACCGATGACCTCGGCCCGCACCGGCATCCCGACCGTCGACGTCGGCGCGGCCCAGCTCGCCATGCATTCCGCGCGCGAGGTGATGGGCGCGGACGACGTCGCCGCCTACTCCGCGGCACTGCGGGCGTTCTTGTCACCTATTTCGACGGGGTCGTAGCGGATGACGTTCTCCACCACCATGCCGTCGCGGGTGCGGACTCGGTCGAGCCCGCGGATCGCGAACGGGCCCGCCGGGCCGGTGCCCTGTCCGATGTAGTGCAGGAAGACGAGCTGCTCGCCGTCGGCGCCGCCGTCGACGGTCGCACTGTCGATCAGTTGCAGCCGCAGGTCTGGAGTGGCGGCAATGAGCGCGAGGATCTTGCCGACATACGCCTCGCGGCCGCGTACCGGCTTCGGATCGCCCTGCCAGTAGCCGACGATGTCGTCGGCGAGGATGTCGCCGATTCGCGACTGATCCGGTGCGGCCCAGAAGGCCGCCCACATCTCGGCGCTGAACTTCGGCTGGGTCTGGGTATCGGTGTCTGTCATAGCTTGAGGGTGCGTCGACGAACTCGGACGTTCAATTACCCGAGACGTAAGCGCGACGATGATCGGCGTTTTTGTCACCGGGCTGATCTAGGGTCAGCGGCATGGCACTCTCCGTCGAGAACATCACGTTCGACTCCACCGACCCCGACCGGCTTGCCGAGTGGTGGGCCCACGCTGTGGACGGCACGATAAACGCTTTGGCGCCGGGGTTTTTCGTCACCGTGACCCGCCAGGCCGGTCCGGGGCTGGCGTTCCAGAAGGTCGACGATCCGACTCCGGGCAAGAACCGTGTACACGTCGACTTCTCCTCCGCCGACCTCGAAGCCGAGGTCAAGCGGCTGGTGGACTTGGGTGCCACCGAGACCGGCCGCGGCGAAGCGGGGCCGGAGTTCCGCTGGGTGGTGTTCGCCGATCCCGACGGCAACGCGTTCTGTGTCGCCGGTGGCGACGTGGCCGCAGCTACCTGAACCACTGAAGGCGGGGGCTCAAACTACACTGGTCGCGTGACGTCCGGGCTCACCCATGAGGTCGATACCGTCGACCACGCCGCCGCCACCCCCGATCAGCCACAGCCGTTCCGCGAACTCGGCCTCAAGGACGAGGAGTACCAGCGGATCCGCGGGATCCTCGGCCGTCGGCCCACCGACGCCGAGTTGGCGATGTACTCGGTGATGTGGAGCGAGCACTGCTCCTACAAGTCCTCCAAGGTGCACCTGCGGTACTTCGGCGAGACCACCACGGAGGCGATGCGGGCCTCGATGCTGGCGGGCATAGGCGAGAACGCAGGCGTCGTCGACATCGGCGACGGCTGGGCGGCCACCTTCAAGGTGGAGTCGCACAACCATCCGTCGTACATCGAGCCGTATCAGGGCGCGGCCACCGGTGTCGGCGGCATCGTCCGCGACATCATGGCCATGGGCGCCCGGCCGGTCGCCGTGATGGACCAGCTACGGTTCGGCGCCGCCGATGCCCCCGACACGCGCCGGGTGGTCGACGGGGTGGTGCGCGGCATCGGTGGCTACGGAAACTCGCTGGGGCTGCCCAACATCGGCGGCGAGACGGTCTTCGACGCCTCCTACGCTGGCAACCCGTTGGTGAACGCGCTGTGTGTCGGGGTGCTGCGCAGGGAGGACCTGCATCTCGCGTTCGCGTCGGGCACGGGCAACAAGATCATCCTGTTCGGCGCGCGCACCGGCCTCGACGGTATCGGTGGCGTTTCGGTGCTGGCGTCGGAGACGTTCGGCGGCGACGAAGAAGGAACCGGGACTGGATCGAAGCTCGATCCGGCAAGCGGATCTCGGAAGAAGCTGCCTTCGGTGCAGGTGGGCGACCCCTTCATGGAGAAGGTGCTCATCGAGTGTTGCCTCGAGCTATACGCAGCCGACCTGGTGATCGGCATCCAGGACCTCGGCGGTGCCGGATTGTCCTGTGCCACATCCGAACTCGCGTCCGCAGGCGACGGCGGCATGCGGATTGAGCTGGACACCGTCCCGCTGAGGGCGGCGAACATGACGCCGGCCGAGATCCTGTCGAGCGAGTCGCAGGAGCGCATGTGCGCGGTCGTCGCACCGGGCAACGTCGACGCGTTCCTTGCCGTGTGCCGCAAGTGGGAGGTGCTGGCTACCGTCATCGGCGAGGTCACCGACGGCGACCGGCTGCAGATCACCTGGCACGGCGAGACGGTCGTCGACGTGCCGCCGCGCACGGTCGCGCATGAGGGCCCGGTCTACGAGCGTCCGGTGGAACGCCCGGAGACCCAGGACGCGCTCAACGCCGACACCTCCGCCAAGCTGCCGCGGCCGTCCACCGGCGAGGAGCTGCGGGCGACTTTGCTTGCGATGGTGGGCAGTCCGCACCTGTGCAGCCGTGCTTTCATCACCCAGCAGTACGACCGCTACGTGCGCGGCAACACCGTGCTTGCCGAACACGCCGACGGCGGCGTGCTGCGTGTCGACGAAGCCACCGGCCGCGGCATCGCGATCTCCACCGACGCGTCGGGCCGCTACACCCAGCTCGATCCGTATACCGGCGCGCAGCTCGCACTGGCCGAGGCGTACCGCAACGTCGCGGTCACCGGCGCGAGGCCGGTCGCCGTGACCAACTGCCTCAACTTCGGCTCACCCGAGGATCCGGCGGTGATGTGGCAGTTCGGACAGGCCGTCCGCGGCCTCGCCGACGGCTGTGCGGCACTTGGTATTCCGGTCACCGGCGGCAACGTGAGCTTCTACAACCAAACCGGCACCACCCCGATTCTGCCGACCCCGGTCGTCGGCGTGCTCGGGGTGTTGGAAGATGTGAGTCGACGTCTTCCTACTGGACTCGGCACGGAGGCAGGGGAATCCCTGATCCTGCTCGGCGAAACCCGCGACGAGTTCGATGGCTCGATCTGGGCGCAGGTCACCGCCGATCATCTCGGCGGGCGGCCGCCGCGTGTCGATCTTGAGCGCGAGAAGTTGCTCGCCGAGGTGCTCGCCGCCGCGTCGCGTGACGGCCTGGTGTCGGCGGCGCACGATCTGTCCGAGGGCGGGCTGATGCAGGCCGTCGTCGAGGCCGCGCTCGCCGGTGAAACCGGTTGCCGCATCTTGATTCCCGAGGGCGAAATCCCTTTTGTCGCGCTCTTCTCCGAATCAGCGGGCAGGGTGATGGTTGCTGTGCCGCGTACCGAGGAGAGCAGATTCCGCGCGATGTGTGAAGCCCGTGGGCTGCCTGCGACGCGCATCGGCGTTGTGGACCAAGGCAGCGACGCGGTCGAAGTACAAGGCTTGTTCACGGTTTCCCTGGAGGACCTGCGCAGCACGTCGGAGGGCGTGCTTCCCGGGTTGTTCGGGTGACTGTCGCGCCACGCGAACGACATCCGCTACTTGTCTGGGCGTGGAGCCTGGTCCACCTCGACTTCGTCGGGGTGGCGTTCGGCGCCCTGTTCTTCTGCCTGTCGCTGACCCCGTCGCTGCTGCCGCGCGACTGGCTGTTCCAGGGTCTGATCGGCGGGCTCAACGCCGCGATCGGCTACGGCATTGGCGTGTTCTTAGTAAAGATGTTGCGCCGCTTCGTATTACGTCGACGCGGGTGGTGGCCGCCGTCGAAACGGGTGCGGTATGTGTTCAAAACGGTGATCGTTGCGGCGTCCGCGACGGCGTGTGTGCTGATGATGATCCCGGCGGCCGCGTGGCAGCGTCAGGTGTCGGCGGTGATGGGCATGGAGGGCCCGAACACGCTGGGCTACGTGCGCACTCTGATCATCGCCGTGCTGATCGGCGGTGTGTGCGTCGGGACGACGCGCGTGCTGCTCGACGTGATCAAGACGATGGCTCGGTTCTTCATCCGGCGTTGGCACCTGCACGACGAGATGGCGTTGTTCATCGGCACCGCGATCGTCGTCGTGCTGGCGATCACGCTCGTAAACGGTGTGCTGATCCGCGGCTTTCTGGCAGGCGCCAACCGGGTGTTCCAGCCTCAGAACACCACCACCAGAGCGGGCATCGTCCAACCGCGACAGCCTGAACGGTCCGGCAGCCCAACGTCTTACGCGCCTTGGGAGACCCTCGGCTTCCAGGGCCGCAACTTCGTCGCCACCGGCCCCCAGGCCGACGAGTTGACACGCCTGAACGGCAGGCCCGCAAAGGAACCGATCCGGGTGTACGTCGGTCTGAACACCGCGGCCAACGACGAGAGCCGGATGGCGGTGCTGCTGAGCGAACTCGAACGCACAGGAGCTTTCGACCGCAAGGTGCTGGTGATCGTCCCGACCACGGGCACCGGATGGATCAACCCGGTCGCCGCCCGCTCGCTGGAAATGATGTACAACGGCGACACTGCGCTGGTGGGATCGCAGTATTCCTTTCTGCCGAGCTGGATTTCGTTTCTCGGCGATCGGGAGAAGTCGATGGAATCTGGGCGGATGATGATCAACGCCATCCACGACCGATGGCTGCAGCTACCGCCCGACCAGCGACCCAAGTTGGTGCTGTATGGCGAAAGCCTGGGCTCGATGGCCGGGCAGGGTGCGTTCGGATGGCTGCCGGACATCGCCCGGATGGGCTTCTCTTCGGTGCTGTGGGTCGGCCCGCCCAACGCCAGCCCATTGTGGAGCGCCATCACGGCGAGGCGCGATCCGGGCACGCCGGAGGTCGAACCGCGCTACGACAACGGGCGTACCGTGCGGTTCTCGCAGGCCAGCGACGCGGCGGAGATCGCGGGGGACACCGCGACGCCGTGGGAGGGCACCCGGGTGCTGTTCCTGCAGCATCCGTCCGACCCGATCGTGTGGTGGTCGGAGGATCTGCTGTTCAACCGGCCGGACTGGCTTAAGGAGCCACCCAGCCGCGACCGCACGGCGTCAATGCGCTGGTATCCGATCATCACGTTCTGGCAGGTCGCCGCCGACATGACCAACGCCGGGTCCGTTCCCGGCGGGCACGGCCACAACTATGGGGATTTCGTGCTGGACGGCTGGGCCGCCGTTGCGCCGCCCGATGGGTGGAAGCCCGATGACACCGAACGCATCCGCGTCGCGCTGGACAAGACCGAGTCCGCTGACGGGCCCGAATACTGATGCGGCCCAGCAAGGTTCGCGCCGTTGCGATGGCCGCGGCGTTGGTGGGGTGGAGCTTTGCGGCACCGCGGGTGCGATGGCATCCCCTTCCGAATGCGTCGCTGGGCACCGCACTCGTCGCGGTCACCCGCTCTCCGCTCGGGTTGCGTCCGCCTGCCCTGTGGTCGGGCGTGCGGGACGGCCTGGCCGCCGGTGCGGCGGTGGGGCTTGGGGTAGCGGCGCTGACCGCGTTGCCGCCGGTGCGGGCGGCGATGGCCGAGCGCAAGCTGCCCGAACACACGAGTCGCTGGCTGCTGCTGGACATCCCGATCGGAACGGTCTGGCCCGAGGAAGCCGCCTATCGGGCCACGCTGGGCACCGTCGCCGAAGAGGCTTTCGGGCCGAATCGCGGCCGGCTGCTGCAGGCCGCCGCGTTCGGGTTATCGCACATCGTCGACGCCCGCATCACCGGACAGCCGGTGATCGGCACCGTGTTGGTCACCGGCCTTGGGGGCTGGCTGTTCGGCTGGCTGCACGCGCGGTCGGGCAGCCTTGTCGCGCCGATGCTGGCGCACCTGGCGGTCAACGAGGCCGCCGGGCTGGCGGCCCTTGGCGTGCAACGGCGCGCTAAGCGTCGCGCCGGTCCGCCTTGAGCTGATGCGGCTCGCTGACCTGATCGTCGATGCCGAAGCTGATGATGCGCTTCGGCGTGACCCGGATGATCGCGGTGTCCAGCTCGTCACCGGCCGCGCCGTGCGACGGCAGTATCTCGGCGTGTTCGGCGACCCCGCGGATCTCCAGGCAGCGCACCCGCCACGGGTCGCGTGAGGTGATGTCGTCGACGACGAACGCCACCTTGTCGTTGTGCGCGATGTTGCGGAACTTCTGGCTCTTCGACATTCGGTAGCCGGCGATGTCGATGGTGCCCAACGCCTCGTTGTAGGCGAATCCGACCGGGCTGTTCTGCGGCGTCCCATCGGGCTGGATGGTGGCCAACCGGCCCAGCTCGGCCTGGCGCAGGAAGTCGAGTTCGTGTGATTTGAAGGTCATGCCCCGAACGTAGAACCTCAACAAACGTTGATGTCAACCGTCACGGGTTGATCGTGAACTATCGACTGGGCGTTTGTCAGCAGCGGTGCGCGTTGGCCAGTGAGGGAATTACACCTCTGACCAGCACGGACCCGTTCTGGCCCAATCTGGCCAAACGTGACCAACTGCGGACCCGCTGCGGACCGGAACACCAGGACCAGTGCGCCACCTTCAGCACCCGGCCGCCTCCAGCGTGTCAAGGTGCGTGCCGATCGTCTCGACGATGAACTCCATGGTTGCGACTAGACCGACCGGTCGTGCATAACCGGGTATTTCGATGGCCGCCCCGTACTTCACCTCGTACGGCAACTGCTCCCACCGCTCACCCACGACGGTCTGGGCGAGCCGGAGATGGGCGCGCGCGATAACCACGCCCAGTTCCATCGGATTTTTGGAGACCGTGGTCGAGACGACCTCGTAAAGGTCGCGTGGCACCACATCGAAGGCCGACATTACGTAGTTGGCGATCACCAGGTCCCGGTGCTTGTCCATGTTTACCAGTTCCCGCAATCCCCGCAGCGGATGGTCGCTCGGGTCATCCTTCTGGTAGGGCTGGGAGTCTTCGATCACCTGACGGACATCACCGGCGAACCACGTCGCCTTGCTCTCAAATCCAGCCGCAGTGTCTTCAATCGGGTATTGGATGCGATGTGACGGAACGGCGGGATTCGTCGCGCAGACGTGCGGGAACACCGCGTGGTCCAAGGCCGCCCGGATATTCGTCAGAATGTCCCCGGTGATCAATGCCCACGTGCCAGGAATCGGCGGTGCCTCAGTAACCTTCACAATCACGCGGAAGTCGGACTCCCCCCACGGATTGCCCAGCGACTTTATCTCGAACTGGTACGGCGAGTGCTCATCGAAGGCGTCAACCTCGGCGCGCAGTGTGTCCATGTGGAACTTGGCGCGCTCCAGCTTCTTACGTGCGCTCGGGATACCGCTGGTTGTCACCGTCCCGTTCTACACGCCGCAGAACCGTTTGCCACGGCGCACTTTGGGCGTGTCGCCCGTGCTCAACGACGGATCGCTGGCGCACGCTGTCAGGCCTGCGTGGGATGCTTGACTCATGGCCTGGCCGACGCGTGGACGCTACAGCCCGCGCAAGGGTGCCAAACGGCTCCCCGAGCGGCAGCGCCAGCGCATCCTGCGCCGGTACCCGCACTGCCAGTTAGCAATCCACGGCATCTGCACCGGCCGCAGTTTCGAGGTGCACCACATTCGCGACGCCGCCGACTATGACGACCCCAACGATCAGCGCATCGACGCCAGCTCGGGGCTCGTCGGGGTGTGCTCGGAATGCCACCGATGGCTCAGCGCCCGCCGATCAGCCGCGAGGGCGAACGTGGGGACCAGGGTGCTGCGCGAGAAAGAACGGCACCCCGGCGTTTTGCCGTGAGGACCGACCGACTCAAGATCTGGAACATTCACTTCAACTACCATCGACCACACTCTGCCGCCGCAGGCTGGCCTGCCGCCGCAGGCCAGCCGCCAGCATCACGACTGCTCACCGGCGTCACCAACGTCATGGCATCGTTCATCTAGTCGGCGGCCCGCCGAGTGTTCTCAGTGAACGTGGACGAGCAGATGGAAGGCACGATCAGCGAAGCTGCCATCCAAGTCGTGCGTGTCCACCCACACGCCTTTGTTTTCCTCGGGACCTTCCAAGCAGCAGCGCAGCGCCACACCGATCGTCCCGGCGGGCTCGGTTGAAATTCCTGGTCGGCCGATCGTGGCGACATACACGCCTTCGCTGACGTCGCTAGTGAAGACGACCTCATAAGTTCCTGCACCAAGGCGGGCAACGCGCGCTACGTTTCTCCCACGTACGAGGGTTCCATCTGTCTCGACAACCGCCCAGAAGGTACGGAGGCCCCAGCCGACAAACCCGTATCTTGCTGCCTCAACCTCTGCTGAGATTGCGCGCGCGTCCTCAGCGGCCTTTGCGTTCGGTGCGTTCAGCTCTTTGGCCATTGCGATCATCCATCCTTTGAGTGAATGAGGCGGGTTGGCCGCCTCTAGTGGTCAGTACAGCCACGAGTATCACGCCGGTCCTAGGGCGCGTAGCGAGTAGTCGACTACTCGACTTCTTGTCTACGCTTGCCCGACATCTACGGCGGCTGAATGTGGACCCCATTGCGACGGGTGAAAATGGACCCCTTTCCTATGGTTGTTTGGTGGCCGCACGGGGCAGCGTTGCGGCCTGTCGGCCGCACGCCGAACCGGGTGGCAGCGAATCGGTTTCCAGCGAACGAAAACACAAGGCAGATAACGCCTTTCGACCGCTCCAAAATAGCTCCTGACCTGCGGTTTTGCCGGTTTTTTGCGACCCCTCTCCAGAAACCCTGGACCCGTCGGGCTTGCGAGCGAGACCGTCCCGGCCGTCCTCCAAAGGCGGTTGCCGGGGTATACCCCCAGGGTTTATTGGGATCTATGGTGCAGGTTGTGGCAAGGTGGCTAGCGACTTTGTCGCAATACGAAGACTTACATGCCGAGCATCTCCGGCGGCGCAAATGTTTGGAATTTTCTTTGCGTGTGCCGAACTTGGCAATTCCCAACCGTTTCCCACCCTGAGGCCGTTGAATATGTGCCTATGGATGATCCAGGTATTTTGGTCGCCCTCCCCCACCTCTTCAGCATCCGCAACCACACCCTCCTCGCGGGGGTCTGGCTTGCGAGCGCCTCCATCGCCGCCGCCATTGCGGACGTAATAGATCGAAGCGCGTTCGGCTTCTTCGCCCTTGGCCTGCTTATCGGGCCACTGGCGATTGTTGCGGCGGTTCTCAGGCCGTCGACGATTGTTGCGGCGGTTCTCAGGCCGTCGAGGATTGTTGCGGCGGTTCTCAGGCCGTGGATCGCACGGCCGCCGCACAACGTGATGACCGCTGCCCAAGCCGGTAACGGCTCTCGTCCGCTGGCGCTCGCGTCCGCCGCCACCGACCAACAGCCAACGACACACAACGGCCGACAGAGAACCGGCTCTGACCTGCGATGTGAGAAGTTTCTCTACTGTTCAAATTTGATGTTCTGCCGAGCATCACCACTCGGGGAGTTGACTGTCCGGCCTACCAGCTGGCCCAGGTGGCGTAAATGGCGGGGGCGCGTGAGTACGAGCCAGCGCTTGGGCGGTGTGAAAGAGGAGGAAGTAGATAGCGGTGTTTAGGCGGGACACCGAAGTGTGGTACGCCAGCGTTTCGGACACTTCGGACACGGGGCTGTCCGAAGGCGGCGTTTCATCACGCGTCCCTGACCAGTGAATTTACTGTCCTTCGGACACTTCGGACACTTCGGACACATTGCCTAAGTACTGACCGCGCCCAACCTTGGTGATGTAGCCGCGGGCGGCCAGACGCCGCAGACACAGCGTTATTGGGTTAGTGTCGAGTGGTTTGCTGTACGATGGGACTTCGCGCGCATGCCGTAGCAGAGTGAGCCGAGATCTCTTGTGCTGCAGTGGTTTTCGCTTACCCGGTTAGCTTGTGGCACAAGGGTTGTCGCTTACTTGTCGCTCGGCGGTTTGTGCTGGTGACGCGCGGTGTCTGTCGCGTGCCGGGTCCAGGCTTGGGCTTGCCGGTGTTGGCGTAGCCGCGCTGCCTTGGTCTGTCGGTGGTTGGGTTCGACGCGTGCTATCGCCGGGATGAGGCGCGGCCTTCGTCGCGGTGGGTTCATTGCTGTTTGCCTGCCGTTTTCGTGGCGCTCTTGCGGGGCTTGCGTGCTGTGGTTTGCGGTGTGGGTGTGAGGACGGTCTGGTGGTCGGGTCTCCAGCATCGGGGGTGTCCGCAGTGGGGCGCGAGTTGGTCGTCGTCGGTCAGGGTTTCGGGGCCGAGCAGTTGGTAGGCGTCTCGCGCTGTGGTGGTGTCGGTGCCGGTGCGGGTGATCCAATGCCCACTGCGATGTATGACGCTGGTGGCGATGAGGTCGCACAGGGTGCTGCGTTGGGCTTTGGTGAGACTCATTGGCTTTACCCTCTCGACGGGGCAGACACCACTGCCCCGGTTGTGTGGTCCGGCGGAGTTCCGGGGCAGTGGTGCGTGCTGGCACCGCTGCACCCGAACGGAGTAGCAGTCACGCGGGTGCAGCGGTGGGTCTAACTACCCGGTCCTGCGACGGTGAATTTGCCGCAACGGTCAGGCCTTACGACGTTTTGCCCGATGCGCCAGGTGATTCTCAAGAGTGCCGAGTCGTACTCGAAATAGCGTTGGTCGCTGACGCTGACGTAGACCTGGCCGACGGCGCTGACGACGGCCGCCTTGTCGATGAGTACGCCGGAATACGGCGGGCATTCCTTGTTCACGATCACCGGCAAGCTCAACAACATTGGTACGGCGTCGGTGACACCCGCGCCAGTCAAAGATTCATTGCTGTCGACGTCGTTGGTCTTCAGTTTCCGTAGTTCGGCCCACCCGAGCGGGTCAACGATGATGTGCGATGGCTGGCCGCCATTTACCTGAATCGCGGCCTGCAGGTTGACCAGTTCATCGAGGTTGGTGCCGACCTCGCCACCATCGACAAGCCCGGCGATGTTGAGTAATCCGGCGGCGGGCTGCACGTCGGGTGGTGTGGGTGCTACTTGGCTGAGGAATGCGGCGTCGGCGACCTTGATGACCGCCCGTTGCGCACTCTTGGCCAGCTGGATGTCGGTGCCCTGCTGTCGGTACTGCTCGTTAGACAACCTAATTAGCTGGGTGATTTTGCCGGTGAAAATCTGGACTTCACTCAGCGCAGGCGTCGCCTCGGGGATGAGGTCGGCCTCGGCGGTGAATTGGGCTTCGTCATCCTCCACGTAGGCCACACGGACTGAGGGCTGGTCGCCTTCGATGGATCCGGCGACGTTGCTGGCCACAAGGATCAAAGCCTGTGGCACCACATCGGCTGGATGGAAAACGCTGACATCTGGCCGCCAGGGGTATGCGCTGGTGGGTGTCTGCAAGACCGCCATGGTGGTGCCCTTCTACGGGCGGCTTTTGGCCGCGGTGAATCAGGGGTTTTCTCCGGCCGCCAATCTCTGGGCGTTGCCGGGGTCGTCGCCAAGACGATGCGTGCTGCGGGGGCTGGCCGCCGATGCGTGGGGCAAGTTGCAGCAGAATCGATTCTACGGCAGGGGGCGCGG
This sequence comes from uncultured Actinomycetota bacterium, assembly GCA_963770305.1. Classification (GTDB taxonomy): domain Bacteria; phylum Actinomycetota; class Actinomycetes; order Mycobacteriales; family Mycobacteriaceae; genus Mycobacterium. The sequence continues at coordinate 86,638 of CAVYPB010000028.1, forward strand.
CGCGAACGCTGCCGTGAATGCGTCGGATTGGCGCGGCTGACCGTTCCCTGTCGCCTGCTGGGGGTTCGGGCGAGGGGGCCTGCCTCTGCGGGTGACGCCCAGTTCTTGGGCTATGTCCTGCACCGCCTGCGCCAGTGCGTTGTGGTCGATTCCGCCGGTGTCGGTGAAGAATTCGGCCGGATCGCGCCCGGCCAACAGTTTCGGTTTGTACCCGGCGGCATCGACGAGGTAGTCGATGACGGACTGGCGTAGCGCTTCCAGTTGTGTACGGGCCTCGTCGCGTTCTGCGCGTGCCTCGTTGCGCGCGAGTCGGAATCGGCGCGCCTCGGCGTTGAGTCTGTGCTCGTTGTCGTCGCTGTCGTCGGCCTGGTCGTCGTCTGGGTCGTCGTCGTCTGGCGTGACGTCTTGGTCTTCGCTGTCGGGCGTTTCGCCGGGGTCGCTGCTGGTCGGGTCGGGTTCACCTGGCCGGGGTGCCGTGGGTGAATCGGCTTGCGGCGCTGTGCTGTTCGGTGTGGTCATGATGTCCTCAATTTTCGTCCTCGTTTTCGTAGAAGCCGCGGAACTGCCCTGCCCATGTGCCGGATAGTCGTGGGTGGCCCCGGCTGTAGGAGCGGCACACCTCAATCACGGGGCATGCAGCGCAGAGTGCGGCGGCTTCACGGTGGTGCTCGCGGGCATCGAAGATCTCGAAGCGGCCGACGCACAATGCACCGTGAAGGGGTGGGAGGTCGCGGAAAATTCTCACCATCAGGTCGACTGGACCCACCCCGGGACCCCGATTCGGACGTCCCGTGCGCGTCACGTTCCCTCGATTCCGTACCGGCGTCGCAAGGCATCGAACACGGCGCTGCTGTCGTCAACGACCCAGCAAGCGATCATCTGCCCGATCATCTGTCCGGCGACCTTGGCGTAATCGCTGGGCGTGAATTGGCTCCGGCTGGTGATGGTGTCGAGTGCATCGAAGTCAGTGTTGAGCCACGCCTCGGCGAGGTCGATGGTTTCGGAGTTGAGGACGATCACGGCGGGGTCGGCGTCGGCCTCGGCCGCCAGCCTCAGAACCTCGGTGCGCAACATGGTGAATCGCTCCGGCTGGTCGGGTCCGTCCATCAGGCTGCCCAAGATTCTTAATCTGTCGATCACACACCCAAACGGGTGCAACCGAGCCTTAGGGGACCCGATGACCACCAGCCTCGCCGATGAGATTGCAGCCGATTTGGTCGTTTACACCGAGGAGCGCACAGCCGAACTACTCGGACTGAGCCTGAACACGCTTAAAAGCTTGCGCCGAAAGGGAACCGGGCCACAGGTGACCGTGCTTTCAACCGGCCGTATCGGCTACCAGGCGCGCCACATTCGCCAGTGGCTGGACACGCAGGCCGACTGGGCCATGCCTACAGCCGAGCGGCGCGCCACCGCGCGCAGGGTCGTCGTCAAGTTCATCGAGGCGCTGAGCCGTAAGGACTACGCCTCCGCTGACCGGCTCATCCCGGCGACCGCCGCCAACGTTGTGGCGCTGGAAGCCGCTGACCTGGTGATCTGCGCGCTGCGGCTGGCCGACGACCCCGAGGCCGCATTCCATGCGCTGCGCGAGATCGTCACCCGCGACTAAACACAACGGCCCCCGTTACAAGGCCGGGGGCCGAAGGTGCGCAATCCGTGGCGTGGCGTGGAAGGCTCGGTACTCCACCATGTCTAGATTGTCAAAGGCGGACAATAGCCTTGTCGGGCAACGTGATTCGCCACCGCGGCGGCTTTACGATGGGAAGGTCCCCGCGCGCAGAGGCTTACCCGCCACCGCGCGGGGACTTTGTTCAGCGATGGCCCAAGGCGTGAAAGTCCGTGCAGATTCTAATAATTCGCGGCCAATGGTTGACACTCGTGGCGTTGACCAGCGGGTCCAAGGCTACCCTGTTGACAATGGCTGACACAGAAAGCCTGGGCGGCAGGACATTTCGGCACCAACGCTGAGTACCGTAACTACACATGATGACCAACACGCCCACAGCGGCGCCCAAACCAACCCGTTTGAACACGCAGGCGGCCTCCGAATATGTCTCCGTGCCGGTGGCCACATTGCGGTGGTTCCGGCACATGGGTGACCGGGGTCCACGCAGCTACCGGTTAGGCAGGCGCGTGTTTTACGACCGCAGCGATCTGGACGCTTGGCTGGCGTCGGAGGCGGCGGCCAGCCAGCGCGGCGCACACCTAGCTGGTTGACAAACACCGCGTAGTATCCGGCCATGACCAGCAAACGCAACCCGTCCGATCTGGGCTACATCGAGGACCGGTGGTTGGGTGATGACGGCACCGCCAAGGCCCGCCACGGCCAGGGCAAGCGGTACCGGGCCCGGTGGGTTGACGACGACGGCACCGAACGCGCGGCCAGCTTCGCCAGCGAGAAGGCGGCCAAGGCGCACCTGCGCACCGTGGCCCGCGGCGAATACGCCAACAGCACCGGGCGAGTGACGTTCGCCCAGTTCTATGCGCAGTGGTCGCAGATGCAGACGTGGGAGAACAGCACCCGCAGATCAGCGGACCTGGCCGCGGGCTCCGTGACGTTCGGCAATGTGGCGCTGGCACGGTTGCGCCCCTCGCACCTGCAGGCGTGGATCAAAGCCATGACGGATAAGGGGCTGGCGGCCACGACGATTCGCACCCGCGTCAACTATGTGCGCGCAGCCATCCGCGCCGCCGTCGCCGATCGCGCCATCGGGTTCGACGTGTCGGCCACCATCACGACACCGCGCACCCGCAAGGCGGAAGCGGCCATGACGATTCCCACCGCGGCGGAAGTGGGCGCACTGTTGCGGGCAGCCGAGGACCGGTTCGCGGCGTTCATCGGACTGTGCGCGTTCGGTGGCCTGCGGGTAGGGGAGGCGGCGGCGCTGCGGGTGTCCGACGTGGATTTCATGCGCCGCGAGATCCACGTGCGCCGCCAAGTCCAGCGGGAGGTCGGCAAACACATCGAGATCCGCGCCCCCAAGTACGGCAGTGAACGCACCATCCACGCACCCGATGGCCTGATCGCCCTACTGGGCGAACATGTCCGCGTCCAGGTGCCCGGAGATGACCCCGACCGGTGGCTGTTCCCCGGCGAAGGACCCCACCCACTGCACCAGAACTCGGTGGCCCACCTGTGGCGCAAGACCAGGGCGGCAGCGGGTGTGGATTGCCGGTTGCATGACATGCGGCACTTTTACGCCTCCGGCCTGATCGCCGCCGGGTGCGATGTGGTGACCGTCCAGCGGGCACTCGGGCACCAGTCGGCGACCGTCACCCTGGGCACCTACAGCCACCTGTGGCCCAAGGCCGAGGACCGGACCCGCACCGCGGCGGAGGCGATGTTCACCGAGGCCCTGTCGCCTACTGCGGACCAGCTGCGGACCGACAACGCGTAGACCTGCGCTGACCTGCGCTGTTATGGGTTGATCGTGTACTCGCCGACCTGGCGGCCCCACACGTAGTCGATGAACAACGGCTGGCCGAGCGCGGCGTGGTTGTACGGCGCGATGGACGCACCGGTGTCCATTACCAGATACGGCGCCGGCCAAAGATCACGTGTGATGTCCTGCCAGCAGCCGGGACGGCCCTCGGGGCCGCCGCGGGCGTTCACCCGCGGCAGGTTGTCGGGATAGACGTACGGATTGGCGCCGCCTCCGATGGTGCCCGACGACGTCGCCAGCGAGTAGCCGTTGCCACCAAGGACTACGGCGACCCGCTTCTGCACGTCCGAGAACTTACGGAAGGTGCAGAGTATTTCGCCGCGGTAGTCGTCGAGCAGCTGGGTCGTCGGAACCAGGTCGGCGGCGGCGCGAACCAGATAGGGTCCGCCGCGTTCGAAGCTGTCGGCGGCATCGTTCGCGAAGCCGACAGCGGCCATCAGGGCCTCGTCGATGTCCGCGCGGTGCTCGTTGAGAGCCCGCGCGGACCGCACCGCGTTGTCCAGTCCATCCCATAGATCCGGCGACGCGTCGGCGTAGACGTCGGCCAGGTCGGCCACCCCGCGGTTGTCGCGGGCGATCTGCGGCATCTGCGGATTCAGGTCGTCGAGGATCCGGTTGCCATTCTGCAGCGATTCGCCGAATCGCTCGCCCAGTCCCGTGAGTGCCTCGGCGGTAGCGGTCAGCGTTTGGTTGACCTTAATGGGATCCACCTGCTCGGCGATCGAGGTGACCGTTTCGAACAGCGTGTTGAACTCGGTGGTCACGGACGACGCATCGATCTCGTCATGGGCCGAAATCCGTTGTGCTGACGGGTTTTCCGGTGAGCTGAACGATATGTACTTGTTGCCGAACACCGTGGTGGCCCTGATCTCGGCGACGACGTTGGCGGGAATGTAGGAGATGTACCGCGGATTCACGTCGAGGGTGAGTTTGGCTTTCGGCGTCCCGCGCTCCTCGACGAAGTCGATTCGGGCGACGCGGCCGATCTCCACGCCGTTGAAGGTCACCTTCGACCCCCGTTCGACCACCAGCCCGGCGCGCGGCGACAGCAGTGTCAGCTGAGTCTTGTCGGTGAGGTCGCCGCGGAATTGCAGATAGATGAAGGCTGCAACGACGGTGGCGATGACCAGGAACACCGCGCCAGCCGTCTTATAGGGCGGCCGGTGGCGGTCAAGTGGCACTTTGAGAATCTAAGGTATGGCCGCCCGCCGCAGCGTCGATCCGGCAAAGACTCGCGCCGCCGTGTCGGCCGTCGCCAGCTGGTTGCGTGACGACGGCCTGCCCGAGCCGGGGCGGACGGTGCTTGGCCAGGCGGTGCGGCTGACCGCACGCACCCTGGCGGCCATCGCGCCGGGTGCCAGTGTCGAGGTCCGCGTGCCGCCGTTCGTTGCGGTGCAATGCATTTCGGGACCCGAACACAGGCGGGGCAATCCACCCAACGTCGTCGAGACAGACCCCCGTACTTGGCTGTTGCTGGCGACTGGTCTGCTGGAGGTGGCCGATGCGGCATCCAGTGGGGCTCTGCGGCTCTCAGGCGCCCGGGCCGGTGAGGTCGCCGACTGGCTGCCGCTGGTTGTCCTCACTTGACACGAGAACGCCCACTACCATTTCGCCGGAGTCGGTCGTCGACGCGGCATCATGAGTCGCGAGGTGCTACAGCGGCCTTCGACGGAGCGGATGTGAGCCAACCGCATCGCCGAAAATATGGCCGCCAACGTGCCGGCATAATGCGACTGGGTGTTGGCCGACGGATCGAGGTGTGGATAACCCGACCAGACGGCCAGAATGAGACGTTCGCCACCGTCGTCAACCAATACGCGGACAACACAGCCGTTCGATTCCGTGATTAACCGGTGATGACCGTAGACTGAACGTGTCTACCCACCCCGCCCTGGGAGCTGCCCTAACGTGACCGGCCAGCAGACCGATCAAGAACCCCGCGAAGAGTGTGGCGTATTCGGCGTCTGGGCGCCGGGCGAAGAGGTCGCCAAACTCACCTACTACGGCCTGTACGCACTCCAGCACCGCGGTCAGGAAGCGGCGGGAATCGCCGTCGCCGACGGTTCACAGGTGCTCGTGTTCAAGGACCTCGGCCTGGTCAGTCAGGTCTTCGATGAGCAGACGCTGGCCGCGATGGAGGGCCACGTCGCCATCGGCCACTGCCGGTACTCGACCAGCGGTTCCACCACATGGGAGAACGCCCAGCCGGTGTTCCGCAACACCGCCGCAGGAACCGGCGTCGCACTCGGTCACAACGGCAACCTGGTCAATGCCACCGACCTGGCCACCCGCGCCCGCGAAGCCGGGCTGATTGGGACGCGCGGTGCGCCGGCCGCCACGACGGACTCTGACATCCTCGGCGCGTTGCTGGCCCACGGCGCCGTCGACGCCACCTTGGAGCAGGCCGCCCTCGAGCTGCTGCCGACGGTGCGTGGCGCCTTCTGTCTGACGTTCATGGACGAGAACACTCTGTATGCGGCCCGCGACCCTTACGGCGTGCGGCCGTTGTCGTTGGGGCGGCTGGACCGCGGCTGGGTGGTGGCGTCCGAGACCGCCGCGCTGGACATCGTCGGCGCCTCGTTCGTCCGCGATATCGAACCGGGTGAGCTGCTGGCCATCGACGCCGACGGCGTGCGCTCCAGCCGCTTCGCCCCGCCGTCGCCGAAGGGCTGCGTGTTCGAGTACGTGTACCTGGCCCGGCCCGACAGCACGATCGCGGGCAGGTCGGTGCACAAGACCCGGGTCGACATCGGCCGCCGCCTGGCCCGGGAGAAGCCTGTCGAGGCGGATCTGGTGATCGGTGTGCCCGAGTCCGGCATCCCGGCCGCGGTGGGCTACGCGCAGGAGTCCGGCATCCCCTACGGCCAAGGCCTGACGAAAAACGCCTACGTGGGACGGACATTCATCCAGCCGTCGCAAACGATTCGGCAGCTGGGTATTCGTCTCAAGCTCAATCCGCTCAAAGAGGTGATCCGCGGCAAGCGGCTGATCGTCGTCGATGATTCGATCGTGCGCGGCAACACGCAGCGGGCGCTGGTCCGGATGCTGCGCGAGGCGGGCGCCGTCGAGGTGCACGTGCGGATTGCCTCGCCGCCGGTGAAGTGGCCGTGCTTCTACGGCATCGACTTCGCCACCCCGGCCGAGCTGATCGCCAACGCCAAGAGCATAGAGGCGAACGAGGCGGACATGTTGGACGCCGTGCGGCACGCTATCGGCGCCGACACACTGGGCTACATCTCGCAGCAGGGCATGATCGCGGCCACCGAGCAGCCGGCGTCGCGGCTGTGCACGGCGTGCTTCGACGGCAACTACCCGATCGAGCTGCCCGGGGAAACGGCGTTGGGCAAGAACGTCATTGAGCACATGCTTGCCACTGCGGCTCGCACCGGCATCCCGCTGCAAGCCGACAACGACAACGTCTCGGCGCTGCGCAGGCCTTAGGCGTCAGGCGCACCCGGGGTCGGGCACGTCCACCGCCAGCGGCGTGCCCGCGGGTTGGATGTAGCTCACCCACATCACCAAAGGCACGGAGTCGAGGTTGCGGCCGATGTGGACATGATCGGGTCCGCTGCCCTCGGTGACCGGGGAGCCGGCCGGGAAGACTCCGTCCACCGCACAGTTCTGCAGGGTCCGCGTCAATGTGCCCTCGCGGATGACGCCGAACACCCGGCCGTCGTGGTAATGCCATCCGGTGCTGCCGCCCGGCTGGATGGTGATCTCCTTGGTGATGTAGTCGATGCCGTCGACCGTTGACTGGGCGATGGTGACAGCGTCGGCGTTGACCCCGGGAGTGGCAGCCGCCGTCGCGGACAGGACCGTCGAAGCCGGCAGGATAGCCGCTAGATTTCCTACGACGATGAGCGCAAACCAGCGAACTGTTTTCATGGTCGGTCACGTTCTCACACCGTTCGCGATCGTGCGAGGCGATCGGACGGAAATGCGCCTGATCGACCGGTTACCGAGGGGTGGGCGACGACGGTAGCCTTGCTATCGATGACGGATCAAGCCGAACAACACGGCATCTCCTACGCATCGTCTGGGGTGGACATCGAAGCCGGTGACCGCGCCGTCGAACTGTTCAAACCGCTGGCCAAGAAGGCCACCCGGCCCGAAGTGCGGGGCGGGCTCGGCGGATTCGCCGGGCTGTTCGCGCTGCGCGGCGGCTATCGCGAGCCACTGCTGGCGTCGTCGACCGACGGCGTTGGCACAAAGCTGGCGGTCGCCCAGGCCATGGACAAGCACGACACCGTCGGGAATCGACCTGGTCGCGATGGTCGTCGACGACCTGGTGGTGTGTGGCGCCGAGCCGCTGTTCCTGCAGGACTACATCGCGGTCGGCCGAACGGTGCCGGAACGGGTCAGCGAACTGGTGTCAGGCATCGCCAACGGCTGCGTGATCGCCGGCTGCGCACTGCTGGGCGGCGAGACCGCCGAACATCCGGGTCTGATGGCGCCCGACCACTACGACATCTCGGCCACCGGCGTCGGGGTGGTGGAGGCCGACGACGTGCTCGGGCCGGACCGGGTCAAGCCAGGCGACGTGATCATCGCGATGGCGTCGACGGGATTGCATTCCAACGGCTACTCGCTGGCGCGCAGGGTGCTGCTGGAGATCGACCGGATGAACCTGGCCGGCCATGTCGAGGAGTTCGGCCGCACGCTGGGCGAAGAACTGCTCGAGCCCACCCGCATCTACGCCAAGGACTGTCTTGCGTTGGCCGCCGAAACCCAGGTCCGCACCTTCTGCCACGTCACCGGTGGCGGGCTGGCCGGAAACCTGGAGCGGGTCATCCCGCACGGCCTGGTCGCCGAGATAGACCGCGGGACATGGACGCCCGCACCGGTGTTCGGGATGATCGCTCAGCGCGGCCGCGTCGAGCGTGTCGAGATGGAGAAGACGTTCAACATGGGTGTCGGCATGGTCGCCGTCGTCGCTCCCGAGGACACCGACCGCGCACTGGCCGTGCTGACCGCCCGGCACCTGAAATGCTGGACCCTGGGCACCATCAAAAAGGGCAGCAAGGACAGTCCCCGTGCCAGCCTCGTCGGCCAGCACCCCCGATTCTAGGAACTAACTAACGCCGCCAGTCGTCCTCGTCGGCGGCCCATTCGTCGGTCACCCGGTCGGTGCCGTTGAGTTCCTCAGAACCGTCCGACCCCGCCAGCTCGCGCTGAAGCCGCTCGAAATCGGTCTGCGGTGAGCTGTATTTGAGCTCACGAGCAACCTTGGTCTGCTTTGCCTTAGCCCGGCCGCGGCCCATGGGGGTACCCCCTCGCGCAATAACGGAGCGGCCCAATTTTTAGGCGGCTCCGATCTGTGTGTCTTTATTGTCCTGCCAACACTTTACCGTGCCCGGCTGTCGTGCGCTGGCAGGCCCATTGCGTCAACGCGCGCGACCGCGTAGCTGTTCCACCGCCAGCCGGCCGGCGCCGACCCCGTCGGCGGGTGGTAGCGAGTCCGCGTCGATGACCGCGGCGACCTCGGACTCCCCGCCGGTGGTCAACGGTGTGTCCGCGGGCAGGCCACGCTTGAGCAGCGCCAGGGCGATGGGGCCCTCGTCGACGTGGTCGACAACCGTGCCCAGCCGGCCGACCGTTCGCCCGCCTGCCAGTACCGGATCGCCGGTGGCCGGCCGATCCGCGGAGCCGTCCAGGTGCACCAGCACCAGCATCCTGGGCGGTTTGCCCAGGTTGTGGACGCGCGCGACGGTCTCCTGGCCGCGGTAGCAGCCCTTGTCGAGGTGCACCGCGGCGCCGATCCAGCCCACCTCGTGCGGGATCGTCCGCTCGTCGGTGTCGACACCGAGCCGGGGCCGAAGCGCGGCCACCCGATGGGCTTCGAAGGCCCACACGCCGGCGGGCCGGACGCCCGCGTCGAGGAGTCGCTGGCGCCACTGGGCGGCCTGATCGCGCGGCACCACTAGGTCCAGCTCGACGCCCGGACCCGGCATTCGGCGCAGAAATCCGCCGTCAGGCAGAGCCACGGCCATGTCTTCAGCTGGTAGCGAACCGACGCCGAGCGCGTCCAGCACCTGCTGGTCGGCAAGCCTTGGGCCGAGCAGCGACAACACCGCCAGGTCGGCCGGTTCGACGGCGACGTCGGACCAGAACACCATCTTGCGCAGATAGGCCAGCAGCGGTTCGCCACGCCACGCCTCGGTGTCGACGTATGTGACACCGCCGAGCTCGGTCTGGATCCAGTGATCTTCGACACGGCCCTGCCCGTCGAGGCTCAGATTCTGGGTGACAGTGCCGTCGGGAAGGTCGCTGACGTGCTGGGTGGAGATGTTGTGCAGCCACGTTTGGCGGTCGTTGCCGGTGAGCGTCAGCACGGCCCGGTGCGAACGGTCCACGACGACGGCCTCGTCGGCAGCCGCCCGCTGCTCGCCGAGCGGGTCGCCGTAATGCCAGACGGCGCCGGCGTCGGGTCCGGTGTCGGGCGCGGGCACTGCTGACATACCTCAACCTTACGGCGCTACGCTTCTTGGCCATGGCGAGCCAACCGGCGGTTGTGGTCACGCTCGATGGCGAAGTCCACGACCCCTCGGCGCCCTTGCTGTACGCCGACGACCTCGCCGCGGTGCGCGGTGACGGGATCTTCGAGACGCTGTTGGTCCGCGACGGCCGGCCGTGCCTGCTGGAGGCGCACCTGGCGCGGTTGACGCAATCGGCGCGGATGACCGATCTGCCCGTACCGGACCTGCCGCGCTGGCGCGCCGCCGTCGCCGCAGGTGTCGAGCACTGGATCGCCGACGGCGGCGACGAGGGCGTGTTGCGGCTGGTGTACAGCCGGGGACGGGAAAGCGGATCGCCGCCGACGCCGACCGCTTTCGCGACGATCGCGCAGCTGCCCGCCCGCGTCGCCGACGCCCGCCGCAAGGGTGTGGCCGCGTTGACGCTGGCGCGTGGGCTGCCCGCCGATGGTGCACCCGATATGCCGTGGCTCTTGGCTGGCGCGAAGACCCTGTCCTATGCGGTCAACATGGCCGCGCTGCGGCACGCCGAGCGGCACGGCGCGGGCGATGTCATCTTTCTCAGCTCCGACGGCTACATCCTGGAGGGGCCGCGCTCGACGGTGGTGATCGCGACGGAATCAGAAGATGGGGTCGGCAGCTCATGCCTATATACCCCGCCGCCGTGGTATCCGATCCTGCGGGGCACCACGCAGCAGGCGCTGTTCGAGGTGGCCCGCAACAAGGGCTACGACTGCGACTACCGCTCTCTGCGGACCGCCGATCTTGTTGCGGCGCAAGGGGTTTGGCTGGTATCGAGCATCACCCTCGCCGCCAGGGTGCACACGCTGGACGGCAAGCTGTTGCCGCCCGCGCCGTTGGCGGGCGAAATCGCCGAACTCGTCGACGCCGCGATCGTCAGCGATCGCTAGACGGCGCACGTAAATCGCTTGTCTGCCTACGTGTGCGCGAGTACGGTCGCTCGTACACACGGAAGGAGGTGGTCCGACAAATTGATTGACTTACGGACATGTGAGGTGGCTGCGAGCTAGCAGCGCCAGGGAATGAGCTAAACGCTCTTCGTGTACGCGCTCGTCGCAACCTGCGCGCGCTGGCGAATTCCCCGCAGTCACCCGGCCCCCGAGCCCCTCGGTTTTGTCCGACCAGGACACACGGCTCGGGGGCCGCTCCATATCTAGGTGCGGTGATGCTGGCGTCAGTTGGCCAGGTGCGCGATGATGCGGCCCATGCGCAATGTGTGGAAGCTCGCCGCTTTGGCGGCTGCGACCACGCTGGCGGCGACCACAGCATGCGCGCCGGTCTCCGACAAGACCGCGACGGGCACTGCCGACAAGTGCGCGAAGAACGTGCTGGGCACTCTGTATTCGGGCATCTTCACGTTCGGCACCGACCAGCCCGTCTACCCGCCGTGGTACATGGGCGACAATCCGGCCAGCGGCGAGGGGTTCGAAGCGGCGGTCGCCTACGCTGTGGCGGCCAAGATGAACTACGCGAACCAAGACGTGCGATGGGTCCGGGTGCCCTTCAACGCCGCATTGGCTCCTGGGCCAAAGACGTTCGACGCCAACCTGTCTGAGTTCTCGATCACCGACCAGCGCAAGGCCGCGGTGGATTTCTCATCGCCCTATTTCGACGTGACGCAGGCCGTCGTCACGGTCAAGTCGTCGCCCGCGGCGGGCGTCAAGACGGTCCGCCAGCTCAGGCCGCTCCGGCTTGGTGTCCAGGTGGGTACCACAAGTTACACCGCGGCGAGGTCGGTGGACGGTGACGTCCCGGTCGAGGTCTACAACACCAACGGCGACGCGAAGATGGCGTTGAGCAACGGCAAGATCGATGCACTGGTAGCCGACCTACCAACCGCTTTCTCGGTCGCCAATGAGCTGCGCAACGGGCTGATGGTGGGCCAGTTACCCAGTGCGGCAGGCGATGTCGAGCAGCTCGGCATCGTGCTCGACAAGGGCAGTGCGCTGACGCGCTGTGTATCGTGGGCCGTCGACACGCTGCGCGGCGACGGCACGCTGGACAAGCTGGAGCAACAGTGGCTCACCGAAACCGGCAAGGCGCCCGTGCTGGCTTAGCCTGCCGGCCCTGGGGCCAGCGACGAGCACGCCTCCATTGCTCGGTGCCAGGTGTCCTGGTCGACGCCCGGCGGCGGACCGGCGGCCGGACCCGGCGCGGTCGGCACGCCGTGCTCGCTTAAGCAATGCGCGAAACCACCGTGACCGGTCGGCGCGACCGAGGTCGACGTCTGTTCGGGAGGCGGCGTGTTCGACGAGCACGCGGCAAGGAGTCCCGCCGCTGCCAATCCAGCGGCCAGCGACTTCGCCCGCACTAACCGACGAACCTCGACAGCCGGGCCGACAGATGCGGCACCAGGCCGCCGTCGGCGTCGACCCGTTCCTCCACATAGGCCAGGTCGCCGCCCTCGACGATGCCGTAGAGCCGCTTGGCCCCGCCCACCAGCATTCCGGACTTGCTGCGCGCCAACGCATCGGTGACCAATTCCCACGACGACTGGTTGAGCGGCCGCCCGTAGAACAGTTCGACATAGCCCGCGGAGTTCGCCAGCAGCAGCTCGATGGCCTGCGACTCGGACGGATCAGCGGGGTCGTCGACGAACCGCCAGAAGCCGGTCTCCCGCAGGCCGGGTGCTTCGTAGTCTCCGGCTTCGGTCAGCCGCCAGGACCGCGCCTCCCAGTTCAGGTAGTCGCCGCCGTCGTGCGAGACCACGATCTGCTGGCCGAACCGGTAGTCGCGGCCGGATCCGCGGCCCTCGCCCTCGCCGCGCCACACACCCACGAGCGGCAGCAGCGCCAGCAGCGCATCGTTGAGGTTGGCGCCCTCACGCAGGTTGGCAGTGTCGGCGGGCAGCGGCAGGTCCTCGAACACCGGGATGTTGCGTGCCGCAGTTGTCTTGGCTCGTTCGGCCGCCGCCGCGACGGCGTCGTCGCCGGAGGTCACGACTCGTCGGTGATGAGGCGGTAGAGCGCGTACAGCGCGAACCACGTGATGACCACGACGGCCGCGACGAGCATGATCTCGAAGAACAGAACCACGGCAGCGAGTCTAGCCGCCAGCCGTCGCGTCCTCGTTCTCAGGCGGTGCCGATGGCCTAGCTCCTCATCGGCTCGTGCCTCGCCTCGATCGTCGCTAGGCGACCTTGACGTCGACCTCGTGGATGCCCGCGCCGGACGGTGCCACACTGGCGTCGCCGTTGCCCGCGGGGGACAGCGCGCGCAGCGTCCACGCGCCAGGCGCGGCGAAGAACCGGAAGTCACCGGTCGCCGACGCGACGACCTCGGCGGTGAACTCGTCTGACGCGTCAAGCAGCCGCACGAACGCGCCGCCGACGGCCTGACCCGAGCCGTCGACCACGCGGCCGGTGATCACCGTCTCCTTCTCGAGGTCGACGCTGGCGGGCAACGTCAGTCCTTGCTTCGGTGCAGAGCACATATCAACTTCCCAACTCGATCGGGACTCCCACCAGGGAGCCGTATTCGGTCCAACTGCCGTCGTAGTTCTTGACGTTCTTGTGTCCCAACAGTTCCTGCAGCACGAACCAGGTGTGCGACGAGCGCTCACCGATCCGGCAGTACGCGATGGTTTCTTTCTTTCCGTCCAGGCCCGCCTCGGCGTACAGCTTCGCCAGGTCGTCATCGGACTTGAACGTGCCGTCCTCGTTGGCCGCCTTGCTCCACGGAACGTTGATGGCACCGGGGATATGCCCGGCGCGCTGACTCTGCTCCTGCGGCAGGTGCGCGGGAGCGAGGATCTTGCCCGAGAACTCGTCGGGGGAGCGCACGTCGACGAGGTTCTTCTTGCTGATCGCCGCGATGACCTCGTCGCGGAACGCGCGGATGCTGTTGTCCGGGTCCTTCGCGGTGTAGCTGGTCTCCGGCCGGTGCACCGCGTCGGAGGACAGCGGACGACCGTCGAGCTCCCACTTCTTGCGGCCGCCGTCGAGCAGCTTGACCTTGTCGTGCCCGTACAGCTTGAAGTACCAGTACGCGTATGCGGCGAACCAGTTGTTGTTGCCGCCGTAGAGGATCACGGTGTCGTCGTTGGAGATGCCGCGCTCAGACAGCAGCTTGGAGAACTGCTGGGCGTCGACGAAGTCGCGCTTGACCTGGTCCTGTAGATCGGTCTTCCAGTCCAGCTTGACCGCGCCCTCGATGTGACCGCCGTCGTAGGCGCTGGTGTCCTCGTCGACCTCGACGAAGACGGTGTTCGGCGCGTCGAGATTGCTCTCGGCCCAGTCGGTACTGACCAGGACGTCGGAGCGTGCCATGGATGAAATCCTTTCGGTTGCTTGCTGTTTGAGCGTTATGCGGGGGACGGTGCACGGCGGTACCGTGCGACGAGCGGGTAGATCTGGCAGCCGAGGCAGATACCGAAGGCCGCGTTGAGGAACGCTGCTACGAGCGCGAAGCCGGTGGCGATCAGGCCGAGAAGCGGGGTGCCGGCGGCGAACCCGATGACGCCGACGATCGCGAACACCAAACCCGACCAGCTGGGCGAACTTCAGCGGCGGCACGGGTTCCTTCTCGGTGACGGGCCCGAGACGGGGAGCGACGAGGTGCTGGAAGATCAGGCCGTAGGGATGCTGCCGGGGCCCGCGCCACGCGCCGACGGCGAAGACCACCGCCTGCAGGCCGAGAAGCAGAGCCGCGGCGACCTCACTCAAGGCCGAAACGACCAGCGTGGCGACGATCACGACGGTCGTCACCCAGGCGGCGAACCGCGGTCCGCGCACGTCCACCTGATCCGGTGCCCCGGTGTTGGTGTTGGTCGACATGAATATGCTCCTGTTGCGTTGAAGGGCTGGGCATGAGCAAGCCACATGGGCTGCTCCGAGAGCGGCGCAAGGAAAAGGGCGCGGCTACTCAGCAGCTACAACAACAGCAACAACCCGCGACGCGGCACAGGTCGACTGCGCGGCGCTTGGTGAGCGAAGGCTCGAGGCGGGCTGACACGCTCGACAGCTTACCCAATGACATAGTGATCAAGCCAACAGCGGTTCCAGTGCCGACCGCAGGTCAGCGGCCCTGGGCACGCCCGTGGTGCGGTATCGGGGCCGCCCGTCGGCATCGAAGATGAGCGTGGTCGGCAGGGAGAGCACTGAAAGCCGCCGCGCGGCCTCCGGATTGGCGTCCATATCGATCTCCACGTGCGCGACACCGGGCAGCTCGCCGCACACCTGGTCGACCACCCGCCGAACCCCCGCGCACGGCCCGCACCACACCGCGGAGAAGTGCACAACGGTCGGTCCGGTATGCGAAAGGCCCAGGTCGGAGGTGTCGACGTTGCTCGCCTCGGTGGCCGCCTTGAGCATCCCGGCGCGCAGCGTGAGCAGTCGGCCGATCACAAACGCCACGCCAAACGCTGCGATCAGCACGGTGATCACCAGCACCACCGATGAGCTCATGACAGTCTGAACTCGTTGAGCGCGATGGTTACTCCCTCGGTGATGCCCTCGATGATGATGTCGGAGCCGCGGGCGCCCTCGCTGGTCGGCCCCACGCCGAACGGCAGCTTCTGGCCGGGCAGGCTGGTGCTGAACGCGGCGAGCACCGCGGGAAGCTTGTCCTCTGGAACCTGCTGATCCGCCGTTCCTGCACCCGTCAGCACGCCGGTGGCCGTGAAGATCAGCGTGGTCTGGTCGGGGCCGGCGATCGACAGGTCGACGGCGATGCTGACCTTCTTGTCGTATCCCGCTTTCTTAGGCGTGCCGGTGAACACCAACCCCTTATTGCTGGAGATGCCCGATTCGGTGGTGCCGCCGGTGGCGTCGTTGGTCTCCCGCGACGGCGCCTCCACCAGCAGGTCGGGGATGCCCATGAACCGCCCGACATGGGTGGAGTCGACGATGATGCGGCTTTCTAGCTCGCCGACTGGCAGCTTGGCGTCCGGCCCGATCAGCCAGGAGGCATCGGCGAGATCGATCGAGTGCAGGGTCGCCTCCAGTCCCACCTTGCCAACGACGGGGTGATCAACGCCACTGGCCTTGATCTCGATCTCGTTGTAGTGGCGACGCATCGCCTGCGTGATGAATGGAAACCCGAGGATGCTGACCCAGGGGTCGAAGCTCAGGTTTGCGGCGGTGCGCACGCTCCTGGCCAGCCGGTATTCGGCGTAGATCGCCCCTCCGAAGTCGGCTCCGACGGCGGCCAACGCCACCGCCGTCACCGTCGCGATGGCACCGATCAGCAGCTTTCGCACCCGGTCATTCTGGCCCACCTCGACCCGCGACCCGGCTCGGCGCGGCTAACGAGCAGGTAGCGCGCTATCGTCAGATAACCATCGGCCGGGTAACGGCTGTGTGTCAGGCATGAATCTGGGAAGTCACCACCGACATCGTTGTCCGGGCGAGGTCCCTATGGCTGTTGGAGGGCCAGTTGGATCTACTGCTACTGACCGTCGACCCCCATCCCGAGTCAGTGCTGCCCTCGTTGTCGCTGCTTGCGCACAACGTGCGGACGGCGCCCACGGAGGTGTCCTCCCTTCTCGAGGCAGGCACCGCGGATGTCGCGATCGTCGACGCGCGCACTGATCTGGCCGCCGCCCGCGGCCTGTGTCGCCTGCTGGGGACGACAGGGACGTCGGTACCCGTTGTTGCCGTCGTCAACGAGGGCGGCCTCGTGGCCGTCAACGTCGAATGGGGACTCGACGAGATTCTGCTGCCGAGCACCGGCCCCGCCGAGATCGACGCTCGGCTGCGGCTGTTGGTGGGACGTCGAGGCGGCGTGGCCAACCAGGAGAACCTCGGCAAGATCAGCCTGGGAGAGTTGGTCATCGACGAGGGCACCTACACCGCGCGGCTGCGCGGTCGACCGCTTGACCTCACCTACAAGGAATTCGAGCTGCTGAAGTATCTGGCCCAGCACGCCGGACGGGTATTCACCCGTGCGCAGTTGCTCCAAGAGGTATGGGGTTACGACTTCTTCGGCGGCACCCGAACCGTCGACGTACACGTGCGGCGGCTGCGCGCCAAGCTCGGCCCCGAATACGAATCGTTGATCGGCACCGTGCGCAACGTCGGCTACAAGGCGGTCCGGCCCGCGCGCGGCAGGCCGCAGGCACAGGGCTCGGACGTGTCCGACGACATGGTCGACGACGCGGGCGGCTATGACGCGCCCGACATCCTGCCGGACGCGCTGGTTGACCCGCTGCGCAGTCAGTGAGGTCGATCGGCTGGCGCTCGGCCCTGTCCGACGACGAGCAGGCCAAGATCCAGGAGCTGATCGCGGCGGCGAAACAAGCAGACGGCGTCGCGCCGGTCGGCGATCAAGTGTTGCGGGAGCTCGCGCACGATCGCACCAAGCACTTGCTGGCCGTCGACGGCGACGACATATCGGGTTATCTGAACCTCACCGAGGCGCCCGCGATGGCCGAACTGGTGGTGCATCCGGACGCCAGGCGCCGCGGCATCGGCTCGGCGATGGCGCGCACCGGGCTGTCCGAGGGCGGCGACGGTGCCCGCATCTGGGCGCACGGCAACCTGGCGCCCGCGCGCGCCACGGCGGCCGCGCTCGGCCTGGTCGTGGTTCGCGAGTTGCTGCAGATGCGGCGGCCGTTGACCGACCTGCCGGCGTTCACTGGTTCCGATGGCGTGCGCATCAGGACGTACGCCGGTCCGGCCGACGACGCCGAGCTGCTGCGCGTCAACAACGGCGCGTTCGCATGGCATCCCGAGCAGAGCGGGTGGACGGAAGCGGATATCGCCGAGCGCCGCGAAGAGCCGTGGTTCGACCCCGCCGGATTGTTCATGGCCGTCGACGAGCACTCCGACAAGCTGCTCGGCTTTCACTGGACGAAGGTGCACAGCGCGGATCTCGGCGAGGTTTATGTTGTCGGCGTCGACCCGGCCGCGCAGGGCCGCGGGGTGGGAGCCACCCTGACATTGGTCGGGCTGCATCACCTCGCCGAGCGGCTGTCGAACAGTTCGGCTCCGGCGGTGATGCTTTACGTCGAGGCAGATAACTCCGCGGCCGTAAAGACCTATCGGCGACTGGGTTTCGACGTCTTCAGCGTCGACGCTGCCTACTCCGCTCAACCTGTGAACTAGCTGACCTGTTCACCTTCCGTTCACTTTCCATCCGAGCGCCGTCCACCACGGCCGCATACGTTGCCGGAGAGTTCAAAGCCGTCAACCGAAAGTGGGATC
The DNA here is from genome assembly GCA_963770305.1 of uncultured Actinomycetota bacterium. Classification (GTDB taxonomy): domain Bacteria; phylum Actinomycetota; class Actinomycetes; order Mycobacteriales; family Mycobacteriaceae; genus Mycobacterium. Next base: position 104,718 of record CAVYPB010000028.1, read on the forward strand.
AGTGAAGCTCAACCGCATTGGCAAGACGCTCGGCACGACCCTGTCCGCGACGGCGATCGCCGCGCTGACCCTGACCGCGTGCGGCAGCGACAACAATTCCGGAACCAGCGCAGCAGCAGTGGTGCCGCCAGCCCGGCCGGCGCCGCGAGCTCCGCGGCCGCCGACTGCGGCGGCAAGAACTCCGTCACCGCCGAAGGTTCGACCGCTCAGCAGAACGCCATCGCCGAGTTCAACAAGGTGTGGGGACAGGTCTGCTCCGGCAAGACCCTGGCGTACAACCCGACCGGTTCGGGCGCGGGCGTTGACCAGTTCATCGCCAAGCAGGTCGACTTCGCCGGCTCCGACTCGGCGCTCAACGACGATCAGGTCACGAAGGCCACCGAGCGCTGCGGCGGCAACCCGGCGTGGAACCTGCCGCTGGTGTTCGGCCCGGTCGCGATGGCCTACAACATCGAGGGCGTCGACAAGCTCGTCGTGAACGCTGACGTGCTGGCGAAGATCTTCCAGGGCCAGATCACCAAGTGGAACGACCCGGCCATCGCGGCGCTGAACAGCGGCACCAACCTGCCGGACGCGGACATCAAGCCGATCTACCGCTCGGATTCGTCGGGCACCACCGACAACTTCCAGACGTACCTGGGCGCCGCGGCGCCGCAGTCGTGGACCAAGGGTGCAGGGCAAGGAGTTCCAGGGTGGCGCAGGCGAGGGCGCGCAGAAGTCGTCCGGCGTCGTGCAGGCCATCCAGGCCACTCCCGGCTCCATCGGCTACGTCGAGAAGAGCCCGGCTGCTGCCGCCGGCCTGAAGAATGCCGAGATCGACAGCGGGGCCGGTGCGGTCGCCCTGACCGACGACTCCACCAAGGCGGCGGTGGCCGCGGCCAAGTTCAAGGCCGAGGGCATGGACCTCACGCTCGACCTGAACGCGCTGTACGCGAGCAAGGAAGCCGGCTCCTACCCGTTGATGCTCGCGACCTACGAGATCGTGTGCAGCAAGGGCTACGACGCCGACACGGCCGCCGCGGTGAAGTCGTTCCTGACGGTCTCGGCCAACCAGGGCCAGGCCAACCTGTCGGCCGCCGGTTACGTCCCGCTGCCGGACTCCTTCAAGGAGCGTCTGCTCAAGTCCGTCGACGCAATTGCATAGTTGACCTGCGCGCCAGCACGATTGCGGTGAGGATGGGAGCCGGGACCAATGACCGATAGGCTCGATGTGACGGAAGCTGGCGGGCGCCTAATCCAGCCGACGCGGGATCGGGTGAAGTTATCGCTTCACCCTTTCCCGAGCCGGAACCCATCTCCACCGACCCCTCCAAGGGTGCGAAGGTAGGGCTCGGGGACAAGATCTTCCGCGGCCTCTCCGAGGGCGCGGGCATCCTGATCGTGGTCATCATCGCCGCGATCGGGGTGTTCCTGCTCTGGCGCGCCATCCCGGCGCTGGCCCGCAACAAGGAGAACTTCTTCCTCTACGGCGGCAACTGGGTCACCACCGACACGTCGGCGATGCACTTCGGCATCCTCGACCTGCTCCAGGTGACCGTCTTCGTCTCGGTGTTCGCGTTGGTCCTCGCCATGCCGGTGGCGTTGGGCATCGCGATCTTCTTGACCCAGTACTCGCCGCGGCGGCTGTCGGGGCCGTTGGGCTACATGGTCGACCTGCTGGCCGCCGTGCCGTCGATCGTCTACGGCGTGTGGGGCCTGTATGTGCTGGCGCCGGTGCTCAAACCGTTCGCGTTGTGGCTCAACAAGAATCTGGACTGGCTCTTCCTGTTCAAGACCGGCAACGCGTCGGTGGCAGGCGGCGGCACCATCTTCACCGCAGGCATCGTGCTGGCGGTGATGATCCTTCCGATCATCACAGCGGTGACCCGCGAGGTGTTCGTGCAGACACCCCGTGGCCAGATCGAGGCGGCGCTGGCGCTCGGCGCGACGCGGTGGGAGGTGGTCCGAACCACCGTGCTGCCGTTCGGCCTGTCGGGGTACATCAGCGGCGCGATGCTCGGATTGGGCCGCGCGCTCGGTGAGACGATCGCGCTGTTGATCATCCTGCGCGGCACGCAGAAGGCGTTCAGCTGGACGCTGTTCGACGGCGGCTACACCTTCGCGAGCAAGATCGCCGCCACTGCAAACGAATTCAACGATCAGTACAAGGCAGGCGCCTATATCGCCGCGGGCCTGGTGCTGTTCATCCTGACGTTCGTGGTGAACTCGCTGGCCCGGGCCGCGGTCGCCGGAAGGGGCGCGAAATGACGTCGACACTGGATCGCCCCGTCAAGGTGACCACGTTCCAGGGCGTCAGCCTGCGCCGCAAGCTCACCAACAACCTCGCGACGGTGCTGGTGACGCTGTCGCTGGTGATCGCCATGGTGCCCCTGCTGTGGGTGCTGTTCTCGGTGATCACCAAGGGCCTCGAGGCGGTCACGTCACCGTCGTGGTTCACCAACTCGCAGGCGGGGATGACGGCCTTCCAGGCTGGCGGCGGTGTCTACCACGCGATCGTCGGCACCCTGCTGCAGGGCCTGGTGTGCGCGATCATCTCGATCCCGATCGGCGTGTTGGTCGCCGTGTATCTGGTCGAGTACGGCGGCGGCACGCGGCTGGGCAAGCTCACCACGTTCATGGTGGACATCCTCACGGGTGTTCCGTCGATCGTGGCCGCGCTGTTCATCTATGCCCTCTGGGTAGCCACGCTCGGGTTCCAGCGTTCGGGTTTCGCGGTGTCGCTGGCGCTGGTGCTGCTGATGATCCCGGTCATCGTGCGCGCCACCGAGGAGATGCTGCGCATCGTGCCGATGGACCTGCGCGAGGCGAGTTACGCACTGGGCGTGCCGAAGTGGAAGACCATCATGCGGATCGTCATTCCGACGGCGTTGTCGGGCATCGTCACCGGGATCATGCTTGCGCTTGCCCGCGTGATGGGTGAGACCGCGCCGCTGCTGATCCTGGTCGGCTACGCGCAGGCGATGAACTTCGACATGTTCGGCGGCTTCATGGGCTCGCTGCCCGGCATGATGTACGACCAGATCTCGGCGGGTGCCGGGTTCCAACCCGGTACCCACTGACCGGCTGTGGGGTGCAGCACTGACCCTCGATCCTGCTGATCGCCATACTCAACATCGGGGCGCGGTTCGTCGCCAAGATCTTTGCCCCCAAGAAGGTTTAGGAGCAACACGTGGCCAAGCGGTTGGACCTCAAGGACGTCAACATCTACTACGGCTCGTTTCACGCCGTGGCCGATGTGGCGCTGTCCGTTCAGCCGCGCAGCGTGACGGCGTTCATCGGACCGTCGGGCTGCGGCAAGTCGACGGTGCTGCGCACGCTGAACCGCATGCACGAGGTGATCCCCGGCGCCCGCGTCGAGGGTTCGGTGCTGCTCGACGGCGAGGACATCTACGGCGCCGGGGTCGACCCGGTCGGTGTCCGCAAGACCATCGGCATGGTGTTCCAGCGGCCAAACCCGTTCCCCACCATGTCGATTCGCGACAACGTGGTGGCCGGGCTCAAGCTCCAGGGTGTGCGCAACAAGAAGACGCTCGACGAGGTCGCCGAACGCTCGCTCAAGGGCGCCAACCTGTGGAACGAGGTCAAGGACCGGCTGGAAAAGCCCGGCGGCGGTTTGTCAGGCGGTCAGCAGCAACGGCTGTGCATCGCGCGCGCGATCGCGGTGCAGCCCGACGTGCTGCTGATGGACGAGCCGTGTTCGGCGCTGGACCCCATCTCCACGCTGGCGATCGAGGACCTGATCGCGGAGCTGAAGCAGGACTTCACGATCGTCATCGTCACCCACAACATGCAGCAGGCCGCGCGGGTCAGCGATCAGACCGCGTTCTTCAATCTCGAGGCCACCGGTAAGCCCGGCATGTTGGTGGAGATCGACGACACCGAGAAGATCTTCTCGAACCCGAACGAAAAGGCCACGGAGGACTACATCTCCGGCCGTTTCGGCTAGGGCGTCAACACCACTCGGATACCCGACGGCTCGGGCGCGGTCCAGGCCTGCTCGACCTCGGTGAGCGGACATGCCTCAGTGCGCAGCTGCAGTTCACCTTCGGCAACCATGGCGAACAGTCGCGGCAGAGCCTCCGTGCGCGCCCGGGCCAGCACCTCGAGCGGCACGCTGCCGAGCCCGAGGCCAACGAGGGTGATGCCGTTGCCGCGCAGGATCCCCGCGGGCAGGTTCAGCGTCGGGCCGGCCATCGAACCGATCTGGATGAACCGCGTGGCATGGTAGTGCGCCGCTGGATGGCTAGAGGCCAGCGCCGTGAGGACCTGTTCGGCGGGCTCACCCCACAGGTAGTCGAGTACCGCGTCGAACGGCCGGTCCGCGTGCTGCGCGGCGACCCGGTCGCCGAGGTCTGAGTTACCAAGTGGGATGGCGTCGTCGGCCCCTACGGTGCGCAGCCACTCGAGCCGCGAGACGTCACGTCCGGCCACCACGACCCGTCCGGCGCCGAAGACCGACCGGGCCAGCTGGACGGCGATCGAGCCAGTGACCCCGGTGGCGCCCAGGACGAGGACGTGGTCGCCGGGACGGGCCGCGGCGGCGAATTCCAGCGACATCCAGGCGGACATCCCCGGATTCGGGATGGCGGCGGCGGTCACCGAGTCGATGTGCTCGGGAAGCCCGACTGCCCCGTGCGGATTGATCAGCGTCCGCTCGGCCATCATGCCGTAGGGCGCGAGCGCGCCGGTGTACACCCGCCGACCGTCGTCGAGGCGGGCCACCCCGTCGACACCGGGAACGGCCGGCAGTTGGATCTCCTTGCTGGCGTAGTGGTTTCCCGAGACCAGACCACGGGTGAGATTGGTCAGTGCGGAGGCCTCGACGTCGGCGACCACCGCGGATCCGGTGGCGACGGGGTCGGGGAAGTCGGTGTAGGTGGGCGGTTGCCCCCACGTTTCGACCACTGCCGCCTTCATGAGTGCTCCTAGTTTCCGAGGAAATGGTTTCTATAGAAACAATATGCTGAGAGGCGGCCGCCTGGCAAGATGGTTTCCGTGAAAACCAAATCGGGGCTGGTCGACGAGATCGGCACGCTGGTCCGCGAAGTCGGCGACATGTTCGACTCCGAGGAGGGCGACGCCGAGCGCGACTACATGGCCGCCCGGTGCCCGAAGCGCCTCGAGCGCACGGTCCGTACGCTTCCCACGCTGAGCGTCCATCTGCTGGAGAGAATGTCCGATGAACCCGTCAGTGTCGTGGGTTTGGCTGCCCGCTCGGGTCAATTGAAAGGCACGGTGTCCAAGCACGTCCAGCGCCTCGTCGACGCGGATCTGGTCAGGCGTGAACCGATTCCGGGAAATCGCAAAGAGGTCGCGCTGACCTTGACCGACGACGGTCACCTGGTCACCGAGGTGCACCGGCGGATGCACGAGGAGATGCGGCAGGGCGTAGAGGATTTCTTGTCGCGCTACAGCAACGCCGAACTCGCGGTGCTCATCAAGGTGTTGCGTGACCTGCTTGGCGCCGAAAAAGTCGGCGTGCGGATCACCTCCGGGGAATAGGTGCGCCCTGCGCCATGTCGTAGCCCCTATGGGCAAGGCAGTGCAATACGACAGGTACGGCGGTATCGAGGTTCTGGAGGTCCGCGACGTTGCGAAACCGTTGCCCGCCGCCAGTGAGGTGTTGGTCGAGGTGAAGGCCGCAGGTATCAACCCCGGTGAGGCGATGATCCGCCGCGGCGCGCTGCACGACCGTTGGCCTGCGACATTTCCGTCCGGTCAGGGCAGCGACCTGGCCGGCGTCGTGGCCGAGGTCGGCAAGGGCGTCGATACCTTCGCGGTCGGCGACGAGGTACTCGGCTTCACGGACAACCGTGCCAGTCAGGCGCAGTTCGTCGCCGTGCCTGCAGAACAGCTGACCGCCAAACCGCCGGAAGTGTCGTGGGAGGTCGCCGGTGCGTTGTATGTCGCAGGCACCACCGCGTACGCCGCGGTCCGCGCGGTCGCGTTGAAGCAGGGCGACACCGTTGCCGTCGCAGGCGCGGCTGGCGGAGTCGGGACCATCGCCGTACAGCTGGCCAAGCGCGCGGGTGCCACCGTTCTGGGCATCGCGAGTCCGTCGAACGACGAATGGCTCACCGCGCATGCCGTCGTCCCGGTCAACTACGGTGACGGCCTGGCGAACCGACTGGGAGACGCCGCGCCCGAGGGGCAGGTCGACGCCTTTCTGGACTTCTTCGGCGGCGGCTACGTGGAGCTGGCGGTGACTGAACTCGGTGTCGACCCGGAGCGGGTCGACACCATCATCGACTTTCCGGCCATCGAGCGGTTCGGGGTCAGGGGCGAGGGCAACGCCGACGCCGCCGACGCGACCGTGCTGGCGGAGCTGGCGGACTTGGTTGCAGTCGGCGAACTGGAGGTACCGGTGGCCGAGGTATACCCGCTTGACCAGGTAAGAGAAGCGTTCCGCAGGCTGGAGCAGCGGCACACCAGAGGAAAGATCGTGCTGCGGCCGTGACCGCAGGAGGGCTCAGCGCGGGGCGGGGATCTCTTCCTCGTCGGGCAGCTTGCCGGTGACCTGGAAGATGATGCGGCGGGCGACCTCGACGGCATGGTCGGCGAACCGCTCGTAGAAGCGGCCAAGCAGCGTCACGTCGACGGCCGCAGCAACCCCGTGCTTCCATTCCCGGTCCATCAGCACGGTGAAGAGGTGCCGGTGCAGGTCGTCCATCGCGTCGTCTTCTTCACGGATCCTGGCGGCCTTCTCCGGATCGCGGGTGACCAATACCTCCTGCGCGCTATTGCCCAATTCGACTGCCACCCGGCCCATTTCGGCGAAGTAGCCGTTGACCTCTTCGGGCAGCGCGTGCTGCGGATGGCGGCGCCGGGCAATCTTGGCGACGTGCAGCGCCAGTGCGCCCATCCGGTCGACGTCGGCGACGATCTGGATCGACGAGACGATGGCGCGGAGGTCGCCTGCCACCGGCGCTTGCAGCGCGAGCAGAACGAACGCGCTTTCCTCCGCCTTGGCGCTCATTGCGGCGATCTGCTCGTGATCGGTGATGACCTGCTCGGCCAGCACCAGATCCGCCTGCAGCAGAGCCTGCGTGGCGCGTTCCATCGCAACGCCCGCGAGCCCGCACATCTCGCCGAGCTGGTCTGTCAAGGCATCCAATTGCTCGTGGTACGCGGTTCGCATCTGCCAAGCCTACGGGGTAATTCGTCGAAACGTCACGAGGCGTTCGGTGAACGAAAGGTGAATGCCACCTGCCCGAATGCTGTCAGCGATGACGCCATTGCCGCTATTGGCAGGTGGTATCGGCGGCGTTGGTGACGGTCAGATCTTCCGGCAGGTGCGTCGGTGCGCTGCTGGTGCCGCGCACCACGTGTACCTGCACGGGGGAGCCGCTGGGCGACGGTGGCGCCACCGAGTAGAAGTCGTTGCCCAGCACTACCCGCACCACGTCGCCCATGCCGGTGACGCGTTCGATAGTGGGGTTGGTGAACGACGAGGCGACCGTCGCTGCCGCCTCCTCATTGCCCGGCGAGAAGAACACCGTCGTCGAGCTCAACGGCCCGGGGTAGTCGTCGGGAGTGGTGACGTTGAAGCCGTGTGACTGCAGTTCGCTGGCCGCGGTGGATGCCAGCCCGTCCTCGCCGGTCGAGTTCGAGACGCGCACGGTGATGTCCTGCGGATTGGTGGTGACCGCGTTGACCAGCTCGGCATTCTGCGATGCCTCCGGAGCTGCGGAACTGGTCCTCTGGTTGGCGTCCGGCGCCGCGCTCGTCGTCGACTCGGGCGTGCCGGGAACCGGCGTGTTGTCCGGGTTCTTCTCCTCGGGCAGCGGGTCGTCGTTGATGATCGCGTCGAACAGTGCCCGCATGTCCTCTGTGCGGGGCGTCTCGTTGCCGTACTCGTCGGCGTATCCAACCGTCGGCACGGTGACGAACGTGATCCGGCCCGCGTTCACGCCCTGAATGGACTGGCCGAGGTCGACGAGGTCCTTGGTCTTGATGTTGTCGACGTAGCTGTCGTCGATGAACATGTTGACTACGTTGTTGAGCTTGGACAGGGAGAAGAACACTTCCTTGGAGATCATCGAGCGAAGCAGCGACGACAGGAACAGCTGCTGACGCTTGATCCGGCCGTAGTCTCCGTTGGTCTCCGTGGTCACCTGCCGGGCGCGCACATATTGAAGCGCGGTGTGGCCATCGACGGTCTGGCGGCCGGCGTTTGCCAGCACGGTGCCGAGCTCGTAATCCTCCAGCGGCGTCGCGCTGCACACCTCGACACCGCCAAGGGCGTCGACCATCTTGGCGAACCCGGCGAAATCGACTGCCATGAACCGGTTTACGGACAGGCCGGACAGTTTCTGGATCACCTTCACCAAACACTTCGGACCACCGAACGCGTAGGCGGAGTTCAGCTTGGTCTCGGTGTACACCTCGTCGGGCCCGTAAGACTCTGTCTGGTCGTCGTAGAGCGGTCCGTACTCATGCGTTTCGGGGTTCCACGCCTCGCACTGCATCGGGGTAATGGCGAGGTCGCGCGGAAACGACACGGCGACAACGCGTTTGCGGTTGGCCGGGATGTTCACCAGCATCACGGTGTCCGACCGGGTGCCGCCCGCATTCTGGGTGTCGCCTGCGCCCATGTCGCTGTTCTCGCCGAATCGGCTGTCCACGCCGACGATCAAGAAGTTCTCGTCACCGAACTGCGCGTTCGGATCAAGGATGTCGTGTGAATTCGGGTCCAGCGCGGAGATCCTGTTGAGCATGTTGTTCTTCGACGATTGCCATTGCCAGGCCCCACCGGTCAGAGCCAGCGCCAGCACCGCGATCAGGGTGGCGGCCGCGCGGCCGGCAAGCATCGTCTTGCGACGCGTGCGCGGTTCGGCCCCCGTGGCTACTTTTCCGGTCCCGACGTGGGAGGGCGGTACCCGGTCTGCCCGACGCCGACGAGCGAGGTCGGGTAGATCTGAGGACGGCATGGAAACGACGGGGATGACTTCGGTGTCCGCGTTCTCTGGGTTGGCGGCGACGGGCTGCCAAACTGCCGCGATGACCTCGGTGGGCGGTGCCGGTGGCGGTACTGGTGCCGGCCGTGGGGCCTCGGGTTCGGGGCGGGCGCGCCTCAGTTCCTCGGGAACACTCGAATCGCCGTGCACTCTCGCGATCAGGTCGGCGACGGTGACACCGTCGGTGTGGTTACCGGTCGGCCTGGGCTTCTCGACGTCCTCGGATTCGGAAGTGCCGCCGCGCTCCCACGGCGCGGCGCCTGGCGATGGCCGTGGACTTCGGGTAAGCCATTGATTGTCGCCAGGATCCGGCGGCCCAGGCAGCCTGGGAGGGCCAGGAGTGGCGCTGTCGCCGTCACTCATGTTCCTACCGGCCTCCGACTCTTAACCATCGTGCGCGTCGGCGCGCATCGACATACGCAGTGTCTTGCCTGCCCCTTGTTCGTGTAGCAGCGCTCTGCGGGCTCCGCCATTGGAGCCAGATACGACAAGATTCATATCGTACTGAGACATCCTAAGAGACGGCCAGTCCACAGACGGTACCGAGAACGTCTCGCTTTAGCCTCCTGAGTTCATAACGTCCGCCCCCGCGGGCACCGTGCAGTCCTCGGGATCGGCCAGCCAGCCCTCCGGCAGTGTCACGGACGCCGGCGACCCCTGCCTGCCCCGCGGGCCGGTCGCGGCCTGTGGAAACGCCACCTGCGCGTCGAGCTGATCAAGCAGCGTTTCCAGCTCGTCCAGCGTCTTGACCAGGGCTAATGCCCGTCGCAGGTCGGCACCGGCGGGGAAGCCGTGCAGGTACCACGCGATGTGCTTGCGCATGTCCCGCATGCCCTTGTCCTCGCCGAAATGCGTGGCCAACAGCTGGCCGTGTCGCCGCATGATGGCTGCGACCTCGCCGAGAGTGGGCGGTGTGGCCGGCGTCGTACCGGTGAACGCGGCCGACAGCTCGGCGAACAACCACGGCCGGCCCAGGCAGCCTCGGCCGATCACGACACCGTCGCACCCCGTGGCGGCCATCATCGCCATCGCGTCGTCGGCGTCGAAGATGTCGCCGTTGCCGAGCACCGGGACCGTCGTGACGTGCTGCTTGAGCAGGGCAATCTGTGCCCAGTCGGCGGTTCCCGAGTAGCGCTGCGCCGCGGTGCGGGCATGCAGCGCGACGGCGCCCGCGCCCTCCTCGGCGGCGATCCGGCCCGCATCCAGGTGGGTGTGATGGGCGTCGTCGATGCCGATCCGGAACTTGACGGTCACCGGAATGTCCGTGCCCTCGGTGGCGCGCACCGCAGCGGCGACGATCTGGCCGAACAGTCGCCGCTTGAACGGCAGCGCGGCGCCACCCCCGCGACGGGTGACCTTGGGCACCGGGCAGCCGAAGTTCATGTCGATGTGGTCGGCCAACCCCTCGTCGGCGATCATTTTCGCGGCGGCGAAGGTGGTGTCCGGGTCGACGGTGTAGAGCTGAAGCGAGCGGGGCGACTCGTCCGGCGCGAACGCCGTCATGTGCATGGTGACCGGATGGCGCTCGACGAGCGCACGAGCGGTCACCATCTCGCACACGTACAGGCCGCTGACGGTGCCTGCCCGGGTCAGCTCGAGTTCACGGCACAGCGTGCGGAATGCAACGTTCGTCACACCGGCCATCGGGGCCAGCACGACGGGGCTCCGCAGCTCGATCGGCCCGATCCGCAGCGCCGTTTGCTCTTCGCGCAAGCGGCTCATCGCCCCGGACCGGGGTTCGGTTACGACGCTGATGAGGTGACCAAGAGGTTCTTGGCCGCCTTCTTTTCGGCGACCTTGCGCTCGCGCTCGAGCCGGCGCACCTTGGCGACCTCGAACTTCTCGCAGGTCTCCTCGAGCTCCTTCACCAGCTCGCCGAGGTCGTCGCGCATCGCTGCGGCCTCGCCGGTGAAGTCCTCGCGCTCGAAGATCCGCCACTTCTTCAGCACCGGCATCACCACGTCGTCGAGGTGGATGCGCGGGTCGTAGACGCCGCCGACGGCGATGATCACGGCCTTGCGCCGGAACTCCGGCACGGTGTACCCCGGCATCTTGAAGTTGCGCAGCACGCGGTGAAGCGAACCCATCGCCTGGTTGGGCGCGATATCGAAACCGGCCTCGCTGACGTCGCGGTAGAAGATCATGTGCAGGTTCTCGTCCGCCGAAACCCGTTGCAGCAGTTGGTCGGCGACCGTCTCCTGGCATGCCTTACCGGTGTTGCGGTGCGACACACGGGTGGCGAGCTCCTGGAAGGTCACATAGATGACCGAGTCGAACAGGCTCTCGGCGAACATGTCGCCCTGCTGGTTCTGGCCGGGGCTGAACCCACGTGTGACCTGCTCGATGCGCAGCTGCTCCAGCTCGACGGGATCGATGGCGCGCGTGACGACAAGGTAGTCCCGAAGGGCGATACCGTGCCGGTTCTCCTCGGCGGTCCAGCGGTTGACCCATTGCCCCCAGGCGCCGTCCATGCCGAAGTTCATCGCGATCTCGCGGTGATAGGACGGCAGATTGTCCTCGGTCAGCAGGTTCTGCAGCATCGACACCTGGGCCACTTCGGACAGCACGGACTGTTCGGGGTCCCAGTCCTGGCCGCCGAGGGCGTAATAGTTCTTGCCGTCCGACCACGGGATGTAGTCGTGCGGGTTCCAGTCCTTGCGCATGGACAGGTGCCGGTTGAGGTTCGTCTCAACGACGGGTTCCAGCTCGTGTAACAGCTGCAGATCGGTCAGGTCTTGCGACATGGTCCCCATCCCTCCCAGTTATCTGTACCTGTTGGTTGCACTCAATATATCTGTGTACCCCGGTGACATTCAAGTCGTCCCCGTCGGATCGGTACACGTGAAACAGCTCATGGCTGTTGGCTCCGGCTGATGTAGGTGGCATCGCTGGATCGGTAGCGGTGAGGCGGGCCACGGAATAAGCTTCCTGCATCAACTTCGCAGACATTACTTAGATATTTCGGAGGTCGGGCTCAGTGAAGAAGTCCATCGTTCTGTCGGCCGGTTCGGTCGTGGCCGCATCAGCCTTGATGGCTCTGTTCGGCGCCGGCGTGGCGACGGCGGACGATTACGCAGGCCAGACCTACGCCGATGCCTCATCAGCGGCCAGTGATGCCGGTCAGACGGTCGTCGTGGCTGGCCGCGTGGGCGACAAGCTTTCGCAGGACGAGTGCCTGGTGACCCGGTCGCAGACCGCGCCATTCGCCAGCGCCAATGACGGCGCCCACTACAGCGACCAGGTGCAGTTCTATCTGAACTGCAACGGCGGATACGCATCGGCCAACAACCCAGGCGCCTCGTTGGGAAGCCCGGAGGGCCGCGCAGCCAAGGCCGCCGCCGACGAGGCTGCCGCCGAAGAGCAGCAGTCGCTCGAAGAGGTCAGCACTCCCGACGAATAGCGGTCAGTAGCTCGACACCCGGCTGAGCAGCATTTCGACGCAATAGTCGATGAACTGCTCCCGTGTCGCCGTCAGGCGGCCATTCAGATAAGCCGTGAACAAGGCCGTCAGCGCACCGATCAGGCCGGTGGCCACCATGGCCTGCACAGCGGGATCGGTGATGCGGGTCAGCTTGTGCTGGAGCAGGTCGATGAAGTTGGGCATCCATTCGGCGCCCGAGCGGGTGAGCACGGGTTCCACCCTGGGGGCCAGCAGCAGCACCCGCCCGCGCGTCGGGTCGTCGACCATCAACGCGACGAAGCGCTCGACAGCATCGCGTGGTGTCTCGGCCGTCATCAGCGTCGACATCGCCCGCGCGCACACATCGTCGTAGACCCCGCGCACAAACTCGTCGCGGTCGGCGAAGCTCTCGTAGAAGTAGCGTTCGGTCAGCCCCGTCGCGCGGCAGACCGCGCGCACCGTCAGCACGGGTCCGCCCTCGCTACCCAACAGCTCGACACCGGCGGCGATCAGTTCGTCGCGGCGCAGGACCTGGCGATCCTGCAGCGGAACGCCGGACCATCGGCCCCGTCGTTGACCGGAAGGCACATCACTCCCTAAGCTCACGGTGACAACGCATGTAGTCAGAATGACATCTGACTCCGATCGAAAGCTCACCAGTGACTCAAGATACGTCTGAGGCGTGCCCGGTGACCACCGGATCCCCGGCGATGGCGCGCGGGCTGCCCGGCCGCGCCCGGCGGCTACGACGCGCCGCCGGCACCGCTCGGCCCGGACTCGCTGACGTGGCAGCTCTTCGGCGACTGGCGCGGTCTGCTTCAGGGGCCGTGGGCCGGATCGATGCAGAACATGCACCCGCAACTGGGCGCCGCCGTCGAGCAGCACTCGATCTTCTTCCGCGAGCGCATGCCGCGGCTGCTTCGATCGCTGTACCCGATCGGCGGGGTGGTATTCGATGGCGACCGGGCCCCCCAGACCGGCGCGGAGGTCCGTGACTACCACATCGGCATCAAGGGAGTCGACGATCAGGGGCGACGGTATAGCGCCCTGAACCCGGATGTTTTCTACTGGGCGCATTCCACCTTCTTCATGGGCACGATTCTGACGGCCGAGCGGTTCGGCGGCGGCCTGACAGAAGCACAGAAGCGCCAATTGTTCGACGAGCACATCACCTGGTACCGGATGTACGGGATGAGCATGCGGCCGGTGCCGCAAACCTGGGAGGATTTCCAGGTCTACTGGGACCACATGTGCCGCAACGTATTGGAGAACAACTTCGCGGCCCGCGAGGTGCTCGACCTATCCACGATGCCGAAACATCCCTCGCTTCAATGGGTTCCGGATTGGCTCTGGCGCCTGCAGCTGAAATTGCTTGGGCCCTTCGCGGTGTGGGTCACCGTCGGCCTGTACGACGCGCCGGTACGCAAGTTGATGGGCTACACGTGGAGTGCGCGCAACGAGCGGCTGCATCGGCTGTTCGGCAGAATGGTGAACCTGACTTTCAAGATGCTGCCGAAGCGCAGGCGCTTTCATCCACGAGCACGCGCCGGCTGGGATCGCGCAACGGGGCGCATCCCTGCCGACGCGCCGTTGGTGCACACGCCGGCGCGCAATCTGCCGCCGCTCGATGCGCGCGACAACGGGATGCACTACTGCCCGAAGGTCTGACTCACCGCGGCCGTGCGTAGGGCGTCCACACCGCGCCGTCGAAATAACGTATCTGTGAACCGTTTTGCGGATCGGGGAACCAGCCCGGCTGCACGGGCGGGTAGCGGCCGAAGAGGCCGCGCGGATCGCCGGCTAGGTTCAGCCGGTGTTCGAAGTCGGCGCGGGCCCGCAACCCCGCGTCGCGCACAGTGAGAGCCCGCCTGCGACGCGCGACGAAAACCAGCAAGGCGATGATGCCTGTGACGGCGACGGCCTCATACCAGCCGTTGTGCAGCCACCAGAGCGTCAACACCAGCCCGGCGCCGGTCACCAACGGGTGGCGCCGCCAGAACGACCTGTGAACTTGCTGGTAGAGCATCGCTGTTGATCATACGATTCGGCGGAAGCTTCCCGCCGTGGACCGAACTCACGGTCCGATCCGCTGCTGCCCGAACACCACGGCGGTGCCGACCGTGCCTGCGCGGTAGTCGCTTCGGCGATTCGGCTGTACTGTGGGCGACTTTTACGGGAGGATTCTCCTGTGTCTCGCGTAACCCGGTCCCTTGGCGCTGCGGTGATGGCGTTGATCGCCGCCGTGGCCATCGGTCTGGCGTCGAGCATCTCCTCGGCCGCACCCGCGTCGGCGACGACGGCCTCGGCGATGACGGACGCATACACGCCGCCGCCGTCGCCCCTGACTGTGATGTTCACTCCGCTGACCATCGGCGTGCATGTCATCGAGGCGATCGCCCAAGGCATCGCGGACGCTGTCGAGTTCATCGCGACCCCGCCGCCGATCGCCATCCCCGCGCCGCATATCACCACCTAGTCATTGTTTGACGCCGGCGCACACCGGCTAGCTTTGAGGTATGCAGGCGCCGGAGGTACTTGGCGGCCGCTATGAACTACGCGGCGTCCTGGGGCGCGGCGGCATGGCAGAGGTCCGCGACGGCTGGGATATCCGGCTCGACCGTCCCGTCGCCGTCAAGCTGCTGCACCCGGTGTTCACCACGCAGCCGGACAACCGGATGCGCTTTGAGGTCGAGGCGCGCGCGGCCGCGGCGCTCAACCATCCGCACATCGTGTCCGTCCACGACAGCGGGGAGCACGCCGGAACGCCGTACATCGTCATGGAGCGCTTGTCGGGGCAGACGCTTGCCGACGTGATCGCGCGGGGTCCGTTGCCGCAGCCACAGGTGCGGTCGATCCTGGACGACGTGCTGTCGGCGCTGGCCGCTGCACATGCGGCAGGCATCCTGCATCGCGATATCAAGCCGGCGAACATCTTGTTCTCCGCGCTGGGCGACACGAAGGTGGCCGACTTCGGCATCGCGAAGAGCGCCGGCACCGCCCACACGCTGACCGGTCAGATCGTCGGCACCATGGCGTATCTCAGCGCCGACCGGATTGCGGGCAGACCGGCGCGCGTCGCCGACGACCTGTATGCGGTCGGCGTCGTGGGCTACGAAGCGCTCGCCGGGCGCCGGGCATTCCCTCAGCAGAACCTGGCAGAGCTGGCTCGCGCCGTCGCCGAGGACATGCCCCCGCCGCTGGCCGTGCTGCGTCCCGACGTCGACCCGGCGCTGGCGGCGGTGATCGAACGCGCGATGGCACGCGATCCGGGGTGGCGGTTCGGCAGCGCCAACGAAATGCGGGCGGCGCTGGCCGGCCGGATCGAACCGCCGGTCGTCGCCCGACCGCCGACGCGTGTGCTGGCCGTCCCGCTGCCCGACCCGGCGACGATGGTGGCGCCGCGGCGTAACCGGTCGCGGTTGTTGCTCGGCTTGGCGGCCGTCGTGGTCGCGGTCTTGGTCGCCGTGGTCGCGTTCATCGTTGATTCGGCGTCGCGCCCCGCCGTCGTCGAGCCCGCAACCACCAGCACCTCGGTGCCCCCACCGGTCACCACCTCGATGCTGGCGCCGCCGACGACGACGCCGGTCCTCGTGGAGGAACCACCGCCGCCAAAGAAGCGCGGTGAGAACGGAAATGGCCACGGGCGCAAGAAGGGTGGCCACGGCGGCGACTGACGCTCGCCGTGATGCGCGACCCTGGGGGGCACCGCACATACCATCCGGCCCGCTGTCGGATCCCAACGAAGGCACGGCATGACATACATGGGCCACTACTACTACCCGGTGTGGCTGGACAACCTGGCCGACGACGTCACCCTGGAGGCCGCGGCGATGGACGGCACCGCGCAGGGCTCGGAGGACGTCCGTTCAATCGTGGTCACCGCCAAGGAGCTGTATGAGCAACAGGAGTTCAAATTCGCCGGCCCGGTTGGCGACTACGGCTTCCTCGAGGACTACACCACTCAGGTCCGCGGTGAGCGCGTCAACGTTGTCGTCGCGGTTGCCTTCAACGCGGCCGGGCAGACCCAGCACGTCGTGGTAAACCGCCGGCCACGCAGCTCGCTGCTGTTCTTCTCTCGCGTGATGCTCGAGAAGTTCGCCGGCACCCCCCTTGCTAAGCACTGGGAAGGTACACCGTAAGGGGCGGCGAGAATCGGCCGAAACCACTGTCAGGCATCAGCCGAGGTCATACACAGCGTTCTGTGCCCCACCTGCACAGACGCGGGTGGGGCGGTGTTCGTTTCGGGCTCCATGCAACGAACCATGCAACAAGAGCTCCTATTCGATCCCGCTGACCGCAGCGGCGAACCGGTCGACCGCTGCCCGTTGCATCGTCGGTGTGACGTGGCTGTAAATGTCCATGGTGGTCGTGAACGTGGTGTGCCCGAGGAGTTCCTGTACCACCTTCGGGTTCTCCCCCGCTTCGAGCAGCACGATCGCACGGGTGTGCCGCAGGCCGCTGATTGTCAGGTGACTGGACCGGCTGGGCCGTAACATGAGAAGCATCGTTAACACCTTGCACGAGCGGACCGAGCGCGGGGTGACAGTACGGTCATTGCACGACGGCGTGGACACCTCGACCAGCACCGGAAGGATGGTGGCCGGAATTTTGATGTTGTCGCAGGCTTCAGGCCGAGGAGGCGAACTTGGGGATGGAAAATCGTGCGACTCGGGGGACGGATCAGTTCACCCCTGACGAAGTGGCCTTGCGCCCGAGGAAGGTTCACTTCCAATGGGACACGGCCCCGCTGCATTGGATTCCAGGTGATCCCTACGGCTCGCATGTTGTGACCGCGTTGAACCTCTTCCTACCTACCGCGGAGCGGTGGTTCAGCAAATTGCTCTCCGACGCTTTGGAGCACGTGCGAGACGAACACCTTCGGGAGCAGATCATCGGCTTCATCGGCCAAGAGTCGATGCACGCCAAGACCCATGACCGGGTCTTGGTCGAATATCTGCAGGGACACGGCATCGACCCTGCACCCTTTCTGGACCAGCTCGAGTGGGTGGCCGGCCAGTACGACCAGCGGGTCTCCAAGGCCACGCCGCAAAACCGGCGCAAAGCGCTGGCCTCGGGCACGCACGCGCTCTGCGCCGCCGAGCATTTCACCGGTGTGTTCGGCCACTGGGCGCTCAACAATTCCTGGGACGACATGGGCGTCGATCCGACGCTGTGTGACCTGTACCGCTGGCACGCGGCGGAGGAGGTGGAGCACCGCCATGTCTCCTACAACGTCGCCAAATATTTCGGGATGGATTATGTCGCCCAGGCCGCGGCGGGCGCGTTGGTCAGTTTCGCCTTCTTCGCGATGATCGTCCGCGGCACGAAGTTCCTCGTCCACGCAGACCCGGCGTTGCCGAACCTTGGTTACCTCCGGCTCGCGTGGAAGCTGCGCGAGTCGGGCAAGCGCGGCACCCTCCCTACGGCCGGCTACGTCGTCCGCGCCGCGCTGCGGCTGTTCAGGCGCGACTACAACCCGGTGAACGAGGGGAACACGGCGCAGGCGGTCGCATATCTGGCCACCTCCCCGGCGGCGCGTGCCGTCAATGGATGAGGTCGTGAGCGATCCGGCCCAGCCGCGTCTGTTGACGCGGCTATTCAAGCCGTACTCCGGCGAACCTCCCCCAGGGCTCTACCGGTCGTCTCCGGACTTCCTCATCCGTTTGGCGGGGATGGCCGTGCCCCATTTCATGTCGGCGGTGATGCGCCTCGGGGGCGATCAGGCGCTGCCCGAGCTCCCGCTGGCGGTCAACCGCAAGGCAATGGTGGTCGTGGACCGGCGACGCGTCGCGCAGGACGAGGACGTCGTCGAGCTCACCCTCGTCGCCCCGGACGGCACGAAGCTGCCGGAGTGGCACGCGGGGGCGCACATCGACCTTCACCTCCCCTCCGGACGCAAGAGGCAGTACTCGCTGTGCGGGGATCCGCGCCAGGAGCGGGAGTATCGGATTGCGGTGCGGCGGATCCCCGGCGGCGGTGGCGGGTCCGTTGAGGTGCATGGTTTGGTCGTGGGTCAGATCGTCGAGATCAGCGAGCCGCGGAACGCCTTCATGATGCCGTTGCCCGGTTCCGGATCGCGGGCGGAGAAGCTCCGTTTCATCGCGGGCGGCATCGGCATCACCCCCATCCTGCCGATGGCCCGGCTCGCCGAGCGGCTCGGCGTGCCGTGGTCCTTGTGCTATACCGGCCGTCACCGGGACAGCCTGCCGTTCTTGGACGAACTGCTCGCGTTCGGAGACAAGGTGCGGGTACGCACCGATGACGAGCACGGCCTGCCGACCGCGGCCGAACTCCTGGACGGGGTGGCCGCGCGAACGGCGGTCTATGTGTGTGGTCCGCCGCCGATGATGGAGGCCGTCCGTCGGAACATCCCGCTCGATTGGGGCACGGAGTTGCATATCGAGCGCTTCTCCCCGCTGCCGGTGGTCGACGGGACGCCGTTCGAGTTGGAGCTGGCGCGCAGTGGTGAGGTCGTGGGGGTGGGTAGTGACCAGAGCGCCTTGGCCGCGTTACGGGCGGCCCGGCCCGACGTGAGCTACTCGTGCCAGCAAGGTTTTTGCGGCACCTGCGTCCAGCGGGTGCTCACCGGCGAGGTGGAGCATCGCGACAACACCCTCACCGACCGGCAACGCGAGCTCGGTCAGATGCTGGTCTGCGTCTCCAGGGCCAAATCCGAAGGCGGGCGGCTGGTCTTGGACCTCTAGTCAGTCCAACCGATTACTTACTCCACCGGATTGTCGACCCGCACGGTCGTGCCCGGGCTCGGTAGCGAGCCCCTGGATGCAGTTCGTTATGTTGAAGGGGTTCAGGCGTGCGGCTAGGCCCGGCGACACCGCGCGAGCTGCCAATCGACGGCCCTCCGGTGTGCTGGAATTCTGAAAGCGCGTTGCCGTCCCCGTTGCCCTCCATACCCCCGGCAGGTATGAAAGAAGCGGCTTCGGGCGACGTGGAGAAGAAGCGGCTCGCACGAGCATGACCGCTACTTCGTCAGGGTGAACTGGCCGACGTTGGTGATGCCCCGGCGGAAAAAGTCCGCACACCCGGTCAAATACCGCATGTAGCGCTCGTACACCTCGTCGGACGTGATGGCGATGGCCGGTTCGCGAGCGCTCGCCAGGTTTGCTGCCCACATATCTAGGGTCCGCGCATAATGCGCTTGCAGCAATTGGATCTTCTCGACCGAGAACCCCGCCTCAAGCGAAAACTCGACAATATCTTCCCTGGCTGGCAACTCGCCGCCCGGAAAAATTTCCTTCCTGATGAATCGCATGAACTTCAGATCACTGATTGTCAGCGGGATTCCGTTATCACGGAAGAACCTTTGGGTATGCGCCAATATCGTGTGCAGCAGCATTCGGCCGTCGTCGGGGAGAATATCATAGGCCCAGTCGAAGAAGGCGGAATACCGTACTCGCTTGAACGCTTCGAATGCGCCGATGGTGACGATCCGATCGACCTTGTCTTCGAACTCTTCCCAGTCCTGTAGTCGTACCTCGACATTTCGTTGCGTGGGAACCTTCGCCAGTTTGGCCTTGCAGTACTCGTAATGATTGCGGCTCAGAGTAATGCCGACGACGTTGACGTCGTACTTTTCGATGGCCCGGGCCATCGAAAAGCCCCACCCACAGCCGATGTCGAGCAGCGTCATCCCGGGCTGGAGTTCCAGTTTGCTCAGCGCCAGATCGAACTTGGCTATTTGTGCCTCTTCGAGAGTCATATCCTCGCGTTCAAAGTACGCGCAGGTGTAACCCATCGTAGAGTCTAGAAACAATGAAAAGAATGTGTCCGAGACATCATAGATCGCTTGTGACTCCTCGTAAAAGGGTTCTAATTCAGACATACCTGACACTTTCCCAGTCTTCGGTCATGACCACGCCCGCACATACTCCCCGACGAACGTCGTCGCGTTCAACATACTATGGTGATCCCTCCCACAAGAAGCAGGTATGCCGGGGTCGAAAACCGGCGGCGACCAGGTCGTCGAGCCAGGAGCCAGGACTTCTCGGTGAAATCGGCGGCCACCTACATGACGCCGTCCCAGTCGATATCGTGAGGGGTCATCGCGTCGATTCCTTTGCTTGAGTTGACCTTGGACGTCTCTCCAAGAATCACGCGATGACCTTCATCTATCCGGCTACGACACGCCGGTACCAAAGATCAGGCCCGGCTCGTACACCACTCTGCTGGACGCAACCCCGCAAAGACGCGGGTGCGGCCCAACCCCTCGGGCTTCGGGCTCCAAGTGCCCCCAGTAGGGATCGAACCTACGACCTGCGGATTAAAAGTGTGGCGGGCTCGACGTTTGTTGGATTCGTCGTGATTCGGGCCGCGCCGTATTTGTGGCCCTACCTGCGCCAACCCTGTTGGTGTGCGTTGGGTGGAATCGGGTTGGTTCGGAACTGCTGCGGACTGGCTACGGACTGGCGCACTGGTTCATTGCAGGATGGCCCATGTGCGTTCGACCACCCGAAACGCTGTCCACACGGCACAGATTGTGATCCTGGATGTCGCGGGTTCGAGTCCCGTCACTCACCTCGATTCGTCAAGCGGCCCAGGCAGGTTGCGTGCTGATGAGACTGGTCAGACCAGCACGGTAGGCGTCCAAGCTGTGGCGGTGGGTCTGGTCGATGGAACCACCCGAATTGACGGCGACCTGCACGCCCACATGCTCGTAGGGCAGGCCGGGCAACGCCAACGGCAGATGCGGGACGATATCGAAGAGGTTGACCACCCGGAAGCAGCTGTCGATCAACAGGTTGAACGGCACCACGAAGTCGTGCAGTCCGGGGCGAGGGCCACCGAAGGTCGTCAGTTTCGGTTCCGGGACAACCGAGATGTTCTTGGCGATGTCCGGCGCGGCGAGCACCGCGAGGGCGGCGCCCAGGCTGTGTCCGGTGACAATCAATTGGTCGCAGCCCGCGCAGGCGGCCGGGAGATTCGCCGCCAGATTGGCCCGCATCGTCTCGTAGAGTCCCATCCACCCCATGTGGACGTCTCCGAAATCGGGTACCGGCCGATAGCCTGTCGTGTCGACATCGAGGTTCTGCAACCACTCTGTCTGCGTTTGGGTACCGCGGATTGCGACGAATGCTGTCTTGGTCGCAGTGTTCTTACCGACCAAGCCGAACACCGTGGTGATGCCGGCGACCGTTTGAACGAATGAGCGGGCGCTTTCCGAAAGATCTGTAATCAAGTCGAGCAGCGTCGGGTCTGCTTCTAGCAGGGCGGTCTTCTGATAACCACCCGGCAGGGTCGGGTCTACATCGGGATTGTGGAAGACCTGATAGGCGGCCTGCACCAGGGGAAGGACTGTGTCACGGGCGAATTGCGGATCGAAACTCATACCACACGTCTACTCTTTTCCCCGCTGCGCCACAGCGTCACTGCCAACGCCCACTACGACGAGGCGCGAACGTCTTGCGTGAGACTTAATCAGTTTCGCCCCCACCAGTTCCGGCTTGCGCACTAGCCAGTCGACACGCTCGTACGCCTTCGCACCGTGTAGTGGCTTGGTGTAGGCCAGTTTTCGGCATACATGCGCCGGTAGTACCAGGCTCACGACTGAGGGGACCCCTGACCTACTCGATGCGAACGAGAAGAACTGGGCGTTTGTGACCGTTGATCCCGTTGGGCACCTCAACAGTTCGCAGGTCAAGAGGTTGGCGACGTTGGCCAGTGGCGGGCGCTACCGCAGCTACTGCGGACGAACTGCGGACGCTGGTCTGTTATGAACGCCGGAGAGAGAGCGGGCGCTGGCCGTGCGAGGCGGTCCAGGGCGACCGATAGGGGTCACCCCCCACCCCCTTCAACTACTTGGCCCTCAGCCCGTCGAGCAGTGCGTTCAATGCGTGAACACCTTCGTCGCGGGCCACGTGTTGATTCGGTGCGTTAGCGATGAACAGAGCAGTTTCATCGGCAGCAGCGAGCAGGATGTGCGCAAGCGCATCGAGGGGCTGATTCGCCGCAAGATCGCCTTCCGCAACGGCTTGTTCGAGCATGGCGCGGATGGCTCCTAACCCATAGAGGCTCTCAAGTTCGCGCCATCGCACCCAGCCCAGGACGGCTGGTCCGTCGATCAGGAGTATCCGCTGTACCTGTGGTGTGAGGGAGGCGTTGAGGAATCCAATTAGTCCTTGCCGCAGTAGGTTCAGTGCTCCGTCTGCTGGGTCGGCTACGTTCTTCGCCGCTTCGGTCACCAGGTCCTCTTCGACGGCGATGAACACTGCCTCGAAGAGTGCCTTTTTGTCGGCGAAATGGTGATAGAGCGCGCCACGTGTTCCCGCGTTGGCCTCGGCGACGACTTCTTCGGTGCCGGTGCCGTGATACCCCTTGGCGACGAATAGCCGTCGAGCCGCGTCGACCAGTGCGGCGCGAGTGGCTTCGGCTTGAGCGGCGCGGCGCGCTTTGGGGTCGAGCCGTTTCTGACCTCGGGCCATTGCTACAGCCTATTGCATACAGGCTGTAGGTCACATACAGTCGCATGTCACATACAATCAGTATGTGAACGTGGTCGATCGCTGTTGCCCGCCGCAAGTTGGAGGTTCGTTATGACTGCGCCTATCGATATTGTCCGCGAGTTCTGCGCCCTGATGGAGAAGCGCGACGCAGAGGCCTTGCGCCCCCTACTTTCCGACGGCGCGGTCTATCAGAACGTCGGCATGCCCGCCTCACACGGGGTAGACGCCATCGTGGAGAACTTGGCCGCGCAGTTCTCCATGTTCCCCGACGCCTACGCATTCGAGATCGTGAATATCGCCAGCGACGGTCAAACGGTCCTGACCGAACGCCTTGATTACATCCAGACACCCGACGGCGCGAAGCCGGCAGTTCCCGTGATGGGAACCTTCGTCGTCGGCGGTGATGGCAAGATCACCCGCTGGACGGACTACTTCGATGTCGGCTTGACGTTGAAACTCCTTCAAGGCGAAGACATCAGCGCGCTTGTCCCAACCGCTGCCCACCCCTGAAAGCACAATGACAGCCAACGACGGAGCCGAACGCGACACGCCAGCAACCACGTTGCCCGAAAGCTGGGACATCACGACCAGTATCGGTGCGACGGCTCTGTCCGTCGCCGCGCTGCGCGCCGCTGAAACCGCGCAGGACGACCCGCTAGTCCGTGACGAGTTCGCGGCTGTGTTGGTAGCGGCGGTGAACGAGCCGGGCTGGCAGGCGATGGCCCAACGCGAGCCTCCCTGGATTGCTGCCGACGACGATGTAGGCCGACGTACTGCGCGCACCGGGCGCGAATACATCGCGACGCGGACCGTCTTCTTCGACGAGTTCTGCGCCGCCGCAACGATGTCGGGCATACGCCAAGTCGTCATCCTCGCCGCTGGCTTAGACGCCAGGGCTTACCGACTGGCCTGCCTAGCGGATGTCCACGTCTACGAAATCGACCAACCAGAAGTCCAAGCGTTCAAAGATGCGACATTAAACGCCCACGGAGCAGTCGCCATCGCCGAATTGCACCCAGTCCCCATCGACCTGCGCGACGAGAACTGGCCGTCAGAACTGACCGAAGCGGGGTGGGACCGCTCCAAGCCGACCGCCTGGCTTGTGGAGGGTCTGCTTCCCTACCTGTCGTCCGCCGAACACGACCAACTTTTCCGTACATTGACCAGCTTGAGCGCGGCGGGAAGCCATGTCGCAGCCGAGGTCTACTGCCACACGACGGCCCACCTCGGTGACACGCGGCTGGGAAACTGGCGGAAGAGCGCGGCGGAGATGGATGACGCCATCGGCGTGGACGTAGACGTGACTGCCTTCATCAAAGACCAAGACGCCAGCGACACAGCAGCATGGCTCACCAACCACGGATGGGGCGTCGAGTCCCTCGACAGTCGAATAGAGATGGCGCGCCTTGGTCGAGCCATAGCGCCTGACCTCATCGAGATCGCGCCCGCGAGTTCCCTAGTCACCGCAATTTTTCTTAGTCCCCAATAGCCGAATCAGAAGGTCGACCAGCAGCCACATTCGCGGCCGGCACTACTCGATGCACGACGATGCCGCTCGCGCGGCTGGTTCACTCGTCGGCATCTTCGGCTAGAACGCGATAGACGGTCGCTCGTGATACGCCGAGAGTGGACGCAATCGTGCTCGCGGACTCACCGCTCGTGTGCATCCGCTGCGCCAGCGCGACTTTCGATTGATCCAGCGCCTTCGGACGCCCAATAGATTGCCCACGCGCCCGCCTAGCGTCCCGCGCTGCGGTGCGGCGCTCGCGACCAAGTTCGAGTTCCAGCTCGGCCAGCGATGCGAGGACTCCGGCGACCATGCGTCCCGAAGCGTTCGACGTGTCGATGCCTTCGCGAATCGACCGCAACACGATTCCGCGCTCACCGAGGTCACGGATCGTCGTCATCACCTCGGCGGCATTGCGGCCCAGGCGGTCGATGCCGACGACAACTATGGCGTCGCCCTCGCGTGCGTAGTCCAGGAGGGCAGCGAGGCCGGGGCGCTGCTCCCGCGTGGACATGCCCGACAGCTTGTCGCTGTAGACGCGATTGGCGTCAACGCCCGCCCCGGTCAGCGCGTCAACCTGTTGGTCTAAGGACTGATGCCCGGTACTAACTCGCGCGTAGCCAAGCTGGGTTCCGGTCGCGACGGGTGCGGTGCTGACTGCCATACGGCAAGTGTCTCAAAAGTCTCATAACACGTCAATATGAGACGCGTATATTGAGGCGGCTTTTGAGACAACGTGAACTGGTGGCTCTTGTGCTTCAAATGATCCCACCCCAACCGTCTCAATTCTTTAATTCTGAGACGGCCTCAGGGCATCGCGTCAGCCCAAGCGATATGTCCCTCATAATTAAGCGTCTTCGCCATATCGCGGTAGCGACCCCTGAAGTATGCGTAAGCCGTGTCATCGCCGTGAGCCCGCGCCAGGAGGGCATGTAGTCGCAGCAGCCAGATGTCACGAATTATCCGATCCTCATCGGCTGGCGCAACCGCTAACCGCTCGATGGCGGCCTCGGCTTCGGCCACGTCACCGTCGGCGCCGCGGTCGAGCAGTGTCTGCGCCAGAACACCCGTCGCTGGAACGCCCCACGCCAGCAGTTGTCCCTCGCGGACCAGGCGCTCGGTGGATGCGCGCATCAGCGGTATCGCCTCGTCGAGATCCCCGCGCCAAGCCCTTTCCCGCGCCACGTACACGTCGACGAGAGGTCGATCCCCGAGGTTATGCGCATGCCGCGCGAACACATCGCTGACCTCGGCCATGAGCGTCAGTCCTCGGTCACGCTCCGCAGCCGTGTGACGATGCGCCAGTGCAACGCCCAGCGCCATCCGGGCGAATTCCGGCGCCATGTCATTGCCGGCTCGTTCGGCAATTCCTAGCGCATCCTCGATCTCGCGCACCGCGCGGTCGTCGGCAGCCAGCGCGCCATTCGATATTCCCGGGAAGTAACCCAAAGCGGCGACCCCAGCGTAGGTCAGGGGGTCGGCACCGCGGGCCATGTCCAGGCCATGACGCAGATCCTCGCGCCATCCGGGACGTCCTAAGGAATAACGGGCCGTACCCCGCGACCCCAAGGCCAGTGCTAACGGAGACCCGAAGATGAAGTTGCCCTTAAACGGATCACCTTCGGCCAGGTCGATAACCCTTTGCGACCACCGCAGCACGTCAGGCCACTCACCACATTCGATCTTGGCGTAGAGCGCCGGGAAGGACAGTCCCACAATCAAAGTCGGATCGCCAAGCGACTCGATCAGGGCCATGGCCTCCGATGCCAGCTTCGACGCCTGACGCATCCGGCCCCGATACGCGTGATCCATCACCAGCCC
This sequence comes from uncultured Actinomycetota bacterium, assembly GCA_963770305.1. Classification (GTDB taxonomy): domain Bacteria; phylum Actinomycetota; class Actinomycetes; order Mycobacteriales; family Mycobacteriaceae; genus Mycobacterium. Next base: position 130,860 of record CAVYPB010000028.1, read on the forward strand.
CGCCATGGCGACGGCCAGCGGCGCCTTGTCCCCGGTAACGGCGCACAACTGCCGCAACTCGTCGAAGCGGGCGCCGGCGTCGTTCGGATGGACCCGATAGGCGGTCCCGCACAACATCGTGCGAGGGGCGATGCGCATGGCTACCTGGTTCGGGTCGTCGTTGGGCAATGTGTCGGCGATCGTTCGAGCGCGCTCCCAACTGCTTCGTGCCGCGGCCATGTTGCGGCTGGTTGCCCAAGCCCCGGCGCGCAGGTGCCAGCCGTAGCCGGCGTGCAGATCACCGGCGGCCTCCAAATGTTCGGCAATCAAAGCGGCGTTTTCCTCAGCCGCTGCCGGATCACGTGATTCGATTGCGGCCGCGACGCGCCGGTGCAGCTCGGCACGATCGGATTTGAGCTGTGAATCGTAGGCCACCGAGCGGATCAGCGGATGGTGAAACACGTACTCCGGTCCTCCGGTGAACCTCACCTGATCAACGAGTTCGGCCAACACAAGATCCCCGACAATGGGTTCAATGCCCAGCGTTTCGAGCAGGCCCGGGTCGAACCGCGACCCGATGACCGCCGCAGCACTCAAGGTGCGCTTGGCCACTGGGGCAAGGCGGTCGATGCGAGCAGCAATAGTCGCCTGCACGGTGGCGGGCATGCTGACCTCGGCCACACCGGCCGTCGAGAAGTATTCGCTGCGGATGCCGCGCAGCACATCGCGCTCGGCCAGGTCGCGCACCATCTCCTCGGCGAAAAACGGATTACCCGCGGCCCTCTCGGCGATCTTCTGGCCCAGCGCGTCAACAGAGGGATCGTCGCCGAGCAGCTCTGAGACCAGTGCTGCGGTCTCCGACTCGGTCAGTGGCGCAAGGGCGATGCTCTGAGCACCGGGCACCCGGTTCAACGCGCCCGGATATTCGGGGCGATAGGTGATCAGCACCACTGAGCGCGTCTGCGGAATCACAGCGATAAAGTCCGCAAGCAGGGATTCGCTGACCTTGTCGATCCAGTGCACGTCCTCAACGACATAGACGGCCGGGGTTTGGCGGGCCAGCGACGCCGCATTGACCAGCGCAGTCAACCGCCGCCGCCGGGCGTCCGGATCGATCTTGGGCAGCTTCACCTCGGGATCGGCGATGCCCAGCAGGTCATCGAAGAGCAATAGGTCTTCAGGATCGGCATCGGGCACCCGGGCCCGTATCTGCGTGCGGGCGGCCGCGACGTCCAGATCACCCACGCCGAAGGCTGCGCGCAACAGTCGCGCCACGACGTAAAACGGGATATCACTGGCGTGCGATTCGCAGAAGGCGGCGAAAAAGTCGACACCCCGGGCTGCTGCCATCGCGGCGACCTCACGCACCAGACGGCTCTTGCCGATGCCCGGTGATCCCACCACGCCGACCACCGTGCCGTAGCCGTCGATGGCACGGTCCAGGAGGCTTTCGGTGGCGGCCATCTCCCAGCGTCGACCGACAAGGTTCGACTCGGTGCGGCCAACATCGCGATGCGTTTCCGACATCCCCAACAGCCGGTGGGCAGCCACCGGCGCGTCGGCGCCTTTGACGCGCACCATCTCGGTCTCACCCAGCACAGCCGTGCCCCCGACCAGGCGTGCGGTGGATTCGCTGAGCATGGCCCCGCCCGCCGGCGCGACGGATTCCATCCGCTGCGCCAGGCCCACCTGCTCCCCGATTGTGGTATAACCCAAAGCGCCCGAACCGATCTCACCGGCAATGACCTCACCGGAGTTAAGTCCCACGCGCAACTGCAGATCCAGACCGTCGCGCTCTTTGACGTCACCGGCCAGTCGGACGGTTTCATCTTGAATGCCCAGCGCCGCACGACAGGCACGAACGGCATGGTCTTCCAACGCCACCGGGGCACCGAACACCGCCATGATCCCGTCACCGGTGAACTTGTCCACCGTGCCGCCGAAGTGCTGCACGACCCCGGTTGCGCGGTTGACGAGCTCGGTCATGATCTCGCGCAGTCGCTCTGCGCCAACAGCCGTGGCGATGTCCATCGAGTGGACCACATCGGCGAACAATACGGTGACCTGCTTGTACTCGGCCGGTGTCGTCGCGGTCGCAGCCGCCGCACCGCACTCGTTACAGAACTTAGAGTTCGGCGGCAGATCAGTACCGCACGATCCGCACGACAGCCCGGTGGCGATCATCTCACCCGACCCGACCCGCTGTCGCTCACGCCAAATATCGTGTCACCACCGGCGAGACTTGTGTGCCCTGATCACACAATTGGACGGGCCGCACCTTTGAACCTTTGAACCGTCTCGGGTTTGATGCCGGCTTCATGGTTGAGGCGTCGCCGGCGGGGACGCCTGGGTTTGAGCGTAATAGGTGGTCTCGTATTCGTCGGGCGGAATGTAGTTGAGCTGGCTGTGCAGTCGGCGGCCGTTGTACCAGTCGACCCATTGCATCGTCGCGTATTCCACGTCGTCGATGGTCCGCAACGGGCCGGTCAGGAATGGGCTGCCGCGGCCGACGGCTTCGGTCTTGAACAACCCGATCGTCGTCTCCGCCAAAGCATTGTCATAGGCGTCGCCGACGCTGCCGATAGATGCTGCGATCCCTTCCAGGACAAGGGTTTCGGCGAACACTATCGACGTATATTGCGAGCCGGCGTCGCTGTGATGGATCAACCCGGCATCGACGCGGTGATCGGCGTGATCGCGCCGCCACAACGCCATCCTCAGCGCAGTCGTCACCATCGCGGTGTCCTTAACGGTGGTGGCATGCCAGCCCACGATCGCCCGTGAGAAGCAGTCCACGACGAACGCCACATAGACGAAACCCATCCAGGTCCGGGTGTAGGTGAAGTCGGTGACCCACTTACGGTTCGGCGCGGCCGCGGTGAAGTCGCGATCGAGCAGATCCGGCGCCCGGCGACACTCGCCCTTGGCGGCGATGGTGGTGCGGTGCTTACGGCCCCTGATCACACCGGACAAGCCCTCATCACGCATCAGCCGGTCCACGGTGCACCCCGCCACCCGATGGCCCTGACGGCGCAGATACGCGGTCATCTTCCGCCGCCCGTACATGCCCTCCGGGGTGCCGACGGTGGCCCGCAGCGCATCGGTGAGACGAGCATCAGAAACCGTCCGCGCCGACGGCATCGAGGATTTCCAGCTCCGATACGTGCGTGGGGCGACCTGCACGCCATGCTCAGTGAGCACCCGGCAAACCGACTCGACCCTGAAATTTCGTGCACGCATCTCGTCGATGAAACCGCAGATCAGCGGTGGCGCGGGTCGAGCTCCCGCGCGAAGAAAATCGAGGCCGCCTTCAGAATCTCGTTGGCCTCCTTGAGATCTCGGACCTCGCGCTCAAGATCCCTGATCCGCTGCTGCTCGACGGTCGTGACGCCAGGACGCGCACTGGCGTCGACCTGAGCCTGCAACACCCACCTGCGCAACGACTCCGCACCAACCCCAACTTTCGGGCCGATGGCCCGACAGGCGGCATACACCGACCGGTACTCATCGAGGTGATCGAGCACCATTCTCACCGCACGCTCACGCTGCTCGACCGGGTAATGCTTCGACATAATCTGCATCCTTCTCAAAGAAGGAAGCGGCATCAAACCCGAGACGGTTCACTTTGACGCGATATTTGAGAAACCAAGAACGTTAGTTTCGAGATGGCCGAGGTGCCGCCTCGGCGGACACGTATGACTCGCAAGGGCAGATCGCGGTATTCAGGTTGGGAAGTCGATTAGACGCCCTACGGTGTGGGCGTCGGAGGAGCCTGCAAGATGGATCTCAAGCTCGAAATAGTGGTGCTCACCGAGCGCCCGCCTGGCCGCTAGCGGACAGACCCATCCGGCAACAGAAGCGGCGCAGGAGCCTGGACGTCGCCGAACGGCCCGGGCTCCGCGGGGGGAGGCACCTCGGCAGGCAGCGGCACAGCGACGTCGTTCACCGGAGCGATCGCAGGCTGGTCGGGCGGCGGTGCGACGTCGGGAGCCTGACATGCGAGAACAGGCTGCGGAGTCATCGATAGCAGGAACGGATCACAGTTGTCGTCGGCCTGGGCATTGGCCGCCATACCCAACGCACACCCGGCCAGGACTGCGCCGGCAAAAGAGATTACGGCGTACTTCGACGCTGTCACGTAGCTTCCTCCAAGTTCGTCTGCGGTGCGGCAGACGATAATGCAGCGGGCTCTCGACCGCTAGCATTAGCACCACCAGACGCGCCCGATGGACCATTACGTACAAACTGCGCCTGCCCATGCCGCTGTATGTCTGGCGCGACTGGCCGCCGGGGACGCCAATCAACAACACCCGGCTCGCCTGTTTAGGGCCGCAGGCGCCAGTGATTCGCCCAAGAACGAGAAAGCGGCCCCCAGCGGTGAGCATGCTAACGGGCCGTCCCGAACGTTCTCAAGCACGAGCCATGTCGGACGAGTGACCCCCCCCGGGGGGGTGGGTTGAATCTCTGGCGAACTGAGGAGCACGACCGCTTGTCAGCCTCATCGCAGCCGGTACGAGTTTTCGAGAAATATGGGCGCGTGTTGCGACCGTAAGAAGGAGAGGTTTGGGGACCACCCCGTCGTCCAGATCGGAGACGGTCCCCACCTCGCCTGTCACTCTGTCACAGTGTCACTCACTGGAGACTGTCGGCCAGCAGCGCAGTCTCTCGCGGAACAGTGAATGTCACAGCACTGTCGGGCGCGTCCATCGCGAGGGCAGCGGAAGCTTCTGCGCCTTCCGGTGACAGTTGTGACACCGTTACAGGGGCGTACTCGCCAAGGCCAACCCTCCAAATGAGGTTATGGTCGTCTGCGAGTCGTTTTAGGTACTGGCGGGCTGTTGCTTCCTTTTGGCCCAGATGCTCGACGACATCGGCCGACGTCGTGATCTTCCGCGAATTGACGAGTTCGAGAACAGCGCGCATACCGTCCCCCAGGTTGCACGCCGCCGCCCGTTGCGCCGCCTCCGCTAGGTTCATCCCATTGGCAGCCCACTTGCCGTTGGCGAAGTTGACGGCATACACCATCTCCTCGACGTCGCGGCCCGTCACCGAAAGAGTGGCCTCGCCCCTTGTTCGCGCACGCTTCAACGCAATTACAGTGTCGACCGACCCAGCCAGCCCCAGCGTGCCTGAGACTTCCTCAAGGAAGTCCTCCGACGAGTTCTTGCGGGAATGGTGAACCGCGACCACTGCTCCGCCTGGGGCCTCCAATGTTTGGAGGAGGCCGCCGATCTTGTAGTCGTCTTCATAGGCATTGTGGCTGCGAGCCGGCCGAATCTTCTCCAGTGTGTCGACGAAGACCACCGGTCGCCTCGACGCGTACGCCTTGACCCACCCTTGAGCGACGGTCAGCGCATCCTTCTGATGCTCTCGAGTGATGAAGTGAAACTCGGCCGGTAGAGGACTGCCGTCAAGGATGTCTCTCGCACGCTTCTGCAGACGCCGTTCGTTGTCTTCGAGTGCGAGATATAGCACCGGCCGCTGCGCCACGTCGACGCCAAGGACGGCACCACCATCCGCAATGGCGAGAGCGATGGCCAAGACGAGAAACGACTTCCCGATCTTCGGATGACCGGCGAGGACGCAGCAACCGTCCGGAATGACACCGGGCACAGCCCAGGTCGGCGGGGCGTACTGCTGCTGATCCAGCCAGCTGCCGGTGCGGATGACGGTCACTTGACGCCGCCGCGCGCTGTGGCAGCCTCTTCGGCGGCCAGCCAGTCGTGTACATCCGTGAGTTTGTAAAGCACTCGCTTGCCCACCTTGATAGAGCGTGGACCGCGGTCCTGATGACGCCACCAACGAAGAGTTGCGGTGGTGGTGTGGTGCAGCATCTCGGCAACCTCCGTTTGCGTGAGAAACGTGGTCTTTTCAGCCGTCGTAGTTTCCATGGTTTTCCTTTTTCGAGCACAAAAAAACGACCCGCGGAATGCGGCCCGTTAGCGTTGAGGATCAAAGACAGGTCTCAAGCGTTCTATGCCTGAAACCCTTGCGCGTACGCGACGTGCTGTCGTTGAACCTGTCAATATGTGGGCGGTCGTGACACTTCCCCGCGTCGAGCGGACGGGTCACGATGCCTTTGTGTGGAGCGATCAGACCCGATGGCGGGCCGGATACTCAGCTCTCGTTATGTCGCCGGTCGCACCACTTCCCCAGATCGACTGGGCGGGGCCGCCGGATCGTTTTCGCGCAACACTGCGCTGTATCGGTAGGTTACACCACGGATTTCGGCGGCTTGACGCGCCACCGTTGGTTAGCGTTGTTTGATGTTGGCAGCGTTGGACGATCTACAGGCTGTGGCTAAGATCACACTTCCGCCCTGCCGAGAGCAGCCGCCTGTGCCGCCGAATCCATTGCCGCGGCGAGGTTGTCGAAATCATCCGGCAACTGATGTGCATAGACGTTCATGGTCGTGATGGGTGACTGGTGTCCCAAGAGCTTCTGCACGGTTACCACGGATGCACCTGAGGCGAGCGCCAGGCTGCCAGCCGTATGCCGCAGCGTGTGCGGCGTGACATTGTCCAATCCTGCTGTTTCGCAAGCCTTTTGGAAACGCCACGCGAACCAGTCGAGCGGCATCCAACTGCCCTTCGGGCCAGGAAACACCAGGTCAGCGGGTGCCCTTCCGTTAACCTGTCTCGCCAGTGCGTCGGCAACGAACTTCGGCACTGGAACAGTGCGGGCTTGGTGGGTCTTCGTCGCGCCCTCGATTAAGCCCATCTTCGCTACGGCCGTCACTGACCGTGACACCTTGAGCCGGCGGCGCTGAAGGTCAACGTCTCGCACTCGCAAGGCGGCGCATTCGCCATATCGGAGGCCCGCGTAGGCCAGCGTGTTCACCTGTGTCGCCAGCTCCCCGGATGCCTCCGCAAGCTTCCGTACCTGTTCGTGCGTGAGTGCGATCTTCTCTGGTGTTGTCTTGCGGGGGAGTTGTATGTGCTCGGCTGGGTTCGCCGCGATGTACTTCGACCGCACTGCGAACCGCAACGTCTGGTCCAACACCTGATAAGCCTGGATGACGCGAGCCGGTGACAGACCCTTGTCCTTCGCATCCTCAGCGGTCGTCTTGCGCTGACGCGAGCCGGGATCACTTGAGAGCTTGTTAACCCACGCCTGGATCTCCGCGTGGGATACGTCGGAGAGCCGCACGTCGCCCCATTGGGGCAGGACGATCACGTCCAACAGGCTCCGATACCCAGCGCGGGTTTTCTCTTTGAGCGATCCCTTGGAGGCAAACCAGTTCTCAGCGACCGCGCGGAACAGCACCGCACCCCGTTTCGGATCTGCGTACGTCCCGGTAGTCAGCGCGGCGGTAATCCCGTTGATATGGGCCTGCGCCTCCGCCTTGCGTCCGAAAGCCTTGGATCGCTCGTTGCCTTCGTGATCGACCCATCGCGCCAGCCATCGGAGGCCCTGGCCGTGACGGGCGGTCGTGATCAGTGCCCCGGGTTCGCCATGCTTCGAGTCGGTACACCAGCACCCCGGCCGGGGGTCGTCGGCTGGCCATGGGACTTGCTCGTCCCGTCGTGGGCCGCGATGCCATCGGTCCTCTACACCCGCGCGTGCACTGCGCTTCATGCGGGTCAGGATACGCTTCTGCGGACTGACTGCGGACTGAACACAGCAGTCGTTTAGTTTGATTAGCCAGCTACCCCCGTCTAGCTGGTTACTGTCAGTGCCCCCAGTAGGGATCGAACCTACGACCTGCGGATTAAAAGTCCGTAGCTCTACCAACTGAGCTATAGGGGCGCGGAGGATCAGAATACTGCCTTCGCGAGGGCAGCTCGTTTGAGGATTGGGGTCCCGGTAACCTAAGCTATCGAGGCTCCCAGCGTCATCCCGCTGCGAGTACCCCGGAGAGATTCGGCTGGCCCCCTTCGTCTAGCGGCCTAGGACGCCGCCCTTTCAAGGCGGTAGCGCGGGTTCGAATCCCGTAGGGGGTACACGCGACGCTCGTTACGATGGGGTCGCACAGTAAGGCCCTGTGGCGCAGTTGGTTAGCGCGCCGCCCTGTCACGGCGGAGGTCGCGGGTTCAAGTCCCGTCAGGGTCGCCAGTACGGCGAGGCACGGTGTGCCTTCCGGCCAGGTAGCTCAGTTGGTATGAGCGTCCGCCTGAAAAGCGGAAGGTCGCCGGTTCGATCCCGGCCCTGGCCACCAGAACTGATGCAGCTCCGCAAGATTGACCTCGCCAGACGGGGGGTCGCGCCGGTCACGACTCGCGACAAGTGAGCGTTCGTAATCTGTCGGTTCCGGTCGAAAAGTGAGCAGGTAGTTCCGGGGGCCGTCGTAGGCTCGTGGCGATGGTGGAGAAGTCCGAGATCCGGTTCCTCCCTCTTGGCGCCCGCCGCGTGGCGTACGAGATGCGTGGGGACGGTCCACCGCTGGTCGCTCCGGCGTGGTGGGTGAGCCACCTCGAACTTGACTGGCAGAGCGCGGGCTTTCGGCGATTCTGGGAAGGAGTTGCGGATGGACGCGCGTTGATCCGCTACGACCGGCTCGGCGTCGGCATGTCGGACCGCACGCTGCGAGATTCGGATCTGAGCCTCGACGGGGAAGTCGGGACACTGCGCGCGCTTCTCGACGAGCTCGAACTCGAGCGCGTATCGCTCATCGGCGGCTCGTCTGGGAGTTGCACCGCCATCGCGTTTGCCGCAGCGTTTCCGGAGCGCGTCGAGCGCCTGGTGCTGTACGGGTCGTACCCCAACGGCGCGGCGCTTACAGCTCCGGGCGTCGCGGACGCGATCTTGGCGGCGGTACGCGCGCATTGGGGACTGGGCTCGCGCCTGCTCAGTGACATCTTCCTCGGTAGTGCTGACGCTGCGGAGCACCAACGCTTTTCACGGTTACAGCGGGAGTCGGCGACCGCCGAGACAGCTGCGGCTTTGTTGGGACTGGTCTATCGCCTCGACGTACACGCGCACCTTCCCCTCGTCCGCCGGCCAGCGCTGGTCGTGCATCGTCGCGACGATCGCGCCGTGCCGTACCGGCTCGGGCGTGAGGTCGCGGCCGCGATTCCAGGCGCGACATTCATCCCGCTGCAGGGCAGCGCGCACTTCCCCTGGCACGGTGACATCGATTCCGTGGTCCGCGCGTGCCGCGAAGCGTTGGCACCGGTGCATTCGTCGCCGCACCGTGCGAGCGAGCCGGAGCCGGCCCTGCTGTCCAGTCGTGAGCGTGAGATCCTCGCCTGCATCGCGCGCGGTCTCGGCGATCGCGAGATCGCAGAGCAGCTCGTGCTGAGCCCGCATACCGTTCACCGCCACGTCGCGAATATCCGCCGCAAGCTCGGTCGCACCTCACGAACGGCGGCGGTCGCGGAGGCTGCGCGTCTCGGACTTCTGTGAGGTAGCCCGAATAGGCCATCTCCGGAGGATGGCCGCATCAGGCGATGCGCGCGCCACCCAGCCGCTCATACGTTCGCAGCATGACCAAGATCGCAAGCGTCGAACCAAGTGCCGAACTCCAGGCGAGCACGCCATCCGCGGCGTGGCTGCGGATTATGGCGCTGGTGTACGACCCGTTTCTCTGGCTGGGCGAGATCGCAGGCATGCGCCGCCGGCGAAGCACGCTCCTGGGCGGCGCCCGCGGGCGCGTCGTCGAGATCGGCGCCGGGACCGGGCTGAACATCGCGCACTATCCCGCCGGGATCACCGAACTCGCTCTCATCGAGCCCGAGCCTGGAATGCGCCGAAGACTCGCGCAACGCCTGCAGCGGCATGCGCGCGTCGCGCGGATCGTCGACGCTCCCGCGGAGCGACTACCGCTGGAGGATGCGTCCGTGGACACCGTCGTCTCGACGCTCGTCCTTTGCACCGTCGACGACCCCGAACGCGCGCTCGGCGAGATCGCACGTGTGCTCCGCCCGGATGGGCAGTTGCTGTTCATCGAACACGTGCGCGCGCGCTCGCGGTTCCTTGCGGCGTGCCAGGACTATCTGCTCCAACCGTGGCGACACTTTGCAGGCGGCTGCCGCTGCAACCGCCCGACCGTGGAGCTGATGCGCGCCTGCGGCTTCGCTGTCGCAGCCGACGATGTCGTGTGGCGCGGCATGCCGCCGATCGTCCGTCCGCTGATGGTGGGACGGGCGACTCGGTGATCTGGACGGTCATCGACTTCGCCGGGGCCTACTGCGGGCAGAACATCCCCGCCGAAACGCCGACGATCTCGCCGGCCTGGTAGCCGCTGTAGCCCGCCTTCGTCCCGTCGTTGACCAGCTGCGACCACGTCAGCCCGTTGTCAAAGCCGCCGCAGATGGTTTGGCTAGCCTGCGCGGCGGCAGACGGCGACTCGTACGAGATGCCCATGATGTCAAGCGGTTTGACGTACTTCGCGTCCATGCGTCCATGTCTGAGTCGGCTTGCGCCGGCGCGGCTAACGACACCGCGAGGCCGACGCCCGCTGCATCGTGTACTTCACACGCGTATTTCCGGGGACACTTGGCGACTTTCGCCGGTGACCCATACGGCCCCAAGCCGGTCGCGCCGGCGGACGTCGATTCTGCGAGTTCGCTGAATGGCGACTGTGACGAACGACGGGCAGGCGCACAGTTGGTGCCCAAATTTGGGCGTTCCTGTCGTTGTGCTGCGAAGATCCCAAGCGCCGGACAAGATACTGGCAACTGCAATGGAGGTCGCCATGATCGTTAGCCGCGGACTGACCGCAGCCGCAATCGCTGCTGTGTCTGCTTTGGGATTTGCTAGCCCGGCATGGGCTGACGTTTTCAGCGGCACCTATTCGTTGAACCTCAATGGTGCCCCGGGAGCCAACACCTCTTGGACCGCTAAATCAGCGTGTCCACCTTCGGGCGGTTGTGTCGCACACATCACCAGTTCAATCGGATGGAGCGGCGATGCGCAGCTTGCTGGTGATCGTTGGACGATGACGGTCGACAGGCCAGACGGCCAAAGCTGCCCCGACGGCACTCGCCACTCGGAGTTACAGACATGGTCGTGGGATACGGCAGCGCTTACCGGCCAAGTAAGCGGTGTTTCCACGGACCCCGCCGCGTGCCCACAGGGTCCCAGCAATTCGTTCACTCTGACGAAGGTGCTCGTGGGTTTCTGAACCTGCGACCTAGGGATTCCCAATCCGAGTTTTGAGGTTTCTCAAGTCTGCGCGTCTTTCCTTGGGTGACAACGAATTTCGCGTCGCGCCGACTTCGATGGGAACTCGGCAATTCTCGTCCGCGAAACGGGCGCGTTGTGCTGCAGAGGTACCGATACCAGGCCGAGGTAGGCGCAGGCCAGGTCGATCTTCAGGTAGTCCGGGCTGGCGAAGCCCACGGTCGTGACGAAGTCGCCGGGAGTCACCGGGTGGTCCGGGTCGTTTCGCCAAGCTGTGGCGATCGCCCGTACCTGTGCCCACAAGTCGTGGTAGCTGATGGTGTCGAACCGCGGCAGCAGGCGGGCCGATGCGCGCCCGGTGTTCGGGTCTGTCGTAACCTCCCGCGCGCGTTCGCCGAGCGCAGGCCGGGAACCGTAACCCATCGCCAGCGTCTGGAGGATCTCTGCGAGGCGCAGGCCGGGCCGACGAGCCCCCTCGACCACCGCGCTCTTCGGTTCGGCGGCGCGAAACTGCGGATCATCTGCGTAGAGTGCGGCGATCCGGCGCTGTAGTCGCTTGTCTCGGGCCTCTGGCGGATCGTTCAGGTCCGCCATCTCCTGCGAAACGTCGCTCGTAATCTCATCCACCTTTTCGGGTCGACACCTAACGAAGACGAGCGCTCACACAAAGTTAGTTCGTTCCTCCCTGTGAATGTGATGTTGTGCACACCTGGCGGGTCGGGCAATGAACCTGGGTCGCTTGACGACTCGTGAGCTCGACCTTCAGCGAAAACGCAGCAGTACGATGCCAGTGACATGGGGCGCGCCGACGAGGACAAGAGCAACTTCCGCCAACGTCTTCTGGATGCCCTCGAGGAGGGCATTGCACAGGACGGCTACCTCCGCACCACGGTCGCCGATATCGTGCGGCGGGCCCGGACGTCGCGGCGCACATTCTATGAACACTTCGACAGCAGGGAAACCTGTTTTGTCGCACTTCTCACCGAAGCGAACGCAGAGCAGGTCCGGCAGATCTCGGCCGCGGTCGACGCGAACGCGCCATGGCGAAGCCAGGTGCGGCAGGCGATCGAGGCCTGGATCTCCTCCGGCGAATCCCGGTCCTCACTGATGCTGAGCTGGATCCGCGACGGTCCGTCGCTGGGCGCCGCGGCCCACCGGCTGCAGCGCGACGCGATGGAGAACTTCATCGAGATGGTTCAGGCGTTGGGCGACACCGGCGAGTTCCGAGCCGCGGGCGTCGGTCCGGTCTCCCGGCAACGCATCATCATGCTGCTCGGTGGCTTGCGTGAACTCACCGCGATCACCGTCGAGGAGGGCCGTCGCATGAGCGACATCACCGAGGAAGCGGTGGAAGCGTCGATAGCGCTGCTTGCTCCGCGCGTGCAGCCCGACTAATCGGCGACGGTGATCGCCTGCGTCGGGCAAGAGTCGGCGGCAACGGCTTTCGTCCCATTCGACCCGCGCTACGCGATGCTCCCGGCTCGATCGTTTACGACAGACACGGCTGGTGTGAACACGACGCCATCGTCGATGGGGCCGCGGCGCAGCAAGCGGACGTCCTTGATGTAGTTCTGATGCAGCCGCCACGGCGCCTGGTCACCCTGCTTGGGCAGCTCTGCAACGCTGCGTTTGACGTATCCGGACGCCAGGTCCAGGAACGGGTTGGCGGCGGTGGCACCCGCCGCGTCGGGCGTCACCGCCGCGTAGCCGCGCTCGTCCATGTGCTTGAGCAGCCGGCACACGTACTCGGCCACCAGGTCCGCCTTCAGCGTCCACGACGCGTTCGTATAGCCGATCGTCCACGCGAAGTTCGGCACACCGGAGAGCATCATGCCCTTGTACGACACCGTCGTTGACAGTTCCACCGCGCGCCCGTCGACCTCGAGCCGCATTCCTCCGATAGCGAGCAGGTTCAGGCCGGTGGCGCTGACGACGATGTCGGCCTCCAGTTCGGCGCCGGACTGCAGCCGGATACCGGATTCGGTGAAGGTGTCGATGCGGTCGGTGACGATCGACGCGCGCCCGGCGCGGATGGCCGTGAACAGATCGCCGTCGGGAACCAGGCACATCCGCTGGTCCCACGGGTTGTACGACGGCGCGAAATGAGTGTCGACCGCGTAGCCCTCGGGCAGCTGTCTGACCGCGGCCTTGCGCAGCATCGACTTCATCATTTCGGGGCGGCGCCGGCTCAGGTTGAAGATCGCGATTCCCTGTAACGCGTTCTTCCACCGCATGATCGCGTAGCCGAGCTTCTGCGGCAGCCACGCCCGCAGCCGATCGGCGATCGCGTCACTGGCAGGACGCGACGCGACATAGGTCGGCGAGCGCTGCAGCATTGTCACGTGCGCGGCCGATTCCGCCAGCGTGGGCACCAGCGTCACCGCGGTCGCGCCGCTACCGATCACGACCACCCGCTTGCCGCGGTAGTCGAGATCCTCCGGCCAGTGCTGCGGGTGAATCACCGGCCCGCCGAATTGTTCAGCGCCAGGGAATTTCGGGCTGTAACCCTCGTCGTACCGGTAGTAGCCGGTGCAGACGTACAGAAACGAGCAGCCGATCGTGAGCAGTTCATCGGTATCGGTGCGACGCACCTCGACGGTCCAGCGCGCTTCGTCGCTGTGCCAATTGGCGTTCACCACGCGATGTTTCAGCCGAATGAGCCGGTGCACGTCGAAGTCCTGGGCGGTGTCGTGGATGTATCGCAGGATGCTCGGTCCATCGGCGATTGCCTTGGGATCGGTCCACGGCCGGAACCGATAGCCGAGCGTGAACATGTCCGAGTCTGACCGGATGCCCGGGTAGCGGAACAGGTCCCAGGTGCCGCCGACGGCGTCGCGGGCTTCGAGCACGATCATCGACTTGTCCGGGCACTCCTGGCGCAGCTGGCCAGCGGCGCCGACGCCGGATAAGCCCGCCCCGACGATCAGAACGTCTGTTGTTTGTGCTCCTCGCGTGCGCGGGGTGTATTCGATCGGTTCACTCGTCATTGGGCTGCACCTCTCGTCGGGCGGCTGGTACGACTGAGTACCAGCGTCGGTACCAGACGGTACCACTATTAGACGCGTGTGGAAAGGGGGTTGTAAAGTTCGGTACTAAGGCGTACCGTAACTCGGTACCTTGGAGTACCACCACGGAGGGTGACGACATGGCTGTGGCGACCACGGACCCGGTGCGACTGCCGCCCGCACCGCCGATACCAAAGCTCCTACAAGGCGTCGGCTTCGTCGCCGCCCGAGAGAAATCGGTGGCTGCACTGGCCAAGCGATACGGGTCGGCGTTCACGCTGCGGCTGCCGATCTTCGGGGAGACCGTCGTGGTCAGCGACCCGGCCTTGATCAAGGATCTGTTCACCACCAACACCGACCTCATTGCCAGGGCCGGCGTGCTCGGTGAGATGTTCGGTCCCGGCTCGACATTCAGCCTCGACGGCACCGAGCACCGCGAACGCCGGAAGCTTCTCGTTCCGCCGTTCCACGGCAAGCGGATGGCCTCCTACGAAGGGATCATCGAAGAAGAGGTGCTGCGCGAGACCGCGTCGTGGCCCGGGGGCAGAGAATTCGAAACCATGCCGTCGATGATGCGGATCACCCTCAACGCGATCCTGCGGACGGTGTTCGGCGCCGAGGGCGCCGCGCTCGACGAACTGCGTGAGCTGCTGCCGCCGATGGTGCTGAACGCCTCCCGGCTGGCTGTGATGCCTCCGATCGTGCGCCGGGATTTCGGCGCGTGGAGCCCGGGCAGGAAGCTGACGTCGTATCGCCAGCGCTACGACGAGATCATCGCGCGGCTGATCTCCGACATCCGCAACGACCCGAAGTTCGATCAACGCAACGACGTCCTCGCGCTGATGTTGCAGGCGCGCTATGAAGACGGCTCACCGATCTCCGATGACCATGTCGCCGACGAGCTGCTGACCTTGCTCGCTGCCGGCCACGAAACGACCGCGACGACGCTGGCGTGGAGCGTCGAGCGGCTGCGCCGCCACCCACGGTTGCTCGCGCGGCTGACCGCCGAGGTCGACGCGGGAGGTTCCGAGCTGGTGCAGGCCACGATCTGGGAGGTGCAGCGCACCCGCCCGGTGATCCACGGCACCGCTCGGCTTACAAAGACCCGGATCCGGTTGGGGGAGTGGGTCATTCCGGAGCGCCACGCGGTTCTCGCCAGCATCTCGCTGGCGCACGCCTCCGAGGACAGCTTCGCCGATGCCAAGGCGTTCAATCCCGACCGATTCGTCGGCAACCCGCCGGACAACTACGCGTGGATTCCCTACGGCGGCGGTGTCCGCCGCTGCATCGGTGCGGCGTTCGCGAACATGGAGATGACCGTCACGCTTCGCACATTGCTGCGCGAGTTCGAGTTTGGCACCACCTATGCCCCCGGTGAACGCCTGCACTCGCGTGGAGTTGCGACGGCACCCGCGCACGGCGGTCGCGCCGTGGTGTATCGACGCACAACCAAGTCGGCCCAGACCGCAGGCCAGACGCAGCGAGCCTCGGCATGACCGCGCGCGAGGAGGCGCTCGTCGACGTCGGCCGCGGCATTGAACTGTGCTTCGACCAGACCGGCGACCCCGCCGACCCGCCAATCCTGCTGATCGCCGGCCTCGGGCAGCAGTTGCACTCGTGGCCGTCCGATTTCGTCGCTGCGTTGGCGGGACGAGGCTTTCGAGTGACGCGGTTCGACAACCGCGACGCAGGCCGGTCGACTCACATGAGCTATCCGCCGCCGAACCCGGTGGCGATGATCCGGGGTGGCGACCGCGGCCGGCAGTACCACCTCGGCGACATGGCGCGCGACACAGTGGGACTGCTGGACGCGCTCGGCTACGCCGACGCCCATCTGGTCGGTATCTCGATGGGCGGGATGATCGCCCAGACCGTGGCCGCTCACCATCCTGGCAGGGTTCGAACGTTGGCGTCGATCATGTCGACCACCGGCGCGCCGCGCCTGGGCCAGCCCGGCGTGGTCGACCTGGCGGCGAATGTTGACGTCGCGTCCTCCGCGGACGCGGGCCGACGCGATGGACCGCGCTGCGAACATGTTCTCCCACATCAGGTCTCACGGTTTCCCATTCGACGAGGAGACGGTTCGGGAGTACGCCGGGGTCGCGTGGGACCGAGATTCCAGCCCCGCGGGCCTGGTTCGACAGCTGACGGGCATCTTCGCCTCCGGCGACCGCACCGGCGAACTTCGCCACATCGACGTCCCAACCTTGGTCATCCACGGCGACCGTGACCGGATGGTGCATCCAACGGGTGGCGCGGCAACCGCGCGAGCGATCCCCGGTGCCCGGCTGGAGACCATCGTCGGGCTCGGCCACGATCTTCCGATCGGTGCGTGGGGCCGGATCATCGACCTGATCACCAACCACGCAACCTCCGTTGGATTCGCGGTTCACCGCGGCGCCCCTGTCACCCACACTGAACTCGAGGAGCACGCATGAGATACCGAAGACGACGACGAGTGAGGATCGCAGCGAGGAACGAGCGAGGACCGGAGCGAGGAGGAGTCGAGGCATGAGGAAGTCCCGACACCGTACGATCAGCGGCCGCACGGTCGTCGTCACCGGCGCGGCGTCCGGCATCGGCCGGGCTCTGGCGCAACGGCTTTCGGCGCACAGCTGCCCCGTCGCGATCGCCGACATCGACGAAAAGGGGCTCAAGGAGACCGAGGCCTCACTGCACGGACCGGCTCTGCTGCGGGTGCTCGACGTGGCCGACGCCGAGGCGCAGCGCGACTTCGCCGGCGACGTGCGCGAGTGGGCGCCGCGGCCGATCGGCGCGGTGTTCAACAACGCCGGCGTCGCCACGGCCTCCCGTGTGCTGGACGCCGTTCCCGAGGACGACAACTGGCTGTGGAACATCAACTTCCACGGTGTGGTCAACGGCACCCGCGCGTTTCTGCCGATCCTCGTCGAGCAGGACGAAGGCGCGATCGTCAACACGTCGAGCGTGTTCGGTCTTGTCGGCATGCCCAACCGAAGTGCCTACTGCGCTGCCAAATTCGCTGTGCGCGGATTCACCGATTCGCTTCGCCAGGAGTTGCGCGGCACCGGCGTGACCGCCATCAACGTCCACCCCGGCGGCATCAACACAAACATCGCGCGCAACGCCCGGTGGCGCAAGGATCCCGAGGGTCGCGGCCGCAGCCACGAACAGATGGTTCACGAATTCGCGGCCATCACGTTGACGCAGCCGGACAAGGCCGCCGAGATCATCCACCGCGGAGTCGAGCAGGGCAAGGCGCGCATCCTCGTCGGCCCCGACGCCTACCTTTTCGACGCTCTCGGGCGCCTGGCGCCGACGCGGTACTACGACCTGCTGGGCCGGCTCGAGTCGGTCCTGCGGCGACGCAATCAGGCAAGCGCCGCCGCCAAGGTGACGGTGTCATGACCGCGGCGGCCCACCTGCCTCCGGGGCCGCGGTGGCCGTTGCCCGCCCACGGCCTTCAGTCGGTCACGACGGCTTCTCTCGGATAGACAGCGGGGATCATGCGCGCAGTTGTCATAATCAAGCACGGTGACCTGTCGGTCCTTCAAGTGCAGGAACGTCCGGATCCGCCGCCGCCCGGCCCCGGGCAGGTACGCATCGCCGTCCGCGCGGCGGGGGTCAACTTCGCGGACCACCTGGCCCGGGTCGGCCTCTATCCCGACGCACCGAAGCCGCCCGCCGTCGTCGGCTACGAAGTGGCCGGGACCATCGAGACCGTAGGCGACGGCGTCGATCCCGCACGCGTGGGGGAGCGGGTATTCGCCGGCACGCGGTTCGGCGGGTACGCAGAGATCGTCAACGTGCAGGCGGCAGATGCCGTGCCATTGCCCGACGCGCTGAGCTTCGAGCAGGGTGCCGCGATACCGGTCAATTACGCCACCGCGTGGGCGGCGCTGCACGGCTACGGATCGCTGCGGCCCGGCGAACGGGTGTTGATCCACGCGGCGGCAGGCGGCGTGGGCATCGCGGCAATCCAGCTGGCCAAGGCCGCCGGTGCGGAGATCCACGGCACCGCGTCGCCCGGCAAGCATCAGCGACTCGCCGAG
Source organism: uncultured Actinomycetota bacterium (assembly GCA_963770305.1). GTDB lineage: Bacteria > Actinomycetota > Actinomycetes > Mycobacteriales > Mycobacteriaceae > Mycobacterium. The sequence continues at coordinate 148,939 of CAVYPB010000028.1, forward strand.
TTGGGCGTCGACCGCACCATCGACTACCGCCGCGACGGCTGGTGGAAAGACTTGCCGCCGTACGACATTGTGCTGGACGCCATTGGCGGCAAGTCGCTGAAGCGCTCGTATGGCCTGTTGCGTCCGGGCGGCAGGCTCGTCGGCTACGGCGCCTCAGCCATGCAACAGGGTGAAAAGCGCTCGCTGCGCACCGCGATACCACAACTGTTGCCGATGCTCCGCGGTTTCAACCTGATCAAACAACTCTCGGAATCCAAGGCCGTGATCGGGCTGAACATGCTTGCTCTGTGGGACGACCGCGGCACGCTGCAACCGTGGATCGGTCCGCTGTCGACGGCGCTCGCTGAGGGCATCGTCGAGCCCGTCGTCCACGCCGCGGTGCCGTTCGCCAATGCCGGTGAGGCTCACCGGATCCTGGCTGCGCGGGAGAACGTCGGCAAGGTTGTGTTGGTGCCCTGAACCGTCTCTACGCCGTCGCCCGGGCCTGCTCGAGAATTGTCGGGTCGTGTGCACACACGATCATCAGGTCCGGGTCCTTGCGCTGATAGAGCTCAGCGAGACGAGCATGATTGGCCAGCACTGTCTTTCGATCGAACGCCACGAGGGACTCCATCGCCGTCAACGCTCGTGGCACCGGTGTCCCGTCGAGGGTGCCGTAGTGGTAGAACGCGTCGCCGGCGTGCAGCACCCAGCGGTGGCCGGCGTAGACGGCCACACAGGCGTGGCCGCGGGTGTGACCGGGCAGCGAAACGAGCGCAATGCCCGGCGATACTTCGGTGAGCTCCTTGGCCGCGGCGAACCCGCGCCACTTCTCGCCATGTGGATCGTGCTCGACGATGTTGGGTTCGTGCGCCCATTGCACGGAGCGGTAGCGAATCTTCTCCCGCCGCGATGGAGCCCAGATCGCAGCGAGCGCCTCTGCCGCCGTGAGGTGTACCTGCGCGCCGGGGAAGTCGGATAGTCCGCCGGCGTGGTCCATGTCGAGATGCGTGATGATGATGTGTCGCACGTCATTTCGCGCAAATCCGAGACGTTCGATCTGGTTGGCAACAGTTTCCTCGTGACTGAGGATCGCCCTGACCATGTGCCGAGTGGGTCCCACCCGTGCGGGATCGGTGCAGTCGAGGGTGCCGAAGCCACTGTCGACCAGGACCAGCCCGCTGTCGGTTTCGACCAGCAGCACGTGGCAGACCATCGGGGCGGTCGGCATGTGCATGGTGCCACAGTTGAGGTGGTGAACTTTCATGACAACCCCCGTACCGTGAGTCGTGCGGAAAGCAACTGCACGATTTCGTTTTGCGCCGCAACGAGATCGACTTGGTCGTCGAGCACGCATTGCAGCGCCACCCCGCGCAGCATCGCGATGATCACCGTCGCCAAACCGTGTGGGTCGACCGATGCCGTGACGTCACCGGCGCTGACTGCCAGTTGGATTCGCTTCTCGATCTCCTCGCGAAACTCGCGGTCTGCGGAGATCATTTGGGGTCTGACGTCCTCGGATGGCCCGGCCACCGCATCTGCCCACAGCACCAGCCGTGCTCGGTTCACCGGCTGAAGGTCTGAGACCACCCGGAAGTAAAAGTCGACCAGTTGCCGCAGCTGATCGATCGGCGTATCCGATTGACTCTCTTCGACTATCGCGTCACGGAACTGACTGGTCACCGTCTCAACGAGGCGCTGCATCAACGCACCCTTGGACCCGAAGTGATGTGTCGCCAGCCCGCGGCTGTAACCAGCGCGCTCGCCGACGTTGGCGAGCGTGACCCGGGTCGGTCCAATCTCACCGACAAGCTCCGCGGCCGCGCGCACCAGTCGGCGTTCGGCTTCGATTCGGCGCTGCTCCTGCGTGCGGGGGCTCGACTCAGCCATCGACATTTTCGGCTATGGCGAGCAGTTCGCCACGGCCGATCTGGGTGACCAGGCTGGCAGTGTCGAAGTAGATGCGCTCGTTGACAATCCGATCGCCGTCGAAGAAGAACACCGCGATGAGCGGAACCCGGAAAGCCTTGCCGGTTGGCGGAAGGCCGTAGAACTCGCCGAGATTCGTTCCCAGCAGGTCGAATTCGACGATCACCGCGTCGTCGGCCACGTGGAAGCGCACGTTGTCGTGGCGTTGGTCGGGGAAGGCGGTGCGGGTCGTCAGGTAGTAGCCCATGACCTCGTCGTCGCCGTCGTAGGTCTGACCCGTGGCCATGATTTCGTAATGCGGATGGCCGTTGAACGTGGCCAGCGTGGCATCGAATTCCTTGGTCACCTCGGTGTCCATGTGCTCGCGGATGATCGCGAGGCGCCGTTGCCGCAGGTCGTCGGTGATCATGAGCGCTCCTCGAATACTTGCTTGTTGACGAACAAGTTACGGTACTGAGTAGTACCGCGTCAAGGGCGGGGTCTTAGTTTTTCTTTGTGGATGCGCGCGCGAGAAGGCGAAGCAGCACCTGACAGACCGCCGCCAAGGGCGCCTTGACCAGCGGGAAGCTCGCTGTGGAGGACACCGTGTAGCTGATGTGGGTGCCCGCACCGGCCGGGGTCACCCGTACCTCGCCGGAGTAACCCGGAAAGGGGGTCCCGGACAGCGCCTTGTAGCCCAACACGTTTGGCGCCTGGAAAGTCACGACTTCCTCGACGATGTCCGGACCTGGGCCGGGCAACGCAATACGCCGTATGGCCCCAACGCCGTTGGGGTCTGCTGTACCGGGTCTGTCCATCGTGACCGCGATCCCGGGACCCCACTGGCTCATCCCGACGTGGTTGCTCAGCTTGTCCCACACAGTTTCGATGGGTGCGGCGACGGTGGTTTCCGACGTGACGTGCATTGGGCTCCTTAGACGGTGGCTTTGGCTTGTTCGTACAGCGTCCGGTCATGTGAGCAGACCATCAACATGTCTGGCTCTCGGCGTCGATACAGCTCGGTGAGCCGAGCGTGGTTCTGCCGCATCATCTTCCGATCGAATGCCGTCACCGACTCGAACGCGGCGAGCGCACGTGGCATGGGGTATCGGGACGCTCCCACCCGCCGGGTGGGATCGTCGCAGCCTTTCGGCCCGAAGCCCGTGTCGATCAGGACGAGCCCGTTGCCGGTCTCGACCAGCAGCACGTGGCATACCATCTCCCCGCACCCGAACGGGTACAGGGTTCCGCAGTTGAGGTGGTGAACCTTCACATGTGCAGTCTGCTGGACCGCTGCTCGTTACGGGGGAGAGTCGACGGTCACTGTCAGTTGTTGGTGCCGCCGTTGGCGCTCGACGGTCGCCAGGTACATGGCCGAGCCGAACGCCGAACTCGTGAACAAGAACAATCCGAAGTAGAGCCATGAGTTCTTGATGCCGCGCTTGCGGCCGTCGACCACGGCCCACAGCGCCAAGATCACGCTCATGATCGTGTAGTCGACAACCTGCGAACTGGAGGAAGGATTCGCGTACCCCATAGCAATGAACTCCGCCCAGGTGGGCTGGCCCCAGAACGGGTTCTCGGCGTACTCCTGCACGTATTGGATATTGAAGTACCAGCTGATCGGCAACGAAATGATGCCCAAGGCCCATAGGACGATCTCCAGCGTCGACAGCTGCGGGCCGGTCGGCATGCGCTTGAAGATGGCCGGATTCGATTTGACGATGAACACGATGACCGCGATGCCGAGGATCGCGTGCACGAAGAGAGCGACCATAGCCGGAGTCTCGCGGCTGAATTGAGTTTTGTCAATATTGACATAACTGAGGTGCGGTACTTTCGGCACATGGTCCGGCCTGCCCAGACAGCGCGCAGCGAGCGCACGCGCGAAGCGCTGCGGCGGGCGGCGGTGGTGCGGTTCATCGCCCAGGGGGTGGAGGAGACGTCGGCCGAGGAGATCGCGGCCGACGCCGGTGTATCGCTGCGGACGTTCTATCGGCACTTCGCGTCGAAGCACGATCTGTTGTTCGCCGACTACGACGCCGGAGTGCAGTGGTTCCGCAGCGCGCTGGCGGCCCGGTCGCCCGACGAGTCGATCATCGAGTCCGTGCAGTCGGCGATCATGGCGCGACCGTACGACGATTGGGCGGTCACGCAGATCGCGTCGCTGCGCGCCCAGGAGCTCGACCCGAGCCGGATCGTCCGGCACATCCGTCAGGTCGAGGCCGACTTCGCCGAGGCCATCGAGGAACATCTCACGGGCGATAACCCGCCGAAGGCCGGCACCGATGCGCGGATGCATATCACCGTCACCGCTCGCTGCATCGCGGCCGCCGTCTTCGGCGCGATGGAGGTCTGGATGCTCGGAGAGGACCGCTCGCTGCCCGAGTTGTCGCGGCTGAGCCGGGAGGCGCTGGAGACGCTGAGCAAGGGGATCGGCGACCCGGTCTGACCGGAAGTTTCGTCAATATTGACAAAACTGCGCCGTGCGTGTCAGCCTCAGCCGATGACGGACTTTGACGCGATTGTCGTCGGCGCGGGCCACAACGGACTGACCGCCGCCGCACTGCTCCAGAAGGCCGGGCTGCGCACGCTGTGCCTCGACTCGAAGCTGTACGCCGGCGGGATGGCGTCGACGGTGGAACTGTTCGACGGCTTCAAGTTCGAGATCGCCGGCTCGGTGCAGATTCCGACGTCGGCGACGGTGAGCCGGGAACTCGGGCTCGACGATCTGCCGACTGTCGACCTCGACGTGATGTCGGTATCGCTGCGCGGCGTCGGCGACGAACCCCTCGTCTACTACACCGACCCGATGAAGCTGCTGACGCACATCAACGAGGTGCACGGCGCGGAGGCCGTCAACGGGATGGCCGGTCTGATGGCCTGGTGTCAGGCGCCGACCCGGGCGCTGGGGCGTTTCGACGCGGGTAAGCCGCCGAAGACGCTCGATGAGATGTACGCCTGCGCGACAAACGAATTCGAGCGGTCGACGATCACCGATCTGCTGTTCGGATCGGTCACCGATGTGCTGGACCGCTACCTGCCGGACAAGGAGAAGAACGGTGCGCTGCGGGGCATGCTGTCGCTCCTGGCGTGCAACACCACCTACCGCGGGCCTGCGACTCCCGGCACCGCCGCGGCGCTGGCTTACGGGTTCGCCGTCCCGGACGAGAATGCACTGCTCGTCAAGAAGCTGCGCGGCGGCATCGGGGCGCTCACGTCGCACCTGTGCGACGTATTCACTTCCAACGGCGGCGAACTGCGGCTGCGCAGCAAGGTCGACGAGATCACCGTCGCCGACGGCCGGGTCACCGGCGTTCGCCTCGAGGACGGATCCGCGGTGACCGCGCCGATCGTCATCTCCGGTGTCGCACCGGATCTCACGATCAATCGGCTGGTCGACCCGAACGCGGTGCCGGCTGATATCCGGGAGCGGTTCTCCCGCGTCGACCACCGCGGCAGCTATCTGCAGATGCACTTCGCGCTCGATGGCATACCGGAATTCGCGTCGCCGTACGAACTGCTCAACGATCCCGCAATGCAGTCGAACATCGGCATTTTCAGCACACCCGAAGAACTGCAGCAGCAATGGGAAGACTGCAGGCGCGGGATCGTGCCCGCCGACCCCGCGATAGCGCTGCAGATTCCGTCTGTCAACGATCCGGACCTCGCGCCGCCAGGGAAGCACGCGGTCTCGGCGTTCTCGCTGTGGTTCCCCGTCGAGGAGACCCAGTCGAGCTACGGCGAGATGAAGGTGGAGATGGGACAGCGGGTGATCGACAAGATCACGCGACTCGCGCCGAATTTCGAAAGCCTGATCATCCGGCACACCACATTCACGCCCAAACACATGGGCACCATGTTCGGCGCGCCAGGTGGCGACTACTGTCACGGGCTGATTCATCCCGACCAGATCGGCATCAACCGGCCCGGACCGAAAGGCTATGTCGATCAACCGATCCCGATCGACGGGCTTTACCTGGCCAGCGCCGGATGTCACGGTGGGCCTGGGATCACGTTCATTCCCGGTTACAACGCTGCGCAGGCGGTGCTTGCCGAGGCTCGCTAGCGCGGGCAGACGCAAACATCCCCGACACGCCGAGGATGTGGTGCACTCTACGTCTGCTCGGTCTGGTTGCCATCAGGCTCAGAAACCGTCAGCACGGCATCGACGATGAACGGAAAGGTTTCGACTTCGTGCTCCAAGCGGCGGAGTCTGCGCGCCACCGACGATTCCACGTCGTCGCCGGTGAGGTCCACGCTCGCCACGAGGAAAAGCTGTTTTGGACCAATGAATTCCATCCGGAGGTACCGTACCGTCGCCACATCGGGCAGCTGTTCAAGTCGCGCCAGCGCGGCCGCCTGCAGGTCCGGGGAGCCGGGTTCGCCGGTCAAGAATCGGCGATTGCGGTCAATCAACAACACCGCGACCACGCCCAGCAGGACACCGACAAGGATCGACCCGGCCGCGTCCCACGCCGCCACACCGGTCAATTCGTGCATTCCGATACCGGCGGCGGCGATCACGATGCCGATCAGTGCGGAGGCGTCTTCTGCGAAAACCGCGCGCACGGTCGGGTCCGATGTCTCCACCGCGTGCGTGAGCAGATCACGATCGAGTCGGTTTGCTTCGGCCCGCAGCTGCCTGACCGCCCTGAGGAACGAGGTTCCTTCCAGTACAAAGGAAATGGCCAAGACGGCGTAGGCGAGGGCGTAATCCCGGCCGTCGGTCTGCTCGCCTCCGATGAGCTCGCTGACGCCATGCCAGATCGACACCGACGCGCCTGCGACGAACAGTCCGACGGCGGCGAGCAGCGACCACACGTATGCCTCGCGGCCATAGCCAAGGGGCCGCTGAGGATCGGCGGGTCGGGCGCTGCGCCGATTGGCGATCATCAAGAAGATTTCGTTGCCGGTGTCCGCCCACGAATGGGCCGCCTCGGCCAACATCGAAGCCGAACCCGACACCACGGCGGCGGCTGTCTTGGCGACCGCGATCGCGAAATTTGCACCGAACGCGACGAGTACGGTCAGTGTGCTTTCGCCGCCGGCCTTGACCACGGGCGCTCAGTCGCGGCGACGCAGTTGGCTGACCCAGTCCCGCGGGACTCTGCCTTCAGGACCGGGAACCGCTTGGTCTTTCGGGTGACATTCCGGTGCAGCGAGTTTCGGCCCGTCGTAATACTCGTTCGTGTCGTAGTTCCAGAACCAGTCCTCGCCGGGCTCGAACGACCGGATGATGGGATGTCCTGTCTCGCGCCAATGTGCCGACGCGTGCCGGGCCAACGAATCGTCGCAACACCCGATGTGCCCGCACGCCGCGCAGCGGCGCAGGTGCACCCACCAGCCGCCGGCCGCATCACACTCGACGCAGCCCGTGCCGCTGGGCGGGATTGTGGGATCGACGGCTGTACTCATGCGGGCGAGCCTACCGGCGCGCCATCGTCGAGTCGGGTGCACTCCAGTCCGTCGACACTAAGCGGTGGCGGATCAACCAGTCATCGCCGGCGGGCACGAAGACATCGCGGTAGCGGCCGTAGTGGTCGAGGCCGATCTCGGTGAACACCGTGAAGTAGCAGGAGACCCGTGCCTCGTGCGGCGTCACGTCGGTGAAGCGGATGTTCGTGACGTTGTGGCGCACGATTCGCTTCACGCCCGACGCCTGCGCGCTCGCGTTCGGTGCGGCGACGGCGCCACCGAGAAGCTCGACGATCGCGGCGCGTCCGCGTACCGGCTCGAAGCCGCGCAGCTCGAGCTCGCCGTCCTCGCAAAAGGTTTGAGCAAGGTCGTCAAGACGCAGTGCGTCACCCGACCAGTTGTAACGGGCCAATGTGTCCCTGATGCGCTCACGAGCGGCCAGCTCCCAAAGCTCCATGACTCGAACCGTAAACCAGCTATGGTCGCGCCATGGCTACCAGTGATTCCCGTGAGGTCGTGATCGAGGCGAGTCCGGAGGAGATCCTCGACGTGATCGCCGACGTCGAGTCGACGCCGACGTGGTCCCCGCAGTATCAGAGCGCCGAGGTCCTCGAGGCTTACGACAATGGCAGGCCGCGGCGGGTCAAGATGAAGATCAAGACCGCGGGCATCTCCGACGAGCAGGTCGTCGACTACACCTGGGCCGGCGACGTCGTCAGTTGGACCCTGGTCAGCGCGAGTCAACTCAAGGCCCAGGATGCGTCTTACACGCTGACACCCGACGGCGACAAGACCAAGGTCACGTTCGACATCACCGTCGACCTGGCGATCCCGCTGCCCGGATTCGTGCTCAAGCGTGCGATGAAGGGTGGCGTGGAGACCGCCACCGAGGGCCTGCGCAAGCAGGTGTTGAAGGTCAAAAAGGGTGGCAAGTAGTTTCGTTAGCACACAGATTGGACCGCCACGAATCGCGCTTCGTTACGGGACGCAGACGTTTGGCGTTTGCCGTTCCGTCCAACGTTGCCGCAGTCCCGCGAAACAACGTGTGAAAGTTTTGGTGCCGAACCCTGGAGGGGTGGTACGAGCTGCGGCCCCACCGGTCAAAGTGAGCGCGAAGTCGGCGTATTCCCCGCGTGCCGCTATCAGGGCTCTTAGGCTCTTTGAGGTGCGCTTGTCGTGGCCGTTAATTGGCCGCTCGGAGGAGATGCGAACTATCGAGGCCGCCATCTCGGCTTCGGATGTCTCCGGCATCCTTGTTTGCGGAGCGGCGGGCGTCGGGAAGAGTCGGATCGCCCGTGAGGCGTTGTCGGCTGCCGCGTCGCAGGGTTGCGAAACCCGCTGGACGGTCGGCACATCCTCGGCGCGGGCAATTCCGCTTGGTGCTTTCACTGCGTGGGCGCCGTCGGGTGTCACCGACACCGTTCAGTTGCTGCGGGGGGTGATCGAGTCGCTGACTGCCGCGTCTTCGGCCGCCAAGGTGGTCGTGGGTGTCGATGACGTACATCTGCTCGATGATCTGTCGACTTTCGTCGTGCATCAGATCGTGCAGCGGGGCGCGGCAAAAGTGATACTCACCGTCCGCGACGGTGAGCCGATTCCCGCCGCGATACAGGAGATATGGAAGGCTGGCCAGTTCGACCGACTCGACCTACAGCAACTGTCGCTTGACGAGACCACCACGCTGCTGTCGGCGACCTTAGAGGGATCGGTGGATTCGGATGCCAGCTCAGCGGCTGTGGAAGCTGACCGCGGCAATGTTCTGTATCTGCGGAACATCGTCGAGCAGGAGGTCGCCGACGGCCGAATTGTGCAAGAGCACGGGATACTGGCGGTGGATTGGTGATCCGATCATGCCGCCCGGCCTGGTCGAGCTGATCGAATCGCGCATCGGGGCCCTGCCCACGCCGGTCAGCGATGTGATCGACGTGCTGGCTGTCGGGGAGCCGATCGAACTCGCGGCCCTGACGCGGATCACCGATGCAGCCGCGGTCGAGGAGGCCGAAACCCGTGGCCTCATCACACTCGAGCCCGCCGGCGGCGGCATCGAGGTGCGGGTGGCGCATCCGCTCTACGGAGAGGTACGCCGCAGGCGCGCGGCACGCACTCGGCTACGACGGCTGCGCGGACTGGTCGCCACCGAACTCGCCGCATCCGAGTGACCGCGACGACATCCGAGTCGTCGTGCGCCGCGCGACGTTGAGTCTCGACTCCGACCTCACACCCGACGCCGACCTGCTCGTCAGGGCAGCGCACGGCGCCGTCTGGCTGGCGGACCTGCCCCTCGCGGATCGACTCGCGGAAGCGGCAATCCACGCTGGAGCGGGACCGGAACCGAACTTTGTTCGCGCGCATGCATTGTCGTGGCTAGGCCGCGGCGAGGAGGCGGAGGCGGTGCTCGCCGAGATCCGCACCAGCCAGTTGACCGACCAGCGATCACGCCAGATTCGCGTTCCTGCGGTCCAGCAACATGCTGTGGGCGCTTGGTGACCCTGCGCGCGCGAAAGAACTCATCGACGAGGCGTCGCGCACCACACCTCCACACGCTCGCACCTACATCGACGCCTTCCTCACGGTGTACTGGTTTGCGATGGATCAGCCGGAGGCGGCGGTGCAGGCTTCGAAAAACCTCGCACTGGATGACCTGCCCGTCGTCGGCGCCGAGATCGCCTGGGCGCTCGCCCAGATATCCGCGGATGCGGGGCGCACCACCGACGCCGTGGCCGTCGCGGACGCGGGATACACCGTCGCGACTCGCTCTCTCGACGCTCCGCACATGAGGTTCAACATCGCCGACGCAGAAGTCAGTGCACTGCTGCTGTCTGGCCAGGTTACGGACGCGCTCGATGTGGCCGAGCGCACGCGCCAGCAGGCAGCCGATCTCCCGGGGGCGGCTCAATTACTCGGTGCTGCCGTGGCTGGTCGGGCCGCGCTTGGTGCCGGCGATCTGCACAGCGCGTGCCTGCTGCTGGAACAGGCAGCCGAAGGGTTGTCCGCGTCGCATGCCATCGGCTGGGGATACCGCTATCGCGTGCCGCACGTGACTGCACTCGCGATGCGTGGATTCGACCGACGAAGCAGCCGCCGCGCTTGCCGCGCTCGACAAGGTGCAACGCCGATTTCGGTCGCTGGACTACGAGCGGAGCCTGGCCCGGGCGTGGGTGGCCGCGGGCCAGGGCGCCGTCAGCGAGGCGATCACCATCTTGCTGTCGGCGGCCGAAAGGGCCAGAGCTACAGGGCGATTCGCGGCGGAAGTGGTCTGTCTGCAGACCGCTACCCAGTTCGGTGATCGCACCGGCGCGCCCCGGTTGCGCGAGCTCGAATCGATCGTCGAGGGGCCACGCGTCGGCCTGGCGGCCCGGTTCGCCGAGGCCCTGCGCGACGGCGATGCCGCTGAATTAGTCGTCGGTGTCAGAGGAATTCGAGCGCATGGGCGATCTCGTTGCCGCCGTCGATGCGGCCGCCCACGCTGCCCTCGCGTATCGTCGCCAAGACAGACGGGGATCGGCGTTGGGATGCTCGACACGCGCCGATGCCCTGGCCGAACAATGCGGCGGCGCCAGTACCCCGGCGCTTCGTCAGGCCAGCGAGCCCTTGCCGCTGACCGATCGCGAAGCAGAGATCGTGATGCTGATCGGTGAGGGATTGTCCAACCGCGCAGTTGCCGAGCGACTGACTCTTTCCGTACGCACCGTCGAAAGCCACATCTACCGGGCCATGTTGAAGACCGGAACGACCAGCCGCGACGAACTCGCCGCCCTGCTACCCCGGCAAGAGGCATCTAAGTAGTACTGGCTCGACACAGCGCGAGATTGCAGTGGTGCACTACTGCACTCGTCACACGGCACGCGAGCGACGATTCCGCTCGCGGAGCGCGACACCCGTCGTTTCGCCAGGAGATCGTGGAAGGAACGACGATGGGTAATGCAAGCACATCGGTGACATCTGTTCGCCCTAATCTCACCGCTGGTGTCGCCGTCGCCAGCGCTGGCATCCTCGCGGCAAGCCTTGTGGCCGCACCACCGGAGGTCAGCGTCGCGCGAACCGAAGTTCGTGGGGTGCAGCTCATCGCCTTCGCACTTCCCTCTACGGCACCTGCTGCTGCGACCCTGGAGAAATTCGTCAGGAATCAAGGCCAAACCATCGTTTCCGTCACACCGGTAATCATGGGCGCCGCAGACGTCACTGGCGCGGTCGTGAGCGATGCAACCGCTCAATTGGTGAGCGACCTTGCGATAGAGGGACCGCAGGTCACCAATGCCGCCGCGGCGGCGAGCCTTGACGTCATCACTGACCCGATCCTTCGCTCTATCGTCGCTGTCGGCTTCTTCTTTGTCGTGGTTCCGGTGTTTTGGGCGATAGCTATCGTCACAAGTGCAATCAATGTCGTCCTCGGTGCTCTCGGCCTTCCGTTGCTGCCGAACGTCCCTGATCCCCCCTTTGGTCCAATCCCTCAACTAAACACGGCTATAACTCCTGTGGTGGAGAGCAAGCCGCTGGCGGGCGATCTCGTTCCGCTGAACACGCACAAGTCAGGGCCGTTGCCCGGCACGGTGGAGACCGATCCGCTGGCGGGCGATCTCGTTCCGCTGAACACGCACAAGTCAGGGCCGTTGCCCGGCACGGTGGAGACCGATCCGCTGGCGGGCGATCTCGTTCCGCTGAACACGCACAAGTCAGGGCCGTTGCCCGGCACGGTGGAGACCGATCCGCCGTCGAGCGATCCCGTTGCCCCAGACACCGACACGGCGAACACATCGAAGCCGGTGATGAACGTAGTCAAAGACAGTCCGGTCTTTAGAACTAAGCCTCGTGGCCGTGACAGTTCGTCCTCCGATGCTGATTTGGTTCGAACCCCGGTGGAGACGACGGCCGACGACGCGTCCACCGTAGAACAGCATCCAGTCGGCCGTGTCGGCAAGAAGCCGAAACCTGATACGGCCAACGAAGAGCAGAAGCCAGGACACGATCCATCGGTATCGCGAAGCCTGTCGCAGTGATGTTCGATGTTCAGATGGCCGATGAACTCAGCGAACGCGAGCGGGCGCTACGCAGGCTGCCGTTACCGTACTCGTTGGCATTGAGACTGCGTGACGCCCACGTCACCGCCGATGTGATCTGCCTGTACGTCAACGTCGAGCAGACCGCTCTGGATGGCTTCTTCCGCATCGCCGAGGCGAAACTTGTTGCGGCGCAAGAGGCAGCACACGACCGCTGCCACGAGTGTGTCTGACACTGCCGAGCGCGCCGCGACTAAGTAGTAGCGCGCCGAAACCGGGCGATTTGCAGTGGTGCGCTACTGGTGTCGTTTCACCGAACGCGAGCGACGATTCCCATTGCGGAACTCGACCCGACTCGGTGGCCATCGTTCCGACTGATAGATGGAGGAGCGACGATGAGGAACGCAACGTACATCGGTCGGGTCGGGGCATTGGCGGTCGCGCTGGGAATGGGGCTCACGGTCGCCAACACGCCTGCAGTGGCGCACGCCGAACCGTCGGATTCCAGCTCGTGTTCGTCTGATTCGTCCGAGCCGGATTCGACCGCCTTGGTCATGGGCGGGGGCACCGTCTCGACGCCCGACGATTACTTGGTGGAACTTATCAAGAACCAGTACATCGAGCCGACTCATCCGCGCGAGGACATCGCGTATTGCCCGGTGACGGCGCCCCTGGAGGCTTGGCCCCTCACCGGGATCCTCCGCCTACTCGCGACTGTGGTCGGGCCCCAAGAAGTCTGGGGACCCGGCGGTGCGGGGTGGTGGCCAGACGAGCCGTTGTGGAAACTCTCGGGCCTGTTCGACCTCACCAAGGATCAGGCGATCCAGGCCGGGGTGTCCAATCTGGAGCAGGCGATGGCCTACCACGGCAATGACCACCTGGTGATCTACGGCATCTCGGCAGGCGCGATGATCGCGACCACGGAGAAGCGCAAGCTCGCCGAGCAGTACCCGCTGGGAACCGATGCCCCCGATATTGACTTCGTGATGCACGCCAGTCCCAATGTGCCCAACGGGGGCCTTCATGCCCGGTTCCCAGGAGGGGGCCTTCCTATCGGTTGGTCGTTCGACGGACCCGATCCGACCGACACCCAGTTCGATACGGTCATGGTCAACCGGCAGTACGATGCCGTGGCCGACTTCCCGTTGTATCCGCTCAATCTCATCGCCGTCGCGAACGCGTTCCTCGGTGGCTTCTACGTGCACTTGCATGAGTGGGACGTCAGCCTGCCTGCCGACCCGACGAAGTCGCCGGCGTACCAGGGCACCCACGGCGACACCAGCTACTACTTCTTCGAGACCCAGGACCTGCCGTTGTTCGGTCCGTTGCGCACCCTGGGGGTGCCCGAGTCTGTGATCGATGTGTTCGAGCCGTTCTTCCGGGTGATCGTGGAACTGGGCTATGACCGCAGCATCAGGCCGTGGGAGCCCACCCCGGCGCGGCTAATCCCCACGCTCGACCCAGGGAAGGTGGCCACGGATCTCGTCAACGCGATCGGCGAGGGGATCAACAACGCCCTGGCCATCATCGGCTTGCCACCGCTGCTGAGGATTCCCGCGCCAGCGGCCACCGAACCCGACCAGGACGCGGCCATCGAGCAGGTCCTCTCTGGGCCGGGCACCCCCAAGACCATCAGCCGCGACGTGAGTGACGATGTCTCACAGGTTCTGACCGTGGTCGGGTCAAAGCTCCCGGAGCCGCCAGCGGTCACCCAAGACGACCAGGACGCGGCCATCGAGCAGGTCCTCTCTGGGCCGGGCACCCCCAAGACCATCAGCCGCGACGTGAGTGACGATGTCTCACAGGTTCTGACCGCGGTCGGGTCAGAGCTCCCGGAGCCGCCAGCGGTCACCCAAGACGACCTCGAAGCAAGCCAGCGCAAGGTCGTTCGCGAGCCGGCCGCTACACGAGACGAGGTCGACGAAACCATCGATGCGATGAAGTCGGTCATCGGAAACGGGCGCGCGATCGTGCGTTCCGCCGGCACTAGCAACGGCTACAACGCGGTCACTGCCAGCCCCGCGCGGAAGACGCCAGTGCGGGATGCGGTCAAGAATGCCAGTGGTGGACATCAAGAATGCCAGTGGTGACATCAAGAATGCCAGTGGTGACATCAAGAAGGTCGTCACCAAGGTTTCCGACAGCGTTGACACGGCGCTGCGCGGCGGCAAAGACGACGATGACAATGCGGACGGGGTGACGGCGAAGCGCAGTAAGTCCGCCGAGTCAGAACAGCCCTAGGGTCGAGCGATCCCGGGGCTGTTATCGCTTAGGCGCCAACGACATCCGGGTCTAAGCTTGCGCGGGGCGCGATCGGCCAGCCCATCCGCGATCTGCTGCACCGCGGCCGTGGCGACCGGCCGACCGCCCGACCCAAATCGGCCGCATCGTCGTCGACGCGAAACTTGTTGCGGCGCAAGAGGCGTGTTTACATCGCCTCGGCCATCGCGATGTGGCCCTCGAAGCCAAGCGATTCCGCCATCGCGCGATAACGACTCACCAAGTCGCGGTAGGCGTCGTCGTCGCCTCGAGCGCGGGCCAGCAGAGCGCGCAGCGGCAGCAGCGTGACGTCGCGTAACACCAACCCTTCGTCAGGCGGCAGCTTCGCCGCACGGTCAATCGCGGCTTCGGCTTCGGCCACGTCACCCTCGCTGCCACGGTCCAGCAGCGTCTGCACCAAAAGGGCAGTGCCGGCGGCGCCATACGCGAGCTGTCCGTCCTCGAAGAAATCGTCTACTACGTTGCGAATTACCGGTATGGCACCATCGCGGTCGCCACGCAGGGCCCTTTCGCGCGCGGCGTGAAACTCGAAGGCACGCAATTCGCTCCGGTAGAAGCGCCCGTGCAGGCACATGTCGCGGACCTGCGCCAGTAGGTCTAATCCGCGCTGGCGGTCCGCTGCACCGTCACGAAGCACCAGCGCGATACCCAATATGTACTTGACCAGGCCGAGTGCGTTATCGTCGCCCACTTCCTCGGCGATTCGCAGCGCCGCGTCGAGTTCGCACACCGCGGTGTCGTCGCCGACGAGAACCCCGTTCGTAAGCGCCCAACCGTATTTCCAGAAAACAACTAAGGCGTGGGTTAGCGGGTCGGCGTTTCGGGCCATCGCAACGGCGTCATCGAGATCCTGACGCCACCCGTCACGGCCCAGCCAGAATCGAGCAGTGCCGCGCCACACCAGCGCCACCGCCAGTGGCGAACCCACGATGAGGTTGCCCTTGGCGGGGTCACCGTCGGCCCAATCGATGACGGTCTGCGACCACCGCAGTACGTCGGCGATGTCGCCGGTTCGGTACTTCATGAGGATCGCCATGGACCCCGCCCCAACGGTCAGGGCCGGGTCGCCGATCGACTCGAGCAGCGCCATCTGTTCGGATGCCAGCCGCGATGCTTCGCGCAGGCGCGCATGCATCATGTGATCCATGATCATGCCGGCAATGCCGATGGCCAGCGACGCCTTGTCGCCGGCGACCGCGCACAACTCCCGCAGCTGCTCAAAATGGCCGGCGATGTGCGCATCCACTCGCCAGACGGCGCCGCACAGCATGCTGCGAGGGGCTATGCGCATCGCGATGCAGTCGGGGTGGTCCGAGGGCAACGCATCGGCGATGTGGCGGGCCCGTTCCCAACTGACCCGCGCCGCGGCGATGTCACGGTGGGTCGACCAGGTTCCGGCGCGCATGTGCCAGCCGTAGGCGGCGTGCATGTCACCAGCGGCCTCCAGATGCTCGGCGATTAGCGCGGCATTTTGGTCGACTGATTCCGGGCTGCCCGATTCGATGGCGGCGGCCAGCCGTCGATGCACCTCGGCGCGATCGGATTTCAGTTGCGATTCGTAGGCCACCGCGCGGATCAGCGGGTGTCGGAAGGCGTATCCAGCGCCCGGCGTGAACCTCACCTGGTCGATCAGCTCCGCCTCGACAAGCTCGTCGACAACCGGATCGATCTCCAGTGCGGTGAGCAGCTGCGCGCCGAAGCGCGCTCCGATCACCGCTGCGGCGTTCAACGTCTGCTTGGCCCGGCTGTTCAGGCCGTCGATACGGGCCGCGATGGCCGCCTGCACCGTCGCTGGCACGCCTACTTCGGCGGCATCCGACCGACAGTCGTATGCACCGCGCTCGCCGGTCAGCACGCCGCGCTGCACCAACTCGCGCACCATCTCCTCGGCGAAAAACGGGTTCCCGGCGGCCCGCTCGGCGATCGCCGCCGACACGTCGCCGACCGAGGGATCCGAACCGAGCAGTTCATCGAGCAGGGCTGCGGTGTCCGAATCACCCAGGGGGGCAAGCGCTATCGTCTGGGCGCCGGGCACCCGCCTCAGCGCTCCCTGGTATTCGGGGCGGTAGGTGATCAGCACCATCGACGGGGTGCGCGGAATGACGGTGAGGAAGTCGGCCAGCATCGACTCGCTGACCTCATCGATCCACTGTGCATCCTCGATGATGTAAAGCGCCGGTTCCGTGCTGGCCAGCGACGCGGTGTTGATCAGCGCTGTCAGCCGGCGCCGGCGCGCATCCGGGTCGATCTTGGGCAGCGGCACATCGGAATCGGCGATGCCGAGCAGATCATCAAGCAGCAGCAGATCCTGTGGGTCGGCGCCGGGCATACGAGCCCGCACCCGCTCGCGGGCGGCTTCGCCGTCGAGGTCAGCCACGCCGCTGCCCGCCCGCAGCAGCCGCGTCACGGCATGGAACGGGACGTCACGAGCGTGCGACTCGCAAAAGGTCCAAAACACCTCGACTCCGCGAGAGGCCGCCAGTGCCGCGGCCTCGCGGGCCACCCGGCTCTTACCTATGCCCGGCGGTCCCGCCGCACCTACGACACCACCGCGACCACCAATCGCGCGCTCCACCATGGCGCCAACGGCGGCCATCTCGCTGTGCCGACCGACCAGGCTCGATTCGGTGCGCCCGACCCGGCCACGCCGCGGCTCGGTCGCCACCAACCGGCGCGCGCACACTGGTTCGTCGGCTCCTTTGATGTGCACCCACTCCGGTTCCGCCAGCACGGCGATGTGCTCGACGAGCCGTGCCGTCGACTCGGAGAGCATCACCCCACCCGGCGGCGCTACCGATTCCATCCGCTGTGCCACTCCGACGTGCTCCCCGGTCGCGGCGTAACCCAACGACCCACAGCCGATGTCACCGGCGATCACCCGACCCGAATTCAGGCCCACCCGCACTCGCAGCGCCACACCATCGCGGCGCTGCACTTCGGCCGCCAACCGTTTCGTCTCCTCCTGGATAGCGAGGGCAGCCAGGCATGCGCGAAATGCGTGATCCTCCAACGCCACCGGGGCGCCGAAGATCGCCATCACGCCGTCGCCGTGGTACTCCACGGTCCCGCCGTAGTGGCGCACGACCGCCGCCGAGCGCTCCACCAAGTCGGTCATGACCTCGCGCAACCGCTCTATATCCAGGACAGCCGCGATATCCATCGAGCGCACCACATCGGCGAACAGCAACGTCACCTGCTTGTACTCTGCCGCGTCGACCGATGCCACCAGCTTTGACCCACATGTGTCGCAGAATCGGGCGCCCTCGTGTGGCACGGCTCCACACGACCGGCATACGGGAGCTGCCGGCGTCGATGCATCCTCCGCCGATCCGGCGGCCCCCACTGACTGCTTGATCCGCCAAGCGTATGGCGTCTCCCTTTCACCGATGGGCAGAAGTGACGATATTGACGTGCGCTAACGGGCTGCGCAAGCAGGTGTTTGAAGGTCGAGAAGGGCATCTGAGTTACGTTGCATCGGTGACCAACACCGGACCCCTTGCCGGGGTGAAAGTGATTGAACTCGGCGGAATAGGGCCAGGTCCGCACGCCGCGATGGTGCTCGCGGACCTCGGCGCCGACGTGGTGCGGGTGCGCAGGCCCGGCGGGTTGCAGATGCCCGCCGAAGACCTCGACCTGTTGCACCGGGGCAAACGCGTCGTCGATCTCGACGTCAAGAGCGAGCCGGGCAAGCTGCTGGACCTGGTGGCCAAGGCCGACGTGCTGATCGACGCGTTCCGGCCGGGCACCTGCGAGCGACTGGGCATCGGACCCGACGACTGCGGGGCGGTCAACCCGCGGCTGATCTTCGCCCGGATCACTGGGTGGGGTCAGGACGGCCCGTTGGCGCAGACTGCCGGTCACGACATCAACTACCTGTCGCAGACCGGCGCGCTGTCGGCGATCGGCTACCGCGACCGGCCGCCGGTCGCCCCATTGAATCTGGTCGCCGACTTCGGCGGCGGGTCGATGTTCGTGCTCCTCGGTATTGTCGCCGCGTTGTATGAGCGGGAGCGGTCCGGGCAGGGGCAGGTGATCGACGCTGCGATGGTCGACGGCGTGTCCATCCTGTCGCAGATGGCATGGACGATGAAGTCGACCGGCACGCTGAAAGATCAGCGCGAATCGTTCATGCTCGACGGCGGCGCGCCGTTCTACCGCACCTACGAGACTGCCGACGGCAGGTACATGGCGGTCGGCGCGATCGAGCCGCAGTTCTTCGCGCAACTGCTGGCCGGTCTCGGCTTGTCAGCCGAGGACGTACCGAACCAACTCGACGCATCGGGTTTCCCCAAAGTGCACGAGCTCTTCGCAGAGAAGTTTGCGAGCAAGACCCGCGACGAGTGGGCCGAGATTTTCGCCGGCACGGACGCGTGCGTCACACCCGTGCTCACTTGGCGTGAAGCGGCGCAGAACGAACACCTGAGGGCGCGCTCAACACTAGTGACTGCCAACGGCGTCGACCAGGCTTCACCGGCACCGCGGTTCTCCCGCACACCGTCAGGTCCAGTCGGCGCGCCGCCGAAAGTCACCACCTCGATCGATGAAATCAACTGGTAGAAAAAATTAGCTACGGAATGGGCTGCGCGAGGCCCCGAAGTTAGCTAGACTCTGCCACATGGCTGTCCGAGCATCGAGAGAAGTCGTCTTTGAGGCACCGCCCGAGGCGATTCTGGACGCGCTCGCCGACATCGATGCGGTGCCGACGTGGTCGCCGGTCCACAAACGCGCCGAGGTACTCGACCGACACCCCGACGGCCGCCCGCACCACGTGAAGGCGACGCTGAAGATCATGGGCATCAGCGACAAAGAGGTGCTCGAGTACCACTGGGGCCCCCGCTGGGTGGTGTGGGACGCGCATGACACCCTCCAGCAGCGCGGTCAGCACGGCGAGTACAACCTGACCCCCGAGGGCGACGACAAGACCCGGGTGCGCTTCGACATCATCATGGATCTGGCCGCGCCGATCCCGGAGTTCCTGATCAAGCGAGCCAAGAAGATCGTGCTCGACGTCGCGACTGAACGCCTGCGCAAGCAGGTCATGGAGAAGTACGCATCGTAGGTGCGGATCGTGGCCGTCCGAACATCACGCGAGATCGTGATCGAGGCACCGCCGGAAGCCATCATGGATGCGCTCGCCGACGTCGAGGCCCTGCCGTCGTATGCCTCAGGGTACAAACGGGCCGAGGTCCTCGACAGGTACGAAGACGACCGCCCGCACCACGTGCGCATCGCGGTCAAGGTGCTCGGGATCGTCGACGAAGAAGTTCTCGAATACCGCTGGGGCCCAGACTGGTTGGTGTGGGATGCGGAGCGCACGTCGCAGCAGTACGCCCAGCACGTCGAATACACACTTCGGCCTGACCACACCGGGATGTCGACCGTGGTGCGAGTCGACATCACCGTGGAGCCCGACTCGCTGATACCGGAGTTCCTCATCAAGCGAGCCGGCAAGACGCTGATCGATGCGGCAACCGACGGCCTACGCAACAGGGTGCTGAGACGCACGTCTGCCGATGAACGCGACTAGAACGGAATAGCCGGCGTGTGTGAGCCGGTTGGACGGGGTATGGCAACCGGAATCATGCTCTATCCCAGCCCGAATGCCGTCAATGTCGTTGACGACGTGGTGGCACAGGCGAGACGTGCTCACGAGCTCGGCGTGCGCCAGGTCTGGCTGGCTCAGCAGTTCGACCATGACGCGATAGCGCTGGCAGGGCTGGTTGGTGCGGCGGTGCCGGGGCTCGGCGTGGGCACCTCGGTGGTGCCGATCAACCCGCGGCATCCGCTGATCGTGGCGTCGTTGGCGCAGACCGCGCAGGCGGCCTCGCACGGCAACTTCAGCCTCGGCCTCGGGTTGGGCGCCCACGAGCCGGAACGTCTGGCGTTCGGCACCGCGTGGCCCAACACCATCCAGCGGTTGCGCGAGCACCTGACGGTGCTGAGGTCGATCTTCGACACCGGAGCCGTCGACTTCCATGGCGAGGAGTTCAGCGCCAACCCCGGCTGGCCGGTCACGGTCGCCGGCGGCACGCCCGTGCCGGTGTATGTGGCCGCGATGGGGCCAAAGGCGTTGCAGGTCACCGGCGAACTTGCCGATGGCACACTGCCTTACCTCGCTGGGCCCCGCACCATCTCGGAGTTCATCGAACCCGCGATCGCGAAGGCGGCCGCCGACGCGGGTCGGCCGAAGCCCAGGATCATCGCAGCGGTGCCCGCGTTGGTCTCCGACGACGTCGATGCGGCGCGTGCGCTCGCGGGCAAGCAGCTGAGTTTCTACGAGACCATCCCGTCGTATCAGAAGGTGATCGCGCGAGAGGGCGTCGCGTGCGCGGCCGACTTGGCCGCGATCGGGCCTGCGGAGTCGGTCGCACGTCAGCTGCGAAGCTATCTGGATGCGGGTGCGACGGACGTCGTGCTCAGCCCACTGGACCGCGCGGGCGTCGCGCCAGCCGACGAGCTCTGGGCCGTAGCCGCCTCGCTTTAAAGGGTGCGGTCTACCAGCTAGCCGCCACCCCTACGCGGGTGTGAGCTTCAACGATAAGTGACTCCGAGCGATCGATCATGGAGGTAGAGCGGCACCGCTCTATCCCTATGAAAGAAGTTCGATCATGCGACGTTTGGCGATTGGCACCGCGACATTCGGCATTCTGGCAGCCGCCACACTTGGATTGGCGGGCACGGCTGCCGCCGCTCCCCTCGAGGATAACTCCGCGGCCGATGCCATCAATCAGCTGAAGTCGCAGGGATATAACGTGCAACTCAACCTGACCAACGGATACCGGGACGTCCCGCTGTCGGAATGCAGCGTCCTCGGAGTCCACGGACTGTCGGGTACCGACTCGGCGGGCCAGCCCCTTACGCCGGCGGAGGTCGGCACCGTCTACGTCGATGTGAATTGCCCCGAGGACGACAACTAGTCGCGGAGCACCGACAGCCTCCGGATCGCCTCGTCCAGCGTCTCGTCACGCTTGCAGAAGGCGAAGCGCACCAAGTGATTCCATGCGTCGGCGTGGTCAGCCCCCGGATCGCAGAACGCGGACATCGGGATCGCCGCCACGCCGGCGCGTTCCGGCAATTGGGCACAGAACGCCGTGCTGTCGTCGTACCCGAGCGGACGCGGATCGGCGCACAGGAAGTAGGTGCCGAAACTGTCGTGGACTTCGAATCCCAGCTCAGCGAGCGCTGAGCCCAGCTTGTCACGCTTTGCCTGCAGCGATTCCCGCAGCGCGGCCACCCACGCCTCCTCGGTGTTGAGCGCATGGGCCACGGCCGGCTGAAACGGCGCGCCGCCGACGTAGGAGAGGTACTGCTTGGCCGCGCGCACCCCCGAGATGAGTTCTGGTGCGCCGCAAGCCCATCCGATCTTCCAACCGGTGCAGTTGAACATCTTGGCCGCGCTGGAGATCGTGACGGTGCGGTCCGACATCCCGGGGTAGTTGGCCAGCGGGAGGTGGCGGAGCCCCTCAGAATTTGTGTACACCAGATGCTCGTAGACCTCGTCGGTGATCACCAGCAGGTCGGCATCCACGGCGAGCTGGGCCAGCGCTTTCAGTTCGTCATCGGAGGCCACCATGCCGGTCGGGTTGTGCGGCGAGTTGACGATCAGCGCCTTGGTCTTCGGTGTCACGGCTTTGCGGAGCCCGTCGACGTCGATCCTGAAGCCGCGGCCGTTCTGGATCAGCGGCACTGCGCGACGCTCGCAGCCCGCCATCGCGATGACGGGGGAGTAGGAGTCGTAGAACGGCTCGATCAACAGCACTTCGGAGCCGGGCTCGACAAGCCCGAGGACGGTCGAGGCGATCGCCTCGGTGGCGCCGACCGTCACCAGCACCTCCGTGTCGGGGTCGTATTCGGTGCCGAAGTGGCGCTTGCGCTGCGCGGCGATCGCTTCGCGCAGTGGCGCGATGCCGAGGCCGGGCGGGTACTGGTTGACGCCATCGGCGATGGCGTTCTCGGCGACCTTGAGCATCGCGGGCGGCCCGTCCTCGTCGGGGAAGCCCTGGCCCAGATTCACCGCGCCGATGCGGGCGGCCAGCGCCGACATCTCGGCGAAGATCGTGACCGCATAGGGCTCGAGGCGCCGCACCGTCATGGCTGCTATCTTGCCGAACAGACGCAAAAGCTCCCGTTTCGCAGCGTGTTGGGGTGCTTATGCGTCTGCTCGCGGGTACTTAGACCGCCCAACCAACAGGTTGGCCGAGCCTGTTAGGCTGCTTTGTAGAGGACTACCGCCCACGTGGGCAGGGCTCCCATAACCCCACCTGAAGAGGAAATACTTCATGTCCGAAGAAGCCTTCATCTACGAGGCCATTCGCACGCCTCGCGGCAAGAACAAGAACGGTGCGCTCAACGAGGTCAAGCCCGTCAACCTGGTCACCGGCCTGGTCGACGAGCTCCGTCGCCGGTTCCCCGACCTTGACGAGACCCTGATCAGCGACATGATCCTCGGCGTCGTGTCCCCGGTCGGCGATCAGGGCGGCGACATCGCGCGCACCGCGGTGCTCGCCGCGGGCCTGCCCGAAACCACTGGCGGCGTGCAGCTCAACCGGTTCTGCGCCTCTGGCCTGGAGGCCGTGAACACCGCCGCGCAGAAGGTGCGCTCCGGCTGGGACGACCTGGTGCTGGCCGGCGGTGTCGAGTCGATGAGCCGCGTTCCGATGGGCTCCGACGGCGGCGCGTGGGCGACCGACCCCGAGACCAACTACCAGATCGGCTTCGTGCCGCAGGGCATCGGCGCCGACCTCATCGCCACCATCGAGGGCTTTTCGCGTGAGGACGTCGACCGCTATGCGCTGCGCAGCCAGGAGAAGGCCGCCGAAGCATGGTCGGGTGGTTACTTCGCCAAGTCGGTCGTGCCGGTGCGCGACCAGAACGGGCTGGTCATCCTCGACCACGACGAGCACATGCGGCCCGACACCACGCTCGAGGGCCTGGGCAAGCTGAAGACCGCGTTCGACGGCATCGGCGAGATGGGCGGCTTCGACGACGTGGCGCTGCAGAAGTACCACTACGTCGAGAAGATCAACCACGTCCACACCGGCGGAAACAGCTCCGGCATCGTCGACGGCGCCGCGCTGGTGCTCGTCGGCTCCGAAAGTGCGGGCACCTCACAGGGATTGACCCCGCGGGCGCGCATCGTGGCCACGGCCACCAGCGGCGCAGATCCGGTCATCATGCTGACGGGCCCGACCCCGGCGACTCGCAAGGTGCTTGACCGCGCGGGCATGACGATCGACGACATCGACCTGTTCGAGCTGAACGAGGCGTTCGCGTCGGTGGTGCTGAAGTTCCAGAAGGACCTGAACATTCCCGACGAGAAGCTCAACGTCAACGGCGGCGCCATCGCGATGGGCCACCCGCTGGGCGCCACCGGCGCCATGATCACCGGCACCATGGTCGACGAGCTGGAGCGCCGCGGAGCCCGACGCGCACTCGTCACGCTGTGCATCGGCGGCGGCATGGGTGTCGCGACCATCATTGAGCGAGTCTGAGAGGGTTCGAACAGAAATGGCAGAGAACACGATTCAGTGGGACAAGGATGCCGACGGCATCGTCACCCTGACGCTCGACGACCCCACCGGGTCGGCGAACGTAATGAACGAGCACTACGCCGAGTCCATGCACAACGCCGTCGAACGCCTTGTCGCTGAGAAGGATTCGATCACCGGTGTGGTGATCACCAGCGCGAAGAAGACCTTCTTCGCCGGCGGTGACCTAAAGAACATGATCAACGCCCGGCCAGAGGACGCGGGCGAGTTCTTCAGCACCGTCGAGGCGATCAAGCGCGATCTTCGCGCACTGGAGACGCTCGGCAAGCCGGTGGTCGCCGCCATCAACGGCGCCGCTCTCGGTGGCGGTCTGGAGATCACGCTGGCCTGCCATCACCGCATCGCCGCCGACGTCAAGGGATTGGTCGTCGGCTTCCCCGAAGTCACGCTGGGCCTGCTACCCGGCGGCGGCGGTGTCACCCGCACCGTGCGGATGTTCGGCATCCAGAACGCGTTCATGAACGTGCTGTCGCAGGGGACTCGCTTCAAGCCCGCGCAGGCCAAGGAGATCGGCTTGGTCGACGAGGTGCTGCCGACCGTCGAGGAGCTGGTGCCCGCCGCGAAGGCGTGGATCAAGGCCAACCCCGACGCGCATACCCAGCCGTGGGATGCCAAGGGCTACAAGATGCCCGGCGGCACTCCGTCCAGCCCGGCGCTGGCAGCGATCCTGCCGTCGTTCCCGGCGCTGCTGCGCAAGCAGCTGAAGGGCGCGCCGATGCCCGCGCCGCGGAAGATCCTTGACGCCGCCGTCGAGGGCGCGCAGGTGGACTTCGACACCGCCAGCCGTATCGAGAGCCGCTACTTCACCGAACTGGTTACCGGCCAGGTCGCCAAGAACATGATCCAGGCGTTCTTCTTCGACCTGCAGCACATCAACGGCGGCGGCTCCCGGCCGGAGGGCATCGGCAAGACCCCGATCAAGAAGATCGGTGTGCTGGGCGCGGGCATGATGGGCGCCGGAATCGCCTACGTGTCGGCCAAGGCCGGATTCGACGTCGTGCTCAAGGACGTCAGCGTCGAGGCCGCGGAAAAGGGCAAGGGCTATTCCGAGAAGCTCGAAGCCAAGGCGTTGCAGCGCGGCAAGACCAGCGAGGAGAAGTCCAAGGCGCTGCTGGACCGCATCAGGCCGACCGCCGACGCCGCCGACTTCGCGGGTGTCGACTTCGTGATCGAGGCGGTGTTCGAGAGCCAGGAACTCAAGCACAAGGTGTTCCAGGAGATCGAAGACATCGTCGAGCCCAACGCGCTGCTCGGGTCGAACACGTCCACGCTGCCGATCACCGGTCTGGCGACCGGTGTGAAGCGGCAGGAGGACTTCATCGGGATCCACTTCTTCTCGCCGGTCGACAAGATGCCGCTGGTGGAAATCATCAAGGGCGAGAAGACTTCTGATGAGGCGCTGGCCCGGGTGTTCGATTACACGCTGGCCATCGGCAAGACCCCGATCGTCGTCAACGACAGCCGCGGCTTCTTCACCAGCCGCGTCATCGGCACCTTCGTCAACGAGGCGCTGGCGATGCTCGGCGAGGGTGTCGAGCCGGCGAGCATCGAGCACGCCGGTTCGCAGGCCGGCTACCCGGCGCCGCCGCTGCAGCTGTCCGACGAGCTCAACCTCGAGCTGATGCACAAGATCGCCGTCGCCACCCGCAAGGGCGTCGAGGACGCGGGCGGCAAGTACGAGCCGCATCCGGCCGAGGTGGTCGTCGAGAAGATGATCGAGATCGGCCGCCCCTCGCGGTTGAAGGGCGCCGGCTTCTACGAGTACGCCGAAGGCAAGCGCACTCAGCTGTGGCCGGGGCTGCGGGAGACGTTCAACTCAGGCTCCTCGCAGCCGCCGCTGCAGGACATGATCGACCGGATGCTGTTCGCCGAGGCGCTGGAGACGCAGAAGTGCCTCGACGAGAGCGTGCTGACGTCGACCGCCGACGCGAACATCGGCTCGATCATGGGCATCGGCTTCCCGCCGTGGACCGGTGGCTCGGCGCAGTACATCGTCGGCTACCAGGGGCCGGCAGGTACGGGCAAGGAAGCCTTCGTGGCCCGGGCCAAGGAGCTGGCCGCCAAGTACGGCGACCGCTTCCTGCCGCCGGATTCGCTGACCAGCTAACAGCAGTACGCGAGGCCCCCGAGACAACGACGTTTCGGGGGCTTTTGCTATGCGGCCAGTTCTTGGCTCTGCAGCGGATGAACCTGGGGATTGGCCTGCGGATTGCTAGCCAGGGCGTTCAGAACGACGGACCACACCTGTGGGCTCAAGACCACGCCCAGGTGCCCTGCTGGTAGTCTCGGATACAGATCCTGAAGGACGATGTTGGTCACATTGGGGCCGTCGAGAGCCTGCTGGGTGTACGGGGTAACCAGCTCGTCATTCATTGAGGCGATCGTGGTGTACAGGACGCCGGGCCTGGTGTCGCCGTTGCCGTACACCTCCTGCTGAAATGGGGAACCTAGCGCCTGCTGTTCGAACGCCAGCCCAAATATGTTCACGGTTGCGGCGATCAGCGGCCCCAGGATCGGCAGATCCTGGAAGCCGATCAGGCCGTCGACATCGGTGCCGTGATTACTCGGGGCAATGCCAATGAGCTGCGACACCTTGTCGGCGCCGTCCAGATTGTTGATGTAGTACACAGGCAGGATTCCGCCGCCTTGCGAATGGCCGATCAGGATCACCTTGGGTGCGCCCGTTTCGGCGAGGACCCTGTCCACTTCGGCGGCAAGCTCCAGCCCGGACTGCCTGATGTCATCTGTGGCCTGGATCGGGAAATTGGGGTCGTTCGTGATGTTGCCGTAGTTGAACGTGTAGACCTTGTAGCCGGCGTTGGCGAGGACCGGCGCCCCGACTCCCCAGTTCTCCCCCTGAGTGGCAATCGTTCCATTGAGCAGAATGATCGGGAGAGGATGCTCGGCGGTGACCGTAATCGACGGGTCATTTGCGCCGGGCGGCGGCTGCTGCGGATTGAAGAAAGTCAGCCCGTCAATGATCCCGTAGTTGACGGGGAACGGTCCTGTGCTGGCAGAGCCGAGTGGCGCACCGATCAGTGTCCTGCCGACGGCCGCTGCCGAATTCGCCACCGCGGTGGCCAGTGCATACGGCACGCCCAGGAAGCTGTTGGGGCCGAAGGCCTGAGCGAAAGTGTTAGCCACGGTGTACACCGCCGACGCCGCCACCACCCCCACGTCGGATACCAGCCCAATGAGTTGCCTGCCGAGTTGTGGGACGTTTTCCGTGCTAGCGCCGGATTGAGTGCTCGACGCCGCGGGGTCGGTAGGCGCGACATTCGCGACCGCCCGCAGTTGGGTGGAAGCCTGCTTTGGAAGTTGTTGTGTTGGGGCAACAGCGCTTCGATGACTCGTCGCGCCGATCGCAGAGGGCTGCGGATCGGCCGGGATTGACGTCGCCGGCTTTGCCGATGCGCTGGTCAAGCCGGGTCGGTGTGAATTGGGCCGCGCGCGTGGCTCCGGCGGGTTGCCGGGGTCTGCAGCGGCTATCGGAGCTGGCAGTGACGTCTGGACGGCGACGATGGGCGGCTCGCTGCCGGTTACCGTCTCCTCAGCGGTTGCCGTGCTTTCGCGGGGCGACGATTGGGTGGTGGTGTCAGCTGTCGCGACGCGGTCAGTAGTGCGATCGCCGTTTCCGGTGTGGGGTTTGCGTGCCGGCGGATTACCGCGGCCAACGGAGTCGTCGGCTGCGGGACGGGCAGTGTGGTGGTCCGCCCGCGGGGATCGTTTCGGCGGGTCGGGCGTCGAAGCTTTTGGTTCGCCCGCCGAAGGGCCGGGCGAACCCTCCGAACTCGATTCACCACTCGAAGGTGACGGGCCGTCGGCACGGGCGACACCACTGGCCAACCCGACCGCCACCCAGGCTGACAGCAACAACGCGGCAACCGTCAATCGCAACCACCAGTGAAAGGTTGACCTGCCGGTATTCAGCAGCCACCTGCGCTTCGTGGACAATTGCACACCTCTCGCCCGGTAGGCATGCACTGTATCCAGTCAACGGCCGGGGCGGTTCTGATTTGGCAATGCTCGGGGGACTGACCGATTCCGGAAGCGGCACAACGGAACAGGTGGTCGAGACGTCGAAGCGGATGTGCACGCGTCGGCTATCTCAAGATTGCAGTCAGGGCTGTGGATTACCGCCCGCCACAAACCTGTCTGCGATCTTCACAGTGTTGACCCTCGTAGCGCCTTACTCTTAGCCCATGCTCGTGGGGGTGGCTTGTCCGGCCTGCAGCGCTGGGCTGCGTGCCGACGCCAAGTTCTGCGACGAGTGCGGCGCTGCCGTCGCGCGGGCCGCTGCGGCCGAGTACAAACAAGTGACCGTGCTCTTCGCCGATGTCGTCCATTCGATGGACATCGCGGCCGCCGTCGGCCCGGAGCGTCTGCGCGAGCTCATGTCGGACTTGTTCGACCGCTCCTCTGACGTTGTGGAGCGGTACGGCGGGGCGGTGAACCAGTTCACCGGGGACGGCATCATGGCGGTTTTCGGGGCGCCGATGGCATTGGAGGATCACGCAATCCGAGCGTGCCATGCGGCCTTGGAAATCCAGCAAGGAGCCGGGGACCTCGCCGCCGAAGTAAACCCGCTTGACGGTATCGAGCTTGCGCTGCGGATCGGGCTGAACTCCGGCGAGGTCATCGCTGGCGAAGTGGGTTCTCGCGCGCACAGCTACACCACGATCGGCGATCAGGTCGGCATGGCTCAGCGCATGGAATCCGTTGCGCCCGTGGGTGGGGTGATGCTGAGCGAATCCACGGTGCGACTGGTCGAGAGCCAGGCCACTCTCAGTGAGCGCCGACTCGTGCGGATCAAGGGCACCGATGCTCCTGTTGCGGCGTACGAGCTGCTGTCGGTCGCCGGCCGCCAGTCCGAAACAGCCGAGCGGACGTCCAAATTCGTCGGTCGCGAATGGGAATTGGCTGCCCTGACCGCGATGCTCGATCGGTCGATTAACGGTCACGGGTGTGTGGCGGGAGTGGTAGGGCCGCCCGGCATCGGGAAGAGCCGAATCGTCGCCGAGACGGTGAATCTCGCCGCGAATCGTGGATTGCAGGTCTACTCGACGTATTGCGAGTCGCATACGAGCGACGTTCCTTTCCAGGCGGCCAACCGGCTGCTCCGGTCGGCGTGGGGCGTCGACGGACTGGATGACGAAGCAGCACGGGCGAGGGTGACGGTCGCGAGTTCCGGGCGCAGACTCGGCTGACTTGGTCCTACTGATGGACGAGCTGGGCATCCGTGACCCCGTCGACCGGCTGCCCGACATCGCCCCCGAGGCCAGACGACGCCGGTTGACCGCGTTGGTGAATGCTTCGGTGATGGCTCGCGACGAGCCGACCGTGTACGTCATCGAGGACGCCCACTGGATTGATGCGACGAGCGAGTCGCTGATCGCCGATTTTCTCTCGGTCATCCCCCGCGCCCCGACGCTGGTCCTGATCACGTACCGCCCCGAATACGGTGGTGCGCTCAGCCGCAGCCCGGGCGCACAGACGATAGCGCTTGCGCCACTGGACGATTCACAAATGATCCGACTGGTCACGGAGTTACTCGGCGCGGATCCGTCCGTCGCCGGTTTGGCGGAACGGATCGCCGAGCGCGCGTCGGGCAATCCATTCTTCGCCGAGGAGATCGTGCGTGATCTCGCCGACCGCAACGTCCTGCGCGGCGAACGTGGCTCTTACGCGTGCACGGATGACGCCGCCGATGTGGATGTTCCTGCGACCGTGCAGGCGGCCATCGCCGCCCGGATCGACCGCCTCGCGCCCGATGCGAAGCTGGCACTGAACGCCGCGGCCGTTGTGGGCCTGCGGTTCGAGGAGAACCTGCTCGCCACGTTGGCCGACACCGCCGCGGTGGAGCCTCTACTCAAGGCGGAGCTGATCGACCAGGTGACGTTCACCCCGCGCGCGGAGTACGCGTTCCGCCATCCGCTGATCCGCTCGGTGGCCTACAGGTCGCAACTGGCGGCGACACGAGCGGACTTGCACCGCAGGCTGGCGGCGGTCCTCGAGACGCGTGATCCCGAATCGGCCGACGAAAACGCCGCACTGATCGCCGAACACCTCGAGGCCGCGGGCGACCTGCCTGCGGCGTTCGGTTGGCACATGCGCGCCGGAGAATGCCTGAACTTCCGCGATATCAAGGCGGGGCGGTTGAGCTGGCAGCGGGCCATCCAAGTGGCCGACCGGATGCCGTCCGATCAACCTGGCCGCGACGCCATGCGTGTCGGCCCGCGCGCCCTGCTGTGTGCGACCGCATTCCGCACCGGTTTCGCATTCGACGAAGCGGTCTTCGAAGAAACGTGTCGAGCTGGCCGATGCCGCCGGGGACAAGGTTTCGCTCGCGATGGCGCTGTCCGGACGTGTGCTCACGCTGACGTTTGGCGGCCGCTATCGCGAATCCTCTCGACTGGCCTCCGAACTCGTCGCCCTTGTCGAATCGTTCGGGGACGAGATGCTGGAACTGACACTGCTGCCACTGGCCGCCGCCGCGAAACTCGCGAACGGTGAACTAACCGCAATGTTGCAGCTGACGCAGCGAATCATCGACCTTGCCGACGGAGATCCCCTCAGGGGCGGATCCGTCATTGAATCACCGTTGTCTCTCGCGCTGATGTTCCGCGCGTCCGCGCGATTGTGCCTGGGCGCCAAGGGTTGGAAGACTGATCTGGCCGACGCCGGCACCATGGCTGGGGTGTTCATCCCGGTCGGCGAGGCCGATGTGCTGTTCTGGAAATACGCTCTCGGGGTGCTGGCCGGGGCGCTGAAGCCCGACTCCGACGCGCTGCAGGAGACGGCCGGAATCCTCGAGCGGGCAGAACAGCGCGGTGATGACTTCTCGCTCTCGTCTGCGGGTTTCCTCCATGGCTTGATCTTGGCGCAGCAACCCGAACCCGATAGAAGCCGCGGAATGAGTCTGCTTTCGACGGTGCGTGAAGCCGTCATACAACAGCGCGCAATGAGGATCTTTCTGTCGTTGATCGACATCGAATTCGCGAGAGAAAAGGCGCGGCACGGCCAAATCGACGACGCTGTCGCCGTAGTGCGGTCGGTTCTGGACCATGAAATCACTTCGGGTGGCATAGGGCCGCCTGGCCGTGCGGCCGAGGTCCTCGTCGAATTGCTGCTGCAACGGGGCGGACCGTCGGATATCGCTGCCGCGGGGGAAGCGATCGACCGGCTGGCTGCAGTGCCCACCGAGCCAGGCGTCGTCATATACGAAATTGCGCTGCTGCGACTGCGGGCGCTACTGGCGCGAGCCCAGGGAGACGAAGCAGAGTATCGGGGCCTGGTTGACCGCTATCGCATCAGAACAACCGAACTCGGCTTCGAGGGACATGTCGCCATGTCCGCGGCGATGAGCTGACGGCTTTGGTTATCGTTTAGGCGTGCGCGAAAGCTTTACCGAAAGGTTCGCGGCAGGGTTGGCGAGCTATGGCGAGCAGCCGTGTATCGAGTTCGAGGGCCGGTGGTACTCCGGTAGCGAGATCACGGCGTATGTCGACGTGATTGCCAGGCTGCTGGGTGACGCCGGGGTTGCCGACGGCGCCCCGGTCGGGTTGGTGGTCCGCAATCGGTTGCAGCATGCCGCCGCGATCATCGGCTTCCTTGCCGCCGGTCGTCCCGTCTCGATGATCTACTCGTTTCAGTCCCCCGAATCGATCAGCCGCGATATCGAGAAGCTGGAGTTGTCGGCCATCGTGGCCGACGGTGAGGACTGGACCGACGAGGTCATCACCGCCGCCAAGCGTTCCGGCAGTGCGGGGGTGGCGATTTCGTTGACGGCGCCCACCGTCACCGCCGTCGAAGGACTGGAGCGTCGCGACGAATCCCGTCGGCACGCCGGGGTCGAACCCGGTGTGGCGCTTCAGATTCTGACCAGCGGCACCACCGGCCCGCCGAAACGGCAGGAGATCAGGACGGCGGTGTTGGAGCGAACGGTGTTCAGTGTGACCAGCGGAGAGAAAGCCTCGCCGGGCGCCCCACCCGAGTTCGCCTACTGGCAGTTCGGCGGCATCGGGGTGTGCCAGCTGGTCGCGGGGGTTCACAACAGCAGGCGCATCGTGATGCTGGAGCGGTTCACGGTCGACGGGTTTGTGAACGCGATCAAGACGCACGGCATCAAGCGCTCGGGTGTGCAGCCGGCCGTCTTTCGCATGCTGCTCGACGCCGATGTGCCCAAGGAAGACCTGGCGTCGCTGGATTTCCTGATCAGCGCATCGGGTCCGCTCGATCTGGAAACTCGCGACGAGTTCGAGGCGCACTTCCAAATCCCGGTCAGGTTGGCTTACGGCGCAACCGAATTCGCGGGTTCGCTCTGTGCGTGGACGACCGATCTGATCGACGAGTTCGGTGAATCCAAACGCAACAGTGTCGGCAGACCCCTGCCCGATACCCACGTGCGCATCGTCGACCCGGACACCGGCGTCGAGGTGTCCACAGGCGAGCAGGGGCTGTTGGAAGCGAAGGTGGCGCCGATCAGCCCCGACTGGATCCGCACCACCGACATCGCCTCGATCGACGCCGACGGGTTCGTCACGCTGCACGGCAGGGCCGACGGTGCCATCAACCGCGGCGGGTTCAAGATCCTGCCGGAAACCGTTCGGCGCGTGCTGATCTCACATCCTGCGGTGCGCGACGCGTGCGTGGTGGGCGTGCCGGACACGCGGCTGGGCCAGGTGCCGTTCGCCGCGATCGAAGTCCCACCGGGCCAACCGGTTCCGTCGGATGACGAACTGAAGGACCTTGTGCGCCAGTTCTTGCCGGTATACAACGTGCCAGTCGCCTTCGCCGCGGTGGACGAACTTCCGCGCAACCCGGCGCTGAAGGTCAGCCTGCCAGCCGTCGCCGCGCTCTACGACGCGCGCGCGAACAGGTAGTACTGCGCGGGGTCCTTACCATTATGGTCCATCGCCGGTTCGCTTCCTGCCGACAGCAGCGTCCAGTCCGCCGCGAACCGCTGCTCGACTTCGGCCGGGTCGATTCCCGGCACGCCGAACGATCCGCCCGGCATGAACTCGCATAGCAGGAGCTGGCCTGTGGCGCAGCCACCGCGGCGACCTCGCGTACGTAAGCGTCGCGATCGTCGTTGCTCATCCCGTGCAGGCATCCGTTGTCGACGATCAAACCGAAGTTCGCACCGAACCCTCGGAGCTGAGCCGCGTGGCGTCGGCTTGGGCGAAGGAGACGTCGATCTTGTTGGCCGCCGCCTTCACGCGCGCCTTGTCGACCGCCTTGGCAACGAAGTCCACGCCGGTGACATGCCATCCATGCTTGGCCAGGTAGATGGAGGTGTCCCCGGTGCCGCATCCGAGGTCCAACGCCGTGCCCGGCGCCATAGCGCCGTCGCCCTCGATCAGATTCTGCAGGCTTGTCGCCAGCGGATGACCATCCCAGGGGACGAAGCCGAGCCGGTAGAAGGCGCGAAAGAGTGTCTGCCGCGAACTCATGAACTCCACCGTAGCCGTGCCGGGGGCGTGGGTAGGCTCCCGGCATGGGTGCCTATCACCGCATGATCGACCGCTTCCTACGCACGCCGATCGGCGGCTGGACCGCGTTGCATGTGATGAATCCTCTCGACAAACGGTTGATGCGCTGGTCGAACGGCAAACTCAACACTGGCGTCGGCACCGACTTCCGCGACAACGGGGTGCTACTGCGCTGCAAGGGCGCCAAGAGCGGCAAAACGCGTGACATCCCCTTGCTTGCAACACCATTCGATGGGAGCTGGGTGCTGATCGCGTCGGCGACCGGGGTCGAGAAGAACCCCGCCTGGTATCACAACCTCAAGGTGCACCCACGCTGCAGCATGGTTGTCCCTGGCCGTGGCGAGGTCGCATGCGTTGCGCACGAAGCCGAAGGCGCAGAGCGCGAGCGGGCGTGGCAAGCCGCGAACGGTCAATACTCCGGTTACACCGTGTATCAGGGGCGTACCGACCGCCGGATTCCGGTGATGATCCTCGCCCCCGAAAGGTAGCGCCTCAGATCGCCCCGAGGTCGGCCGACAACCAGTGCTGGGGCTTGAGGTAGATCGCCACGCTCTCGCCGTGCTCGCGGCGGGCGGATTCGAGGTAGGCGTCGACCTTGTCCGGCGGGAGATACCGCTTGGTCATCTCGACCAGCTGGTCGTCGGTGCCCGGCTCGATTCGGCTGACGGGGCCGTCGACCGCGACGTAGCGGACGGTGGGCTCCAGACGCTCGGCCATCAGCGTGAACTCACCCTGCGTCTCGATGAGCCGATGCTTGCGAGAGCCTGCTCCGGTGATCACCCACGGCTCTCCACCAGGGCTGTACTGATACCAGATCGGCAGCGTCAACGGGCCACGCTTGTCACCCGCGCTCACCGACAACGCCGCGATGTGCGGCTCGGCCAGAAACTGTTCGCGTTCTTCCTTGGAAAGGGCCATGCTCGCCAGGTTAGTCACGGCGGCAGGGCGATGAAGCGCTTGAGTTTGCCGCTCGCCTGGTGGCGAGGGATTCGGTCGACGACCCGGATCGCGACAGACGGGTCCGGCAAACCGCAACGGCGCAGCGCGGCGATCACCGCCACGCTGAGCGCCCCCACATCCGGGCGACCGACCGTGAGAATGTCGGCGCCGGCGGCCGTCTGCACAACTTGGTATTCGGAGACTCGTGGATCGGTGCCGAGCACATAACGGAAAGTGATGGCGGGCACCATAATTGAGCCGTAGCGGAAATCGTCGTCGCGTCGTCCGCCGATGTCGGCCACTCGCGCGAACGCGCTACCGCATTCACATGGACCCGACAGCAAGGTCACGTCATCGCCGAGGTCATAGCGAATGAACGGGAACGTGCGGTTGGCGAGCCCGGTGGCGAGTGTTCGCGCCGCCGGTTCGTCGGCACCCACTGGCGCGCCGTTCTCGTCGACGCGTTCGAGCACAACCTCGTCCTCGCAGATGTGCAGTCCCTCGCCGAGGCCGCAACCGACCGCCTGCACGCCGATCTCGGTGGATCCCCAGAGGTTGTGAACAGGGATATCCCACGCCCCGGCGATCGCCTGGCGGTCCTCGTCGAGTAGTGGCTCGGAGTTGGTGCTCACCCGCACCGGATGGCAGTGCAGCTCACCGGTAAGCGCAGCGCGGGCGAGCCGTCCGATCACCGACGGGTAGCCCACGAGGTGCGTCGGTCGGGCGGCCGCCACCGCGGCCAGCACCTCGTCAAATGGCGCTCCGGCCGCGATGACGACGGTCTCCATGCCCGCAGCGGTCGGCACATCGAACAGCGGCGTGCTGGCGTGCGGTGGTGCGCCCGCTTCGAGCACGGCCAAGCGCGTCGGGCCCAGTGGTGGCCCGCGGCGTTCCGCTCGTGCCTGCGTTCGCCATGCCAGACATGCGACGGACACAAAGAACTGCCAACCCCAGACGTACACGCCCCGAACTCCGCTGGAGCCACCCGAACTGAACACCTGATAGTCGTCGAGCGTGTACGAATACCATTCCTGTTCTGCCAGAACGTGTTCTGCGCGTTGGCGACTGAGGTTGCGGTCGGTGACGATGTCGTCCCAACAATCCTGCGCTTGCGTCTTCGTCATGATCGGCACCGAGGCCAGATCCGCCACGGTGGCGCTCGACGTGTCGAGCTCGCCTAGTCGCGGGGCGTGAAACGGCGACCGTTCACGCGCGTAGCCAAGCAGCATGCGCAGCCGCTGATCTCGATAGCGGTCAATACGGTCGCGCTGCCAGTCCAGACGCGCGATGTGATCCTCCATCGCCGCCTGAACCGCATCGAGGTGTACCGCGCGCACGCGTTCGTAGGCCATATCGTCCCGATCACCATATTTCTGGTGGACACTACCTGTTACCCAATCGTCAATTTCGGATGTGCCACCGCGACCGATCTGTGCCACCTACCGGCTCACGAACTGGTGCGCCTGATGTCCGATCGGACCGTGTCGTGTCGCGAAGTCATCGAGGCGCGGCCTCCTTCGATCGTCACGACGGTCGCATAGAGTCACTGGTCATGCGCTTTGGATTCTTCATCCCGCAGGGCTGGCGACTCGACCTGGTGGACATCCCCACCGCAAGCCAATGGGGGGTGATGCGCGACCTCGCCGCCTACGCCGACGACGGCGCGTGGGACTCGCTGTGGGTTTACGACCACTTCCACACGGTGCCGATGCCGACGCATGAGGCCACCCACGAGGCATGGTCGCTGATGTCGGCGTATGCGGCGACGACGTCACGGATCAAGCTCGGCCAGATGTGCACGGCGATGAGCTACCGCAACCCGGTCTATCTGGCCAAGGTCGCCGCCACCGTCGACATCATCTCGGGCGGCCGGGTCCAGATGGGCATCGGCGGCGGCTGGTACGAGCACGAGTGGCGCGCCTACGGCTACGGGTTCCCGTCAGCCGGGGTGCGGCTCGGGCGTCTCGACGAGGGCGTCCAGATCATGCGCGACGCCTGGCGCGACGGCGAGGTCAGCTTCGACGGCAAGCACTATCAAGTCGACGGCGCCATCGTTGAGCCAAAGCCGTTGCAGGACGGCGGTCTTCCGCTGTGGATCGCCGGCGGCGGCGAGAAGGTGACGCTGCGCATCGCCGCCAAGTATGCCCAGTACACCAACTTCACCTCCGAGCCCGACGGATTCGCGCACAAGTCGCAGGTGCTGGCCGACCACTGCCGTGACGTCGGCACCGACTACGACGCGATCGTGCGGTCGGCCAATTTCAACGCCGTGATCGGCGAGTCGGACGCCGATGTCAAGGAGCGAGTCGCCCGGTTGCGCGCCCGCCAGGTCGCCAAGGCGAACGAGGCCGCCGTCGACAGCATGCTGGCCATGGCCACCGCACCCGACGCCGCCTCCGGCACACCGGAGCAGGTCGTCGACAAGCTCAAGCGGATGCGCGAGCTCGGCTGCCAGTACGCGATCCTCAACTTCCCCGAGGCCGCCTACGACCGGTCCGGCATCGAGCTCTTCGAGCAGAAGGTGATCCCCGCGCTGAGCTAGACGACGGGCGACGCCTGATAGTGCCGGATCCGCCAGCCGGCGTCGCGGTGGGTGACGAGCACGCTCAAGTGCACGCTCACCGTGGGCCTGTCTGGGAACGCGAAGTCGGCACGAACGTATCCGAGCACCAATTCCTCCGTGGGCCTGCGGGTTTCCAGAATGCGGTAGCTGACCGTCATACCGCGCGGTTGGGTGTCGTAATAGTCGGCGACGCCTTGGCGACCCACGCTGTATGGGCGGAGCCCCTGGAAGATCGCGTCCTTGGTGAACACCGAGGCCACCTTCTGTGGTTCGTGTGCGTCGACGCCCGCTTTCCATTGGTCCAGGACGCCGCGCAGAACATCAGTGCCCTGCACTTTGGCCACCGTCCACATGCAGGATCTCGCCGGTGACGAAGGCCGCGTTCTCCAGATAGAGAACCGCGTCGACGATATCGTCGATCTCACCGAGACGACCGATCGGATGCAGTTTGGCCAGCGCGTCGTAGGACGACGGGTCGTGCATTGGAGTGCGGATCACGCCGAGGGCAACGGCGTTCGAGCGAATACCGCGGCCGGCGTACTCGATCGCGAGCCCCTTCGTTACCGCGTTCAGCCCGCCCTTCGTAAGCGACGCCAACGCCGATGGGACTGCGGAGTTGGCGTGGTCGACCAGGCTTGTGGAGATGTTCACCACGTGGCCGCCGCCGTTTTCGAGCATCGCGGCCACTGCGGCACGCGAAACCTCGAAGAAGCCGCGCATGTTCACTCCCGTCACGGCGTCATAGTCCTCGTCGGTGTACTCGGTGAATGGCTTGGCGATGAAGATCCCCGCGTTGTTCACCACGGTGTCGACCCGGCCGAACCGTGCCAGCGCCGCATCGACAATCCGCTGTCCGACGCCGGGCCGCGCGATGTCGCCGGGCACCGTCAGCACCATCGGGTCGTCGCTCTCGTCGATGCTGCGGGAGTTGGCGACCACCGCGTATCCGAGCTTGCGGTATGCCGTCACCAGGCCCGCGCCGATGCCCTGTGAGGCGCCCGTGATGATGGCGACGGGCTGCGAGTTGCTCATTGTCTGATCCCTTCGTCGTTGTGATGCACGCTTCAACGCAGACTGCGCCCGGCCCATGCTCGGCCGGAACGACCGGTTTGCTCCCTGTTGATAGGCGCTGCCTCTCACTGCACTACGCTTGCCCGGTGGAGCTGCGGCAGCTGCGCTACTTCGTGACGGTGGCCGAGGAGTTGAACTTCGGGCGCGCGGCTGAGCGGTTGCATATCGCGGGCCCGTCGCTCTCCCAGCAGATCAAGGCGCTCGAACGTGACTTGAAGGTCCCCCTGTTCGACCGCGACCGGCGCTCCGTTGCCCTGACCGCAAGCGGTGCGGCTCTGCTGCCGCATGCGCGCGCGCTGGTGGATCAGGCCGACGCGTTGCGCAGGCGTGCGGCCGGCCTCCTCACATCCGAACCGGTCCGGATCGGATATGTGAAGTGGTGTCCCACCGACTGGGCCGAACGGACCGCAGGCGTGGCACAGCTGCGCGTTGACACCTGGGTCATGCCGTCGCACACGCAGGCCGCCCGGGTCGCCGACGGAAACCTTGACCTCGCGATCTGCTGGGTGCAGACAACGGATCTCGTTTCACTCTCCCTGGATGCTCATCTCGTCGGGGTGGACCGGCTCTATTCGTTGTGTGTCGGCTCGGACACGTCGCCGGTCGAGGCGAAGGATACTGTGGTGCTCTTGGACACCGACGAGACGAGCTGGTCGTCGTGGAATCGCTACGCGGAGCAGTTCGCCGCCGACACGGGCGCGCGCATCGTGCGGGTCGACGACGGAGGAGTCACCGGCCCAACGTTTTTCGAGCACATACGGAGGCTCCGCCGACCAGTGGTGAACAGCCCGAGGGGCCAGAACACGCAGGAGCCCAGCGGGCTGGTGCGGCGTTCGGTGGTCCACCCGACACCGCTGTGGACATGGTCGCTGGTCTGGCGTCAGGGAGAAGACAATCCGGCGGTGTGTGCTGTAATCCGCGAATTCACGCGCGAGACTCCGGCATTGGCTGTCGGCGACGAAGAGGCATGGCTGCCGGCCGCAGATCCCCACCGGCCGACGGGAATCCGAACCGAAGCAGGCCGGCGACCAGCGCCGACAATACAACGACCAGCGCCGCGGCAAGCAGAGCATGTGAAAAGCCCTGGCGCAGAAGAGGTATCACCGCAACGGGACCCGGACCTGCCCGGCGGAGTAGCCGGTAGTCAGTAGGGCGACGGCGCCGGAGAATCCGAGTAGGCGCCCGGCTGCCAACCCGGCGGCGCCGCGGTCGACATGTGCCCAGTGCGTGTGCATCGCTCAAGGGTAACGTCCAGCCGACGAAACTTAACCGGTAAGTGAACCTGTGGGGTCGCTGATCCGGCATTCCCGGGAGAGGATCTGTGGGTGCTATCGATCTCACGCGAGGTAGGCCTCCGACCATGGGAACCGGTGTGGGTGCCGCAACCGCGCATCGCGCAGGTCCCCGTCCGAGACCACGCCGACGCGTGGGCACGTCCCGCGCACCCCGCAGACGCGGCGCAAGCGCGGATGTTCGACGACATTCTGCAAGGTGAGATCGCAGAATTGGAGGAGCTTGCCGCCTCGATGGAGAGGCGTTGGCTGCGGCGGTGTGAGCGTGGCATCGACGATGAGAATCGGCCCCCGGAGGGCCTCGTGCGGATGCGCGGGCGCGTCTCGGAGGCGCGGCAGCTCCTGGATACGTTGCGGGAGCGGTTCCCGTCGGAATGAGCGGTTCCCCGCGATTCGACGGAGATTCGCTCACCGAAATTCAAACTGTCCACACGCCGGTCGCGGCGGTTTCGCGGGCGAAGTCGGTGAAGTCCTTGGGCTCGCGTCCCAGTGCTCGCTGCACACCATCGGCCAGTTGCACCTTGCTGCCGAGCACCTCGGTGAAGAGGTGGTTCAACAGCCAGATGAAGTCTTGTGGCAGACCGTATTCCGTGAGCATCGCGGTGTAGTCTGCGATCGGCACCGACACGAAGCTGATCTGACGGCCTGCGGCCGCGCCGATCTGCGCGACGGCGTCGCGGAAGCTGAGCAGCCGCGGACCGGTCAGCTCGTAGAGCTGGCCGACGTGGCGGTCGTCGGTCAGCGCGGCCACCGCAACGTCGGCGATGTCGTCGGCGTCCACGAACGGCTCCTGCACATGGTCGACCGGCAGCGACACCGTGCCGGCGAGCACCTCGTCGAGCCACGCGCCCTCGTTGAAGTTCTGTGCGAAGAACGCGCACCGCACGATCGTCCACTCCAGCCCGGACGCCATGACGACGCGCTCGGTCTTCTCCGCCTCGGCTTCGTTGCGGCCGGACAGCAGCACCAGCCTGCTGGCGCCGGCGTTCTTGGCCAGTTCCGTGAGCTTGCTGATGGCGTCGACCGAGCCGGGGACGGCCAGGTCCGGGTAATACGTGAGGTAGACCTTGTCGACACCCGCCACCGCGGGCGCCCAGGTCTGCGGGTTGTCCCAGTCGAATGGGATGTCGGCTGAGCGTGATCCGTGCCGGACGGGAACGCCGCGCTTGTCGAGTTGAGCTGCGACACGCTTTCCGGTCTTGCCGGTGCTGCCGATGACGAGAATGGTGTTGTTGGTCATGTCTCGAATTCAACGGGTCAAAAGTGAGACGATCCATAGTCGATCCGCTCGTCGACATATCCGATCGTCTGGAAGGAGTACCGGCGATGGAGAAGATCTCACTCACCGCGCTCGCACGCCAGCACCTGGAGGCAGCCCGCGCGGCCAGTAGCGGTCGCAGCGCACACACCGTCTACGGCGGCCACGAGCATTCGCTGCGACAGACGCTGATGGCCATGACCGCAGGCAGCGCGATGGACGATCACGAAAGCCCCGGAGAGGCCACGTTGCAGGTGTTGCACGGGAGGGTGCGGGTAACCAACTCCTCGTCAGGCTGGGACGGGTCGCCCGGCGACCACATCGTCCTGCCGCGGACCCGGCACGGCCTTCATGCCGTGGAGGATGCGGTGGTGCTACTGACCGTTTCGAAACCTATTGGGCCGCATACCTAGACAGCGATGGCGCGGGCCGCGACCACGTTGCGCGCAATCTCGTCGAGGTGGGTTTCCCACGTGCCGCAGCAGCCGCCCCACATGTCGATGTGCGGGTGCTCTCGAGCCAAGGCGCCCATGAGTTCACCGAGTTGTGCCGGGTCACCGGACTCGAGGTGCCCGAGCGTGCAGAGCGAGATCTTGTCCATCATCGCGGCATTGGGGCGCAGACACCGCACCCGCTCGAACCAGCTGCCGGGCTCGATCGCAGACATGAACTCCAACGGGTGCGAGCAGTTGATGCCGTAGAAGGTCGGCCGGTCATCACCGGTCTGCGCGTCGATGGTCTCGATCGCGGCCTTCAGCGTCGGCCCTGAAACGAGCCGCCGTGTCGCGTTGTCGAGGGTGAATGAGACCGAGAGAGGCAGGCCCGCGCGTGCCGCGGCACGGGCCAGTCCGATGACTTCGGGAACGCTGTTGAACGTCATCGCTTCGACCAAGTCGACGCCGGCGCGGGCCAGTGTGGCGAGTTGTTCGCCGTGGTATACCTCTGCCTCCTCGGCGGTGATCGTCTGGTTGATCTGATACGCGTCACCGCGCGGACCGACGATGCCTGCGTACTTGAGCGCGGGCACCTGCCCCGCGTACGGCCCGGCTACCTCGCGCAGGAAATCGATGGCGCGCAACTGCATCTCGGCCAGCGACTCACGTGAGTAGCCGAGCAGCGATCCCCAGTCGGGACTGGCACGGTAGTCGAGACCGCCAACGACGACGCCGAACCCATGCCGCGCTGCGATGTCCAGATACCGGCCGTACATGCCGCGCAGCTCCGCCACGGCCCGCGGATTGTCGAGCAACGGAAACATCGCGAAGTGCGGGAGATCGAACCCGTACTTGTACAAGATTTCGGTTTCTTGGCCGCCCTCGGTGAGGTAATTGACCCCTGGTTGCTGCGTCGGGAATTCCGCGGACATGTTCAACTCCTTGCCGGGTCTACGCCACTGAAGCGCTGTGACGATAACGCTAGGGCCGCACCAGGCCGGATTCATCGGCCGAATGATGCGAATGTGCACGCCTGATGTGGGTCAAATGATGTACGAGAGTCCTCTCCGCTAGCCGTCGGCGGGTGCCGCGGGATCGACCACCCTGTTGGCGTACGCCCAGGACACGGCGGCAGTCCGCGACGAGACGCCAAGCTTGCTGTAGATGTTCGCCAAATGGCGCCTGATCGTCTTCTCGCTGAGGAAGACCTGTTCGGCCACCTGCTTATTGGTCGCTCCACCGGCGATCCGAGTGAGGATGTCGACTTCGCGTTTCGTGAGACCGCCGGGCGATGGCGTGGCCGGCTTGCGAACGGGCTCCACCCGCAGTTGGCGGTAGATGCTTTCGGCGGTGGCGGTGTCGGCATCAGCGGCCTGGTGCTCGCCCAGTGCGGCATGCGCCTTCGCCATCCACTCGTAGACCTGTGCGGTTTCGTAGCGGCACTGCTGGGTTCGGTATTCACGCAGTGCCTTATGCAATGCGTCGAGCGCCGCATTGTGCTCTCCGCTCGCAACGAGGAGTGCGCCACGCGCGTGAGCCGCCCATGCCCGAAATCCCGGGGTTCCGAATTCAGTTGCGCCGCTTTCGAGCTCACGGCAGAGTGTTTCGGCCTCCTCTAGGCAGTCGCGCGCAAGCGCTACCTCGACCGCGGTGCGCAGCAGCCGTATCCGACCGATGCGGTCCTGCCAGCCGAGAGCCATCTGCAACGCGGTCCATGCTGCGTCGCTGTCACCCTGTTGGAGCCGCACCAGTGCCTCACCCGGCTGCGGGTCGGTGCCCTTCTCGCGTGCACGCGAGAACGCAGCAAGCGCACCTTCGAGATCGCCACGCAATCGGCGTATCTCTCCGAGTTGGTAGTAACCCTCCGCAGCGGCGAAGGTGTTGACCTCTTCGAGATTGCGGCTGGCGGCCGACAGCTTGTCCTCGAGCGTGCGATAGTCGTCGGTCGCGGCCCGCAATTGCAGCCGGTAAATCTCACACAGGCCGCCGTACGTCGGCGACGCGGCGATGTCTTCGGACCAGCGCGTCATCGACTGTGTCCAGGCCCGCATGCGGGGCTGATCCGCCAGCCGGTGGCAGTGGTGAAGAACAAGGCAGTAGATGTCGCCGGCCCATTCGATGGGAACCTCGTCGGCCAGCACGGGCAGCATGGCTTCGTCAATGAGCCCGAAGGCGTCCTTGACCCTGGATTCCCCGATGGCGACGAGCGCCTCGCTCACCAAACCGAGCGTTGTCACCGCAGGAGTGTCGAGCCGGTCGGCCATCGCCCTCAGTTCCGCGACTTTCTGTGCAAGTGCATCCGCGTCTCCGATGAGGTCGGCGATCCACGCATCGAGGTACGCCAGATATGCGTGAGTCGGGCTCTCCGTTGTGCCGTCGAGCAGCCGACGGGCGCGGTTCATCCACCCTTGACCGATGTTGAGATCGCCGCGGGTCAGCCAGGCGAGTGCGACCTCAACTGCCTTCGTGGCCGCCGCAGCGGGCTCTGCCCGGACCATCTCGGCGAACACCTGCTCAGCGAAGCGAACCGATTCCTTGCACCGACCCAGCCGCCAGGCCGCGACCGCCAGCGCGTCCAAGTCGTCGGGAGCCAGCGGCGCGGATTCCTGCGCTTGCGCGAAGCCGGCATAGCTGGCCTGCCAGTCCCGGCGGAGGTGCGCCTCGCGGGCAGCCCCCAGAATTTCCCTGCAGGTGTCGGTGTCCATGGCA
Organism: uncultured Actinomycetota bacterium; assembly: GCA_963770305.1. GTDB lineage: Bacteria > Actinomycetota > Actinomycetes > Mycobacteriales > Mycobacteriaceae > Mycobacterium. The sequence continues at coordinate 192,826 of CAVYPB010000028.1, forward strand.
AACCATGTCAACCGTAGCTGTCACGAACCGGGCAAGTGGCTCAACACGTTGACGACGTTGCCGGACGGGTCGGCGAAAAAGAACCGCCGAACGCCCCATTCCTCGTCGCTCAGCGGATGGACGATCTGCAACCCGGCGTCGACCGCCGCGCGGTAGGTGGCGTCGACGTCGTAGACCTCGACCGACACCGAGGGGTTGACCGGTGCGGTCGCATCCTTGGTCATCAGGCTTACCTGATGGCGAAGCTCGTCGTCGGCCAGCGTCACGATCCATCCATGGTTCATCACCTCGCGCAAGCCGAGTATCCGTTTGTACACGACAACTGCCGCGTCCAGCTCCGACACGGTGAGGATCGGCACCACCCGGCGGACGGTCATATCGCCGGGCCGAGCAGGTCGTCGGCGTCCTTGATCACGTAGCCGTAGCCCTGTTCGGCAAGGAACCGCTGCCGGTGCGCGGCGTATTCGGCGTCCAGGCTGTCGCGCGACACGACCGAATAGAAGATCGCGCCGCCGCCGTCAGCCTTGGGTCGCAACAGCCGGCCCAGCCGTTGCGCCTCCTCCTGCCGCGACCCGAAGGTGCCCGAAACCTGCACCGCCACATTGGCTTCCGGCAGATCGATGGAGAAGTTGGCGACCTTGGACACCACCAGTGTCGAGATTTCGCCACGGCGAAAGGAGTCGAACAGCGACTCGCGTTCCGCGGTCTTCGTCGAACCCTGGATCACAGGGGCGTTCAGCTCCTCGCCCAGCTCGTCGAGCTGATCCAGGTACGCGCCGATCACCAGCACCTGATCGCCGGGGTGGCGGTCCACGATCGACTTCACCACCGCGATCTTGCTGTGCACGGTCGAGCACAGCTTGTAGCGCTCGTCGGGTTCGGCGACGGCATAGAGCATGCGCTCGTTGTCGGTCATCGTCACCCGCACCTCGATGCATTCGGCCGGCGCGATCCAGCCCTGGGCTTCGATGTCCTTCCACGGCGCGTCGTAGCGCTTGGGGCCGATCAGCGAGAACACGTCGCCCTCGCGGCCGTCCTCGCGGATCAGCGTGGCGGTCAGCCCGAGCCGACGCCGCGACTGCAGGTCCGCGGTCATCCGGAACACCGGCGCCGGCAGCAGGTGCACCTCGTCGTAAATGATGAGGCCCCAGTCGCGGCTGTCGAACAGTTCGAGGTGCCGGTATTCGCCCTTGGTGCGACGCGTGATCACCTGATAGGTAGCAATGGTGACCGGCCGGACTTCCTTTTTCTCCCCGGAGTATTCGCCGATCTCGTCCTCGGTCAGCGATGTCCGGTTGATCAGTTCGCGCTTCCACTGCCGGCCCGCCACGGTGTTGGTGACGAGGATCAGCGTGGTTGCGCCGGCCTTGGCCATCGCCGCCGCGCCGACGAGCGTCTTACCCGCGCCGCACGGCAGCACCACTACGCCCGAGCCGCCCTCCCAGAACGACTGCGCGGCCATCTCCTGGTAGTCGCGCAGATGCCAGTTCTCCTGATCGAGGCTGATCGGGTGTTTCTCGCCGTCGACGTAGCCGGCCAAATCCTCTGCGGGCCAACCGATTTTGAGCAGCATCTGCTTGACGCGGCCCCGCTCGCTGTTGTGCACGATGACGGTGTCGTCGTCGATGCGGGCGCCGAGCATCGGCGCGATCTTCTTGTGGCGCAGCACTTCCTCGAGCACCGCGCGGTCGAGGCTGACCAGGGTCAGGCCGTGAACGGGACTCTTCACCAGCTGCAGCCGCCCGTAGCGGGCCATCACATCTACGATGTCGACCAGCAGCGGCTGCGGCACGGCGTAGCGCGAGAACGACACCAACGCGTCGACCACCTGTTCGGCGTCGTGGCCGGCCGCGCGGGCGTTCCACAGCGCCAGCGGGGTGATGCGGTAGGTGTGGATGTGTTCGGGCGCGCGCTCCAGTTCGGCGAACGGGGCGATCGCGGCGCGCGCTGCACCGGCCAACTCGTGGTCGACTTCGAGTAGCACCGTCTTGTCGGACTGCACGATCAGGGGGCCGTCGGTCATTCTGTTCATTATCCGGATCCCTGCGTACACCCGGCGTATCAGTGGGTCGCGGCCTGCAGCGGAGCGCCCGCCGGTCCCGCAGCGCCGCCCCCGGGTAGCGGAATCTTCGGGACGCCGGGTGTGCCGATCTGGCCTGCCAGCCAGGGCAGTGAAGAGGTGAACACGTCCATCGCGAACGGCCAGTCGTGTTTACCTGGTGTTGCGATCACCGAGCAGGTGACGCCGTTGGCGTGGCCCAGCTTGCACAGCGCGTTGGCGGCGTCGGTCTGATCCCCCGTCCTGCCCGCGGCGTCCTGGCCGCCGAGGCCGACCCCATTGGGGTTGCCGTAGCCGCCCTTGCGCTGGGTCGGGGCATCGGAGGAGATCGCGAACCACCCCGAGACACCCCGGTACGGGCCGTGCTTGGTGATCACCGTGGTGGGGTCGTAGGTCGCCCAGGCGGCAGCGTCACCGCCGTAGATCCGGGCGATCGTCTGCTCCCTCGTGCCGGCATTGGGCCCCATGTCCCCTGCGATGTCGACGAAGGTGCTGAACAACTCCGGATGCATCACGGTCAGGTCCACCGCGCACGTGCCACCCATCGACCAGCCCAGGACCCCCCAGTTGGCGTTCTGGACTCCGAAGGTGGAGACCACGTAGGACGGCACGTCCTTGGTTAGGTGGTCGGCGACGTTGCCGCGGGGCCCGTTGACGCATTCGGTGTCGTTGTTGAACGACCCGCCGACGTCGACGAAGACGAACACCGGCGCGTTGCCGCCGTGCGCGGCGGCGAAGTTGTCGATGGTGGCGATGGCGTTTCCGGTGCGCGGCCAGTCCGATGGGGTGTTGAATTCGCCGGCGATCATCATGACCACCGGCAGCTTGGGCGCAGGATTGGCGAACCACACCGGCGGGAGATACACCAGCTCGGTGCGGTGTTTGAACTGCGATGCGTCGTCGGGAATGGTCACAGGGACGAGCGCCCCGTGTGCCGGAACGCCCTTGCCCCGCATGGCCATGACGGTGGGCAGATCGGTCTCGTCGGGCAGCGGGCCCGCAGTCAACTCGTTCCAGGCCGCCTGAACCGTCGGGAAGTAGCCGACCCAGAGGTTCAGCGCCACGCCCGCGCTGAGCAAGCAAAGCGGCACCGTCACCAGCGACACCGCTCGGCGTCGCCACCCGCTGCCGCGCCAACCCAGCACCGCAACCGCCAGTGCAAGGCCGGTTAGGCCGACCCACACCCACAGCGACGACGGCGCGGGATCTCCCGCCATGCCCTGCGAATCGATGTACCAGTGGGTCCATGCCGCCAGGATCAGGCCGACGACGATCGCCACCGGCAGCCACACCAGTCGCCACCGTCGCGAACGCCATCCGACTGCCACCACGAGGACCACGGCCGCCACGGCCTGCACCGTCGGCGGCAGCCATCCGTGCAAGAGCGACAGACCGCGGTGCCCCGGCGCTTGTGCCCCCGCCGCCGCCATTAACACCGTTGTCACACGGACATGTTCACCAACGGTCCTGTGAACTTCCTGTCCTGCGCCGCCGATTTTCCCGCCGAGAAGTGACGTACCGACCTACGCTATTGCTCCTCCTCGATGCCATGAACGCTGGAAACGGGACCGGAGCCGTCGAGAGGTGGGTAAATGCATGAGCGCCGACTATGACGTCATTGTTATCGGATCGGGGTTCGGCGGATCGGTGGCTGCCCTTCGGCTGAGCGAGAAGGGGTATCGCGTCGGGGTCCTGGAGAAGGGCGCCCGCTGGCGGGCGGAGGATTTTCCGCCCAACAACTGGCATCTGCGGAAAAGCATGTGGCGGCCCTATTTCGGCATGATCGGCCCGACCCAGCTGACCGTCCTGAACAACGTCTTCATCGTGTCGGGTGTGGGTGTGGGCGGTGGCTCGTTGAACTACGGGAACGTCCTCTACGAACCGCTCCAAGGGTTCTACGAGGATCCACAATGGGCTTCGATCACCGATTGGAAGGCTGAACTGGCGCCGCATTACGACCAGGCAAAACGCATGCTCGGTGTCGCGACGAACCCGAGACTGACACCCTCTGACGAGGTTCTGAAATCAGTCGCCGACGACTTGAGCGTCGCGCACACATTCCACCCCACACAGGTGGGCGTGTTCTTCGGCGAGCCGGGTAAATCGGTTCCTGACCCATACTTCGGTGGCGCAGGACCCGATCGTGCCGGCTGCGTTTTCTGCACCCGGTGCATGTCGGGTTGCTCCAACAACGCGAAGAACACCACCGAACGCAACTATCTGTATCTCGCCGAGAGGGCTGGGGCACAGATTCATCCGATGACGATGGTCGTGGATGTGCGCGAAGCACCCGGTGGTGGATACGACGTCGAAACCGTTCGCAGCGGGCGGTGGACGCGCAGGCAACGCCGGACGTGGCGAGCCGACCAGGTGGTCTTTTCCGCCGCCGCTCTAGGCACACAGAACCTGTTGCATCGCCTTCGGGCCGGTGGATCGTTACCCCGGATCTCCCCGCGGTTGGGTGAACTGACTCGAACGAATTCGGAGGTCAACCTGTTCGCTACCTCCCGCACGCGAAGCGACCTCGCCGAGGGCATCGTTGGGACTTCGTCGATCCATCCGGACGTGAACACCCACATCGAAGCGTTCCGGCACGGCAAAGGCAGCAACCTACCGTATTTGTTCAACACAACCCTGGTCGACGGTGACAACCATCGTTTTGCCAATTGGGTGTTGACCAACATGCGCCACCTTGGTGCGCTGGCACGGACATTCAACGTTCGCCGGGCCTCTGAACGGACGTTGATGCTGCTCGTCATGCAGGATCTGGACAACTCATTGACCACCTATCTCAAGGGCGGCCTGTTCGGCATGAAGATGACCTCGCGGCAGGGCAGGGGCGAGCCGAACCCGAACTGGATTCCAACAGCCAACGACATCGCCCGCCGGGTCGCCGACAAGATCGACGGCGACCCCCGCGGTTTGTACGGTGACCTTGTCAACAGGCCACAGACTGCACATTTCATCGGCGGGTGTCCTATCGGTGATTCACCCGAAACCAGCGTCGTCGACCCGTATCAGCGGCTGTACGGCTATGAAGGCCTGCACGTCATCGACGGCTCTGCGATCCCCGCGAACCTCGGGGCCAATCCGGCGCTGACGATCACGGCACTCTCGGAACGAGCCGTCGCGATGTGGCCCAACAAGGGCGAACCAGATCCCCGTCCCCGGCTTGGTGCTGCCTACCAACGAACCTCGCCAGTCGCACCGCATCATCCGATCGTGCCGGAGAACGCGCCTGGCGCACTTCGCCTTTCGGTGATCTAGCTCGAGTCCGCCGCCACCACCGAGGTGACGCGGTGGATGGCGAACTCGCGCACCCGGCCGGACGCCGGATCGTAAGCCGTCAGTTGCCCGCCGCGGACGTTGATCGGAGCCACCACCCGCTGCGTGGCCACCCCGGCCGGATCGACGTATCCGATCACCACCGACGACTGCAGGTGCGCGGCCTCCTGCAGCTGCGAGATCGCGACGGTTGGGTCGAGCCGCATGCTGGAGAACGGTGTCGCCGCCACCTTGCGCAGCACCGCGACGATCGCGCCCAGCGTCTGGTTGGTGGGTGTCGGTGTAGGCCGGTACGCGCGGCGTCGCGGCGGCGCGGGTACCCTGGCGCCGCGCGCGCGGATGTCGACGATCGCGCCGGTGGAATCCTCGGCCGCAGGCGCGAAACCGGCGTCGCGCAGCGCGGAGAGCACTTCGGAGATCGGCGCCTGGGACACCGCCACAGTCGGCGCGAGCAAGCGCATCTCCAGCTGCTCGACGGCGGGCGATGCGACGGCCTGGGCCAGCAGTGCCGCATCCTCGCACCTGACGAACGACTGGGCCATCCCGACGCGCAGCTGCCCGTGCCGGCGTGCGACGTCGTCGATCAGATACGTCAGTCCTTGCGGCACAGGCGTTTTCGAATGTCGGTTGAACAACGCATGGAGTTCGCTTGCGGTGCGCCCGGTGTCGAGGGCGCGCCGGATCGAGGCCTCGCTGATGCGGTACACCATCGCCGCGCCCGCGGATTCCACGTTCGCCACAGCACCCAGTTGCTCAGCCAGGTCGCGTTGCAAGGGCCCGGGCACGATGACCGTCAGGTCGGCCTGCAGCAGGAAGTGGTCGATGGGTTCGGGGAGCACCTTGTCCATCGCGGCGACGACCGCGTCTGCCGGGCCGCCCGCAAGCATCTTGCGCGCCGCCGAGGCGATCGCGCCACGGCCCACCACACCCAGTGCGTGCGCCTCGGTCAGCAGGTCGCCGACGGGATCGGGCTGCAGGCGCACCGCCCACCGAGGGCGCCGCCAGATCATCGCGCGTGACGCCGAGATGGCGTCGACGCCCGACCCCGCGGGCAGGTCGGCCAGCACGTCGAGCAGCAATCGCCGGTCCAGCGGCGCCGCCGTGGAGAAGAGCGAATCCGACAGCGCTGCATAGGGTTTGCCATCGGGTCCGCGGCTACCGATCAGGCTCGGCCTGCCGGGCAGGTCCAGCCAGGTCGACGCCAGCAGGTGCCATTTGGAGGCCGTCGGAGAATCGACGAACCGGTCGGCGGCCACCGTCGGCGCCCAGTACGGCCCGACGCCGTCGTGCGGGTCGGGTTCGGGCAGCCCCGCCGCGATCAGCCCCGCCGCCGCCGACACCTCGAGGATCAGGCCGAGCCTGCCATCGTCGATGCCGGTGAGCTTGGTCAGCCGCTTGACGTCGCGCACGCCCAGGCCGCCGCTGCGCAACTCGGGAACCGGTGTGGCGCCGAGAGTTTCGAGCACCAGCTCGACCTCGCGCAGCAGGTCGATCACCGCGCCGGCGGCGACGGCGTCGACATCGGCGACGGTGGTGGTCGACACCGTCGGGTCGGGCTGGGTCAGCTGCACCGGTCCTGGCAGCTCGCCGCGCATCACCTGACCGACCAGCCGGGGCAGGATCACGGTTTCGGCGTCCACCTGACGCAGCAGGCCGGCCGCGAGCAGCCGCTGCACCGGCCGGTCCGGCGGCGTGCCCGGCGCGGCGTCGCGAGTCCGGCCCATCGGCGAACCCTCCAGCAGCCTTTGCAGCAGCTCGAGCTGGGCCGAGTCGAGCGCCTCCAGCCGGGACGCGATGTCCGTCGGCTCGGTGACTTCGAGAATGGCCTGGCCCGGGTACCAGGGCAGCCCGGCCGCGGCTTCGGCTGCCACCCGCACGGTGGCGTCGCCCCACACCAGCGCGCGCTCACGCAAGGCGTCGACGGCGGCGGTGACGGTGTCCTCGCCCGCCCGGTCGCCGATCAGCGCCAGCAGCTTGGTCAGCGGGACGGCCGCGGTGTCCGCGTGCAGGACGAGCAGCACGTCGAGCACCGCGAGCCGCAGGAAATCGAGCTCATCGGTGGCGGCCTTGACCGATTGGCGGGCCTGCGCGCGGGCGGCCAGTGCGGCGATCGTGCCCGGTGGCGGTTGTGTCAGGTCGGGCCGCAGCTCCAGCAGCCGAATCAGCCGCTCGTCATCAAGCTCGGCCAGCCAGGCGCCCATGGGGACGCCCGGAGTAGTTTCGGTCATTGCTGACCAGCGTAAGGCAGCCCGCCGGTGTCGCCACAGCTCGCGGCGCCTGCCACAATGTGCACGTGGGAGAGAACAAAGGGCAGAAGAAGCAGTACGTCGACCCGGGCTGGCCCGAGGTCAACGGCGACGACGATCACGCGGTCAGCGAGCTGGCCACGGACCGCACCGGCGCGCTGTCGCCCTTCGGTGAGCTGGAGTTCCCGCAGCCGGCCGACGAGCTTCCATACGTCCACCCGATCACGGTCGTAAACAAGTAGCGGTGACCCCTCGGCCTGATCGGCTGTCGCACCTCGACGAGTCGGGCGCGGCGCACATGGTCGACGTGACCGGCAAGGACGCCACCAAGCGCACGGCTGTCGCGGCAGGGACGCTGCACACGACACCAGAGGTCGTCGCCCTCATTGCCTCAGGCGGGCTGCCCAAGGGCGACGCCCTGGCGACGGCGCGGGTGGCAGGCATCCTGGCCGCCAAACGCACAAGCGACCTCATCCCGCTGTGCCACCAGCTCGCCCTGACCGGAGTCGATGTCGACTTCGAGGCCGGCGACGAAAAAGTCGGCATCACGGTGACGGTGCGCAGCACCGACCGCACCGGCGTCGAGATGGAGGCGCTGACAGCGGTCAGCGTCGCCGCGCTGACGCTCTACGACATGATCAAGGCCGTCGACCCCGCCGCCCGCATCGACGACGTCAGGGTGCTAAGCAAAGAGGGCGGCAAGACCGGCGCGTGGACTCGGTGATGACGCGGTCGGGCAGGGTCGTCATCGCGTCCACACGGGCGGCGGCGGGAGTCTACGAGGACCGCTGCGGCCCGATCATCGTCGACTGGCTCAACCAGAATGGCATCACCTCTCCGGCACCCGTGGTGGTCGCGGACGGCTCCGGGGTGGTCAAGGCGCTGTTCGCCGCGGTCGGCGAAAACGTCGATGTGATAATCACTTCCGGCGGCACCGGCATCTCGCCGACGGACCGCACCGCCGAAGCCACCGCGGACATCGTCGACTATCAGATCCCCGGCCTTGCCGACGCGATCCGGCGCTCCGGCCTGCCGCACGTGCCAACGTCGGTATTGTCGCGCGGCGTATGCGGCGTCAGTGGCCGCACGCTGATCGTGAACCTTCCCGGCTCCACCGGGGGCGTCAAAGACGGCCTCGGTGTGCTCGACGACGTCCTCGAGCATGCGCTGGATCAGCTCGCAGGCAAGGACCACACGCGATGACCGCCGTCGTGCTGCGCGTCGAACTGAGCGAGCAGCCGATCGAACTGACCGAGTACGAGGCGCTCGTCGCACACGAGTCTGCCGGAGCCGTCGTGGGATTCGCAGGCGTGGTTCGCGATCACGACGACGGCCGCACCGTCATCCGGCTGGAGTATTCCGCGCACCCCTCAGCGCAGCAGACTCTGGCCGACGTGGCCGCCGAGATCGCGGCCGACTGTCACGGCGTGCGGGCCATCGCGGTCGGCCACCGGATCGGCACGCTGCAGATCGGCGACGCGGCGTTGGTCGCTGCCGTCGCGGCCGACCATCGGGCGGCGGCATTCGAAACGTGCGCCCGACTGGTGGACACCGTCAAGGCCCGGCTACCGGTGTGGAAGCACCAGTTCTTCGCCGACGGCGCCGACGAGTGGGTTGGATCCGCCTGACCCGCTAGGCGGGCGGCAGGATCGGCGATGCGTCGGGTGCCGGCGGCGCGTCGGGTGCTGGCGGCGCGGCCGGATCGGCGGGGGGCGGCGGGGTGACCGGCACGTTCGGGCCGGGTGCCTGCTGCGGGTACGGCGTGTTCATCCCGCGTTGGGACAGCCCGATGATCAACGCGTCCTTACCGCTGATGTCATGGCTCTGCACCGCTTGCCACAAGTCCTTGAGGTAGCCGACGTTGGGGTTCTCGCCGGCCGTCGCGCTCGGATCCATTGTGGAGCCCGGCGGCAGGTTGTCCGGGCTTGTCAGGTGCGGGACGCCGTCCGGCATCGCAGGCAAGGCGGCGGCGGGATCGGTCATCGCCTGGTTGGCGGCGTCGAACGTCGGGCCGGGGATGTTGACCGCGTTGAGCGGGGCCAGCGGATCCGGCGCGGGTGCCGCGACGGCCCCCGGCGCGGGCGGCGCCGGGGGAGCCGGCGGGAGCGGCGGCAGTACGGGGGAGTCCAGCGGCGCGTCGAGTGCGGCATCGACGACCGGCGGGGCGTCGGCGGGCGGCGGAGGCGGCAGCGGCGCGTCGAGTGCGGCATCGACGACCGGTGCTTCCTCGGCCGGCGGGGGCGGAGGAAGCGGCGCATCCAGCGGAGCGGCGGGCGGCGCATCGGGCGCCGGTGCATCGGGCAGCGGGGCCGACATCGGGTCGAAGGGCGCGGCGTCCGGAGGCGGCAGTTCGCCGTTGACGGCAGGGGCGTCGAGGGCCTGCGGCTCCTCGATGACGTTGCGCGGTGTCGAACGCGACAGCGGGCCGCCGCATACCGGCCAGGCACCCTTGCCCTGGGAGGCGAGCACACGCTCGGCGACGGCGATCTGCTCTTCCTTGGTGGCCATGTTGGCCGCCGGTGCGTATTGGCCTCCGCCATGCGAAGACCAGGTACCCGACGTGAACTGCAGCCCGCCGTGATAGCCGTTGCCGGTGTTGATCGCCCAGTTGCCGCCGGACTCGCAGCGTGCGACCTGGTCCCATTCGCCGTCGGTGGCGGCGCCAGCTTGCCCGGCGAGGGCGAGGCTTCCGCTTCCGATGACCGCGCCAGTGAAGGCGATCTTCGCGACGTTTACTGCCGATGCAGTGGGCTTGCGGTGCCGTCCACTCATAGGTGCGCTAGGTCCTCTCTTCTGCGCCCGCGAGGTCAGCTGTCGGGTTCGGGCTGGAGAGGTCGCCCGGCCTGCACCGTCGAAACAGCGCAGGCTTCACCCCAAGGAACCGCATGCGGCTCCTGGTCCTAATGATTCGGTGGACCGGTGGGTCCCCCGCCTCCATCCAAATTGTTTGTCGTTGTCCGTGCATCAACGGATGGAGCTCGGCGCAGTTGAGGCACGGCGGGCCAATCGATTACGTGTCGAGAGGCTTGGGAGATGAACCTAACGGGTCTCGTCGGTCACGTCACCTTTTGACCGGCTCGGCGATTCGGACAGCGGCAAATCCTAAAAATCCTCTAAATCCCCAGGACGCCAATGCGTTTCCGCAGGTGCAATCGGAGAGGTAACGATCCGTGGCCAGCTTGTGACCGTTTCGTTATGTGACGTAAATCACGGTTATCCGCCGGCAAATGGGGGAAGAACATCGACGGTCTGAGCGTCGCCCAGTGTCGTCCCCAAGTCCCGCACTGCAATTCCGTCGCAGAGATATGAGCATCGGCTCAGGACTTTCGCCAGCTCGGGGTCCCGCTCACCGAGGCTGTGCAGCAGCGCGGCGACGGTGGTGCCCGGCGCAACGCCGATGATCTCGTCGTCGAGCCCCGCCGCCGCGCGAGCGGCCGCGAAGTAGCGGACGGTCACCTTCACCGCCACGTCAGCCGCCGATCGCGCTCATCGGGCGGTCCGGCTGCACGAAGTCCGGGTCGTTGATGCCGTGTCCCGCAGCCTTGGCCCACATCGCGGCCCGCCACGCGGCTTCGAGCACACCGTCGTCGGCGCCTGCGCGCATCAGCCTGCGCAGGTCGGTCTCCTGACGAGCGAACAGGCAATTGCGGACCTGACCATCGGCGGTGAGCCGGGTGCGGTCACAGGCTGAGCAGAATGCGTGTGAGACCGAGGCGATGATGCCGACCTTGCCGCGACCACCGTCGACCTCCCACAGCTGGGCAGGCGCCGAACCGCGCGGCGTCGCGTCGGGTCGTAAATCGAAGTGACGGCGCAGGGCGGCCAGTACGTCGTCGGCGGCGATCACCTCGCCGCGCTTCCACTCGTGACCGGCGTCGAGCGGCATCTGTTCGATGATGCGCAGCTGGTATCCGTGGTCGAGGGAGAATCGCAGCAGGGCGACGGCGTCGTCCAGCCCGGTGACCGGATCCAGCACCGCGTTCACCTTCACCGGACTCAGCCCGGCCGCCTTCGCGGCTTCGAGTCCGGCCAGCACGTCGTGCAGCCGGTCGCGGCGGGTGATGTGGGCGAAGCGTGTGGCGTCGACGGTGTCGAGTGAGACGTTGATCCGGTCCAGCCCGGCCCGCTTGAGCTTGGCGGCGCGCTTGTCTAGCCCAATGCCGTTGGTGGTCAACGTGATTTCGGGGCGGGGCCTTAATGCTGCGGTCGCGGCGACGACGGTCTCGAGGTGCTTGGCCACCAACGGCTCGCCGCCGGTGAACCTTACGCTCGTGACGCCGAGCCTGGTGACCGCGATGCGGAGCAGCCGGGTCAGCTCGTCGGCGCCCAACAACTGCTCGCCCGGCAGCCAGTCCAGCCCTTCGGCGGGCATGCAGTACGTGCAGCGCAGGTTGCACCGATCGGTCAGCGACACCCTCAAATCGGTGGCGATCCGGCCGAAGGTGTCGACGAGCGGGCCAGTGGTCGGTGCCGGCTCGGCCGGCCCCAGCGACGGCACGCCCAGATCGATGACGGTCATCCGGCCGCTCGCGAATTAAAGGAGAGCGAGCGCGCCTCATCTACGGGAACGATCTCTTTGCCGAGCGGCATCAGCGACACCGGGATGAGCTTGAGGTTGGCCAGCGCCAGCGGGATGCCGATGATCGTGATGGCCATCGCCACGGCGCTGATCACGTGGCCAATGGCCAGCCAGATGCCGAACAGGATGATCCAGATGACGTTGCCGATCAGCGCGCCTGGCCGCGGTCCTGGCTTCTCGACGATGGTTCGGCCGAACGGCCACAGCGCGTAGGACGCGATGCGCAGCGCGGCGAATCCGAACGGAATCGTGATGATCAGGACAAAGCAGATGAGCGCCGCCAGCAGGTAGCCCAGCGCCAGCCATAGGCCGCCGAAGATCAGCCAAATGATATTCAGGATCAGGCGCATCTCTCCTCCAGCGGTGGTTTCAGACTACCGAGTAAAGGGGGTGCTGGTCCCGGCGGCCTCCGAGTAGGATCACCACACGCGTCCCGGCGCAGGCGGGACGCTTTCTCTATGTTCCATATGTACGTTGCTCCGAGAAGACAAGCGGGTGAGACCAGTGCCGACCGGCCGGGTTAAGTGGTACGACGCCGAGAAGGGCTTCGGCTTTTTGTCGCAGGAAGACGGCGAGGACGTGTACGTCCGGTCTTCGGCGCTGCCGGACGGCGTCGAGGGACTCAAGGCGGGCCAGAAGGTCGAATTCGGTATGGCCGCCGGGCGCCGCGGCCCGCAGGCGCTGAGCCTGAAGATCATCGACTCGCCGCCGAGCCTCACCAGGACCCGTCGCGAAGCCTCGGCCGCCGAGCACAAGCACACGCCCGACGAACTGCACGGCATGGTCGAGGACATGATCACTCTGCTGGAGAGCGCCGTGCAGCCCGAGCTGCGCAAGGGTAAATACCCGGACCGCAAGGTCGCGCGTCGGGTGTCCGAGGTGGTCCGGGCCGTCGCCAGCGAACTGGACGCCTAGAGACCGCTGTCGAATCTGCGCTTGTGCTCGAAGATTCACCGGAATCTCGCACATAGGTTCACATTCGACGGGGAATCATAGACATATGAGCTATGTCGCCAGCGGTGGCGAGTTCAACCGCGACACCAACTACATCACCACGCGCATTACGGCCGACGGACGCGACGGCTATCCCGTCGAGCCGGACCGCTACCGGCTGGCCGTCGCCCGGGCCTGTCCGTGGGCTAACCGCACGATCATCGTGCGACGCCTGCTGGGTCTGGAAGGCGTTCTGTCCATAGGCTTTTGCGGGCCAACACATGACGAAGACAGCTGGACTTTCGACCTGGATCCCGGCGGCGTCGACCCGGTGTTGAAGATTCCCCGGCTCAAGGACGCCTACCTCAAGCGCTTCCCTGACTACGAGAAGGGCATCACGGTGCCCGCCATCGTCGACGTACCCACGGGTGAGGTCGTCACCAACGATTTCGCGCAGATGACGCTGGACTTCTCCACCCAGTGGGCCAAGTTCCACCGCGAGGGCGCTCCACGGCTGTACCCCGAAGAGCTGCGCGGCGAGATCGACGAGGTCGCCCAGCGCATCTACACCGAGGTCAACAACGGCGTGTACCGGTGTGGTTTCGCCGGGTCGCAGGAGTCCTACGACAAGGCGTACGACCGTTTGTTCACCGCGCTCGACTGGCTCGAAGAACGGCTGACGAACCAGCGCTATCTCGTCGGCGACACCATCACCGAGGTCGACGTCCGGCTGTTCACGACCCTCGCGCGGTTCGACCCCGTCTATCACGGGCACTTCAAGTGCAACCGGCAGAAGCTATCCGAGATGCCGGCGCTGTGGGCCTACGCGCGCGATCTGTTCCAGACACCGGGCTTCGGCGACACCATCGACTTCGTCCAGATCAAGCAGCACTACTACATCGTGCACAAGGACATTAATCCGACGCAGATCGTGCCCAAGGGGCCCGATCTATCCAACTGGCTCACACCGCACGGTCGGGAAGCGTTAGGTGGCAAGCCTTTTGGAGACGGCACGCCACCAGGACCCACGCCGCAGAGCGAACGCGTACCGGACGGGCACGGGGCGGGCTAGGGCCAGATCGTGCGCACCGACCACTCCGCGTGTGGCACCGGGAATTCATTGCCGGCGTCGTCGCGGACCAGGGTCGGCAGTTGCACCGCGACGCCAAACAGCCTGCCGCGGTGCGGATCCACGGTCGGGATGGTTACCGCAAGCTTCGTGTTGGGCCGGAACTCGTCGATGACGTCGGAAGCCTCGTAGGACCGCACCAATATCCATGGGGCGCGGGCTATTTCGGGGGGCACCGACAACTGCACCGCGTGGCGCGGGTCGACGGCGAGCTCGCCATCGGTCCGCGGGGTGTCACAGTCGGTGGGGTTGAGCACCTCGCAGTACCGATACGGCCCCACCCGCACGAGCTGACCGTGCGAATAAGCGCTGATCTCAGGATGCTCCGGCGGTGGGTGTTGTGCGAGCCGCCAGATCAGCACACCGGTCAGCACCGACGCGACGACCACCACGACCGCCAGCGCGCTGAGGACGCGTTTCATGACTCTGGCGCCACCGCCGCCCTATCCGGACTGCCGCCCTCCTGTTCGGCGAGCACCGGACGGTTGCCACCCAATCCGGGTATCAGCGACTCGCCGAAATAGCTGACCACCGTCTGCGCCAGTCCGAGGATCAACACCGCGGAGATCGCCGTGAAGCCCACCCACAGATCGGTGTACACCAATACGCCCATGGCGCCGCCGGCCACCCAGCCCAACTGCAGCAACGACTCTGAGCGCCCGAACGCCGACGCGCGCGACTTCTCCGGCAGATCGTCCTGAAGCGACGCGTCCAGCGATGCCTTGGCGATCGCCGCCGCTCCGGCCGTCACCAGGGTGGCGATCGCCGCCACCAGCAACTTGCCCGTTAGCGCGGTGGCCAATGCGACGGTGGTGACCGCGATCGTGCACCGCACAACCAGCAGTGCCGGATAGCCGAGCTTCAGCCGCGCGCTGGTGAAATTACCCGCGAAATTGCCGATGGCCGCCGCCGCGCCGATCACCCCGAGGATGCGCAGCTGCTCCCAGCCGCTGGCGTCGTGGGACTTGGCCACGAACGCGGGGTACAGGAACAGGAACCCGACCATCACCTTCACCGTACAGTTGCCCCACAGCGCGGCAATGATATTGCGGCCCAACGGTTGTCGTGCTGAGCCTGTCGTCTGGCGCTGTTCGGGGTGGCGGCGCAATTCCCCGCTGCGGCCGTGGTAGCTCAGCGTGGCGGGGACCTCGCCCGCGGTCACCTCGACCCACTTCGGGATCCGCATCGACAGCGCCGCGCCTGCGATCGTGACCGCGACGAGGACGTACAACGCGCCGGGCAGATGGAACAGATCGAACGCCCACTCGGCGCCGGCGGCGATCGCGCCGCCGACCATCGTTCCGCCGAGTAACCCGAAGGTCGTCAGCCTCGAGTTCACCCGCACGAGGTCGATCGTCGGCGGCAGCACACGCGGAGTGACCGCGCTGCGCAGCACGCTAAATGACTTGGACAGCACCATCATTCCCAGCGCACACGGGTACAGCACCCAGGACGGGTAGCTGCCAGTGGCGCCGTCGTAGTTGGCGATGAGCACCACGGCCAGCACGGTGCGCACCATGAACGAGGTGGCCAGCGCCACCCGCCGGCCGTGCTGCAGCCGGTCCAGCGCGGGCCCGATCAGCGGGGCGATGACGGCGAACGGCGCGATGGTGATCAATAGGTACAGCGCGACCTTGCTCTTGCTCTCTCCGCTGGCCGCGGCGAAGAACAGGGTGTTGGCCAGCGCGACGGCCATCGCTGCGTCGACGGCGAAGTTCGCGACCACCGGCCACGTCAGCGCGGTCAGCCCGGATTTGTCGGCGCCGTCGGCGGTGGCGGCTCGATGCACGAGACCGTACATCTTCGAACCCATTTCGCGGCTGCGCTGCGCGGCCGCTCTTGTGACGGTGACCTTCTGGCCCGCGCTGGAACCTGCGCTCGGCGGAGGCGACTCGGACGTATACGGCCGCGCGGGCTCGTCCAAGGGCGGCAGCCAGCGATTGGCGCTGGGCGTGGACCGGCGCGATCGGCGGTAACCGCCGTCGCCACCGGGGTCACTGGGATAGTTCGACATCCCGGGATGCTCGTCGGACGGCGGGCGCGGCGGGTAGTAGCGAGGGTCACGCCGCGATCCGGTCACGCCACGATTCTCCCCCATGGCGGCGGTAGCGGGCGTGCAGGCGGCCGGTGTGGCTCCCCGTCCGCGCTTTGAGGCAGTATTGGTGGCGATGGACAGCGTGGACACCGCCGATCGCCCGGACCTGGGGGCGGTACTGATGGGCGCCGTCGAACAGGCGCGCGCCGCGATCATCGAGTTCAGCGGTGAGGACACCGTCGGCGAGTACCTCGGCGCCACCTTCGAGGACCCCACCGCCGCGACGCATCGGTTCCTGGCCGATATGCCGGGATACCGTGGCTGGCAGTGGGCCGTCGTCGTGGCGGCCTGTCCCGGCGCCGACCATGCCACGATTAGCGAAGTCGTGTTGGTTCCGGGCCCTACGGCGTTGCTGGCGCCCAAGTGGCTGCCGTGGCAGGAGCGCGTCAAGGCTGGCGACCTGAGCCCAGGGGATCTGCTGGCGCCGCCCGCCAACGACCCCCGACTGGTGCCCGGCTACATGGCGAGCGGTGACCCACAGGTCGACGAGGTCGCCCTCGAGGTTGGGCTGGGCCGCCGTCAGGTACTCAGCGAATTGGGCCGCGGCGACGCCGCGCAACGCTGGCATGACGGAGACTTCGGCCCCGGATCGGCAATGGCTCGGTCCACCCGCCGCGTGTGCCGTGATTGCGGCTTCTACATTCCCCTGGCCGGGGCACTGGGCACCCTGTTCGGTGTGTGCGCCAACGAAATGGCCGCCGACGGGCATGTCGTCGAGTCCGAATACGGATGCGGCGCACACTCGGACACACCTCAGCCGCCCGGCACCGGGTCCCCGCTCTACGACCCGTTCGACGACGGTGTGCTTGACGTGGTGGAGCCGGAGAACTAGCTTTCCGCGGCAGCTTTGATGCGCGACAGCGTCTCGTTCATGCCGTCGACGAGCTCACGCTCGAAACTGGGCACGCCTCCCATTGCCGCGTTGATCGCCATGTTGGAGATCGCCGTGACGCCGTTCTCGGCGTGCCGGGTCTCCGTCACCCGCGTGCCGGTATCGGTTGGCTCCAGTTCGTAGCACCAGATCGTGTGGTTGATGTTCACCCGGAACGCCACCTTCTTCTCCGGGATGACCTCGGTGACGGTGCTCGTGGTCGGCCAGAAGAGATAGTTGCGGCGGTTGAGGTTGATGGTCCGGGTGCCCTGGCGCAGCGGGCCGAGCGGCTTCATCACTTGGCACTGCGGACTCCACTGCGGCATCCGACCGAGGTCGGAGATCAGTGCCCACACCTTGTCCACCGGTGCGTCGATGTCGATCTGTGCTTGCAACAACGGTGCTGCCATCGTGCCCTCCTTGGGCGAATTCAGTTGAGCCCGCTCTGTGCTCCGCGCGATCCGCGGCGAACGGCGCGACGTTGCCATAGAAAGATCGACGTGCCGAGCGCGCCGACGGCGAGGCCGGCGACCGTGAACGGTCGCCACTCGTGCAGGCCGGGCACGGTGAACGCCAGAACGGTGGCGATGAGCCAGCCCGCGGTGATCGCCACGATGACCGGCCAGGGCTCGAGCAGGATGGCCGGCAGTGCGGGCGGTTCCGGTGCCACGCTGACAACGTAGCCGATTACGCCGTAGTCAGAAATGGACCGGTGTTTCGGCGGTTTTCCCGAGACGTGCTAGGTACTCTTTGCCTTGTGAAAGACGTCGACGCCCGGCTGGCGAGTGATCTGTCGCTGGCAGTGATTCGTCTGGCTCGCCAATTGCGGTTCCGGCGTCCGGATTCCCCTGTCTCGCTGTCCCAGCTGTCGGCGTTGTCGACGCTTGCCAAGGAGGGCCCGATGACGCCGGGGGCGTTAGCCACGCGTGAGCGGGTCCGCCCGCCGTCCATGACGCGGGTCATCGCTTCGCTGGCCGAACTTGGCTTCGTCGCCCGCGACGCGGATCCCGCCGACGGCCGTCAGGTGCTGGTGTCGGTATCCCGGTCCGGCACCGAGCTGATCGAGGCCGAGCGCCGCGCCAGCCAGGAATGGCTCAAGCAACGCCTCGACCGCCTCGAACCCGACCAGCGCCAGACGCTTTTGGTGGCTGCCGATCTGATGTCGGGAATCGTCGACGAAAGCGCGTGAGTGCCCACGTAATCGACGTCGCCGACCCTGCGGACCCGAGGCTCGACGACTTCCGCGACCTCAACAGCGTGGACCGCAGGCCCGATCTGCCCAGCGGCAAGGGTCTGGTGATCGCCGAGGGGGTGCTGGTGGTGCAGCGCATGCTGGCCTCCAGGTTCCGCCCCAGGGCCATGCTGGGCACCGACCGGCGGCTCGGCGAACTCGAGGCGGATCTCGGCGGCGTCGAGGTGCCGTACTACCGGGTCGACGCGGACGTGATGGCCGAGGTGGTCGGATTCCATCTCAACCGGGGGGTGCTGGCGTCGGCGGCGCGCCCGCCCGAGCGGACCGTGGCGCAGGTGCTGGAAGGTGCCCGCACCGCGGCGGTGCTCGAGGGCGTCAACGACCACGAGAACCTCGGGTCGATATTCCGCAATGCCGCGGGCCTCGGCGTCGACGCGGTGGTGTTCGGCATCGGATGCGCCGACCCGCTGTATCGGCGCGCCGTTCGGGTGTCGATGGGCCACGCGCTGCTGGTGCCGTACGCATGGGCCGAGTCGTGGCCGGATGACCTGGAGTTGCTGCGCGACAACGGGTTTCGCCTGCTGGCCATGACGCCCGATCCCTCCGCCTGCGCATTGCCGGATGCGATGACCGACGTGGCCGACGAAAAGGCGGCGATTCTCGTCGGCGCCGAGGGACCCGGGTTGACCGAACACGCGATGCGCGCGAGCGACATGCGGGTACGAATCCCGATGTCGCGGGGCACCGATTCGCTCAACGTCGCCACGGCCGCCGCGCTTGCGTTCTACGAACGGGCAAAATTGGCAGACTAGATTGACTTGGGTGATCGACGACTCCACCCCATGGGCGACGGGTCTTACTGTGGCCGCGTTCGTCGCGGCGGTGACCGCCGCCGCGGTTGTGGTGCTGAGCCTGGGACTGACCCGGGTGCATCCGCTGCTGGCGGTCGGGCTCAACCTGGTGGCCGTGGGGGGGCTGGCCCCGACGGTGTGGGGATGGCGCAAGCTGCCCGTCTGGCGGTGGTTCGTGTTGGGTTCCGGCGTCGGCGTGGCGGGCGCGTGGCTCGCCCTGCTGGCGATGGCTCTCGCAGGGCTCACCCGATAAGCGCTTCGGCCAGCCGGGCCTGGCACGCCACCTGATCGGCGCCCGCGGCGCTGTACTCCGCGACACGCGCCGCGATCCAATCGAGCTCGCCCCGTGCGGTGATGGCGTCCAGCAACCGGTCGCTCACGTCGTCCATATCGGACTCAGAAAAGCCCTGCCGAAACAGGTTTCGGCGGCACCCGCCTACCTTCGTCAGGAAGTCCAGCGGTGTGGCGACCGCCCGTCGCGCGGCCTCGCGGTCAGTTGTCGCCACGACGATCAACAGCACCGCCAGCGCCCGAGCCTCGGCGGGGATTCCGGCGGCGTCCAATGCGTCGAGGTAGGCATTGAGCGTCTGCAGCGGCCGCGTCATCGGTCGGATAGCTGCTGGGGAGGCCGACCGGGCCGGGGCTGACCATGAAGTCGACGCTAGGACCTCAACGGGACTTCAGGTCAAGGCGAGATCAGCGCCGTCGTCGGCTGTTCGCGCGACCGCTCATCGCTGGCCGCCGGAGCGCACGCCGAGAAGCACGTCCTCCCACGCGGGGACGGGCGGCTTACCCTTGCGGGCCCGCGCAGGCTTCGGTGCCGGCGGCGGCTCCGCAGCGGCGGCGACGGGCGGCACCGGCTCCTCGAAGTCCAGTTGAGCAACAGGGGCCAGTGGCCGCAGCGGCCGGGCGAAGTCGGGGTCGATCAGCTGGCACGCCGCGTCGTCGAACGCGGTCACGGTGCCGCCGTGCGCGCCCGGCGTGAACCGGAAATGCGCGACGTTGTCTGACATGCCGGCCTTCCAGCCCATCTGCACCGTCCAGCGGCCGTCCTCGTTGCGCCACGCGTCCCAGCTCGTGTCCTCCGGATCCAGCCCGCGGGCCACCAGCGCCGACGTCACCGTCTCCAATAGCGTCAGCACCGACGGACCGTCGGAAAGCACAGGATGAGCGGCGGTTGCCAGCTCGGCCGCGCGTGAGCGCTCCAGCAACACCGGATGGGCAAACCTTTCGACCCGCGCGATGTCGGCACCGGCAGCTGCGGCAACTTGTTCGACCGAGGCACCCGACCTGATCTTGGCTTGAATCTCCTTGGGACGCAGCACGCTTGGGACCTCGACGTCGATTTGGCTAGGACTCGACTCGGCCTTGTCACCGCGCACGGCAGCACGCAACCGGTCATCGGACCGCAGGATGAACTTCTCGCCGGAGTCGTCGTTCTCGCAGATGATCCGTTTGCCGTCGACATCCAGCCCGACGACTTTGAGTTCCCGCATATCGACCTCCTCCGGGCCGGATATCAAGCCCGATCAGGAGGACCATACTTTGTTATCTGCCCGTAACCGTGGTGACACGCCCGGCAGGTCAGACGCGTTCTACCACCCAGTCGATGCATTGGGTGAGCGCGCTGACGTCGTCCGGCTCCACGGCGGGGAACATTCCGACGCGCAGCTGGTTGCGGCCGAGTTTGCGGTATGGCTCGGTGTCGACGATGCCGTTCGCCCGCAGTATCGATGCCACGGCTCCGGCATCTATGTCGTCGGAGAAGTCGACGGTGCCGACCACCTGCGACCGCAACTCGGGATCGGTCACGAACGGCGTGGCGAATTTCGACGCCTCCGCCCATGAGTACAGCCGCTGCGACGAGTCCGCGGTGCGCTTGACGGCCCAGTCCAGGCCGCCGCTGCCCAACAACCAGTCGATCTGCTCGGCGAGCAGGATCAGCGTGCCGATGGCCGGGGTGTTGTACGTCTGGTTCTTGGTGCTGTTCTCGACGGCGATCGGCAGCGAAAGGAAATCGGGCACCCACCGCCCAGAGCCGGCGATCGCCTCGATGCGGGCCAGCGCCGCGGGCGACAGGAGCGCGATCCACAGCCCGCCGTCGCTGGCGAAGTTCTTCTGCGGCGCGAAGTAGTACGCGTCGGCGTCATTGATGTCGACCGGCAGGCCACCTGCCGCTGACGTGGCGTCGATGGCGATCAACGCGTCGCCGGATCCCTCTGGCCGCTGCACCGGGACTGCGACGCCGGTCGAGGTCTCGTTGTGCGCCCAGGCGATGAGGTCGACGGATGGGTCCGACTGCGGCTTCGGGGCACTGCCTGCGTCGGCCTTGACGATGACGGGGTCGCCGACGAACGGGTTCTTGACGACGCACGACGCGAACTTGGAGCTGAACTCGCCGTAGGTCAGATGCAGCGAGCGCTTGTCGATCAGGCCGAACGCCGCGGCGTCCCAGAACGCCGTCGAGCCACCGTTGCCCAGGACGACCTCGTAGCCGTCGGGCAGCGAGAACAGCTCGCGGAGCCCGTCACGGACACGGCCGACGAGGTTCTTGACCGGGGCCTGCCGGTGCGAAGTCCCGAACAGATCGCCTGCGACGGCCAGCGCCCGCAGTTGTTCCGGCCGTACCTTGGACGGCCCGCACCCGAAGCGACCGTCGTTGGGCTTGATGTCGGCGGGAATCGTCAGTTCGGCCATGCCCCAAGCCTATGACGTCAGGATGCGGGCCCCGTCGGCGGTGACCGCGACTGTGTGCTCGCTGCGCGCGGCGCGGGCACCCGACAGGGTGCGCAGTGTCCACCCGTCCGAGTCGGGGGTGTAGTCGTCGGTGCCGTCGGCGATCTGGGGGCACTCCCCTCGCAAGCTGGGGGCCCACCCGCTTGCGGGGGACATCGGTTCGATCGCGATCACCACGCCGGGCCGTAGCCGCATGACCACCGTGTGTGTCCTCCGTCACATCTCCGACCTCCGGCTCCCCGCAGCACAGCTCCGGAAGGGGTCTGTTCATTAGGCGATACCTGCGGTACCGTTGTTGGACATCGAGTACCTAAATGTAAACCTCATGGGAGGCTTCAAATGGCTCGGACGCGCATCGTCAACCGCTGGCGTCGCAACATGGAAGTCCGCGATGACGCCGAGTACGTGGACATGCTCACCACACTGTCCGAGGGGTCAGTGCGGCGCAACTTCAATCCGTACACGGACATCGACTGGAACTCTCCGGAGTTCGCTGTGGTGGAAAACGACGAGCGCTGGATCCTGCCGGCGACCGATCCGTTCGGCCGCCATCCCTGGTATCAGGCGCAATCGAAGGAACGTCAGATCGAGATCGGCATGTGGCGACAGGCCAATGTCGCCAAGGTCGGCCTGCACTTCGAGTCGATTCTGATCCGTGGCCTGATGGAGTACTCCTTCTGGACGCCCAACGGCTCGCCGGAATACCGGTACTGCCTTCACGAGGCGGTCGAAGAGTGCAACCACACAATGATGTTTCAGGAGATGGTGAACCGCATCGGTGTCGACGTGCCGGGCATGCCGCGACTGCTGAAGTGGGTCCAGCCGTTGATCCCGCTGGTGGCCGGACCGCTGCCGATCCCGTTCTGGTTCGGCATTCTCGCGGGCGAGGAGCCCATCGACCACACGCAGAAGAACGTTCTGCGCGAGGGTAAGACGCTGCACCCGATCATGGAGCGGGTGATGGCCATCCACGTCGCCGAGGAGGCCCGGCACATCTCGTTCGCGCACGAGTACCTGCGCAAGCGGATTCCGCACCTGCCGCGACGTAAGCGATTCTGGTTGTCGCTCTACGTCCCGCTGACCATGCGGATCCTGTGCTCGGCCATCATCGTTCCGCCGCGAGCGTTCTGGAAGGAATTCGACATCCCGCGCTCGGTCCGCAAGGAAGTGTTCTTCTCCTCGCCGGAGTCCCGGCAGATGCTGCGCGACATGTTCGGCGACGTCCGGATGCTCTGTCACGACACCGGGCTGATCAACCCGATCGCCAAGCTCGTGTGGCGGATCTGCAAGATCGACGGCCGGCCGAGCCGCTACCGCAGCGAACCGCATCGCCAGCACGTGGTTGCCGTCGCTTAAGGAAGCCATGCCGCACGTAATCACCCAGTCGTGCTGTAGCGACGGGTCCTGTGTCTACGCCTGCCCGGTGAACTGCATTCATCCGTCACCGGACGAGCCGGGCTTCGCCACCGCCGAGATGCTCTACATCGATCCGGCGGCGTGCGTCGACTGCGGCGCCTGCGTCTCGGCCTGCCCGGTCGGGGCGATCGCGCCCGAATCGCAGCTCGAGCCCAAGCAGTTGCCGTTCGTCGAACTGAACGCGTCGTTCTATCCGAAGCGCGAGGGCAAGCTGCCGCCGACGTCCAAGCTGGCGCCGGTGATCGAGGCGCCGTTTGTCGACGCACGCGCGGGCGGCCCACTGACGGTCGCGATCGTCGGGTCGGGACCCGCGGCCATGTACGCCGCCGACGAACTGCTCACCCAGCGCGGCGTGCGGGTCAACGTCTTCGAACGGCTGCCGACCCCGTACGGGCTGGTGCGTGCCGGGGTAGCCCCCGACCATCAGAGCACCAAGCGGGTGACGAAGCTGTTCGACAGGATCGCCAGGCGGCGCGGGTTTCGGTTCTACCTCAACGTCGAGGTGGGATCGGACCTGACCCACGCCGAACTGCTGGCCCACCATCACGCGGTGCTCTATGCCGTGGGCGCGCCCAACGACCGTCGACTCGACATCGACGGCATGGGTCTGCCTGGCACTGGCACCGCCACCGAGGTCGTGGCATGGTTCAACGGGCATCCCGAATACACTGATCTGCCAGTCGATTTGGGGCACGAAACGGTGGTCATCGTCGGCAACGGCAACGTCGCGTTCGACGTCGCACGCATCCTGACGACCGACCCGGACACGCTGGCCCGCACGGACATCTCCGACCATGCGCTGGCCGCGCTGCGTGATTCGAAGGTGACGGAGGTGGTGATCGCGGCCCGAAGGGGCCCCGCGCAGTCGGCGTTCACGCTGCCCGAACTCATCGGGCTGACATCGACGTGCGATGTGGTGCTCGACGCCAGCCCAGAAGTCAATGGCCACGATCTGGTGCTCCGCGATCTTGCCGAGGCCTCCGATCCGCTCACTCGCAACAAGCTGGAGATCCTGAGCAAGCTGGGCGACGCGTCGGCGCCGGCAACGCGGCCACGTATCCGACTCGCGTATCACCTGACCCCGAAACGCGTCGTGGGAGACGGGCGCGCGGAGCGGGTGGAGTTCACGGTCACGGGTACCGACGAGGTGCGTCAGCTCTCAGCCGGGCTGGTGTTGACCTCAATTGGCTACCGCGGCAAGCCGATTCGTGGTCTGCCGTTCGACGAGTCCGCCGCAGTGGTGCCGAATGACGGCGGCCGTGTTGTCGACCCTGAAACGGGTGCGCCGGTGCGCGGCAGTTATGTCGCAGGCTGGATCAAGCGCGGCCCGACCGGCTTCATCGGAACCAACAAGTCGTGTGCGGCGCAGACCGTGCACAACCTGGTCGCCGACTACAACCACGGGCTACTGACCGACCCCGCGGGCAAACCGGCCGCACTGGAGAAGCTGGTGCGTGGCCGCCAACCCGCGGTGGTCGACGCGGAGGGCTGGAAGGCCATCGACGCCGCGGAGATCGCTCGTGGGGGCGAGGATCGTCCCCGCGACAAGTTCACCGCGATCGCCGACATGCTGGCCGCCGCCGCGGCCGCGCCCATTCCGCCGGTGCGCAAACGCCTGCTCGCGGGATTGCGTCGGTAGGGACCCCGGCAGCCACATCCGTCACGTCAGCATCTCCACGTCGGCCATGATGTAAGTCGAAATCGTGATATCCCATGCGATATCACCTTTCGAGAGATCCACACTCCTCCAGCCCCGGGTCGCCACACTTTCCCGAAAGCCGTCCGGCCGTTGGCCCAGCGGGCGTATAGCAATGTCCCATGAATGCAGCGGCGTTTGTCGGTCGTGTCGGGGTTTTGGCCGTCGCCCTTGGGGTTGGGGCAGCGGTGGTCACTGGATACGGTTACGGGGTCGCGTGGGCCGACACGCCCGACTTGTCGCCATCGAAACCGTCCTCCACGTCGGAGTCGTGACGAATGCCACCGCGTCGGATTCGACCGAAGCCAAAGACACCGCCACGGCGCCAACCGAACAGACAACGGGCTCTAAAGCCACGTTGACGTCGACAGGATCGACGACCTCGCAAGCCCCGACCGGCGTCGTCATGAGCACCGGCGGCGCCACTACGGGTTCGTCGTCGAAGGACGACGAGGAGTCGACGGCGCCGAAGAAAGGTCCCACCCCGTCCAAGGGCGAGCCCGCCGCGGAGTCCGGAAAGTCGGCCCACACAGCCGTTGAGTCCACCGGCAGCCCGGCGCCGGTCAGCAAGGTCGATGCCGTCGAGGTCAAGGTCGACGCCGCGGAAGTGAAGGTCGACGCTGATCCGCAGCCAGCCCTCAAGTCGGTGCCGGAAGATCGTGTACCGATCAGTTCCTTTGCGGCACAGACCATCTCGTCGACCACGGAGGTGCGAACAGCCGCGGTGACGACAGCCGTGACACCGCCGGCAGTGCCGTCGTTGCGACCTTGGCCAACCGCCTTCGACCCGGGCACCGTGATGACCTACGTGGGTGGCCTGGTGTCCAGTGTCGTCAGCGCGGTGCTGAGCCCCTTCGCCGCCGGCCTTCCAGCAGCGCCCGCCGATCCGCCGACGGTGTGGACGCTGCTGGCGTGGGTACGTCGCGAGTTGTTCAACGCCTCGCCGCGCATCACCCCGGTGATCAACCCGCAAACAAACGGACTGATCACCGGCAACATCGGTGCGGTCGACCCGGACGGCGACCCGCTGACCTACACCGTCATCGGCACGCCACACAGCGGCGGCACGGTCGAGATCGACGACGACGGCAACTTCACCTATCGCCCGATGAACGCGATGGCCGCGGTCGGTGGAACCGATCAGTTCACGGTTGTGGTCAGCGACGAGGCCGCAGGCTTCCATGTGCACGGCCTGCTGGGGTTGCTGAAATTCGTGCCGATCCTGGGCAACTTCCTCAACCCCGGCGGCGGTGATGCAGTCGCGCAAACGATCACGGTCAACGTCGACCCGGTGGCCGGCGTCGACCTGTCCTTTCCGAGTACCTTCCACTGGGGTGTGGCACACGCCGGGTTCCAGGCGGAAGGCGGTCCCCGCTCACCGATCGATCCCAACTCCGACTGGTACAAGTGGGTGCACGATCCGATCAATCAGCTGCTGGGACTGACCCACGGCGTGCCGGAGGACGGCCCAGGCACCTACGTCAAGTACGACTCCGATGCGGCGCTCGCCGAAAACGATCTCGGCATGAACACGTTCCGGATGAGCATCGAGTGGAGCCGTATCTTCCCGAATTCAACGGCATCCGTTGATATCTCGGATGAAGACGGCACTGTCAGCGAGGACGATCTTGAAGCGCTGGACGCGCTGGCCAACCAGAACGAGGTCCAGCACTACCGCGACGTCTTCGCCTCCCTCCGCGCGCATCAGCTGGAACCGCTGATCACGGTCAACCACTTCACGTTGCCGGCATGGGTCCACGACCCGATCACGACGCGGGCGCTGGCCCAGCTCGGCTTGCCAGCGCCCGCCGCGGGATGGCTGTCGCCCAGCACCCCGGTCGAATTCGAGAAGTACGCCGCATACGTCGCGTGGAAGTACGGCGACCAGGTCGACAACTGGACGGTGCTCAACGAGCCCGTGCCGCCAATACTGACCGAGTTCCTGGCCATACCGGGCGTTGTCCCGAACTGGCCGCCCGGCCTGATCCGGCCGGACCTCGCGTCGACGTTCCTCGTCAACGAAGCCAAGGGCTATGTCGGCGCGTACGACGCGATACACAAGTGGGACTACACCGAAGCGACGGAAGGTCAGCCCGCCGCTTTCGTCGGCTTCGCCAACAACATGATCCCGGCCCGGCCTGCCAATCCGGTGAACCCGCTCGACGTGCAGGCGGCCGACGCGTGGAACGACTTCTACAACCGCTGGTTCCCGAACGCGGTGATCGACGGATGGGTCGACGCCAACCTCGACGGCATCCAGACCCCCGATGAGATCCACCCCGAGATGAAGAACAATGTCGACTTCATGGGAGTGCAGTACTACGGGTCGCAACCGATGCAGGGCTTGGGTGTCGCACCCATCCCCGGATTCCCGTGGCTGAAGGGCCTGCCCGTGAGGTGCTCGGCGGACGAGCCGACATGCAGCGACTTCAACCAGCCGACGGACCCCGGCGGGTTGCGCGAGGTCCTCGACATCGCGGCGTCGTACAAGCTGGTGAACGGAAAGCAAGTCCCGATCTGGATCACCGAGAACGGCATCGCCGACGCGAACGACTCGAAGCGGCCGTCGTACATCGTCAACCACATCGCCGTCGTGCAGGACGAGATCGCTCACGGCATGGACATCCGCGGCTACACCTACTGGTCCTTCGTCGACAACCTCGAGTGGGCGAACGGCTATGACCTCGAGTTCGGTTTGTACGGGTCCGACCCGACGACGCCCGAGCTGGAACGCACACCGAAGCCGGCCAGCATCGCTGCCATCAGTGGGATCACGACGTCAAACTCGTTACCGCTTGCCCTGCTCGGTATGTACATCCCGGGATTGACCGTCTAAGCGCAGGCCGAACGTGAGGTGGACATTTAGCGATGTTCCCGACTGCGCCCAAGAAGGCGCTGCCCGGCGCGACCTACGAGCCCTGTTTCATCGCCTCGGCGATTTCCTCCATGCTGACCTCGCGCACAGGCTGGCCCAATGACCAGTGATGCCCGAACGGGTCGCGCACGACGCCGTAGCGGTCACCCCAGAACTGGTCCTCCAGCGGGGCCACCACGGTGGCGCCGGAATCCAGGGCCTGCTGGAAACTCGCGTCGACATCGGTGACTGTCAGGTGGATAGTGACCGGCGTGCCGCCCAACGCGATCGGCGTCGACGACTTGCCCTCGTTGTATTCGGGGAAGTCGTCGTTGAGCAGCACGGTGGATCCGTTGATCTGCAGCGCGGCGTGCACGAGCTTGCCGTCGGGCCCCGGAACTCGGCCCAGCTCAACGGCATTGAACGCCTTGACGTAGAAGTCAATCGCTGCGGCGGCGCCATCGACACACAGGTGTGGGGACAGGGAGGGCTGCACTTCAATGGCCATGATGTTCTCCTCGATGGTTGACGTGACCGGATGGGTTACCCCTTACAGACCAGCCGCACGGGCGAATCTCATCGCGGCGTTGCCCATGCAACCACGCCCCACCGACAAGTTGGTGAACTCAGACAATCGAGAACGAAGGTGGCAACTCGGCGCGGCCGGTCAGCGCCAGCAGAACCATCTCGCCGTACCCTTCTGCGACCGCGATGCGCGCGGCCAACCCCGTCGCCTCCTCCAGCACATCGACCGGCAGCGGGAACGAAATGTCAACGGCACGAGCAATATCCAGCCCGTGCGCCGCGAGCTCGAACGTCCGCGTCGGCAAATAGGTGTGCAGTCGGATGCCCGCTCCGCCGATGACCTGGATCAGCGGGTTTCCAGCCTCAGAAAGCTCATCGAGCACCCGCGAAACCAGCTCGTCGACCGTCGCGGCCGGATCGTCTCCCAGGTCTCGGCCCGCCTGCCTGCCGCGTTCGACGATGCTGGCCGGAGCCAAGCCGAGCGCCGCGGGGTTCACCCTCGCGTAGTACTCCTGCGGCGTGGTGATGTCCTCGCGCTCGGCGGCGTGCGCAAGATACGTGCTGACCGTGATGAGCGAGCGCGACGTGTGCCCGACCAGTGAGCGCAGATCCCATTCACCGAGGCCGGGCCCGTGCCACCGATCCCTGGGGATGTCATGCACAAGCGCGGCGAAACTGCGTGCCGCCGAGGCGAATGTTGCGACGGGGTCGGAAGGTGCAGTCACGACTTGGCGACTTGGTCCCAACCTTCGACGGATTCGGGGCTGCGCGGGGCGGGCCCGACATAGATGGCCGAGGGACGGACGAGCTTGCCGAGTCGCTTCTGCTCGAGGATGTGCGCGCTCCAGCCGGCGGTGCGCCCGCAGGTGAACATGGCCGGCATCATCTTCGTCGGCACCTGGGCGAAGTCCAGGATCACCGCCGCCCAGAACTCGACGTTGGTTTCGATCGCGCGGTCCGGGCGGCGTTCCCGCAACTCGACCAGCGCGGCCTGCTCCACCGCGGCGGCCACTTCGTAGCGCGGCGCTTCCAGCCGCTTGGCGGTGGCGCGCAGCACCCGGGCCCGCGGATCCTCCGCGCGGTACACGCGGTGCCCGAAGCCCATCAGCTTCTCGTGGTGGTCCAGGATGCCCTTGACCACAGCACGCGCGTCGCCGGTCTTCTCGGCCTCTTCGATCATCGGGATCACCCGCGCCGGCGCGCCGCCGTGCAGCGGTCCGCTCATCGCGCCGATCGCGCCCGACATAGCCGCTGCGACATCCGCACCCGTCGACGCGATCACCCGCGCAGTGAACGTCGACGCGTTCATGCCGTGCTCGGCGGCGCTGACCCAGTACGCGTCGATCGCCTCGACATGTTTGGGATCCGGATCGCCCTGCCAGCGCGTCATGAATCGCGCTGTCACGGTCGAGCACTCGTCGATCATCCGCTGCGGGACCGCGGGCTGGTAGATCCCGCGCGCCGACTGCGCGACATATGACAACGCCATCACCGACGCGCGCGCCAGCTGCTCTCGGGCGGTCGCATCGTCGATGTCGAGGATCGGTGGATAGCCCCAGATGGGCGCCAGCATGGCCAGCCCGGCCTGCACATCGACGCGGACGTCGCCGCTGTGGATGGGCAGCGGGAACGGCTCGGCGGGCGGCAGGCTGTGCCCGAACTTGCCGTCGACAAGCAGCGCCCACACATCGCCGAAGGTGACCTGTTGGTTGACCAGATCCTCGATGTCGACGCCGCGGTACCGCAGCGCGCCGCCGTCCTTATCGGGCTCGGCGATCTCGGTGGTGAAGGCCACGACGCCCTCGAGCCCGGGTACGAAATCTTCCGGTACTGCAGTCATGCGCCGATTCTTGCACTCGGGTTGCCGGCGCTGTCTACCGGTCGGTAACAAAGTCGCGGACGAGAGGAGCATGAATCAAATCCAGAACGGGCACAGCGTAGCGTTGTCGCGTGGCAACTCGCGATGACGAGCAGCTGGCGAGAATGCGTGTCGAGTACGGATCCGTCGAGAAGGACGGCAGCGGTGACCTGGACTCCGACTGGCTGGCCGACGGCTGGGTCGCGCTGCTGCGCAAGTGGTTAGCCGACGCCGAACGCGCGGGGGTGGCCGAGCCGAACGCGATGGTGGTTGGCACGGTCGATGGCCTGGGAAGGCCGGTCACCCGAACCGTGTTGTGCAAGAGCGTGGACGAAACCGGCATCTCCTTCTACACCAATTACGACTCCGCCAAGGGCGAGGAACTGGCCGCGACCCCGTACGCGTCGGCGACGTTCCCGTGGTTTCTGCTCGGCAGGCAGGTCCACGTCCGCGGTCCGGTGACAAAGGTGTCCACCGAGGCGACCGCTGACTACTGGTCGAAGCGGCCCCGCGGCTCGCAATTGGGCGCATGGGCGTCGCACCAGTCGAGACCGATTGCCTCACGCGCCGCCCTGTTGGAACAGTTGGCCGACGTGACGCAACGGTTCGCCGACCTCGAGCAGGTTCCGGTGCCGCCGAATTGGGGCGGATACCTGATTGCGCCCGAGGTCGTCGAGTTTTGGCAGGGCCGCGAGAACCGCGTACACAACAGGATTCGGGTAGCAGAGGGCCGCGTCGAGCGGCTCCAGCCCTAGTGCGGAAGTTCTTCGCCGACACCACACCGCTGCGGACACCGGATTTCCGGCGGTTGTGGCTGGCCGGCATCGTCACGGTCATCGGCGGCAACCTGACCATCTTCGCGGTACCGGTGCAGCTCTACGCCCTCACCCAGAACTCCGCCTACGTCGGGCTTTCCGGCATTTTCGCGTTGGTTCCGCTCATCGTGTTCGGGCTGTGGGGCGGCGCATGGGCCGACGCGATGGACCGACGGCTGCTGCTGATCATCGCGTCCTGCGGGCTCGCCGTGGCGTCGGTGCTGCTGTGGATGCAGGCCGCGCTGGCGTTCAACAACGTCTGGGTGGTGTTGTGCCTGCTGTCGGTGCAGCAGGCGTTCTATGCGATCAACAGCCCGACCCGGGCGGCGGCCATTCCCCGCATGCTGCCCGGCGACCAGTTGCCCGCCGCCAACTCGTTGAACATGACGGTGTTCCAGTTCGGCGCCATCGTCGGGCCGCTGCTCGCGGGCGTGCTGCTGCGCTGGGTCGACCTGTCCACGCTGTACCTGATCGACGCGATCACCTGCATCTTGCCGATCTGGGTGACCTTCCGGCTCGCGCCGATGCCACCGACCAACGGCAATCAGGGCTCCACGGGATGGGGGTTCACCGCGGTGCTCGACGGCTTCCGCTACCTGGCAGGCAACCGGGTGGTGCTGATGTCGTTCGTCGTCGACCTGATCGCGATGATCTTCGGCATGCCGCGCGCGCTGTTCCCGCAAATGGCGCATGAGAGTTTCGGCGGGCCCGTCGAGGGCGGCACGACGATGGCATTGCTGGCCGCCGCGATAGCGGCGGGTGCGGTCGCCGGAGGGGTGTTCTCCGGCTGGCTACCGCGCATCCGGCGCCAGGGCCTTGCCGTCGTGATCGCCATACTGGTGTGGGGTGCGGCGATGATCGGCTTCGGCGTTGCCGGCGGGCTGGCGCATGGAACGGCCGGAACAGTGCTATGGGTTGCGTTGGCGTTCTTGGCGATTGGCGGCGCAGCGGACATGGTGTCATCGGCGTTTCGCAACACCATCCTGCAGCAGGCCGCATCGGACGACGTGCGCGGCCGGCTGCAGGGCGTGTTCACCGTCGTCGTGGCGGGTGGGCCGCGGCTGGCCGATGCGGTGCACGGCGGCGCGGCCGCGGTGGTCGGCACCACGGTGGCCGCCGCGGGCGGCGGTGTGCTGGTCGTGGTCGGCGTGGTGCTCGCCGCGCTGGTGGTGCCTGCGTTCGTCCGCTACCGGGTGGCCGAAGGCGACAAAGTGTGATAGGCGACAAATGTCTGGCATTGCCAGTTTCCAAGCCAATTCATAACTCTTGGAGTTAGCATGCCCTTCGTGGCTGAAGTCAGGGGGGAGCCAGCCCTCGGTCTGCGTGAACGAAAGAAACTGCGCACCCGCGCCCTGTTGATCGATGCTGCCGTCGAACTGTGCGATCGGCAGGGTTTTGAGCGCACGACCGTCGACCAGATCGCCGCCGTCGCAGACGTGTCGCCCCGCACCTTCAGCCGGTACTTCGCGACGAAGGATGCCATCGCGCTGGCGCTTATTGACGACGTGATCGATACGGCCGCCGTCGAACTGCAGCGCCAGCCGAGCGACATCAGCCATTTCGAGGCGCTGCGCCGCTCGTATGTCTCGATGTACAACAGCACGAAGTCTGCGCCGCCCGGAGCGCTCTCCGCCGATCGGATGGTGTGCATCGTGCGGATCATCGTGACCTCGCCGACGTTGCGGCAGGCCGCCCTCGAGAACCGCCCCCACGCGGTCAACGTCGCGCTCGCCAAGCGGCTGGGTGTCGATCTCGAGGACCGTCGGCTCAAGCTGATCTCCACGGTGTGGGGATCGATCGTCCTGACCGCACTCGGCGACCTCTCCGAGCAAGGTGTCGACTGGGAGCACGTCGGGATCGACGACATCGTCACGCGGCTGGAAGCGACGTTCGTCGAGTTCATCGATGAAATCGGGGACGTCCGGCACCCTGTGTAACCAACTGCCTGCCCCCGCGCGGGCATGACTGCTGGAATGGGACTACCTTTTGTAGGGCAGACCTCCGCATTGACGGCAGCGACGAAGGGATTCCCGTGGCCGATAACCCATCCGGTGGTGAAGAGCACGCCACCCTCAAATACCCCGGTGGCGAGCTTGACTTGGACATCGTCGGCGCCACCGAGGGGGCTGACGGCATCGCGTTGGGTTCGCTTCTGGCGAAGACCGGCTACACGACCTATGACGATGGCTTCGTCAACACCGCCTCGACCAAGAGCGCAATCACCTACATCGACGGCGATGCGGGCATCCTCCGCTACCGCGGCTACCCGATCGAGCAGCTGGCCGAGAAGTCGAATTTCATCGAGGTCAGCTATCTGCTGATCTACGGCGAGCTGCCGACGACGGAGCAGCTGGAGAAGTTCACCACCCTGATCCAGCGGCACACGCTGCTGCACGAGGACCTGAAGCGGTTCTTCGACGGCTTCCCGCGCAATGCGCACCCGATGCCGGTGCTGTCCAGCGCAGTCAACGCGCTCTCGGCGTATTACCAGGATTCGTTGGACCCGTTCGACGACGAGCAGGTGGAGCTGTCGACGATCCGGCTGCTGGCGAAACTGCCCACGATCGCGGCCTATGCGTACAAGAAGTCGGTGGGCCAGCCGTTCCTCTACCCGGACAACTCGCTGACGCTGTTGGAGAACTTCCTGCGGATGACGTTCGGCTTCCCCGCCGAGCCCTACGAGGTCGACCCCGAGGTCGTGCGGGCGCTGGACTTGCTGTTCATCCTGCATGCCGACCACGAGCAGAACTGCTCGACGTCGACGGTGCGGCTGGTCGGTTCGTCGCAGGCCAACCTGTTCACGTCGATCTCCGGTGGCATCAATGCGCTGTGGGGCCCGCTGCACGGCGGCGCCAACCAGGCCGTGCTGGAGATGCTGGACAAGATCCGTCAGGAGCACGGCGACGTCCACGACTTCGTCAAGAAGGTCAAGAACCGCGAAGACGGCATCAAGCTGATGGGCTTCGGCCACCGGGTGTACAAGAACTACGACCCGCGGGCGCGCATCGTCAAGGAGCAGGCCGACAAGATCCTCGGCAAGCTCGGCGGCGACGACGAGCTGCTGGATATCGCCAAGGCGCTCGAAGAGGTCGCGCTGACCGACGAGTACTTCACCGAGCGCAAGCTATATCCGAACGTCGACTTCTACACCGGCGTGATCTACCGCGCGATGGGCTTCCCGACGCGGATGTTCACCGTGCTGTTCGCGCTGGGCCGGCTGCCGGGCTGGATCGCGCACTGGCGCGAGATGCACGACGAGGGCAGCGGCAAGATCGGCCGTCCACGCCAGGTCTACACCGGATACACCGAGCGGGACTACAAGGCGATTAACGGCCGCTAGCTTTAATCCCGCGAACTGGGCCCCCGCGCAAGCTGGGGGAACGCAAAAGCCCCCCTTTCTCGGGGTGCTTATGTGTCTGCTCGGCCATACTGGCTTGCATCTCAGACAGTTGTAGTTTCACAATCGTTGCGTGAATGAAGCTGTCGTCCGATCGTCCCCAGCTTCGCGGGGGCCCCAGAGCGCTCGGCGCAAGGGCATCATCCTGGTGTCCTGCTGCCTGAGCCTGCTGATCGTGTCGATGGACGCGACGATCGTGAACGTCGCCATTCCGAACATTCGCGCCGACCTCGGTGCGTCGGCGTCGCAGCTGCAGTGGGTGATCGACATCTACACGCTGGTTTTGGCATCACTGCTGTTGTTGTCCGGCGCCGCCGGTGACCGGTTCGGGCGCAGGCGCACCTTCCAGATCGGGTTGACGGTCTTCGCCCTGGGATCGCTGCTGTGCAGCCTGTCGCCGAACATCGAGACGCTGATCGCCGCGCGTTTCGTGCAGGCCATCGGGGGCTCGATGATGAACCCCGTCGCGATGTCGATCATCACGCAGGTGTTCACCGGTCGCGTGGAACGAGCACGTGCGATCGGCGTCTGGGGTGGCGTCGTGGGCATCTCGATGGCGTTGGGCCCGATCGTGGGTGGCGCGCTGATCCAGTTGGTCGACTGGCGCGCGGTGTTCTGGATCAACCTGCCGATCTGCGCGCTGGCGATCCTGCTGACCGCCATCTTCGTACCGGAGTCGAAGTCGGCCACGATGCGCGACGTCGACCCGATCGGCCAGGCCTTGGGTATGGCCTTCCTGTTCGGCGTGGTGTTCGTGCTCATCGAGGGGCCGGGAATGGGTTGGACCAACGTCCGCACCATCGTCGTGGCCGTCATCGCGGCCGGGGCGTGCGTCGGCTTCCTGCGTTACGAGGCGCGCCGTCGGGACCCGTTCATCGATCTGCGGTTCTTCCGAAGCGTCCCGTTCGCATCGGCGACGATGATCGCGGTGTGCGCATTCGCCGTGTGGGGTGCGTTCCTGTTCATGATGTCGCTGTACCTGCAAGACGAGCGAGGCTTCTCCGCGATGCACACCGGGCTGATCTACTTGCCCGTAGCCGTTGGCGCGCTGATCTTTTCGCCTCTGTCAGGGCGGCTGGTCGGCCGCTTCGGCAGCCGCCCGTCGCTCCTGGTCTCCGGCATCCTGATCACCGCGGCGACGTTGATGCTGACACGGCTGACCGCGACCACGCCGGTGTGGATGTTGCTGACGATCTCCGCCGTGATCGGCATCGGGTTCTCAATGGTCAATGCGCCGGTCACAAACGCGGCGGTCAGTGGCATGCCGACCGATCGGGCCGGTGCCGCCTCGGCGGTGGCCTCGACAAGCCGGCAGGTGGGCGTGAGTCTCGGTGTGGCGCTGTGCGGTTCGCTCGCGGGTTCCGCGTTGGGGACGGCGGGGGCGGACTTCGCCGCGGCCGCCCGGCCGCTGTGGTTGGTCTGCGCGGGACTCGGGGTGGCGATCTTCGCGCTTGGTCTGTACTCGACGTCACCTCGCGCCTTGCGCTCGGCCGAGCGGCTTGCGCCGTTGGTCGCCGGTTCCCATGCACAATTCGAGGGTGCTCGTGCGACGTAATCCGTTGGCCGACGAGGTTTGGCGCGCGATGGCGGCAGCGGTGATCGACAACCGCGACAGCTGGAGGCGCGCGGTCATCGAGCAAACAGGATTGCCGTTCAGCCGGATCCGGATCCTAACGCGGCTGGCCCGGAAGCCGATGACGGTGAAGCAGGTCGCGCACGCTGCGACCATTGACGCGCCCGCGGCGACGGTGGCGGTCAACGACCTGGAAGATCGCGGGCTCGCGGTGCGCGAAACCGATCCGACCAATCGCCGTTGCAAAGTCGTCTCATTGACCGACGCAGGCCGCCAGATGGTCCACACGATCGACATGGTCGACGATCCGGCGCCCAATGCCCTCGCCGCGCTGGACGATGCCCAGCTCAAAGAGCTGAAGGCGATCGTCGACAAGCTCGCGAAATAGCATTCCCGGTCACTAATCCGGCGATTTCACAGCCCTGGCTTCTGTCTCGGCGTGAGGATTACCCGGTGGCGATGTCGTGCGGTGCGTGCGGCGCCGAGCTGCGAGACGGGGCACGATTCTGTGACGCCTGCGGTTCGCCCGTCGCGACAAAGGGCGCTCATGCCGAGTACAAGCAAGTGACGGTGCTGTTCGCCGATGTCGTCCACTCGATGGACATCGCGGCGGCGGTCGGGCCCGAACGGCTACGCGAGATCATGACCGAGTTGTTCAACCGCTCCTCGAAGGTCGTCCAGCGATACGGCGGCACGGTCGACAAGTTCACCGGTGACGGGATCATGGCGGTTTTCGGCGCCCCGATCGCCCTCGAGGATCACGCCCAACGCGCCTGCCGCGCGGCACTGGATGTTCAGAAGGACGTACAAGGTCTCGCCACCGCAGTCGAAGGCCGTGACCACGTCGCACTGCAGCTGCGCGTCGGGCTGAACTCCGGCGAGGTCATCACCGGTGAGATCGGCTCGGGTCCTTTGGCTTATACCGCCATCGGCGAGCAGGTCGGCATGGCGCAACGCATGGAGTCGGTGGCGCCGCCCGGCGGGGTGATGGTCAGTGAGTCGACGGCGCGGCTGGTCGAGAACGCGGCCACCTTGGGGGAGGTGGAGTTGGTTCGCATAAAGGGCTCCGATGATCCCGTGCCCGCGCGTCGTCTACTGGCGATCTCCACAGGCCGCGGGCCGAGCCGAGTGGAGACAAGCCTCGTTGGCCGTCAGTGGGAGATGAGCGCCCTTAGCGGACTTCTCGACCGGGCAGGCAACGGCAATGGGTGTGTCGTTGGTGTGGCCGGCCCGCCGGGAATCGGCAAGAGCCGCATCGTCCGCGAAATCGCCTCGCGTGCAACGGATGCGGGTTTTGAAATGTTCACGACCTACTGTGAATCTCACACCACCGACGTCCCATTCCATGCTGCTGCCGGTCTGGTGCGCGCCATCACTAGTTCGAACGGTTTGGACGGCGCTGCGGCCCGAACGCAGGTCCGGGCGCGGTTTTCGGGGGCGGACGACGAGGATCTGTTGATCCTGGAGGATCTCCTTGGCATTGGCGATCCCGCGGCCACGTTGCCGCAGATCGACCCCGACGCCCGTAGGCGTCGGCTCGCCGCAATGGTGACCGCGGCGGCGCTTACCAGGAGCACACCAACGGTCTACGTCATCGAGGATGCGCACTGGATCGACGGGATCAGCGAATCGATGCTTGCGGACTTCCTTTCGGTCGTGCCCCGCACGCGGTCACTCGTCATGATCACGTATCGTCCGGAATACGCTGGTGCGCTTGCTCATGCGCCAAGGTCGCAAACCATAGCGCTTGAGCCGCTGGACGACTCGCAGATGTCGCAACTCAGCACTGAGCTGCTCGGCAAGGACAGGTCGGTGACCGGTATGGCCGACCTTGTCGCCGAGCGTGCCGCGGGCAACCCCTTCTTCGCCGAGGAGATTGTTCGGGACTTGACAGAGCGAGATGTGTTGATCGGTGGCCGTGGATGCTATCTGTGCGTCGAACCGGCGACCGAAGTCAGCGTGCCCAGCACGTTGCAGGCGGTGATCGCCGCACGTATCGATCGCCTCGAACCCGCTGCGAAACGCGCGCTGAATGCGGCGGCAGTGGCCGGTTCTCAGTTCAGTCCCGAAACGCTGCAGGCACTGGAGGTCGAACCGGCTCTGCACGACCTCGTGCTGGCGGAGCTGATCGATCAAACCGTGTTCGGCCCGCGGCCCCAATACGCGTTCCGGCACGGTCTGATCCGTGCTGTCGCCTATGAGTCGCAGCTCAAATCTGATCGCGCGCGTCTGCATCGGAGGCTGGCGG
The DNA here is from genome assembly GCA_963770305.1 of uncultured Actinomycetota bacterium. Classification (GTDB taxonomy): domain Bacteria; phylum Actinomycetota; class Actinomycetes; order Mycobacteriales; family Mycobacteriaceae; genus Mycobacterium. Next base: position 231,184 of record CAVYPB010000028.1, read on the forward strand.
AGACCATCGATCAAGACGACCAGAACGCCGCATTGATCGCCGAGCATTTTGATGCGGCGGGCGACTCCCGCGCCGCCTACGAGTGGCATATGCGAGCAGGCACGTGGTCTTCTCTTCGCGACATCACCGCCGCCCGAGCGAGTTGGCTACGGGCACAACACGTCGCCGACGCGCTACCGGTTGACGATCCAGACCGTCTCGCCATGCGGATCGCGCCACGAACGAGTCTGTGTGCGACTTCTTACCGGTCGGCGACGAGTCTCGTCGATTCCGGTTTCGAGGAACTTCGCGAGCTTTGCGCGGCGGCCGGCGACAAGCGGTCGCTCGCCGTGGCGATGTTCGGGCAGATGACAGAACTCATGGGACAAGCTCGCCCGCGTGAGGCGGCTCAGCTCGCGACCGAGCAGGAGGCACTGCTGGAGTCGATTGGTGACCCCGATCTGACGCTTGGACTGTTGTGGGGCTCGCTGGCGGCCAAGCACGAGACCGGCCTGATGGCCGACATATTGCGGTGGTCACAGCTCGGAGTCGACCTCGCCGACGGGGATCCTGTCAGGGCCTCCTATATTTCGGGTTCGCCGTTGGCGCTGGCATTGGTGTTTCGCGGTTACGCGCGAGCGTTGCTTGGTCTTCCCGGTTGGCGGGAGGATTTCGACGACGCCGTGGCGATGGCCCACGACCACGATCTGCTTACATACGCCAGTGTCGTCATCCACAAGCAGGCGCCGGTGATACAGCAAGGGCTGTTGGTCCTCGACGACGTCGCGATGCGCGAAATAGAGAAGGCATATCAGGTTGCCCTTGATCTCGGTGACCACGGCGCCCTGGGATTCACGAAGTACGGCCTGGGGGCTGCGCTGTTGGAGTCGCGTACCGACATCGAACGCGGGATGCAGATGCTGACGGAGATCCGCGAGATGTGCGAGCGAAGACAGTTCTTCAAGACCGAACTCCCGATCCTCGATCTGCTCGCTGCACGCGAGGACGCGCTGAACGGGAACGTCGAGGCGGCGCTGCCGGTGATGCGCGCAGCCGTCGATACGCTCTTCGACAACGGCCAGCTCACACCCTGCACGTGGGCAACCAGCGTGCTGGTCATCGCACTTCTAGATCGTGGGACCGAGGGCGACGTGTGGGAAGCCGAATCTGCGATCGAGCGGCTCGTTGCCGCACCGATTGATGACTTGGTGGTGCGAGATGTCACCGAACTGCGACTGAGGGCGCTGGTGGCCAACGCACGGGGCGACGAAGCCAGCTACCGTGACTTCAGGGACCGCTACCGTGCGATGGCCAGCGACCTGGGCTTCGAGGGCCACATGGCGTGGGCCGCGGCCATGCCCTAGCCCTCCAGCACCGCCATCGCGGCGTTGTGGCCGCCGATACCCGACACCGCGCCGCCGCGCCGAGAACCCGAGCCGCACAACATGATCCGGTCGTGCGCCGTGGCCACACCCCACCGCCGCGCCGGAGTGTCCAGGGGCTCGTCATTCTCGGCGAACGGCCATGACAGCGCGCCGTGGAAGATGTTGCCGCTCGTCATGCCCAGCGTGCGTTCCAGGTCCAGCGTGGTCTTGGCTTCGATGCACAGCCGGCCCGCCGAATCCTCCATCAACACGTTCTGAATCGGTTCGGCGAGAACCGAATTCAGCGAATTCAGCACCGCGGACGTCAGCGTGTCGCGCATCCTGTCCGGATCGGATCCGGCGATCAGGCTGTGCGGGGTATGCAGGCCGAACACCGTCAACGTGTGCGCACCGGATTCACGCAGCCGATCCGACAGGATGCTCGGATCGGCCAACGAATGGCAGTAGATCTCGCAGGGCAGCGGATCCGGCACCACCCCGTGCTCGGCGCGGGTGTACGCGGTATCGAGCTGACTGAACGTCTCGTTGATGTGAAACGTGCCGCCGAATGCCTGCTCGGGTGTGACGCTGTCGTCGCGCAGCCGCGGCAGCCGTCGCAGCATCAGGTTGACCTTGACCTGCGCCCCCGGGGCCAGCGTCGGCTCTGGCTCACCCAACAGCCTCGCCAGCACGACCGGTGTCACATTGGCCAACACCAAATCGGCGTGCACCCGATGCTCTCCCCCGCAACCGGGAGGTGCCCCCAGGCCGTTGCGGCGATACCGCACCTCACCGTCTGGGTCGATAGCGTAAACCTCTGCACCCGTGAGGATTTCGGCACCATTCCCGGCCGCCGCCGCGGCCAGCGCGCCGCTGATTGCGCCCATGCCGCCGACCGGGACGTCCCAGTCACCGGTGCCGTCGCCAAGCAGGTGATACAGGAAGCACACGTTCTGTTTCAGCGTCGCGTCGTCGGCGCGAGCGAAGGTGCCGATCAGCGCATCGGTCGCCATCACACCGCGAACCAGGTCGTTGGACACCGAGTCGGTGATCGCATGCGCGATGGGCTGGTCGACCATGGACCGCCATGCCGTGTCGTCGCCCACATGCCGGCACGCCTCGTCTCGCGTCATCAGCGGTGAGGTCAACGTCGGCCACAGCCGAGAGGTGACGATGCGGCAGCGACGGTAGAACTCGGCGAACCCCGCCTCGTCGCTCGCGGCGCCGACGGCCGCGAATGTCGAGTTCGGTCCGATCAGCAGGCCCGTGCGGCCGGCCGTCGCCGGATCGGGCGTGTACGAGGAGTAGCGGCGGCGCACCAGCCGCAGTCTGGCACCGAGGTCGTCGACGATGCGGCGAGGCAACAGGCTGACCAGATACGAGTAGCGCGACAGCCGCGCATCGATTCCGTCGAAGGAGTGCGCGGACACCGCGGCACCCCCGACGTGGTCGAGCCGTTCCAGCACCTGTACCCGGCGCCCCGCGCGGGCCAGGTAGGCGGCGGCCACCAGGCCGTTGTGCCCGCCGCCGACGATGACGACGTCGGGCCCCGTCACCGGTCAGCCAAGGTAGCCCTCGACCTCGCCGGCCGGGCGCACCCGCGCCCCTCGGGGATCGCCGCCGGTCTCGCGCAGCGCCCGGCGCTGGCGCAGCAGGTCCCAGCACTGGTCGAGGGCGATTTCCACCGCCCGCAGCCGCTGATGCTCTTCTGATTCGTCGATCTCGTGGTGCTGCAGCTTGTCGCGCAGCTCCTTCTCCTCGGCGACCAGCTTGTTGACCTGAGCGAGAATGTCTTGGTCCTTAGCCACGGCTCCAGTCTGCCCGACTACCGTGAGTCCGGTGAGTACCAAGCCAGAGATCGAATTTCACGACGGGCCCGCGCCGACCGAGCTTGTGATCAAGGATCTCGTGGTCGGCGACGGTGCCGAGGCGGTGCCCGGTGGCACCGTCGAGGTGCACTATGTCGGCGTCGAGTTCGACACCGGCGAGGAGTTCGACAGCTCCTGGAACCGCGGCGAGTCAATCGAGTTTCCATTGCGCGGGCTCATCCAGGGCTGGCAGGACGGCATCCCCGGCATGAAGGTCGGCGGCCGTCGGCAATTGGTTATCCCGCCCGAACAGGCCTACGGCCCGACCGGAGGTGGGCACCGGCTCTCCGGTAAGACGCTGATCTTCGTGATCGACCTCGTGGGCACTAAGTAACTGCACGAACAGACGTAAACGTCACCAAAACCGCGGCGTGTCGGGGACTTTTCCGTCTGCTCACGCAGTAAGTGCGACCTGCTCGGTACCCGCTAGCGCGGGCCGGGCAGCCGCAGCAGCAGCCGCACACCGCCCAGCGGGCTGTCCTCCAAAGAGGCTGTGCCGCCGTGTAATTCGGCTTGCTGGGCGACGAGCGCCAGGCCCAGTCCCGAGCCGGAGTGCGACGCCGTCGACCCGCGGGAGAACCGGTCGAACACCACCTTGCGCTCCTCTTCGGGGATGCCGACGCCGTCGTCGTCGATCGCGATTTCCACCCCGGCGCGCGAGCTGACCGCCGACAGCTGCACCCTTGTCGCTCCGCCGTGTTTGACCGCGTTGGCAATCGCGTTGTCGACGGCAATGCGAAGCCCCGCGGGCAACCCGACGATGATCACCGTCGGCGCCGGCACCAGGGACACGTCCAGATCGGGGTATACCCGCATCGCGTCATGCGCGGCGCGGTCGAGCAGTTCGGTGATGTCGACAGGCACATGGTCGTCGAACGTCGACAGCTCGCCCTGCGCCAGCCGCTCCAGCGCACCCAGCGTGGCCTCGATGCGCGACTGCGTGCGGATGACGTCGTTGACGACCTCTTTACGCTGCTCCTCGGGCAGATCGAGCGTTGAGAGCACCTCGAGATTGGTCCGCATCGCGGTCAACGGCGTGCGCAGTTCGTGCGCCGACACCGCGGAGAAGTCGCGGGCCGCCGCCAGCGCCGCCTTGGTGCGGTCCTGCTCTTTCCAGATCCGCTGCAACATGCCGTTGACGGCATCGGCGATCTCAACGGCTTCGGTGGCGCCGCGGACTTCGACGTCGGGTGCCTCGTCGCCGGCGTCGATCTCCCGGGTCTGCTCGGCGAGGCGTTTGAGCGGGCGCACCGCGAACGCGGCCAGCAGCCAGCCCAGCACCGTCGCGGCGCCGACCGAGAACACACCGATGATCAGCACACGTCGATGGAGATTGTTGGTGTCGGCGATGGTGGCGTCGTACGTCGCTCCCACCGCGACCGACATCGGCTCCACTGCCCGGATATCCACCGTTCGCACGCGGTAGCGGACGCCATTGACATAGGTGTCGGCGTAACCGGGATCGAGCTGGGGCAGCACCACGTCGGAGTTGGACGTGACCTGGCCGTCGTTGCGCACGGTGATCACGGCGTCTTGATCGTTGGGCGATTTGGGGATCTCGTCGAGACCGCGCGGCAAGAACGGGATCGCGAACCCGGCCGCTTCGTCGAGCCGGCGGTCCAGCCGTTCCTTGCGGTCGTTGGTGATGCCGATCCACACGACGGTGCAAACGATGACGACGACGATTGCCGCGCCGATCGCGGTTGCCAGTGCAACGCGCGTCCGCAGCGAGGGTGTGCGGCGGAAGATTCGGGACAACAGGCTCATCGGACTATTGCGTCCTTAGCACAAACCCCACGCCGCGAACGGTGTGCAGCAGCCGCGGCGCACCGCCGGCCTCCAACTTGCGGCGCAAATAGCCGATGAATACGTCGACGACGTTGGTGTCGGCGGCGAAGTCGTAGCCCCAGACCAGCTCGAGCAGCTGGGCGCGGGAAAGCACGGCGGTCTTGTGCTCGGCGAGCACAGCGAGCAGGTCGAACTCCCGCTTCGTCAGATCGACGTCGGCGCCGTTGACGCGGGCACGTCTGCCGGGGATGTCCACCTCCAGCGGGCCGACCGTGATGGTCTCCGACGAGAACGTCGCCGTCGCACCCCGCCGGCGCAGCAGCGCCTTGACCCGCGCGACCAACTCGGCCAGCACGAACGGCTTGACCAGGTAATCGTCGGCGCCGGCCTCCAGGCCGGCGACCCTGTCGTCGACGGAGCTCCGTGCCGAAAGCACGCAGACCGGCACGTCGTTGTCCATCGCCCGCAGCGCGGTCACCACACTGACACCGTCGAGCACTGGCATGTTGATGTCGAGCACGATCGCGTCGGGCCGGGTCTCGGTGGCGCTGCGCAGCGCCTCGGCGCCGTCGACGGCCGTCGCCACGTCGAATCCGGATAGACGCAGGCCACGCTCGAGCGACGCGAGCACGTCGGGGTCGTCGTCGACTACGAGCACCCGGGGCGAAGCCGCTGCACTCTCCATGCACGCAATCTTGCCTGAAGTCGTGCCGCCGATGTGACAGGCACGGGAGCGACCTCGGTATCACCGTGGCGGCGGTCTCATCACTAGCGTGTCACGGGAAGCTGAACGTTTCGCGAGATAGCAAAGCGATGCCATTCTCCCGGTGCGAGCATCCCGAAATTATGCTCCCGTTCTCTCCGCGTCTGATTGTCGAGCGCCTGATGACGGCCTGGAACCGATCCGCGAATTCATCAATTCAGCCCAAACTTCGCTTTTGATCAAACAATTCACGTTTACCGAACCGAATTTGATCGCGGCCGTCGTCGATGGCAAGAAAGCGGGCGTCGACGTGCGCGTGCAGCTTAATGCCGCGCGGTCCGGCGGTGACCGCGCTAATGACGGGACCTACGAGCAATTTTTGAATGCCGCCGGGGTGATCGGGTACTTCGGCATCGTCTGACGACTCGCCGGGGAAGCCATTGACCTCATCCATTGTTGAGGTTTTACGGTGATTAAATGAGCTTCGAAACGGTAGCCCGGCAAACCCTGCACCGGCAGGTTCGTGCACGTAGCAGCGACTTGAGTGACCTGCGGTCGCTGGTCGACCGCAAGCTGCTCGGCCGGATCTGGGGCTTCGCCGGACGTCATCACCGCAGGTTGGGCGCGTTCCTCGCGGTCAGCGTGGTCAGTGCGATGCTCGGGCTCGCCACTCCGCTGCTGGCAGGCAAGGTTGTTGACGAGATCGGCAGGGGCGGCGCGCTCGGCGTAGTGGTTTCGCTGGCCGCGGTGATCGCGGCGGTCGCCGTCGCCGAGGCCGGGATATCGCTGGTGACGCGGTGGCTGTCATCGAACATCGGCGAGGGCCTCATTCTCGACCTGCGTACGGCCGTGTTCGACCACGTGCAGCGGATGCCCATCGCCTTCTTCACCCGCACCCGCACCGGCGCCCTGGTCAGCAGGCTCGGTAATGACGTGACGGGCGCGCAGCGCGCCTTCTCCGATACGTTCTCCGGCGTCATCACCAACATCGTCACCCTGACGCTGACGCTCGTGGTCATGCTCAGGATCTCCTGGCAGGTCACGCTGCTGTCACTGCTGCTGATGCCGCTGTTCGTGCTGCCGGCCCGCTGGATCGGGCGGACCATGGCCCGGCTGTCCCGCGAGGCCGCCATCCACAGCGCGACGATGAACACCCAGATGACCGAACGGTTCTCGGCGCCCGGCGCCACGCTGGTCAAGCTGTTCGGCAACCCGGCCATCGAGTCGCGCGAGTTCGAGGTGCGCGCCGACCGCGTCCGCGACATCGGAGTCCGTACCGCGATGCTTCAGTCGTTCTTCATGAACTCGCTGACGCTGATGTCGGCGCTGGCGCTGGCCCTTGTGTACGGGCTCGGCGGCGTGATGGCGATCGGTGGGCAATTGCAGACAGGTGCGATCGTGTCACTCGCACTGCTGCTGACACGGCTGTACTCCCCGCTGACCGCGCTGGCCAACGCGCACGTCGAGATCGCCAGTGCGCTGGTCAGCTTTGAGCGGGTCTTCGAGGTGCTCGACCTGGTGCCGCTGATCCAGGAGAAGCCGGGCGCGGTGGCCGTACCCGGCCAAGAAGACCGAGTGCCGGTCTCTGTCCAGTTCGACGACGTGCGGTTCGCCTACCCCTCCGCCGACAAGGTGTCACTGGCATCTCTGGAAGAGGTCGCCGTCCTCGACGACCGTGGCGGCGACGAAGTGCTGCACGGCATTTCGTTCACCGCGCAGCCGGGTCAGATGGTCGCGCTGGTCGGCTCGTCAGGTGCGGGTAAGTCGACGATCGCCTCGCTGCTGGGCCGGCTCTACGACGTCGACGGTGGTTCCATAAAACTCAATGGCGTCGACGTGCGCGACATCAGCTTCGCGTCGCTGAAGGAGACCGTCGGCATGGTCACCCAGGACGGGCACCTCTTCCATGAGTCGATCGGGTCGAATCTGCGGCTCGCCGCTCCCGACGCGACCGACGACGAGCTGTGGCAGGCGTTGGACCGCGCCCGGCTCGCCGACGTCGTCGCCGACATGGCCGACGGGCTGGACACCGTGGTGGGGGAGCGCGGCTACCGGCTCTCCGGCGGGCAGCGGCAGCGGTTGACCATCGCGCGCCTCTTGCTGGGTTCATCGCGTGTGGTCGTGCTCGACGAGGCCACGGCGTCGCTGGACTCCGGGTCGGAAGCCGCGGTGCAGCAGGCGCTCACCGAAGCGCTCGCGGGTCGGACGTCGATCGTGATCGCCCACCGGCTCTCGACGGTGCGCGCAGCCGACATGATCCTCGTCGTCGAGGACGGCCGCATCGTCGAACGCGGCACGCACGACCAGTTGATGGCCCGCGCCGGGCGCTACGCAGAGCTGTACGACACCCAGTTCGGCAACCAGCCGGACCCCGAGGATGTCGTAGCGGCATGAGACTCTCGGGGCGGCCGTTATTGATTTGCCGCCCAGCGGATAATGGGAATTGCTTTGACTGAATCGACTGTGCATACGTTGCGCTCGGCGCCGGCGATCGCGCGACCGCCGGCCCGCGAACGTACCGGCTCGGATCTGTGGCGGATGATGCCCTACCTGATGCCCTACCGGGTGCGGTGGATCGCCATGGTCGTGGTCGCGCTCACGAGCCTCGTTGCCACCGTGGCGATTCCGTTGATGACCAAGGCCGTGATCGACGGGCCGGTCCGCCATCAGGACCAGCACGGGCTGTGGGTGCTCGGCGCCGCCGCGATGGGTGTGGGAATCTCGGAGGCGGTGCTGTGGTTCATCCGCCGGTGGCTCGTCTCCCGCGCCACCATGGGCGTCGAGGCCGACATCCGCAAGGACCTCTACGCGCGGCTGCAGATCCTGCCGATGTCGTTCCACGGCCGCTGGCAGTCCGGCCAGCTGCTGTCGCGAATCATGAACGACCTGAGCACCATTCGCCGCTTCATGTCGTTCGGCATGGTGTTCTTGCTGCTCAATATCATCCAGATCGCCGTGGTGACGGCGATCCTGCTCGCGATGTACTGGCCGCTGGGTGTGGTCGTGCTGCTGTCGATCGTGCCGATCACGCTGACGGTCCTGCACTTCCAGCAGTCCTACACTCGGCTCTCGCGGCTGGCCCAGGACCAGTCCGGCCACGTCGCAACGCATGTCGAGGAATCCGCGCTCGCTGTCCGGGTGGTGAAGTCGTTCGGCCGCGAGGACTACGTCTACGACCGGTTCGACGAGCAGCTGACCAACCTCTACGACACGCAGGTCGGCAGGGTGTCGGTGTCCGCGAAGTTCTGGACCCTGCTTGAGGTCATCCCCAACCTGACGCTGATCGTGGTGCTCGGGTTCGGCGCGTACGCCGCCGGCCACGGCTACGTCACGATGGGCACGCTGGTCGCGTTCATCACGATGATGCTGTCGCTGGTGTGGCCCATCGCATCGCTGGGTTTCTTGTTGTCGATGACGCAGGAGTCGTTCACCGCAGCCAACCGGATCGCCGAGATCTTCGACGCACCACGGGAAATCACCGACGGGCCGTCGGCCGAGACGCCGCGCGGCGGGCGGCTCGAGCTCGTCGACGTCGGCTTCCGCTTCCCCGACTCAGACGTTTGGGCGCTGCGTCACGTCAGCGTGACCGTCGAGCCGGGGGAGACGCTGGCGCTGGTCGGGTCGACGGGTTCGGGTAAGTCGGTGCTCGCCGCCCTGCTGTCACGGCTGTACGACGTCACCGAGGGTGAGATCCGCATCGACGGCCGCGACATCCGCGAGCTCGGCCTGGCTGCGCTGCGCCAGGCGGTGGCCACCGCGTTCGAGGACCCGACGCTGTTCTCGATGTCGGTGGCGGAGAACCTGGCGCTGGGCCGATCCTCGACAGATCCAGCGACCGACGGGCAATTGGCGCAGGCCATCGAGATCGCTGCCGCGCAGTTCGTCTACGACCTGCCGTTCGGGCTGGACACCCGCATCGGCGAGCAGGGTATGAGCCTGTCCGGCGGTCAGCGGCAGCGGCTGTCGCTGGCGCGGGCCATCCTCGCCGCACCCAAGATCCTCGTGCTCGACGACACGCTCTCCGCGCTCGACGTACACACCGAGGCCGTCGTCGAGGAGGCGCTGCGCCGCGTCTTGCACCACGTCACCGGCATCGTGGTGGCGCATCGGGCGTCGACGGTGCTGCTCGCCGACAAGGTGGCGCTGTTGCAAAGGGTCGACTCTTCTGGGGCAACGATCACGCACATCGGCACGCACGCCGAGCTGCTGGCCGGCGTTCCGCAGTACCGCTATCTGCTGGCCGCCGACGACGAGCTCGACGACGGTGTCGAGCGGGCGTGCGCGTGGCAGGACGACGAGGACCGTAACCGGCTCGGGCAGGCCTATGAGGAGCAGGAGGCCTTGAACATGGCGCCCGCTGCCTCCGATAGAAACCGCTTCGTGGCGTCGGAGGCCGAGGGCCGATGACGGCAACAGAAACGCAACCACTCGACGTCCCCGAGGACGACTGGCGCGGGCGGGTCAAGGACAGCCAGGACGACGAGCTGCCCATCGACGAGAGCGTGCCGCGTCGCCGCGAGGCTCGGGCGCTGCTGGTCTCGCTGCTGTGGCCCTACCGTTTGACGGTCGCGCTGCTTGCGCTCGTCGTCGTGGTGGAAAACCTTGCGCGCCTTTCGGTCCCGCTGCTCGTGCAACGCGGCATCGACAAGGGCATCCCGCCGATTCTGTCCGGCGGCTCGGCGCACACGCTGATGGTCGTCGTCGGGGTGCTGTGCGGAGTGGTGCTGATCCAGGCCACCAGCCGGATGTTCTTCCTGCAGCGCTCCGGCCGGATCGGCCAGAAGGTGCTGCTCGAGTTGCGGCGGCGGGTGTACCGACATTTCCAGCGGCTCGACATCACGTTCCACGAGCGATACACGTCGGGCCGGGTGGTGAGCCGGTCCACCAACGACGTCGAGGCGATCCAGGACATGCTGGAGACCGGCTTCGATAGCCTGATCACCGCCGTGCTCACGCTGTTCGGCACGTCGATCCTTCTAATCACGCTCGACGTGCGGCTCGGCCTGATGTGTCTGGCGGGGTTCCCGGTTCTTGTGGCGCTGGTGTGGTGGTTCCGCAGCGAGTCGGCCAAGACGTACCGCAAGGTGCGGGAGAGCGCCGCGCTGGTGATCGTGCAGTTCGTCGAGACGATGACCGGCATCAAGGCGGTGCAGGCCTACCGGCGCGAGCCGCGCAACCAGGAGATCTTCGAAGACATCGCCGATCGCTACAAAGCGGACAACGAGAAGACGTTCCGGCTGCTCGCGATCTTCATGCCCGGAGTGAAGTTGGTCGGCAACATCACCACCGGCGTGGTGCTGCTCTACGGCGGCTACCGCGTGCTGCACGGCCAGATGACCATCGGCACCCTGGCGGCGTTCCTGCTGTATCTGCGGATGTTCTTCGAACCGATGCAGGAGATCTCGCAGTTCTTCAACACCTTCCAGTCCGCGTCGTCGGCGCTGGAGAAGTTGGCCGGTGTACTGGCGGAGCGGCCGGGCATCCAGGATCCGGAGCGACCGGTCAAGCTCGAGCGGGTGCGCGGCGACGTCGCGTTCCACGACGTGCAGTTCTCGTATGTGCCGGAGCGGCCGGTGCTGCCCGACCTGAGCTTCTCGGTTCCGGCGGGGCAGACCATCGCACTGGTCGGCACCACCGGTGCGGGCAAGACCACGATCGCCAAGCTGATCGCCCGGTTCTACGACCCCACAGCGGGCTCGGTGACGCTGGACGGCGTTGACCTGAGGGAACTTTCGCAGAGCGAGCTTCGGCGCCACGTCGTAATGGTCACCCAGGAGAACTTCATGTTCGAAGGGACTGTCGCCGACAACATCCGGTTCGGCAGGCCCGACGCCACCGATGCGGAAGTGGCGGCGGCCGCCGCTGCCGTCGGCGCGGACCGGTTCATCGACGCGCTGCCCGACGGCTACCACACCGACGTCGCCAAGCGCGGCGGCAGGCTCTCGGCCGGCCAGCGGCAACTGGTTGCGTTCGCGCGCGCATTTCTCGCCGATCCGGCGGTGCTGATCCTCGACGAGGCCACGTCGTCGCTGGACGTCCCCAGCGAGCGGATGGTGCAGCGGGCGCTGGAAACGGTGCTGGCCGACCGCACCGCGCTCGTCATCGCGCACCGGCTGTCCACGGTGCAGGTCGCCGACCGGGTGCTGGTTCTCGAGCATGGCCGCATCGTCGAAGACGGCGCTCCCGATGATCTCATCGGTCGCACGGGCGGACGGTACGCCGCGTTGCACTGGGCGTGGGTGGAGTCACTGGCCTGATCCGCGAAACTGCGGGGAGATCGCGATTTTGCGCGATTTCGCGATCTGTCCGCAGTCTCGGCGATGCTAATCAGCCTGCGCGAGCAGCCTTTCCAGCTTGTCGTTGATGGCGGGGAGCTGCGAAGTCAGCACGGAGATGATCTTCTCGCGCGCCCGCTCGCTGACGGCGGCGGAGACGTGGTGCAGGACGTTGAGCCGCGCGGCGTCGACCCAGGCCATCATGTCGGGGTCGGAGAACCACTGCAGTTGATTTCGATTGAACGTCAGCATCATTCGCAGCCAGTCGGTTGGCTCATGCGGATAGGGCACCGGATTGCAGAACGCGTTCCTGGTGTCGTCGTCGGGGTACGTCGCTTCGACGTGGGCGATGACGGCCGCGCTGAACGCCGGTTGGCAGGTGCGCACGGCCTGCAGGGAGATGTGGTCGCCGCTGAACACCGTCGCCGGATCTCGACGAGCGAATCCGTCCGCCGAGCAGTCGATGTAGAGCGCGGACTTCTCGATGTCGCGGGTCCCGCCGTCGAGCGTAATGCGGCCCGGCTCGATCGACTGGACATGTCCCATGCGAACCACGTCCTCGATGCGCCGCAGTTCGGTTAGTTCGGCGTGCGACAGGATCGCGCAGCGGTACATCGTGGGTTCGACGGTCTGGTCTATCCGCACCAGGCAGCCTTTGGTCTCCAGTCGGTCGAAAAGATCCGGAAGCGAATCGGCTTCGAGGACCGCGGCCAGCTGTTGAGAGAAATCGCGCAGCACCCCTTTCGCGAACTGCGAACCCGGCTGAATCGCCGCGCGGTCCAACACCCAGGAGTCGCGGGGTTTGATCCACGTCAGGTGCGACGCCGGGATGTTGTGGCGCAACAACCACAGACAGGCATCCATCGCGGTCTTGCCCGCGCCGACGATCACGTAGCGGTCGCGGGGTTCGCGGATCCGGGGCAGGTCGTTGGGCGGCACGCAGTCGACATGGTCGGCCACCGCGTAGGAGGGTCGACGCATCGACGGCACGATGATCTCCACAAGGCTGGTGACCACGCGGCGTGCGGAGACCTCAATTTCGTCTCCGCCGAGCCCGCGTACCCGGCCGTCGCCGAGGTACTCGCTCATCGGCAGGTAGGTCACCCGGCCCGTCGGCAGCAGCTGCTGGCGCATCACCGCGTCGAAGTACGCGCACACCTCGGCGCCGCTGGCCAGCTCGTAATAACCGGCGTTGAGGCCGCTCTGGTCGATGGTGTCGCTGCCGAGACCCCGCGAGTTGACGCCGTAGTACGCCGAGGGCTGATGCAGCCGCACGAACGGGTAGGCGGTCGTCCAATGGCCTCCCGGCTGGTCGTTGCGATCCACCACCACGACCGAGGCGTCGGACTCGCTGACCAGGGTGTCGGTGAACGCCAGCCCCATCGCGCCCGCACCGACCACGAGATAGTCTGCCTCGATCGTCCTCCCCATCTAGTGCACGGTAGCGAAGAAGGTGGACACGTCGTCGACGAACAACTCGGGCTGCTCGAACGCCGCGAAGTGGCCGCCGCGAGGCATGTCCGTCCAGTGGGTGATGTTGTAGTTCGGCTTCGCACCAGCTTCGCGGCGCCTTGAGAATCTCCTTCGGGAACGACGCGACACCGGTGGGCAGCTCGACACGGTCGAATCCACCGAAGAAGCTGAAGCTCTCCCAGTAGAGCCGCGCCGAGGACGCACCGGATGCGGTCAGCCAGTAGAGCATCACGTTGTCGAGGAGCTCGTCGCTTGGTCAAGACGTTCTCGGGGTGGCCGTCGCAGTCCATCCACGACCAGAACTTCTCGACGATCCACGCCAGCTGACCGACGGGGGAATCCACCAAGCCGTAGCCGAGGGTCTGCGGACGTGTGGACTGCTGTTTCGAGTAGCCCGAGTCCCAGTCCTGGTAGTGCTTTCCCGCGTCCAGCGCCTGCTTCTCGTCGTCTGTCGGATTTTCCAGCTTGCCGGGCGGAAACGCGATCGGCATGTTCACGTGAATCGCCGCACAGCGACCGCCGTTGCGGCCGATCTGCGTGGTGACCGCGGCGCCCCAGTCGCCGCCCTGTGCGCCGTACCGCTCGTAGCCGAGTCGGCCCATCAGCGTGTCCCACGCCTCGGCGACCTTTCCGATGCCCCACCCCTTCGCAGTCGGTTTGCCGGAGAAACCGTAGCCCGGCAGTGACGGGCACACCACGTCAAACCCGCGCGGTCGGTGAGCGGCTCGATCACCTTGTGGAACTCGACGATCGATCCGGGCCAGCCGTGCGTGATCAGCAGCGGAAAGGCGTCGTCGTCGTCGGAAGAACGCTGGTGGATGAAATGGATGTCGAGGCCGTCGATCTCGGTGGTGAACTGGTCGAACCTGTTCAGCGCGGCTTCGCGTGCGCGCCAGTCGTATTCACCTGCCCAGTAGTCGGCCAGCTCACGGGTGTAGGCCAGCGGGATGCCCTGGTTCCAGTCGTCAACGGTTTCTGGCTCGGGCCATCGGGTGCGGGCCAGCCTCTCCTTCAGGTCGGCGAGATCAGCGTCGGGAACGGAAATGCGAAACGGATTGATTTGGGCCACGTCCCGATCTTGTCACGGCAGCAGTCGCGCGCGGCGAGCCTTGGAAACCGCCTCGCTGAACACCCTCTTTCGGCGGTAGCGGGCGACTAGTGTGACGTAGATCCTATCCGCCATGACGACCAACACCGATCTGTATCGCACTGCCCGCGATCAGCTTGTCGAGGTGATCGGCGACTATGACGAGGCCGTCGACGCGTTCGCATGGCCGCAGCTCACCGGTGCTTTCAACTGGGCCACCGACTGGTTTGACGTCATCGCTCGCGGCAATGGACGCATCGCGTTGTGGATCGTCGAGGAGGGCAGCGACGAACACAAGATCAGCTTCGCGGAGATGGCCGATGCGTCCGACCGGGTCGCGGCGTGGCTGGGCCGGCTCGGTGTCGGAAAGGGTGACCGGGTCATCCTGATGCTTGGTAACCAGGTCGAGCTGTGGGAGTCAATGCTTGCGGTCGCCAAGCTCGGCGCCGTCATCATGCCGACCACCGGCGCACTGGGCCCGGCCGACCTGACCGACCGCATGACCCGTGGCGGCGCCAAGTTCGTCATCGCCAACGACGAAGATGCCGCCAAGTTCGACGACGTCGCCGGCGACTACACCCGCATTGTGGTCGGCCACGCCGTCGACGGATGGCACCGCTATGCCACGGCGTATGCCGTCCCCTCCGCTGGGCCGTTCGCCACACGCACCAGCATCGACGATCCGATGCTGATCTACTTCACGTCCGGCACAACCAGCAAGCCCAAACTCGTCGAGCACTCACAGGTCAGCTATCCCGTTGGCCACATGTCGACAATGGCCTGGATCGGTGTACGGCCCGGCGACGTGCACCTGGCGATCAGTTCGCCGGGCTGGGCCAAGCATGCGTGGAGTTGTTTCTTCGCACCGTGGATCGCCGAGGCGACGATCTTCGTCTACAACTACCGCCGTTTCGACGCCGCCGCGTTGCTGAGTCAGATTCGCCGCGCGGGTGTCAACACGTTCTGCGCGCCACCGACGGTGTGGCGCATCTTGATCCAGTCCGATCTCGGCCCGAAACCCGAAGGGCTCCGTGAGGTGCTTGGCGCGGGCGAGCCGCTCAATCCCGACGTCATCGCTCAAGTCGAACGGGCGTGGGGGCTGACGATCCGCGACGGGTTCGGCCAGACCGAGACCACGCTGCAGGTCGGAAACACACCCGGACAGCCGGTGAAGCCGGGCTCGATGGGCCGGCCGATGCCGGGCGTACCCGTCGTGCTGGTCGACCCGCTCTCCGGTGAGCTGGCCGACGAGGGCGAGATCTGCCTTGACCTGCAACGCAATCCGGTCAACCTGATGACGGGCTACCTCGGCGACCCGCAGCGCAACGCCACCGTGTTGGCAGGCGGTTACTACCACACCGGTGACGTCGCGCGCCGTGACGATGACGGCTACATCACATATATCGGTCGAACCGACGACGTCTTCAAATCGTCGGACTACAAGGTGTCACCCTTCGAACTGGAGAGCGTGTTGATCGAGCATCCCGCCGTGGTGGAAGCGGCCGTCGTGCCGCAGCCGGACGAGACCCGGCTCTGCGTGCCGAAGGCTTACGTCTCGTTGGCCGACGGCTGGGAGCCCAACGCCGAAACTGCGAGGCAAATCATGGAATACGCACGCGATCACCTTGCGCCCTATCTGAAGGTGCGCCGCGTCGAGTTCTACGAACTCCCCAAGACGATCTCGGGCAAGATCCGCCGGGTCGAGCTTCGCCGTCGTGAGGAGACCGCACACGCCGACGGCTCGCCGATCGAGACCGAGCACCGCTACGAGGACTTGGTGGACCGGTGAAGTCGTACGACGCGGGCCCGACCGAGATCCCGATCCTCGAGGAAACCATCGGGGAGAACTTCGAGCGCACGGTTCGCCGCAACCCGGACGCAGAGGCGCTCGTCGACGTCGCAGCGGACCGCCGGTGGACGTACGGCGAGCTGAACGCCGACGTCGACCTCGTCGGCAGGGGTCTGATGGCGCTCGGCGTCGAAAAGGGTGAACGCGTCGGCATTTGGGCGCCGAACTGTGCCGAGTGGACGTTCGTTCAGTACGCGACGGCGAAGATCGGCGCGATTCTGGTCAACATCAATCCCGCCTACCGCACGCATGAACTGGCATACGTGCTGAATCAGTCCGGCGTACGCACATTGATCTCGGCGACGTCCTTCAAGACCTCCGACTACTTGGCCATGGTTCACGAAGTGCGGCCGCAGTGCGAGGCGCTGCGCGAGGTGATCTTCCTTGGTAGCGACGATTGGGACGACCTCAAGCGGCTTGCCGACGAAGTGACCGACGACGCCCTTCGGGCACGGATGGCCGGCCTGACCCATACCGACCCGATCAACATCCAATACACCTCGGGAACAACGGGTTTCCCGAAGGGCGCGACGCTGTCGCACCGGAATATCCTCAACAACGGGTACTTCGTCACCGACCTGATCAACTTCGGCCCCAACGACCGGCTCTGCATCCCGGTGCCGTTCTACCACTGCTTCGGCATGGTGATGGGCAACCTCGGTTGCACCACACACGGCGCGACGATGGTGATTCCCGCCCCGGGATTCGACCCTGGCTTGACGCTCGCAGTGATCGAAAAGGAGCGATGCACAGGCGTTTACGGCGTCCCGACGATGTTCATCGCGATGCTCGGCCATCCGGACTTCGCTGGCTGTGACCTGTCGTCGCTGCGGACGGGCATCATGGCCGGCTCGGTGTGCCCAGTCGAGGTGATGAAGCGCTGCGTCAACGAGATGAACATGGCCGAGGTCGCCATCGCCTACGGCATGACCGAGACGTCGCCGGTGTCCTGTCAGACGCTCATCGACGACGATCTGGAGCGGCGCACCAGCTCCATCGGCCGCGCCCATCCGCATGTTGAGGTCAAGGTCGTCTGCACAGAATCGGCGCGGGTTGTGCCCCGCGGCGAGCCCGGCGAGTTCTGCACGCGGGGCTATTCGGTCATGCTGGGTTACTGGAACGACGAGGAGAAGACGCGCGAGGCGATCGACGCCGACGGGTGGATGCACACCGGTGACCTCGCGGTGATGCGAGAAGACGGGTACTGCAACGTCGTTGGCCGCATCAAGGACATGGTGATCCGCGGCGGGGAGAACGTCTACCCCCGCGAGGTCGAGGAGTTCCTCTACACCCACCCCGACATCGAGGACGCTCAGGTGATCGGCGTCCCCGACGAGAATTACGGCGAGGAGATCTGCGCGTGGATCCGGATGAAGCCGGGGCGGCAGGCGCTGGACGCGCAGGCCGTCCGCGAGTTCGCCGCCGGCAAGCTGGCCCACTACAAGATCCCGCGCTACGTCCACATCGTCGGGGAATTCCCGATGACGATCACCGGCAAGGTCCGCAAGATGGAGATGCGCGAGGAAACCGCGAAGATTCTCGGTCTCTAACCGCCGAAACGGTATTCCAGCAGGAAAAGTGCGAGAAAGGGCCTGCTGGAATACAGTTTCGCGGGCGTGTCGGTGGTCGCGACCAGTATGCGGCCATGGGGGAGATCTTTATCGGCAGCCAGGCAGTCGCCAATGGTGTCTTGACGCGACACGGACTTCAGCGTTGGTATCGACCGATCTATCCAAACGTGCATGTGCCGCGAGGCAGTGATCCGTCGCTTCGGGACAGGACCGTCGGTGCTTGGCTGTGGTCTAAACGCAACGGGATCGTCACTGGCATCGCCGCGTCGGCTTTGTATGGTGCGGAATGGGTGGACGACGACATCGCGATTGAACTGCTGTGGAACTGCACGCGACCGCCTGGCGGCATCATTGTCCACAATGAGCGCGTCAGCGACGATGAACTGACGTGGGTTGGGGACCTTCCAGTGACGACACCCGCGCGTACGGCGTTCGATCTCGGCAGGTATCTCAAGCGTAGCCAGGCGATTGCGCGCCTCGACGCCCTCACGCGCGCGGCGTCGTTCTCCGTCGAGGACGTCATGTTGCTTACCAAGCGCTACAAGGGCGCGCGGGGCGTCGCGCAACTCAAAGCGGCGCTGCCGCTCGTCGATGGCGGTGCTGCCTCGCCGCAAGAGACGCGCCTGCGGTTGCTGTTCATCGACGCCGGTCTCCCAAAGCCCACAACGCAGATACCCATCTACGACGAGTTCGGCCGGCTTGTGCGGATCCTCGACATGGGATGGGACGACTTTATGGTCGGCGCCGAGTACGACGGGGATCAACATCGAACTAGCCGACCGCAATACGTCAAGGATCTGCGTGTTTGGCCGAAGCTCGGACGCCTGGGTTGGCACGTCGTGCGTGCCATCAAGGAGGACCGCGACGACGACCTCGTCAGGCAGGCATGGGATGCGATGGTGTCGCGCGGTTGGCGTCCCACCTGAGAAATGCCGAAACGGTATTCCAGCAGCGAAAGTACGAGTCGATACCTGCTGGAATGCAGTTTCGGCGGGTTGGTCTTGAGACCCGTCCAGCTCGATCGCCGGTCGCGCCGCGTTCGCGACCAGGCAGTCGTGGGCAACGAAATATGATCCGGCGGAACGGTATTCGGCGAGTCAATTCGTCAACCAGCATCCCGGGCGATGCAGGATTGCCGGCGTTTACAGCAGGGGACCGCAACATAGCCGGCGGCGGCATCGTCGTGTGGCACACCTTCGGACTTCCCGCGTCCCGAGGACTGGCCCGTGATGCCCGTCGACCACGCGGGGTTCAAGCTCAAGCCGGTCGGGTTCTATGACCGCAATCCCGCACTGAACGTTCCGGCTGCCCCGCGGGCCCATTGCTGCGAGGATTGAGAAATCTCGAGCGGGTCGGATGAATTTCGTCCGTTCGGTGAGTCTGTACCTGTATGAGGAGTGAGATGTCCGTCCCCAGCTTGCGCGTGGCCCCAGCCACGTCCGCCGTCTTCGGGCGCCGGGCGTGCGCAGTGCTCGCGTTGAGTTCGGCGGGCCTGCACGCCGCGATGCTCGGCCATGCATCCAACATCGTGGCAGGCCTGGTGATGGCCGGGATGATCGCCACGTGTGTGTACTGTGCCCGCGACCTATGGCTGCGCGGGACGCTGCGGGCGTGGTGCGTGGTCGGGCTGATGAACATCGCGATGATCGCGGTGCACCTGCCCGCACCGTCGCATCACCACGGAATGCAGGTGGCGATGCCGGGTCACCAGTCGACACTCATGGGCCTGGCGACCGGGGTCGCGGCGGTCGAGGTGGCCGTCGCGCTGGCGGTGCTGTGTTACCGCACGCGTGGGAACGCGCAGCTGGTCAGCGGTAAACCAGCCCGCTGAGCCGCATCGCCAGCGCACGTTGAACGGCTGGGATCCGTCCGGCCATGCCGATGGCGGCATTGCGGATTGGGCGCGCGGCCCGCGGCAGCGTCGCCAATCGCGTCAGCCGGTCGGTCATTTCGACGACCTGCTGCGCGATCGGGCGGCGCGCCTCGCTGTAGTCGTCGAGCACGCTGTCGGCCTCACCCGCGAGAACGCGGGTCAGCGCGTCGGTCAGCGCAACGGCATCCTGGATACCCAGGTTCATCCCCTGCCCTCCGGCCGGGCTGTGCACATGGGCGGCATCGCCTGCGAGCAGCAGGCGCCCGGCGCGGTACGTGTCGGCGACCCGGTGGTGGATGCGGAAGCGTGACCCCCAGATGACATCGGTGACGACCATCCGCCCGGCACCGGGCCCACGGTCGTCGAGGATCTGCTGGATGAACGACGCCGACGGTTGCTCGGGCGCGTCGGCGACCGGCGCGACGATGCGATAGATCTCGCCGGGAAGCGGCGCCACCACGGTCAGACCGGCCCTCGCCCAGAACAGGATCACCTCGTCCGCCGGCGCCTCGCCACGCAACCGGACGTCGGCAAGGGCGAACGACTCCTGATACACGCCGCCCTCGAAGCCGATGCCCGCCTGCTCGCGCACGGTGCTGTGGATGCCGTCGGCACCGACGACGTAGCGTGCCCTGATCACGTCGCCGTCCTCGAACGTGGCGGTCACCCCGTCGGCGTCCTGTGTGACCGACGTCAGCGTCTTCGGCCGGATCACCGTGCCGCCGAGTTCGGTCAGCCGATCGAGCAGCAGCCGTTCGGTGGTGTCCTGCGGGACCATCAGCGAGTACGGATAGTCGGTCGGCAGCACCGAGAAATCGATGGGAATCAGGGTGCGCCGCCCGTCGCGGACGGTGAAGCGTGGTGCCTGCACGCCCTCCTTGAGGAGCCGGCGGGACACGTCGAGGTCTTCGAGAACCTCCAGCGTGCGGGCATTGACCACGGCCGCGCGCGACGTGTTGGCGCCTGCAGGCTGCCGGTCCACCACGGTGGTCGCAACACCCTTCTTGACCAGCGACGCGGCCAGCGTGAGTCCGCTCGGGCCAGCTCCGACGATGAGGACATCGGTGTCGTACATTTCGTCTCCTTCAACTGAATGCCAACGCTTGTTGGCATAACTATGCGCGCGTTTGAGCGCGATGTCAACACTTGTTGGCCTACACTTGTTGGCATGCGTAGGTCGTCACTGGAAACCAAGGCGGTGATCCTGGCCGCCGCCAGGCAGCGGTTCGCCGAGTCCGGGTTCGAACGAGCCACCATCAGGGCGATCGCGGCCGACGCGAATATCGATCCGTCGATGGTGATGCGCTACTTCGGCAGCAAGGACCAGTTGTTCGCCGCGGCGGCCGACTTCGATCTAGAGTTCCCGGATCTGTCCGACGTCGAACGCGAACAACTCGGTACCCGCCTGGTAGCACACTTCCTCGATCGTTGGGAGCGCGACGAGGCGCTCGTGGTGTTGCTGCGCTCAAGTACGACGAATGACGAAGCGGCGCAACGAATGCGGAAGATCTTCAGTTCTCAGCTGCGGCCGGTGATCGCCGGGATCAACCCCACCGATGCGCCGCGTCGAGCCGGGTTGGTTGCGACGCAGATGCTCGGGCTGGCGTTGTGCCGCTACGTTCTGCGGCTGCCGCCGGTCGTGGCGATGTCACGCGACGAGGTGGTGACCTGGCTCGGACCGACGGTTCAGCGCTATCTGGTGGGCCCTGGATAATTGGCGGTGATGTGGACTCCGACTCTCGTCCTGATCGCCATCACGACAGTCGCGGCCTGCGTCTCGCTGGGGGGTGGGCTCTACGAATTCCTCGTCGTCGACCCGTACTGGCCCAAGCGGCCCGGCATCATTCAACCGCGCAACGGCGGCGTCTCGCGTGCCAGGTTCTGGATTCCCACCCACACGGTGTTCGAGGTGCTACTGATCGTCACGCTGGTGGTGGCGTGGGGCCACGCCGACGTGCGCGTTGCGCTGCTGGTCGCGTTGGTCAGTCACGCCGTGATGCGGGTGTGGTCGCTGGTCGACTTCGTCCCGAAGGCGCTGGCGTTCGAGAAGGCCGACCCCGCCACCGTCGACGAGGTGGCCGCGGTCCGGTGGACCCGCCGCAGCCTGTTGCGCCTGCCGCTGGACCTGATCACGTGTGTGGCGATGCTCGCGGCATTGGCGGGGTATCGCTGACGCCGGACGGCTAGGCCTCGATCTCGCCTGCGATCTTGCGCTCAATGCTGGCCCGCGTGATGGCAGGCAGCACGATGAGCCCGTCGAGTTCCCTCTGCGCGCGGGCGTAGGCGCTCTGGCGCTCGTGTGGTGTGGCCCCGCTGTCCGACGCCAGCCGCAGCAGATGCTGGGCCCGCGCAAGTCGCTCCTGGGCTTCGGCGGAGAAGTCGCTCCGCCGCCTCCGGATCGCCTCTGTCTCCGCGACGTCGAACGCGGCCACGTACTCGCCGACGGCGTCGCGATACTCGAGCTGAGCATTGCGGTCACCGAGGATGTCGTCGACGGAATCGGGCCGTAACCAGTCCGCGTGACTCTTGGCCTTGTGGAAGGCGACGGTCAGTGGATCCCGCATGTCGGTCATCAGTGGGAAGTCCAGGAGCTTGGCGATGTCGATCTCGTAGTCGAGCCAGCGCGCGTCGGTGCGGTCGTGGCGCTCGAGCACCTTGCTCACCTCCCGCTTGTAGCCGGCCTCGTTGGTCCGGGTCCGGCCCGACGCCTCGGCGAGTGCGACCTTGGTCTGCTGCTTGATGCGGTACCGCTCAAGCCGACGCTGGGCCCGTCGCTCATTCGCCACGCTTATGGCTCGCACGGCACCACCGATCGCGCCCATGAACGGGAAGATCAGCCACCAGAAGTGGCCCGCGAACTCAAATAGAGGCGCCACAACGCCAGCATGCCATCACTCGAGTTGGGTCGCGGAAATAGCAGCGTCGTGCTCACAGCCCGATCCGCCGGTAGCGCGTCAACCGGGCTTCCAGCCGCTGTTCGTCGGGCATCGCACGCAACACGTGCAGCTCGTTGGCGATCGTGGCCGAAAGCCGCTGTGTGAACTCCATCGGCTCGTCGGCGGCATCGGGACGTTCGGCCACGATCGCGTCGACGATTCCGTGCCGCAGCAGGTCGGCCGACCGAATGCCTTGCGCCGCAGCCAGCTCCGGGGCATGGTCGATGTCGCGGAACACTATCGCGCTTGCGCCCTCCGGTGGCAGTGGAGCCAGCCACCCATGCAGTGTGGCCAGCACCCGGTCTGCGGGCACCATCGCCAGCGCGGGCCCGCCGCTGCCCTGGCCGAGCAGCACCGAGACGGTCGGCGTGTCCAGCGTGACGAGTTCGGCAAGGCAGCGCGCGATCTCGCCGGCCAGCCCGCCCTGCTCCGCCTCGGCGGACAGCGCGGGCCCGGCGGTGTCGATGACGAGCACCAGCGGCAGCTGCAGGCCCGCCGCCAGCGCCATGCCGCGCCGCGCCTCCCGCAGCGCGGCCGGACCCACCAATCCCCCGACGACGCGCTGCTGGCCGAGGACGACGGCGGGCTGGCCGCCGATGCGCGCCAGCGCCAGCAGCATCGTGGCGGCCTCGCCGCGCTCGGTGCCCGACAACAGCACCCGCTCGGTCGTGCCGTGCCGCAACAGATATCCGACGCCGGGCCGGTCCAGGCGCCGCGACGCCTCGACCGACTCCCACGCAGGCACGTCGGGCAGGGGCTCGCCCTCGGGGACCGGTGGCGGCGACCCTGGCGCGTCGGCGACCACTTTGAGCGTGCGGTCGAGCGTCGAGCGCAGCGCCTCGAGCGGGACTACGCCGTCGATGACACCGTGCCGGTGCAGGTTCTCCGCGGTCTGAACGCCGGAAGGGAAGGGTTCACCGTAGAGGTGCTCGTAAACCCGCGGGCCGAGGAATCCGATGAGTGCACCCGGTTCCGCGGCGGTGAAATGACCGAGCGAACCCCAAGACGCGAACACCCCGCCGGTGGTCGGGTGGCGCAGGTACACCAGATAGGGCAGGTGCGCGCGCTTGTGCAGTTCGACGGCCGCCGCGATCTTGACCATCTGCAGGAACGCGACGGTGCCCTCCTGCATGCGGGTGCCGCCCGAGCTTGGCGACGCCAACAGCGGCAGTCGCTCGGCCGTCGCCCGCTGCACGGCGGCGGTGAACCGCTCCGCGGCCGCCACGCCGATCGACCCTGCCAGGAAGTCGAACTCGCAGGCCACCAGCGCGACGCGGCGGCCGAACACCGTGCCCTCGCCGGTCACCACGGATTCGTCCAGGCCGGTGGCGGCTTCAGCCTCGGCCAGCTCGCGCCGATAGGCCTCGCCGGCGTCGACCTCCGGCGGCGGGGCGTCCCAGCTGCGGTACGAACCCTGGTCCAGCACGGAGTCGCGTAGCTGCAGGGCGCCGATCCGGCTCACAGGAAGACCCTAATAGTGTGGGCGGCATGATTGGTGTGACCCGCGACGGCCACGTGATGACCTTGGAGATGCAGCGCGAAGAGCGCCGCAACGCGCTGAACTGCGAGCTCGTTGACGGCCTGCGCGATGCGGTCGAGAAGGCCGCGGCCGAAGACGTCCGAGCCATCGTGCTGACCGGTCAGGGCCACGTGTTCAGCTCGGGCGCCGACCTGTCCGACCCCTCGAGTGTGGCCGAAGAGCTCCCCGACAAGGCCCTGGCATTGAACATCGCTATCGACCAAGCGCCGGTCCTTGTCATCGGCGCGATCAACGGACCTGCGATCGGGGCGGGCGTCATTCTCTCGATGATCTGCGATCTGCGCGTCGTCTCGCACGAGGCGTATTTCCAATTCCCCGTCGCCAAATATGGCCTGGCGCTGGACAACTGGAGCATTCGCCGGTTGACCTCGTTGGTTGGGGCCGGCCGGGCGAGGGGCATGCTGTTCGCAGCGGAACGGCTCACCGCCGATGTTGCGCTTCAGACCGGAATGGCCAACCGCATCGGCACGTTGGCCGACGCGCAGGCGTGGGCCGCAGAGATCGCGGGATTCGCGCCACTCGCGTTGCAGCACGCGAAGCGGGTACTGAACGACGACGGCGCTTACGAGGATCAGTGGCCTGAGCACAAGGAGATGTTCGAAAGGGCATGGTCGAGCCAGGACGTCATCGAGGCGCAGGTGGCGCGCATCGAGAAGCGGCCGCCGAAATTCCAGGGCGCCTGATGGTGGTGCGCGCGGCCCTGCGGTTCGGGTTTGGCACGGCGTCACTGCTGGCCGGCGGATGGGTGCTGCGCGCGCTGAACGGCGCGCCTGCCGCGCTGGGGGCCTCGCCCGCAGAGATCGAGGCCGTCGCCCAGCGCTCCCCGAACTACCAGGACGGGGTGTTCGTCAACATCGATCCGGCGTCCGGTATCAGCCTCGACAGCGAGGAGCAACGAAAGATCATCTGGGATCTGATCGGCTCACGCGACGCCGCTCGGCCGCCAAGATCGATACCGCTGGTGACCTCGGCGCCCACCGAGGCCGCCGCGACGCGCCTCGCGGTCAGCTGGTACGGCCACTCCACGGCGATGATCGAGCTCGACGGCTACCGCGTGCTCGCCGACCCGGTGTGGAGCCGACGCTGTTCGCCGTCGCACACGCTCGGGCCGCAGCGGATGCACGAGGTGCCCGTCCCGCTGGAGGCGCTGCCCGCTGTCGACGCGGTGCTGATCAGCCATGACCACTACGACCACCTCGACATCGACACGATCCTGGGTTTGGCGCGCACCCAGCGCGCCCCGTTCGTCGTCCCGCTGGGTGTCGGCGCCCACCTGCGCAAGTGGGGGATTCCCGAGGACCGCATCGTCGAGTTGGACTGGCATGAGAGCCACCAGATCGACGAACTGACGCTGGTGTGCACCCCGGCGCGGCACTTCTCCGGGCGGTTGGTCGCCCGCAACACCACGCTGTGGGCATCGTGGGTGATCGCAGGCCCGCGTCATCGTGCGTTCTTCGGCGGCGACACCGGCTACACCAAGAGTTTCACCGAGATCGGTGTGGACCACGGACCTTTCGACCTGACGCTGCTACCCATCGGCGCCTACCATCCCGCGTGGCCGGACATCCACATGAACCCCGAAGATGCCGTCCGCGCGCACCTCGATATGGCCGAGGCCGACTCGGGATTGCTGGTGCCCATCCACTGGGCGACGTTCCGGCTCGCGCCACATCCGTGGGCGGAGCCGGCGGAGCGCCTGCTTACCGCCGCCGGACCGGCGGGCGTACGCGTGGTTGTGCCCAAGCCGGGCCAGCGTGTCGACCCCGACACGACTCCATCGTTCGACCCGTGGTGGCGATAACCCGCTAACGCGCCGAGCGCACGCTTGTTAGCGCCCCTACTTGCGTCTTGTGTACAACAACCGTGCATTCGACGGTTACGGTTCACGCATGAACTCACTGGCCAGAGCCGTCATTGTCGCGCTCGCGGTGGCATTGGTCGGTGGTTGCGGCTCTGAACCGGCGCCTTCGTCCGCGCCGACGGCCTCCGCGCGGTCAGATGTGCCGCCGCCATTGGTGCCCGCGATGCCGCTGCCCGAGAACGCGGTCGACAACGCGGTGGCCAAACTCGACGGTATCGCCGATGATCTGATGAAGAAGTCCGGCATCCCCGGGCTTGCTGTTGCCGTTGTGCATGGTGGGAAGACCATCTACGCCAAGGGCTTCGGCGTGAGGGACGTCAAGACAGGCGACAAGGTTGACCCGGACACGGTGTTTCAGCTGGCATCGTTGTCCAAACCGCTGAGCGCGACGGTGGTGGCTCATGAGGTCGGGACGAATGCGATCAGCTGGGACACACCGATTGTGTCCAAGCTCCCGTGGTTCGGGCTGTCCGATCCTGTTGTCACACAGATGGTCACCGTGGGGGACATGTTCGCGCACCGGTCCGGACTGCCCGACCATGCCGGCGACATGCTCGAGGATCTCGGCCATGACCGCCGCTACGTTCTGGAGCGGCTGCGGCAGCTGCCGCTCGACCACTTCCGAATCTCTTATGCCTACACCAACTTTGGGCTGACCACCGGCGCGGAGGCGGTCGCGGTGAACGCAGGCAAGCCGTGGGAAGACCTCGCCGACGAGGTGTTGTTCCGTCCGCTCGGCATGGCGTCGACGAGCTACCGGTTCGCCGATTACGAGGCCCGACCGGACCGCGCGGCTGGCCACATCCACGTCGCCGGGCGCTACGAGCCGTTGTATATCCGCGATCCGCAGCCGGAAGCTCCGGCGGGAGGCGTCAGTTCGTCGGTGAACGACATGACCCGCTGGCTGACCATGGTGCTGGCCAACGGCAGCCACGAGGGCAAGCAGATCGTCGACCCGAAGGCGCTGCTGCCCGCGGTGACACCACAGATCGTGTCGAGCCGAGCGACCGAGCCGGCGATGCGGTCGGGCTTCTACGGCTACGGCTTCAACGTGGCTCCGACCTCGGCGGCGCGGATGGAGCTCAGCCATTCCGGCGCGTTCGAACTTGGCTCCGGCACGAACTTCGTGATCCTGCCGTCGGCCGACGTGGCGATCGTCGCACTGACCAATGCCACGCCATCCGGTGTGCCGGAAGCGCTGACCGCCGAATTCGCCGACCTCGTCCAGTTCGGCGGGGTGCGGGAGGACTGGTACAAGCTATTCAACGACATCTTCAAGCAGATGGAGCAGCCGATGGGCTCGCTCGTCGGTCAAAAGCCGCCGGCCAAACCCGCACCCGCAGCGCCGCCGGCGTCCTACGTCGGCACCTACAACAACGACTACTTGGGCCCAGCACGCGTCACGGAGAAGGACGGCAGGCTACAGCTCGCACTCGGCACGAAACTAGATGTTCCCCTGGAACATTGGGACGGCAACGTCTTCACGTACTCATGGGTCTCTGAAAACTCCCCGCCGGGAACGATTTCCAAGGCGACGTTCGACGGCAACAAGCTGATCCTGGAGTACTACGACACGTTCAACAAGGGGATGTTCACGAAATGACCACCATCCCAGGCGTTGAGGCCACGGGCCTGACTGATTCCGAAGTCGCCCAGCGGGTAGCCGAGGGCAAGACCAACGATGTGCCGACCCGTGCGGCCCGCAGCGTGTCCGACATCGTCCGGGCCAACGTCTTCACCCGCATCAATGCCATTCTGAGTGTGCTGTTGGTCATCGTGCTTTCCACCGGTTCGGTGATCAACGGCGCGTTCGGCCTGCTGATCATCGCCAACAGCGCTATCGGCATTATCCAGGAGCTACGCGCCAAGCAGACACTGGACAAGCTCGCCATTGTCGGACAGGCGAAACCCTTGGTGCGCAGGCAATCCGGCACCACAGCTCTGCTGCCCGCTGAGGTCGTCCTCGACGACGTCATCGAGATCGGTCCCGGCGATCAGATCGTCGTCGACGGCGAAGTCCTCGTGGAGAACAATCTCGAGGTCGACGAATCCCTACTCACGGGTGAGGCCGACCCGATCGCGAAAGACGCAGCGGACAAAGTGATGTCGGGCAGCTTCGTCGTCGCAGGTAATGGAGCGTATCGGGCCACCAAGGTAGGCCGCGAGGCCTACGCCGCCAAACTCTCCGAGGAGGCAAGCAAGTTCACGCTGGTGAACTCGGAGCTGCGCAGCGGCATCAACAAGATCCTGCAGTTCATCACCTATATGCTCATCCCGGCCGGTCTGCTGATCATATACACCCAGTTGTTCACCACCGACGCCGGCTGGCGTGAATCGGTGCTGCGGATGGTGGGCGCACTGGTCCCGATGGTGCCCGAGGGCTTGGTGCTGATGACCTCGATCGCGTTCGCCGTTGGGGTGGTGCGGCTCGGCCGGCGGAAGTGCCTCGTCAACGAGCTGCCCGCCATCGAAGGCCTTGCCCGCGTCGACGTGGTGTGCGCCGACAAGACCGGCACGCTCACCGAAAACGGCATGCGGGTATCGGATCTCAAGAAGCTCGACGAACGGGCCGTCGCCGATATCCTGGCCCAGCTCGCCTCCGACGACCCCCGGCCAAACGCCAGCATGCAGGCCATCGCGGAGGCCTACAAGATGCCGCCCGGCTGGACCACAACCGCGACCGCGCCGTTCAAGTCGGCCGCCAAATGGAGTGGAGCGTCCTACGGCGAGCACGGCAACTGGGTGATCGGTGCGCCCGACGTTTTGCTCGAGCCGGCGTCCGCGGCCGCCGAAGAAGCCGAGCAGATCGGGTCGCTGGGCCTACGCGTGCTGTTGCTCGGTTCGAGTGGCCTCTCCGTCGACCACCCCGACGCCCCCGGCACCGTCACCCCGGCCGCGCTGGTGGTGCTCGAACAGCGCATCCGCCCTGACGCCCGCGACACACTGGATTACTTTGCCTCCCAGAATGTTTCGATCAAGGTGATCTCCGGTGACAACGCGGTGTCGGTGGGCGCCGTGGCAGGCGCGCTCGGTCTGGAGGGCGAGACAATGGATGGCCGCCAGCTGCCCGACCAGACCGAGAAGCTGGCCGACACTCTCGAGGAGTACACGACGTTCGGCCGGGTGCGCCCGGACCAGAAGCGTGCGATGGTGCATGCCCTGCAGTCACGCGGCCACACGGTCGCGATGACCGGTGACGGCGTCAACGATGTGCTGGCACTCAAGGACGCCGATATCGGTGTCGCGATGGGCGCCGGCAGCTCCGCGTCGCGAGCGGTCGCTCAGATCGTGTTGCTGGACAACAAGTTCGCGACGCTGCCGCACGTCGTCGGCGAGGGCCGCCGGGTGATCGGCAACATCGAGCGGGTCTCCAACCTGTTTCTCACCAAGACCGTGTACTCGGTGCTGCTCGCAATCCTGGTGGGCCTGGCGGGCCTGGCGTCCAAGATCTTTGGGTCTAATCCGTTGCCGTTCCCGTTCCAGCCGATTCACGTGACGATCGCGGCCTGGTTCACCATCGGCATCCCGGCGTTCGTCCTGTCGTTGGCACCGAACAATGAGCGGGCACATACGGGATTCGTGCGGAGGGTGATGACATCCGCGCTGCCGTCGGGGGTCGTCGTGGGCATCGCGACGTTCACCTCCTACCTGGTGGCATACCAGGGCCGCGAGGCCACGGAGACGCAGCAGACGCAGGCGTCGACGGCGGCGCTGATCACGTTGCTGGTGACCGCGGTGTGGGTGCTCGCGGTGGTGGCGCGGCCCTATCAGTGGTGGCGGGTCGCGTTGGTGACGGTGTCGGGCCTGGCGTACGTGGTGATCTTCAGTATTCCGTTGGCGCAGAAATGGTTCATGCTCGACCCGTCGAATGCGTTGACCACATCGATGGCGCTGGGAATCGGCATCATCGGAGCGGCGGTTATCGAGGTGTTGTGGTGGGTTCAGGGCGCGCCCATGGGCGAACGACGGCGGTTGTGGAGCCAGCCGGGAGAGAGAACAATGGCCACCTAGCTACGAATGTAGCGGCGTCAGCAACCGACGGAGGATGACCCGATGGTGGACTTCAAGGATATGGCCGACAAGGCCAAGGAAATGGTCAGCGAAAACGCCGAGAAGGTGGAATCCGCGATCGAAGCGGCCGGGGACAAGGTTGACGCGGCGACCGGGGGCAAGTTCAAGGAAACCGTGGACAAGGTCCAGGACGCGGCCAAAGACATCGTCGATAAGGGCAAGACGCAGCCCTAACTGACCTATGGCCAAACTGTCCGTCTCCGTCGACGTTCCGCTGCCGCCGGAGAAGGCATGGGCGTGCGCCTCTGACCTGTCCCGGTACAAGGAATGGCTGACCATTCACCGGGTTTGGCGCAGCAAGCTGCCCCAGACGCTGGAAAAGGGCACCGTCGTCGAGTCGATCGTCGAAGTCAAGGGCATGCCGAACCGGATCAAGTGGACCATCGTCCACTTCAAGCCGCCGGAGGCGATGACGCTCGACGGGGACGGCAGGGGCGGCGTGAAGGTCAAACTGATCGGCAAGGTCAAACCCTCAGGCGGGGGCTCGACGGTCACGTTTGACGTGCACCTCGGTGGCCCCGCGTTGTTCGGCCCGATCGGCATGGTGGTCGCGGGCGCGCTGAAGGGCGATATCCGGGAGTCGCTGAACAAGTTCAAGTCGGTGTTCGCCCCGGCGTGACGCGCATCCTCACACCGTGAGCAACACCCAAACCGCCACTGCGGAGCCCAATACTGCTGTCCCGTAACAACACAGCGCAATCACAGTGTCGAACCGGCGCAGTTTCAGCCCGTGCTCGACCGTGAACCTGAAGCGGTGCGCCCAATGGATTAAGGCCAACACGCAAACGCCGAACAGCACAAGCTTCGTCAGCGGATTGTGCACGATTGCCAGCAGGT
This sequence comes from uncultured Actinomycetota bacterium, assembly GCA_963770305.1. Classification (GTDB taxonomy): domain Bacteria; phylum Actinomycetota; class Actinomycetes; order Mycobacteriales; family Mycobacteriaceae; genus Mycobacterium. Next base: position 262,259 of record CAVYPB010000028.1, read on the forward strand.
GCGGATAGCCCGGCGCGTCGAGCAACCCGAGCGGAAACGCCACGCCGAACAGGAAAACCAGGACCGGCAGAACGAGTGCGGCCGCCATCCCTCCGGCGCTGAACAGCAGCCACAGAAACGGCTCGGGCGTTCTTCGATGGGGCGCGGAAGTGCTCATGACATGACCAACCAAACGACGACCGCCGACACGGCCAACCATGCCGCGTAGTGCCCCGCGAGAACTGCATTAGGAGGGACACGGCGTCCACGAATGTGGGGCACGATGGCGCGCGGGGCGGAGGCGAACCAGGTAACCGCGTGCAGGAGAACGAAAATCAACGTGACGAGGTTTAGCGCAACGACGAGCGGATTGGCACTCCAGTCCAGGAACCGAGCGTATGAATCCCGGCCGGCACCAATCGCGTGCACCAGCAGCAGCAGATACACAACGGACCAGGCCACGAAGACGCAACTGATCTCGCGAAGCATGAACAGCAGGTAGGACCGCCGCTTCGCCCACCAGTACCTGCTGACCGGCTGACGATACTCGCGAATCGGTGTTGTCATCGCGCACCCCTGGGCATCAGGAGGTTCTTGACCGAATCCATTGCCGCGGTCAGCTTGTAGCGCTGTATGGCGCCTGCCGGATCGACGCCCTTCGGACACGCCGTCGAGCATTCGCCCACCAGCGTGCAGGCCCACGCGCCCTCCGCCGCTGCGAGTACGTCCCTGCGATCCGCTGCGCCCTCGTCGCGCGAGTCCAGGTTGTAACGCTGACCCAGAGCGATCGCCGCCGGACCGAGGAATTCCGGGTCCAGCGCGTACACCGGGCATGCCGAGTAGCACAGCATGCAGTTGATGCACATGCTGAACTTCTTGTACTCGTCCAATTCCGCTGGCGTCTGGAGGTATTCGCCGTCCTCGACGGACAGCTCATCCTCACGGATGATCCAGGGCTTGACGCGCGGCAGTTTGGCCATGAAGTCGCTGATGTCGACGACGAGATCGCGAATCACCGGGAAGTTTCGCATCGGCTCCACCCGTACCGGCCCGGGCAGGTAATCGGCGAGGAATGTAGCGCAACCTAGTTTCGGGTCGCCGTCGATGGTCATACCGCAGCTGCCGCAGATGCCCATCCGGCACGACCATCGGAAGCTCAGCGTTCCGTCGAGGTGATCCTTGATGTAGTTCAGGCCGTCCAGGATCGCCCATTCGCGGGTGAGGGGAACTTCGTATTCCTGTATTACCGGCGCGGAGTCGATCTCCGGTCGATACCTGGATACTTCCATGACGATTCGGTCCGCCATCGCTATCTCCCATACACGCGTTCACCCGGAGGCCAGCGCGTAATCGTGACCGGCAGGTAGTCGACCCGCGCTGTTCCGTCGGATTCTCGATGAATCAATGTGTGCGCCAAGAAATGCTCGTCGTCGCGCTTGGGAAAGTCGGTTCGCTGATGCGCGCCGCGGGATTCTTCTCGGTGCAAAGCGGATTCGATGATCGTCTGTGCAACATCGAGCATCCCCGACAACTCGAGCAGCGCCGTCAGCTCCGTATTGAAGGTGTGGCTGTGATCGTCGATGCCGGCCTTTGCGAATCGTTCCTGCAGCACCCGGATCTGGTCGACCGCCTTGGTGAGCGTGGGTCCGTCGCGATAGATTCCAGCCGCGGTTTCCAATGTGGCCTGCATGTCAGCCCGGATGTCGGCGATTCGGTCGCCGCCCTCGGCACGCCGACTCAGGTCGCGTTCCAGCCGCTGCGTCTCGTCGTGTGCCTGAGCTTGCACGGCGGGCCGGGCGCTACCGACCGTCGTCACGTACTCCGCAGCAGCGTGGCCCGATCGGGCGCCGAACACCAACAGCTCTGGCAGCGAGTTCGATCCCAGCCGGTTGGCGCCGTTGATGCTGACACACGCCGTTTCGCCCGCGGCGTACAGCCCGGGAAGCGTGGTGGCGCCATGGATATCCGTGTGGACGCCCCCCATCATGTAGTGCACCACGGGTCGCACGGGGACCAGTTCGGTGACCGGGTCGATGTGCTGGTAGTCGCGGCACAATTCACGCACGAACGGGAGCTTGGTATCGATCAGTTCGGCGCCGAGATGCCGCAGGTCAAGGTAGACGACGTGCCCATATGGGGTTTCCACGGTGTGTCCCTTGTCCTGCTCGTGCACGAACGCCTGAGATAGCCGGTCTCGGGGCCCAAGCTCCATGCTGCGTAGCGTCGGCTCGGGCGTCGGTGTGCCGAGGTCGTAATCCTGCAGGTAACGGTAGCCGTCCTTGTTCAGCAGCCAGCCACCTTCCGCCCGTGCTGCCTCGGTGATCAGGATTCCCGTGAACGGCAGTCCGGTGGGGTGGTACTGGACGAACTCCATGTCTTTGAGCGGCGCGCCCGCCCTGAAGGCAAGCGCCATTCCGTCGCCGGTCTTGATATTCGCGTTGGTGGTGAATGGGAACACGCGCCCACATCCGCCGGTGCACACGATCACCGCGTCGGCCAGGATCGTCTCGATGCGGCCGGTCGCGAGCTCGATGGCGACGATACCGCGCACCCTGCCGTCGTCGACAAGCAATCTCGTAACGAACCACTCGTCGTAGCGCACGATGTCCGGATATGCGAGCACACGCTGAAACAGCGTGTGCAGCATGTGAAACCCGGTCTTGTCGGCGGCGAACCACGTGCGTAGCTTTTTCATTCCGCCGAATGGGCGAACGGCGATGCGCCCGTCCGGCGTACGGCTCCACGGACAGCCCCAATGCTCGAGCTGCAACAACTCCCGCGGCGCCTCGGCCACGAAGGCCTCGACGGCGTCTTGGTCGCACAACCAGTCGCTGCCGGAAACGGTGTCGTAGGCGTGTTCGTCCAGGCTGTCGTCCTCGCCAGCGACGGCAGCCGCGCCGCCCTCCGCCGAAACCGTGTGGCTGCGCATCGGGTACACCTGGGAGACGATCGCCACGCTCAGGTGCGGATTAGTCTCGGCTATCGCTATTGCGGCGCGCAGACCCGCGCCGCCGCCGCCGATCACGACGATGTTATGGGTGGCTGTCATTGAGCTGGCTTACGCCTCAAACGACTCGTGCTCGCCGCAGCGCTCGTCTCTCAACACCTTGCCGTCATGTCGTATCGTCCGGACGCGCACGCCTCCGTCGTGGTAGATGTGGCGGATCTCGCGGCAGCCGCAGGAGTATTTGAGATCGTCGAAGGCCAGGCCGTCGTCGTCACTTTCGACATGGCGATCGCCCTCGGCCATCCGCCCGCAGGGCGCCTTCTGCTTGGGAAAATGCGTGGTCGTCGCGACCATCGTCCCGCCTCCTCGGGTCCCGCGCGTGATCTAGATCACATCAGGGTATGCCTGTCAAGAGTTCCGCGTCCACGATTTGCCGAATGCGATCCCAAGGCAGTGCTGCCGGCGATGGTGTCCGGAGACACCCCGGCGTGATCTGACGGTCAGCGGCGAAATCGCTTGGTGACCAGCTTGCTGAATTCGACCGTCGAGCGGCGCACGGACTCGAGCTCCAGCGACACAAACAGCGTGTCCACCATGGCGAACGGCAGCGTGGTGACGACCGCGCCCCGGCCGTACTCGATGTGCCACGAACCGGGGTGAATGGTCAGGCCCCTGGCGTGGCCCTTTTCAAGGCACGTGTGTCCGCCGGGGCGCAGCGTCATGGGGACTAGTTCGTCGGATTCCAAGTCGTACGAGTCGATCTGGCCCGCCATCAGGAACTTGTGGATCTCAACGCGCTTGTACCGGCCCGAAAAGCCTTGTGTACCAGTGGTAGATCCGAAAATGACGACGTACTCGCGAGGGCTGAAGTAGAGGAAGCGGACCTTGCCCAGAATCCCGCCCGCCTTGCTCCCCACCCAGCGTCCGGGCTTGGGATCGATGAAGCTGGCCGCCGCGCTGAACACCGAGCAATGGCGCGAAATCATAACTGCTGTCTTCAACCGGTCGGCCGCGGTGGTTCAGCGGTACCAAGGGACGGTCGACAAGTTCACCGGCGACGGTCTGATGGCAATGTTCGGCGTCCCGGTCGCGCTCGAGAACCACGCGCTGCGCGCAGGTCTTGCCGCATTGGAAATCCAATCGGTCGCCCGAGAGTTGGCCGGCGAAGTGCGACTGCGAGACAACGTGGAACTGCTTCTCCGGATTGGTCTGAACTCTGGCGAAGTCATCGCCGGACAAGTTGGTGGCGGTCCCGGCAGCTACACCATCGTCGGGCCTCCGGTGGGGATGGCTCAGCGGATGAACTGCACGACGGCGACGTCCTGTGTGTCGGCCAGTCGATTGCGGTTTTGGTGCGGATCCTTGCCGTTCGGCGAGCGCCCGGCGACCTGGATCACGCGAACGACATCGTCTCGCGGCTCGAAGCCGAACTCGCGCCAGGCAGCGAGCCCGCACTGCAGCTGTGGCTGCTCCAGTGCCGGGCCGTGCTGGCCGATGCGATGGGCGACGAGCCGGGTCGCCTGAAGGCAGTGACCGATATCGCGATCTGGCCGAGCGCATGGACGCTCGCGGCCACATCGCCGATGTTCGGCAGCTGGCCAGACGCTAAGCCGCTCAGCGTCGGATGAGCGCTGCGACGCCACCGGCGATTCTTGATGAGGTCGAAAGTTTAGGAAAGGATCGGTCCCGGAGAGTGGTTGGTCGCTTCCCAGGTCGACCTCTCACCCGGAGTGAACACCACGGGAATTTCGCGGTATCCGCGCGTCACCGAGTTTCCGTGAAACGCCGCTTCGGCACCCGCTGCGAGGCTGTAGTCCGGCATCCTCGACAAGACTTGCTCGATGCCGACGGTGAACTCCAGGCGGGCCAGATTGGAGCCGAGGCACCGATGGACGCCTGCTCCGAAGCCGAGGTGTCGGTTGGCTTGGCGATCGAGTATGCAGCGATCGGGGTGGGGGAACTGCTGAGCATCACGGTTGGCGGAAGCGTAGTTGACCAATACGGATTCACCGGGACAGAAGGTGTGTCCACTGAGCTCGACTTCCTTTGCGACAGTTCGGGGAATGCCGTGAATCGATCCCGCGAAACGAATGAACTCTTCGACGGCCCTGGGTAGGATCTCGGGTTCGCGGATAAGCCGTCGCGTTCGTCGGAATGCGTTGCGAGATAGTGGAACGCGAACGACATCGCGCTCGCAGTCGTTTCGAGGCCGGCCTGCACCAACAGCATGGCGTTGGCGACGACGTCTTGGAACGGCAGCTTTTCGCCGTCGATCTCGGCGGTGAGAAGAACGTCGATCATGTCGTCTCGCGGTGGCCGGGTGCTTCGCGCCGACACCGCATCGTGGAGGTGCTGAAACAGCCCGCCCCACGCAGCCATTCGGGCTCCCTCGGTTTCCCCGTTGAGCGCGGTGTCGGTCAGCTCAATACACAGGGGGACATCATCGATGGGCATGCCCAGCAGGTATTTGAAGAAGGCGATGCCGGGTTGCCGCCACGCGACCTGCGCGAGGTCGCCGGCCCCCAGCTCGATGAAAGTGTCGATCAGACAGTCGGTCTCGGCGCGGATCTGCGGTCGCAGCTGCTTCATTCGCGCCGGGGAGAAGTACGGGTTGAGAACCTTGCGGAACGTCTGCTGCCGCGGTGGGTCGAGTGTGATCACGAGATCGCCTGCGAGCTGCTCGGCCCCTTCCGGCGTCGGGTTACTGGAGAAGTGCTGCCAGTCCTGCAGGATCCTGTAGCACTCGTCATATCGGGTCGCCACCCATGCGCCACCGGGCGTGGCACTGAGAAACGGTGTGTCGGTGTGGGCGAACGGCGCGTTCTGGCGCATCACCGAATAGACGTCGTAGAGGAAGTCGTTGTCCTTGAAATCCTCGTGTCGAAGATCCCAGTTCTCCGCATGTTCTTCGCGCGACTCTGGCACTGCTACGGCGCGCCTTGCTGCTCGGCGGCTTGACGGGCTTCACGCTCCTCGTGGATGCGCACCAGTTCACGGAAGCCAAGCCGGTGATACTTCGGAACCGGCTGGATGCCCCACTGGTCCTGTGCGGTGTCCTTGCCTTCTGCACCCTCGGGCGGCCCCAACGGCGGGTACGGGAACTTGCACTCCAAGGTGTCGTCGGAGTAGCGCACCTTCAGCAGTTCGCTGCAGATCTCGGTGAGGCTCAGTGTCGGGTAGCCGTAGTAGACGGCCATGAAGGGAAGCGTGAAGGCGCCTTCGATGACCAGGGCGATCAGGCACACCAGAACCGCCCGCTTGATCCACTTGTGCATGTTCGCGTAATACGGCGTGGTGCCCGGCGGTAGGTCGTTTACCGGGTCCTTCTCCTCGGTGCACGCCGGTTGCGGCGAAGATGAAGTCACAGCTGTGCTCCTTAAACCTGTTCAGTCGGAGAAGATTTCGCGGTTGACTGTGTGGAGATAGGGGATCGCGAGAAATGGTGTGATGTAGAAGATGTCGTAGAGCCACCAGCCGATGACCGGGAAGACGACGCCGGCGTAGCGCACGTCGGCGTACATCGTCATGTTGAACACATAGCCGATCCAGATGACCACGCCCATCCAGCAGGTGACGATCATCCACTGGTGGCCCCACCGCTTCATCTCGAGGAACCCAATCGCCGCAGCGACCCGCATCGAGAACACGGTCAAGATCAGCCCTGCCACCCAGGCCTTTTCGCCAGGTCCTGCGGCGCCGCCGACCCACAGCTCGTTGTAGTGCCAGAAGTAACCTGCGTCGAACATGTTTCCCCACCCGACCATCAGCACGCGATTGATCAAAGTGTGGTTGGCGACCAGGTCCAGGGCCCAGCCGAGGCTGTTGAGGCACCCGTCGATCAGGACCAGGTAACCGATCAGGGTGACGATCATCGGCCGAACCGACAGGCCTGCGCGCAGAGCCTGGCGCTGCAGCCATACCCCGCGCATGAAGATGGGGAAGCCGATGAGACCGGGTGCCCACATGCCCATCAACGCGGCGCCGACGATCATCCACTTGTCGGCGCGGCGCTGAGCCAGGCGGGATTCATCGTGGTGATCCTCAAGACTGACAGACCCATCGGTCTGGGTAGGTGGCTTCGCACCCGAAAGACGGTTGAGCAGAGGCAAATTCACAGTTGCCACCAGCCTCGAGCAAACGACATGTAGAGCTGGATTCCGAACATCGTCAGCAGGTAGCCGTAGATCAAGATTTGGAAGACGATGAGCGCCCTCTTGCGCTTTCTTTCCTTCTGATCCATGTCGAGTGACTCCTTTCTAGAGTGACGTGCTCGAGCTGTCCGCGGCAGCCAGGCTGGCTACCGCAACTTCACGGAGACCGTCGGTGATCGCTCCATCGGTGGATAGCGGTGCGAGGATGCAGGCCTCGGCCGCTTCCAATTCGCTTGCGCCGGCTGCGATCAACTGCGCAGCGGTAACCAGTACCCTGGTGGACGGCGGCTCGAAGTGGAACGCCTCGTCCGCGGTGCGTATTGCGATCGCGCACTGAACAAGCCGCTTGGCCGTGGACAATTCGATGCCGGCTTCGGCGACAATCACCTCAGCCTCGCGGTCCGGAGGCAGATATCTCATCGGAAGGGTGACGAACCGCTGACGGAACGATGGTTTGAGCTCCTTGAGGGAACTGCGGTAGGCGGGGTTGTACGAACACACCAGCATGAAGGTCTCCGGTGCTTTGACGACCTCGTTGGCTCGGTCCAAGTAGAGAGCGCGGCGGTGATCGGTGAGCGAATGCAGGATGGCCAACGAATCGTGGCGTGCTTCCACAACCTCGTCCAGATAACAGATTGCACCCGCCTTGACGGCTCTGGTGAGCGGTCCATCGGTCCACACGACATCGCCGCCGGTCACCATGAATCTCCCGACGAGGTCGGAACTGGTGAGATCGTCATGGCAGCTGATGGTGACGACGGGCCGTCGCAGCAGCACGCCCATGTGCTCTACCAACCGCGTCTTCCCGCACCCGGTCGGGCCGGTGAGCATGACGGGTAGGCGCCGGTGAAAAGCCCGCTCGAACAACTGAACTTCGTTGCCGTTCGAGTAATAGGTGTCGGTGATCATCTTTCCCCTCGGATGGTGTCGGTCATGCGGCGACGAGTTCACGGTGGACGTGGGCCAGCACCCGTGGAAGCTCCTCCACTCGCCGGATGCGTTGGGAACGACGAGGACCGAAGATCTCCGGAAGCGGGTCGACGCGGGTCGGTCCGACGCCGACGTAGTACATGGAGACGCCGGCGTCGTTGGCTTCCCCAACTGCATGCGCGGCGTCTGCCCAGGCGTAGCGGCCCTCGTAGCCTTCATCGGATACCAGCCCGTCACCGATCACGATGAGCAGGCGCCGCTCGGACGGCTGCGCCAGAAGTCGGCTCGTCAAATGACGCAGCGGCGCACCGAGCCTGGTGTACCCGCCGGTGACCAGGCCGAGGCCGCTGGGCGGCACGAACCGGGTGTCCTCGAAGTCCTTGAGGCAGCCGACCTCGACCCGGTGTCGGGTGTTACCCGTGAACATGAAGATGCCGTGCCGCTCGCGGGCGCGCGTCATCGCCCGGGAAAGCGCGTCGGCACAGGCCAATTCCAGCCTGAAGATCCTGCCGCCGTGCACGCCCAACGACGAGCTGCCGTCGAGTAGCAGTGCCGTGGTGACGTTGCGGCTGCTGGGCAGCAGTTCGCGGAAGATACGCGGCTCGGTCGCGTCGCCGGTCGTCAAGTCGATGTAGTGGCTGACGTACTGCTCGACGTCCAGATCGGAGCCGTCTTCGAGGCGGTTCGTCATTGCGCGATGGGTGTGTTCCTCGAACCATTTTCGTAGGTCGGCGGAGATGGGCCCAGGCTGGCGCGTGCGGCCGGTGTGTGCGCGCTCGAGGACCGCGACGTGGTCCTGCATGAATTTCTTCGTCCACGCGTTCCACTCGGGATAGGGAATGCCTGGCCGTTGGTCCGGAGTGACATCGAGGTCGTTGTCCTGCGGCCGGCTCGGCGGCGGCAGATTGGGGTTGCGCACGCCGCCGTCGCCGCCCACGGGCACGGTGTACGGGCGCGGAAGGCGCTTCTGCGTTGTGGTCCAAGGCATCCTGCCGAAGCTGCGGCGCAACTTGTCGGACAGTCCCTGCGGCATCGTGTACGCCGACGGCAGCCGGCCCAACAGAGGATGGACGTTCAGCGGTTCACCTGTGCGCGCCAATGTGATCGCACGGTTGAGCATCTCCTTGGTGCCCATGTCGCCGGTCGCGCGCTCGAGATCGGGCAGAACCCGTTGCAGTTCGGACAGCAGCCCGGGCCAGTTCGACGCGATCCATCCGAGAGCTACGGCGGCCTCGACGAGCGTGAGTGCGCGGAGTTCGCGGGCCGACAACTCGTTCAGCCGATAATCCACGAGGCGGTCCTTCGACGGCGAACACTGGAGTGCGACACCGCATGTCAAGGTTCTGCGCGTCCAGTCGCGGCCAATCGGTGGGTATGGCACGTGCACGAAGTCGAGCGCCGAGCTCAAGCTGAAGTCGCGATTGTCGCCGGTCACCAGGCGCACGCCCTCACGACGTTGTCCGCTCAACGCGACCGCCGTGACGGCACAACTGCGCTCGATGGCCATGGCATGTCCGTCAGAGAGCTCAGACATTGCCGCTCAGAACGTGCCGATGTTGGAGAACATCCAGTACCAGAACCAGATGATCAGCCCGGTGCCGCCCCAGGCCGCGACGTAGCGAAGGATCTCCCAGATCCAGTCCACTTCAGTCCTCCTTGTTGATGGGCACGAGTCATCGGACCTCAAGACCGCGTACGGCAGAAGCGACCAACTTGGCCAGCATCGTGTCGCGGGTATCCGGGTTGTCCGTGGTGGTCAGCACTCCGTAGATGCCGAGAAGGAAGAACATCGCGCTGTAGAACGCATCCACTTCCGGGTGGACCGCGCCGTCGCCTCGTGCGCGCTCGATCTCGCCGAGCAGTAACACGATCACGGGATGGTCGGTCCAATCGTCCTTGTGGGGCCGTGACGGCGAGAAGTGCAGTGCCAGTAGCTCTCTGAATAGGAGCGGACCGAGCCGTTGCTCCAGGCCCGTCACCAGGTGGACGACTTCGGTCAACGCGGCAACCAGGTGATGCGCGCCTTTCAGGAACCGGGCTAGTTCTTCTGCAATGCGAGCCTCTTCCCTGCGCTCCAATTCCAGGAGCACATGCTCCTTGCTGGGGAAGTGGAAGAAGAATGTTCCGTGTGCCACGCCTGCGGCGGCCACGATCGCGGCTACGTCGGCGCCGACCATGCCGGAGCGCTTGAACTCGGCGATCGCCGCGCCGAGGATACGCTGCCGTGTCTGCAGCCGTCGTGCTTCGCGCGCCGAAGGCTTGACCTGAGGCGTCATGGTCTGCCCTTTGTAGCGCAGGTACTGACTTAAGTCAATGAGTGAAGTCAGTCAGTAAAGATCTCGCGGTTGACCGTATGCAGGTACGGGATCGCCAGGAACGGTGTGATGTAGAAGATGTCGTAGAGCCACCAGCCGATGACGGGGAACACGACGCCGGCGTAGCGCACGTCGGCGTACATCGTCATGTTGGACACGTAGCCGATCCAGATCACGACGCCCATCCAGCAGGTGATGATCATCCATTGATGACCCCACCGCTTCATCTGCAGGAACCCGATCGCCGCAGCGATCCGCATCGTGAAGACGGTGAGTATCAGCCCGACTTCCCAAGCTTTTTCGCCGGGTCCCGCTGCGCCGCCGAGCCACAGCTCGTTGTAGTGCCAGAAGTAGCCGGCATCAAACATGTTGCCCCACCCGTTCAAAAGCACTCGGGCGAGCAAAGAGTGGTTCGCGATGAGGTCCAGTGCCCAGCCCACCGTGTTGATGGCGGCGTCGATGATGACCAGGTAGCCGAGCAGGGTGACGAGCATCGGCCGGACCGACATTCCGTCCCGCTGCGCCCGGCGAAGTAGCCAGACTCCGCGGAGGAAAAGGGGCAGGCCGAAGACGCCGAGAACTGCGGTGCCAATCAGGAAAGATCCGGTAATCAGCCACTTGTCGGCCTGGCGCTGCGCGAGCCGCGATTGCTCCGTGTGCCCGTCGAGGCCGCCGCGTGCGTCACTGATCCGCGCCGCGACGTCTTCGGTTCTGCGAGTGCGGCGCAGGTTTAACGTGGGCAGATTCAGGACTCCTCCTACCGATCGGCCGACCCGGGCTTTGGTGGAAACTGACTATAGTCAATCAGCTGATGGAGTCAATCAGCTAGTGGGCCGCAATGCTGCGCAGGGTCCTTGTCACGTAATCCTCGAGCATCGTGTCTTGAGCCGGCCAGTCATGCGTGGTCGTCAACAGCGCGTAGAGGCCAAGAAGAAAGAACACGGCGCTATTCATCGGGTTCACATCGGGATCCACATCACCAGCGACTTGGGCACGCTCGATCTCATGAGCGACCAAGACGATGACCGGGTGTTCCTTGCTCTGGTCGACCGGACGTGTCTGTGAAAAGTGCAGTGCAAGAAAATCCTTGAAGAGCACGGCCCCGAGGCGACGCTCGAGTCCCACCACCAAACGCACCGCTTCATTGAGAGTCGAGGAGAGGTCGTGCCGCGAAGCAACGAAACGGCCCAGCTCCTTTGCAATCCGCTCCTCTTCGCGATGCTCCAGTTCCAGCAGCACATGCTCCTTGGTCGGAAAATGGAAAAAGAAGGTGCCGTGCGCAACTCCGGCGGCCGCCACGATTGCACCGACATCGGCCTCGGCTATTCCTGATCGTTTGAATTCGGCGATGGCGGCGCCCATGAGACGCTCCCGCGTCTGCAAGCGCTTGGCCTCACGTGCCGACGGCCTGTCCACCACTGCCATGGCTACGACAATATCGTCCGGTGACTTCAGTCAGTCCACACGACTGGCGACCGCTTCCGCTATCGGCGTGTCGCCGGAAATCAGTTCAAACGTCTGGCCGCCCGTGCTGGGCGTGTCCAGAACCGCGAGCAGTACTGCAGCGACGTCTGCGCGGGGAATGCTGCCGTGTCCGGTGTCGTCCGCGATCGTCACCCGCCCTGACCCCGGATCGTTGGTCAGGTGACCTGGACGCACGATCGTCGAGTTGAGCGCCATACGCGCGCGGACGGCGTCGTCCGCCGCACCCTTGGCGCGCAGGTACGCAGTGAAGACCGGATCGTGACCGTCGGCGGCGTCAGCATCGGCACCCGTGGACGAGACCATCAGATAGCGACCGACTCCCGCGGCTTCGGCCGCATCCGCCAGCAGGATCGCCGCGTCACGGTCGACGGTCTCTTTACGCGCCGCTCCGCTCCCTGGGCCTGCCCCCGCGGCGAACACCACGGCGTCGGCGCCCTGCAGATGCGTCGCGACTTCGTCGACCGAAGCCTTCTCCAGATCCACGACGAGAGCTTCGGCACCCGCCGCCTCCAGATCCGGTACCTGCGCAGGATTGCGGATAAACCCGGCGACCGAATCTCCGCGTTGCGAGAGCAGGCGCTCGAGGATGAGCGCGATCTTGCCGTGTCCGCCCGCGATGACGACGCGCGTCATGCGGCGAACACCTGCGAGTCGTCGGCAAAAGCCTTGAACTCCAGCGCGTTTCCGGCTGGGTCGAGCAGGAACATCGTCCATTGCTCGCCGACCTCGCCCTCGAACCGCACGTATGGCTCGATGACGAACGCGATGTTCGCGGCGCGCAGCCGGTCGGCCAGCTTCTGGAATTCGGGGATGGTCAGGATCAGACCGAAGTGGGGGACGGGGACGTCGTGCCCATCGACCGGGTTGTGAACGGCCTGGGCGCCGCGCGGCGCGAGGTGGGTGACGAGTTGGTGGCCCTGCAGGTTCCAGTCCACCCAGGTCTCGGCGCTGCGGCCGGGTTCCAGACCGAGCACCACGCCATAGAACTGTCGAGCGGCGGAGAGGTCGTCGACCGGCATCGCCAGGTGAAAACGCGGAATCGGAGAGTCGAGAACACTCATGTCGTCATGCTACGACCTAGCTAAACCCGCGCCCGCAGCTCCCGCTTGAGCACCTTGCCGTAGCTGTTCTTCGGCAATTCGTCGATGAACTCGTAGCGCTTGGGCCGTTTGAACCGCGCGATGCGTTCGAGCAGGTGTGCGTCCAGTTCGGCGGCAGACGCCGAGCCGACGATGAACGCGACCACGACCTCACCCCACTCGTCGTCCGGGGCTCCCACCACACCGGCTTCCGACACGCCTGGGTGTTCGATGAGTGCTTCCTCCACCTCACGTGGATAGATGTTGCTGCCGCCGCTGATCACTACATCCTTGGAGCGGTCGCGCAGGGTGAGGTAGCCCCGGTCGTCGAACGACCCCATGTCGCCGGTACGCAGCCACCCGCTCTGCAGCGTGGTGGCGGTCGCCTCGGGGTTGTTCCAGTAGCCCGACATCACAACGTCACCCCGGCAGACGATCTCACCGATCTCACCGATGGCGGCCGGTGCGCCGTCGTCGCGCAGCACCGCGACATCCACCCCGGACCGGGCGTATCCGACCGATCCGAGAATGGCGTCGTCCGCATCGAGGTGGTCGGCGCGGCGCAGCCCCGTGATCGTCATCGGCGCCTCACCCTGACCGTAGAGCTGGACGAAGATCGGACCGAACGCCGCCATCGCCTTCTTCAGGCTGTCGACGTACATCGGGCCTCCGCCGTAGACCACCGTTCGCAGATTGTGCGGGCAGGCGCGTCCGGTCTGCACCAGGCGCTGAACCATGGTGGGCGCGAGAAAGGCGCTGCAGCCGGGGTGGTGCTCGCACAGGTCGAGAAACTCGTCGGGCTCGAATGCCGCCGACTCCGGCACCACCTGTCGTGCTCCACGCAGCACGTACGGCGGGATGTAGAGGCCCGAGCCGTGCGACATCGGTGCACCGTGGATGAGGCTGCAGTTCTCGTCCGGCGCATCGAAATCCGCGAGGTGGGAGACGGTCATCGCCATCAGGTTGCGGTGCGACAGCATCGCACCCTTCGACTTGCCGGTCGTGCCGCTGGTGTAGAACAGCCACGCTAGCCTCGACGCGTCGGTGGTGCGCGGCGGATCCGACAACGCACTGGCCAGCCGACCTGAATACGCCTCAGAGTCAACGGTTTCAATCGCAACGCCGGTGACCGACGCCAACTCCGCACCGATCTTCGGCGACGCGAACACCTGAGAGACGCCCGCGTCGTCGAGGATCTGCTCCATCTCGCGGGGATGCAGCTTGTAGTTGATCGGGACGACCACGCACTCGGCCGCCCAGATAGCGAACATTAACTCGACGATCTCCGGGCGGTTCTCGCTGGCCACGGCGACTCGCGCGCCTGCACCCAACTCGCGAATCGAGGACGCCAGCCGCAGAACACGTTCGCGAAGCTCACCCCACGTATGCAGTTCACGCTCGCCGTGATACACCGCGCCGCGGTCGCCGTGTCGTGCCGCGGCCTGGTCGAGCAGTCCGAACAGGTTCAACGCGCAACCCATTCCGATGTCAGCGCGAAGTCCGACAGGTACTTCGTCGAACTCCAGCCGCCGTCGACGACGATGGTCTGGCCGTTGATGAAACTGGCACCCTCCGAACACAAGAACACCACCGTGCTCGCCAGGTCGTCGACCTTGCCCAGCCGCGGATACGGCGTCATCTCGGTATTGATCTTGCGAAACCGCTCGTCCTCCAAGCGTTGCGCCACCATCGGGGTCAGCGTCACGCCCGGCGCCACGGCGTTGCACCGGATCCCTTGTGGCCCATACTGACACGCGATGTGCCTCGTCAGCGCGGTCAGCCCGCCCTTGGCCGCCGAATACGCGCCGCCACGTAGGCCACCGACGACGGCGAATGTCGACGTGATGTTGATGATCGCCGATCCCGATCGCATGTGCGGTATCACGTCGCGGGCCAACCGGAACGGCGCCCGCAGCATCAAACCCAGGAAGTAGTCCAGGCTGGCGTCGTCGGTTTCGTGCAGCGGCTTGGGGCTGCCGACCCCGGCGTTGTTGATCAGGAAGTCGATGCGCCCCCACCTCTCGACCGCCAGAGCCACGATCCGTTGCGGCGCATCGTCGTCTGTCAAATCGACGGCAAGGGTTGCCACCCGATCGCCGTTGTTGATCGCCTTCTCCAGATCGCCCAGCCTGCCCGGATCGCGGCCCGTGCCGACAACGGCCATCCCCATTTCCGCGAGCTTGGTCGCGCATCCGAAGCCGATACCGCTGCTTGCGCCGGTCACGATCGCTACTTGCATGTCACACTTCCACCTTCGTCAGCTTCGAGCGGATCTGGTGCTTCAACACCTTGCCCGCATCGTTCTTGGGCAGGGCCTCCCAGATCTCGACTTGCTCAGGCACTTTGAACTTGGCAACCCCGTGGCGCATCAAGAGCTCGCGAAGGTCGGCCAACCCTGGAGCGGGCTGACCGGAGGCCACGATGACCGCGCAGGCACGTTCCCCGGTGCGCTCGTCGGGAACGCCGACGACGGCGATCTCCGCGATGCCTGCGTGGCCGATGAGGATGTCCTCGATCTCCTTGGGCGAGATGTTCTCTCCGTTGCGGATGATGATGTCCTTGGCCCTGCCGGTGACCACCAGATACTCGTCGTCGACCCAGCGGCCGAGATCTCCGGTGCGGAAGAACCCCTCGTCGTCGAATGACCCCGTCTCGTCCTCGGGGTGGAGGTAGCCGACGAGCATCTGCGGGCCCCTGGCGCGAATCTCGCCGTCGACCAGTTTGAGGTCGGCGATCCCTGCGTGGCCATCGGTTTCCGCCGCGTGCTCGAGGTAACCCAGTGCGCCGACGGTGGTGACCGGGACTTCCGTCGACCCGTACACCCGACTGACCGCCGTTCGCTCGAAATACGCAGCAGCCCTGCGGATCAGCGACGGGGACACGGACGCGCCGCCGCAGATGAATACCTTGAGATCCGGCAACCGTGTCTCGGCCTGCTCGGCGGCGGCCAGTAAGCCGACGAGAAACGGAGTCGCGCCGGCCATGTGTGTGCAGCGCTCGGTGGTCATTAGGCCTACGGCGGTGACTGGATCCCAGCGTTCCATGAGAACCGCCGTGGTGCCCAACAGTAGGGGGCATTCGAAGGCATAGATCGATCCGCCGATATGTGCGATCGGAGACGGCACCAGGAACACGTCGCCGGTGTCGACCTGCCAGTGATCGCCGATCTGCGAGATGAGGGCATGGATCGAATTATGGGTGTGCAGAACGCCCTTCGGCCGGCCGGTGGTACCCGACGTGTAGAGGATCATGCGCACGGCGTCGGGGCTCAGCACCGGTAGGCCCGTCGCCGCGGTTTCGGTGAACAGCGACGCGTAAGACGTGTGGCGTCCGCCGTCGCCCCGGAGGACCACCACCTCGGGCGGCGAGGCCATGTCGTAGGTGACTCGGTCCAGCATCGCGGTGTAGTTGTGCTCGCCGAAGTCGGCGGGTATGAAGATCGCGCGGCTGTCCGCGTCGGAGAGGATGAACTGCAGCTCGTGATCGCGGAGTGAGGGCAGGATGGGATTGACGACCATCCCTGCCAGCGTGGCCGCCAGGTAGATGATCGCGGCCTCATGCCAGTTCGGCAGCATGAACGACACCACACTGCCCGGCGGCATCCGGGCCATCAGTGCCTTCGCCATCCGGGCTGCCTGCTCGTACAGGGTCCCGCAGTCGAGCCGAATGTTGCCATCGACCAGGACCGTTCGCTCGGGTGTACGCCGTGCGGCATCGCGCAGCGAATCAGCGAGGGTGGAGCGGCCCCACAGCCCACTGCGGTACGCCTCGGCCGCGCGATCTTCGTCGACCCTCACGGACCCGAACCTAACCCTTGACCCTGCGCATGGTCATGGAATGGCGATACCGCGCCGAGGGATGCGTGTTGACGGTGACCTGGGCGATCTCACCGTCCGACGTCGTGTACGTGCGTTGCATTTCGAGTGCGGCACTGCCCGTTTCGATCTTGAGTAGCGCGGCCAGCTCTAGCGTCACCACCACCGCGGCGATTTCCTGGTGCACCTCGACGACGCTGACCCCGAAGAGGTCTTCGATCAGCGGGAAGATCGGACCGGAGTGTCGTTGTAGTAGCCTGCCCACCGCCGCGAAGGCACGGTTGATGTAGTACTCCGTCTTGCAGACCGGTGCCTGAGTGCCATCGGGCTGCCGATAGCCGCGCACCGCCAGCCATTCCGACCCGACTATGAGTCCGGTACTGGTGGCCAGGTTGTCGTCGATCGTCACCATCGCATTCGATTCGATCATGAACGGTGCCCCCGTTGCGAAGGCGAGCAGATCGTTGATCGACATCACGTCCTGCGCATAGGAATTCGTTGCTGGACGCGGGACGACCAGGGTGCCCGCACGGGGTCGTGACGCGACCAGGTTGTCGTCGCGTAGCCGGCGCAACGCCTCGCGGATCGTGTAGCGGCTCACAGCGAACCGCTCGCACAGCTCGAGTTCGGTGGGCAGTTGCGAGCCCACCGGATACACCCCGTCGACGATTTCCTTGCGCAGGGTGCGCGCGACCTGAAGGTAGCGGTGGTCGGCAGGCGTGACTGTCACGTGTCCACCCGCCGCAGGGCCACCACGCTGCCGTCGCCGTCCGCCGAAACGTACAGCGTGCCGTCCCGCCCGATGGCGATGCCGGCGAAGGGGCCCTGGGGCCCGGAGAACGGCGGCATTCCCTTGAGCGGCTTGGGATCCACCCCCGGCGGAGCCCCGACCGGCAAGCCGGAAGCGATCGTGCGGCGCTGGTTGGTGTCGAGGTCGACTGCGATCACTTCCTTGGCGCCGGCGTCGACGATATACAGCTGGCGGCCTGCGACGAGGATGCCCTGCGGCCGTTGCAGGTCGTCGACCACCGTCTCCATCGTCCCGGCGAGCCGGACCACGCGGCCCGCGCCAGACTCCGCAACCAACGGGCTGCCGTCGGGGTCGAAGGCGATCCCGACCGGCTCGACCAGGCCGGAGGCCAACGTGTCGACGTTGCCCGATCGGAGAGCGTGCACGCGGCCGGTGCCGAGTTCGGCGAATACCACCGTCTCACCCGGTCCGATCGCCACACCGTATAGCTGATCGAAGTCTGTTGCGAGGTAATCGGTTTCGTTCGCACCTGGCCGATACTTCGCCACCTGGCCGCCGGATGTCGTCACCACGAACTCGCCGGGCCCGGTCGCGGCCAGACCGCGCAGGAAGCCGGGATAGCCGGGCCAGAACAGCATGCCGGCCGTCTCCAGCGATCCGTCGGCGCGCACCACGTAGAGGTACGTGCCATCGGCGACGTAGAGATTACCGTCGGCGCCCACGGCCAGGTCCAGCGGCCAGTTCAACCCGCCCGGCAGCACGGTGCTGGTCTCACCGCCGGGCAGGATCTCGCTGATCTCGCCGGTGAAGTTCGAGGCGAACAACCGGTCGCCGGCGAAGGTCAGATTGTCCAGACCAGGGGTCAGCTGCGCCAAAACCGTCTGTGAGCCGTTGCGTGGATCGATGCGCAGCACCTGCCCGCTGGCCACCTGAGTCGACACGATGAAGCCCTCGGGGTCGAACTTGACGGCGTCGGGCACACCGAGATCGCCGGCAACCCGTTGCGGCTCACCACCGTCGGGATCGATGCGCCAGATCTCGTTCGCAGTCATCAGCGGGAAATAGAGCATCCCGTCGGGACCGACCTCCATCGCGTTGGGCGACGGCAAGTTCTCTGCGAGCGTTCGCACGATGGCTCCGCTGCCGTCGAGTTCCATGAGTCGCCCGCCATCGCGGCATTCGTTGATGAACAGCCGGCCCGCGTGCACGGTGATCCCGTTGGCGCACGGAAGGTCGTCGCGCAGCACGCGGGTCGTCCCGTCGGGGTCGCGCACGCTGACCCGGCCGTCCATGACCTCGGTCGCATACAGGTTCCCCTTCGAATCGAAGGCGACATCGTCGGGCGCGATGATGTCGCCGCCCTTCGCGCTCACGGTGTCGAGCTGTCCGGTCTCCAGATCCAGTGCGCTGATCTGACTGCCGGTCACCTGCGCCACATAGACGCGGCCGTCGGGACCCGTCCGCAGACCGTTCGCGCCGAACAGCCGGCTCGGCGCGATGAGCCGCTCGAGCCGCCACCCGTCGGCGGTAGTGGGGTTGGCGGCGGAGTAGCGGCCCTGCAGCACTGGCGAGGTCATGACCTCGGACGCTATCAAGCTCATTTAGTCCAGACAATAGCCGCGATGAGCGGCCGACCGGCCTTGACGGGGACATTCCCGCTGCGGAATAGTGTTCTGCAATATGCAGAGCACCGTATGTTGTCCGGACAAATAGCGCTATGGACGATCTCTTGAGGCTGGACGGCCGCATCGTGGTGGTGTCAGGTGCGGGCGGTGGCGGCATCGGCACCACCGTCACGCGCATGGCAGCCCAGGCGGGTGCCACTGTCGTCGCGGTGAGCCGGTCGAAGGAGAACCTCGACGAACACGTCGCGCCGATGACCGACGACGGCCTGTCGGTCGTGCCGGTCTCCGCGGACGCCTCGACCGACGACGGCATCGCTGCAGTGCTCGATCGGGTACGGCGCGCCGAGGGCACTCTGTACGGACTCGTCAACGTGGCCGGCGGCGCCGAGCCTTCGACATGGATGCCCTCGACGCGGGTGAGCCGCGACGATTGGCGAGCGTTGTTCGCCGCCAATCTCGAGACCGCCTTCTTCATGAGCCAAGCGGTGGCCGCAGAGATACGAACGCAGAAGAACCCGGGGTCGATCGTGTCGATCTCGTCGATCAGCGGGATGAACACCGCGCCGTTCCACATCGCCTACGGGACCGCCAAGGCCGCGGTGGTGGCGATGACCCGCACAATGGCGGTCGAACTGGCACTGGACAACATTCGCGTCAACGCCGTGGCCCCAGGGGTCACCGCGACCGCGGCATCGAAAACCTATACAGGTGACGATCCCGAGCGCGATCGACAGGCGATTGCCATGGGGCGACGGGGGCGACCCGAGGAGCAGGCGGGCGCCATCCTCTTTCTGTTGTCGGACTTGTCGAGCTACATCACCGGACAGACCCTGCTCGTCGACGGCGGGCTCAACCTCAAGTGGACCCACCTCGGCGACGACAACACCTCGCTGTTCCTCAAGGACGAATCCTTCCGCGCGGAGATAAGGAGGATCTGATGACGGACCTGGAGTCCAAAGCCGAAGTCGCCGAGGAGTTGTCCGATCCGATGACCATCGGTGTGGACGCCTACATCTCGGAGGACTACGCCCGAGCGGAACGCGACAAGCTGTGGCGCAAGGTCTGGCAGCAGGTCGGCCGTGTCGAGGAGATCCCCGAGGTCGGCGGCTACCTGACCTACGACATCCTCGATGACTCGATCATCGTCGTGCGCACCGGGCCCGGCAGCTCATGCTCCGATTTCGCTGCACACCACAACGTCTGCATGCACCGCGGTCGCCGCCTTGTGGACACCCCCGAGGGTGCGAAGAACGCCTGCGGGCGGACACGTAAATCGTTCGTCTGCGGATTCCACGGTTGGACCTATGGCCTAGACGGTGCCTGCACGCATATCCGCGAACAGGACGACTGGAAGGGCGTTCTGACTCCGCAGAACACCCACCTGGCCCCGGTCCGGGTCGACACCTGGGGTGGCTGGCTGTTCATCAATATGGATCCCGACTGCGAACCCCTTGCGGACTACCTGTTCCCCGCGGCGAAGATCCTCGATCCGTTCGGTCTGGAGAACATGCGCTATAAGTGGCGCAAGTGGTTGTACTTCGACTGCAACTGGAAGGTCGCGATGGAGGCCTTCAACGAGACCTACCACGTGTTCACCACCCATCCGGAGTTCAACAAGTTCGGCGAGTTCAAGGGATGGGCCAAGGCGCAGGGCAAGCACAGCAACATCGGCTACGACGCTCCGAAGGGCCTGGACGAGACGAAGTCGAAGATCCGCCTTGGCACCGGTGACCCGCGTATCTCCACCGCGGAGATGCAGGTGTACACGATGGAGGAGACGAACGCCACCACCACCCAGACGCTGGTGAATGCCGCCAAACGGCTGGTTGACGAACTTCCCGAGGGCACGCCCGCCGACAAGGTCTTGGAGCACTGGCTGACCTCGGCGCGCAACGACGACGCGGCCCGTGGCGTGAACTGGCCGACAATTCCCGCCGACATCCTGGGCCAGAGCGGCACGGCTTGGCAGCTCTTCCCGAACTTCCAGATCGGGCAGGGCTTGACCAGCGCGTTGTGCTACGCCGCCCGCCCTGATCCGAGTTACGACCCCAACAAGTGCATCTTCGAAGTCGCGGTGTTCGAGCTGTATCCGAAAAACCAAGAGCCACAGACAGAATGGGCGTATACACCGGTCGGTGACCCGAACTGGCTCTCCGTCCTGCCGCAGGATTTCTCGAACATGGCCGCGGTGCAGCAGGGCATGAAGTCGGCGGGCTTCCCTGGCACCAAACCCAACCCGTACCGGGAACGCAGCACCGTCAATCTTCACTTCCAGCTGTCCAAGTACATGGGCACCGGCGAACCACGAGAGCTCTAGAAGGAGCATGGCATTGACGACCCACCAGGAGACCTGCGGGCCGACGCAGACCCCCGACGACATCGACATCGACGCACTGCGGGACAAGTATCTGGATGAGCGCGACAAGCGGCTGCGCCCAGAGGGATCGACGCAATATCTGGAGCTGAAGGGCGACCTCGCCGACTTCTACGAGGTCGATCCGTACACGCCGGTCACCTTCCGCGACCCGATCTCTGAGGACACCGATGTGGTGGTCCTCGGCGGCGGCATCGCCGGCCTGCTCGCCGGGGCCCACCTGAAGAAGGCCGGTGTCGACGGCGTCCGGGTCATCGAGATGGCCGGTGACTTCGGCGGTGTCTGGTACTGGAATCGATTCCCCGGCATCCAGTGCGACAACGACGCGTACTGCTACATCCCGTTCCTCGAGGAACTGAACTTCATCCCGTCGAAGAAGTTCGCCGACGGGGCCGAGATCTTCGAGCATTGCCGCAACATCGGAAAGCACTTCGGTCTTTACGACGGCGCGTTGTTCTCCACCCAGGTGCGCGACCTTCGCTGGGACGAGTCGCTGAAGCGCTGGCGGATCAGCACGAACCGCGGTGATGACATCAGGGCTCGCTTCGTGGTGTTGACCGCCGGCTCGTACAACCGTCCGAAGCTGCCCGGAATCCCCGGGATCAAGGACTTCAAGGGACACATGTTCCACTCGGCGCGCTGGGACTACGACTACACCGGCGGCGATGCCAATGGCGGACTGGACAAGCTCGCCGACAAGCGCGTCGCTCTTGTCGGAACTGGTGCCACCGGCGTTCAGCTCGTGCCACACCTCGGCCGAGATGCGAAGCATCTCTACGTGTTCCAGCGCACCCCGTCGTCCGTCGACGAACGAGGGAATGTGCCGACGGATCCGTCCTGGGCGAAATCGCTACAGCCCGGCTGGCAGGAGGAGCGCAAGCGCAACTTCCATTCGTGGTCACCGTTTCAGGGTGTGGTCTTCGGGGAGCCGGACCTGGTCTGCGACTTCTGGACCGAACTGGGACGCAACATGACTGCACGCATCGCGGCCAGCGACGATCCCGCATCGCTGAGTATCGAGCAGATCATGGGCATTCGGGAGGAGGAAGACTACAAGATCATGGAGCGGCTGCGCCGCCGGATCGCGGCCGTAGTCGACGACCCCGATACTGCGGAGGCGCTCAAGCCGTATTACCGATTCCTGTGCAAGCGGCCGTGTTCGAGTGACGAGTACCTGCCGACGTACAACCGCACCAACGTCACGCTGGTGGACGTGTCGGAGTCGAAAGGAGTGGAACGGCTGACGGAGAAGGGCATCGTCGCCAACGGCGTCGAGTACGAAGTCGATTGCGTGATCTTCGCCAGTGGTTTCGAGATCTCGACGGAGATCAGCCGCCGGTACGCGATGGACACCATCGAAGGCCGAGACGGCCTGTCACTCTTCGACCACTGGCGAGACGGCTATAAGACGCTCCATGGAATCACCAGCCGCGGCTTCCCCAACCAATTCCACACCGGATTCATTCAGGGCGGTGTGTCGGCCAACACCACGGCGATGTTCGAGCAGCAGGCCAAGCACATCGCCTACATCGTCTCCGAAGCGATGGAGCGGGGCGCCACAACCGTTGAGCCGAGCCAAGAAGGCCAAGACACCTGGATCAACACCATCCGAGAACTGGCGGTCGACAACTCTGCCTTCGAAATGTCCTGCACACCTGGCTACTACAACAATGAAGGTGGAGGCGGCGGCGAAGGAATCCGCTCCTTCCTCGGCGAGTTCTACTCTCCGGGGTTCTACGCATTCGACGAACTGCTGACCGAGTGGCGCGAAAAGGGCGACCTCGAAGGCCTCGTCCTCGGTAAATAGATGTCTGACTTGAGATTCGATGACCGGGTCGCGGTCGTCACCGGAGGCGGCAGGGGACTGGGCCGCTCATACGCCCTGCTGCTCGCGTCGCTGGGGGCGAAGGTCGTCGTCAACGACCCCGGCGGCGGCCTCACCGGGGACGGCGCCGACGCGGCACCGGCCGAGACGGTGGTGCGCGAAATCGCCGCAGCGGGCGGTGAAGCCATCGCCAGCACAGACTCTGTGGCCACGCCGGACGGTGGCAAGGCCATCGTCGATGCCGCGCTGGATCGCTACGGCCGCGTCGACATCCTCGTTCACAACGCCGGGAATGTGCGTCGGGCCTCATTGAGGGAGATGACCTACGACGATTTCGAGGCGGTCGTCGACGTTCACCTCCGTGGCGCCTTTCACGTTGTCCGGCCCTCGTTTCCGGTCATGTGCGAAGCGGGATACGGCCGCATCGTGCTGACGTCGTCGATCGGCGGTCTCTACGGCAACCACGAGGTGGCGAACTATGCCGTGGCCAAGGCGGGCGTGATCGGGCTTTCGAACGTCGCCGCGATTGAGGGCGCGGCGCACGGCGTCAAAAGCAACGTGATCGTGCCCGCCGCCGTGACGAGAATGGCCAACGGCATCGACACTTCGGTCTATCCGCCGATGGGCACGGAGTTGGTGGCCCCCGCGGTAGGTTGGCTCGCGCACCAAACCTGTTCGATCACAGGAGAGATACTCATCGCGCTCGCTGGCCGGGTGGCGACGGCGGTCGTGGCGGAGACCCCGGGTGTGTACCGGCCGTCGTGGTCGATAGCGGACATCGGCGACCACATGACCGCGATCCGCGACGACACGCAACCGGTGGTCTTCCCCGTGGTGCCCGACGGCCACGGCGACCACATCCGCTACAGCTTCGCGATGGCTTCTCAACACAGGCGCGAGGAGGCCCACCATGCCTAGCGGCCCGCTCGCCGGAGTGCTGGTGGTCGACGTCACCGCCATGGTCATGGGGCCGTACTGCACTCAGATCATGGCGGACATGGGCGCTGACGTGATCAAAATCGAACCGCCCGAAGGGGACAACACTCGCTTCATCTCCGTTGGACCGGCTCCGGGAATGAGTGGTGTGTTCGTAAACGTGAATCGCGGCAAGCGCAGCGTCGTGCTGGACTTGCGCTCGGAGGCGGGCAAGACGGCGCTTCGCGCTCTTGTGTTGGAGGCCGACGTCTTCATTCACTCGATGCGAGCCAAGGCGATCGCCAAGCTCGGGTTCGGCTATGAACAGGTCGCCGCGCTCAACCCCAACATCATCTACACCAATTGCTACGGCTACGGGCGGCGTGGACCGGAACGGGATCTGCCCGCCTACGACGACACCATCCAGGCCGAGTGCGGGATTCCGGCCGTCCAGGAACAGCTGACCGGCGAGGCCAACTACGTCGGCACGATCATCGCCGACAAGGTCGCCGGGCTGACCGCGCTCTACGCGACGATGATGGCGCTCTTCCACCGTGAACGCACCGGTGAGGGGCAAGAGGTCGAGGTCAGTATGTTCGAAACCATGGCGTCGTTCATGCTGGTCGAACATGCTAACGGGGCGATGTTCGATCCTCCGCTCGGTCCGGCCGTCTATCCGCGAACGGTCGCGCCGAACCGCAAGCCGTACCGCACCAGTGACGGCTACATCGCCGCGCTGATCTACAACGACAAACACTGGAACGCCTTCGTCAGCGCCGTGCAACCGGCGTGGGCGACAGATCTCTATTCGACGCTCGAACGGCGCGCCAAACAGATCGACGTCGTTTACGGACTGGTTGCGGAAACGATGAAGGAACGCACCACTGCGGAGTGGCTGGCGCTGTTCCGCGAACTCCAGATCCCTGCCGCGCCGCTCAACACACCCGACGCGTTGTTCGACCATCCTCACCTGAAGGCAGTCGGGCTGTTCGAGACGGTGGAGACGCCCCACGGCCCCGTTCGGTTTCCCGGTGTGCCGACCTGGTTTTCGCGTACCCCGGGGAAGGTCGCCGGTCCCGCCCCGGAATTGGGTGCCGATACCGAGCAGGTACTCGGGGAGCTCGGGCTCGACACACAAGACGTCGAACCCGCATTGGGATCGGGATAGGCGCGCAGATGGATTTCGAGATGGGCCAGAAGGCCGCAGACCTTCGCCATGAGCTACGCGAGCTGGTGAAAGCCCATGTGCCCGAGCGCTTCCTTGGCGCATTCACGGACGACCCCGCTGACCTGGAGACAGCTCAGCAGTTCTGTCGGACCCTCGCGGAGCGCAACCTGCTGTGCATGGCGTGGCCCGAGGAGTTCGGCGGCCGCGGAGCGACGGTATGGGAACAAACAGTGGTGCGTGAAGAGATGTGGGCGCACCACGAGCCCCGCGGTGCCCAGTACATGGGCGTCAACTGGGTCGGGCCCATCATCATGCGGCACGGCACCGAAGAGCAGCAGCGCAAGCACCTGCCGCCCATCGCGCGCGGCGACGTGATCTGGTGCCAGGGCTTCTCCGAACCGGAGGCCGGGTCGGACCTCGCGTCGCTGCGCACGACCGCCCGGCGTGACGGCGACGGGTGGCTCGTCAGCGGCCAGAAGATCTGGACGTCCTACGCCACCATGGCGCAGTGGTGCTTCCTGCTCGCCCGCACCTCCAAGGTGGGAGAAGGTGCAACCCAGAAAAGACAACAAGGCCTGACGATTTTCCTTGTGCCTATGGATGATCCGGCGATCCAGGTGAGGCCGATCCGCTGCATGATGGGTCCGCACCACTTGAACGAGGTGTTCTTCGACGACCTGCGGGTCACCGAGGCCGACGTCCTCGGCACGGTCGATGCGGGGTGGTCGATCGTGCAGGACGTGATGTCGTTCGAGCGGGTCGGCATCGCGCGGTATGCCCGTTGCGAGCGGCTGCTTGCCGCCGCACCGGCAGTGCTCGGCGACCGCTGGGACGACCTGCCCGCGGAGTTGCGGGCACGCTGGGTCCGCATGCTCACGCATTGCCGTCGGGCCCGGCTGCTGGCATACCGCGTGGTCGAGTTGCAGAGCAGCGGACGGATTGCGCCCGGTGACGCTGCGGCGTACCGGATCGCGGTCACCAGGCTGGATCAGGACAGTGCGGAAGTGCTGATGGATATAGCGGCACAGGTGTCGCACGACGACGCCAATGCGAAGTGGTTCCTGGGCGAGGTGGAGGACCATTGGCGGTACTCGCAAGCCTCCACCGTGTCATCCGGCAGCATCGAGATGCAACGCATCCTGCTGTCACGGGCTCTGTTGGCGGCGGCCAAATGAGCGGGATGGTTCTAGACCTCAGCGACGACGCCAAAGAGTATGGCCGGCAGGCGCTTCGGGCATTCGAGGCTGCAGGCGGCGACCAGCTTGTGCAACAGGCAGAAGCCAAACCGGACTCCCGCGAATCACTCGCCGGCCCAGTGCTGACCGAGCTCGGCGCATGGGAGCTCGACCCGCGCACCGACCCGGACGGGCTCGAGGCCGCGGCGGCCCTGTGCCGTAGCGCCGGGTACTGGGCGTTGCCGTACCCGGTCGCTGAACGCCTGGCCAAACCGACCGACCTGGACGTTGACGGGCTGATCGTGGTTGCCGGCGCCCGCCCGTCGGGTGCGGTGGCGGGTGTCGAGTCCCGCTGGGCTACAGTGACACTGGACGGCAAGCGCAGTTCGGTTCGCCGTCAGGGCGTTGGCGGTCCGGCCTTTGTCGCCGAGCTGGAGCTGTCCGCGATCGACGGCAACGGTTCCGCCGATGTCGCGCTCGGACTCGTGCTGCCCTGCTGGACCCTTCTCGGCATGCTCGACCGTGCTATCGAGTTGACCATCGCGCACGTGAGCCTGCGCAAGCAGTTCGGGCAGACATTGTCGTCCTTCCAGGGTGTCCAGTTCCAGCTGACCGAGGCGGAAGTCGAACGCAGCGGTGTGGACATCCTCGCGAAGTACGCGCTGTGGAGCATCGGCACCGAGCGGCCCGAGGCGCTCGACGACGCGCTGGCGCTGCGCATGTCGGCAATCGAGGCGGCAGAGATCGTGTTCCGGGTATGCCACCAGTTGCACGGTGCGGTCGGGTTCTGCGACGAAACCACGCTGTCGTGGCTGTCCCGCTACAGCCAGCCGCTGCGCCGGCTGCCGCTGGGGCTGTCGGCAACCCGACACCTGCTGACCAGCAGGGTCGGCGGGACCGGCTTGACGGGACTGTTCGCATGACCCACGCTGAGTCTGAAGAGTTTCGCCACCAGGTGCGGGCGTGGTGTGCCGAGCACATCCCCGCCGACTGGCGGCGGGCTCAGACCGGCGTCGACGACGACGAATTCGTCCGCTTTCAGAAGGCGTGGTTCACCGAACTGCACAGCGCCGGATACGCGGTGCCGCACTGGCCCGCCGAGTGGGGCGGCGGGATGTCGGTCGCCCAACAGGTCGTGCTGTACCAGGAGTTGGCCGCGCACGACGCGCCCCGGCTGGTGCTGGCGTTCGTCAGCATCCACCACGCGGCGTCGACCCTGCTGGTGGCGGGCACCGATGAGCAGCGTCGTCGCCACCTTCCGGCGATCCTCGACGGCGAGATCTGGGTTCAAGGGTTTTCCGAACCGGAGGCCGGGTCAGACCTTGCCAGTCTTCGAACGGCGGCGCGACGCGTCGGTGACTCCTACATCGTCAACGGCCAGAAGCTGTGGGCGAGCGGCGGCAAGCACGCCGACTGGTGTCTGCTGCTGGCCCGTACCGATCCGGATGCGCCCAAGCGCAAGGGTATTTCGTACTTTCTGCTGGACATGACCACGCCGGGGGTCGAGGTGCGGCCCATCCGCAACGCCATCGGGGATTCACATTTCTGCGAGATCTTCCTCAACGACGTGTCGATCCCCGCTGCGAACCTCGTCGGCGCAGAGAACGCGGGATGGCAAGTGGCGCAGGCAACTCTGGGCGCCGAGCGCGGGCTGACCATGCTGGAGCTGGCCGAACGCCTGGGCAACGCGGGTTTCCGGTGGTTGCTCGAGGCATGCCCGCTCGACGATCCGGTCGTGGCCGACCGGCTGGCACGGTTCGAAACGGAGATAACCGGGTTGCGGGGCCTGTGCCGGAAGATGGTGGAGGATAACGAGGCGGGCACCGCCGGACCCGCCGACGCCTCGATCGTCAAGCTGTATTACAGCGAATTACTGCAGCGCCTCACCGATTTCGGCGCGGAGATTGGCGGCTTGCCGGCGCACACAGAGCTGGCCAAACCGATGTCGAGTGGGTGGGAATCGGGATCCTGGGTACTCGACTTCATCGGATCGTGGGAGTGGACGATCCCGGGCGGTTCGAGCGAGATACAGCGGACGATCATCGCCGAGCGTGGCCTCGGGCTGCCGCGAGAACCGAGCGTGGCCTGATGGCACACGAATTCGACGAGTTCCACGAAGAACTCAGATCCGTGGCGGGCGACCTGCTGGCGAAGGATCGTAGTGTCGATTGGCAGACGCTCGTCGACGCCGGGTGGGTTGGACTGGAGGTCCCCGAGGAGTTCGGCGGTGCGGGCGCCACGTTCGCCGAGGCTGCGGTTATCTGCGAGGAGATCGGACGGGCGGCCAGCACCAACAGCTATCTCGGCAGCACCGTACTGGCTGTGGGTGCCCTGAAGGCATTGCAGCCCAGCGATACTCGCGACCGATTTCTCAGCGATGTAGCGTCCGGTACCGTCAGGATCGCCGTTGCACTCGAACCGTTCGACTTCGTGCCCGACGCCGAGGGCGCCGACAGGGTCCTAGTGGTCACCAACGACGGCATCGTTGAGCCGAGTGTGACGGTGGCGCCCCAACCCGTCGTCGATGAGACCCGTCGACTCGCGTCCGTGACGGGGGACGGCATGGGGGTCTCAGAAGTGTTGCAGTTCGCAGCAGATCCACAGGCAGCCGTCAGCCACCTGCTGGACCGGGCAGCCGTCGCCATCGCGTGCGACAGTCTCGGCCTGTCCGAAGCCATGCTCGGTGCGACGGTCGCGTACGCGAAGGTGCGCAACCAGTTCGGCAGGCCGATCGGCTCGTTCCAGGCGGTCAAACACGCCTGCGCCGACATGCAGGTGGCCATCGCGGTCTCTCGCCAACTCGTCAGCGCCGCCGTCGAAGCCCTTGCGGAGGATCGACCCGATGCCGGGGTAGCGGCGGCGATGGCCAAGTCGTACGCCTGCGGCGCCGCCGTCGACGTCGCAGGCAAGGCGATGCAACTGCACGGCGGAATCGGATACACGTGGGAGAGCGGCGTCCACGTCTATCTCAAACGCGCCGCGCTCAATCGTTCGCTGTACGGATCACCTGCGGTTCACCGCAGACACCTGGCTCGACGCTATCTATAAAGGAATTAAGGAGTTTCACATGGGTGTACCCGTCTACAAACGCATTCTCGACCTCTTCGAGGCCGAGGGTGTCAACACGCTGTTCGGCATACCCGACCCGAACTTCGTGCACATGTTCTCCGAAGCGGACGCGCGCGGCTGGTCGGTGGTCGCACCGCACCACGAGCTGAGCGCAGGGTTCATGGCCGAGGCGGCGTCCCGCATGACGGGCAAGCCAGGCCTTTGCATCGGCACGCTCGGGCCTGGTGTGGCCAACATTTCCGGAGCGATGATGTGCGCGCTGGTGGAGAACTCGCCGGTGATCTTCCTCGGTGGTCAGCGGGCCCGTATCACCGAGCGGCGGGTGAGGCGCGGCCGGATCCAATTCGTCCAGCAGGAAGGACTTTTCACTCCGTCGGTGAAATACAGCTCGTCGATCGAGTACCCAAACCAGACCGACGAGATCGTCCGCGAGGCGATCCGCCGCGCGATGTCCGGCACGCCGGGACCGTCCTACATCGAGTTCCCCTCCCACGTCATCCTCGAAGAGCTCGATGTGCCGGAGCCGCTTGCGCCCAGCCGGTATCGCCTCGTCAACCAGGGCGCGGGCGCGCGCGAGGTCGCCGAGGCCGCAAAGCTGATCCGGGAGGCGAAGAGCCCGATCCTGCTGGTCGGTCACGGCGTGCATACCTCCCGTACCGGAGCTGCAGTCAAGGAACTCGCCGACCTGATGAGCTGCCCGGTGATTCAGACCTCGGGCGGTACCTCCTTCATCGCCGGGCTGGAGGACCGCACCTTCGCATACGGGTTTTCGCCCGCAGCCGTTGAAGCGGTGGTGAAGTCCGACCTGTGCGTGGCGCTGGGTACCGAACTCGGCGAGCCGAGCCACTACGGCAAGACCCGGCACTGGGCCGAGAACGACGCCAACCGCAAATGGGTGCTGGTGGAGCAGGATCCAGTCGCGATCGGCGTGAACCGGCCGATCGACGTGCCGTTGGTCGGCGACCTGCGCGGTGTCGTCCCCCAGTTGGTCGACGCACTCAAAGAGAATCCGAGACAACCCTCCGCCGACCTCGACCGCTGGATCAAGGAGGACGCCGAGGAGCTGGCCCAGTTGGCGGTCAACGCGCCAACCGGAAGGACACCGGTGCACCCGGCCCGCTTTGTGGTCGAGGCCACT
This sequence comes from uncultured Actinomycetota bacterium, assembly GCA_963770305.1. Lineage (GTDB taxonomy): Bacteria > Actinomycetota > Actinomycetes > Mycobacteriales > Mycobacteriaceae > Mycobacterium. The sequence goes on from CAVYPB010000028.1 coordinate 293,000, forward strand.
CGAGCTTTTGCGGCCTTGCCGCAAGACGGCATCCTTGTGCGCGACGGCGGGGCCACCGTCATCTTCCAGTGGACGTACTCGCAGGCCAAGCCGCACGACGTGATCTGGAACCAGAACTTCGGCCACCTCGGCACCGGGCTGCCCTATGCCGTCGGCGCCTCGGTCGCCGAGGGCGGTAAGCGTCCGGTCATGCTGCTGACGAGCGACTCCGCGTTCCTGTTCCACATCGCCGAGCTGGAGACCGCAGCGCGCCAGAACCTGCCGCTGGTGTGCGTGGTGGGCGTCGACCACCAGTGGGGTCTGGAGGTTGGTGTTTACAAGCGCACGTTCGAACAGCCATCGCCGCAGCCCGGCGTGCACTGGAGCAAGGATGTGCGGTTCGACAAGATCGCCGAAGGCTTCGGCTGCCACGGTGAGTACGTCGAGAAGGAGGACGAGATCGGCCCCGCCATCGAGCGGGCTTACGCGAGCGGCAAGACCGCCGTCGTGCACGTCTGCATCGACCCGAAAGCCAATTCGGAGGAGATGCCGAAGTACGACGAATTCAGAACTTGGTACGCCGAAGGCACTCAGTAAGGAAAGGTTGTTGGCATGCGTGAATATCTGAAGTTCTATATCGATGGCGAGTGGGTGGATCCGGTCGAGCCGAAGTCTTTGGACGTCGACAACCCAACGACTGAACAGGTCTCCGGCAAGATCGCGGTCGGCTCCGCGGCCGACGTCGACAAGGCGGTCAAGGCGGCCCGCAAGGCCTTCGCGACCTGGTCGGCGAGCAGCCGGGAAGAGCGCCTCGATCTGCTGCAGGCGATCCTGGCCGAATATCAGAAGCGTTCCGGTGACCTCGGCGACGCGGTGTCCGAGGAGATGGGTGCGCCGCCGTCGCTGGGTTCCGGGGTCCAGGTCTACCTGGGCCTCGGCCATCTGAACAATGCCATCGACGCGCTGAAGAACTACGCCTTCGAAGAGCAGCGCGGGGCGACGCTGGTGATCAAGGAGCCGATCGGCGTGTGTGGCCTGATCACGCCGTGGAACTGGCCGATCAACCAGATCGCGGTGAAGGTATACCCGGCGCTGGCGACCGGCTGCACGATGGTCCTGAAGCCTTCCGAGGTCGCGCCGTACTCCGCTCAGATATTCACCGAGGTGATGGACGCGGCGGGTGTACCGGCGGGGGTGTACAACCTCGTCTATGGCGACGGCCCCGGCGTGGGGGTTGCGCTGTCGAGTCATCCCGATATCGACATGGTGTCCTTCACCGGTTCGACCCGCGCAGGCATCGAGGTCGCCAAGAACGCGGCCGCGACGGTCAAGCGGGTGACTCAGGAGCTTGGCGGCAAGAGCCCGAACATCGTCCTCGACGACGCGGACTTCGCCAAGAACGTGGCGACCGGCGTGGCCGCGATGATGCCGAACTCGGGTCAGAGCTGCAACGCGCCCTCGCGCATGCTGGTGCCCAAGTCCCGCAAGGACGAAGCGATCGCCGTTGCGCGGAGTGCCGCCGAGCAGGTGACCGTCGGCGACCTCGACGACAGCTCCGCCATCGGGCCGGTGGCCAGCAAGGCGCAGTTCGACAAGGTCCAGGGCCTGATCCAGAAGGGCATCGACGAGGGCGCCACGGTGGTCGCCGGCGGACCGGGCCGACCCGATGGACTGGACACCGGCTATTACGTCAGGCCGACGGTGTTCGCGGACGTCACCAATGACATGACGATCGCGCGCGAGGAGATCTTCGGGCCGGTGCTGTGCATCCTCGACTACGACGACGTCGACCAGGCCGTCGAGATCGCCAACGACACCGACTACGGCTTGGCCGGCTATGTGTCCGCGGCCGACCTGGAGGCGGCGCGTGCGGTGGCACGCAGGATCCGCGCCGGTTCGGTGGCGATCAACCACGCCTTCGACCTGAATTCGCCCTTCGGTGGCTACAAGCGCAGCGGCAACGGTCGCGAATGGAGCGAGTTCGGCTTCGACGAGTACCTGGAGATCAAGGGCACCCTCGGGTACGCGCCTGAAGGGGCCGCGCAGTAGCCCACGCGGAATGGACGTCAGCACAGAGGAATTGACGGCGCTACTCGACCGCGAGGAGATCCGCGACTGCATCGCTCGCCTCGCCCGCGGCGAGGACCGCCGTGACGCGGGGCTTATCGGTGGTTCCTTCTGGCCGGACGCGTCGATCGATCTTGGGGTGTTCGCCGGATCCTTCAACGCGTACCTCGCGTGGGTGGTGCCCGGTTCGCCATCGATTCCAGTGACCCAGCATGTGTTGGGGCAGACCGTGATTGAGTGCAACGGCAGCGCTGCACTGGCTGAAACCCACGTGACCGCCTACCACCGCCTGGCTGCAGACGACGGGAACCGCGACACCGTCATCGGTGGGCGTTATCTCGACCGGATGGACAAGCGCGGGGCCGGCTGGCGAATCCGGCAACGCACAATGCTCTACGACTGGTATCAGGACCTCGGCCGGTCGATCGACTGGTCGCATGGGCTGATGGGCTTGCCCTTCAGCGCCGATCACTACACCGGCAGGTCCGTTGGTGACTACAGCGAAACGTTCTTCGGCCAAGGTGCGGAATGGGCGCGCTGACGGGCAAAGTCGCGGTGGTGACAGGTGCCAGCCGGGGCATCGGCAAGGGCATCGCCCTGGCGCTGGGGGAACGGGGAGCGACCGTCTACGTCACGGGACGGACGGTGACGCAGGGCTCACATCCACTACCGGGGACGGTCGGACAAACCGCTGCCGAAGTCGATCGCCGTGGCGGGAAGGGTATCGCCGTCCGAGTCGACCATGCCAACGACGAACACGTCGCGGCGCTGTTCGACCAGATCCAGCGCGAGCAGGGCCGACTCGACATCCTCGTCAACAACGCCTTCGCCCTTCCCGAGGACCTGACCGAACCGGGGCCGTTCTGGGAGAAGCCGCTAAGCCATTGGGACATGGTCGATGTCGGCGTTCGCTCCAACTATGTGGCCGCGCGGCATGCGGCGACGATGATGGTCCCGCAGAAGTCGGGACTCGTCGTCGCCATCTCCGGATATGCCGCGGTGACCTACACGTACGGCGTCGTCTTCGGCATGTGCAAGACGGCGGTCGACCGGATGGCGCGGGACATGGCCATTGAGCTCGAGCCGTACAACATCGCCTCGCTGTCGCTGTGGCAGGGCCTTACCTTCACCGAGCGGGCCGAGCGCAACTTGCGGCGCAGCCCGGAGATGACGAAGCAGACGGTGACCGACCCCGCGGTCGGATGCTCGCCCGAGTTCCCCGGCAGGGTGATCGCGGCGCTGGCCGCAGATCCGGACATGATGAAGCGGTCGGGCGGCAGCTTCATCACCGCGGAGGTCGCACGTGACTACGGGATCACCGACGTCGATGGCGCCGTGATTCCGTCACTGCGCGCCGAGCGCGGCGAGCCGATCTGGCGCCCGATCGTCGAGGCGGGCCATGGACGCTGACCGTCTCGCTCGCATGGACCTGCTACTGGACCGGCAGGACATCCTTGACTGCCTGACGCGGTTCAGCCGCGGCATGGACCGCTTCGATCGGGAACTGTTTCTATCCGCGTTTCACCCCGACGCTGTCATCGCGGCGGGCGACTTCGTCGGCGGCCCGGCAGATCTGTACGACTGGGCCACGGCCATGCACGAGCAGGGCCAGCTGGCGACGCACCACAACCTGCTCAACCACACCTGCGAGATCGACGGCGACGCCGCCCACACCGAGACCTACTACCTGTTCGCCGCCCGCAACCGCGACGAAACCAACTGGATGGCCGGCGGGCGCTACTTGGACCGGCTGCAACGACGCAACGGGGCATGGCTGATCGCTGTCCGGACCAACGTCATCGAATGGTCTGGCATGGTCCCGACCATGCCGTTGCCATTCGCCGAGGTGGCCGACATCCACGGCAACGGCGCACCGTCGCGCAGCAAGGCCGACCCGTCGTACCTTCGCCCGTTGGTCAACCGGCGTCAGAGGTCGCTTTAGACTGCGGACATGCCCGACGAGAAGTACGAGTACGGAATCGATTTCGGCCGCATCGCGGCCATCGACATCCACACCCATGTCGAGGTGGACGGTCACGGCCACAAGGCCTACGACGAGGAACTGGTCGAAGCCGTCGGGCGGTACTTCAAGATGGCGCCCGGCGCGTTGTCGAGCGTCGACGCGCTTGCCGACGAGTACCGGCGACACAACACCGCTGCGGTGGTGTTCACCATCGATGCGCGCACGGGAATGCGGCATGAGTCGAACTCGGTCGAAGACCTCGTCGCAGGCACAATCCGCAACAACGACGTGCTGATCCCGTTCGGCAGTGTCGATCCGTGGCACGAGAGACGCGCGGTGCACCGCGTCCACGAGCTGGTCCGCGACTTCGGCGTCAAGGGCTTCAAATTCCACCCCAGCATGCAGGCGTTCGAGCCCAACGATCGCCGCTTCTACCCGATCTACGAGGCGATCACCGAGGCGGGTGTGCCCGCGCTGTTTCACACGGGGCAGACGGGCATCGGCGCCGGGCTGCCCGGCGGCCATGGCATCAAACTGCGCTACTCCGACCCGATGCTGCTCGACGACGTCGCCGCCGATTTCCCGGAGCTGACGATCGTGATGGCCCACCCAGCGGTGCCATGGGTCGACTCGCAGATCGCGATCGCCTCACACAAGACCAATGTCTACATAGACCTGTCCGGGTGGTCGCCAAAGTATTTCCCGCCGCAACTGGTGCGCGCCGCCACCCGCCAGCTGCGCACGAAGGTGCTGTTCGGCACCGATTACCCGTACATCAAGATGGACCGGTGGCGCCGCGACTTCGAGGAGCTGAACATCGACCCGGCGGTGGTGCCGCTGATCTTCAAGGACAACGCGCTGCGGGTCCTCGGGGTCACCTCCTAGAACGCCGAACGTGCGTGTACTGCGAAAAATCGCCGGCCCAGTTTCGCACGGAGCGCACGTTCGATGAGTTTTCGGGGCAGGTGCGGTCGGTATCGGTGACCGACCCACCTCGTGAAGGAGACCATCGTGCCCATCCGTGACGGCGCACCTCTCGGCGCCCCAACCTGGATCGACCTGCTGACGTCTGACCTGGACCGCGCCAAGGACTTCTACGGCACGGTATTCGGCTGGACGTTCGAATCCGCCGGCCCCGAATACGGCGGCTACGTGACCGCGTCCAAGGATGGCCGCCCGGTGGCCGGGCTGATGGGCAATGATCCGCAATTCCGGACACCCGACGGCTGGACCACTTACCTTCACACCGCCGACATCAAAGCCACCCTGGCGGCAGCGACCGCGGCGGGAGGTGCCCCCTGCTCCGAACCTATGGAGATCAAGGACAAGGGCCACATGGCCACGCTGACCGATCCGACCGGCGCGTTCTTCGGGCTCTGGCAGCCGAACGGCCACAACGGCTTCGAGGTGGTCAACGAGGCAGGCGCGCCGGTCTACTTTCAGCTGACCACCCGCGACTACGGCAAGGCGCTGGAATTCTACCGCGAGGTGTTCGGCTGGCAGACCGAAACCGTGTCGGACACCGACGAATTCCGTTACAGCACAGCGATGTTCGACGACGACGCGCTACTGGGTGTGATGGACGGTACGCGGGATCTCGGAGAGGGTGTGCCGTCGAACTGGGTCTTCTTCCTCGGCGCCGAGGACGTCGACAAGACCGTGCAATTGGTGAAGGAGAACGGCGGCACCGTGATCCGCGACGCCGAGGACACCCCGTACGGCCGGCTTGCCGCGGTCGCGGATCCCACCGGCGCAGGCTTCAACCTGTCGTCGCTGGATCAGTGACATCGGACTGCTGGGCACCCTGGCCCTTGCGCAGGGTGTCCATCAGTTCCCGGTAGGGCCCGACCAGGTAGGCGGTGTCGCCCGCGCTGAGCCTGCTGTCGCGACGGGGATGCAACCGCACCTTGGTCCCCGGCCGGGTGATCGCGATGACCCGCGTCTGCGTCGACAGGTCGCCCATCCGCATCCCGTCCAGCTCGCTGCCGAGCTTGACGTACAGGCCGCCGACCATGAACGAGCGGTGGCCGACCGAGAAGGTGCCGAGCACCTGCAGACCCAGTGCCGCGCCGATGAACCACGGCGCACCGAGTTCCACTGTGGAGCGGACATTTTCGAACCCGAAGCGCTGTGCGACCGCCGCGCCGAGCGTTCGGTCGTAGACCCGAAGCACGATCGGCACGTCCGGCCGGTTGACCTCCGGCATTGTGCGGGGTCCGAGCATCTCCTTCAACACAATGGCCGTCTCGATGTTGACGATGTCGTTGCGGGTGAGCACCGCCACCGCGCGGGCTTGGTCGATGCGGGCGGATTCCAGCGTCTGTCGCAGCGTGGCGTCGCCGAAGATCACCGGCACGTCGAGGCGGGCGGCCGTGGTCAGGTAGCGGTTGTCATCGTCGCGCTCGATGACCGCCACGTCGTAGCCTGCGGCAGTCAGGTCGCTGACCACCCGAATGCCGAACGACCCCAGACCGACGACGATCACATGGTTGCGCAGGTGCCGCACCTTGCGGCGACCGGCGGAATGGGCGAGGCGTCGCGACAAGAGCACATCGGCGATGAATGCGACCAGGATCGCTGTCGTGGTCACGCCTGCGAACATCAGCCCGATGCCCCAGATCCGCAGCCACATCGGCTGGTGCATGAAGCTGAAGTCGCCGTATCCGACGGTAGCGATGGTTTCGGTGGTGAAGTACAGCGCGTCGATCCAGGTCATCCCCGGCGGATGCTGGTAGGCGAACCGCAGCAACACGGTCGAGCCGATCCACAGAGAGAACGAGGCAGCAAGCGCCCGATAGAACATCGGATTGATGTCGTCGCGGATCAGGCGCACCGCGTCGATCACCCGGCGGACGGGCGGCCGCCTGGCCTTCCGATGGGACAGCGGCCGGGGCACCCTGATGCCCTGCTCGACGAGTTCGTCAGCAGTGCCGATCATCGCGGTCCAATCGCCCTCGCGGACGCGGAGGTCACGGCCGGGGCAGGCCACCACCTCGCCTGGCGTGTCGGAGTTCTCGCCGTGAATCACCGCGACAGGCGCCAGATCGCCGTAGATCTCGCGCATCGTGCCGTCGTGGGGGGCGTCCGCGCCGGAGACGACGAAGTCGATACCTGCCACCGAAATCGTGTGCGTGGTGCGGGCCAGGGCGGCCTCCACCACCGATGACGCGGCCAAGTCGGCGACGTCGAGGATGGCGCCCGGCCCGTTGTCCTGCGCCATGGCCTCCCGCAGCACGCTGTTGCCCAGCCGCGCCACCACCCGTACGTTCGGGTTCGCTTGCCGTGCGAGCAGGGCGATTTCGAGGTTCAGCTCATCGTCGTCGTCGGCGCAAATCACCGCATGCGCATCGGCGACCTCGGCCGCGGCCAGAGCGGCCGCAGATTGCACGGTCACGACCCTCGTGCCGGTGGCGTTCAGCTCCTCGGTGATCCGCGTCGCGAGCGCATCGTCCCCGCACAGGATGATGTGGCCGCTCATGCTGTGAAACGCTACTTCGGAAAACGTCGTCGTGAAGGGCGAAGATGTAGAGATGCCCACCGGACGCAGGATCTACGTCAAGGCGTGTATCAACGGAGCCCGCACCCCTGAGGCGCACCCGAACCTGCCGGTCAGTCCCAAGCAGTTGGCGGCAGGAGCGGTCGCCGTGCACCAGGCGGGCGCCAAGGCAGTGCACATGCATCCCAAGACCGCCGACGGTGTCGACTCGCTACTTCCGGAGCACGTGGACGCCGCAGTGTCGGCGGTCCGGCACGCGGCCCCTGGCCTGCCGCTCGGGGTGACGACCGGGTTCTGGGCGCTACCCGACGCGGACGCGCGGCTGCGCGCCGTCGACGGCTGGACCGTGCTACCCGATTTCGCGTCGGTCAACTGGCACGAGCCCGGTTCGGAGGACCTGGCCCATCTGCTGTTGAGCAAGGGGCTTGGTGTCGAGGCCGGCATCTTTCACCCCGAGGCTGCCGAGTCGTGGGCGGCGTCGGAGATCGCCAAGCACTGCATGCGCGTGATGATCGAGTTAGGGCCAGACGGTGATATCGCTACCGCTGACGACCTGCTCAGCCAGGTGCTCGCCGCTGGCTCGACGGCGCCGGTGCTGCTGCACGGCCTTGACGAAAGTTGTTGGCCGCTGCTGGAACACGCCGGGGTACGCGGTGTGCAGACCCGCATCGGGTTGGAGGACACGCTCCGGCTGCCCGACGGCTCGGTTGCCGTCGACAACGCGGCCCTGGTGTCCGCGGCGGTCCAGCTTCTCAGTCGGTAGGCGCGGCCAGTGCGAAGTCCGCGTAGTCGAAACCCGGTATCACTACACAGCTGACCAGGCAGGGCACGTCGTCGCGGGGACGGGCGCGTTGCCAGTGCCCTGGCGGCACGACAATCTGCGGCTGCTCCCCGGAGAGGATATCGGCGCCAAGCAAATGCGTTGTGGCACTGTCCTGTTCGGCTCCGATCTGCAGCATGAGCGGACCGCCGGAGTGGTATAGCCACAGTTCGGCGCTGCGCACCGTGTGCCACGCCGACTGCTGACCGGGCATGAGCAGGAACAGGATTGCCGTGCCTGCACTGCGCGGCCCGGTGTAGTCGGGCGGCAACGCAGATTGCGGCATAGTAAGCCCGCTTCGCCAGGTCTCCTTGAACCAGCCGCCCTCGGGATGAGGGGACAGGTCGAGCCGGCGCGCCCACTCCGGAAGGTCACTCATCGCATTTGCCCCCTCAATCGGTTCCGGGACTCCACAATATTGACGATGGCTGCTGACAAGACACCTATTGTGCTGATCCACGGGTTGTGGCTGCCGCCACACAGCTGGCGCGGTTGGATCGAGCGCTACAGCGCGGCGGGCCACACCGTGCACGCGCCCGCTTGGCCCGGTGTTTCGGAACTCGGCGAGGAACTCGACCACACGAAGGCGCCCGCCGATATCCGCCTTGGTGCGGTGGTGGACCATTACGACGCGTTCGTGAGGACGCTGCCCGACCGGCCGATCCTGATGGGCCACTCCTTCGGCGGGCTGATCACCCAGATGCTGCTCGACCGGGGGCTGGGCCGCTCCGGCGTCGCCATCCACCCCGCCGCGCCCCGCGGTGTCTACCGGCTGCCGCTGTCGGTGTTGCGGGCGACGTTCCCGGTGCTCTCCCGGCCCTCGAACCGCCACCGCGCGGTGCCCCTCACGCCTGCCGAGTTCCATTACGCGTTCGCCAACACCGTGTCGCGGGCCGAATCCGACTCCTGGCACGCCAAGCTGGCGATCCCCGCGCCCGGCCGGCCGCTGTTCCAATCCGCGGTGGCCAACTTCCTCCCCAAGTCGCGGGCGGCGACGGTGGTCGACTACGCCAATCCCAACCGCGCTCCGCTGCTGCTGATCGCCGGAGGCCGCGACCACATCACGCCGTCCTCGGTGGTCTACGAGAACTTCAACCGCTACCGGCGCTCGGCCGCGCCCACGGACTTCAAGCTGTTCGAGGACCGACCGCATTTGACGGCGGCGCTTGACGGCTGGACCGACGTGGCCGACTACGCGTTGACGTGGACGGCGGGGCGCAGCGGATAGTCTGACCGCATGGCTCGCCTGCGCCCCGGTTGGCTGGTCGCGCTGTGCGCGGCGGTGCTAGCGGTCAGCGCCTGGCTGCCGTGGCTGACCAGCAGAGCCGACGGCGGCGGGCACGCCAATGCGATCGGCGGAATCTCCGGCAACATGCCGGTGCCGCCGCCCGGCTTCGGCGTCGGACAGCTCATCACACTGCTGGCGTCGACGTTGATCGTCGCGGGCGCGATGTCCGCGCGCGGCCTGTCGGGCCGGGTGGCATCAACGGCCGCACTGACCATTTCGGTGCTGCTGGTGGTGCTGACAATGTGGTATTACCGGCTCTACGTCTACGCGCCGGTATCGGCGGGGTACGGGCTGTACATCGGGGCATCGGCCGCGGCGTTGGCGATGCTGGTGTCGGTGTGGGCGATGCTCGCCGCGTGGTCGGTGGCCAGCCGGGTCTCATGAGCGGCTTCGTCGAACCGGTCACTCTGACCGGTGAGCGCTGGATGACTCTGGAACCGCTTGCCCGCGAACATATTCCGGAGATCGCCGCCGCCGCCGAGGACGGCGAGCTTGGCAGCCTGTGGTTCACATCCGCGCCGAAGGCGGATGCCGTCGAGCGGTGGGTCGACATGCGGCTGGCATCGCAGCAGCCGGACGAGGGCCTGACGTTCGTGGTGCGCAGCCTCGACGGGACGTTGATCGGCTCGTCGAGCTACCTGAATGTCGACGCGGCCAACAGGCGGCTGGAGATCGGCAACACGTGGTACGTGGCTTCGGCGCGACGCAGTGGGGTCAACTCCGAGACGAAGCTATTGATGCTCGGCCACGCCTTCGACGAGTTGGGTTGCGTCGCCGTCGAATTCCGCACGCATTTCTTCAACTTCACGAGCAGAGCGGCGATCGAGCGGTTGGGCGCGAAGCTGGACGGCGTGCTGCGCAGCCACCAGGTGCTGCCCGATGGGTCACGGCGCGACACTGTGGTGTATTCGATCCTCGACATCGAATGGCCTGCGGTTCGCAACAATCTGCGGCACCGCTTGGACCGCAACGGCTAACGGTGGCGCGAAACTGCTGAGAGATCACAAATTCGGGCCGGTGCGCGATCTGCCCGCAGTCTCGCGGGTGTGTCGCCCGGCTCGATTAAACGGCCGTGACCTGTGCCCCGGTGAGCGGCTCGGCGCACTGGTCGCAGACCAGCACGGCGTCGAACCGTCGGCCGCAGCCCGTGTGGGTCAGGATGACGGCCGGCCCCTCGGGCGCATGGAACCAGCGCTGTGCCCACTGCAGCGCTGTCACGAGCACTCCGAACAGCGCCCGGCCCTTCTCGGTGAGCCGGTATCGGGTTTCCGTGGCGACCAGCACTCCGTTGGCGGTGAAGATGCGACAGCCGATCCGCGATCGAACCCGGCGGGGCGCCCAGCTGGGTTTGAAAGTCGGTGAACCGGCTCACGCCGACGAACGCCGCGACCAACAGCGCGAAGCCCCAGCGGTTGCCGAACACGCTCATGGTCTGCGGGAACAGGCCGGCCGCCGCATCGCTGTGGTCCGAGCGCCGCCGCGTCGAGGCGACGGGAATCGACCGTGGCCACGATCCGCTCGGACCCCACTGTGCGACAACAGTCTTTATCGTTGGCCGTCTCGCCGCACGAGCGGCAGACGAGCTAACGGCGCGAAGTCGGCGCCGCAGGCGACGTGCCGCATGCCCGGCAACCGCTCGGCATGGTCGGGCACCCAGTGCCGCTCCCACTCCCAGATCGACAGCAGCACCGGCCACAGGGACCGGCTGCGGGGCGTCATCAGGTATTCGGACCGGGTCGGGTTCGTCTGGTAGACGCGGCGGTCGAGCAGGCCGTCACGCGTCAGCGACTGCAGGCGCCGGGTGAGCACCGAATTCGAGATCGGCAGCCGCGTCATGAATTCGGCGAACCGCGTCGCGCCCAGCAGGGCCTGCTGAACGATCAGCAAGCGTCCACTCGTCGCCGAGCAGGCCGAGCATGCGGCCGACTGCGTTGGTGCTCCCGGCTTAGCGGTCGGCCCGGACCTTCACAGAGTCCGATCGCGCCTGCGGCGGAGTCGACGTCGTGCCAGCGACGCAGCTGCGAACCGGGCGCCCACGTCGAGTGGGTACCGCTGGAGATCCGTTCCGGCAGTGCCAGTTTGCATACCGGCCCGTCGGCCGACCCGGGCGGCATCGAACACCAGGCAGTAGGAGGCGTCGTCGTTCATGTCGGTGGTCAGCGTGACCAGGTAGCCGTCGTCCTCGGCGGAGCTGCCGACGCGGGGAGCCATCGCGGTTTCGCTGCCGTAGACGCCGTCGTCGAACGCGAAGCGTTCCTCGCTGCCGGTGTGCAGGTCGTGTTTGACCAGACCGTCGAACAGGAACCAGCCCGGCTTGCCGGTCGCGGCATAGGTGTAGCGATAGTTTGCGCCGGCGTACTCGGCGTTGATCATGCCGAATTCGGTGATGCTGTCCGACAATTGCTCCTCCTGGGTCTCGCCGGTGACGAGGTTGAACCGCCAGCGGTGCAGCCTGGACTGCAGCCGATCCAGCGCCAGGAATCGGAACGCCTTCTGCCACTTGTCACCGGTGAGCGAACTCGACCGGACGACGGTTCGCCCTCGAAGAACCCGTCGAGCACGATCTCGTCGCCGTCCTCGTAGGCGTTGGTGAAGTGCAGCACGAACGTCGGATCGGCCTCGAACCACCGGATCTCGTCGGTACCGCCGCGGCGGGGGATGACGGCGAACCGCGACGGCATGTCGGGGTGGAAGCCCGGCAGATGGACGTCGGCCTGCAGCAGCTTGGGATCCCAGAACAGGGGAAAGTCGTTGAGAATGACGTAGTTTCGAGTGAACGCCATGTCGTGCGGCAGCCGCGGGCCGGGCAGCGGCACGTCGACGTAGTGCACGAGGTCGTTGTTCTCGTCGACGACGCCGTAGTGCATGTACGGCGCCTGCTTGCTGTAGTTGAAGAACAGCAGTTCGCCGGTCGTGTCGTCCACCTTGGGATGCGCCGACACTCCCCAGTCGAAGGGAAACGCGCCGTTCCAGTCGTCCTTGCCCAGCGTGTCGCCGGAGTACGGGTCCACCCGGTACAGGTCGCCGCACTGGTAGAAGCTCGTCAGCGCGGTGCCGCGGTGCACGATCACGTCGGTGCTCGACGCGTCCTTCATCAATGTGCGTGCACCCCAGCCCTTGTCGCGCTTGGCGATCTGCACCGGTTCGGCCAGTCCTGGCCACAGCGGGCCGCCCGCCTCGTTCTCGTCGGCGAACCCGTCGGTGCGGATGAATCTGTTGCGGTAGAACGCCTTCCCGTCGCGGAACCCGACGACGTGCACCATGCCGTCGCCGTCGAACGGGTGGTAGAACTTCAGCGCGGGATGCAGCGGGTTCTCGGTGTTGCGCAGGTACACACCGTCGAGGTCGCGTGGGATCTCACCCTCGACGGCGGTCAGGTCGTCGGCGTCCCACTCGGTGGTCTGCGGGCGCCACGGCCCGGTCCGGTACGGGTGGTCGTCGTCTTCGGGCAGGGTCGAGAGATATTTGGCGACGATCTCCGGGTTTGTTGCGGCCATCTCACACCCCGCTCACGATGAAGCTGACTGTGGTGGCGGTGCTGCCACCGAAGTTGAGCGTGCCGAACGTCTTTGCGCCCTCGACCTGGTAGTCACCGGCTGTTCCGCTGACCTGCTTGGCGGCGTCGACGAGCATCCGCACACCGGACGCGCCGACCGGGTGACCTCCGCCGATCAGCCCGCCACTGGGGTTGATCGGCAGCCGTCCGCCGAGTTCGATCTCGTTGTTTTCGATCGCCTTCCACGATTCGCCCGGCCCGGTCAGGCCGATGTGGTCGATGGCGAGGTACTCGCTGGGGGTGAAGCAGTCGTGCACCTCGAAGCCGTCGACGTCATCGAGCGTGACGTGGGCGCGGTCAAACGCGTCGAGCACCGCCGAACGCACGTGGGGCAGCACATAGGGGTCGCTGGCGGCGCGGTCCAGTTTCTGCTGCAGGCCGAGGCCGACCGTGCGGTGACCCCATCCGTCGATGCGGCCGATCGGGCGTGCGTCCGGGTGGTCGCGCAGGTATTCGTCGGTGACCAGGACGATGCCTGCGCCGCCGTCGGTCATCTGGCTGCAGTCGAACCGGCGCAACCGGCCCTCGATCGGCGGGTTGGCGTCGTCGGCGCCGAGCGGATCGGGCACCGTCCAATCGCGGGTCTGTGCGTTCGGATTGGAGCGGGCGTTGGCGAAGTTCAGTTGGGCGATGGCCCGCAGGTGGGAATCGTCGAGGCCGTACCGGCGGTCGTACTCGTCGGCCACACGGTCGAACATGTACGGCCACATGAACTTTGCGTCGGCGCCCTCGTGATCGGTCCAGGCGGCGGCGCCGAGGTGCTGCGCGGCGGTGTCGCCGGGCACCGTCTTCTCCAGTTCGACGCCGACGACGAGGGCGGTGCGGTATGCGCCGGAGCGCAGGTCGGAGATGGCCGCCAGGGTCGCGACGCTTCCTGATGCGCATGCGGCCTCGTGGCGGGACGCGGGGGTGTCCCACAGTCCGTCGTTGACGCTGGCCGGCATCGCGCCGAGATGGCCCTGCCGGGCGAACATCTCGCCGAAGGCATTGGCCACGTGGACCACCTCGATGTCGGCGGCGTCGACCCTGGCCGCGGCGAGCGTGTTGTCCACCACCTCGGCGGTCAGGTCGGCGAAGTCATGGCCTTCGCGCGTGAGGTTGCGCGCGAAATCGCTCTGATAGCCACCGAGAATCCAGACGTTGGGAGTGGCCATGAAGGGACGGTACTACAACTAAGAGAGTGACTCGGGCACATTCGGGAAAGGCTCGGGCACATTCGGGAAAGGAGGGGAGGCGGCCCCGCCGGCTCTAGGTCTGAACCGACGAGACCTCAGCGAGCACGCTGGTCGACCATTGCGCCCGCCTACTGGGGCATTCCCGCTATGTCCAATGACAAACGTCGGCATATCGCCGGGCGACAGCGGGAAGACTGTCTGCATGACGCAGCCGCGCAATTTCGACCTGGCTCAGCGAATGGCCGAGCTCGCGCGCGCTTCGGCCGCACCGCGAAAGCGTGGAAGACGTCCTGTCGGACGTGACCGCGGCGGCGATGGAGCTGATTCCAGGAGCCGACACCGCAGGCGTGCTGCTCATCGGTAAGGGCGGAAAGTGGGATTCCGTCGCCAACACGTCTGACCTGCCGTATCGACTCGACGAGCTGCAGATGACGTTCAACGAGGGGCCGTGCGTGGAGGCGGCGCTCGATGAACTGATCGTGCGGACCGACGACTTTCGGTCCGAAGACCGCTGGCCTAATTACTCGGCGGCAGTGGTCGAGATCGGCATATTGAGCGGCTTGTCGTTCAAGCTCTACACCAGCGACCGCACTGCTGGGGCGTTGAACCTGTTCTCGTTCAAGGTCCACGCGTTCGACGCGGAGGATGAAACCACCGGCGTAGTGCTCGCGGCGCACGCGGCGGCGGCGATCCTGGCCAGCCGTCAGGGTGAGCAGCTTCAGTCGGCGCTGTCGACGAGGGACCGCATCGGCCAGGCCAAGGGCATCATCATGGAGCGCTTCGGCATCGACGACGTGAAGGCCTTCGAGATGCTGCGCCGGCTGTCCCAGGACAGCAACACCCGACTGATCGACGTCGCGCAACGGGTCATCGACACCCGTGGCCACTGACTACTCGTCGTGCAGGACGGCACCGCCATACCAGTGGCACAGAAGCAACGCGAGTTCGATGTCGAGTCGGCCATCGCTGATCGGTCGGCCCCGACGGTCGATCGCGCGTTGCACGCGATATTTGACGGAGTTCGAGTGCAGGTGCAGTTCCTCGGCGGCGGCCTTGAAGCTGCCGCCCGTGCGCAAAAAGACTCCCAGGGTTTCGCGCAGCCGCCCGTCGTTTTCCGTGGCGGACGCGAGCGGACCGAGCACCTCGGCGACCCACACCCGAGCCGTATCCAGGTTGCTGCCCATCAGTGCCGCGGCGGCCAGTCCGGGATCGCTGGCGGCGGTGACCCGGCGCGCGTTCGCGCCCGACGCGATCGCAACCGCATGGGCTTCTTGCGCTTGCTGATGCGAACGCCGGAAGCCCTCGACGTCCGGCAACGGATTGCCGGCGGCAACCCAAGGCGGATCAGTTTGAGCCTCGGCGAAGGCACGCATCCGAGCGACCGCACTCGGCGCAGCCTCCGCCGGCATTGGGATCCATGCCCACCCCGTCAGGCGGTCCACCGAGATGAACAAAGAACACTCGCGGGCGCCGGCTGATTCGGCGAGTTGATCGACGAAGCGCTTCCATCGACGCGAGATCGTCGCCGTGGTCCTCATCGCGCCAGGCCACGACCGCTAGGTGGGTCCGCCGAAGCGGATAGCGGATCGCCGTGGTCACCGCATCGATGTCGAGGTCGGCCCCGTCGAGCAGCTCCCGGACCCGCAACGCGCGCAGGCTGTTCTGGTTCTCCATCCAGCGGTCGTGTTCGCCTTGATAGGTGATCACCACCTGTTGAGTGATCCAGTCGATGTAGCCGAACGTGACTTCCGAGATCTGGCTGAACACGGCGAGGCTCAGCGGCGGCTCCAGGTCCGACGCACGTATCTCGTCCAGCACCGCGTCGAGCACCGCCTTGTGCCCGAGGCGGTAGGCGCGCACCAACGCATTGACCGTCGTTCCGCGCTGCGCGAGGCGCCGTGCGTGTTCGAGGGCCGCCGTTGGCAGTTCGACTTTTTCGATCGGGATGGCGTGGCGGATCGCGGAGAACACCGTGGCGACGTTTCCGTCGACGCTGTCACGCAGCAGCTGCAGCAGCTGTGCGTCGCCGCGCAGCTCGGCGATTTCCGTGACCAATTTCTGCTGGATCGAGCCGGTCAGCTCGGCCATTCGCAGGTCCAGTCGGCTGACGACGTCCGCCGCAGACTCAGCGACGACCGTGGCTTCGTCACGGCCCACTACCGCCATGACCAGACAGTATCCCCGCAGCCCGGCCCGGAATCCGCTTTGTCCTCGGAAGCCAAGAACCCACCGAGACTTGGTCCCCGGACGACGTCGTGCATCATGGCCGGCTCCGCGATTCTTATGACGACCACGGCGCCGAGGGTGCCGACCCAATCAAAACTACAGTTCCGCTTCGCGGAGAAAGTGAGTCACCTATGAGCTCCTACTTCAGCTGCCATCGCCGTTTTTCTGCTGGTCCTGTCCCCTCTCTTCGTGCCCGTCGGCATCACGGTGGCTCCTCTGGCGTCCTCGGGCGTCCGTCGCTTCGCCCGCGCACTCGGCCTCTACCGCCCCGCGCCCCGCCTCACCTGATCACCACCACACCAAACCCGAGAGGACGCCGTGCCCATCGAAATCACCACCCTGCAGCGCGAGACGCTGACCGCGATCGTCGACACCTTCGTCGCATCCGTTCCACGCGATGACGATCCGGACGGGTTCTACGCCGCCAAGGGCAGCGACGTCGGCGCCGATGTGGCAACCGAGCAGTACCTCCTCACACACCTACCCGAGGCGCACCTCGCCGGCCTGCTGCAGCTGATCGACGGCGCAGGCCTCTTCGAGTTCAAGGACCAGCCCCAGGCCGCTCGCGAGGAAATCCTTGCCAACATCGCGGCCATCTCGCCCGAGGCGGCAGGCGCGATCGCCGCGCTGAATCAGCTGTCGGTGTTGTTCGCCTACAGCCTTCCGGGACCGCAAGGGCGTAACCCGTTATGGGTCGGGATGGGGTATCCGGGCCCGGCCCAGAACCCGCCTTCGGACTCCCGCAAGACGCTCGAGGTCATCACCGTCTCCGGTGAGACGACACTCGAGGCGGATGTCGTCGTCGTCGGCTCCGGCAGCGGCGGCGGAGTGGCCGCGGCAGCGCTTGCGGAGGCAGGCAAACGCGTGATCATCCTCGAAGCGGGCAGTTATTACAACGAATCCGACTTCGTGCAGTCAGAGGTGGCCGCATATCAGAATCTGTTCCTACGCGGCGGGTTCTTCCCCTCCGCCGATGGCATGGTCAGCATCGCGGCGGGCAGCACTGTCGGCGGCGGCAGCACCGTCAACTGGTCGAACTCGTTGCTCACCCCGAACACCGTTCGCTCTCACTGGGCCGAGGCGGGGTTGACGGACGTCGACACGCCGGCGTTCGACGAACACCTGCAGGCGGTGTTCAAGCGCATCCAGTGCAACGACAAGGTCGCCACGCAGAACGGCCCGCATGCGCGGTTGTCGGACGGTGCAGCCGAGCTTGGGTACTCCTATCGGGTCGCCACACTCAACATCGACCCGGAGCGCTACGACCCCAACCTGATCGGCTACAGCGGCATGGGCGATCAGACCGGCGCCAAGCAGGGCACGATGCGGACCTATCTTCAGGACGCTTCCGACGCCGGAGCGAAACTGCTGCCCAACGTCTGGGTCGACCGGATCCTCTCCGACAACGGCGCGGCCGTCGGGGTCGAGGCCACATACACCGACCCACAGACGCAAGAGACTTCCCGCGTCGTCATCAACGCGCCGTCCGTCGTGGCCGCCGCAGGCAGCCTGGAGACCCCCGGGCTTCTGCTTCGATCGGGCATCGGTGGGCCCGCCGTCGGCGCCGAACTGCGACTGCACCCCGCCAGCCTCGTCAGCGGGGTCTACGACGAACCGCAGGATCCGTGGTACGGGCCCGCGATGGCCGGAGTCATGAACGAGTTCGCCGAAGCAGAGGAGGGATTCGGATACCTCATCGAATGCGTCCAGCACCTGCCCGGCTTGTTCACCACCGTCGTCCCGTGGCTCGATGGCGCGCAGCACAAAGAGCTCACGCGCAAGTATCGGTACCGGGCCGATTGGGTGTTCATCGTCAAGGACCGTGGTGCAGGCAGCGTCACGCTCGACGAGAACGGTCAATCCACGTTCTGGTATCCATTCGACGACGACCTCGATCGTCGTCATTTCCGCGAAGCCGCGGTGACGTCGATCCGCATGCATGATGCCGCAGGCGCGCAACAGATCTTTCTCGCGGGCCAGCCGTTCGCACCGTGGAATCGCGGCGAGGACCTCGAGGCCTTCATCGAGAAGGTGAACGAGATCCCGATCGGCCCGGGCGGCACCCCGGTGTTCAGTGCCCACCAGATGTGCAGCGCGAAGTTAGGCAGCGACCCGCGAACGTCGGTCGCGAAACCGAATGGCGAGCTGCACGACGTCACGGGTGTGTGGATCGCCGACGCCAGCGGGATGCCCAGCTGCTCGGGGGTCAACCCGATGGTGTCCACGATGGCGCTCGCGCGCCGTACGGCGATGAACATGCTCGACCACGAGGGGTCCTGAGCGAGGGGCTACAGCCTCAACGTCACGACGACGAGTGCGATGACACCGAGCACGGCGATCAAGCCGGCCATGATTCCCGCTATCGAATACGGCATCGTGTCGACTTCAGCCTTCAGCACCTTCATCTGCTGATAGTGCTGAACCGAGGCCAGCGCCAGGCCCGTGAGACCCACGAGGATCATCGCAATCCCGACGACCCAGGGACTGACGATCGTGTGACGGTGCTCCTGCGTCGCCAGGTACTGGAAGAACTTGAAGATGGTGAATCCGAAGGCGATCAAGGACGTACTGGTGCGAATCCACGCCATCAGCGTTCGTTCGTTGGCCAGCCGTGTGCGTTCCACGGCAAGTCGGGTGGACGCGTCAAGCGGTTGATCGACCATGAGCCCTCTTCGACAGTTGTGGTGATCTCCATCTTTCCCGCCTGGGACCGGTCGGCGGATGGGATTGCGGCGAACAACGACCGGGGCGGCGCCGGTGTCGCCTGGGACCTCGAGGTCGTGGCACTGGCTGACGTAGGCTTGTCCAGCCGCGAAAGCGCTTCGTAGAACGTTACCGCGCAACCATTTTCGATATCCGTTGCAGGATGAGCGAAGGGACCATGGATTGAGCAGGGTGTTGATCCCGATTCCCGATCGCGACTTCGATCCGACGGAGGTCGCCGTCAGCTGGCAAGTCTTGACCAAACACAGCCATAGCGTCGTTTTCGCCACTGAAAGCGGCTCACCCGCGACCGCGGACGACATCATGCTGACCGGCCGTGGTCTCGACATATGGTCTGCTGTACCACTTTTGGGCCGCGCCGCGCTCATCGGCCGGTTTCTGCGCGCCAATCGCGACGCCCGCGATGCCTACGCACACATGTTGCGCTCACCCGAATACCAACATCCGTTTCGCTGGGCGGCGGCGACGATCGACGACGTCGATGCGGTTCTTCTTCCCGGTGGGCACCGCGCCAGGGGAATGCGCGGCTACATCGACAACGAAACCCTTCACCGGCTCGTCGTCGAAGCATTCACCCGCGGTCTTGTGGTGGCGGCGATTTGTCACGGAGTGCTCTTGGCCGCCCGAAGCGTAGACCCGGCGACCGGCCGCTCGGTACTTCACGGCCGCAAGACGACGGCACTTACCTGGGCGTTCGAGCGACGCGCCTGGCAGCTGACCCGATTCACCCGGTTCCGGGACCGCGATTACTACCGCACCTACACCGAAGAACCGGGCCAACCGATCGGCTACATGTCGGTGCAGTCCGAGGTCACCCGCGCCTTGGCGAGTCCCGCCGACTTCTGCGATGTTGTTCCTGGCTCGCCGGATTGGCGGGTGAAGACATCGGGATTGGCCCGCGACAGCGCGACTGACTCACGACCGGCGTTCGTTGTCGACGATGGCACGTACTTGTCGGCCCGCTGGCCCGGCGACACGCACACGTTCGCCGCGACGCTGTCCGAGAAATTGAACGCGTAGCGCGCGACACTCGTGTACAAGCCAGATTGGCGAGAATCGCGCTGACTAATCTGTGCGTTGTCGCGCCAACTGGCAAGACGAAACTGAGAGGCACAGTGTGACCGTCGCCATCGTCGACGCGGGACCCAACCAGGTCAGCCGCTCGGTAGAGGTCAACGCTTCGGCCGCGGAGCTGTTCGCCGCCATTGCTGACCCGCGCCGTCATCATGAAGTAGACGGCTCCGCGACGGTCCGTGGAAACATCAACTGCCCCGCCCGGATGGTGCCGGGTGCGAAGTTTTCCACCAAGATGCGGATGTTCGGAGTGCCATACCGTATTACGAGCACGGTCACTGCGATCAGGCCCGACGAGCTCATCGAATGGCGCCATCCGGTGGGGCATCGCTGGCGCTGGGAGTTCACCGCCGTCACGCCAACTCTCACGCGGGTGACGGAGACATTCGATTACCGCGACGCCGGGCCGATCAAGGTCAAATTGAGGTACTACCCGCGGATGGGCTTCGTCAAGAGCAACGCGGCAGGTATCGAGGCAACATTGACGAAGTTGCGGGAGCGCTACAAGACCTGAGTTATTGTCCGGCCCTGATTCTTCCGAGCGACGCTTAGGTCGTCATATTGGATTCCTCACAGTCGTCCGCCGAGACCGTGTGACGTCCCCTTCGGGGTGAGATCACACGGTGGTCACCGCCGCGCAATTGGGTGTTGACCTGCGCGCCACCGTAGGTGTAGAAATTTACTGCTCCGTAGATCCTCGCCGAGGGGAAGCCCGGTCGCGAACGGTTTTCGCACCGGGTATTGATGCTCGAGGGGGTTTGCCGAGCGTACAAATTGGCAGACGGTATTCCGAACAAGGGGTATTGCGATGCAACAACATCTGGGAAATGAGGATCGGTTCGCCGTCGTACGATCCAGCGACGGTGACGGCAAGGAAGGCGTCGAGGGGGCGTTAGCTGCTGGTGACCCCCAGCGGGTCGGCTGGTTCCGCTTCTACTTCGACGATGACCGCTGGGAGTGGTCGCCCCAGGTAGAGAGGATGCACGGCTACTTGCCGGGCTCGGTCACCCCGACCACCGAAATGGTCCTGGCCCACAAGCATCCCGACGATTACCGCCAGATCGCCGACACCCTCGATCTGGTCCGCCATTCCCGCCAAGCGTTCAGCAGCCGGCACCGCATCATCGACGTGCAAGGCCGAGTCCATCATGTTGTTGTCGTCGGGGACCTTCTGCGCGAGGTCGACGGGACGGCGATGGCCACCCACGGCTACTACGTTGACGTCACGCCGTCGGAACGGGAACGCCAGGACGAGGTGACCGCCGCGGTCACGGTTATCGCCGAGGCCCGAGCAGACATCGAGCGGACCAAGGGCATGTTGATGCTGATCTACGGGATGGATGAAGCGGCCGCCTTCGAACTGCTCAAGTGGCGGTCCCAGGAGACGAACGTCAAGTTAAGGCTCCTTGCCGCACAGGTAGCCGCCGACTTCCTTGCCCATACCGGTAGCGAAGAGTTCCCACCTCGGTCCGGCTACGACAAACTGCTATTGACCGCGCACCTTCGGATCAACGCGGATACCGAGTCGGGGGACGATACCTTCCCAGAGTCATCAGAGGACACCGGATAGGCAGCGCGTCATCCTGCGTAGCGCAAAGCACTGTCAGCCATCAAGCGGTTCACCCTCCAGCGGGGTGACGGTGTCGTCAAACAAAGTAGGGTGAGGTCATAGTGTGCCCGTAGCAGCGGTTATCGCATGCTCTGGAGGGCACGAATCATGCGCGTTGATCTGCTGGAACCTTTGGCCAGGCTGATAACTACAGCGGAGGCGATCGAGGGACCACGAGACCTCTTCGCCGCCGAAGAGCCATTGGACGTTATAGCGGACCGGGTCGCCGCGACGGCAGTCGCCGCAATCCCGTATGCGGACGCCGTCAGTATCACTGTGCTGTCGTGGCCTGATGCCCGAACAGTGGCGTCCACACATGAGCGGGCGCTGGAACTCGATCACCATCAGTACGCGTCAGGCAGGGGTCCTTGCCTGGAAGCCGCGTGGCACCGCGCGCCGGTGCGCGCGGTGATCGGCGACGAACAACTTCGGTGGCCGGAATTCGTTGAGGCTGCCCAGCGAGTCGGGATCCACGCGAGTTTGTCGGTTCCCCTACTGATTGACGGCCTGTCTGAGGAGCAGGAACTTGTCGGTTCGCTCAACATCTACAGCCAGACCGCATCCGCGTTCGATCCGTTCGACGCGCAACTCATGCACCTGTACACCGTTGCCGCCGGTCAAGCGATCAGCAACTCCGGCCGTTGGCAGCACTCCCGAGAAACTGTCAGCCAGCTCGAGACAGCGCTCCTCTCGCGTTCGGACATCGACATGGCGCAAAGGAGCGCTAATAGCGCTGCACGGCGGCGAGCCAGGAGAGGCGTTCGCCAGGCTGGTGGACGAATCTCAACGGCGCAACATCAAAGTGCGCGACGTCGCCCTCGAATTGCTCGACCGTATGAAAAGCCCGTCGGTACGCGCTGTCAGGTGACTCAGGGCTCTCTGCAGCCCACAGGACGCCGATGTCGTCCGTTCGTTTCGAAGACCGAGCAGATCATGAACGGCCTCGTGGAACTACCGGTGTCCTGGTAGTCGCCAACACCCGCCCGGGCCGCCCGTCTCCAACCGATAGTCACGACGACCGGAGGAACGTACATGTCCGCTGAGGAGAACAAGGCGACGATTCTGCGATGGACCGCAACAATAGAGCGAAACGATCACGAGGGTGTTGCAGCAGAAATGCATCCAGACGCGCGCTGGAATATCCACGGAGCTACGCCGGTCGGCGGCGAGCGTGACATGGAGGGCGTCTACACGGAGGTCATGCCAGCACTCTTCTCGCATTTCGTCGAGCCACTCAAGTTCAAGCTGGTTGGCATCACCGCTGAAGGTGACCGGGTGGCTGCGGAATTTACTGGTCAGGCTCCTCTGGACAACGGATTGACGCTCAACAACGTCTACCACCTCCTGTTCAAGTTCCAGGATGGCAAGATCGTCCATGGCACCGAGTACTACGACACCAAGCACCTGCATGAAGTGATCTTCAGCGAGAAGGCACACGCTCTACGGCGTGAGAAGGGGAACTAACGGGATTGCGCCGTGTTGTAGGCCGTTGTGATGCTCGCCGACGGCGGCTCGGCCTGGAATGCGAAGGGAGTCTTCCCTAGGCTCCGTAATAACTCGGCGGCGCGCTCGCTATGAGTGCGCGACGCGTTAGCCGTGCAGAGCCCGATTTATCGGATGCATCGCGCGGCTATCCCCAGCGTCCGCGAAGTGATGAAGATCGCTGGGGGACAGTGTATTACAAGCTGTGTTCGCTAATTATGGGTGATAGGCATCGAAAGAAATTGCGGCGCAACGCAAATAGACAATACGCAGCCCACCCCAGCCGCGGCAACGCACCCAATTGAGCGCACGGCGCCGCTGCACACTGGGTGATATCCCCGCACAACAATCAACGGTCACCATGAAGACGGGACACATGCCGACGCCAGCGCCAGAATCAGAACGGCCAACAGGGCAACTATGCAGCACAACGACCGAACCGTCGCCACCACATAGCAATCTGAGCCACTGGCTGGATTAACCCTCAGGCGTTTCCCACGTCCGACAGCCCGCCGCAGGGCGCGCCTGGGTGCGTCATTCTCGGGCGGCATCGGTCGACGTCGTCGACAACCCAACAGCGGCGTCCCTGGTGCACGGGACGCTGTCGACTCGACTGCGCGGGAGCCCGCGCTCGCCGGCCAGGTCGGTCAGCAGCATGCGTAGCCGGCGGCGTGCGCGATGCAGCCGTGACATCACCGTCCCGATGGGGATGTCCATGATCTCGGCGATCTCCCGGTAACGGTAACCACAGACATCGGCGTAGTACACAGTCATCCGCAGACTGTGTGGCAACGCGTCGAGTGCTTCGACTATTTCGTTGTCAGGCAACGCTTCCAGCGCTTCCACCTCCGCGGAGCGGCACCCCAAAAAGCGGTGTCGGTCGGCGGCGTGCTGCCAGTCGGTGATCTGGCCGCTGAGCTGCTCGATCGGACGGCGCCGCGTCTTGTGGTAGTCGTCGATCCTGGTGTTGTGCATGATGCGAAACAACCACGCTTGTAAATGCGTTCCCTGCCGAAAGAAACGAAATCCGGTGTAGGCCTTAAGCATTGTGTTCTGCACCAGATCCTCGGCGTCGGCGTGATTGCGGGTCATCCGCCGTGCACCCCCGTAGAGTTGGTCGAGCAGCGGGATCGCGTCGCGCTCAAACCGGGCCGCCAGCTCCGCGTCGCTCTCATACATTGCCGCGCAGTCCGAATGTGCGGGCTCGACGGCCGCCTCGTCGAGGAATCCGTCGTCAACGTGTCTGACGTTCAGCGCGGGGCGCTCCCGCATACCGATCTCGGCGCCGACCCTGCGTAGCCGGTCCTCGCTGCCCGCGCTCATCGCACCGATCATCGGAGCCACCCACAGCCGAACAGCGCCGCCACGAAGAAACTGGCGCGGACCTTAGCCGCCGTCGTAGACAACGGACCCGGGGAGGCCTCGGCCGATCGATTGCTGAATCCTATTCCCATGGTCCCATCCTCGACAGCGGCCGTGACACGGGAAAGTACTTATTTAGAACTCGACCAACGCTCGGTCAAGACCGATCCACAGACCATTTCTCGCTGCATCGTGGTCGGTGAGCGCAATGTGTTAGATCGCGTTGTCGGGGTTGGGTTGGTGCAGGTTCCAGGTCGGAAATGCCCGGCGCAGCCGCTGCGGACCACTGAGTGCGATTTCGCCGGTGCGAAGCACATCGCGCCACGTTCGGGCGCCCCGGTGCCAGTCGACGAACGCCCGTGAGCTGGCCTCAACGGTGAGGTCGGCCTGCCCGCCGGGATCGGAGTGGCACATCTCGGCATCGCCGTGCTCGATCAATATCCAGAACCGTCGATTGCTAGCACGCTCGTCAGGAAAGGTGAAAGCGATCACCATTCGGCCGTCGGGCAGATTCGACCGGTTGAGCTGTACCTGGCACCAGGCCCACAGCGCGTAGGCGGGATCGGATTGTTCTGAGGTGACGTCGACCCACCGTTCGCCCCATGTCCCGAGAGCCCTGATCACCCCAGCGAGGTCTGCGCCAGCGTCGGTGAGTCGGTAGTTGTACCCACGGCCATCGGGCTTGAGTTGGGTTTCGATGACTCCTGCACGTTGCAGCTCGTCGAGGCGCTTGATCAGCATTGAGCGAGACATCGACGGCACGCCATTGGCGATCGCCGAGAACGTGTCGGCGCCAAACATCAGGTTGCGCACGATCAACGGATTCCACCTCTCGGCGAGGATCTCCGACGCCACAGCGACGGGGCAGTACTGGCGATAGGTGGCCATGGTGTCAATTGTGCAGCACCGCGCGCACCGGTCGAGTTCTAAATTAGGACTTCACCGTGTGGCTGCGGTCTCCGAGCATGTGACTATCAGCTCAAGAGGCGAAGGTAAATCGGTGATGACGGTCGACTACCAGGACCTGCAGATCGACGGAGTCCGCGTCGAGACCTACGGCACGCCGTCGGCGGCGCCGCCGTTGTTGTTTGTCCATGGCGGATGTCAGGGCAGCTGGGCCTGGGAGAAAATGGCGCCGCAACTTGCCGGCGCGGGCTGGTATGCGGTGTGTCTGAACTGGTTTGGCCACTATGGCTCGAAAGCACTGCCGGACGGCGACGCGGTGAGTCGCTCGCTTCTCGACGTCACCACGGAAATCGGCCTGATCACGGATTGG
Source organism: uncultured Actinomycetota bacterium (assembly GCA_963770305.1). Lineage (GTDB taxonomy): Bacteria > Actinomycetota > Actinomycetes > Mycobacteriales > Mycobacteriaceae > Mycobacterium. The sequence continues at coordinate 319,097 of CAVYPB010000028.1, forward strand.
CTTGGCCGCGCACCCGTCTTGGTAGCACACAGCATGGGTGGCGTGCCGAGTCTGGCTTATGCCAGTGCGAACCCAGTCGCCGCCGTGATACTGCTCGCCCCGGTCATTCCTGCTGGATTGGGTGTGGGACCCATCGATCTTCCGGTCGCTCCGGCAGCGATGTGGTTGCCACCCCCGCACATGATCGACGCCACGTTCTGGGGTGAGGTCAGCGCCCAGGAGGCGCAACGCTATACATCGCTGCTTAGCGCAGAATCACCGCAGGCCGTCCTGGAAGCGACGCGATGGCTCTGTGGGATTAGACACCGGCCATGTTGACGCCCCGGCGCTGATATTCGCTGTCCGAGCCGACCCACTGGTGCCACTTAAAGGCATTCATGCGCTCGCCGAAGCCATCGGAGCAACCATCGTCACCCTGGAGAACACCGGCCACGGGATACCGCTGAACCCGGTCAGGGCGAACGTGACTGCCCACATTGACCCATGGCTGCGGGCGACGACCGCCCACTAGCGCGCCTACGACCAGACTCGCTCGCCACACCGGCGTGGCGACGATCGTTACCCAATAACCTTGATGAGAGGCGGCTTGATGACAAGCGACCAGGCACAAGCCGCATAACCCCCTCTCCACTTTTCGGGGGGAACCCCAGACGCACTTACCCGGGCCGTGACCGCCACATAATGGACTTGTGGGTCCATTTTTACGGAGCTACCTTGTGACGGCAACGCCTTACGAAATGGAGATGTGCAGTGGAACTTGGAAAGTTCGGTGTGTGGCAAGGGGCGTATGCCACTACGCCTGAGATGGCGAAACGCTTAGAAGGTCTCGGATATAGCACGTTGTGGCTGGGTGGCCCCCCGGTTGACCTGGCAGGCATCGACGACCTTCTCGGTGCTACCGACAAGCTGATCGTGGGTAGCAGCATCTACAACGTCACTTCAGGTGACGCCGCCACCCTGGCGGCTGCGTACCGGCGTATCGAGCAGGCGTTCCCCGATCGACTATTACTCGGCCTTGGAGTGGGCCACCCTGAGCAGACCGAGGGGTATGCCACACCGATGGCTGCGATGAACACGTTCCTCGATGACCTCGATGCGCACGGGGTCCCAAGCGAGCGAACGGCATTGGCCGCACTTGGTCCCAAGATGCTTGACTTGGCCCGCGACCGTACTGGTGGAGCGGTGCCGTACCTCGTCAGTGTCGAGCACTCACGTCGGGCGAGGAAGGTGCTGGAGCCGCAGAGTGTTCTGGCTCCCGAACAGAAGGTGGTGCTCGAGCCCGACGAGGACCGCGCGCGCGCACTGGCCCGGCCGCGGATCAGACATCCCTACCTTGGACTGGTCAACTATCGAAACAACCTGCGGCGGCTGGGCTTCGACGATGAAGACCTCGCCGGTGACGGCAGCGACCGCCTCATTGACGCGCTCGCCGTGCACGGCGACCCGACCGACGTCGCTCGCGGTCTTCGCGCCCACCTCGACGCTGGCGCCGACCATGTGCAAATCCATCTCGTCAGCGAGAACTCAGCGCCACACCCGAAGATGCCGGAGGTGTTGTTGCAGGTATACGACGACGCGGCGTTCCACGCGTACGAAATCCTCGCCAACGCATTGGGTATCACGCCGGTTGCCGAGTAAGTGTTCCGGGTAGTACCGCCCGTTACAGCCCTGGAACGGCCATGACCTACCGTGTCATGTGCTCGACGTACGGTAACGGCGAATTGCCCAGCGCGGCAGTGGAGTTTCATGAGCGTTCCGCAGTCACGAGAATTGTCTTATAGGAAAGATGCAGCTGCTATGAGGCTTCCCAACATACGGCCGGGCCGTTTCCCGCGCTTCTGCTCAGCCACAGCGGCGCAAGAACCGGTGTCACCCGTACGACGCCCATCGTGTACTTCACCGACGCGGGACGTGTCATCGTGATCGCGTCGAACTTCGGGGCGCCCAAGAACCCCGCCTGGTACTACAACATCAAGGCGAACCCCGAGGTCACTTTGTTAGGCCGTGGCTTCAGGGGGTCCTTCCTCGCCGAGGAAGTGGTTGGTCCCGAACGCGACCGACTGTTCCACTTCGCGGCGGGTGCATCGTCGCCATACGACCATTACCAGCAGTCGGCGGCAGCCCGACCGATCGCCGTGATCGCCTTCCGCCCGGTCGGGTGACTGCAGCACGCTGTCGCCTCGCCGGATCGGCGCGTTCACCGCATCATCGCCGTGCGCATACGGCGAGGCCGGATCGACCGCGATCGCGTTTTGGTCCCGCCGGCGTCGTGGATACCCGCTGGCTCAGCGACACCGAGCTCGCGGAGGTGCAAAAACAGTGGTGCCCCGGCATGATTCGAACATGCGACACCGGCTTTAGGAGAGCCTGCAAGCCCTCCTAGTCGCCGCCCGAAAGGTGCTCTAACCCGGTGTTATAGCGCGATCCGACACCAACCGAAACCACGGCGTGTCGCAGATTCACCGACCAAGCACCGACCACAGATCAGCGTACGAATCCGGGCTCATCAACGAGCGAAGCCCCCGGCTGCAAGGCGAGGGCTTCATCACGGAGGCGAATATGGAAACCACCGTTCTTGCGCGCGCGACGAGTCCATCGCGGGCGTTCGACTACGGCACCGTCCGACGATGAGATGCCAGACGGCTGGTCCGTCAACGCGATGGCCAGACTCACCGAACCGAAGCGAAACGCGCGAAGGCCCTAGCTCTGCTAGCTGAAGCCAACGCAGACCTGACCTCATAGTGTCCAGGGGTTTCAAGCGCGGGTTGGTTTGCCCGAAGGTGTGGGTGGCTGGGTGGCAACCCAGATTCGCAGTGACACCAACAGGGTCCGGTAACGGCAGCGCCGACCTTCATGGTCGCCTCTGCACCGTGACGGGAATTGCGCTCATCGGCATTGGTTCTGGATTGCCCGAGTCCGCGCCGAACATGACGGGCCGGTTTTCGACCTGTTCCCAATCCAGGACTGGAGCAACCACTGCGACTGGGTCCACGACAACGTGACCCGCGTCGACCGTGCCACCAATGGCCGCTGGTCGGTTGTCTACGTAAAGTTGCAGGCATCCCTCGATGCCGATGGTAACTGCTGCGGAGGCAAGGCCAACTGGTACCGGCGAGTATGTGGGCGGCCTTCGGGCGACCAGACGCGCGACCACTGGTGCAAGGTTGTCTACCCCGACGGCCGCGAAATGATGTTGCCAGGTGGCACTGCACCTGCCACTGCGCATGCCACCCAAGCTCAGGCGTGAAAAGTAGCCGCGTCAGCTCAGCTCCTGCTCGTAAGGTGGTTCGGTGACGCTCTTGCTCGGCCCTGTCCTGCGGCACGTTTCAGACACCACGGCGCTGGTGTGGGTGCAAACCGATTGCACGGGAACAGTGGAGGTCCTCGGCTGCTCAGCGCGGACGTTCGCTGTGCAGGGTCACCATTACGCCCTCGTCACGGTGACCGGGCTGACCCCGGACACCGTGACCGAATATGACGTCAAGGTCGACGGGGAACTGGTCTGGCCGCTCGCGGACGCGCCCTTCCCGCCCAGCGTCATCCGCACCCGCGGGCCCGCGTCGACTCACCGGCTACAGGCGATCTTCGGATCCTGCCGATACCCCAAGACCGGCGATGAGAAGCTCGACTCCAAACTCGGGCTCGATGCTCTGGACGTGTACGCCACCCGGATGGCCACGCAGCCGATCGACGACTGGCCGGAGGCGCTGATCCTGCTCGGCGACCAGTTGTACGCCGACGAACTCACGCCGGAGACGAGACGACGCCTGGCGGGCCGTCGCCCCCGGATGAACAGGCACGGCCAGCGGCCGCCGGACGAGGTGGTGAGCTTCGCCGAATACGAACGGCTGTACCGCCACTCGTGGGGCGACCCTGAGATCAGATGGCTCATGTCCACGGTTCCCACCGCGATGATCTTCGACGATCACGACATCAGGGATGACTGGAACACGTCGGCGTCCTGGCGCGCCGACATTAAGGAGAAGCCGTGGTGGCGTGACCGGATCCGAGCCGGACTGGCGTCCTACTGGGTGTATCAGCACCTGGGCAATATGAGCCCGGCCGAGTTGGCCGACGACGAGGATTATCAGCGCCTGGTGACGACAGACGGCGACACGTGGCCACACCTCGTCGATCTGGCCGACCGGGCCGATCAAGAGGTGGACTGCAACAAGGGCATCAGATTCAGCTATCGATGGGATCTCGGCCGCAGTCGGCTCATCATGATCGACTCGCGTAACGGCCGAATCCTCGATTCCGGCGAACGCATGATGATCGGCGAACGCGAGTTCGCATGGCTGGAGACCCAGGCCACCGACGGCCTCGACGAGTTGGACCACCTGATGCTGGCCTCGTCGGTGCCGTGGCTGATGCCGCCCGCCATCGGGGACCTGGAGGCGGTCAATGAGCGAAACGCCGACCGGCCCGGGCTACGCGGGAGACTTGCCGAAAAGACCCGCAGGGCAGTCGATCTCGAACACTGGCCGGCTTTCTACAAGTCATTCCTACGCCTGGCCGAGATGATCGCCCGCATCGCAAGCCATCCCAACGGACCCACGACTGTCAGCGTGCTCTCCGGGGACGTGCACCACAGCTACGCCGCGCGCGCCGAGTGGGCGGGCGATTCGGCCCAGTCGTTGGGCGCGACGGTGCATCAACTGGTGTGCTCGCCGGTGAACAACTATGTGCCGCTATTCCTCAAACCGGTGTTCACGCTGAGTTGGTCGCGTCCCGCGGCCGCGCTCGCTCGATGGTGGGCACGCCGACACGGCGTACCCGCGCTTCCGCTGTCCTGGGCGAACACCTGCGGTCCACTGTTCGGAAACACCATCGCCACCCTGCAAGTGGACGGCCGCAGCGCCGAGGTGCTTTTCGAGCAGCCCCGTGGCCCGGTTGTGCTGGACGAAGTCGGCCGCGTGCCGCTCAGTCGACCGTCCTGACGCCGAGACCGCACCGCGCCGGCTCACCGCCGTGTAATGAGCCGCCGTCCGGGGACAAGAAAGGCATGTTGAAGGGGCTGGGGCGGGCTATCCAGCGCCATCTGTCCGCCGCCGACGAGCGCTTCGGGTTGCGGCTCGGCGCCGGTCTGGACGGCACCCTCGTCGCCGCGGTCACGTTCGCGCTGCTCCTGTTGCTCGTCCGCGCCGGCTGGGCGCCGCTGCGCAGGCTCGACACCGGCGCCGCGGAGGCGTTTAACCGGATCGACGCGCTCAGCCGGCGCTGACGAGGGCGGCCGAGGTTGTCAGCGACGTCTTCGACGCGAATGTGTTCCGCGTCGCGCTCAGGGTGATCGCGTTGGTGTACCTAATCCACGGCGAGCAACCACGCGACCTGACTTGTCGTCACGGCGTTTTCGAGGAAGAACTGGGCAGCCGGTAGCACATCCTCGCGACGTCAGCCGGGCGGCGCCAACGGGCACGGCAGCCGGTACTTCCACGGGGCGGTGTTCCTGCCCCGAGGGCTCGCCGGCCACGCGTACTGGGGCGAGCGTGTGGCCGTGGACAGGGACCGCCGAGGCCTCGACGGCGCCGGTTACTCCTCGGGCACACAAAAGGTGAGCGCCGCCGGCACTACAGTCGCCTGCAACCGCTTGCTGGAACCCCGCTCCCCACCGTCGAGCTCGTACGCGAGCGGCTCGGCGAACTTGACGTCGATCACCCGACCCTGCGTCATCTCGACGAACGGCGAGCGCTCCGAGCGGCCCGCGGCCGCGCGCCCGAGGGTACGGGCCCACTGCAGGGCGCCCTGGGCGGTGGCGACCCCGACGTCGAGGTAGCCGTCGTCGGGCCGGGCGTCGTCGAATGCGCGGATGCCGCCGGTGATGGTGCCGACGTTGCCGAATAGGACGCAGGTTGCCGGCCCGTCGAACCATTTCCGCCCGTCGACGCGGATCTTCGTCGGCACCGGCTCGTCCCGCACGTGGCGCAGCCCGGTCAACACGTACGCGAGCCGCCCGGCCCGGTCCTTGAACCCGCGATCGGCGTCATTGATCATCTGGGCGTCGAATCCGGCCCCGGCCATGACAGCGAAGTGTTCGCCGTTCAGCTTGCCGAGGTCGAGCCGCCGCGCGAACCGTGGAATGCTATCCGCACGGCCTCCGGCAGGTCGGTCGGGATGCCGAGGTTGCCGGCGAGCATGGTTCGCGGTGCCGGCCGGGATGATCGCGACGGCGGCGTCCGAGCCGGCGAGCGCGTCGACGCACCGCTGAACCATGCCGTCGCCGCCCCACACGAGTACCAGATCGGCACCGTCCTTGAGCGTGCGCCGGGCCCGCTTGCGCGCCTTGCGGCTCTTGGACACCTCGTGCCAGATGGGGTCGTCGAACCCTTCGTCGGCGATCAACTTCCGGAGTTCGTCGAGACCGCCACCGATGGACTTCTTCCGGTGGGCGATGACGGCGACCCGTCGTGCTGGTGCTGAAGCAGCGGCGTCCATGCGAAGTGACCTACCCGTTGGCTGTTGGCGGCCGCTGCGGTGACCCGGCGCGGTGGTGGTGGCGTGTCGACTGTCGGCGAGTCCGGCGCTCCAGCGCGTCGATCACAACCGGGCAGATATCGACCTCGTACAGACGCTCTATCGCCTGCAGACCGCCCGGGCTCTCGGCGTTGATCTCGACGACTTTGTCGCCGATCACGTCGATGCCGACGAAGAACATCCCGTCCTGCACGAGCTTGTCGCGCATCGCCTCGACCATCGCGCGCGTCGTCTCGGTGATGTCTCCGGGTTGCATCCTGCCGCCCGTGCTGATGTTGGCACGCGGGTCGTTCCCCTCCGGCACCCGCCGGAACGCGGCGACGTGTCCGTCGACCTCGATGAGCTCGCCGTCGAGCAGGAAGATCCGCATGTCGCCTTCCTCGGCGCCGTCGACGTATCCCTGCGCGTAGATGTAGCCGTCCTCGAGTACCGCCTCCATGATCTGGTTCAGGTTGGGCTCGTCCTCTCCGTCGACCATGAACACGTTGCGGCCCTTCGCGCCGCACAGCGGTTTGATGATGGAGCGGCCCACGGACGAGATGAAGTTCCGGACGTCCTCCTCGTTGCGCGTCACCAGGGATCGGGGCCTGATCTCCGCCGGGAATTCGTCGAGGTACACCTTCGTCCCCGCACGCCGGAGCACCGTCGGGTCGTTGACCACGGTCACACCGTGCGCCACCAGCAGCTCACCGAACACGGCACCTAAGCTGCTGGCCCACGGTCGATCCTGCAGATCCTCGATCGAGTCGTTCCGCAGGAACACAGCATCGAGCTTGTCCAGGCGTATGCGCTCGGCCGAGCTCTCCTTCATGCGATCGACGAACGCCGTCAGCGTGTCGTCGTCTCGGGCCATGCCGGGGCGTGCGTGCGCCCCGATCTCGCCGTCGGGCTCGCCGATCCTTACGTCGCCCAGGCCGATGTACCAGACCTCGTGGCCCATCAGGGCCGCAGCCTTCGCGAGCCGGGTGGTCGCGTACTCGTCGATCTCGGTCTCCACGCGATTGACCAGGAATGCCATCCTCATGCGGCCACGTCCATCCCGAGTAGGTCGACGGCGCTCATGCCTTCACGCACGCGTTCGAGCCGCTCCTCGGCCCCAGGCGCGGACAGCCAGCGAGGACGCGCCCACGGAGGTTCGAGCACCCCTTGCTGGATCAGGTCCTCCACGAGCGGCGCATGGTCGAGCGAGAGCTTGCCGGCGAGGAGGGGATCGATGCCGCGTCCTTCGGCGAAGTATCCGAGGACTCGCTCGGTCCCGCGCAGATAGATGATGTCCTTCGTCGAGCCTCCGCCGTAGGTCGCGCGGCTCGTCACCGACCACGCGGTGCGGGGCGCGAAGCCATGATCGTCGGTCAGGTGTTTGAAGATCTCGATGAAGTCCGCGTTGGCCAACATCATCGATGCAGCCACGACCCTCGCGGCGAGGACGCGCATGCGTCGGGGATCGAGCCCCCCGACCACGTACTCGGCCAGGACCGCCAGGCCTTCCTGCGTCTCCTCGTACGACGGGAGCCCGACGGCCAGGAGCTTCAAGGGTTGCGAGTCGCCGTTGCGATAGGTGAGCACGTGGGTCCCGACCTCGTGCTGGATCAGCGGCTCCACGCGGTCCTCGCGGAAGGCGGCGGTGGCAGGGATCAAGAGCCTGCCAAACGACACCATCAGATCGGCCACGTCGTCGCGCACCTCGACCGCTACGGGGAAGCCGGGATAGCTCGATCGATACGACTCGAGCTCCGTTCGTGCCGCCTCGGCGAATGCCGTCGCGGTGATGCTGCTCGCCGTGATCGGTTGCGGATCGATGCGCGCGAGCATCGAGCGAGCCGTCGCGATCAGCGATTCGCCGGGTTCTCCGTAGAGCTGGAGCGCGCCGTACCTGAAGCGCGACGTGCCCCGATCCTCGAGCAGCGTGATCTGCCGGGCGATCTCGTCACGCTTCGCTCGGAAGAGCGAGTTGAGCGCCGGATCCTCCACCCGCTCGATCTCGGCGTTGTAGAGGTCGCGCTTGACCAGGTCCGGATCGAAGCCGAGCGGCCTCGACTGCAGGGTGGGGACCGACTCGAACCCCGAGCGTTGGAAATCCGTCCACGCCTCGGCACCGTTCGTCGGTGTGACATTGAGCAACAGGTTCAGCTCGCGCTCGATCTCCGTCAGACGGGCGTCGACGGCCAGGGCAGAGGAAAGGTCAGGTGGAGTTCGGTTCATTTTTCTTTGGATCACCGGGTTCACTCCCTTCGCGTCTGCCGGGGCTGCTGCGCAACAGCAACAGGGGCGGCAGCGCACAGCTCAGCTTCAGCTCCGGACCAAGCGGCGCCCTGCCGTTGGCCCGGCCCGGGGTTGGGCGACAGCGCGCCGGCCGCCGTTGCTGCATCGGCAGGGTCCCTCCGTCATCAGCGGATCGGCCGATGCCGGGGCCGGGACGCCCGCGCGGACAGCCTCGAGCTGGGCGGCGAACGCGATACCGAGGAACAGCGCCACCGAGGACAGGTTGGCCCAGAGCAGCAGGGCGAAGATCCCGGTCAACGGGCCGTAGGTGGTGCCGAACGACGCGCCCTCGGCCACGTAGAGCGCGAGCAGGCCGGTGAGCAGCAGCCACAGCGCAAGCGACACACCGGATCCGAACGCCAGCCACGAGTACCCGGGCTGCCGGCGCCGCGGCGCGCGCTCCAGGACGACGGTGAAGGACGCCCAGGCGAGGATGACTCCGACCGGCCAGCGGCCGATCCTCCACAGCGTCTCGGACGTGTCGCTCCAGCCGTACACCGCGGCCAGCGACTCGCCGAGCGCGTCGCCGGCGATGATGACGAGGAATCCGAGCAGCGAGAGCAGGCCGGCGGTCAACGCCATCAGCAGCGCCCGACCGTACTTCCGCACGGCGGGCCGGTCGCGTTCGATGCCGTAAATACGGTTGGCGCCCCGCTCGATCTGACCCATCGCGGTGGTCAGCGCGACGATCGCGGCGAGCAGGCCGAGCCACAACGCGAGCTGGCCGCCGGTCGCGCCTTGGTCTCTGCTGTGTTGCGCGGCTTCCTGCATCATGTCGCCGTCGTGGCTGCCGGGCAGCACCCGGGTCAGGGTCTGGGTGACGACCTGCCCGAACTTCTCGTGATGCAGGGCGCTCGACAAGCCGACGACCGCGATGATGAGCGGGATGAACGACAGGCAGAACTGCAGCGCGAGCGCACGCGCATTGGTGAAGCCATCGGCGTACCTGAAGCGGATGAACGAGTTCTTGACCAGTTTCCAGCGCCCGTATCGCCGCAGGGTGGTGACAGCGTCGTCGGCGGAGAGCTCGTCGCCGGAGAGGGTGATCGTCTCCGGCACGCGGGTCGCGGTGCTCATCTCGGCTCCTGACTCGGTTAAGCGGCCGTCGCCAACGACTGTGGCGCGCGGACGACCAGGGCACCGGGGTCGATTCGCGCGTCGAGACTCCGCCCGTTGGCGTGGTTTCCAGCCACAAGGTCGTTGACCAGCCGGCGGCGGTCAGTGTCTTGTCCACCTGCTCCCGGAGGACCGGCACGTCCGTCGTCGCCGGATTGACGATGACCGCGGCGCGCATAGTTACCCGCTCACCAAGCGCCGGTCGGCGTCGACGGCCGCGTGGCGCCGGCCGCCGGCATCATGGGTGCGCACGTAGAAGATGACGACGGTCAGCCAGATCGCGCCGAGCAGCATCCCGGCGAGCACGTCGGTCGGGTAGTGCATGCCGCGGTACACGCGGCTGCCGGCGATCAGCAGAGGCACCGCCGCGCAGACGACGACGGCGGCCACTTTGATCCACCGATGCCGGCTGTGCCAGAGGATGATCGCGGCAATCGAGCCGTAGAAGCACACGGCGGCAGCGGTGTGGCCCGAGGGGAACGACGAGGTCGGCGGCGCTTCGTCGAGGTGCGGCACGCGCGGCCGGGGGCGGTCGATGAACAGCGTCGTCGCCGTGAAGATGGCCGTCTCGCCGACCACCGCGTAGATGACGACCAGGGACTCGCGCCAGCGGCCGAACTTCCAGCGGAACACCGCCGCGGCGAGCGCCGTGAGGGTGATGATGGTCAGCGTCTCGGACAGCGTCGTGATGAGCTTGCTCTCCGAGATGCCCTCTTGCTGGCGGTATTCCACGAGCCGTCTGGGCACCTCGGCATCCCACTTCCCGAGCGCCGTGGAGGGCAGGACATCGGTGAGGAGGAAGCCCAACGCCACCATCAACGCGAGAAGGCACGCGGCCGGAACGAGGAGCCACCGGACATCACGGACGATGCCACCGAAACCGTGTGAAGGCATGCTGCGGGATACCCACGCCGCCGTTAATTAACTCTCTTGTGATCGGATCGGGAAACCGGCAGGTCAGCGCCGCGCGACCGGCTGCTCGGGGGTTCCCACATCGGCCGGCCGCTCGACCGGCTGCCCGGTCTCGCGCCGCCATGCGACGTAAGCCCATGTCGTTACGGCCACCCAGCCGATGCCGAGCGTGATGCCGGCCAGGACGTCGCTGACGAAATGGACGCCGAGCACGACCCGCGCGAGCGCGACGGCGCCGACGATCAAAGCGGCCGCGATGACGGCGGCGACGCGCCCGGCCCGCGACAGGAAGCGGAGAGTGATCAGCAGGAGCAGGCAGCAGCCGATCGACGCCCCCAGCGCATGACCGGACGGGAACGACATCCCGGGCGCCGTCGAGACTGGATCCGGCAGCACCGGGCGGGCCCGGCCGACGATCTGCTTCAGCGCGAAGCCGAGCGCGGCGCCACCGAAGACCGTGACGACAAGCCAGGTCGCGTGGTGCCGGTCGCCGTGGATTAGGTACGCCAACGCAATCACCGTGAGCGTGACGCGGAACACGTTCGGGTCGAAGACGTCGCTGACGATCTCGGCCGCCCTCGTCAGCCCCGGCTGAGCGGTGTCGATCCGGTTAAACGTCTCTGCGGCGCCGGTGTCGAGCCTGCGCAGCGGCGCCCAGCCCGCGCGGACGAGTAACAGGAGCAGCCCGAACGTGACCGCGGCGACGAGGGTGGCGACCAAGCCAGCGCCGAGCCGCAGCCCGAAGCGCTCGTCGGCGGCTGACAGATGGCGCTCGATAGCCCGCCGCCCCATCCCCTTCGACATGTCTATTCTCGTCCCCCGGACGGCGGCTCAGTAAACCCGGTACCTACCCGCACCCGACCAACGAGTTCGCGGCTACACGAACGCGCCTAGGGCCGGTGAAGGTTGGCGATATCGTCAATCATTAGTGTTTACCGGCCGCGACCTCGGTAACACTGGTGTGACTGAGCGTCAATTACGGTCACGAATTGTGAGGCGTCATGCCGCGAACATTGGGTGTCGAGGAGGAGTTCCACGTCGTCGACCTGACGACCAGGCGGCTGACCGCGCGCGCGCCCGAATTGCTTGACGTGTTGTCCAACAGCTACGTGGCCGAGCTGCAGCGCTGCGTGGTCGAGATGAACAGCGGTGTGGTCGACACCCTGGACGGACTGCGCGCCGATCTGCAGAGCCACCGCCGAGTGCTCGTGGACGCCGCCGCCAGGCTCGGCATGGGTGTGGTCGCGGCGGGGGCGGTGCCGTTGTCGGTGCCCGCAGAGATGCAGGTCACCCAGACCGACCGTTATCGGCAGATGCTCGCCGACTACCAGCTGCTCGCCCGCGAACAACTCATCTGTGGCACCCAGGTGCACGTCGGTGTGGATGACCGCGACGAGTCCGTCGCGGTGGCCAACCGGGTGACGCCGTATCTGCCGACACTGCTGGCATTGAGTGCCAGCTCGCCGTTCTGGGCCGACGGATCCGACACCGGCTATTCCAGCGCGCGCACTTGGTGTGGCAGCGCTGGCCCACGACGGGACCGGCCCCGCCGGTGTCGTCGGCTGCCGAATATGACCGGCTGGTCGATGACCTCGTGGCCAGCGGGGTGATCACCGACGCCGGGATGGTCTACTTCGACGTCCGGCCGGCGCTCGGCGCGCCGACCCTGGAATTACGGGTGTGCGACAGCTGCCCGTCGGTCGACACCATCGTGCTGATCGCCGGCCTGTTCCGGGCACTGGTTGAACGCGAGGTCGAGGCGTTGCGGGCCGGCGACGCGGCGGTCGAGGTCGCCCCGCCGCTGGGCCGGGCCGCGCTATGGCGGGCGGCCCGCTCCGGGCTGGAGGGTGAGCTCGTCGACATCAGCGGCCCCAGCAGCCGGCCCGCCGCCGAGGTCGTCACCGATCTGGTGCGGTCGCTGCGCGCGCAGCTCGAGGCGGCGGGGGACTGGGCGATGATCATCGAGCTGACCCGGCAAGTGTTGATCGGCGGCACATCGGCGGCCCGTCAGCGCAGGCCTTGCGCCGCCGCGGCCGGCTCACCGACGTCGTCGATCAGCTGCTCGCCGAGACGGCGGGCTGCTGGCCGGATAACGCGGCGGCCGTGATGGAGGATCCGACTCTGCGGTTCGGTGATCACCCCGACCGCGAGGAGACCAACGGTTTCATCGACCGGCTGATCGCTCAAACCGAACGTTAGTCATCGCGGCGCAGCGCCCGGCACGCTGACCGCGCAGGCGGCTCTGAGCGCGGAAGGGCAAAAAGTCGGTCCACCGAAGCAGCGAAAGTGCACTGTCGCCAAGGGCTTTCAGAGCCGCGACGACCTTGAAGATGCTGTGCCCGTAGCGGATTCGCGGCTGAGAACCTCCCTCTTGAGGGTGCAGAACAAAATCGATATTTCTGCAGACAACTCACGGGTATCCGGTTCGGAGGACGAGGAGGTCTGGAGAAATGCCTGCTTGGAGTTGGATCGTTATTGCTGCAGCCGTCGTGATCGTTGTCGCGATGGCGGTGATCGTCGCCCGGTCAGTGAACCGTCGTAAGAGGTCCGAGCGACTGAAGAATCACTTCGGTCCAGAGTACGAGCGGGCCGTAGGCGAGGCCGGTGATCAACGCGCCGGCGAAAAGGAACTCGTTGCGCGCGAACGAAAGCGACAAAAGCTCGACATCGTCGCATTGGCGCCGGAAGCGCACGCAAAGTACGCAGAACACTGGCGGACGGTGCAGACTGCGTTCGTCGACAATCCGTCCAAGGCGGTGGGCGACGCCGATCGTCTCGTGACCCAGGTAATGCGCGAACGCGGATACCCCGTCGACGATTTCGACCAGCGTGCGGCCGACATCTCGGTCGATCACCCGAACGTGGTTGAGCACTATCGAGCCGCTCACATCCTCCACATGGCGCAAGAGCAGGGCGACATCGGCACCGAGGCGCAGCGTGAGGCGTTCGTCCATTACCGCGCGCTCTTCGAGAAGTTGCTCGCGACCGATCTCGAGACCGATAAGGACACGCCAAAGGAGGCACGGGCATGACAACCCACGATGAACAAACCAACACCGCTTCGACCTCGACGGCGGATGTCGCCCCAACTGCACGGCCCGAATCTTCGAGCGCGGGAAGGGAACCATCGACGGCACAAACCGAACCATCGGCTGTGGCCAACGATCCTTCGTTGGCGACCACCACGACCGACGCGCCACGTGCGCAAGGGGAACCGCTGGCCACGGGCGACGAATCCTCGAGCGCCCAGACCGAACCGTCGGAAATGGGGACCGGGTCTTCGACCGCTGGGACCGAACCGTCGTCCGACAAATCGCTTTTCGCCGACGCCGACCTTCCACGGCTGCGCTCGCGCTGGGACGATGTCCAGGCGGCTTTTGTCGACGACCCCAAAAAGTGCGTCCAGGAGGCCGACGCCCTCGTGGCCGAGGTCGTCGAACAGCTCACGACCGGGTTCTCCGCGGCGCGATCGCGGCTCGAGGCGCAGTGGGCTCGAGGCGAGGAGGCCTCCACGGAGGACCTTCGTCTCTCGCTAAAGCGCTACCGCGAGTTCTTCCAGCGGCTGCTCTCGGTCTGAAGCGTTTGCAAACCGAGGCGCCGTGCTGCGTCGGCTCGCTTTCGGCGGTGTTCGTCTAGACTTCTACTGCGACGAGGTGTACTTCGCCGTCGAGGCGGTGCGTTCGGTTGTCCCGCAGTCGATGTGGGGGATTGCACAGGGCGACTTTGACTTCAAGTCGCTTCACGCGGACCAATCTAACTAATACCTGGTCTGGGTGCTGTTGTGCGTAAGGGGATTTCGACTGACTGCCATTGGGTACTGCGTAGGCATGAGCAATGGGGAGGTGCATGGTCGCGTGGTCGCGGTGACCGGCGCGAGCGGCGGTGTTGGCCGGGCCGTGGTACGCGAGTTCGCCAAGCGAGGGGACTCGATCGCGCTGTTGGCTCGTGGCGAGGTCGGGCTGGCTGCGGCCGCGGCTGAGGTGACTGTAGCGGGAGCAACCCCGATGGTGGTGCCTGTCGATGTCGCCGACCCCTTCCAGATCGAGGCAGCGGTCGCGCGCATCGAGAACGAGCTTGGCCCCATCGACATCTGGGTCAACTCAGCGTTCACCTCAATCTTTGCTCCCTTCGCTGAGATCAGCCCTGAGGAGTTCAAGCGGGTCACCGAGGTGACCTATCTCGGCGCGGTGTACGCCACCATGGCGGTGCTGCGCAGGATGCGCGAACGCGACGCGGGAACCATCGTGCAAGTCGGCTCGACGCTGGCGTACCGCGGGATTCCGCTGCAGAGCGCGTACTGCGGCGCAAAACATGCACTGCAAGGTTTCCACGAGTCGCTGCGCTGCGAGCTGTTGCATGATCACAGCAATGTCCGGGTGACGATGGTGCAGCTGCCGGCGGTGAACACTCCGCAGTTCTCGTGGGTGCTGTCCCGGCTGCCCGAGCGCGCGCAGCCGGTGCCGCCGATCTACCAACCTGAGGTCGCCGCTCGCGCGGTCTTGTACGCGGCAGATCATCCGGATCGGCGTGAGTATTGGGTCGGCGCGAGCACGGCCGCCACGCTGATCATGAACGCCGTTGTGCCTGGTTTGCTGGATCGCTATCTGGCGCGGACTGGGTTCAAGGCGCAGCAGACCGGGCGGCCCAAGGATCCCGATCAGCCGGCCAACCTGTGGGAGCCGGCGGACGGCACAGGGGGTCACGACTTTGGTGCCCATGGTGGGTTCGACCAAAGCGCCAAACCCCGGAGCGCCCAGGTCTTTTTGTCTCAGCACCACAAGGCCCTGCTGGGCGCTGCGGCAGCGGCGGGTGCAGGTCTCACCGTAGCGGTCGGCCGCAAGGCTAAAAGATCGTGATCAACAGGTGGTATCAGGAGGCCGTCATTTACTGCGTCGACGTGTCCTCGTTCCAAGACTCTGACGGTGACGGCCGCGGCGACCTGCGGGGGTTGATCAGTCGCCTCGATTACCTTTCCCGACTGGGCGTCTCATGCCTGTGGCTGAATCCCATCCACCCCAGTCCGTGGCGGGACAACGGCTACGACATCAGCGACTACTACGGCATCCACCCGGCGCTGGGCAGTCTTGGTGACTTCGCCGAGCTGGCCCGCGAAGCCCAAGAGCGAGGCATCCGGCTCGTCCTCGACCTGGTCATCAACCACACCTCCGACGAGCATCCCTGGTTCAAATCGGCCCAGAGCAGCCCTGATTCGCCGTACCGGGATTGGTATGTCTGGAGCGCCGCAGGAGCCTCCGGACCGGCACCAAGGCACCGTCTTTCCGGGCGAGCAGAGCGAGACGTGGACCTTCGACGAGCAGGCGCAGGCGTGGTATTTCCACCGCTTCTATGGCTTCCAGCCCGATCTCAACTGGGCCAATCCTGCCGTACGGGCGGAGATGGCCAAGGTCATGAACTTCTGGCTGCAGATGGGTGCGGCCGGCTTCCGGATCGACGCCGCGCCGTTCGTCCTCGAGCAGGTGTCGCCCGGCGTCGACCCCGGGCCGAAGGACTTTTCGATCATGGACTCCTGGCGCCAAGAGACCCAATGGCTGCGCGGCGACTCGGTGCTGCTCTGCGAGGCTAATGTGGCCCCGAGCGACGTCAGCACTTTCGTCGGCAGCCGCTCTGACGGCCCGAGCGACCGGGCGCAGATGATGTTCGACTTCCTGCTGAACCCACGCGTCTGGCTGGCTCTGGCTCGCAGCGACGCGGAGCCGCTCATCGAAGCTCTGACCACGGCAGTGCGGCTGCCCGAAGGTGGGCAGTGGGTCAGTTTCCTTCGCAACCACGATGAGCTCGACCTGAGCCGACTCACCGACGAACAGCGCGGTGACGTCTTCCGCGCCTTCGCGCCACGCCCTGAGATGCGGTTGTACGGCCGCGGCATTCGTCGCCGGCTGGCGCCAATGCTGCGGGGTGATCGCCGCCGGATCGAGCTCGCCTACGCCCTACAGTTCTCGCTGCCGGGCACCCCGGCGCTGCGGTACGGCGAGGAGATCGGGATGGGCGAGGACCTGAGCCTTGACGGGCGCGAGGCGATCCGAACGCCGATGCAGTGGGACGACACACCCAATGCCGGCTTCAGTCCAGCGCCGCCAGACGCTCTCTTTCGACCCGTTGCCATGCGGGGTCGGTTCGGCGCAAAGAAGGTCAACGTACGTGCGCAGCAACAAGACCCGAATTCGCTGCTGCGCTGGTTCGAGAACCTGATACACACCCTGCGTACCGCGCCGGAGATCGGGACCGGTACCTGCTCGGTCATTGACGCCGCGCTGCCGCGCTCGGTGCTGGCACACCGATTCGACGCGGCCGTCGGGTCGATCTTGCTGCTGCACAATTTGGCCGACACCACGGTCACAGTGGATATCGGCGCGCAACCGGGCATGAACGGCGACCCGTATGACCTGTTCGTGGACGGCCCATACGCCGCACCGACCGAGAAGCTGACAGACCTCACGCTGAACGGCTGGGGATACCGATGGATACGTCTGTCCCGAAGCGATCGAGGCTAGCTGGGCGGGTCAGAACAGATCGCAGCTGCGGTACCACCACCCGCGCTACGCCCTAGCGTCCTGCGCCAGGAATTCCGTGAAGATATGAGGCGAGGCGGTCGAGGATTGCGTCGGCGGCATTGGTCTAGGAAGGGTTTGGGGTTTTCAATTTAGTTGGTGATCCAGTCGCGAATGTCTTTTTCCAGCGCATAGACCGATGTGTGGACGCCGCGGCGTAGTCGTCGCGTCGGCTGATCTCGTGCATAGCAAAAGGTGCTGATTTTTGCTCCGCTAGCTCGGCAACCTTTGGTGCGACGGCAGGTTGGTCTTTAGAAGTAGTGGCGCCGGCCGCCCACAGGGCGTCCCACTGAACCCAGGATCGCGAGAACGACGCCGACGACGAGCAGGATGATTCCGATGGTCCACAGAATCGAAATCTTGAGGAGGAATCCGGCGATGAGCAAGATGATTCCAAGGACGATCATGGCTGCGGGCCTTTCTGTTTCGCGCACGCTCTGCGCTATCGATAGGTCGAGCGGTTGCGCGACTCGGGCTCCAGTCCACCACCCCCAAGAGGGGTAGTACTACACCCCTAGGGCGGTAATCTGGGCTTCGCATTTACTGCGCGATCCCCGTGGCGCTGGTGCACGACTATGACATGGTGCGGCTGGGCGTGGCCTTGCGTTCAACCAGTACGCGACGGTGTTGTTCTGCCCGACCTCGACTCTAGTGATCAGCGAATTGGGAACGCAATAAAGGCGATTGGGCACGAGTTGGTTCGTCATCGAGTGGTCAAAATGCGCATCCGCTGATGTCCCGAGCTCCTCCTGTTGCCAGAAGTCGGCGATGCGATTCCGATCGCTGGTGGATGGCTGGGCTTCATTGTCGGCCAGGATCCGAATCGATATCGGGCGGTCCTGGACGAACCTGGCTGAAGGCTCAGCGAAGATCGCGCAACGCATCGTCGAGTGTGGGATAAAGCGCCAGGATGGCGTCAATACCGAGCAGCCTGATCGGCCTGCTGGTGGCGGGCCCGTCGGCGACGATGCCGAATCGCACCGACATCGCATCGGCCGCCTCCTGCGCTGCCACCAGAACGCTCATTCCAACGGAGGCAAGGAAATGCACTCCGGTGAGGTCAACAATGAGCCCCGTCGGCGCCTTGCCGAGCGCGTCACAGATCGCGTCGGACATTCGTGGTGTGCTGAGCATGTCGACCACATCGCACACGGACAACACCACGAGCCGGTCGCTCCAGCTTTCCCGCACCTGGAAGCCGTCGTGGTGGGTGGAGACGGCGGGGATGGTTGGTTCGGCAGAATGATCGATCATTGTGGAACCCCTTTTTGATCATCCGAGAATGATCATGGCTGTGGGCCCTTCCGAGTCGCGTCGCCATGTGCGTGGAAGTCGGTCCAGCCGAGCGGTTGCTCGCGCCGACTACAGTCAACACCCCTAGGGAGGGTGTGGTTACACCCTTAGGTAGGTAGTTTGAGATGCGTGGCCTCCCGTGCGAACAAACCGATCACCGTGGCGCTGGTGGACGACTACGACGTGGTGCTGATGGGCGTGGCCAACATGTTCAACCAGTACCGAGACCGCGTGGTTGTCGCCGAGCTGGACTCGAATACTGCTGTCGAGGACGCCGTCGACATCGTTCTGTATGACTCGTTCGCCCAACCAGAATCGGATCACGAAGAGATCGCCGTTCTGGTCGCCAATCCGCGTGCACGCCGAGTCGTGGTGTACACCTGGAACTTTCACCCGGACCTTATCCGCAGCGCCCAGCAGCACGGAGCGCACGGCTACCTATCGAAGACGTTGCCTGCGCGAGAGTTGGTAGCCGCTCTGGAGGCAGTTCATGCCGGACAGACGGTCATAAGTGATGTTCCGCCGCGGGCGCGCAGCGCCGTAGGACTTGATTGGCCCGGCCGAGGCGAGGGCCTCAGCGATCGTGAGTCGGAGATTCTGGCCCTCATCACCCAGGGCAGAAGCAATGCCGAGGTCGCGGCGCTGACATATCTCAGCCCCAACACGGTGAAGTCCTACATCCGCACCATTTACCGCAAGATCGGAGTTAGCAGCCGGACCCAGGCCGTCCTGTGGGGTGTGAAGCACGGCTTCACTCCTGACCATCACCGCATCGAACACTGGCGAGGCGGTCCCTGAGCGCCATCTTTGGCCTCCTCGACGGCGAGGCAACTGCGTCGATGATCCTGGAACGACGTCTTTAAGGCAACTTCGACACTGGGCCCCAACCGGCGGCGCCTATGCGCCGTGAGTGCAGCCGTGCTCTCGATTACCGCAGGAGTCGGATACCTCATCCTGGAAGCCATTGCGGCCGCAAGCTTTCGGCCCCCGTACAGCTACGCCCATAACTACATTGGTGATCTCGGGGTGACCTGTGGCGGTATGATTCAGGTCGCATCATCGACTCTGCGCTGGCCTTTCTTTCTCGTCGGAGCCGTCCTCGTGGCCCGCGCTGTTGAAAGCCAGAAGGCGGGACTGGTTCTCAGCCTCGCCGCCACGAATGCCACCGGAAACATTGTGGTTGGGACCGTCCACGGCGGATCCATCGCAAAGGTCGATGGCACCGCTTGGAGGTATTCCGCAGGCGCAGTGATGGCCATCGCGGGCGGCAACATGGCGATCCTGGCGGGATCTGCCATCGTTCGGAACGCCGGCGCACCGCATTGCACGCGACCCGGGAGAACCCGACCCGTGCGCCGACCGATGCGGTCGTGATCTCGCCGAGCGTGGCCCGTCTCTTTGACGACAGCTCGGCATGACGTCTGCGGAGTTCGCGCAGGCGGACCTCGCGTGGCGACGATCCGACATTCGCTTGGCTGGCCAGCATCTCGCGATATCGCAAACGTGGATCAGGACGCGGCTCCGATTCGTCATCCTGACCTGCTCGTGATCTCCTCGGGCTCACCATCCGGAAAACTTCGTTCGAGACTCCGTTCGAGACTTCGGCGCACCTCGCCTCTAATCGGGCCGGAGAGCGACCGGAAGTAAGGTCCCCGGCGGTTCGGTATGGCCATCTTTCATCAGCCTCCCGCTGGCAGACTCGGCGTGATACCGTCCGGCCGGGAGGGGTCCCATGCCGCTTGATGCCGTACCGATCGCCACCGGCGCGCTCCCGGGGATCATCGCGGGCCCGCTCCTGCGCCGCGTCACCCGCACCGAGGCCGCCGTGTGGCTCGCCCTGAGCCGGGCCAACCCCGTGACACTGCGCATCCGTACAGCCGGCCAGCCAGGGACGGAGATCGTCGCGGGCACGGCGACACCGGTGCAAGTGGGCAGCCACCTCTGGCTCACGGTCGTGTCCGGTACCGCGCCGGGCGGCACGTTCGCCGCCGGCCAGTTCTACGAGTACCGGCTGACGTCACCGGGGTGGGCTGAGCCGAACTGGTCGGCGTTGGCTCTTGGTACGTCGCTGCCCGCCTTCCCCGGCCCGCCAGACGACGTCGAGGACCTGGTGGTGCTGCACACGTCGTGCCGAAAGGCCCATGGCGGGGGTCGCGACGGCCTGGCCAACGCGGCTGCCGTCGTCCGGGATCGGCTCGCCGGCGCCGTCGCCAACGCGCGCCCCCACCTACTCGTACTGTCGGGCGACCAGATCTACGCCGACGAGGTGCCGGCGCCTCTGGCCCCGCGCATTCGCCGGGTGGCGGCCGATCTCGTGGGAATCGACGAGTCGGCGGTGTTCGGGCCGCTGCCGCGCATCGCCGGCCGCCAGCTTCCCTCGGAGAGCTTCGGTCTCACGTCGAGCGCCGCGTCCGACCACCTGTGGAGCCTGGGCGAATACCTGGCCACCTACCTCCTCTACTGGTCCGACGTGCTGTGGCCGACGGCGCTGCCGGCGTGGACGGACGTGATGCCAGCGACCGACCTCGACCCAGCGGCCGGGTTGGACGAAGACGGCTGGAACGAACTGCTTCACGCACTCGCGCCGTTCCGCGAGGGCCTCGGCGACGTGCGCAGAGTGCTGGCCACTGTGCCGTCGCTCATGGTGATGGACGACCATGAGGTCACCGACGACTGGAACCTCGACTATCCCTGGGCGGCAGCCGTTTACGCGAATCCGGCGGCTAGCCGCATCGTGCTGAACGGCGTCCTCGCCTACGCGCTGTGTCAGCACTGGGGCAATGTGCCCGATCGCTTCGCCACCGCAGGCACGCCGGAGGCGGCCCTGCTCGCCGCCGCGGCCTTCACGGGGGTCAGTCCGGACACGCCCGCCAATCGGGCGCTGCTCGGTGTGCCGACGGCAGCGCCGCCCAGCCCGCCGTCGGTGCTGCGCGATCTCACGGCGCCCGGCGCCTTGCGCTACGACTTCTCGTTCGGTCCGGCCGAGGGCTGGCCGGTGCGCGTGGTGGCGCTCGACGAACGCACGGCCCGCGAGTTCGTCCGGGTCGATCACCCGGCCGCCCGGATCTCGATGGCCGCCTTGGCGTTGATGCTGCCGCCGCCCGCCGACGCTGCGGCCGCCACCTTGGTGGTGGCGCCGTCACCGGTGCTCGGCACCCACCTCATCGAGCACGTGATCCAGCCGGCGGCCAGCCTGCTGCCGGGCGGATCCGAGTTCTCCGACTTCGAATCGTGGTCGGCGGCGACCCGGAACTACCAGGAGCTGCTGCGCTTACTCACCGCCTACGCCCCGCTGGTGCTGCTCTCCGGTGACGTCCACTACAGCGTGACCGCCTCGCTCGACTACCAGCGGGGCGCGACGGCCGCCAAGGCGGTGGGTGTCACCAGCAGTTCGGCCAAGAACGCAGAAACGAAGACCCTGGCGCTTCACCTCTTCGGCGACTTCGCGATGCGCGTCGGGATCGAGCGCCCCCGCCGGTTCGTCGGCTTCAACGCACTGAGCGCGGCGCAACGCGCCCAGCTCGCCTCGCCGCCAGGGCCGGCCACGGTCGTGCCCTACGACCACATGGTCGACATCATGCTGGGGCGGGTGTTCCGCGCCGGCCAGGAATCGCCGACGGTGCTCGGCGCCGAAGTGGCGACGGCCTACGGCTTGGGCCCCGGCGACTGGCACTACGACATCGACCCCGTCGACGACGAGACGATGCCCGCCCCGGGTCCGCTGCTGGCCGACATCACCTCTGCGCCTGCGCCACCCTGGCCGACGTGGGACCCGACGAAGTCGTACACGATGCTGAAAGCGTTGCGGGCCTGCGACCTTCATCGGATCGGGCGCATGTACGACGGGCTGCCGCAGATCTCGCTGCTGGAGTTCACCGCAGGCCCGCTCACCGTGCACCACCACGTGACGACACCGGTCGGTGACGACCCTGTCGGCACCGGCGTCCACCACTGCGACACATCGGTGGTGATCGGCTGATGGCGGGCACGTCGGCGCTCGAAAGCGTCACCACCGCCTTCGTCGACGCCATGCGGTCGGCACTCGACGGCACCAACCCGCTGCTGCCCGAACTCTCACCACCCAACGAGGCCGCCGCCCGCGCCGCGTTGAACGACCTCGGCCCCCGCGCACAGGCGGTGACCGACGCGGCCGACCCGGTGGCGTGGATCGACGCCGTCGACAGTTGGCGTGACCGCGTATTTGACTTCGTGGACAACGCATTTGGTGGACCGACCGGGCCGGACGCCGCCTTGGTCCGGTTCCTCGAGGAGCGCGCTCCCCGCACGGCCGCGTTCCTCGCGTTGACCGGCGTGATCATCCATCATCCGAGCGGCACCGACGACATCGACTGGACGAAGGCCCAGGCCCTGATCACCGACCCGGGGACGCTCGTCAACGAATCGCTGTGGGACGCACTGCTGGGCGACGCCGGCGTGCCCGGCACCGGCCGGCTCCCCGCGGTCATCGTCGGACTGCTCCTGCTGGCACCGCAGACGATCCTCGCCCTCAGCAGCGGCGACATGAAGGTGGCCGGCCTGCCTGCGCCGCCCACCGATGCGCCCGGTCCGTGGCGCTCGTTCCGCGAAGCGAGCGAGGGCTGGATCTCCATCACGGTGCCCCTCGGCGACCCGGCCCGGCCGGATCCGTTCCCGGGCAGCATCTTCGACCTCGCCGCCGATTTGCTGCCGGACCTCAGCGCCACGCTCGGCATCCACTCGCAGCGGCTGGCGCTCCCTGGCGGCAACAACCGCACCGTGTTCGAGATGTGGCTGGGTGTGGCCGTCGAGGGCGATCGGTGGCAGCTCGACCTGGGCAGCGGGTGGTTCGTGCGCGTCGAGCCGGGCCTCAGCGGCGGCTTCGGCTACGACGGCGACTGGCACGGCGCCTTCCGCCAGTTCGTGCTCGACGCCGCCAACGCGCCGGGACCGGGCGACCCGGTGGTGGTCACCCTGGGCCGTGAGCAGCCCGACGATCCGCCGGACATCGTGCTCGGGCCGCCCTACGACACCCGGCTCATCATCCAGGACCTCGAGGCGTTCCTGAAGGTGCGCGAGGACCACCCGATCGTCGAGATCGGGGCCTTCGTACACGGTTTCGCGGCCGTGCTCACCAACCGCTGGTGGCGCACATTCGGCATCTCCGACACCGTGTTCCGCGACGGCATCCGCCTCGACCTCGACCTCGATATCGCCTACGTCGAGGGCAAGGGCCTGCAACTCAACCTCGGTGCCGGACTTGCTGTCACGTTCAACATCGACAAGGAGTTCGGCAAAGACACGAGTCCGGTCAGCTTCAAGTTGCACGACATCAAGCTGCTCGTGCCGATCCAGGCGACACAGGACAGCTTCGACATCCGGGGCGAGGTGCGCTTCCACGCGTCGCTGCGGATCGGTCCGGTCACGATGGTGATCGACGGGCTCGGCGGATGGGTCGGCTACTGGACCGAGGACGACGAGAAGAAGTACGTCGGCTTCCTGCCACCGACGGGTGCCGGCCTCCAGATCTCCGCCGGGATCTTCACCGGGGGCGGCTTCCTCGACTTCACCGGCGGGCCCAACGAGCGTTTCGGCGGTCTCATCTACGTCAAGGTCGGGCTGTTCGAACTGACGGCCTTCGGCCTGCATGAGCTGACCGGCAAGCCGGACGATGCCAACCGGAAGACCTCGTTCATCCTCGTCATCGGCGTGCGCTTCGCACCAGGCATCCAGCTCGGGTTCGGCGTCGAGATCTCCGGCTTCGGTGGCCTGATCGGCATCAACCGTCGCGCCGACACCGATGCGCTACGCGAACGTCTCACGTCCGGTGCCGCGGGCAACGTGTTGTTCGCCGAGGATCCGGTGCGTAACGCCCCGTCGATCCTGGGAGACCTAAGGGCGCTGTTCCCGGCCGCCGAGGGGCACCACGTCTTCGGGCCCACCATCCAGCTCAGCTGGCTGAATCTGGCCGGCGCCAAGGTCTTCAAACTGGACGTGGGCCTGTTCTTCGAATTCCCCGGACCGAGCCGCATCATCCTGCTCGGCTCGGCGCGCGCTCAGGTGCCGCCGATCAAGGACGTCCCACACCTGCTCGACATCCGCTTCGACATAGTGGGTTTCGTCGATTTCCCGAAGTCGATCGTGGAGTTCGACGCCACCCTCATCAGCTCGACGGTGATGTACACGATGAACCTCACCGGCGACCTGGCGTTGAGGGTGAGCTGGGGCGACCGCCCCTATCTGCTGCTGAGCTTCGGGGGATTTCATCCCCGCTTCGACCCCAAGCCCGCCCAATTCCCTGACCTGACACGCCTTGCCCTGACAGTGAAACCCGGCTTCCTGTCGGCCGGCATCTTCTTCCGGGCCGAGGCCTACCTCGCGATCACGTCCAACACGGTTCAGTTCGGCGCCAAACTCGAATTGGGTTACGCCGCTGGCCCGCTCAACCTCGCCGGATTCCTCGCCCTCGACGCCATCATCCAGTTCGACCCGTTCTGGTTCGAGGTGTCCGTCAGCGCAGGTGTACGGCTGCGGTGGAACTCCACCACGCTGGCCGGCGTGCGCTTCGAGGGCCTGATCTCCGGGCCCGGCCCGATAACTCTCACCGGCAAAGCGTGTTTCGAGATCCTGTGGTTCGACATCTGCGCCAGCGCCAGCATCACGATCGGCGACTCGCAGGACCCGGCCCCACCCGCGGTCAGCAGCGTGACCCAGGCGCTCACGCCGCAGCTGCACGACCCGGCCAACCTGAACCCGGCGGGTGGCGACGATCCGCAGGCGGTGCCGCAGGTCCGACCGGCAGCGCCCGGCGCCCCGCCCGTCGTCTCGCCCCTCGGCGCGTTGCAATGGACGCAGAAGCGGGCGCCGTTCGACGTCATCCTCGACCGCTTCGAAGGCCAACCGCTACCCGCCCAACAGTCGGTCGTCGTCGAATCCCCGCAGGCCGCCGGGAAGGTGGACGACTGGTTCGCTCCGGGCTCCTTCGTCAACCTCAGCGAGTCGGAGGCGTTGCACCGACCGGGATTTGAACGCCTAGAGTCGGGCGTGCAGATCGGCTTCGGTGCGCTCAACACGTCCGCCGCGCTACGGCACGACGTCACGGTCATCGAGGTGCGGCTGCCCCACCCGCCCCGATTCCAGGTCGACGCACTGCTTTTCGCGGCCATCACCCTCGACGGCGTTCGCGCCCGCACAGCGGCGGCGGCCGTGCGCACGACCGCGGCCAAGATCGGCGTCACCGACGAGCGCATGGATGTGCGCGGCACCGACGGCGCGATCCTGGAGTCGGGCCGCAGCATGACCGACGCCTTCCAGCGGGCGCGCAACCTCGGCGGCGTCGCCGTGCATCCGCTCGACGTCGTCGACATCGGGGCGATCTGATGGCGACTCAGGTGAAGCTCGACTTCGTGGGCTGGACCCGCTCGGCCGTCTACAGCGCGGTGCCCTCCGCAGTGCTGAGCCCGGAGGGTCGACTGCGGGGCCACGTCGACGTGACGCTGCGCAATCAGCTGCCCCCCGGCGACACCGTCTCGCACACCATCGATTTCGACGTCGTCGGACCCGGCGACATCCTCGGCCTCAAGGCGGAGACCGTGCTGAACACGGTGCCGCCGCCGGGCACGATCGACTTCGAGGAGACGAAATGCGTCTACGTCGAACTCAGTGGCGTCGACCTGCCGTGGCGCTACACCCCCGAGCTGGCGGTCGGGCGCAAACTGCGCCCGTGGCTGGTGCTGGTGGTCGGCACCGAAACTGAAGTCGAGCTCAACTCGGGTGGCACGGTCACGCTGCAGAACAACGTCCTTGCCGCGCACGACCTGTCGCTCTCGGCCCGCTGGGCGCACGTCCAGGACGACGTCGCGCACCCCGGCGAGCGCATGGTGACCCGGCTGCTGTCGCCGCGCAACCTGGAAGCCCGCACACCGTACGTCGCTGTCGTCGTTCCGGCGTTCAATGCCGTTGGCGTGCAAGCGTGGAACGCTGCGACGCCGTCGGTCACCCTGCCCGCCTTCCACTCCTGGTCGTTCATCACCGCCGAGGAGGGCGATTTCCCGACGCTGGCGGCCCGCTTGAAGGCGGGGCTGGCCGACCCGGACCTCGGCCGGGCGCAGATCGCCTACACGCCACTCGAACCCGACGCACTCATGACCGGACGGGGCGCGCTGGCGCCGATCGGTTCCGCTGATGCGGCGGTGGCCGGGGACGTCGCCGCCGACGTCGCCGAACTGACCATTCCGGTGGTCGATCCGCTTCGACCGGTCGTCGGTCTGCCCGACTACGGCGCGGCGTGGACCGACGACTCGGGCGCGACGGCGTGGGGTGCCGCCTTCCTGGAGGATCCCCGCGCCCGCGGGATTGGTGGCCTCGGCTTGCGGGCCGGCATCGAGGAACAGGACCTCCTGGCCGACGCCGCCGCCAAACAGGCTGGCGCGCTGGACGAAGCGGCGCAGCGGATCCGCCACCTCACCGCCGGACTCGGCTCGGCCCGCTCGCTGTGGGCGCGCCGGCTTCCGACCGATCCGATTCGGCGCCTCGCGGTGTTCGGTCCCGCGCTGCGCCGGATGGTGACGGACACCGGCACGGTGCTGCGTCGCGTCGCCGGCGGCGACCGCCCGCTGCCGCCCGCGCTGTTCTCGTCGGCCGCCCGCCGGGTGCTGCGCCAGGGACCGGCGCGCACGGCCGGTGCGGCCAAGGGCGCCGCCGACCCGGCGCTGATCCTCGTGAAGGCCAACGCCTGCCCCAAGCCGCCTGAGCGTGCGCCGAAGGGCCTCGTCCACGCCGACGACCTCGCCGACGAAACCGGTATCCGCAACATCGACGACGCCGTCTGCAAGGGCGTCGGCGCCGGCCGAGTCCCGGTCGAACGGCTGGAGAAGCTGATCGACGGGTTCGACCGGTCGCCGTACCGGCCAGACACGATCGCACTCTTCGACCAGATCATGGCGTTCTGGCTGGAGCGCGCTCGCTCCGGGGAACCGATTCCGCTGCTGGATCTGCTGGCCATCCTCGACCCGCCGACGGGCAAGCCCCTGGACGACCGGGAGCTGTTGGTGGCGCTGCGCGGCCTGCACGGCGAGAAGGGGCAGGTCGACACCGACTCGCTACTGGACCTGGGTGCGACGCTCTGCATCGGACCGCCCGAACGCCCGTGCCGCCCAGTCGATCTCGATGCGCTGGCCACCGCCGTGGCGGACGCCATCGACCCGACGGTCGATCGCCCGTTCATGGTGGACCGGGTCACTTCCGGCATCGTCGGCCTCGACGATCAGCCACTCACACCGCCGGAGTTGTGCCCGGACCTCGACATCCCCGCCTGGCAGTTCCTCCGCGATCACAACTCGAACTGGTTGTTGCCCGGCGCAGGCACGCTCGAAGAGGACGACGTCGTCGCCGTCGAGACCAACCCGGCCTTCGTGGACGCCTTCCTCCTGGGGGTCAACACGCAGATCGTGAGCGAATTGCGGTTCCGCAACATCCCGATCCGCTCACGCTGCACGCCGCTGCGCCAGTTCTGGGCCCGCACCAACCCGGCGACGGAGACCTACGACGACGACATCCATGGCGTGCATCTGTGGCCCGACTCGTCGCCACTCGGCAGCATCACCCACCAGACGCCTGCCGCGGCCAGTGCCGACCTCGTCGTCGTGTTCCGCACGCCGCTGTTCCGCCGCTACCCGCAGACCCTGGTTTACCTCACGCCCGCGCCCCTGGTCGGTGGCACGCCCGACTGGACCGCCGAACCCGTGTTCACCAACCGCCTGATGCCGTCGTTCCAGGGCGCCATCACCCCGGACATCGTGTTCTTCGGCTTCGACCTCGACCCATCGCTCGGCCGGCGCTACTGGGTCGTGCTCGAGGAGCCGCCGCACGGCTTCCAGTTCTTCAGCGGTCCGGTCGAGGGCATGAGCGCTGCCCGCCGCGAGGTGTTCACAAAGCCGTTGCTGCACAACGACGGTGCCGCTTTCGGAGACGCCGCATTCGCCGACCCGTATCGCGTCATGATCCGCGGCCAGTCCCTCATCCCGGTGGGGCCGTGATGTCGAAGAATCCGTTTTCCATCGATCCGGCCGACGAGCTGCGTGCCGCTCTTCGTGGCCTCGGGCTCGACCGCCTGCAGGCCGACCGGTACATCGCGACGATGCTCGACTGGCTCAACGGCGTGACCTCGCCGCGGAGTCTCCTCGCCGAGCTGCGCCGCCACCCACTCGAAAAGCGCCGCCCACCACCACCATTCGACCCGTTCCCGGCATTCCCACCGCGCGGTCACGCAATCGCCTTCGCGGAGGCCGTCCTCGAAGCCCGCGACGCACTGGGCGGCGCCTTCGGGGACGTGCTGGAGGTGGCGGCCATCGCCGAGGTCGACACCGTCGCCCTGGCGGCGCTGATCAACGTGGGCTGGGGGATCAGCGCCGAGGAAGCGTCCGGTCCGGTCGTCGGCGTGCTCCTCCCGATGCGCCTGGAGACCCGCTTCTACGAGCCGGCCGACGGCACGGGCTGGGTGCTGAAGGTGCGCATCATTCCCGACGCCGCGTCCCTCAACCGCCACGAACCGGTGCCCACGCCGGGTGAACTCGACGCGGTCGAGGCCATGTGGACGTTCTCCGGCGGAGACCTCACTTCGCCTGCCGGACAAGACGAGTGGCGCAGGCTCGTCGCCGGTGTCGGCGCTGGCCGCGCCGCCTGGCTGGCGCGCACCTTTCCGGCCGTCGACGTCGACGGCGTCATCGGCATCGAGCGGCCGGACGACGTGCGTACCGACCTCGGGCAGAGCCGGGTCGGCGGCCTGCCCGACACGCTCGAGCTGTGGATCGCCCGAGCCGGCGGCCCGCCCGCACTCGCGGCCAGCCTCACCGTCGATCACGATCGCCTCGGGTTGGACTTCCCCGATCCCGACTCAGGGGAGACCCGGTGGTGGACGTCGTTCGCCGAGGCCGTCGAGGTGGGCCTCGCCACCGAACTCGACCTCGGCCAGGCGCGGCCAGACGATATCGACGTCCTTTACGTCGTGGGGCTGGGTGACGGCGACCCGGCCACGCTGTTCACCGATCACCGCGACGCCGGCATCCTCGGGGTGCTCCCGCTCGGCACGCCGACCAACAGCGTCGCCGGCGAACCGGCGGCCGATCTGGCCCGCGACCCCGAGACGTGGCGCCTGCTCGTCACCGACCCGCCGGTGCAGCCGGGCACCGAGGCCGTCAGCCTGGCACTGACCGGCACGCTCGGCGGGATCAGCCTGCTGCCCGGCGGTGAGGTGGACGACCGTCCCGTGAATCAGGCTCTGGTGGCGGCAATTTGGCCGACGCTGTGGGGGCACGCGCTGAAGGACGTCTGGGGTCTGAGCGACGACGCGTTCGCCCTCGGACTGTGGGCCATCGACAATCTCGTTCCCGAAGGTCCGGTGCCGCCGGTGCGCGTCGGCGACCAGCCC
Organism: uncultured Actinomycetota bacterium; assembly: GCA_963770305.1. Taxonomy (GTDB): domain Bacteria; phylum Actinomycetota; class Actinomycetes; order Mycobacteriales; family Mycobacteriaceae; genus Mycobacterium. The sequence goes on from CAVYPB010000028.1 coordinate 349,127, forward strand.
TACGGCATCCTGCCGGTGACCTCGCTCGGGCGGTGGCAGCCCGAGCCCGCCGATCCGCCCGTGGAAGCGGGGCTCGCCTCGATGACGAGCGAACTACGTGCGGCGTGGGCTCGGGCGGCCGAGGGGGCGGGCACGAGCGTCGGCGCCGACACTGACCGACTTCTGGAACTGCTTGGCCGCGTGCCGAATTCGAGCGGCTACGCGTGGCGGTGGTTCCTCCCGTTGGAGCTGCTGCACATGCTGTCCTGGGCGTTCGGCGACGGTATCCAGTTCACGGTGTTGCGGGAATGGTGGGACAAGACGGCAGAACCGGTGCTCGCGCTCACGGGTCAGGCTCCGGTGCGGCGCTACGGCACCCTGGGGTACCCGCAGGATCTCGCCATTCCGCTCGTCGTGCCCGACAACCTGCCGCAGAACCTGAGCTTCGAGCAGCTCATCCTTCGGCTGGTGAGCGTGCCGCCCAACGTCTTTGCGAGCGAAGGCCGCGCGAAGGAGCTGTTCCGCCCGCTGCCCAACAGCCTGCTGGTGCGGCTGCTGATGCACTCGCTGCTGGTGAACGCCGCCGAGGTGGCGCGCCGGGCCAACGGTCAGCAGGGCCCGCTACTCGAGCCCATCGAGGCCCCCGTGAGTCAGCCGACCGAAATCGGCCGCTGGGGACAGCAATACAGCGACAACCTGCTCGACGGCGATTCACCGAGCAGGCTGTACGAAGTAGGTCGCGACGCCACCAAGTTCCTCTCCTCAGTGCCCCCCGACACCCTCGAGCGGGTGTTCCGTTCCACGCTCGACACCGCCAGCCATCGCATCGACCCCTGGACCACCGGCCTCGCGTGGCGGCGGCTGCGGTCGCTCAGCGCAAGCAACCCGGCCCCACGCTTCAGCCTCGGCGCCTACGGCTGGGTCGACGCGCCCCGGCCGCGCTCCGTCCTCGCCCCACCCGACGAGTTCTTCCACGCGCCGTCGCAGGAGCAGGCGCTGACCACCGCGATCCTGCGGGACCGTTCGCTGTATGACGCCGAGGCCAACCGCTGGCACATGGACCTCGACTCCGACGCCATCCGTCTCGCCGACGAGCTGGCCGCCGAGGTGCGCATCGGCGCGCCGATCGTCGAGGTCCTCGGCCGGGCCGTCGAACGGGCGGTTGGCACGCGGGTGTCGGTGGAATCGCTCCGCCGCCAGTTCCCCATCCGCACCGAGCACGCGGGCCGCCGCGTCTGCGACGGGCAGGCCGTGCTGGCCCGCTTGAGTTCCAATCCCGCCAGCCTGGTGCTTTCCAGTGCGCAGCTCGCCGCGCTGGCGCCCCTGGCGCGCGCGGTCGACACCTACGCCGACCTGCTCATCGCCGACGGCGTGTTCGACGTCGTCTCCGGTCGCACCGCCCTGGCCGGAGCGGCGATGGAAGCGGCGGCCGGGCTCGGCGCGCCCCCGTCGCTCGACGTCATCGGCACACAGCGGGGAGGCCGGTCGGCCACCAGCACCGTGGTGATGGCCTTGCCCGCCGGGGTCGCGCCGACGGTGCTGGACGCCCACACCAGCCCCGGCGCCGTCGCCGAGCCGGCCGCCGCCGCCCTCATCGTGGCGCTGACCGGCAGCGCCACCAGCGCGGCGTGGACGTGGCAGGTGGTCGACGAGGACGGGAATGCCGTTGGCGCAGTGACCCTTTCCGATCTTGGACTGCAACCCATCGACACGCTGTCGCTGTCGGCTGATGACTTGGCGGGCTTCGTGCTCGCTCGGCTGCCGGGTGATGACGTCGAAACGCGTGTCCTCCCAGCCCATTCCGCCGCGCGACGGTTGTCGGACATCCTCGGGAATCAGCCGGCGACGCCTGCCCACTTGACCGTGGACGGCACCGCTCCGGCCGACGCCGCCATCCAGGCCGACCTGGCCGCGCGTTACGCCTCCGTGCACTCGGTGGCGATCCTGCTCCAGGCCGAGCTGCTGACCGCCGGCGCCGCGACCGAGGCGGTGCAGCGTGCCGCGCTGCTGGCCGCCGCGAAGTGGGGGATCACGCCGCTGACCGTCGACGACGCACCGATCGCCACCATCGTGGCCCGTGCACTGGCCGCGCTGGGTGAGCGCCTTGATGCGGCGCCATCACCGGCCGACGCGGCCGGCCTCTCCGTCGCCGCCCTCGCGCGCGCAATGGCCGAGCTGGTGTCCCCCGAGGGGCGCGTCCCGGTACTGTCCCGCCTGCGGCTCGATCAGCTGCCGACGACGCTCTACTCCGAGCCACCTGAAATCGGCGCGGCGCTCGAACCGGACTGGCTGGAAGTGGTTGCCACCGTGCGGCCTTCCCTCGCCCGCCTCGAAGCGCACCAACTCGGGCAACGACTCGACGGCGCCGCGGAGCTGGCCTCGTGGTCGAGCCGCTCGGGCGATCCGTGGCAGCTCGACACCGGACCGCTGCTGCCCTCAGGGCTTGCACCCGCGACCCACATGCTGGCGGTGTTCGGCCCCGCCGGCACGCTCACCCCGGGCGCCAACCCGTCACGGGTGGTGGCGTTCGGGCTGCTCGACCAGTGGACCGAGGTGGTGCCGGCGACCGACCAAACCACCGCGGCCGCTTTCCATTTCGACGCGCCAGGGGCACGGGCACAGCAGGCCATCCTCGTCGCCGTCCCGCCCGACGTCGCCACACCGCTGGACACGGAGACGTTGGTCGACATCGTCGCCGAGACCCGCCAGTCGGCCAGGGCCCGCGCCGCCGGTCCTGAGGAACTCGACGCCTACGCCGGAGGTCAGCCGCTGACATTGTTCCCGGCCGATGGACCGACCGCCGTGCGGCTGGAGCCGGCATGAGCGTCCGCTTCCACCTTGGCCGCAGGCTCGAGCCGATCCGGCCCGTGGCCGAGCTCGATCGCGGTTTCCGGGCCGAGGTCGCCGACCCGGTGTGGTTCCTCGCGCGTCAGTGGCAGCTGGCCGAGCACCAGGGGGAAGACGCGGCGTCGCCCATCGGGGTGTCGTTCGTGGCCACCCACGATCCCATCGACCCGCTGGACGACGATCCCGACATGGATCCGCAGATCGTGCCGGCCGAAGCCATCGTGGAATCCTCGCCCGAGGAGTGGTGGACGCCAGGTCGCCGGGTCCGCATCGGTGCGCTGGGCGGGCCGTCGCTGACTGCGGCCCAGGCCGCCGACGTCGGGTTGCGAGTGAAAGGCTTTGCACCGCCCTATGATCGCTTCAACGGACTGGCCCTTGACGGCCTGGCGCTGTACCGCCGCCGGGTCGAACTCGGACTGCCTGCGTCGGTGTTCGACGGCGTCCCGGCCGTCGAGCCCGCTGATCTGTGGGATCCGGCGGAGTTGGTCCACACCGCCACGTTCACCAGCGCCGGTGTCGAGCTCTCGTTGCCCCGCCACGATGGTGGTGACGTCGACTGGTACTCGGTGTCGGCGAACGACGTGATGCCGGCGCCTCAGCAGCCGCCCGACGCCGTCTCCGTTGTGCCTGCGCGCCTGCGCTTTCCGGCCGCGCCGCACCCGCGCTGGTGGCAGATCGAGAACGCCCACGTCGACATCGGCGGCTTCCCGCCCGACCGTGGGCACCTGGCGACGATGCTGCTGATCGACCTTCTCGTCTCCCACGCCGACGACTGGTTCACCTTCCCGATCGACACGACGGTGGGCTCGGTGGTGACGTTGCGCGACGTCATCGTGCGCGACTCCTTCGACGACGACACCACTTTGGTGACCCCCACGACATGGACGTTGTTCAAGGTGACTGGACTCGATCCCACCTCACTGGTCGTCTGGCCCACGGCGGTGACGCCGCTCAGCAGCGCCGCTACCGACGAGGTCGTCCTGGGGGTTGACGAGGACGCCAACCTGCTGTGGGCGGTGGAGCGTCGCGCCGACGGCCATGAGCTGGCGCCACCGGTGTCCGATTTCGTACCCCCCACGCCAACCGGCCAGGTGCTCGCCACCGAGGCTGTCTCCTACGAGTACCACCCGAGCACGGCGCTGCCACCGTATTGGCACCCGTACGAGATCCACGAGGTCGACGGCAGGCGGCGGTTCGTCCAAGGTCGCCTCGCCGACCTGGAAGCGCGTCCGCCGGTGCCCCAGCCGGCGCCGGTCACGTCGTTGTTGTACGACGCCCACGCGCCCGCCGCCGGCCCCGTGCATCAGATCGAACCGGCCACCATCCCCACCACTGGCCTGCGCCTTGAGCGCCGCTGGATGCTGGGGCGCCGCACCGACGGCCTACCCGTGCTGTGGGCACAGCGTCGGCGCCTGCCGCTCCTCGGCCCTCCCGTGTCGGGCCTGCGCTTCGACGTGCTCGACGAGGTTCCCGCCACCACCACCTGACGAGGACGTCGCCGCCTCGGTCGACGGTGGCGACTGTGAAGCCGACGAGCTCGCTGACGCGGGGCCCGCGTTGTCCGAGCCCTGCGACTTCGCCCGGTTCGTTCATAGGTGGTGCGGCACTCGGCCACGCACTCACACACCGCGTAACGACACCGATCCAATGTCACTGCACGTAAAACGCTATTTCTGCTGGTGGAGCAAGAGGTTCGATTCCCCTTGGCCTAGACCGCGTTTGTGGATGTGGGCCCGACGGGGCATGGCCAGGCATGCGCCCGGCGAGAAAGCGCCCACGGAGGCAAGCGGGCGGCAAAGAAGGCCACATGAGCAGGTGGGGCCAACACACGCGTAAGGGCTGGCATCGAGTGCGAAGGCAAGTGTTGCAACGGGATTGCGCGTGTATCAGCTGCAATCGCACGCGGCGAGATGGCCCAAGGCGCACCGGCCGCCGCCGCGCCTCTAGGTGGGGGAGGGTACCCCCCGGAGGTTTCCAGCGCGGCCGCAGCCCATAGCGTTTGCCGGCCTGTATGGATTGTGAGACTTTTTCACCGGATGGTGAATAATCCGAATCACGCCTACAATCTGGGTTATGGCGCCGAGAGGAATGAAGCCGAAACCGCAGGGCGCAAGCCGTTTCCGCGGCGAGCGGATACATGGTCCGCGTCTCCGCGATGCGGTCATTTGGTCCAAGCGCCCTAACCGATCTAGCCCGTCAGACGCACGCGGGCTTGCAGGAGGTTGCCGTTAGGGCGATTCCCAGCCTCCCGGTACCGCCCAAGGCACGACGAACTGCAGGTGATGCCGGGGGCCGAAGCGGCTGTGGTGCCAGGGCGTGATCCACGGTAATGACAGCCGGTAATCCGCAGGCGAGTTCGTCACATACCTGTCGATCTCGCAAACAACCGGCGAATCTATCTCGCAAACAACCGGCGAAAGCTCGGCCCATATCGGTAGCGTCACCACATGCTGCGTGTGACGCTGCGCGACCTCCAATGGCGAAGGCGGCGCTTCGTCATCACAATTGTGGGCACCAGCCTGGTGTTCGCGATGACGCTTCTTCTCACAGGACTGTCTAACGGTTTTCGCGTGGAAGCCAACAACACGGTCGACGCACTGGGTTTCGATGTGTACCTCGCCAAGGCCGGGCCTGCTGGACCGTTCATCGGGTCGCCACCGTTTCCCGAATCCGAAGTCGTTTCGGTCGAACGGATTCCAGGCGTGATCAGCGCCGTCCCGCTGGTGTTCACCACGACCACCGCCCCAGACGGTGACTCGACTCGCAACGTGAACATGTTCGGCGTGCCCGCGCAGGGCCCCGGGATGCCCGCAATCGCGACGGGCCGCGCTCCATCGGGCGTCGACGAGGCCGCGGTGTCAAGCACACTCGGCAGGGAAGTCGGCGGCCAGATCGAAATAGGCTCGCGCTCAATGCGAATCGTCGGCATCGTCGAGGACTCCACCGCTCTCGCCGGACAACCTAATGTGTTCTTGACGGTGCCAGGTGCGCAATTGGTCGGTTACAGCGGTCAACCCATCGTCTCGTCGATCGGCATCCACGGTGCGCCCGCGAAGGTACCCGACGGCTACCGCATTATCGACCGCGCAGGCGCCCTGGGCGACCTAATGCGACCGATGAACGCGGCGGAGGGCGCGCTCACAATGCTGTCCGTGCTGCTGTGGATTGTCGCCGCGCTCATCGTCGGCTCGGTCATCTACCTTTCCGCCTTGGAACGGACCCGGGACTTCGCGGTGCTCAAAGCGGTTGGCGTTTCGACGCGTTCGGTGCTCGCCGGTCTTTGCCTACAGGCGGTCATCGTTGCCGTGCTCGCCGCGGTACTGGGTGGTCTGCTGTCTTTGGTGCTCGTGCCGGTGTTCCCCATGCGCGTGGTGGTGCCGACATCGGCGTTCCTGTTGTTGCCAGTGACCGCGGTGCTGATCGGCCTGCTGGCGAGCGCCGCGGGGTTGCGGCGTGCGGTGAGCATCGATCCAGCACTGGCATTCGGGGGGCCGTGACCGATGGGCAAGCTGCACATCAACGATTTGGTGGTCGAGTACTCCAGCGGCGGGTACGCAGTCCGTCCGATCGACGGCCTCAACCTCGAGGTGTCCGCCGGCTCGCTGGCGCTGCTGCTCGGCCCGAGCGGCTGCGGGAAGACCACGCTGCTGTCGTGTCTTGGCGGAATCCTGCGTCCGACTTCGGGCCGCATCGCGCTCGGTGATCTCGACGTGACCACGCTCGACGCGCGCGAGCTGACGATGTACCGGCGCCGCATGGTCGGAATCGTGTTTCAGGCGTTCAACCTGCTCCCGAGCCTTACTGCGTTCGAGAACGTGATGGTGCCGATGGATGCGGCGGGTGTGAACCGCCGCGACGCGCGGCAGCGGGCCGAAGAGCTTCTGGCCCGGGTGGGTCTGCAGGACCGGATGCGGCACCGACCGGGCGATCTAAGCGGAGGACAGCAGCAACGGGTCGCCGTCGCGCGTGCGATCGCCCTGGATCCGCCGTTGATCCTGGCCGACGAGCCCACCGCGCACCTGGACTTCATCCAGGTCGAAGAGGTGCTGCGGCTGATCCGCGAACTCGCGTCGGGAGACCGCCTCGTCGTCGTCGCCACCCACGACACCCGGATGCTCCCGCTGGCCGACCGTGTCGTGGAATTGGTACCGCAGGTCGCGTCGACCAACCGTCCGCCCGAGACGGTGCGGCTCACCGCCGGTTCGGTGCTATTCGAGCAGGGCTCGATGGGCGACCTCATCTACATCGTCAGCGAGGGCGAACTCGACATCATCCGCGAATTGACCGGTGGCGGCGAGGAATTGCTGCGCATCGCCACCCCGGGCGATTACTTCGGCGAGATCGGCACGCTGTTCGGGTTGCCCCGCTCGGCGACTGTGCGGGCACGCACCGATGCGGTGCTGGTCGGCTATACCGGGCGAGCTTTCCGGGAGCGTCTCGGACCGGCCGGAGTGCGTGACCTGATCGAGCACCGCGAACTCGTCATCGACTAATCCGGCCGGAGCGCCAGCCGCTGTGCGTAATCGTGCGAGGCTGTCGGTCCACCAGTCGTGCGTGTCGGAACGCGGCTCCACGGTGACCATGTCCCGCTTGTACCGGAGCGAAGCCCGAGTCCGTCCGAGCCCCACAGCCGACAGCGACCCCGCCCGGCCAACTAAAGGTGTCAGGCGGTCAGCAAACGACTCGACACGTGGGGGCATCAGCGACCGAGAGGCTGATCAAGCTCGCTGATCGTCGCCGAGCCGGTGGGCGGTGATGAGCCGGTCTTCGTTGACGACATAGTGATCCGCAACCACAGCAGCGAACCCGTCTTCAATCTCGACATTGAACGGCTCGACGACGAACGCGGGGACGCCGTGGTGTTCCAGAACTTGGGGCGGCATGTCGTCACTGGCACCGGCAGCATGCAACCGACCCGCGTGCCCGTCCTGCGGGGTGGTCAGAGGACCGAGGCACGATTCACGGTGATCCCCACGGCACAGGTTGGCGATGCCTCAGTTGTTGGGCTGCTCAGATTCACGTTCACTGATGCGCGCGGTCACCGCTGGCGTCGCGCCGGCAGCGGCCAGCCGGTGCGGGTGGTGGCGGGCTAGAGCGCTGGACCGCCGCGGCCTCGACAGATGGCAGACAGATGGCACACGGCTCCTGAAATCTCTCCTAAGTAGCCTCTGACCTGCGGTAATTCGAGTGCCCCCGGCAGGATTCGAACCTGCGACACCGGCTTTAGGAGAGCCGTGCTCTATCCCCTGAGCTACGAGGGCGTGACCCGCTCGGAGCTTACCGAACGCTGTTCATCAAACCCTCAGCGCAGCTCCGCGATCACCTTGGCGAACACTTCCGCGTGCGGCGCCTGGACGATGATGTAGCTGACCCCGTAGGTGTCGCGGTAGCCGCGGATTCGGTCCGCCATGTCGCGCGTCGACCCGGACAGGACACCCGGGTGGCGAAGCAGCTCCTCGTCTGTCAGGTGGGGCAGGAACTGTCGAGGGATCTTCAGGTCCGGCATTCCGGAACCATCGATGGGCATCGCCGTGATCGCGACGTTCAACTCCAACTCGTCGAACCGGTCAGGTGCTGCGTTGCGGACGAACTCGATCCGTTCGGCGAGCGGATCGTCGTCGCCGGGCGCCCGGTCGCCTCCGGTGAACCCGATGATATCGGCCTGCTTGGCCGCCACGGTCAACACTCGGTCGCCGTTGCCCGCGATCATGATCGGCACATCGGGCAGGTGCTCGCGCATGTATTCGATGATGTGTTGCATGTGGTCGATCCGTTGGCGCGCACTGGGGTACGGCAGCTCGGCCGCTTCGAACTCCGCACGCGCATATCCCGTGCCCAGCCCGAGCTCGAATCGCCCGTCGGTGAGATCGCGCATGGCGCCGACGTCTCGGGCAAGCAGCGCGGGCTTGTAGAAACCAGCGTTGAGGACGAAAGTCCCGAGGCGCAGCGTGCTCGTGGCCGCGGCCGCCGACATCAGCGCCGGAAACGGCGCGGGCGCCCCAAGGTGGTCGGGCACGTGCAGCACGTCGAAGCTCAATTCCTCCGCCCGGCGGGCGGCGTCCTGAACCTTCGCCCGCGTCCTCGCGTCGTGCAGACCCAAACCGAACCGGAAGTCTTTGACCATTCTCCGATCGTAGGCAGCCGATCGGAATGTTTGGCGGCCGCCGCCAGTGGGCAACCCTGATCCGCCGACTTCGAACCCCGAAGTCCAACCAAAGGACTTACCGCCGGATCCGGCCCGTCGTGATTCATTTCCGACGGGCCGGATCAAGCTTTCGCCATGGCCAGCCATCCAACCTATGGCGTCGAAGAAGAGTTTCTTCTCGTCGACCCGACGACCGGTGAACCGGTCGCCGTGAACAAGGCCGTGGCCCGCCATGCCGCCGAGCGCGGCGTAAAGCTCGAGCTCGAGCTGACCAGCTGCCAGATCGAGACCACCAGCGAGGTGGTCGCCGGCAGCGACGATCTCCGTCAGGAGCTGAGCCGTCTGCGCCGCACCGCAGCCGAAGCCGCCGAGGCCAGCGGCGCGCAGTTGTTGGCCGTCGGGTTGCCGCCGACCGTGCCGCACGAGTTCCCGATCACCGACACCCCGCGCTACCGCGAGATCGCCGAGAAGTTCGGCATGATCGCCCACGAGCAGGGCATCTGCGGATGCCACGTGCACGTCGCGGTGCCCAATCGCGCAGTCGCGGTCCGGGTGAGCAACCGGCTGCGTCCGTGGCTGCCGTCGTTGTTGGCACTGAGCGCCAACTCGGCGATCTACCGCAACACCGACACCGGCTACGCCAGCTTTCGCAGCATATTGTGGGCGCGCTTGCCCAACGCGGGACCTCCTCCGCAGTTCGACTCCATCGATGAGTACGACGCGGCGGTCGAGATGCTTCACAAGGTCGGCGTCGTGCTCGACGACGGCATGGTCTATTGGGACGTTCGCCCGTCAGCCAAGTTCCCGACGGTCGAGGTGCGTGTTGCAGACGTGCCCGCGACAGTCGCCGAGACCGTCCTGCTGGCCACGCTGCTCCGAGCCACCGTGATGACGGCGCTCGACGACGAACGACGCGACCAACCGAGTCCGCCGCTGACGCCGCACGCATTGAAGGCGGCGTATTGGAAGTCCGCATGCGACGGTCTCGACGGCCAGGCAATCGACCTGCTCGAAAGCCACGCCCCGGTGCCGGCGCGGGCGCTGTTGCAGCGCCTCGTCGAATGTGTCCGGCCGGCCCTCGAAGCGGTCGGTGATTACGACATGGCCAAGGACGAGCTGGCCCGCATCGTCGAGCAGGGCAACGGCGCGATGCGCCAGCGCCGCGCATGGTACCGACGGCATGACGTGAAAGACGTCATCGCGGAACTGGCGGCTGCCATGCTGTCTTAAAGCAACGGCAGCTTGGCGAAGGGCGGGCTGGTGGGCTCCGCTGAACCACCCGGGGGTTCGACGGTGAACGCCAGCGTCTGCGAGTCGCCGAGAGCGGGCAGGACCGCGGTGGTCGACGGCGCGACGTTTTTGGCGTCCATCGTCCCGGCCGAGTGCGGTCCCTTGTCGTCGATCAGCCACATCTGGTAGACGGTTCCCGGCTGAGGCGGGGCGACGTTGTTCATCACCAGCACACCGGCGTTCTTCGCGCGGGAGAACACCACGGTCGCAGTGCCGCCGCTGGGAATCTGGCCGGACACGGTCCGCACATCGGGGGCGGCGAACACCTGCTCGGCGGTCGACGGGGGGCTGGGCGCCGGCCGCAGCGCCAGCCCTACGCCGAGCGCCCCGAGCCCGATCACCAACGCGGCAGCGGCCGCCAGCACTCCGGCCTGCCAACGCTTGATCCGCGGGCGCAACGTGCGCACCGGATCGCTGCTCACCTCAGTCAGCAGCCGGTCCCGCAACTGGTCCGGCGGCTCGACGGCGGTCGCCGCCGACACCACCGCCATGGTCTCCCGGACCGCACGGACTTCGTCATCGAAGGCCTGTGCGACGGCGGGCGGCGCCGCGGCGACGCGTCGCTCGATGTCGGCGAGCTCGGACTCGGGCACCGCGTGCAGCGCGTATGGCGTCGCGAGCGCGATCAGGTCGGGATCCAGCGGCTCTGTCATGAGATCCCCAAACACCTGCGCAAGCCGCGGATCGCGTCGCGCATCCGTGACTTGATCGTCGCAAGATTTGCCGACAACCGTTCCGACACTTGGGCATACGTCAGCCCGTCGTAGTAGGCGAGCTGGATGGCCTCGCGCTGCACATCGGTCAGCGAGTCCAGGCAGTCGGCCACCTGGCGCCGCTCATCGCGCAGGATCACCGAGTCGGCTACCAGATCCGACGGAGGATCGACGCTGGCTGCGCCGTAGCGCGACTCACGCTGACTGGCCGCCTGCTCCGAACGCACCCGATCGACCGCGCGCCGGTGGGCCAACGTCAGCAGCCACGCCAGTGGGGACCCTGCAGCGGGGTTATAGCTGTCCGCGGTGCGCCACACCTGCAGATAGATGTCCTGGGTGGTTTCCTCGCTGTAGCCGGGGTCGCGCAAAACCCGGGTGACCAGGCCGAACACCTTGGCCCGCGTGTGGTCGTAGAAGGTGGCGAACGCATCGACGTCCCGGCGGGCCACCTGGCGCAACAACGCGTCGAGTTCGGTGGTCACGAGCGGTAGCCTAGCCACCGGCGTCAATATCGTCACGGTAATCGCGATCTGGGTGGCGTCGGAACGAAAAATGATGTGCGTGAACGATATTCGGCGAAGCCAGGCCGATTGCGCATGTACTTCTCGGTAAGCTTCGCGCCGGTGGCGTAGACGAGGAGGTAGGTCATCAGCACCGGTGAGAGCACCGTGAGCAGCGAGACCCATGCCGCGATGCTGGCTAACCACAGCCCCCACCAAACGCACGCGTCGCCGAAGTAGTTGGGATGCCGCGTCCACCCCCACAGGCCGCGGTCCATGATGACCGCCTTGTTGGCGGGGTCGGCCTTGAAGCGGCGCAACTGATGATCGCCGACGGCCTCGAAGAGCACGCCGATGACCCATAGCGCAACGCCGGCGATGAGCACCGGCCGCAACAGCGCAGGCGTCGGACCCAGCACCGCCGAAACCTGCAGCGGCAGCGCGACAAACCACGTCGCCGCCGCCTGCATGACGAACACCTTGCGCGCGACATGTCCGGCGGAGGTGTCGCCCCGCAACAGGTCGCGGTAGCGGGGGTCCTCGCCCTTGCCCGCCGACTTGACGATCATGTGCCAGGCCAGTCGCAGGCCCCACATCGCGACGAGAACGAGCAACAGGATTCGCCGAAACAGATCGCCTGTGCCGAGTCCCGCGGCGACGGCCGCGATCGCGACGAAACCGATGCCCCACGCGACGTCGACGACGTTGTATCGGCCGATCCGGCGCCCGATGAGGAACGTGATGCCGTGCACCACCACCAGGATCGCCAGCGACGCTGCAAATACGACGATGAAATTCATCGGCCACTTCCCGTGGGTGCGAAGGTCCATTGGTATACATCGAGGTATCCGGACTTGAAACCCGCCTCGGAGTATGCCAGGTACAGATGCCACATCCGTCGGAAAACCT
>CAVYPB010000029.1:0-54422 GCA_963770305.1 uncultured Actinomycetota bacterium
GACTATCAGTTCCTGAAACCGCAACCCAGAACGCCGGTGCCGGCCGGCGCCGGCGCCGCAGATACGGCGACCACTCAGCCCCTCGGCTCGCCGGGATCGAGTCACGACCCGCAACAATGACAATGTGGCGCGAGTACTGATCACCGGGATGTCGGGTGTCGGCAAGTCGTCGTTGCTGCAGGAGCTGGCTCGGCGTGGCTATCACACTATCGACACCGACTACTGCGATTACCACGAAACCGTCGACGGTGAGCGGCTGTGGCGGGAGGACCGCATCGCCGCTCTGCTGGCCGAAGACGGCCCGTTGATCGTATCGGGCACGACGCGCAATCAGGTTGTGTTCTATCCGCTATTCGACCACATCGTGCTGCTCAGCGCACCGTCCGAGGTGCTCGTCGAGCGGCTCAGGACGCGAACCACGAATCCGTACGGCAAGGATCCGGCCCAGATCGCCGAGACACTCGAGTACCTCGACACGGTCGAACCGCTACTGAGGGAGGCCGCCACCCTGGAGGTGGTCACGACGCTCCCCGTCGCGCGGGTCGCCGACGTCGTCCTGGCGCACTGTCTTTGAGAAATAGACGCGCCGGAAGCCGTCCTGGACTGCGCGGCCGGTTTCGCGGTAGCCGTGCCGAGGGTAGAAGCTCAGGTTCTCCGTCATCGCCTCGTTGGTGTACAGCCGCACCTCGGAGAATCCGAGTTCGGCCGCATCGCGCTCGGCGCGCTCGAGCAGCCGCCGACCATACCCGATGCCCTGGGCACCGGGCGCGACCGCGATCGTCTCAAGCAGTAGGTGGTCGCCGCGGTCCTCCGTCACAAGCGCGCCGACGATGGCCTGGCCGGTTTCGAGCACCCATACCCGGGAATGCTCGAGTATCGCGGCGTAGTCAGCGGTCATCGGAGCCGGAGGTCGGCCGATGCGCTCGACGTATTTCGTGTAGGCGTCGGCGATCAACTGTCGGATGTCGGTCAGATCGGCCGGGGTGGCGCGTCGTATCGACGTCCCATCCATGGCGGCCAGCCTAGGCTGGACTCGTGCGCTCGACACCGAAGTGCTGGCTCACCGATATGGACGGCGTGCTCGTCCGCGAAGAACATGCCCTTCCCGGCGCCGCCGAATTCCTGCAGCGCCTGGCGCAGCGGGAGCGGCCGTTCCTGGTGCTGACGAATAACTCGATCTTCACGCCGCGTGACCTGTCCGCCCGGCTCGCCCGCTCCGGCCTGACGGTGCCGGAAGCCTCGATCTGGACGTCCGCGCTGGCCACCGCGACCTTCCTGAGCGATCAGTTGCCCGGAGGTTCGGCCTACGTCATCGGCGAGGCCGGGCTCACCACCCCGCTGCACGAACTCGGCTACACGCTCACCGACGTCGACCCCGACTTCGTTGTCCTCGGCGAGACCCGGACGTATTCGTTCACGGCAATCACCAAGGCCATCCGCTTGATCCTGGGCGGCGCACGATTCATCGCGACCAACCCCGACGTCACCGGGCCGTCTGCGGAGGGTCCGATGCCTGCCACGGGCTCCGTCGCCGCCATGATCACCAAGGCGACCGGCCGGGAACCCTACTTCGTCGGCAAGCCGAATCCGATGATGTTCCGCAGCGCGCTCAACCGGATCCAGGCGCACTCGGAGAGCACCATGATGGTTGGCGACCGGATGGACACCGACGTCGTCGCCGGTATCGAGGCAGGCCTGGACACGATCCTGGTGCTCACCGGATCGACCGCCGTCGCTGACATCGAGCGTTATCCATTCCGTCCCGGTCGGGTGCTGGACTCCATTGCCGACTGCATCGAACTCATTTGATCCTCGTCGAGCTCGCGCCGGAAGTCGCGGCATCGCGGCGCGCCATGGAGGACCGTGGTACCCCGCCGCCGCGGTGTCATTCGGGCGTGATCCGAAGTGCGATTGCGGGCGTGGTCCGACGGCTCATCGACGACGTGCTGGCAGCGCTTGGCATCGCCAAACCCGACGGCGTCGAGCTGGAAGTGGTTTCCGAAGACCTGGGCCAAGCCGAGACCGAGACGTCCTACCGCTACCAGTGGTCCGAGGGCGGGCGATCGATGGCCGAAGCGGTCAAGAACGAGATTTACGACGGCGCCAGGCCCTATTCGACCTATGTTCGGGGTGTGATCGTCGACGGTGACCGCGGGGTGTTGTTGACCGGCTCCGGTGGCAGTGCCGTGGTTATCGAGGGGTGAGTGTGGTGGCCGACATCGAGCTGATCGGGGTTCCGTTCGACGGCTACGGGCGCGCCGGACATCAAGCACGTGCCCCAGGTGCGCTGCGCGATGCCGGGCTGCGCGACGCCTTCGACCATCACCATGTAATCGATGACGACGATCTCGCACTGCCCGATCCGGAGCCCTCCCGCGGCGCGTCGACCAGCCTGATCAACGAACCGGCGCTGCTGGCTATGACCGATGCCCTCAATCGCAAGGTGGGCACGGTGGTGGGTGCGGGCCGGTTCCCGTTCGTGTACGGCGGCGACTGCTCGACGCTGCTGGGAATCGTGACCGGGCTGCGCGATCACGTCGGCGACGTCGGGCTGGTATTCATCGACGGTCACGAGGACACCATGCCTCTTGACGTGTCCGAGGACGGCGAGGCCGCCAACACCGAGATCGGGCTGCTGCTCGGGCTGACCGGCCGCCTGCTGACCGGCGAACTCGCCGATCGCCTGCCCGCGCTGCGGTCCGAACAGCTGGTGATACTCGGCCCGCGCGACGATGAGTGGCGACAGCAGTTCAACGTCGGCACTCTCGCCGAATCCGGGGTGTGGCTTGCTCCGCTCGCTGAAGTCGCCGACGACCCAGCGAGTACCGGACGCCGCGCGATCGAGCAGCTGTCGCGTCACGTCAGCCGGTGGTGGCTCCACATCGACCTCGACGTGCTCGATCCCGTCGAGTTCGGAGCCCAGGGGCTGCCCGACGTTGACGACGAACCCGGCGGCCTGACGTGGGACCAGCTCACCGACCTCGTCATGGCGCTGTTCACCGGAGCGCCGTCATGTGTCGGCGGCAGCCTAGCGATCTACGACCCTGACCAGGACCCCGACGGCGCCTGCGCCGCGCAGATCGTGGCATTCGTCCGAAACGTCTTGGTACGCCCGACAATAAGTCCCTAGCTCAGGAGCCCCGGTTGGCTGAACCTATCGACGAGCATTTCATCACGACCGTCTCCGCAATGCGCGGGTCGGAAGGGGAGCGCTCACACGACGATGCTCTGCGCGACGGTTCATCGCTGACGGTGGGCCAGTGCTTGGCGCTGTTCGATGCTCAACTCGGCAGTCGTCACCTCGATCTGGCCGCGCGCTGGTTGCGGTCCCAGGGCAAGGGCTACTACACCATCGGATCATCGGGGCATGAGGGCAATGCTGCGGTCGCGGCAGCACTTCGTCTCACCGATCCCGCATTGCTGCACTATCGCTCCGGCGGTTTCTTCCTGGCCCGCGCCGCTCAGGTCGGCGGCCGGGACCCCTTGCGCGACGTGCTGCTTGGGCTGGTGGCGACCACCGAAGAACCGATCGCCGGTGGGCGGCACAAGGTGTTCGGCCGCCACGACCTCAACATCATTCCGCAGACGTCGACCATCGCATCGCACCTTCCGCGTGCCGTCGGCGTTGCGTTTTCCATCGCGCGCACCCGAAAACTGGGCGTGGCCTGCCCATGGCCCAACGACGCCATCACGGTGTGCAGCTTCGGCGACGCGTCGGTGAATCACTCCACCGCGGTCGGTGCCATCAATGCCGCGCTGCACTCGGCGTATCAGGGTGTACCCATGCCGTTGTTGTTCGTGTGCGAGGACAACGGGATCGGCATCAGCGTCAAGACGCCGCGCGGATGGATCGAGCACACCTACGGAAACCGTGACGGGTTACGGTATTTCGATGCCGACGGCTCTGATGTAGCGGCGACGTTCGACGCCGCGACGGCGGCGGCCTTCTGGGTTCGTGCGCACCGGCGCCCGGCGTTCCTGCATCTGCGGACGGTGCGGCTGATGGGTCATGCCGGGTCCGACTACGAAGCGGCCTACCGCCGCCCCGACGAGATTACGTCCGACTTCGGCCGGGATCCGGTGCTGTGCACCGCCAAGGCGTTGACCGATGCTGGTGTGCTGACTCCGGTGGAGGTTCTTGACCGTTATGAAGCCAAGCGCGCCAATGTCATTGAGCTCGCGGGTGAGGTCGGGGATCTGCCACAGCTTGACAGCGTGGCAGCGGTGATGAAACCCCTGCAGGACGGCCTCGAGGAAGCCGTCGCCGCCTATCCTGCGTCGCTGGCCGCGGCGGTGAGGTCCGGCGACCCGGAGGCGCCGTTGACGGTTGCGCTTGCGATCAACCGTGCGCTGCATGACATCCTGGATCGATACCCGGAGGCCATGATCTTTGGCGAGGACGTCGCCCGAAAGGGCGGCGTATATGGCGTCACCCGTGGACTTCTTGGCAGGAATAGTTCGGCGCGGGTATTCGACACACTGCTCGACGAACAGTCGATCCTCGGTTTGGCGTTGGGTGCCGGTGTCTCCGGGCTGCTGCCGATACCCGAGATCCAGTACCTCGCCTACGTTCACAACGCCGCGGACCAGATTCGCGGGGAAGGTGCGACGCTGCAGTTCTTCTCCAACCGCCAGTACCGAAATCCGATGGTGGTCCGCGTCGCCGGCTATGGATACCAGAAGGGCTTCGGCGGGCATTTTCACAACGACAACTCCATCGCCGCGATCCGCGACATTCCGGGCGTCGTGATCGCTTCGCCGGCGCGACCCGATGACGCCGCCGCGATCCTATGTACATGCGTTGCCGCGGCGAAGGCGGCGGGGGTCGTGTGCGTCTTCCTCGAACCCATCGCGCTCTACCACACCCGCGATCTGCACGACGACGGCGACGACGGGTGGCTCGCGGCATACCCGGAGGCCGGGGTGCCGATCGGCCGCGCACGCACCTACGGCGATGGGACGGATCTGACGATGCTCACTTTTGGCAACGGGCTGCGGATGAGCCTGCGGGTGGCTCGCCAACTCGAATCTCTCGGCATCCGTGCCCGGGTCGTCGACCTGAGGTGGCTGGCCCCGCTGCCAGTGGAGGACATGCTCCGCGAGTCCAGCGCCACCGGACGTGTGCTGATCGTCGACGAAACCCGTTACACCGGGGGAGTGGGCGAGGGTGTGCTCGCCACCCTGCTAGCGCACGGTTACACCGGCGCCGTCGACCGCGTCGCCAGCAAGGACAGCTTCATCCCGCTCGGTGACGCCGCCCTTGAGGTGTTGTTGTCGGAGGACACCATCGAAGCCGCAGCGATCAAACTCGCCCGTGCGGGCGCTTGATAGCTTGAGCGGATGACGCAAACGCCGAATCCCACGCGTCCGTTGGCCGGCGTGCGGATCGTCGAGATCTCCAGCTTCGTCGCTGTGCCGTTGGCCGGGATGACGCTGGCGCAACTGGGTGCCGAGGTGATCCGGATCGATCCGATCGGCGGCGCGGCCGACTATCATCGGTGGCCGCTCACCGACGAGGGTGACAGCATCTACTGGGCGGGCCTGAACAAAGGCAAGCGATCGGTGGCGGCCGATATGCGCTCGCAGGAGGGCCAAGACCTCGTGCAGCGGCTGATCGCCGGCGGCGGCGTGTTGGTGACGAATGTCGCGGGCCGGGAATGGCATTCGTATGACACTCTGACGCGGCTGCGGCCCGATCTGATTCACGTCGAGGTGTCCGGCCGTGCCGACGGCGGCACGGGCGTGGACTACACCGTCAACGCTGGGATCGGATTTCCGATGGTGACGGGTCCCGCCGAACTCGCCACGCCGGTGAATCACGTTCTGCCCGCGTGGGATGTCGCATGCGGCATCTACGCGGCGCTGGCCGTCGTCACCGCGTTGCGGCACCGCGACGCCACCGGTCATGGCCAGCGGATCAGCCTTCCGCTGGAGAACGTGGCCCTGGCCACCGCGGGCAATCTCAGCTTCTTCACCGAGGTGATGGTGAACGGCACGGCTCGCGAACGGATCGGTAACTCGGTGTACGGCCAATACGGCCAGGATTTCTCTAGCAGTGACGGCGCGTCCTTCATGATCGTCGTGCTGACGGGGCGGCATTTCCGCGACCTGACCGAACTCACCGAAACGACGAAAGCCGTTGCCGCGCTTGCCGACACACTCGGCGCCGACTTCACCGACGAAGGGGAGCGGTACCGCCACCGTGACGCGCTGTCCGGCTTGTTCACCGAGTGGTTCGCACAACACAGTGCCGAGGAGATCACCGCCGGACTCTCGGCGACCTCCGTGTTGTGGGACCGATACCGGACGTTCGCCGAAACCGCGACCGACGAGCGGGTGATTGCCAACCCGATGTTCATCCCGCTCGACCAGCCCAGGATCGGGGAGTACCTGGCGCCCGGATTGCCCATCTCGATCGATGGCGCGTACCCGCCCGCTGTCGCCGCACCAGCGCTCGGCGACGACACCGCGGCGGTGCTTGGCGAGTGGCTGGGGATGACTCCGGACGAAATCGGCAGGCTGACCGAATCAGGCACCGTGGCATGAGCGCACTGCTCACGTTGCTCGATCTGGAGTCGGGCGCAGACGCGGACACATGGATTGGGCCCGCCAGCGGCCCGGCCGGAAAGCGTGCCTATGGTGGGCAATTCGTTGCGCAGAGTTTGGCCGCCGCCGTGCACACGGTCGACGCCGACCGGCCGCCGACGAACATGCACCTGCAGTTCCTGCGCGGCGGCGAAGCCGGTGACCCCGTCGAGTACACGGTGGCCCGGGTGTTCGACGGCAGGACCGCGGCCGCGCGGCGCGTCGAGTCGCATCAGGACGGGCGTCTGTTGACGACGGCCACGGTGTCGTTCGCCGCCGAGCTGTCCGGCCCTGAACACGGGCACCGGCCGGAGATGCCCGCCGATCCCACGACGCTGCCGCGCACCGGTCCGGCGGGGGCGGCGCCGTCGATGCCGCTGGACGAGCTCGACATCAGGATCGCCGACGACACCTCGACCGGCGAGTTCGTGCGGCGACTGTGGTGGCGGGCAACGGTTCCGCTCCCCGACGACCCGGCGGTCCACACGTTGGTCGCGGTGTACGTCACGGACGTCTACATGATCGACCCTGCGCTGCAGGTGCACGGGCACTCGATGAAGGACCGCAGCCACCGCAGCGGCACCACCGACTCGTCGATCTGGTTTCATCGACCCATCCGGGCCGACGAATGGAATCTGCTGGAATGCCGCTCGCCTGCCGCGGCGCGGGGGCGCGGCGTCGTCACCGCCAGCTGGGTACGCGCCGACGGCGCCATAGCTGCCACGATGACCCAAGAGGGGCTCATCGCGGAGCGGGAACCGTCGACCAGCTGAGCGGGCCCAACCTCCCGCGAAGCCGCCTGCGCAGCACCGTGGCCAGATGCGTCAGCAGCACGCCGACCCCAACGGATGCAACGACACCGAGCAGCGGATGGCCGTCGAATAGGGGATAGACCTGGTAGTGGGTGAGGTAGATGTACAGCGACGCCTCCGCGATGACGCCGGCGACGACGGTGGCCGCGGGTGGGCAGCGAATCGTCGGCAACCAGATGAGCAACACAAGACCGCCCAGCACCAACGCTTCTCGCAGAGTGCTGTCGAAATACCCGTGCAGGCTGATGATCAGCGCTATCGTCACCGCGATGCGCTGCAGCGTCGTCGACGCCTTGGCCGCGGCCCACCCGATCGCGAAGAACCAGAATGCCAGCACTGTGAACCCTGCGTCGCTGCCCAGGTGCATTCCGAGGATGTCGTACCGCAGCGCCAGCCCGGCGGCCAGGAACGCCAGTGCAACTGTGAAGGGCCACTGCCGTTCCAACCGGTCCATGACCGGCAACCAGCACAGCACGGCCAGCGCCACCAGAATCCACACAAGCACTTCGACGAACCACAGCCGACCGGCGGTCATGCTGTCGTGCGGTCCGAGGAACTTGTTGGCCAGCAACAGATTCGTGGGGGCATAGTCGTCGGTGATCAATAGCGCGATCGCCACCCACACGACCGACGGCCCCGCGATCCAGGCGATCGTGTTGCGCAGGTGCCGCACTCGGTCTGCTCGCGACACCGGTGTCAGGCAGAACCGGCCGAAGTTGTATCCTGCGATGCCCAGCAGCACGTTCGCGCCGCTCCACAGAGCGAATAACCCGTCATGTGAACCAACGATGAGCACGATCGCGACGGCGCGCAGGGCAACGCTGGTCTCCAGGGTTGCGCTCCAGGGCCACCTCCGTCGCGCCGATTTGGGCATGGCTTCCAGCTCTCGCAGAGGAAGTCGCTGCCAGTCTGCGGGCAGCCGCCCCAGCGCGCGTTCCAGCCGTACCGACATCATCACGTAGGACAGCGAATTGCCGCCCAAATCGACGAAGCTGGCGTCGGGATCGATGCGGTCGGCGTCGATCTGCAGCACGTCGGCGAACAGCTCACGGAGCCCAATCACGTTGGGCTTGTCGGTGTTCGATGCGCGCGCGAGGTCGCGCACCGCCTGGTAATCCGGCTTGCCCGACGGCAGCATCGGCAGCTCCACGACGCTGACGGCCTGCACGGCGCCGGCCGGGACGCCGGCAGCTGCGGCGGTGGCGCGTTGAATCTCCCCCTCGTCGCGACCGACAGCCGCCACGGCGAGGCGGTCGTCGACGTCGGTGCAGAACGCCGTCGCACCGTGGTCACGCAGGGTCGCCTCGACACGTTGGAGGTCGATCCGCAGACCGTACATTTTGACGAAACGGCCGCTGCGCCCCACCACTTCGTACAGTCCATCGGGGCCCCGACGGGCGATGTCGCCGGTGTGCAGGGCGTCGACGGTCTTCCCGAGCGCCAAGTCGGCGGGCCGGTGCGCGTAGCCCATCATCACATTGGGGCCGCGGTAGACCAGCTCGCCGACGTCCTCGCCGTCCCCGACGTCGCGCAGTTCGACCGTCAACGATCCCCCGGGTATCGGACCGCCGATGGTGCCGGGGTGCGACGAGGCGAGTTGCGGTGGGAGATAGGCCATTCGGGCGGTGGCTTCTGTCGCCCCATACATCACGAACAGATCCCAGCCCTGTCGTCGGCCCAGTTCGGCGAATCGGCGAACACGCTCGGGTGGCATCTGGCCGCCGGCCTGGGTGACATACCGCAGGTGCGATAGATCCAATGTCTCGGCGCCGACGCGCTCGAGCAGCTCGAAGGTGTAGGGCACGCCGGCGAACGTCGTGCCGCGGTGCCTGCGGAACAGCTCCCAGAACTCGTCGTCGATGACCGAGTGATCGGTGAGGACCAGGCCCGCGCCGCGCAGCAGGTGACTGTGAATCACCGACAGGCCGTAGCAATACGACATCGGCAGAGTGGTTGCGGCCCTATCGGTTTCATGGATGTCGAGGTAGTCGGCGATGGCGGCGGCGTTGGACACCAGATTGGTGTGGGACAGCCGGACCAGCTTGGGTGAGGCGGTGCTGCCCGACGTGGACAGCAACAGGGAGAGGTCGTCGTGCAGCGGATGGCGTCCGCCGCGATGGCGGTGGTGGATTCCGTTGTCGTCGATGACGACGTCGGGTTCATACATCTGCACCATCGCCGTGTGATCGCGCCCGGCCTCGATGGGCAGCACGACGTGGCCGCCCGACATCGCCGCCAGGTAGCGCACCAAAGTGTCCAAGTCGTTGCGGGTTTCGAGCAGCACAAGGCGGCGAGGCCCATCGAGTTCCTGCGCGGCGTCGGCGACCGTGTCGGCGAGCTGGTGGTATGAGAGCTGCTGCGTGTCCGTCAGCACGGCCATTTGTTCGCCGCGGCCGCGAAGGTGGTCGAGCAGCCGGTTCATGTGAGCAAAACCCCGCTGCCCAGCACCTTGATCCGCACCTTGGCGTCGATGGGCGGCGGGTTGTGGCTGTGCTGGCGCACGACAAGCGGGGCGGCGTCGCCTGCCGGGTCGATGGTCAACAGCACGTCGTGGCCGAGGAACTCGGTCGCGACCACCGTTCCGACGCCGTCGAGCTGTTCGCTGTCCGAAACCACCGTCGCGACAAGCTGTTCGGGCCGCAGCACGAGCGTGGCTGGTCCGTCGGCAGCCGATCCCTGCACAGGTATGCGGCCGAGCGCACAGTCGGCGACTCCCGATGCGACCGCGCAGGGAAGTGCAATGCAGTCGCCGAGGAATTCGGCGGTGAAACGGTCGGTGGGTTGCCGGTATACCTGCTCCGGGCTGCCGACCTGGGTGAAACGCCCGTCGCGCATGACTGCCACCTGATCCGCGATCGACAGCGCCTCTTCCTGGTCGTGAGTCACCAGAAGCGTTGTCACGCCCGCGTCGGTGAGCAGACCGGCAACCGCCTTGCGGGTGGACGCGCGCAACCCGGTGTCGAGTGCGCTGAACGGCTCGTCGAGCAGCATCAGGACCGGGTGTCGGGCGAGCGCACGCGCCAGCGCGACGCGCTGCTGTTGGCCCCCGGAGAGTTGGTGCGGGCGGCGAGACGCATATGACGCGTCCAGGGAAACGGTTTCGAGCAGCTCACTGACGCGGGCACGCACCTCGCTGCGGGCAGTACCGCGCAATCCATATGCGATGTTCTGGCCGACGGTCAGGTGTGGGAACAGGGCACCGTCCTGCGCGACGTAGCCGACACCCCTACGGTGCGGTGCCACAGCATTTTCCGGGCTCGCCACCTGTCGTCCGGCGATCGTGATCGTTCCGCCGTCGGGTGTCTCGAACCCGGCGATGAGCCGCAGCAGCGTGGTCTTGCCGCAACCCGACGACCCGACGACGGCGGTCGTGGTGCCCGGTTGCAGAACGAGGTCGATCTCGTGCAGCACCGTGTTTGCGTGAAAAGACTTGGCGAGTCCTTTGACGTCGAGGATGGCGGTCGTCATAGGGCGGCCACCTTCGTCGACTGCCGGAACAGCACCAGTGTCACCGGGATGGCGAGCACCACCAACACGAGCGCGTACGGGGCGGCGGCCGCGTAGTCCAGCTCGCTGGAAAGCGACCAGAATCGCATCGATAGCGTCCTGGTACCGGTCGGCGCGAGCAGTAGCGTCGCGGTCAATTCCGTTGCCACGGCGACGAATACCAGCGACGCGCCGACCGCTGCGGCGGGCGCGGTCAGCCGGAGTGTCACCCGCAGGAAGGTGGCCGATGGCGAACTGCCCAGCGAACGGGACGCCTCCTCGAGGCTAGGCGGCACCTGGGCGAGCCCGGCCCGCACGTTGACAAGCGCCTGCGGCATGAACAGCAGCACATAGGCGAACACGATGAGCGCAACGCTCTGGTAGAGCGGGCGGGCGACGTGAATGGTGACCGTCACGAGCGCGAGGGCGGTGACAATGCCGGGAAGCGAACTGGTGAAGTAGTTGGCGCCCTCCACCGTCCGAGCCAACACGCCGCTGGACCGCACGGCGACCCACGCGACAGGGAACGCCAGCACGGTGGTCAGCACCGCCGCGACCGTGGCCAGGCCGATGGTTTGGCCAAGCGCGGTGCCGATTTCGTCGAGCACCCACACCTCGGCGCCCCCGATCCACAGCCAGCGCAGGATCGTCCATACCGGCACGCCGAGCGCGAGCACTGTCAGCGCGACCATGCCCACCTGCGCGGGTATTGTAATGCGGCCCAAGCGGATCGGAGTTGCGACCCGTGGGGCGCCTGCTCCGATGCGGGCGAACCGGGCGCGCCCGCGAGCCACTGCTTCGGCCAGCAGCAGCACCATGCAGAGCACCACCAGCACGCCGGCGAGCATACTGCCCGCAGCCCCGTCGAAGGTGACCTGGAACTGCTGGAAGATCGCGACCGTGAAGGTGTCGAAGCGGACCATCGCGAACGCGCCGAACTCGGCGAGCAGATGGACGCCGATCAACAGGCCGCCGCCGAGGATGGCCAGCCGCAGCTGCGGCAGCACCACCCGGAAGAACACACCGGCCGAGTCGGAACCCAGTGCACGCGCCGACTCCTCGACCGCCGGATCGAGCCGGCGCAGCGTCGCGGCCGCGGGCAGATACATGAACGGGAAGTACGACAGCGTCGTGATCAAGACACCCGCCCACAGCCCGTGCAGAGATGGGATCACGCCGACCCAGGCATAGCTGTTGACGAATGCCGGAATGGCCAGCGGCGCAACGAACAACGGACGCCAGAATGCCCGGCCCGGAAGGTCCGTCCGCTCCACCAGCCAGGCGACACCGACACCGATGACGACACATAGCGGCACCGTGACGACGACCAGCGCGACGGTGTTGAACAACAGCTCGCCGACCCGGGGCCGGACTACGAGGTCGTAGGCCCGTGTCCACCCGATCGACACCGCCCCCCAAGCAACGTATCCAAGCGGGATGCACGTGGCGGTCACCAGGATCGCGACTGTGGCCGAGACGAGCGGGCCGGGACGGGCGGCCGCTTCCGACCGCGAAACCGATGCCGCGGGGCGCGAGACGGAGGGAGCGACCACCTACAACAAGCCAGCCTTCGTCATCAGGTCCGTCACCTTCTGAGCATCCAGCGTCGAGGGATCGACTTTGGGCGCCTGCAGCGAGTCGAGCGGCGGCAAGGCAGGGTTCGCGGGAACACCGCTGGCCACGGGGTACTCGAATGAGGTGCCCTTCTCGAGTACTTCCTGCCCGGCCTTGCCGGTGACGAACTTGATGAATTGCTGCGCCTGGTCCTGCTTCTTGCTGGACTTGAGCACGCCGCCGCCGGACAGGCTGACAAATGCGCCGGGATCCTGATTCTTGAAGTAGTACAGCTCGGTGTTGCCGCTGTCCTCTTTGGTGTTGGCCTGATCGCGGAACCAGTAGTAGTGATAGATGACGCCGCCGTCGACCTCGCCGGCATTGACGGCCTTCATGGTGGCGATGTTGTCGTTGTAGACGACCGCGTTGGTCTTCATGCCGGCTAGCCACTGCGCGGTGGCCTGCTCGCCCTTGAGCTGAAGCAGAGCCGAGACGATGGCCTGGAAGTCCGCCTTGGTCGAAGCGCCACCCCAACGGCCTTTCCACGCGGGTTGCTGCAGGTCCAACATGGATTTCGGCAGCTGATCAGGTTGCAGCTTGCTCTTGTTGTAGACGAAGACGGTGCTGCGTGCCGCGACGCCCGTCCACTTGCCGGTGGCCGGACGGTACTGCGCTGGAACCTGATTGAAGGTGTCAGAGTTCAAGTCTGCGAAGAGTCCGGCTTTCTCCACCGCGGCCATCGCGGGGGAGTTCTCAGTCAGGAAGACGTCGGCGGGCGATTTGTCGCCTTCGGCCACCAGCTGGTTGCCGAGCTCGGTATCCCCGCCCTGCCGGTAGGTCACCTTGATGCCGGTCTCCTTGGTGAACGCGTCGATCCACTCCTTGGTCAGCGACTCGTGCTGGGCGTTGTAGATGAGTAGCTCGTCGTTGCCGGCACTCGAGCACGCCGTGAGGCCGAGGACGACGGCGAGGACTGACACCATTGGGGCGATCGGGCTCCAACGTCGTCGCATCCAGTAAGTCCTTCCGTATTTGACGCATTTAGCTGAGCGTTACCTAATGAAACTTACCCTTGGCTGACCTCAAATTGTTGCTGTGCCGGTATCCGGCGGAAACGTCGCCGAACCTGAGGTTGTGCTCGAACCCAAGGCCCGGAAATCGATCACAAGCTCAGGTTCGGCGATGGTTCCGTGCTCGGCTTCGCCGCCGGTGCAGGTGACGATGTTCTTACGAGATCGTCGAACCCGGCTTGATCTTGAAGTGCTACTGGTAAGTCTTTCCTCAGGTCAGGGGTGAGTGACCCATTGGCAACAACATCTGAGGACAATCGAAATGACAATGTCAATTACTGCCGTGCGCCGCGGCCTGCTCGGCGCCTTTGCCACTTGCGTGCTCGGGGGCGTCGCCGCCGCGACGATCGCGATTCCGACCGCGGCCGCCGAGCCCGGGTGCATGGCGAGCGACTTCTCCCACACGGCCAGCGGGGTGCTCGATGCGGCGGGCGGGTGGCTTGACGCGCATCCCGACGCCAACGCGGTGCTGTCGGCGGCGGGTATGCAGGGAGCGGGCGCCGAGCAGTCGGTTCGTGATTACTTCGTCGGCCGTCCGATGGAGTATCAGGAGCTACGCGGCATCGCGGCGCCGCTGGTCGACATGCAGCACGGCTGCAACGCGGCGATCCAGCCGATGCAGATCGCCGCGCTGTACCAGGCGCTGTCCCAATCGGGCGGCGGGATGTAACCGGCTACATGCGGCCGTGGCGACTGCGCACAAAGCTGTATGCGCCGAAGGCCGCGATACCAAGAGCGGCAACGACGAGTAGGACCCTTCCGAACGGGGCGTGCCCGAGTGTCTTGACCGCGGCATCGAATCCCGTTGCCTTCGAGGGATCGGCCTGCAGAGTCGCGACGATCACGAGTACGCCCGCGCCTGCGAGCACCAGACCCTTGGCCACGTAACCGGTGACGCCGACCGCCGTGATCCCCGATCCGCCGGAAACGCGCAGATCCTTGAGGAACTTCCTCGATGCGCCCTTGTAGACGTGGTATCCGCCGACCGCGGCCAGCCCAAGGCCCACCAGGATGAGGACGGCCTTGCCCCAGCCGGACTGCATCATCTGCGCGCTCAGTCCTGCGTTCTGCTGACTACTTTGTTGACCGCTTCCCATCGCGAAGCGTGCGGCGGAAAACGCGATCGCGAAGTTCACGATCGCAAGTCCGAGGGACTTGGCGCGCTTCCACGCAGGGGTGTCGTCCTGATCTCCGCCAGATCGCTCGCCGGGCTTGGAACCGACGATCGCTTCGGCGACCCGCCACAGACCCAGTGCCACCAATCCGACCGCGACGACCCACAGAAGCAGGGCGCCGCCGGTTTGACGGGCCAGCGTCGCCAGCGCGCCAGACTGATCGGCATTGCCGCCGGCTCCCACGGCGATACGCGCAATGATGTACGCAACGAGAACATGCAATACACCGCTGACGGCGAAGCCTGCGCGGGCCGCGTACTCGAAGGCATCGCTGTCCGTCGCCCTGTCGGCGACGCCTTGGATTGGTTTGTCGACCATGGCCCCGTATACCCCCTTTTTGACGGCCGCGAAACCGTGCGCACGGCGGTTGTGGATGGATGGGCGTGTGGGGATACCGGCGCGCTCCGGTCGGCGCGTTGTCGGCGCAGGCCCGGATGGTGGCCCCATGACGACGTTGACCCGTGCCGAGATCGGTGCATTCGGTGAGCAACTGGCCGTTGACCATCTGACGTCTCTTGGGCTGCGCGTATTGACCCGCAATTGGCGGTGCCGATACGGCGAGCTGGATGTGATCGCCGCCGATGACGCGGCACGCATCGTGGTGTTCGTTGAGGTCAAGACCCGCACCAGCGACCAGTTCGGTGGCGTGGCCCAGGCCGTGACACCCAACAAGGTGCGCCGGTTGCGGCGGCTCGCCGGGCTGTGGCTCGCGGCGCAGCACGGCAGCTGGGCGGCGGTGCGCATCGACGTGATCGGCGTGCGCATCGGTCGGAGCCGGACGCCGGAGATCACGCATCTGCAGGGAGTCGGCTGATGGCGCTTGGCAGAGCCTTCTCGGTGGCCGTGCGCGGCCTCGACGGCGAGATCGTGGAGATCGAGGCCGACATCACCTCCGGGCTGCCCGGCGTGCATCTCGTCGGACTGCCCGACGCCGCCCTGCAGGAGTCGCGGGACCGGGTACGCGCGGCGATCACCAATTGCGGACACAGCTGGCCGATGGCGCGGCTGACACTGGCACTATCGCCGGCGACGCTACCAAAAATGGGCTCGGTCTACGACTTGGCGCTCGCATCCGCCGTGTTGTCGGCCAACGGCAAGAAAGCGTGGGAGCGACTCGAAAAGACTGTGCTGCTAGGCGAATTGGCGCTGGACGGGCGGGTCCGTCCGGTCAAGGGGGTGCTGCCTGCCGTGCTGGCCGCCAAGCGCGAAGGCTGGCCGGCCGTGGTCGTCCCCGTCGACAACCTTGCGGAGGCCAGCCTGGTCGACGGCGTCGAGGTGTGGGGCGTACGCACGTTAGGGCAACTGCACAAGTGGTTGACTGGAGCGGCTCAACTCGGCGACCGGATCGACACTCCGTCGTCGGCCGCGGAGCCCGCGGCGGACCTCGCCGATGTGGTGGGCCAGTCGCATGCCCGGTTCGCGGTCGAGGTCGCCGCGGCCGGTGCCCATCACCTGATGATGACCGGCCCGCCCGGCGTGGGCAAAACGATGCTGGCGCAACGCCTTCCGGGACTACTGCCGCCGCTGTCCGAAGGTGAATCGCTGGAGGTGACAGCGATCCACTCCGTGGCGGGCCTCCTGTCGGGCAGCACGCCGCTGATCACGCGGCCGCCGTTTGTGGCGCCGCACCACACGTCGAGCGTTGCGGCGCTGGTCGGTGGCGGCTCGGGATTGGCCCGGCCGGGGGCGGTCAGCCGTGCCCACCGAGGCGTGCTGTTCCTCGACGAGTGTGCGGAGATCGGGGTCAGCGCCATGGAAGCACTGCGAACTCCGTTGGAGGAGGGCGAGGTTCGGCTCGCCCGCCGTGACGGGGTTGCACGCTACCCGGCACGATTCCAATTGGTGCTGGCCGCCAACCCGTGCCCGTGTGCGCCTGCGGATCCGAAGGACTGCCTCTGTGCGCCGATGGCCAAGCGGCGATATCTCGGCAAGCTGTCGGGTCCACTGCTGGACCGTGTGGATCTGCGTGTGGAGATGCATACGGCGCGGGCGGGTGCGTTCGCAGTCGAGGAGGGCGAGTCGACGGCCGCCGTGCGTGAACGGGTGGCGGCCGCGCGGGCAGTTGCCGAACAACGGTGGCGGCCACACGGAATCTGCACCAACGCTGAGGTCAGCGGTGCACTGCTTCGGCGCAAGTTTCGACCGGAGGCGGCCGCGATGGAGCCGCTGCGAACCGCGCTCGACCGCGGTCTGCTCAGCATCCGAGGCGTCGACCGCACGTTGCGGGTCGCGTGGACGCTCGCCGATCTCGCCGGGCGGACCTCACCCGGGCTCCAGCAGGTCACCACGGCGCTTAGCTTCCGCCAGGGTGGGGGTGCGCGATGACCGATACTGTCATGCGCGCATTGGCATATCTGTCGCGAGTCGTCGAACCACCCTGCCCGCAACTCGTAGCACTGGTGAACCGGGAGGGACCCGTCGAAGCGGCGGAGCGGGTGAAGCGACGCGCGCTCGACGATCAGCTGATGCGTCTCACCGAGGCCCGTCATGAAATCGACTGTGCTGCAGACGATCTGGCGTGTCTCGAGCGATTGGGTGGGCGTTTGGTCACCGCTGCGGACGCCGAATGGCCGCTGTTGGCCTTCACCGCCTTCGCCGGTGTCGACACGAAGCAGCGGCCGGAAGCGCATCCACCGCTGGCGCTGTGGATGACGGGGCCTGCGCGGCTCGACGAGGTCGCGCAGCGAGCGGCGGCGATCGTCGGAACTCGCGCCGCCACCGCGTACGGCGAGCACGTCGCCGCGGAGCTGGCCGCCGGCTTGGCGGAGCGGGATGCGGCGGTGGTGTCCGGCGGCGCCTACGGCATCGACGGAGCGGCGCATCGCGCTGCGCTGGCGGCCGACGGATTCACCGTCGCAGTACTCGCCGGCGGCATCGACGTGCCCTACCCCACGGGCCACGCCGCCCTGTTCCATCGCATCGCCGAACAAGGCCTACTTGTGACCGAGTACCCGCCCGGTGTTCGTCCCGCCCGGCACCGCTTCCTGACGCGCAACCGGCTCGTCGCCGCACTGTCCGGAGCCGCCGTGGTCGTCGAGGCGGGTGCACGCAGCGGCGCGGCTAACACCGCGGCGTGGGCCCGAGCACTGGGTCGCGGGGTTTGCGCGGTGCCCGGTCCCGTCACCTCGTCGGCATCGGTCGGGTGCCATGTGCTGCTGCGTGCCGGCGCGACGGTCGTCACCCGCGCCGAGGAGGTCGTGGAGCTCGTCGGGCATGTGGGCGAGCTGGCCACCGACGAGGAGCGGCCGGCGTCCCTGTTGGATGGTCTCGCCGACAACGAGCAACGCGTCTACGACGCGCTTCCGGCCCGCGGTGCGCGCACCGCCGACGAGATCGCGGTCGCGTCCGGTCTGCCACCGACGCAGGTGCTGGGCCCGCTGTCGATCCTGGAGATCGCTGGTCTGGTCATCCGCCAGGGAGGACGCTGGAAACTCGCGCTCCGGTGACCGCCGGGCCCACCCTCCTAACGTGCGGTGATCTCGAAGGCAACCCGATAAATGCCCGCGTTGGCTGTAAGGCCAAGCGCATCGACCGCCTGCACGACCTTGCCTCGCCAATCCTCTTGAGCCATCGCCGCGTTCAGGGCATCAGCGCCGTCCCATTGCGCAACTTTGACGACCTGAAGGCGCGAATCCGGCCGCAGTGAGCGATGGACCGGAATCCCGGCCGCTTGCTCATCGATTCGGCACGTTCACGCTATCCCGCCACGAATGCCTCTAGTTTGTCTACATCGACCTCAAATGGTTGATCAACGTGATGGGGGTCCCGTCCGTTTCGTGATGGTCATCACTACATCTCCTAGCGGCCGTATTGTTCTGCGAGCCATTGGTCGAACGGGTCGTCGTTGTTGACCAGTTCTGCGATCTCGACGGCTCCGCCGTCCTGCAGGTGCGGGCATCCACGGGCGAGTTCGACTGCAGCGGCGAGGCTGGTTGCGCGAATCACGGAGTACCCACCTAGAGTCGTCGCGTCCGCCGGCGCGCCGATGGTCTCGGCGGTGAGCGCCGGGTAGCCGCGGTCTTTCAGGCGCGGGCCCAACTGCAATTGCCACTTCGCCCACGCGTCGAAGGTTTCGGGCAGCAGCACGGAATCTCGCGCGCCGCGGAAACTAAATAGATAGCTGGACATCGATCTCTCCGGGTTTCTCTTGTCGGGCCGCGACTCCGGCGTGATGGGTCTTGGATGGATGGTGGTTGGGTTCACGAACGGCGTCTTCGGTTAGGTCCGCTGGCCCGATGGATTTTCACGCTCATGCAGAATGACGAGTTCGTCGTGGCCCGCGGGTTGGCGAGTGATCGCGTTCAATCGGTTGAAGGTGTTGATGAGCGCGATCTGTGACACCAGTGCTGCCAGCTGATCGTCGTCGTAGTGTCTGCGGGCAGTCGCCCACACGTCGTCGGATCCACCGACCTTTGACCTGCCGAGACGGGTGCCCTGTTCGGTTAGCGCCAGTGCAGCGCGTTCGGCGTCGGAGAACACCGTCGCCTCCCGCCACGCTGCAATCAGGTTGAGCCGCAACGGCGTTTCACCCGCGCGCGCCGAGTCCTTGGAGTGGATGTCCGTGCAGAAGCTGCTGCCGTTGATCTGACTCGCACGGATGCGGACAGTTCCTGTGTGGAGTGGGGCAGTATCGAGTCGGCTACGACGGTGGCTGCTGCGTGGATCTGATGGGAGAACCTGGCGCCCAGGTTGTTTCCGTAGAAGTTCAGGCGTGCGTCCATCGCCGCTCCCGTCTCCTTCTGATCTGGACGAGCCGTGTCAGCCCCACTGGCCAGGCTGGTAGTCCCCGGCGGGCTGCTGGATGAGGACATTCATGCGGTTGTATGTGTTGATCAACGCGATCAACCCGACGAGCGCGGCGAGCTGGTCCTCGTCATAGTGCTTACTGGCGTTCGTCCAGACATCGTCGGGAACGCCGCCCGAAGAGTCGGCCAGTCGGGTGCCTTCTTCAGTCAACTCCAGTGCAGCGCGCTCGGCGTCGGTGAATACCTGGGCCTCCCGCCACGCCGCAACGAGATTCAGACGCACCGATGTTTCACCCTCGTGCGCAGCATCTTTCGTGTGCATGTCGGTGCAGTAGCTGCAGCCGTTGATCTGGCTGGCACGAATCTTCACCAGATTCTGCGTCGCGAGAGGCAAGGTCGAGTCGGACACGACCTTGCCCGTCGAGTTGATGTACTTCGCGAACCTGCCGCCGACTGTGTTTTCGTAGAAGTTGAGTCGAGCGCCCATGGTGAATCTCCTTTGTGTGTGCTGATTCTGGTACGGCGTGGAACGCCGTCCGCTGCGATGGACCGCAGCCTCGATGTCCACCCCTTCAACCTAGAAGTCAAAAGACCCGTAATGCTGGTGCAATATGGGCATGGATTCGTGGTCCAATTCCCGCCCGTCGGTCCGGTGGGCGGCCAGCGTGCGCTGGCGAATATAGGCCGCCACCCCTTCGGCCACGCTCGTATCCTCGAAGAGGTCGGCTGATAGAGCGGTCGGCTCACGAGTCTGGAGGAACAGTGGCAGGACGTCCGGTGCACACGTTCGACGTGGTGCGCAGCGAGCAATTGACACCGCACCTCATCCGCGTCGTCCTTGGCGGCGAGGGGTTCGACACGTTCATGCCCAACGAGTTCACCGACGCCTACGTCAAGATCGTCTTCGTCAACCACGGCGTCGACGTCGGCGCGCTGCAGCAGCCGCTCACGCTGGACAGCTTCACGGCCCTACCCGCCGAGCAGCAGCCGACCGTGCGCACCTACACCGTGCGCAGTGTCGATACCGAGCGCCGTGAGATCGCCATCGACTTCGTCGTGCACGGCGAACACGGTGTTGCCGGGCCGTGGGCGACCGCGGCCGCACCCGGTACTCCGGCCTATCTGACGAGTCCTAATGGCGCATACGCGCCGGACCCCGCGGCCGACTGGCACCTGTTCGCCGGCGATGAGGCGGCGGTACCAGCGATCGGCGCGGCGCTGGAGGCCTTGCCCGACAATGCAATTGGCAAGGTCTTCATCGAGGTCGCCGGACCCGAGGACGAGATCGCGCTGAGCGCGCCCTCCGGCGTCGAGGTGAGGTGGATCTACCGCGGCGGCCGGTCCGACCTGGTGCCTGAAGACCTGGCGGGCGACAACGCGCCGCTGGTCGCCGCGGTGAAGGAGGCCGCCTGGCTGCCAGGGCAGGTGCAGGTCTTCATCCACGGCGAGGCGCAGACCGTCATGCACAACCTGCGGCCCTACATCCGGAAGGAACGCGGTGTCGACGCTAAGTGGGCCGCCTCCATTTCTGGATACTGGCGGCGCGGCCGCACGGAGGAAACCTTCCGCCAGTGGAAGCGTGAACTCGCCGAAGCGGAGGCCACCGCCTGAGGCCGGGCCGGTCCTGCGATCAGAACCAGCTCGCCTGCGCGTCAACCGTGGTGCGATCCAGGCTGGCCAGCAGATCGAACTGCGGGCCGACCTTCGGCAGCTCGTAGGCGTAGAAGTACTGTGCCGCAGCGCGTTTGCCGTCGTAGAAGTCGCCCTGGTGATCGCTGGCGGCGATCAGCTGCTCGAGCCACATCCACGCCACCACCACATGTCCGGCCGCCTCGAGGTAGATCGTCGAGTTCGCGAGGGTGGTGGCGATATCGCCGGCCGCCCACAGGGTCGCGGTGACGTCGAGCAACCGTTCCACCGCCGCGCGCAGATCCTTCGCGTAGGCCGCGGTGCTGTCGGACTTCAATGCAGTGTCGATGGTCTGGTTGATCCGCTCGGTCAGCAGGGTCAGACCCGCGCCGTCCTGCATGACGACCTTGCGCCCGAGCAGATCCAGGCCATGAATGCCGTGCGTGCCCTCGTGGATCGCGTTGAGACGGTTGTCGCGGTAGCACTGCTCGACGTCGAACTCCTTGGTGTACCCGTATCCGCCGTGCACCTGAATGGCCAGGCTGTTGGCCTCCAGGCACCACTGCGACGGCCAACTCTTGGCGATCGGGGTGAGGACTTCGAGCAGCAGATTCGCGCGATCGCGGTCTGCGGCGATGCTGGTGCGCCCCTCGTCCACCAGCATCGCGCAGTACAGACCGAGCGCGAGCGCACCCTCGACATATGACTTCTGCGCCAACAACATTCGCTTGACATCGGCGTGTTCGATCAGCGCCACTGGCGGGCGCGCGGGGTCCTTGGCATCGACCGGACGGCCCTGTGTGCGCTCCTTGGCGTAGGCGAGCGACGCCAGGTAGCCGGCGTATCCGCTCGCCGTCGCCTGCAATCCCACCGCCATTCGGGCTTCGTTCATCATGCGGAACATGTAGGCCAGGCCCTTGTGCTCCTCACCGACGAGATAGCCGACCGCGCCGGGCTCGGTGGAGGGCTGATGCGTGCCGTCGCCGAAGTTCAGCAGGGCGTTCGTCGTAGCGTGGTTGCCCATCTTGTGGTTCAGACTGACCAGCGCGACGTCGTTGCGGGTGCCGTCGGGCAGGAACTTCGGGACGATGAACAGCGAGATGCCCTTGACCCCGGGTCCGCCGCCGGGCGCCTTGGCCAGCACGAGGTGCACGATGTTCTCGGTCAGTTCGTGGTCACCGCCGGTGATCCACATCTTTGTCCCGGTGACGCGATAGGTGCCGTCGCCGGCTGGAACGGCCTTCGTCGTGATGTCGGCCAGCGACGAGCCGGCATCGGGCTCCGACAGGCACATGGTGCCGAAGTAGCGGCCTTCCAGCATCGGGCGCACCCAGGTGTTGATCTGCTCTTCGGTGCCGTATTCGGCCAGCAGGTTGGCGTTGCCCACGGTGAGGAAGGCGTATGAGGTCGTGCTGGGGTTAGCGGCGCGGAAGAACGCCATTGACGCCTGTGCCACCACTGTCGGCAGCTGCATGCCGCCGACCGCCTCATCGAATGGTCCGGCCATCAGGCCCGCTTCGCTGAATGTGTCCAACGCGTTCTTGATCTCGTCGATCAGCACGACTTTCCCGTCGGGCCCGACCGACGGCTGGCTCTGGTCGCCCTTCTTGTTGTGCGGCGCAAAGCATTTCGTCGCAATGTCGGAAGACAGATCAAGAACGGCGTCGAAGGTGTCGCGGGAGTGCTCCGCGAAGTGGTCGCGCTTGGTCAACTCGACCACGTCGAGCCACTCGTAGAGCAGAAAGTCGACATCACGCCGCGAGAGGAACTCCGCCATGTCGGGACAGCCTTTCGGGAATCTTCAAATTAGCGATCGCTCATTTTATGAGCGCTCGCTAATAATGCGCCGAGCATCGACAAATGTCAAATACGTGTAGGATCCCGACCGTCATGACCATCGATCGAGCTGCGGATTCAGCTGCGGCGGAACGCATGCGACGGGCTGCGATCGAGGCGTTCGCGGAGTCGGGATACGGCGGCAGCTCCACGCGGCAGATCGCCAAACGGCTCAACATGAGCGCGACGGCCATGTACCCGCACTACCGCTCGAAAGAGGAGCTGCTGTATGCCATCGCACTGGAAGGCCACAGCAGCCTGCTGGCCGCGCTGAAGGAGGCCGACGACCCCGCTGCGAGCTTCACCGACCGGCTGCGGGCGGTGGTGGCGGCGTTCGCCACCTGGCACGCAGAGAACCACAAGCAGGCCCGCGTCGTGCAATACGAACTGCACGGCCTGACGCCGGCCCACTACCGCACGATCGCGCCGCTGCGCCACCAGGCGACCGACGTCATTACGGCGATCGTCGCGGCCGGGGTGACCGCCGACGAGTTCCACGTCGACAACGTCGATGAGGTGGTGATGGCCATCTCGTCGTTGTGCGTCGACGTATGCCGGTGGTTCCCGTCGCGAAGGCACCGCGACGCGCACAAGCTCGGCGAGGTGTACGCCGGGGTGGCGGAGCGGCTGGTTCGCTGACGAGGCCCGGTGCCCGGCTGGCACCCTATGCACATGGCATTTGGCGATTACCAACTCGAGATCTACCTGCAAGGCCTGTCCGGCATCGTGCCGTCGCTCCCGATGGCGTTCGTGGAGTGGGAGGCAAAGGCGCAGGCGGCGATGCCGCCGTCAATCTGGTCCTATGTCACCGGCGGTGCAGGCGACGAACGCACCCAGCGGGTCAATCGCACCGCCTTTGACGGCTGGGGCCTTATGCCGCGGATGCTCAACGCCCACCAAGAGCGTGATTTGTCGGTGGAGGTGTTCGGTCTGACGCTGCCGTCGCCGTTGTTCATGGCGCCGATAGGCGTGATCGGCCTGTGTTCACAGGACGGCCACGGCGATCTGGCCACCGCACGAGCCGCCGCCCGCACCGGCGTGCCGATGGTCATTTCGACGCTGACTCAGGATCCGATGGAACAGATCGCCGCCGAATTCGGCTCTACCCCAGGCTTTTTCCAGCTGTACACACCAACCGACCGCGACTTGGCGGCCAGCCTTGTCCAGCGCGCCGAGGCTGCGGGATACAAGGGCATCATCGTCACACTGGACACCTGGGTGACCGGCTGGCGCCCGCGCGACCTGTCGACGTCGAACTTCCCGCAACTGCGTGGCCGCTGCCTGGCGAACTACACCAGCGACCCGGTGTTCCGCGCCAGCCTGCAAAAAACGCCCGAGGAAGACCCGCAAGCGGTGGTGCTGCGCTGGGTTTCGGTGTTCGGCAATCCGCTGACGTGGGACGACCTTCCATGGCTTCGGTCGCTCACCAAACTTCCGCTGATTGTCAAGGGCATCTGCCATCCCGACGACGCGCGCCGCGCCAGGGACGGCGGCGTGGACGGCATCTACTGCTCCAACCATGGCGGGCGCCAGGCCAACGGCGGCATACCGGCGATCGACTGTCTGCCGGGGGTGGTGGAGGCGGCGGACGGGCTGCCCGTGCTGTTCGACTCCGGCATCCGCAGCGGTGCCGACATCGTCAAGGCGCTGGCGCTCGGGGCCACCGCTGTCGGGGTAGGGCGGCCCTACGCGTACGGCCTCGCGATCGGCGGTGAGGACGGCGTGGTCCACGTGCTGCGCTCGCTGTTGGCGGAGGCCGACCTGATCATGGCCGTCGACGGCTATCCGACTCTCAAGGACCTGACGCCCGAGGCGCTGCGCCGCGTCACGTGACTCACGCTGTCAACGGAATCGGATTGGGCATCAGCACGATTCGCCAGTTGTCGGGGTCGGCGAAGGCAATAGCCCCGTTCTCGCGCCACCACGGGTTGTCCAACTCCACCGGTTCATGGCCTGATTCGCCGAGTCGGCCGACGACGTCGAACATCTGGTCTGCAGTGGCGAAATAGAAGACCAGCAGATTCTCGTCGCTCGGGGCGCGGCCTGGACTTCCGTCGGCGTGGGAGGTGAACTCGAGGTGATACTTGTCGCCCGGCAGACCCACCATCACTACCTGGTAGCCATCCGCGGCCGTTCGATACAGCTCAGGCAGGCCCAAGTCCCCGCAGTAGAAGTCGAGAACCTCGCCGAGCTTGTCGGTGGGACGGGCGATTCGGACCTCGACGGCGGGAAGGCGATCGGGCCAGACTCCATCGGATAATTGCATGATCGCGACGGTAAAACCTCAAGGGTTGTTCATGTCAACGACGCCGCGACACACGCGCTCACCTGACGAGTACGGCCGCGGCTGTCTGCGACGGTAGGGGAGTGGACACCGGCGGGCAGGGGCGAAGCGACGCGGGGTTGGGGCCTGTGCTCGAGGAGTTCGACGAGTATCTCGCGTTGCAGCGCGGCCGCTCCGACCACACCCGCCGCGCGTATCTCGGTGACCTGCGCTCGCTGTTCGACTTTCTCGCCGAACGGGTGTCCGGCGCCGGACTGGACAGGCTGAGCCTGCCGATCCTGCGGTCGTGGCTGGCGGCGCAGGCATCGGCGGGCGTGGCGCGCACCACGTTGGCCCGCCGCACCTCGGCGGTCAAGACCTTCACCGCGTGGGCGACTCGTCGCGGTTTGTTGTCCAGTGATCCCGCCGCGCGACTGCAGGTGCCCAAGGCTCGACGCACTTTGCCGGCGGTGCTGAGGCAGGATCAGGCGCTCGACGCTATGGCCGCCGCGAAATCCGGCGCACAGCAAGGTGACCCGCTCGCATTGCGTGACCAGTTGATCGTCGAGTTGTTGTACGCCACCGGCATCCGTGTCAGCGAGTTGTGTGGGCTCGACATCGACGACGTCGACCGGCCGCGGCGGCTGCTGCGGGTCCTCGGCAAGGGCAACAAGCAGCGCACGGTGCCGTTCGGGGAGCCCGCCCAGGCGGCGCTGACGGCGTGGCTGGACGACGGGCGGCCGGCGCTGGCCACCGCGGATTCGGGCCCGGCGCTGCTGCTGGGCGCGCGCGGGCGTCGGCTCGATCCGCGGCAGGCCCGCACCGTCGTGCACCAGACCGTCGCCGCGGTCGACGGCGCCCCCGACATCGGCCCGCACGGACTTCGGCACAGCGCCGCGACCCATCTGCTCGAGTGCGGCGCCGACCTGCGCGTCGTGCAGGAGCTGCTGGGTCACTCGAGTCTGGCCACCACGCAGCTCTACACCCACGTCACGGTCGCGCGGCTGCGCGCGGTGCACGACCAGGCGCATCCCAGGGCCTGAAAT
Organism: uncultured Actinomycetota bacterium; assembly: GCA_963770305.1. Taxonomy (GTDB): domain Bacteria; phylum Actinomycetota; class Actinomycetes; order Mycobacteriales; family Mycobacteriaceae; genus Mycobacterium. The sequence continues at coordinate 26,202 of CAVYPB010000029.1, forward strand.
GCGCCGAAATGGAATTCCCGGTCGTTAACCCGCGAACTTAGCAGCCGGGAATTCCATTTCGGCGAGACTAGCGCAGTAGCGCAATGACTTTCGCGATGTCGGGCATCGCAGACGCCCGCCCGACCCATTCATCGAACACCGTCCAGTAGCTCACGCCGAACCGCTGCCGGCGCTCGGCAAGCGCTTCGGCCATCTGCTCATGGGTGCCGAGCAAGACGAACGGCGAATCGAGCACGAAACTCGGGGATATCCCGCCAAAGGCCGCGGCCAGTTCGGCGGCCGATGCATCACGGTCGTCGGTGTGCACCACGAACTGGATCAGCGCGTTGAGTTCGATGGCGTCGAACCGATCGCCCGCGGCGTCGCGGACCACCGCGATGCGGTCTTCGAGACCAGCCGCGTCGAAATGGGTCAGCTCGACCTTGGTCGCATCACGGTTGTGGCTGAACCCGGCCAGCCCCGCGATGTCGGCGACTCGCCCGGCCAGCTGCAGCACCCGTGTCCCGTTGCCGCCGATGAGCAGCGGCACGGGCACACCGGGGTCGGCGACGAGTTCGCCCGCATCGGCCCGCACGCAGTAGTGCGCGCCGTCGATGTCGACGGGCTCGCCGGCAAGCAGCGGCCGAATCACGTTCACGGATTCGATCAGCCGGTCGACCCGCGTTCCAGCGGAGTCAAACCTGAGCCCGGCGGCGTCGTATTCGGATTTCATGTGCCCGGCCCCGAGTCCCAGCTCGAACCGCCCGCCGGAGATGGCGGCGACGGTCGCGGCCTCCCGCGCGGTGTCGACGGGATGGCGCAGGTCGTTGTTCAACACCAGGGTTCCGGTGTGCAGGCGTGTAGTGACCGCCGCAGCGGCCGTCGCACCCGCGAACGGCGACAACGATGCGACCAGATGATCGGGGATGGTCAGCACGTCAAAACCGGCGTCCTGTACGGAGTTTGCGAATGCGCCGAATTCGGCGCCTCGGGGTAGCGCCGTATGCAGGCCGAAGCGGAGCGGACGGAAGCGATGAGCGACGGTGGTCACGGTTTCGACGGTAGGCGCGTTGATCAGATGATGATCAGGACCAAGCTCCACGTGACGAGGATGGCCAGGACCACCATCTGCGGCCATGGCCGCCATGGGGAGTCCTGGATCGCGTACGACATCTCCTTGAGGGGCGACGTCTCCGGGGGCGCAGCACGATCGGGCCGCACTGGCGTGTGGAATCGGTGGAAGTACAGCTGAATGAGTGTCGCGCCGATCCAGAGGCCCCCGAGGAAGCTGACCGCCTCGACACCGCGCCATAGCAGCAGAGCGGCAAGCACACCGGTGAACCCGAGCACGACGACATCGGAAGTTGTTGTCGCCGAAGGCTTTGAGCCGTAGCTCTTGTCCAGCGCCGCACGCCGCTTGCGGTACGGCAGCGCGAAGAACGCGAACTTGACGATGATGTGCACGCCCAACAGGGCGATGACAACTGTGGTAGCCGTGTTGAGCATGAACTCAGCGTGCGGCCGCGGCGTCGCCGCGCCGGTATCTGTGCGCCGACGGCGTGTTGTTCAACCACCCAGCGGCTTGAGCCGGATCGGCGTGCCGGCCAGCAGGCCCAGCGGGTCGACGTAATCAGCACGCGACGCCGGGCCCCACATCGCGCCCCAGTGCAGACACGCGGCCGCGGCGCAGCCGCCGTGTCCGGCCGCGAGCCGGCCGATCACTGCTCCCGCGTCAACGAGCTGCCCGACCCGAACCGACGGTTGCACCGGCTCGTAGCTGGTCCGCAATCCGCCGGGGTGTGCCACCGAAACCAGCGTCCGCCCGGCCAGCTCGCCGGCGAACACCACGGTGCCCGCGGCGGCCGCATACACCGGTTGGCCCGGCGTACCGGCCAGGTCGACGCCACGGTGGCCGCGGTTCCAGTTCGGCGACGGCGCGTCGAACATTTGCAGAACAGCTGGTCGAGGCCGCAGCGGCCAGTCCAGCCGGCCGTCGTCGGCCCATGCGGCTGGGGCGCAGGTCACCGCGATGGCCGTCATCAATGCCAGCGTGCGCATATTCCCAGCTCAGCGCGTCGACACGGCAGAAGTCCAGGCCCAACCGCCAAGCTGTGGATGGCGGGCCCGGTGTGGAAAAAGCACCCCTGTCCAGCGTGTAAACTGCTAACCGCAGCTCGCTTGAGCGGGCTGACTTCGCGTGTCTGCACATGACCACCCAACTGGCGGTCATACCCGGATGCCGGCGGTCCCGTTTTCGGACGGGTCCGGCAACCCGCAGACGCCAGGGCACGGCGTCACCCGACGCTGCGCGTCAACCGACAACAAGAGGACATGGCCGACTATGGCTGTTGTAACCATGAAACAGCTGCTGGACAGCGGCACCCACTTCGGGCATCAGACCCGACGATGGAATCCCAAGATGAAGCGGTTCATCTTCACCGACCGCAACGGCATCTACATCATCGATCTGCAGCAGACGCTGACCTACATCGACAAGGCCTACGAGTTCGTCAAAGAGACTGTCGCCCACGGTGGGTCGGTCATGTTCGTCGGCACCAAGAAGCAGGCGCAGGAGTCGATCGCCGAAGAGGCCACCCGCGTCGGCATGCCCTACGTCAACCAGCGCTGGCTGGGCGGCATGCTCACCAACTTCTCCACCGTGCACAAGCGGCTGCAGCGCCTCAAGGAGCTGGAAGCCATGGAGCAGACCGGTGGCTTCGAGGGTCGCACCAAGAAGGAAATCCTGATGCTGACCCGCGAGAAGAACAAGCTCGAGCGCAGCCTCGGCGGTATCCGCGATATGCAGAAGGTTCCGTCGGCCATCTGGGTCGTCGACACCAACAAGGAGCACATCGCCGTTGGTGAGGCCCGCAAGCTGGGCATCCCGGTCATCGCGATCCTGGACACCAACTGCGACCCCGACCTCGTCGACTACCCGATCCCGGGCAATGACGATGCGATCCGGTCGGCAGCGCTGCTGACCAAGGTGGTCGCCTCCGCGGTCGCCGAAGGGCTGCAGGCCCGCGCCAACGTGGGTCGCGACGGCGACAAGGCCGAGGCCGAGGGTGCCGAGCCGCTCGCCGAGTGGGAGCAGGAACTGCTCGCCGGCGCCACCGCGGCCGCGGAGCCCGGGACTCCCGACGGCGAAACCACCACCGAATCGACCACCCCAGAGGTTTAGGGAAAGGCTGAAATGGCGAACTACACCGCTGCCGACGTCAAGCGGCTTCGGGAGCTGACCGGCGCCGGCATGCTCGACTCGAAGAACGCGCTGGTTGAGGCCGATGGCGACTTCGACAAGGCTGTCGAGCTGCTGCGCATCAAGGGGGCCAAGGACGTCGGCAAGCGCGCCGAGCGCGCGACCGCCGAAGGCCTGGTTGCCGCCAAGGACGGTGCGCTGATCGAGCTCAACTCCGAGACCGACTTCGTCGCCAAGAACGCCGAATTCCAGTCGGTGGCCGATCAGATCGTCGCGGCTGCTGCCGCTTCTAAGGCCACCGACGTCGACGCGCTCAAGGCCGCCAAGGTCGGCGACACGACCGTCGAGCAGGTCATCGCGGACCTGAGCGCCAAGATCGGTGAGAAGCTCGAGCTGCGTCGGGTCGCCTACTTCGACGGCACTGTCGAGACCTACCTGCACAAGCGGGCCGCGGACCTACCGCCTGCTGTCGGCGTGCTCGTCGAATACGAGTCGGGTAGCGACGGAAAAGGCGCAGACGCGGCCCACGCGGTCGCCCTGCAGATCGCTGCGCTGAAAGCCAAGTACCTGACGCGTGAGGACGTGCCCGTGGATGTCGTCGCCAACGAGCGCCGTATCGCCGAGGAGACCGCGCGCAACGAGGGCAAGCCCGAGCAGGCGCTGGCCAAGATCGTCGACGGTCGCGTGACCGGGTTCTACAAGGACGTCGTGCTGCTCGATCAGCCGTCGGTGTCCGACAACAAGAAGTCCGTCAAGGCGCTGCTCGACGAGGCAGGCGTGACCGTCACCCGGTTCGTCCGCTTCGAGGTCGGCCAGGCCTAGCCCCTCGTGTTCCGGCGGTACGACTTGGTACCGTCTATGCATGATCGGCGATGAGCCTCTCGGGCGAAGAGGAGACAGCAGATGTCATGCCTTCGGCGACGACGCCCTTGGCGACCTTGACGCTGTCGGTCTAGTCGAGAAACTCCGTACCCGCGAGGTCTCGCCGCACGATCTCGTCGAGGCGGCCATTGCCCGCACCGAGGCGGTCAACCCGGCTCTGAACGGTCTCGCGTTCGAGGCGTTCGACCGCGCGCGGGCACGCGCCTCATCGCGTCGGCCGTATGGCGGTTACTTCGACGGCGTGCCGTCGTTCATCAAGGACAACGTCGCTGTCGAGGGCATGCCGACGATGCAGGGTACCGACGCATGGGATCCGCGGCCGATGCCGTCCGACGGCGAGTTCGCGCGCGCATTCCTCGCGACCGGGCTGATACCGCTCGGCAAGACGCAGATGTCGGAGTTCGGCTTCAGCGGGTCGGCCGAACACCCGCGGATCGGTCCGGTCCGCAATCCATGGAATCCGGAATTCACCGCGGGCGCGTCGTCGTCAGGATCGGCGGCCTTCGTGGCTGCCGGTGTGGTGCCGATCGCGCACGCCAACGACGGCGGCGGGTCGATCCGCATTCCCGCAGCGTGTAATGGCCTTGTGGGCCTGAAGCCGTCGCGAGGCAGGCTGCCACTGGACAAGGAAGCGGCCCGAATGCCGCTTCACCTCGTCGCCAACGGGGTGGTGTCACGCTCGGTGCGCGACACCGCCGCTTTCTTGCGGGAGGCCGAGCGCGTGTACCGCAACCCCAAGCTGCCGCCGATCGGTGACGTTACTCAGCCCGGCACACAGCGCCTGCGCATTGCGTTCTGTACCAAATCCATTCTGCGAGAAGCCAGCCCGGAGGTGCGGGAGCTGACATTGAAGACGGCGGCACTTCTGGAGGAACTCGGGCACACGGTCACTGAGATCGACAATCCGGTGCCGGGTCGGTTCAAGGACGATTTTCTCGTCTATTGGTCGTTCCTGGCCTTCGCGGTCGTGCGCGGCGGCCGCGGCATGTTCGGGCCGAGTTTCAACCGCACCCGGTTGGACAGCCTGACCCTAGGACTTGACCGCAAAGCTGCCCGGAATCTATACAGGCTTCCGGCGGCGATCGCGCGGTTGTCGGCGACGCGCAGGATCACGCAGCGATTGTCCGATACCTACGACGCTGTGCTGATGCCGACGCTGAACGAGGAAACGCCGCGCGTCGGCCATCTCGACCCGACGGCCGGCTACGACCAGGTCATGGACCGCCTCTTGGAATGGGTGGCGTTCACGCCGCTGCAGAACGCCACCGGTGACCCGGCAATCTCGTTGCCCCTCGGCGAATCTGCGTCGGGCCTGCCGGTCGGCATGATGCTCTCGGCAGTGAGGGGTCAGGAGTCACGGCTTCTGGAATTGGCGTACGAACTCGAAGACGCGCGGCCCTGGCCGCGCATCCAGGTGTGACCCGCGACTACGTCTACGATCATCCGCACGTCGACGATGATGGCCGAAAATCGGCCGCCGCGCCTGAGTCGACAACGAAATCCGTTGCGTCGACGCAATAGCGCCGTAACCGCAGCACGTCTGAGTTAACGCCGTCGACATTCCGCACGGCGGTTGGTGAAACTTTCCGGTCGGACCATCCCTCTTGTGGAGACCCCTGCACCCACAGCCATTCAATCGCCGGCGATCGCCACTGCCTCCGGGAACACGTTCGTGTGTCTCGTCCCGTTCGCGCTGGCCAACATCCGCCGCCGCCCCGAGCGATTCGTGTTGTCGGTGCTTGGGATCGCGCTTGCCATTGCCTGCGTGATCGTCGTCCGCACGATCTCGGCGAGTTTTGCGATCACAGGCGCTGATTCGGTCACCGACGTGTTGGGCGGTGCACAGTTGTGGGCCGTTCCTGCCTCCGGTGTGCACTTCGACACCAACGCCCAGGCGCTCGTCGCCGACGGTGCCGACCCGACCATCTCCATCCCCGCCGGATGGACGGCAACGCGCACCCTCTTCGGCGTCTCCGACATCAACGGCAGTACGGTGTCGCTGCGCGGAACCGACGAAATCCCGAGTGGTGAAGCCATTTTGGGTTCGGAAGTGGCAAAGCGACTCGACCTGCATTCCGGTGACCGGATCGTGGTCGGTGGGCAGAGACTCGTCGTGAACGTCGCAGGCAGCAGCCAGTCGATCACCGTGGCCACGCCGCTTGCCCAGTCGGTTGTCGGCGACAACGGCTGGTGGACGATCTTCGCGCCGCCCGGCGACGAGAAGCGCCGCGATCTGGGACAGATCTTCGGCGATGCGGTCGGCCTCGAATCGACGTCCGACCCGTCGGTCAAGCCGGATCCCAACGGCGGCGGCCTGATCTACGACACCGTGGGTGGGCTCCGGGCCGCTGACGTTCGAGCAGAAGTTCGCCGCGTTGTTCTCCCTGGCCCGCAGGTTATTACGGCAGCCAGGATCACTACGACAACTCGCCGCTCGTCTGCCGTCCGCTGACGTTCATGCGTGCCGCGCCCTCCGAGCACGGCTATGCGCGACCTGTCGAAGGTCTGATCGTCACCTTCGATCTTGATGCCATGAAGGTGATCGACATCGAGGACCACGGGGTGGTGCCGCTGCCGCCAACCGCGGGCAACTACGCCGAGAAGTTCATGTTTGACGAGAACAACCGGCCTGCGTTCACCGAGTTCCGTGCCGATGTCAAGGCCATCGAGATCACCCAGCCCGACGGGCCGAGCTTCACCGTCGACGGCTGGAAGGTGCAATGGCAGAAGTGGTCGATGCGCGTGGGCTTCAACCCACGCGAAGGCATCACCCTGCACGAGATCAGCTACACCGATCGCGGTGAGACCCGGCCGATCGTGTACCGGGCATCGTTGTCGGAAATGGTTGTGCCATACGGGGATACCCAGCCGACGCACTGGAACAAGAACGTCTTCGACATGGGTGAGGTCGGCATGGGATTCTCGGCGAACCCGATGACCCTCGGTTGCGACTGTCTGGGGGAGATCTTCTACTTCGACGGAACGGTCAACGACTCGTCAGGCAACGCGGTCACCATTCCGAATGCGATCTGCATGCACGAAGAGGACTACGGAATCTCTTGGAAGCACACCGACTTCCGGACGGGCGAAGTGGAGGTACGGCGCGCGCGGCGGTTGGTGATCTCCATGATCTGCACCGTCGGCAACTACGAGTACGGGTTCTTCTGGTACTTCTACAACGACGCGTCGATGGAGGTCGAGGTCAAGCTCTCCGGCGTGCTCACCACCGGCGCGGTGCCTGACGGCAAGGAACCACGGTGGGGAAAGTTGGTGGCGCCCAACATCTACGGGCCGAACCACCAGCACTTCTTCAACTTCCGGCTGGACATGAGCGTCGACGGTGCGGGCAACAGTGTGTATGAGGTCGACTCGATTCCCGAACCCGAACCGGCGCTGAACCCGCACCACAATGCGTGGATCACCCGCGACACATTGGTCGCCTCAGACGCGCAGGGCGCGCGCGACTGGAACTGGTCTACCGGGCGCTACTGGAAGATCGCGAACCCGTCGAAGCGCAACGAGCTCGGCAGCCCCGTGGCATACAAGCTGACGCCGAAGGACGTGGTGCCGGTGATGGTGCAGGAGGGTTCGTATATCTACGACCGCGCGCGGTTTGTGCAGCACAACCTGTGGGTGACTAAGTACGACCCTGACGAGAAGTTCGCGGCGGGCGATTACATGTATCAGTCGGCGGATGTGCAGGGCCTGCCGCAGTACATCGCCGACGACGCGCCGCTGGAGAACACGGATGTGGTGCTGTGGTACACCCTCGGCGCCCATCACGTCGTCCGTCCCGAGGACTGGCCGGTGATGCCCTGCGCGTACACCGGTTTCCACCTCAAGCCGATCGGCTTCTTCGACGGCAATCCGGCGCTGGACATCCCGCCCTCACCGCCGGCGGCCTGCCACCACCATTAGTGCGATTTGTTGCGCTAAGCGCTCCTAGATCAGATCGGAGCCGAGGGCGGCCAATGCGCGCTTGAACTCATAACGCTGCTCGTCGCTCAGATTGGCCATCAGCCGGTCCTCGGCTGCACGCACACCGGCGTCGGTGCGCTTCAGCAGTTCCTCGCCCTCGCGCGTCAGCTGGGCCGGCAGCGATCGGCCCGACGACACGCTGGCCGGCCGAGCCAGGAGACGGCGCTCCTCGAGCCGGCGCAGCACCATGTTCATTGCCTGCGGAGAGACGTTCAGGGCACGGGCAAGGTCGGCGTTGGACTGCCCCGGGTACTTGGAGAGCACCCGCATGCAGAGGTACTCGGGGAACGCTACGTCCAGGTGGTCCAGGACGGTCGCCGTCACATCGGTCTTCAGCGCATGCATCACCCGGCTCAGCAGGTAGCCCAGCGGCTGGTCTTCAAACGACTCGTCCATATCAAGCATCTTGACACATATCAACTAGATTGATATACCGGAGGCATGACGATGTCACAGGATCTATTTGAAAACGCATACAAGGGCGAGGCCCCAGAGTTGGGAGTCGGAACCAAGCCGCCGTGGAGCATCGGCGAACCGCAGCCGGAGCTTGCGGCGCTGATCGAGCAGGGCAAGTTCCACGGCGACGTGCTCGATGTGGGCTGTGGCGAGGCGGCCGTCTCGCTGTACCTCGCGGAGCGCGGCTTCACCACCGTTGGACTGGACCTTTCGCCGACGGCCATCGAGCTCGCCAAGGCCGAGGCCGCGAAGCGGGGCCTGACCAACGCCGCCTTCGAGGTCGCCGACATCAGCGCGTTCACGGGGTACGACGACAGGTTCGGCGCCATCGTTGACTCAACGCTTTTCCACTCCATTCCCGTGGAGGCCCGTGAGGGATACCAGCAGTCGATCGTGCGCGCCGCCGCGCCGGGCGCTTCGTACTACGCGCTCGTGTTCGATCGCGCCGGCCTGCCCAACGGCCCTGCTAACCCTGTCACCGAGGACGAACTGCGCGATGTGGTGTCGAAGTACTGGGTGATCGACGAGATCAGGCCGGCGCGGATCCACGCCAACTTCGCGGAGGCCGCCGAGGGCGTAGGGATGGTGTTCGGCGACGTGCGCGACGAAGCCAACGGTCGCAAGTCGGTCCCGGCCTGGCTGCTATCGGCTCACCTGCCCGCGAGCTAACCCGCCACACCGCCCACCCACCCCATAGCGGCTATCCGGCCGCTATGGGGCAGGATTAGGGGTGCCGTCCAGGTCATGCGCCAGGATGGCCATCTCATGCGAGGACCCCTAAGGAGTCGGATGGCGGAACCGACCACCACCAACGGCGCTGACACTTCTACTTCACCGATCCGGCCGTACTACTCCCGCGTGCTGCTCAAGCTTGGTGGCGAGATGTTCGGCGGCGGCGAAGTGGGCCTGGACCCCGATGTCGTGCACCAGGTGGCCCGGCAGATCGCCGAAGTGGTCCGCAGCGGCGTGCAGGTTGCCGTCGTCATCGGCGGCGGCAACTTCTTCCGCGGCGCCCAGCTACAGCAGCGTGGCATGGAGCGCACGCGCAGCGACTACATGGGCATGCTCGGAACCGTGATGAACAGCCTTGCGCTGCAAGACTTTCTGGAAAAGGAAGGCATCGCGACGCGCGTGCAGACCGCGATCGCCATGGGACAGGTCGCCGAACCCTACATTCCCCTGAGGGCGCGCAGGCACCTCGAGAAGGGAAGGGTGGTGATCTTCGGGGCGGGTATGGGATTGCCGTACTTCTCGACCGACACCACTGCCGCGCAGCGCGCGCTGGAGATCGGTGCCGAGGTGGTCCTGATGGCCAAGTCCGTCGACGGCGTCTTCACCGCGGACCCGCGGGAGAATCCCGACGCCGAACTTCTCACCGCGATCAGCCATCGTGAGGTCATCGACCGTGGCCTGAAGGTCGCCGACGCCACCGCGTTCAGCCTGTGCATGGACAACGGCATGCCGATCCTGGTGTTCAACCTGCTCGTCGACGGCAATATCGCGCGCGCGGTGGCAGGTGAGAAGATCGGAACACTGGTCACCACCTAACAGGATGAAGGCCAGGGCGAGCGCTAGCGACGGGAGAAGACACCGTGATCGACGAAACCCTCTTCGACGCCGAAGAGAAGATGGAGAAGGCGGTGTCGGTGGCGCGCGACGACCTGTCGTCGATCCGCACTGGTCGCGCCAATCCCGGAATGTTCTCGCGAATCAACATCGACTACTACGGCTCGATGACCCCGATCACGCAATTGTCATCCATCAACGTCCCAGAGGCGCGCATGGTCGTCATCAAGCCGTACGAATCCAACCAGCTGCGCAACATCGAGGATGCGATCCGCAACTCCGACCTCGGCGTCAACCCGACCAACGACGGCAACATCATTCGCATCGCCATTCCGCAGCTGACCGAGGAGCGCCGCCGAGACCTGGTGAAGCAGGCCAAGGCGAAGGGTGAGGACGCGCGGGTCGCGGTGCGCAGCATCCGTCGCAAGGCGATGGAGGAACTGCACCGCATCAAGAAGGACGGGGAGGCCGGCGAGGACGAGGTGGCCCGCGCCGAGAAGGATCTCGACAAGACCACACACACCTACACGACCCAGATCGACGATCTGGTCAAGCACAAAGAAGGCGAGCTGCTGGAGGTCTAGTGACCGAACAGCAAGCGACTCCCGTGGCAGACACTGACGCCGGCCCGACCGAGCCGCCCAAGAAGGCATCCCGCGCCGGACGCGATCTGCCTGCCGCCATCGGAGTCGGCGTTCTCCTTGGCGCGATGGCGATCGTGATCCTGCTTTTCGCACCGAAGGGATGGCTGCCCGTGCTGGCGGTGGCGATTCCCATCGCCACCCACGAGGTCGTTCGCAGGCTGCGCGAGGCCGGCTACGCCCTTCCCGTGATTCCGCTGCTGATCGGCGGCCAGGCAATGATCTGGCTGACGTGGCCGTACGGCCCGGCCGGGCTCTTGGGGGCGTACGGCGGAACGATCGTGGTGTGCATGGTGTGGCGCTTGGTCGGGCAGGGTCTCGGAGAGCAGCCGGTGAATTATCTGCGCGATATTTCGGCGACGGTGCTGCTCGCGACGTGGGTGCCGCTGTTCGCCAGCTTCAGTGCGCTGCTGATCTTCCAAGACCACGGTGGCATCCGAACGTTCACGGTGATCGTGACCGTCGTATTCGCCGACATCGGCGGTTACGTCGCCGGGGTGTTGTTCGGCAAGCATCTGATGGTGCCTGCGATCAGCCCGAAGAAATCGTGGGAGGGGCTGGGCGGCTCGCTGCTCTTCGGCATAACGGCATCCGTGTTGACGGTGACGTTCCTGCTGGATAAGCCTGCCTGGGTCGGCGTGCCGCTGGGGCTGATGCTGGTGATCACCGGTGTGCTCGGCGATCTGGTCGAGTCGCAGGTCAAGCGCGACCTCGGGATCAAGGACATGGGTGCGTTGCTACCTGGGCACGGCGGCATCATGGATCGGATCGACGCGATGCTGCCGTCCGCCGTCGCCGGCTGGATCTTGCTGACGCTGCTTGCGTGACCCCCTGGCATTCAGCCAGCACGCCACGGCTCCGACCAGGAGGCCTACGCCGATCCCGACATCGGGACGCTGGCCCAACATCAGCCACGACAGCAGGCCCGCGACAGCGGGGATGACTGCGAACAGCATCGCCACCGCCGCGGCTCCGTGGTTGTTGATCGCCCGCACGTACAGCGTCATGCACAAGGTGGCGTTGAACAGCACGACGGCGGCCACCGCGCCTGCCGCCGTCCACGGGTCCACCAGTGTGAACGGCATGACAATAGCCAGCACCGCCACCGGCACCAGGGCCACGGCGTTCTGCAGCGCCGCTGTCGCACGGAAGTCCACGCCGGAGCAGAACCGCTGCTGGTAGACCCCGCCAGCGGCGAGGCTGACCAGCGCGGCGAGCAGAAGCAGCACGACGGTGTCGACCCCGCCTATGGCGAACAGCCGTCCCGCGCAGGCCGCCAGCACCGCGAGGACACCAAGGACCAAAGCGCCGACCCGCGTCCACGTCAGGCCCTCGCCAAGGAACGTCGCCGCCAGCAGGGCGGTGACGACGGGATTCATCGAGATGACCACCGCGCCCAGCACCGCAGGCGCGCCGTGCAACAACGCCAGGTAGAGGCAGATGAACTGCAGCGCCTGAGTCAGCAACCCGCTGATCAAGACGTGCGCGAGCGTGCGACCAGTCGGCCATGTCACACGTGCGAGCAACGCCCAGCCGGACAGGATCGTGCCGGCCAGCCCGAACCGGAATACCAGCACCGCCATCGGCGACATCGCTGAAACAGCAAGCGCGCCAATGGGATATCCCAACGCGTAGAAGAACGTCAGGTTTGATGCGGTGCGCGGTCCCATGGTTGGCAGTGCCATTTGTCCCATGGTTGCGATCAACGTCCTCGATCGCCAATCAATTTCGGCCGACCATGTGGATCGGATACTGAACTGACAGATCGCCTGCTGAACGCCCGGTAGCGTTTCGCGCATGCGGATGTCATGCGCGCTGGTTACCAATGTCGACTCGCCGGAAGTCATTGTGGAAGCGGAACGCCTCGGCTACAGCCGGGCGTGGCTGTACGACTCGCCGGCACTCACGTCAGACGTATGGGTGGCGCTCGCGTTGGCCGCCGAGCGTACGTCCACCATCGGTCTCGGTCCCGGCGTACTGGTACCGAACCTTCGCCACCCGATGACCAACGCTGCGGCCATCGCCACCCTCGCTGCCATGGCACCGGGCCGGGTGGCCATCGCCGTCGGCTCGGGATTCACCGCTCGATACACCCTTGGACAACGGCCGCTGCGGTGGGCAGCCGTCGAGGAGTACGTCGTCGCCCTGCGGGCGCTGCTGCGAGGCGAGACTGTTCAGTGGGAGGGCGCGTCGATCCGCATGCTGCACACTGACGGGTTCGTGGCCGACCGGCCGGTCGATGTCGAAGTGCTGATAGGAGCGGACGGGCCCAAAGGAACAGCCGTCGCCGAACGGGTCGGCGACGGGGTGTTCACGGCAGGAGTTCCCAACGTGGCCGCGGCTGACCGACAGCAGGCCCTCCTTCAGTTCGGGACCGTCCTGGATGACGGAGAAGATGTGCGCAGCCTGCGCGTGCTGGCGGCCGCGGGGCACGGACTGGCAGTGGTGTTCCACGCCCTTTACGAGCGGCAAGGGCCTGACGCCGTCCGCGGCCTGCCGGGCGGTGATACCTGGGTGGCCGCGATCGAGGCCATTCCGCAGGCCGAGCGCCATCTCGTCACCCATGAGGGGCACTTGGTGCGGCTCACGACGGTGGACGAAGAGGCGGTCGCGCTGGCGGCGGACCTGGTGCCGCAGCTCACCTTCAGCGGAACCCCGGCACAGTTGCGCGATCGCGTCGCCGAATTTGAAGCGATCGGAGTCACCGAGCTTGCTTATCAGCCGGCAGGCCCAGACGTTGTCGGAGAGCTCACCCGCATGATGACAGCCGTCGGCGGTGTCACCGAAACCGCAAGCGCGGCAAGAGGGTAACCGGATGCGCGGCACAAGCGCGGGCGGCCGCGACTTGCGGCAATGCACGGGTGAGATACTGACAGGGCATCATGGCTACATCCCTGCCCTTGGTATTCGACCCTCCGCGACGCGCAATGCCGCCGCGCCACCTCGCCGATCTCGACGAGGACGCGCGCGCCGCCGCCGTCACGGAACTCGGCTTGCCCGCATTTCGCGGTAAGCAACTGGCCAACCAGTACTACGGCAGGCTGATCGCCGATCCGCATCAGATGACCGATCTGCCCGCCGCGGTGCGCGAACATGTCGCCGACGCGTTGTTCCCGCGCCTGCTCGACGCCGTGCGCGAGATCGAGTGCGACGCCGGCGATACGCGAAAGATGCTGTGGAGGGCGATCGACGGCACGACGTTCGAGTCGGTACTGATGCGCTACCCGCAGCGCAACACGGTTTGCATCTCATCGCAGGCGGGCTGTGGAATGGCGTGCCCGTTCTGCGCGACGGGGCAGGGCGGACTGACCCGCAACCTGTCGGCGGCGGAGATCCTCGAGCAGGTGCGGGCGGCCGCGGTGGAACTGCGGGACCGCGACCACGGCAGGCTGTCCAACATCGTCTTCATGGGCATGGGGGAGCCGCTGGCCAACTACAACCGGGTGCTGGCGGCGGTGCGCCGCATTACCGCGGCGCCGCCACACGGCTTCGGCATCTCGGCGCGGTCGGTGACGGTGTCGACGGTGGGGCTGGCCCCTGCGATCCGCAAGCTCGCCGACGAACGGCTCGGCGTCACGCTGGCGCTGTCGCTGCACGCTCCCGACGACGAGCTGCGCGACACTCTCGTCCCCGTCAACAACCGATGGAATGTCGCCGAAGCCCTTGACGCGGCACGGTATTACGCCGACGTGACCGGGCGCCGGGTGTCGATTGAATATGCGTTGATCCGCGACATCAACGACCAGCCTTGGCGGGCCGATCTTCTGGGCAAGCGGCTGCACGACGCGCTGGGACCGCTTGCACACGTCAACGTCATCCCGTTGAATCCGACACCCGGCAGCGAGTGGGACGCCAGCCCGAAGGCTGCCGAACGCGAATTCGTCAAGCGTGTGCGGGAGCGCGGCGTGTCGTGCACGGTGCGCGATACGCGTGGTCGCGAAATCGCCGCGGCCTGTGGCCAATTGGCGGCCGAGGGCTGACAGAGGCGGGTGCGCCGAGATCGACGTTTCGACGCGATCGCCTCGCACTTTTGCGCCCGTATGTCGGTTTGGGCGAAACAGCGGTCAGTCGGGCATGCCGATCGTCTTGGCCTCCAGGTATTCCTTGTAGCCTTCTTCGCCATTGCGGTAGCCGAGCCCGCTCTGCTTCGTGCCGCCGAACGGGCTGGTGATCCCGAAGTGGCTCTTGCCGTTGATGGTCACGTTGCCGGTGCGCATCCGCTTGGCGATCTCCAGTGCCCGGTCCAGGTCACCGCCGCTGACCTCGCCGGACAGGCCGTAGATGCTGTTGTTGGCGATCGCGATGGCCTCGTCGTCGGTGTCGTAGGGCGTCACGGCGAGTACTGGACCAAAGATCTCCTCCTGCGCGACTTGCGAATTGGGGTCGACGTCGGCCAACAGCGTCGGTTGCACGTAGTAGCCGGTCGGCAGGGTGTCGGGAATGCCGCCACCGGTCACCAGTCGCGCGCCCGAGTCGACGCCGCTCTTGATAAGGCCCAGCACCTTCTGCCGCTGGGTCTCGCTGATCTGCGGGCCCTGGAGGTTGCCCGGCATCCATGGGTCGCCGACCGGGAACGCCTCCATGCTGGCCTTGAGGATCTGCAGGCCCTCGTCGTATCTGCTGCGCGGCAACAAAATCCGGCTCGGCAGGATGCAACTCTGCCCCGACATCACGCAGGCCATCATCGCCGCCATCGGCAATGCCGAGTTGAGATCCGCGTCGTCGAGCACGACGTGCGCGGACTTGCCGCCAAGTTCCAGCAGCGTCTTCTTGACCGTCGGCGCACTGGCGGCCAGGATCGCCCGACCGGTCGCGGTAGAACCGGTGAACGTGATCATGTCGACCCGCGGATCGGCCGACAGCGCCGCGCCCACCTCGTTGGCGTTGGACACCACGACGTTGAAGACGCCTGCCGGAATGTCGGTTTCCTCGGCCACGATCCGCCCGTACTCGCTGCCCGACCATGGGGTGAGCTGTGCGGGCTTGAGCACCACCGTGTTGCCTGCCATCAGCGCGGGAACCGTTTCGGCGATGTTGAGGTAGAGCGGAACGTTCCATGGCGTGATCGCGCCGACGACACCGACAGCCTCGTAATGGATCTTGCGCCGCGCCGGACCCAACTGCGTCGGATGTACGCCTGTGTCAACGAGGTACTCGAAGGCCCGGCCGTGCTCTGCCCAGTGCTTGACCTCTTCGATCGGGCTCTCGATCTGAGAACCGGACACCGTGACCGGGCAGCCGACCTCGGTCACCAGGACCCGACGGAGCCGTTCCTTGTTGTTCTCGAGCGCTGCGTGCAATTGCGTGAGGCAGTGGTACCGAAACTCGAGATCGCGGGACCAGTCGCCTGCGTCGAAGGCCCGTCGCGCCGCCCCGACGGCGCGGTCCATGTCTCCGACTGTGCCGTCGGTGGCCTGACCGGCCACTTGTTCGCTGGCCGGGTGGATGACGTCGAATTTCGATCCGCTGCTGGTGAACTGCAGCTCGCCGTCGATCAACATCCGTTCTTCACCGGCCAGCACGCCGGTTTCGGTCTGCACTTCCGTCATAGCAGACAGCTTTACAAATTGTCGCGGAAGTGTCAGCACTTCGGCGGAGCCGAACAATCAATCCCGTGGCGGAGCCGAACAATCAATCCCGTGGCGGAGCCGAACAATCAATCCCGTGGCGGAGCCGAACGATCAATCCTGTTGTTTGATCCCGGCGGCATGACGCAGCTGCGCCAGGAACTGGTCGCCGTCGTCGCTGCGCACGATGTAGTGCGACACGGCGACCCGGATCGCCGTCGCGGCCTTGACAGCGCCGTTGGGTCGCGGCATCAGCTTCTGCAGGCGTGCCCGCATCACGGGAATGATCCGGGCCAGTTGGGCGATGACGACCTCGGGTTCGATGTCGACCAGTCGCACGCCCGAGTAGGACTGCTGGTAGTCGACGATGAATCGCAGCGCGGCGTCGAGCTTTTCCGTCCCCCGCAGACTCGCAGTCGCTCTGCTGATGCCGGTGTCGAACATTTCGCGCTCGTAGACGCCGAACGCATCGAGCAGTTCCCCCTTGGACGCGAACCAGCGGTACAGCGTCGGGACGGGAGACGCCTGCCTGCAGGGCCACCTCAGAAAGGCTCAGCTTCGTCTGACCACTGCGACCGAGCACCTCAGCGGTCGCGACAAGGATCCGGTGTCTCGTCGAGGTGTCGTCGACGTTTTCGGATGCGCGTAGTGGTTCGTTCACGTCCTGGGCCTCAATCGTTTGGTCTTGATGATCGTAGATCGTCGGTCACAGAGACTTCTCAAGGAGCGAGACCGTGTCGAGGTCGTCCAGCGCGGCGACACTTCGCCGCAGTCCTTCCAGTGCGATGTTCTCGGCCTGCATGCCGCCCATCCCGGCGGTGATCAGTGCCGCGACGTACGCGTACAGGGCGCCCTGCCGGTAGCGGTCCCACATCTCGTCGCGGTCGAGGCCGGGACCGCCGGTGCTGGCCAGCACCCGGCGGTACTCGTCGAGAAGTTCACGTTCACTGGCCTGGCGGTCGGCGGTGGTCATGCTCGTGACCAGGGTGTAGGCCAGTTCGCGACTCGGGTGGCCGCGCCGCACGGCCTGCCAGTCCAGCAGACCCGCCGCGCCGTTGCGGAAGTAGACGTTTCCGGGATGCGCGTCGCCGTGCATCACCGTATTGCGGAGGGGCGTCGATGAGCCGTGCCACCGCCCGGTAGTTGTCGTCGATGAATCGGCCCTTCTCGACGGGGATGTCGGTCTTCTCGGCAATCCGACGCGCAGACAACTTCAGCAGGGGCCCGGTCAGCAGCGAGGCGGTGTCGGCCGAGGCCGTGTACAGCCATCGGGGCACGCGTTCCCAGAACGTTGCGTGCAGCCGGGCCAGTAGTTCGACGACCCGGCCTGCCTTGTCGGCATCGAGGGGGTGCAGTGTGTCTGGGAACTCGCACGGGTCGACTGCGAGGTCCTCAAGGACGAGCACGAAGCGGCCGGTCAGTGGATCGAACGCCGATCCGTGCGACGCGGGGACGCCGGTCAGGTCCGGCGCCAACTGGCTGTAGAAGCGGGTTTCGGTTTCGGCGAGCCGGCCCATTTCGCCGATCAGGCGGGTGGCCACCGTTTCGGCAGGCATCTTGACGAACACCGACTCCGGAACGTCGTCGCCGGTCAGTGCCAGCCGGGCTCGCGAAGACGTGCCCGCGTCGCCTCCGATGACCGCGACCGACGTGACGGTGCGTCCCATGATCTGCGAGAGGCCGGTCGCGTCGAGGTCGCCAATCGTCCGGGGCAGCGATCGAAACCTGCCGACGATCGCGTCCGTGGCGATACGTTGTACGCCGCGGCCAAGATGCGACGCCAGGCCGACGATCGGTGCAGCACGTGTCACCTCGTCATGTTTACAAAATTGCCGTGAATTGTAAAGTGCTGTGAGAAGGGATGACGATGGCGGGACCAATGGAAGGCGTCAAGGTCGTCGAACTCGGCGTCTGGGTGGCCGGTCCGGCGGCAGGGGGAATACTGGCCGACTGGGGTGCCGACGTCATCAAGATCGAGCCGCCGACCGGTGATCCTGCGCGAATGTTCGGCCGGATGCTCGGCATCGAGGACGGGGTGAGCCCGCCGTTCGAGATGGACAATCGCTCGAAGCGCAGCATCGTGCTCGACCTCACGACACTCGACGACCAGGCCACCGCGCTCGAGTTGCTCAGCGGACGCAGACGTGTTCATCACCAACGTCCGTCCCGGCGCGTTGCGCCGCATCGGCTTGGACTTCGAGTCGGTGACCGCCGCGCAACGCCGGGCTGGTGTACGGGTTGATCACCGGCTACGGCGAGAGCGGACCCGACGCCGACCGCGCGGCCTACGACGTTGCGGCGTTCTGGGCCCGGGCGGGGTTGGCGCATCTGCTCACCCGGCCCGGGGACACACCCCCGTTCCAGCGGGGCGGGATGGGCGACCACACGGCGGGCATGACGTTGGCGGCAGCGGTGTGTGCCGCGTTGGTGGCTCGCGCGCGGACCGGCAAGGGTCAGTTGGTCAGCACGTCGCTGTACCGGCAGGGTGCCTACACCGTGAGCTTCGACCTCAATACCTTCCTGCTGACCGGGCACTCGATTGCGATCGGTCAACGCGAGTCGATGGGCAACCCCTGTATGAACAACTACGCGGCGGGGGACGGGCGACGATTCTGGATCGTTGGCCTACAGGCTGGTCGCCATTGGCCGCCGCTTTGCCGCGCGGTCGGGCGCCCTGACTGGTTGACGGATCCGCGCTACGACACGGCACAGGCCCGCGTCGCCAACTCGACCGAACTCATCGCCGAACTCGACGAGATCTTTGCGACAAAGCCGCTCGACGAATGGGCGAAAATCTTTGCGAGCGAACCGGATTTCTTCTGGTCCCCGATCAACTCGATCGAAGATGTCGTGGCCGACGAGCAGTTCCACGCCGCAGGGGGTGTGGTGTACGTACCAGACGATGCCTCAAGCGTGCCGATGGTGGCGACGCCCGCAGACTTCCACGGCACGCCATGGGAGCCGCGCTCCGCGGCGCCCGCACTTGGGGAGCACACCGACGAGATCCTCGCCGAGTTGCGGGAGCGTCGGAGCACGTAACTCCACCTTTACTACAAATGGCAAGACTGTCACGCTGTCGGAGTTGGCAGGCATAGGGAGGAACGTCAATCCATGGCGATCAAGGACATCGGGCCACTGCTCGGCGCCGACGAAGGGCTCAATCACCAGATCGTCGACACCTTCGCCACGCTGTCGCAGACCGATATGGCCTGGACGGAGAAGATCTGGGTGTCCATCGCGCGCACCGACGGGTCGCTACAGGTGGATTTCGGCCTCGGCAAGTACCAAAACCGGGGCATCATCGACGGTTTCGGCGGGGTGTCGCGCGGCAAAGAGCAGTGGACGGTCCGCGGCAGTCGAGAACTTGCCTCCGCACCGGAGCACATGGGAGTCGGTCCAGTTCGGATGGAGATCGTAGAACCTCTCAAACAGATGCGTTTCGTGGTCGAGCCCAACGACGTGCAATCGATCTCGTTCGACATCGTCTTGTCGGCGGTGACTCCGCCGTTCTTCGAGGAGCGCAACCTCGTTCGCAATCGCCGCACCGGTCGGATCGACGTCGACGTGATCCGGTACCACCAAGGCGGTTGGGCATCCGGCACGGTGACCGTCGACGGCGAAACCCACGAGGTCAGCCCCGACGAGTGGTTCGGCTTCCGTGACCATTCCTGGGGCGTGCGACAGGCGATCGGCGAGCCGCTGACGGACCTCATCCCGTCACCGGAACTACCGGCAGGCATCCGCGGCGGGATGAAGTGGTCGCCGTCGTTCTTCCGCCGCCCCGATGGGACGTACTACGAGACCGCGATCTTCGTCGTCGAGGGTGCATGGGAGTACAGCTCGGCCTACATCAACGACGCAGACGGTAGCCAGGCCCTAGTGCGTTGTGTTCAACCCCGCATCACATACGACACCCGCACGCGCTTCGTGAAGGGCGGCGAGTTCGTGCTGACGATGGAGTCCGGTGAAGAGCGGGTGATCGAAGTCGAAGCGCTCGGCGATTCCGGATTCTTCCTGAAGACCGGCGGATACGGCGCGTGGGAGGGTCACAAGCATGGATCGTGGAAGGGCCAGCTGCACGTCGACGGTGAATACATCGCCGACTGCTGGAGCGACGAGAACCTGGCGAAGCTAGGGCAATTCAGGGACACACCCATCCGGGTCCGCGAAGGCGACGCCGTCGGCTACGGAATCATGGAAAGCCTCATCGGAGGTGTCTGGCCCGAGCTCGGTCTGACCGAAGAATCCGATCACAAGGTCTCGTACACATGAGCGACATACCCGAAAAGCTGACGGGTTGGCTGCGTACGCACCTACCAGAGGGCGACCTTCGGATCGAGGGACTCGACCGCGTTGAGTTCGGGCACTCCGCGGAGATGATGGTGCTCACGATCGTGACGGGTGCAGACCGTCGGGATGTCGTACTGCGCTTGCGCCCCCGGCCGCCGGCCCTGCTCGAACCCTATGATCTGAAGCGTCAATTCGACATCCTCCAGGCATTGAGCGGCACGGCGATACAGGCACCGCGGGTGCTGTGGCTGGAGGACTCCGGCGATGTGCTTGGACGCCCATTTCTCGTCATGGAGCGGGTCGCCGGCGACGTATACGAGATGCAGCCACCCGAGGCGGCGCCGGAGCGGATCCGACACATGTGTCTGAGCATGGCGGAACAACTGGCCGCTATCCATACGGTCGATCTGCGCGCGGCAGGCCTTGACTTCCTCGGGGACGGCCGAAACCATCTCGATCGCGAGTTGGATCACTGGGCCGACGAAATGCACCGCGTGCGACGCGGGCCATTGCCGGCTCTCGAGCGCCTGCTCGCGGAGCTGAGAGGCACCAAACCCGAGCTCTCGCAAGCGATCACGCTCGTGCACGGTGACGCCAAACCCGGCAATTTCGCTTTTGTCGGCGATCGACGTCAGCGCGGTGTTCGATTGGGAGATGACCACCGTCGGCGACCCGCTCACCGACATCGGTTGGATGGAACTTATGTGGATGCAACCGGTGGGCATCACCAGCCACCCAGCGGCTCCGACCTTCGACGAGTTCCTGTCGCGGTACGAGGCTGCCAGCGGCATCACCGCACAGAACCGATCGTGGTATCGGGCCCTGAATGCGTACAAGATGGCGGTGATCTGTCTGATCGGCTCGATGCTCTTCGATGCCGGGCACTCCGACGATGAACGGTTTCTGTTGAACGCCAGCGGTATATCACTGCTGACGCAGCTGGGGCTCGCCGACCTCGGCATCGAGGAGAAGCTCGACGACGGGCCCGTCATGCCACGCGACGAACGCGTCAAGCAGGTGCAATCGGCCGGCTAGGCGTCGTTCAAGCCAGTCGCTTGTCGAGCAGCCCGATCGCGTCGAGATCTTCGATCGCTTGCGTGGTGGTGACCATCGCGGCTCGCGACACGTCGATCGGCTGCCATTGAGAGCCCATCGCCGCCGTCGACGCCGCCGCGATCCAGGAGTACACCGAGAACAGCCGGTACTGCTCGAGGGCCGTGTGCTCGTCGAGCGCGACGCCGTGTGCGGCCAGGCCCGCACGGTACCGGGCCAACAGCGTGTCCTCCTCGGCGCGTCGCGTCTCGATCGGCAGCGAATTGCACAGGAAGTACGCCACATCTCGGACGCCGGGCCCACGGCCTGCGACGGCCCAGTCGAAGAACCCGGTGCGACCGCCGTCGACGAACAGGTTTCCGCTGTGGGTGTCGCCGTGGATGAGGGTGCGCTCGCCTTCGTTGAACAACGCCACGATGTCCAGCGAGCGCTCGGCGTACAGGTCACCAAGGCGACGGAACGCCGCGGGCATCTCGTCGGCGAACTGGTCGACGGCCGACACGATGAACTGCGCTCGGCGGGAGGCGGTTTCGGGGTCCTCCGGCTTGCGACGCATCCCCGCGGGCGTGCGCAGCCAAGCCAGCTCGTGGCCCTGGTACGTGGCATGCAGGGTGGCGAGTTCGTCCACCAAAGATGTGGCGACGTCGAGCATGTTCTCGTCGGACGGGCTGGGGAAGCGGCATCCGGACGCTTCGAGGTCTTCGAGCACCATCACGAACGAGCCATCTGACGCGTCGTGATCGGCGTGCCACACCCGCGGCGACCGCACCGACAGGTCATTGCCCACGGCCGCGTATAGGCGTGCCTCTGCGACACCCAGTCCGATCTGGCGTAGGAACTTCCGCTGCTCCTCGACGAATGGCTGTAGCTTGACGAAGAGTGTGTCGGGCAGGTCAGGTGACGCGGTAAGTCGGACACGGGCCCGCCCGGTGGTGCCGGAATGGGCGTCGAGAATGTCTAAGCCGCGGACGGACTTGCCTAGTACTTCGCTGAACCATTCCGGCGTGAGGTCGTCCACGCGTGCCGGGATGGTCACGGCGTGCCCCCGCGCGCGTGGTGTTTCACGCGCGCCGCGTAGCGAAGCTGATCGAGGAACTGGTCGGCGTCGTCGCTTGCCACCAGATAGTGCGCCATCGCCACCCGAACCGCCGTGGCCACGGCCAAGGTCGCGTCCGGCCCTTGGGCAAGCCGCTCGAGCCGGGCGCGCATGAGCGGAATGACTCGCGACAGTCTCCTGATGACCTGGTCCGGCTCGATGTCGATCATCCGCAGTCCGGGATAGGACTGCTGGTACCCGACGATGACGCGTAACGCGGCGTCCAGTCGCTCGCAGGCGGGAATGTCGGCGGTCGCCTCGGCGACGGCCCGTTCGTAGAACTGCCGCTCCCACACCACGAACGCGTCGAGCAGTTCCCTCTTGTCAGCGAAGTACCGGTACAACGTCGGTCGCGACACCCCGGCCTGCAGTGCAACCTCGGACAGGCTCAGCTTGGTCATGCCGTTGCGGCCGAGTACCTCGGCGGTGGCGGCAAGGATCCGCTGCCGACTCGAGGTGTCGTGATCGGGCGCCTGCATTGTCACAGCTTTACAAATTTTCGACGAAGTGTCACGCTAAATCTGTGACAGCGGCAGCGGTGCAGGCACGTGAGCACAGTCCGATCGACATCACGTCGCATGCCTTCTGGAGCCAGTCCTTCACCGTCCGCGACGAAACGTTCGCACAGCTCCGCAGGGGCGAGGGGCTCACCTGGCACCGGCCCTTCGCGTCGATGTTTCCGATGGAGGAACCCGGCTACTGGGCACTCACGTCGTCGACGACCTCGTCGGCGCGGGCGACGTCGACTTTGTCGCGGCATGCTCTGCGCGGCTGCCGATGATGACGATCATGGACATGCTCGGCGTGCCGACCGCCGACCAGCCCGCGATGGCCAAGGCCGCCGAGAAGCTGTTTTCGATGAGCGACGACGAATACAGCACGCTCGAAGCGCGGGCGCAAGACACCATCACCGAGATCATGCTGCTCAGCAGCACCGAAGCGGAGCTGGCGAAGTTCCGGCGCGCCAATCTCGGCGACGACCTGACGACCAGCAACGTCGAGGTCGACGGTCATCGGCTGACCGACGAGGAGATCGGCGCCTTCCTGATCCTGCTGGCGTCGGCCGGCAACGACACCACCAAGCAGACCACGACGCACGCGATGATGGCGTTGGTCGAGAACCCCGCCCAGCGCGACTGGCTGATGGAGGACTTTGAGAACCGAATCGGGCCCGCCGTTGAGGAATGCATCCGTTGGGCGTCGCCGGTCATGCAGTTCGCGTGTTTCGCGACCGAGGACACCGAGATCAATGGTCATCCCGTGCCAGCCGCCGCCGAACCCCAGGTGCCGCACTTCTGCGTTGGCAACCAGCTGGCCAAGGCCGAGCTGCGAAACCTGTTCCGCGAGTTGCTCACTCGGCTGACGAGGGTGGAGTTCAGCGAGCCTGACCTGCTGTACAGCAACTTTGTCCACGGCGTCAAGCGCCTTCCGGCGTTTGTGCAATAGGGAGAGTCATGATGCGCGTTGAAGTCGACCTCGACAAGTGCACAGGGCATGGCATCTGCGAGTCGATCGCGGACGACGTGTTCGAGGTTCAGGACGACGGAATCGTGCTGATCCACGACAACGAGCGGCCGGAAAGTGACCGTGATCGGATGCAGCGGGCCGTGACACAGTGTCCTGCCGCGGCGTTACGCCTGACCGACTGACAGCGCGACGAAAGAGGCTCTATCGTCTGGTCGATGAGGCGTATGCGACTCGCGGCATTATTGATCGCCATCGCCCTGTCGATCGGCGTGGCGACCGGCTGCGGCAAGGTCGTCGAATCGCTCTCGCGTATTACCGAGGTCACACGACCGCCCGGTCCCGCTCCGATCGTCACGGTCGACCCACCCGATGCCTCGCATGCGAGCGACGCGGTAGTGGCTGAGGCCGCGCGCAGCGTCGTCAAGGTCCGCAGCATCGCGCACGCTTGCCAGAAGATCCTCGAGGGCAGCGGTGTTGTCATTGGACAGAATCGCGTGATGTCGGCCGCCCACGCGGTCGCGGGCGCGGACAGCTTCAGCGTCTCGGTCGGCGACCAGGAACACGACGCCACAGTGGTGTCCTTCGACCCCAACGCGGATATCGCGATCCTGGATGTGCCCGAACTGCAGGCGCCGCCATTGGCGTTCGCCCTGGACGTGGCACCGACTGGCACCGACGCCGTGGTGCTGGGATACCCGGGCGGTGGACAATTCGTCGCCAATCCGGCGAGGATCCGCGAGGTCATCGAGCTCAGCGGCCCAGACATCTATCGCACCACCACCGTGAACCGCGAGGTGTACGTGATCAGAGGCAAAGTCGGACAAGGCGATTCCGGCGGACCGCTTATCGACCTGAACGGTCGGGTGCTCGGCATTTCTTTCGGGGCGGCGGTCGATGACCCCGAGACCGGGTTCGTGCTCACGGCCAAGCAGGTCTACGCGCAGATGGTCAGTGTTTACGGCGATTCGCCGCCCGTCGCCACCGGCGCCTGCGTCACCTGACGGTCAGCGCCCGGGCATCGGACGGACCAACACTGATTCTTGAATCGCCCCGATGGCTCCGCTCTCGTCGAACAGCGTGCCGATCGTCGTGCCGATCCCGTCAGGCCCGTAGTTTGCTTCCGCACGGATGCCGATCCATTCGCCCTCGGGAATGCGGTGCACGTGCACGACCAGGTCAGTGTTCATGAACGTCCACTTCCTGATGTCGAGCTTCGTGCCGATGCCGTTGGCGTCGTCGGCGACCGCGAACAATCGCTCCAGCGCAGTCATCGTCTCGCCCTTGACTAAGTCGACCTCCGGCCTGATCCAGGACTCGCCAGGTCCCTCGCTCATCGGTTTGGTCAGCCATCGCCAGTCCAGGCTGTGCACGTAATTGCGGTCCCAATCCTTCTTCATGTCGCGGCTTTTGGCCTCCGCGACCGGGCGCAGTGGTGGCGCCGGCGCATGGACCACCTCGGTCGTGTCGATGGTCTTCAGCCGCCACCCGCTGGCCTTGGCGACCGGCCGAGGGTCGCCGTCGCGTCCGGGCGCCAGCATCTCGGCACTGACCAACTCAATCTGCTTGCCGGAGCGCTCGATTCGGGAGCGCACCCACAGGTCGCCCGCGGCGGGGACGCCGCCCAGCAGGTCGATCATCACACGGCTGAGCCGGGTGTCGTCGCGGGCTTCGCAGCGCTCGAGCGCGCGAACCAGCAGGGCGGAGACTGGTGCCCCGTGTTGAATCGCGGCCGACCACGTGCTGCGCACCAGGTCGGTAGGTGCGAACTTCTCACCGAGCGTGTCGGCGCCGTCGATCAATTCGTAGTAGGAGTCGCTCACGGTTGCCCCGCTCCTGGCACGTCGACGGTCACTGCATCGAGGCAGGACAGCTTCGTCCCGATCAGTCGCTCGGGGTAGGCGTCGGTACTGGACAGCAGGAACAGCGTGCGGCGCTCCGGGCCACCCAGCGTGCAGGCGATCGCAGTTCGGTCGCCCATATCGATGCGGTCGGTGACACCAGCGCCTTCGACGATCCGCTGGAACTGATGAGCCAGTGTCATCGACGTCCAGACGCCGCCCTCGGCGTCGAGCGCGATGCCGTCGGGCGGTCCGTCGAGCCCGTCGGCAAAGATCCGGCGATCGGACAGCGACCCGTCCTCGCCGATGGTGAACGCGGTCAACCGCCGCCCGACCGACTCAGCGACGATCAGTGTCGTGCGGTCGGGTGTGATGACCATTCCGTTGGGGAAGTCGAGGTCGTCGGCGACCACCGTCACGGTGTCATCGGGGTCGACCCGAACGATGACGCCGCCGGCGCGCGCCTGCGATCCGACATACGCGCGACCGAGGTCGTCGATCACCATGTCGCCGAGGTTCGCCGGCACCGTGTCGGACAGGTCGACGAGTGTGGTCACGGTGTCGCCGTCGTAGCGCAGAACGTTCCGGTTCTCGGTAGATGCGATCAACAGCGAGCCATCGGGGCGGAAACCCAGTCCAGACGGCGCGTGGCCCGGCAACGGCAGCGTGGTCATCGCCCCCTGCAGGTTGACGGTGTGCACCGCCTCGCCCAGCATGTCGGAGAACCACAGCAGCCCCTCGAACCACCGGGGTCCCTCGCCGAAGCAGAAACCGTTGGCGAGCGGAGTCAACGTCGCACCTTTACAAATCACGGCCTAAGTGTCACGCTCGCTAGGTGCCACTGTCAACTACCGGCGGTGCGTCGTGAACATGAAGCGCTACCACAGCCACACCCTCCTCTACCTGCACGAGACGATCGAGCTGGGGTGGGGGCGCAGCGATCGCTTCACGGAGTTGTTCAGCGACGTTTACCGCCCGATGATGGAGGCGCTCGGCGCCCGGCTGTTCGCCATCTGGGAGACCACGCGCTACAACGGGCACTGGCCGCAGGTCACCATCATCTGGGAGATCGACGCGTTCGCCGACTACGCGCACATCGGCCGGGCCCAGGCGTGCGGCGGCAGTCATGAGCAAAGCGCCGCGAAGTGGTCGACCTACCTGTCGGAGATCGGAGCCACGGGTGAGGGTCGGATCATGTATGCAGGTAAGAGCAACGGGACCCTCGCTCAGCTCAAGGAGACGAACTTCAGCGCGGGTCTGGTCATCCAGGAGATCATGCAAACCAAACCGGGGCGTCAGGACGAATACATCCGTGAGCTCGAACGGCTGTACGTCCCCTGGTCGGAACGGACCGGCAAGCGGTGGCTCGGTTCGTTCATCACGACATTCCGGTTCAACGAGGTGATCCACTACTGGGCGCTGGACGGCGACTGGGACTGCTTCGTCAATCACTACCCATCGTGGAAGGACAGCCCGCCGGCCGAGATCGTCACCTGGATGAGCGTCGCGCCCGCATTGCGCGACGGCTGGGAGGACTCGATCCTTCAGGCCCTGCCCCCGTCACCGCTGCAATGAATACACCAGTGCTTCAAGACTTTTCATACGATCCGTTCGATCCGGCGGTGATGGCTGATCCGCTGCCGTACTACCGAGTGCTGCGCGATGAGCACCCGGTGTATTACATCGACAAGTGGGACACCTACGCTTTGTCGCGCTTCGACGACATCTGGCAGGTGTTGGAGATCAACGACGGGACATTCGTCGCGTCGGAGGGAACGCTGCCCGCCGCAACGGTTCTGGCCAACCACAACGACGGGGCGGTGCCGGACCCGCCGCTGCATCCGATGCCGTTTCACGCGAACTTCGATGCCCCGATCTACGAGGGCGTCCGCCGCTGCACGTCGAGCCAGTTCCGGCCGAAGTCGGTCTCCCGGCTCGCGGACCGAATCCGCACCCTTGTCAACGAGCGGCTCGACGAGCTGTTGCCGCGCGGCACGTTCGACCTGACCCAGGAATACGGCGGCATCGTGGCCGCCTCCGTGGTTTGCGAACTCGTCGGTCTGCCCGTCGATTTGGCGCCGGAGGTGCTGGCCACCGTCAACGCGGGCAGCCTGGCCCAGCCGGGAAGCGGCGTTGAGGTGGCAAACGCCCGCCCCGGCTATCTCGAATACCTCGTCCCGATCGTCGAGCGCAGGCGCGCCGGTGCCGG
>CAVYPB010000030.1:0-310770 GCA_963770305.1 uncultured Actinomycetota bacterium
TCGTCCAGTTTACGGCACGCCAGCGAACGCGACGTATCAGCCGATCTTGCGGTCGCGAGTCTTGCGCCGCGAGGCCAGCTCATCCTCGGGCGCGGCGATCGACTCGCCGCCGTCGGCGCGCTCACCGGGGAAGTCGGCGATCGCCCCGGTCAACTCCCGCATGGCGCCGGACACCGCGATGCCGAACACGCCCTGGCCGCCCTGCAGCAGGTCGACAACTTCCTCGGCGGACGTGCACTCGTAAACCGTGGTGCCGTCGGAGAACAGCGTGATGTTGGCCAGATCGCGCACGCCGCGTTGACGCAGATGGTCGACGGCGACGCGGATGTTGTGCAGCGAGATGCCGGTGTCCAACAGCCGCTTGACGATCTTCAGAACCAGGATGTCCTTGAACGAGTAGAGCCGCTGGCTACCCGAACCGGCCGCGCTGCGGATGGACGGCACGACGAGCGAGGTCCGCGCCCAGTAGTCCAGCTGGCGGTAGGTGATGCCGGCGATCTGGCAGGCGCTGGGGCCGCGGTAGCCGACGAGTTCGTCCGGCACCGAATTGTCGGGGAACAGACCGGCCTGCACGGGTTCGCTGGGCGCGCTGGCGGGCGGTTCAGCGGAGTCGCTGCTGGTGGACAGGTCCAGCTGCTCTTGACGTGGCGTGTCTCCCACTGTCGAATCCTCTCGCCGATCGAACTCGCCTCTGTGACCTGCATGGACGCACATTTGCCGAAGCTCGAATGTGTCGAGCATACGCTTCCGGTTGAGCCGTGACTGCTCGTCGCGGTCAAGTATGGCTGCCCAATTCACGGTTGAAAGAGACCCGCGCCGCGTGTCGAGCGCTACGAGATGTATCCGTGACAAAACGGCTGGACTGGGGCTTACGTCGCCTTGAAGTCGTCCGGCGACACGCTGTCGAGGAATTCCTTGAACTTCTCGACCTCGTCCTCACGGACCGCGCCCGTCGCTTCCTCGTCGTTCTCGTCGGGAATCAGCAGGCCAGCCTCGGCGAGCACCGCTTCCTCGACATAGATCGGCACGCCGACGCGCAGCGCGATGGCCACCGAGTCCGACGGCCGCGCCGACACCTTGATGTCGCGGTCGAAGATCAGATCCGCGTAGAAGGTGCCCTCCTGGAGGTCGACGATGCGTACCTCCTTGAGCGAATGACCAAGTGCGGCAATGAGATCTCGGATCAGGTCGTGCGTCAGTGGCCGCGCGGGCTCGTGGCCCTGTTGTTCGAGCGCGATGGCCGCGGCCTCCGGCTGGCCGATCCAGATCGGCAAGTACCGGTCACCGTTGGCTTCCCGAAGCAGCAGCACCGGCTGGTTCTGGGGCTGCTCCACGCGAATGCCGACCACACGAACCTCACCCATCTGTGTCTGCCCTCCGCACCAAGAAGCCGTCAAAATCGAGTCTAATCCTCAGCGGTCGAGAACGTCGCGCACGGCGGCCTTGATCAGCGACGTGTGCAACGTGATCGCCAGCGCAGCCACTTCACGGGCCAGATCGTCGGCGCGGTCGCGGGCCCCGGCCTTGCCCGCCTTGACCACCGGACCCGCGATCTGGGCGATCAGGTCGGATTGCCGGTCGGCCGCCGAGCGAAACGCCCGCAGGTGCCGCGGTTCCACGCCGTACTCCTCCAGCGCTTTGGCGCATTGCGCTATCACCACCGAATGCTCGTCGAAGAAGCCCGCCGTTCCCGGCTTGATCACCCCCGCCCTGATCAGCTCGGTCAGCAGGACTTCGTCGACGCCGGATCGGGCCACCAGATCTTCGCGCCGCAGCCGCACCTGGGTGGGCGCGACGCCGGACAGCCCGGCCGTGCCCTCGTCGAACGCCGTGTCTGACCGTGAGTCCACCGGAACCAAACGCGGTACGCCGTAAGCGGATCCGGAGTGGGGCAACTCGCCGTCGGACTGGGCGTCCAACTGCGCCTTGATGACCTTCAACGGCAGATACTGGTCGCGCTGTGCGGTCAGGACGAACCGCAGGCGCGCGCAATCGTAGGCGGTGAACCGCCGATATCCCGACGCGGTGCGCTCAGGCGTGACCAGGCCTTCGGCCTCCAGAAACCGGATCTTGGAGATGGTCACGTCCGGGAAGTCGCCTCGTAGCAGATCGAGGACCGCTCCGATCGACATCCCGGCCAAAGCCGGCGTGTCGGGGGCGGTCACTTAGCTGCCCGGGCCGCTGTCGTCGTCGCCCTTGGGCCCGGTGAGAAACACCAGGCGGAACTTGCCGATCTGCACCTCGTCACCGTTGGCCAGCACCGCCGAATCCACGGGCTCCCGGTTGACGTACGTGCCGTTGAGGCTGCCGACGTCGACGACCTGGAACTCCCCGCCCTCAAGCCGGAACTCGGCGTGACGGCGGCTGACCGTGACGTCGTCGAGGAAGATGTCGCTGTCGGGATGTCGACCGGCCGACGTCGTGGGTTGATCGAGCAGGAATCGCGAGCCTGCATTGGGACCGCGCTTGACGACCAGCAGCGCCGACCCGACGGGCAGCCCCTCAACGCCCGAGACCGCACCCTCGGTCCCGGCCGCGGCCGGAGCGTCCAGCTCGTTGAGGAAGTCGGCGCGGAAAACCGATGTCGTCTCCACGGTGACTTCGTCAGACGTCTGGTCAGCCCCAGAGTTATGGTCCTTTTCCGTCACCCGCTGCTCCTCACTGGCTGCTGTGGCGATATCCGGCCGGGCCCCCCAGCCGTCAAGCGTCTGGTGTCGACCGTACCGCGCAGTGGACATCATTGTGTCCACCACCGCCGGATCGGCCCGTGTTGCACTTCGATCTGCAGAACCCTAACAACTCGTCATTCGGTCACCGTGGTGCGGTAGCCGTCGGCGTCAAGCAGTCCGGCGAATCCGTCCTCGAGCGACGCCGCGTCGATTTGGAGGTCGACGAGCCACCCTTCGCCGTACGGGTCGGAGTTGACCAGTTGCGGGTTTGCTTCCAGATCACCATTGACCGCAACGACTTTCGCGCTGACGGGAGCGTAAAGGTCGGACACCGACTTGGTGGATTCCACCTCACCGAACGACTCGCCCGCCGTCACGTCGGCGCCGACGTCGGGCAACTGGACGAACACCACGTCGCCGAGCGCCGACTGGGCGTAGTCGGTGATGCCGACCCGTACGGTGTCGTCACCAGTGCGCTGTACCCACTCGTGTTCCTCGGTGTAGTGAAGGTCGGCTGGGATTTCGCTCACGGCGCTCTCATTCTTTCTGGCTGACTGCGCATGATCTCATTTGACTGGCTGAGCGTATTGGCGGGGTTTCGGTTGCCGCAAGGCGGTTATGTCCACGCGGTCGGACTGTTGTACCACCATCGAGCCGCCCACGCGCTCGACGCTGTCCATCGCGCCACCGGGGATGTTCATCGCCGCGGCCAGCGTCGGCGGATCACCAATCGCCAGAACCGAATAGGGCGGGTTGAGCGTCGCGCTGTCGACGACAAGTGCGCCGGGGGTTCCGACCACCCAGGTGTCGACGCCCACCCGGACCGCCCCCGCCCCGCCGCGAATCTCCATCGCCTCGGCGCCGGCCGCCCGCAGCTCGTTGATCACGTCGAGCATCGTTTCCGCAGGCACGCCCGGCGCGTTGTCCTCAATCGTGAGCGTCACACCCGGACCTGTCGCGGCGACGGTGCCGATCAGTATCGACAGCGCGGCCAGCCGGGCCTGCGCGTTCTCGATCGCGGCCTGGTCGCTGCTGCCCGACGCCTGCAACTGTGCCAGCGTGCGCTGCAGATCGGTCACTTCCGAGTTGAGTGCGGCCTCCCGCTGCTGCAGCGAATCCAGCAGCACCAGCAGATCGGCTGGCCGCGCCGTCTCCAGCGAATCGCCGGATTCGTTCTGCCGCACCTGCGTGACAATCGCGACGCCGAGCAGCACACACAGCAGCACCGCCAGCGCGCCGAACGCCAGCTGCGACCGGCCCCTGCGGGCCACCCCCTTTTCCCCGCCGGCGTGCAGGTCGCCGATCTCCGGGGCCGGCTCGTCGGGCGGCAACTCGTGACGGCCGTGATGTTCCGGCTCGGTGGCGTGCTGGGGCGGGTGCTCACTCATCGCCTATGTCTCGACTCCCGCTCGCTCCGGTCCTCGCTCTGCCTCGCTGCGATTCTCACTCGCGCTCGTCTTCGGGCGCTCATGCGCCGAACAATCTGCGCCGCAGGGCGGCCGCGTTGCCGAAGATCCGGATGCCGAGCACGACGATGATCGCGGTGGACAGCTGGGTGCCGACCCCGAGTTGATCGCCGACGTAGACGATCAGCGCGGCAACCAGCACGTTGAACACGAATGACACCACGAACACCTTCGAGTCGAAGATGCGCTCCAGATAGGCCCGCAATCCGCCGAACACTGCGTCGAGCGCGGCGACCACCGCGATCGGAAGGTAGGGCTGGATGACCTCGGGCACGCTGGGGTGAAACACCAGACCCAACACGATCCCGACGACAAGCGCGGCGATTCCGATCATTTGTGTCCGATCATTACGGCCCAATCTGCTTGGCGAAGTTGATATCTCGAACCGAACCGGCCGGCAACGTCAAGCCGTCGCCCGCACTGACACTCAGACCCACGCCGTAACTGGTCTCCAGCAACCGAAGTCGCTGCAATCCGGGGCTGCGGTCGAATACCTCCTGCATGGCATGCGGCGGTCCGACCGCGAGAATGACGTATGGGCTGCTGATCGGTTGATTGTCGGCCAGGATGCCCCCGCCCGCTTGGCGGATCGTCACGTTCGGACCGATTCTCACTCCGCCCACCGAGATGGCCTCCGCGCCGCTGACCCACAGCGAGTTGACGACCAGCTGCAGATCGCGGTCCAGGATCACCTGCTGGCTGCCTGCGACGCGCTCCTTGGAGACGTCGGACAGATCCTTGGACATCCCCGGATCGGTGACGGTTATCGTCAGGCCGGGTCCGATCACCGGCGTCGCGGCCGACGCGAAGTTCGCCTGGTCGAGGCTGCCCAGCAGCTGTTGGCCGCGTTCGTCGCCTTCGAGCCGGCTGCGCCGCTCGGCGTCCACCTGCGCGGCCAGAGCGTCGCGACGGGCGGTCAAGTCGTTGGTGGCGGCTTCCGCGGATTTGACGCTGCCCGACAGCACCTGCTGGGTTTCGCGCACACCGGGCGCCGTTGAGCGTGCCTGTGCGACCGCTGCGGCGAACACCGCCGCGATCACCAGCGCGCCGGCGATCTGCCATGTCCACGCCTGCCACCACGTCCTGCCCTTCGCGCCGCCCGCTTTCGCCTCCGCCGCTGCGGCATAGCCCGGATCGAGATGATCGGACAGCAGGGAGCGCAGCAGCGACGGCAAGGGGATCAGCGTCGGCCTGTCGGCCTCGTGGATGTTGCGGCCGGCATCCGGGTCGTAGCCGCCCAGCATGCTCGGTGCCCTCTGCTCTTCGCCCGAGCGGCTCATCGGTGCCCTCTGCTCCCCGCGCGAGCGCTCATCGCTGCCGTCTGCTCCCCGCGCGAGCGCTCATCGCTTCGAAACCTTGGGCAGTTGCCGCACCACCATCGTCACCTGAACCAGGTACAGCACCCCCGACCACAGATACATGGCCAAGCCCCAGACCAGGAACGCCCATCCGCACGCGAGAACGACGCGGCTCCAGAGCGCATCCCATTGGCCGAGCAGGATCAGCGGGAACCCCGACATCAGGGCGAAGGTGGCGGCCTTGCCGATGTAGGTGACCGGCAGCGCGGTAAGTCCGCGGCTGCGAAGCACTGGCAGCGTCGCGGCCAGCACGGCGTCGCGACCGAGCAACGTGAGCACAATCCACCATGGCACTGCGCCGTAAATCGCCAGTGCCACAGGCACGGTCACCATGTAGATGCGGTCGACGGCCGGGTCGAGCAACTCCCCCAGCCGCGACGACTGGTTGGCGACCAGTCGCGCGATCTTGCCGTCGGCCCAGTCGGAGAACCCGCTGAACATCAGCACGCCCACCGCCCAGCCGTTGGCGTGCGCTACCAGCAACAGGTAGAGGAAAACCGGCACCAGCACCAGGCGCAACACGGACAGCGCGTTGGGCACCGTCAGCACCCGGTCGCGGGTCGGTACCCCTGCGCTCCCGCCCGTCGGGGCCTGCTCCATGGCGTAAACCTATACGAGCAGGCCCGTAACAGGATTGTGCGTCTTGACGTTCGAGATCTCGGCCACGATTGCGGGGCTGTGGGCGATGTCGGCGTCGCGGTCGCGGATTGCCATCCAACTACTTCGAGCGCACGCGCGATGTCGAGTGCCATCGTGGTGGGCATGCTGAGAGTGCCCGAGCAAAGATCACCTCCGACAACCCGCGACTCCGGATCAGGTTCCTGCCATGCTGAATCCGGCATGAAAGGGGACGTCGTCAGCTAACATTTGCCAATGAGGTTCTCGCCGGTGGTGCTGGCCATTCTGCTGTTGGGTGGCTACGCCGCGCAAAACGCCCCGGCCTGTCGCCGCACGAAGAGATCGTCATGACCAAACGGGTTGTGGTGGTCGGCGGCGACTCCGTTACCACCGGCAGCGCAGAAGGCGCGGGCTTGGGCCGAACGGATGGCCTGCGCTGGTGTGGAACCGGCTCCAGGCCAGCGACATCGCGGTCAACCCGCAGATATCAGCCGAGGGCGGCCGCGACTATGTCAAGACAGGCGCGTACGGCGGTGCGACATATGGCATCGTGTCCGCGAAGGTGGTCGCCCCAAGACGACGATCTGGACGTGGTTTTTTGGCGGCGGAAACGATTGGGCGGTCCCCGCGAAAAAATTGGCAGCCGCGGTGCGGGCGACTTTCGCGGCGACGAGGGCGACGGCACCGAAAGCGAAGCTGTTGGTGATCGGCCCACCGTGGCAGTGTTGGTCGGGGCAGACACCGCCGTTGGAGCGGCTCGCGGTGCGCGACGTGCTGCGTGATCAGGCCATGGCTGTGGGGGCGGTGTGGGTGGATCCAATCACCGAGGGCTGGTTGGCGGATACGCCAGAGTTGATCGGGTCGGATGGCGTGCATCCGACTGATGCGGGGGCATCGGTACCTGGCAGATCGGATCGAGCCTCTGACCAAGCAACAGTTGGCCTGAGACGACGTCGATGGCCTTCACCGAACTGCGTACCCATGCCCCCATCAAGCAGCGGGGGCGATGTCCACCCGCGACCTGCGAGCCGGCATCTGGGCGAAGACGCCGACCTGTGCGCGGCGTACAAGGCTTGGTTAGAGCGGGCGACGAGTCGAACTCTCGCCTTTTCCATGGAAAGGAAACCATGTTACTGCGACACTGCGCCCGCGCCGGAATAAGAAATGATATGCGGCGAGGTGGTTGTCGCGAGCACGGCGATTCATCGACTTAGCCCCATCCCATGGGCACTCTCACGACGATTCCATCCCGCCTGTCCCGTCCAATTCACGGCATGCGCCAGGGCCTGGGTAGAGCGGCTTATGGGCCTTCATACTGGCTCGCCCGTTACAAGGACAACGCGCCGGATATATTCATAGTCAGCGCTTTGCTGATTTCCGGATGGAAATACACATCTGGTATCCGTGGGATTGTGGATATTGGTCTTGATGACGAGACGGTGTATCTCACGCAGGGTATTGACTTTCTTCGTTTTACTCTGCCATTAGCAGATAGCGCTCCCCTCTATGCTGTGTGGTATTCGTTGTTAGCGAGAGTATCCCCGGACGCGGTCGCGTTGTACTTCCTAAACTACAGAATGGTTACCGTCCTCCCCCCTGTGCTGTTTTATATACTGCTGCGGCGGTACCGCGTTTCTCTACCTACTTCATCCTTCTCGGCCCTCTTTCTTTTGATCACCAACGCGAATTTTCCAGTATGGCCCAAGGTCAACCACTTTGCGCTCATGGTTTTGCTTGTGTTTCTCATCCTCGCAGCCATCCCGAAATCGTGGGCGCTTGGTTTCGCAACCTTGGCTTTTGGCTGCCTGGCCGCAGCGTACGTCCGCCCGGAAATGTACTATGTGTTTGGCCTTTGTTTTGCCATCAGTGCCGGATTGTTTCTCTTTCGGGAACGCACTCTGTTGAACGCTACGGCCCTAGCATCGCTTGCCGTGATTGCTGTTGCCGTTGGAATGTATGTCGGATATCCGCTGAGCGCGAGCCCGCGCAGTTTCATTGCCTTTGGCCAACACTTTTCGCTCAATTGGCAGGGTTGGACGAACGACACCTCATTGTCACCCTGGACAGACTGGCAAAAAATCGTGGAAATGAATTTTGGGCAGGTGTCGGGCATCGGGCAAGCGCTATTAAACAATCCGGCAGTATTTGCGCGCCACGTTGCCACGAATGCCATCAATATCCCAGGCATGTTTGTCTCCACGTTTGCGGTGCATGCCGCCGTGTTCTTACCTTTCCGTATGCGAACTGTCGAAGCCTATATGATGCTCGGCGTGGGTATCGGTTGGTTACTCTTGAGACGACGAACTATTTTGCCGCGCATGCGCGTTGCGATGCGAACCGAGCGACGGTTCTTGCTTTTTGCGTGTGCTGTGTGTCCTGTTTTCCTAGTGACGTGCCTGGTCATCTATCCTCGGACTCACTATATGTTGATCCTGGGAACATTACTATTAGCTGTATTGGCGATCCTGTTGGATCCATTCAAGGATTATCAGGTGAGATGGTCTCACACAATGGCCATTGCGTTGGCGGTTCTCGCCATCACCCCAAATGTCATGAATTTGGTGGGACCGCTTCCCCGTCCACAGCCAACTTTGAATGCGATTCAATTCATGAGAGGCCTTGACATCACGGACAAGACGTATCTGTTGAGTCAGCAGTTTGGTTACTCGTCGTATCTCGCGCGAGACTTCAGGGCAGATCCTGGGGCCTCTTGGCGGGCATTCACGGGTAGCCATAAAGATATTCCTTTTGACCGCTTTCTTCGCGAGCACAAGATCAACATGATCTTTGTGACAGATGATCTGTTGAGCAATACCCGTTTTCGGGAAGATCCGGAATGGAAAGCATTTCTCGAGCACTACGATAGCGCCGGTTTTGTGAAGCTAATCCTGCCGGACGGCAGGCAAGCACTCTACGTTGACAAGACCATTTTGTCCTCTTCCAAATAGACCTGGACAGCGCGGCCACCGTATTGGACATCGCGGGAACGGGGCGCGGGATCGCGCCCAGCGGCAGGTCCAGCCTTATCGGAAGACCCCGGGCAGGCTCAGCGCGGACATGGTCTCGTCGGCCAGCGGATTGTCGTGCACCATGTACGTCCACGTCGACGTCGGCCGAGCCAGTTTCGACAGGTCGACGCCCGGCTCGTCCTCGATGGAGGCGGCGGTCTCGAATGTCTGCTGGGCCGCCTCGATTGCGTCGGCGGCCAGCGAGGCGAAGGCGTCGACGGCCATCCGGTGAAACTCGTCGATCGGGGTCTGATTGCCCAGTGCCCGCAGATGAATGCTCTCCCGGATGTCGGCCAGGTACGCCAGGTGGTCGGCCCAGCCACGGTCCAGGTGGTACAGCATGATCAGCCGGCAGATCTTCTCCAGCTTCTCCTCGCCGAGGTCGTCGACGATCTCCTCATAGCGATTCGGTGCGCGCTCGGCCAGTTCCTCGCGAGCGGTCGGCGTGCGCAACAAGGTGTCGCGCCGCTCGACGATGATCGCCCGCTGTTGGGCGATCAGCTGGTTGTAGCGCCAGTTGTTGGCGTGCACGTCGAGCATCCGGCCTTCTGCGATGCGCTGGGCGTGGTCCAACAGCGTGGCGGCTTTGGCACTGACGATGCGGCCGTCGTCGTCGGTCTGCAGGGGGAGCTTGTTCGGCTCGAGGTGAGCCACCACCACGTCGTCTTCCCAGCTGGCGAAGAACACCGATGAACCGGGATCGCCCTGGCGTCCGGCGCGACCACGCAGCTGATTGTCCAGCCGTTCGGTGTGGTGGCGGCCGGTGCCGATGACGTGTAGCCCGCCGAGCTCGCCGACTTGCTCCTTTTCGGCGGAGCGGTCGCCTACGTCGGAGCCGCCGAGCCGGATGTCGGTGCCACGGCCCGCCATCTGGGTGGACACGGTGACCGAAGCGAGCGTGCCCGCTTCTGCGATCACCGCGGCTTCCTCGGCGTCGTTCTTCGCATTCAGCACGACCGCCGGGATGCCGGCCTTGACCAACCGCTCGTGCAGCTCCTCGGACTCGGCGACATCGCGTGTACCGACCAGCACGGGCTGTCCGGTCGCGTGCACGTCCTTGATGTGATCGACGATCGCGTCGTTCTTGGCGGCCGCGGTGATGTACACGCGGTCGGCTTCGTCTTCGCGAATGTTGGGAGTATTCGGCGGAATTGGAGAGACGCCGAGCTTGTAGAATTGGCGCAGCTGTTCGCCCGCGGCGAGCGCGGTGCCCGTCATGCCGCACACCGTCGGGTACCGGTTGATCAAGGCCTGCACCGTGATGGTGTCGAGCACCTCGCCGGTCTCGGTGGTCTCGATTCCCTCCTTGGCTTCGACGGCGGCCTGCAGGCCGTCGGGCCACCGCTGCAACTGCGCGATGCGGCCGCGGGAGGCGTTGATCAGGTGCACCGCGTCGTCGCGGACGATGTAGTGCACGTCGCGCTGCAGCAGCACGTGTGCGTGCAAGGCCACGTTGACCTCGGTGAGGGTCGAGCCGACGTGTTCTTCGGAGTAGAGGTCGATGCCGCCGAGTTTGGCCTCGAGCTTCTGCGCGCCGGACTCGGTGAGATGGACGTTGCGGCTGTCGGCGTCGGTGTCGTAGTCCTTGCCTGCGATCAACTCGCCGACCAGACGGATGATCTCCACCTTTGGCATCTCGCGGTGGGAGGTGCCCGCGAGGACAAGGGGCACCAGGGCTTCGTCGACGAGCACCGAGTCGGCCTCATCGATGAGCGCCACGTCGGGGTTGGGCGACACCAAGTCGTCGACGTCGGTGACCAGCTGGTCGCGCAGCACGTCGAAGCCGATCTCGTTGACCGAGGCGTAGGTGATATCGCACTTGTACGCCTCGCGCCGCTGCTCGGGCGTCGACTCGGCGGTGATCCAGCCGACCGTCAGCCCCATCGCCTCGAGCAGCGGGCCCATCCATTCGGCGTCGCGGCGGGCCAGGTAATCGTTGATGGTGATGACGTGCACATTGCGCCCGCCGCGCGCGTAGCCGGCCGCGGCGATCGCACCCGACAGCGTCTTACCCTCACCAGTCGCCATCTCGACCACGTCGCCGGCCA
Organism: uncultured Actinomycetota bacterium; assembly: GCA_963770305.1. GTDB lineage: Bacteria > Actinomycetota > Actinomycetes > Mycobacteriales > Mycobacteriaceae > Mycobacterium. Next base: position 11,168 of record CAVYPB010000030.1, read on the forward strand.
GCATCCGCAGCGCGCCCCGCAGCTGGACGTCGAACGGCTTCAGCGTGGTGGTTCGCTCGGACGCCTCGCGGGCGATAGCCAGGAACTGCGGGATGTCCGCCGATTCGGCCAGGTCGTCGAGGTTCAGCAGCTGGGCGGCCTTGCGCAGCTGCTCGTCGTCGAGGTTGGCGGCCTTCTCGTCGAACTCCGCGGAGTCGCGCACCTGCGCCATCGAGCGGGTCTGATCCTTGTCGGCGCTGGCGCCGAGCAGCTTCCAGAACCGGTTGCTGACACGACCTGAGGTGCGGGTTTTCGTCTTCGCCACACATTTACGGTACGCGGAAGTCAAACGCGATCCGCATTCGCTTCTCGCTCGAAGTCGATGCACACCGAATCGCGGACCGCTTCGAAGCCAATTCGTTGATAGATGGCGTTCGACACCGGATTGGCAAGGTCCGCAAAGAGCACGACGTCCGGCGTGCCGCTGCGGTGTGCCAATTCCGCCGCCGCGGCGGTGACGGCCGAGCCATAGCCGTGGCCGCGATGGGTAAGCGGTGTGAAGACCGGCCCGATCCGCGATACGCCCGCGGCCGGCGCGCGCAGCATTGCCATGCTGACCGGTGTGCCGTCGACGTCCCACAGCATGAACCGGTCACCCACCCGCTTCGCGTGGTCGACGAACCCTACGCCTCCGCCGTCGTTGCGCGGATGACCGAACGACTCCACGACGAACCGCTCCACCCAATCCACAAGCAGGCCGTGCTTGTCATCGGTGGCGAGCCGCTGCGCACCCGCGACCTTCTTGGGAGCACGTAGTGTCCCCAGCCAGTAGAGCCGCTCTTCGGTCGTCACCGTGCCTGAGCGGCCCGTGGTGACGTGCCATGCTCGGGCAAACGCGTCGGCGGTGTCGCGCAGACCGCGCACACCGACGAGTTCCGGCCTCGACCGGTTCAGCTCATCGGCGATAACGGGCAACGCTTCTACGGGAATTGCGTCGCACGCCAGTGGATATGGCGGAGTTTGCAGGGCTGCGCCGACGGGTGCGCCGCCGTCCCACATGGTGAGTAACAGCGAGTCCTCGGGAAACATGCCTGCGCGCAGTAGGGTCAGCTCGATGGTGTGCACGACCGGGTCGCGGCGATACAACGGTTCCGCGATCGCGCGGAACTCGTCGACACTGTCATGCAGTCGGACCTCCATCTAGCCAGGATGGGGGCCAATACCGAACGCGTCCATCGAATTTCAATCCGCAATGTTCAGAGGCGCAGCGTCTTGATTTCGGCGTCGACCGGAAGCTCCTGAACACTTACGACTGGCGGCGGGTTCTCCATCGCCCCGAGGGCGAACCGCAGAGGAGCCACAACCTGCGGCCTCGGTGCGAGGGCCGCTCCAACGGGTCCAGCACGCCGATACGCCGCGAGAATGCGTCGCTCGATCTCTGCTTGTTGCGCTGGGTCTTTGAGGGCGTCACCAGCTTGCCGACTTAGGGCGACATAGGACGTAACTTGGGGTCTCACACCGGCTCGCCACGCTTCGTCGAGGACCCGCGCCCGCACACGGGAAGCCAGCGACTCCGGGTCAGCCCGCGGATCTACGGGAATCTCCCCGGCGAGCCCGCGGAAGCTGATTGAATTAGTGTCCGGACAGTCTATGGTGTCGTGCAGCAACCACAGCACCCGCTGTAAGTTCCGCACGCTCAGTCGGCTGCGTACTAATGCACGTAGGCATGAAGCGATGACCGCGTCGGAATAGGTCGAGCGTGATAGTTGAATCAGTGACCTGACGGCAACCGACAGGCGCTCGCGTTGTTCTGCAACGGTTTTGCTGCGTACAAACCAATCAGCGTGGCCTCTAATCGTCGACTTGACAGCGGCAGCGACATCGGGCCACTGTGGCAGTCCTTCCACGCCTGTATCGAGCCACACGTCATTAGCCTTCAGGCAAATTCGAGCCGACTTCTCGTCGACTATATCGAGTGCCACGTCGGGAACCTGAATACCGGCTTCCTTAAAGATTTCGTCCCTCATACGCGGGAACTCCTCGGCGTCGGCACGCTGGAGGACGCCGCGCGGCAATTTGAGGGTCAATTCCGCTTCGGCTACAGCGTTAATGACTACCTCGGCGACTGCGGCCGCGGTGGGTTCCGCGACAATCCTCGACTCGTCCGCCTTTTCTCTTGTGAAGGTCCGGGTATCCAAAGATACGCCGCTGCCCAGAAGATAAGCCGGTACTTCGTCGTAGCAATCGTGCCTATCGTCGCCGGCTACTTCCCTAATCGCGTTGGCGTGGAACGCCCGTTCGGCGTCATCGAGGAATAGGGCATAGCGAGAGTCCAGCACAGCTTTGATACGGCGCGCCATCTGCTCCGGCTCCCGTGAGTCCCGAATATTCTGGTCCTCAAAGTCGACGACGGCAGCGGGCCTGCCATCAACGAAGACCCATGTTGCATCATCGTCACCACGGCCCGCGGGTTGCACACTAATCCACCGGCGAATTCCAAGGGCAGATGCAGTCTCGTTCAGAGATTTCTCAAGCCAACGACACAAGTCCGCAAGGATGGGCTTCGGGATCTTGGCGGCGGCGACAGTGACCGCGACGGGCACAGGTCCGCTGTGTGGTTTCGCTTCGGCGGCGACTACCCGGCTAACAAGATTACGCAACGGCCGTAGGCGGCCCGATGATCCGGCGTTGCTTCCGGCAATCATAGCTCTGCCTCCACGATAGGTAATTCAGCCTGGGCAACTACGAAAACCCTTGGGCGTTCAGCTGATAGGAGATGCCATACGGCAGGCCGGAGGGCCGTGTCTGCGACAGAGATGGTCACTTCACGATCGGGCCAGGCTTCTTCTTTCCACCTCAGCAGCGACTCGCGAATCTTCCGAGCCCCATCCCGCGGCATCGTCGCGCGCCTAGCATTGAGGGCCGACCCGATCGTCTCCTCCAGATCTGGTGGTAGGGGCAGTATTTCTTGGTCGCTGCCGGAGGCGGTGATTGCTGGATAGAGACGGCGACGGACAGCCGTCATGATGGGGACGGCCTCATTCGCCGGTCCTCGTTCGACTCCGGCTTGAAAGCCGCCGACGATCGCACAGCGATCCGCTATAGGAACACCCTCGCTCAAGAGCAACCTCAACACGCGAGTCAACCGCACACGATCTACGAGATCTTCGGGAAGTTCAGTCAGCGGCTGGCCTTCAAACGTCCAGTCTGCATTCCAAAGGCCGAGGTCATCGACCGCTATCCAGCGAAATAGGTTGTCGGCGACAATCTTTCGAAACTGCTCCATGATGGAGAGAACGGGATCGTCTTCAGCCGACAACCGAAGTTGGTTTACCTCCTGTTCGAAAACGCGGAATGTGACCATCGCATTCGACGAGCGTGTGTTTTCGGCCAACCGGACACCTGGGATCGCAAGACCGGAGGTCCGTCTGAAATCCTCGCGAAGACTCGCAATTTGGTCGCTTAGCTCTGGAGAGTCTTTTAGGTCGGCATATGATCGGTCGAAGAGAATCTCACATGCTCGAGCGGACGGCGAAAACGCTCGCGACATTCTGTCGGTCACCTTCATGCCTAGCAGGGATGCGAACGGGACGGCCGCGGCTGCTTGCCTGAACTTCGATTGAGAATCGACAGTGGCTCTGTCAGCTGACGCTTGCAGTGCCTTGTCATATCGCCGAGCTAGGTCGAGCGTATTGGCGAAATGCGGAACGGCTTCTTCGAGGGCCTGTGCGCTGACGGCCCCGAGATATGCATCGTCGGGGCTGCCCCAAAGGAGTCTACTGAGGCCCAGCCGCGCGGCCAGTCTGTCCGGTACGGGTGTTGCGAGGTTCGTCGAACCCAGATTCGATTGTATGTCCGCCCAGATTCTATACGCTGCACCCAGATTCCCCCGCGCCAACTGTTCGTCGCCGCTACTGATGAGGTAAGCTGCGATCTCCTCGAGTGCAATCGATACTTCCGGCAGTTCGGCCGTGTTGGCCAGGTCGGCATAGGTTTCCAACGCACGCCAGTCGTCCTTGGCGCGAAGCTCTCTGGCTGTGGCCAGTCGTTGGGAAAGGAGGTCAGCGTCCGGCTTACGTCGTTGCAACTCCGAAATACGTTGTTCCGCAGCAACTCGCGCTTTCTCCAGGACGTCTCGTCCCGCTAGTTCGTGGGGCGTTCCTGTCAGTCGACCAGTTGTCTGATCTAGGTATATCTGACGCAATTGGATTAGGTCATCAGCTAGATACGAGTGAGCGATCGTGTGGCTAAGTATCTCGTGGGCTCGCTCGACATCACGGTCGGCCGAACTGCCGCGCACCAACAGGGCGAGCCCGAGCCTGAGCCCTCCGATGTGTCCGTCCTGAGCACGACGGTGCAACTTATCGAGACGATCGATCGATTCGCGGGTCCTGTCAAGGGCGAACTCAGCCCATCCCACCCATTCGTCTGGAAGGTTGTCCTGATCCTGCAATATCTGCCTGGCCTCGATCCGAGCGCGGTGCTCATCCCTCATAAGCTCGTAGCAGGCCATCCTGACCACAGCGACAAATGGTGAACCGCCGTCCTGTCCGTTGAGCGCGTTGATTCCCGCGGATGGATCGCCTCTGCGGCAGGCGATCCATCCGCGCCAGATCGCGGTCGCGATTGGGGTGATGGTGGTTTTGTGGTTCTTTAAGACGTTCGACGCCTCGTCATACTGTTCGAGGTCGAGAAGAGCGCGGATCCACTGCTCCGCTAAGAACGAATCAACCGGCCCGTAGCCCGCTCCGAAACGAGCCGCGCGCTCGGCTGCCTGTGCAAACCCGCTGAGGCGGTATAGCCAAGCGAGCAACGCAAAGTCATTGGCCTTCTTGGTATCTTCGCGCTCGCGCAGAATTCCCCGCTCCAGCCAGAGCAGTGGATCACGGTCAGATTCAACACGGTCAAGGCTGTCAAAGTGCGCCGCCAAGCCCGTACTCACCATCACCCATCCGGGGACGTCTTCTGCACGGGCCTGCTGGGTACCCAGATCGAGCAATTCGCGGGCACGACGTATCTGATTCGGGTTGGTTATACCGTCGATATCCGTTGCTCGAAGCCTCAGCTGCTCTCCAAGCAACCAGCAATAGCGGGGTTTGTGCGGGTCGAGTTGGTACGCGCGTTCAGATATCTCCAGCAGTTCTTGATTGCGAGGATTTCGGTAAAGCTCCACCGCGTCGGCGTACTCTTTTGCGGCTTCATCATTCCGACCGAGCTCCGCCAACAGCTCCGCGTGCTCGATAAGAGCGCGCCTCTTTGAAACACGGCCGATGATCCCCGCGCGGATGGCCCTACCATATCGTCGCTCGGCGCCCGATGGGTCATGCGCACGCAACGACCGCGCCACGGCCAGAAGGAGATTCGGCGGCACGCCGGATAGTAGCCGTGACGTCTCGGCTGTTCTTGGCCAGCGGCTGGCCACGGCGGTGAACAGCGTGCTCGCTCTTGGCCAAGCCTGTTCGGCCAGCGCGATTTGGCCCGCAACTATCACGCGATCCGGTATCTCCTCGTCCGATAGTAGAACACCTCGCACATGTCTCTTGGCTTCAGTCAGAGCGCCTTCCGCTAGCGCGATCTCGGCCCGGGCGGCTTGGACGAGCGCTTGAGTGGCAAAGTCTGTCTCCTTGGCGAGACCCGCGGCATTTCGTAGTAGAGCCGTGGCTTCGTGCGGATTACCGTGATGCTGCATAAGTGTGCGGGCTTTGAGGACAGACAAGCGCACGCGTGAAACGTGACTGAGGTGAGGCCATCTCAGAAGGCCATCGAGCGCGCGCATTGTTGGATGCTGTCGCGCCTTCAGCTCACGGGTAAGTGATCGCATGTCGTCGCGGACGGCATCCGACTCTTCTTCGGTCGAGTAGGGATGGCGCCACTCGACGATCAGTGCTGCGTCGGAGTACTTACCATGTGCGAGCACCTCGGTCCACGACTCGATCCAGTGCTCCGCCCAATCGTCTGGCTTCTCGAATCGTTTTAACTCCCTTTGGCGGCGATCTCGCCACGCACGTTCGTACGGTTTCTTTTGTGCCTCTTTATATTCAGCAACTAGCCCAGCTTGATGAATCTCGTCCACGGTCAGAAGCATGTGGCGCAAGTCGCGCTGGATGTCCTCGATCGAATCCAAGGCGATCTGCGGGCTGTGCTCTTTTTGAAGACGTCGCAGCTGACGTACAAGTGACCGTGTTGTAGAAGTCTGCGGCTCAATTTTTTCAAGTTGCGCTAAGCCGTTCTGTAGCGCTTGGTGCAGCGACGACCCTTGTGGGGTTCCGTGCGGATTGGTCACGGCTAACCGTCCTGAGTTTCAATCGTGCCTATGCGAGCTAACAGATCAACCAGGGCTTCTTCGACATCTGGTTTGTCGTTCTCTTCTCGGAGCAGCTGCAAGATCGCGTTTCGCGCGGCAACGCGAGCATCTCCTTCGGTGCCCGACGGCGGCCATTTCTGTGACTTGAGCCAGTCTGGCAACAATTTTTGCGTCTCAGCGCCGGTCGCATCGATAATTTCGGCCAGATCAGGTTTGAGTCCCTGAGTCGAGAACGTCGCGTGTGTTAGCGGCGACGGTCGACGGTCGTTGGTGGCCGGCTCATCGTCATCCAGGGCAGCAACGCTTTTCACTAGACTACCGTCCATCTTGCTCTGCATATAGAGCACTGGTGTACCGAATTGCCGTTCGAAGCTTCGGTCCTCGCGATCCACCAGATATGTTCGCGTAAATTGAACGGCCTCGCCGATATTGGCTCCTCTAGCCAACTGTCCATACAGTGTTGTGACGAACTCGCTGCCCTCGATCACCCTTATCGGGTACTGCATGGCTAGCACCGCGTGCACGCCTCGGGCGATAAAGGCGGGAGCAAGCTGCTCAAAGTGCTCTGGCGAGTTGCTCCAATCGGTTTCGTGCCAGTCACAGAGGTGGAGGATGACCATCTTAGGGCGATTGTTCCGATCCCCAGTCAGCATGCGGACGACCGCATCGGCCTCTCGCCAATCCCAGTCTCCGCGGGCGTCCGGCATGAACAGTTGGTACTCGTCCGTTCGATCCTCACGTCTGAACATAGCCGCCAAATGAACGACATCGACTGGCCCAGGTTCGGAGCCGGCCTGAAACTCGGCGAGTTTGTTCCTGACTTGCCCGCGATCCCAGCGGGGGCACACCTTCAGTTGCAACCTCGTCTGGCCCATCGCCGACAGATCGTCGATCAGTTTCTCCAACGCACCCCGCTCGGCATCGTATGTGTCTCCGTACTTCTTGTTCTTCTCGTCTGGAAGGCACATGATGAACAGAACGCGAAGCTTGTCGTCGGGTGATTCGAAGTGGGCGTCTCGAAAGCCTGGACCGTCCACATAGCGCCCGAGCGTGAGGTTCGTCTCGGCAGCAAGATAGAAAGAGTCATCGCCGGGTGGACGTACGAATTCCCATGGGAGCGCCTCAAGGTCCCCTGCGTCATCGCTAAACGTCAGCCGTACACGAACCGTGGGGCGCAGATTTTCTGACGAACTCTGCACCTCGTCGATTTTGTCGAGCAACTTCTGGCCGGGAACGTTGGCAAGCGCCATATTCCACAGATGATTTCCCAGCGCACGAAAGGTGCCTCGAACGAGCAGACGCTCGGCATCGGGCTTGCGAGCGATCCACTCCCAGCGCCTCAGCCACTCTTCCAACACTTTGATGGTTGGAAGATGCTCGGCGCTGTCAAACCGCACTGAGTCGGGCTGGGCATTGGTGAAGCCAGGACCAAAGTAGCGGCAGCTAACTTCGTCGCGACTGATTCTAATGTGAAACTCGTAGTCGTCGTCTGACATGTCTACCCACCCGGTGTGAACAGCGCGCCGGGACCCTGGCTGTACACGACAGGCACGCCAACTAGGCGTGGGTCGTTGCTGAATCGACTGATCTGCCAGCGAGCATCTTGTACAGCAATGTCCAGGTCGACGCCCTTCGAAATGCTCTTGTAGAGGCAGGTGCTGAAATCGATCGCAGTCTCATTAGTGACGGCGTACTGCATGGCAACAACATTCGGCACACCGTGTCGAATGAGCTGCGGTGCTAGCCCAGCGAAGCTGAGAGGAAAGTCGGCCTTACCGCCCTCGCAAGCGTGAAGGACAACGGCGCGTGGTGTCGTACCCTGCCGGCTTATCAATTCGGCCAGAGCGCGATCGGAGACCCAGTCACTACCGCCGCGCAGGTCAGTGAACGCCAGTGCGGCTTCGCCCTCAACGGGATCGAACCGGCCATGGCCCATGAAATGGATGACATCAGGAACGGGATCAGCAAAGAGGCGTTCATGGAGGCCTCGTGCTGTCGGATTGAGTACGAGTTCCGCAGGTGCCCAATGTAATTCATTGACGGTCGCCTCAATCTGGGCAACGACCTCTTCGTATAAGACCTCTCCGAGGAGAGGATCGTCGGGTTGGCTCACCACGACAAGAACCTGAAGAGAGTCTTTCGTGGTTAGACGCCGCTCACCCTGTGCGCTCGGCATGTACCGCGACAGCACAAGCTTGTTGTCCGCCGCCAGAAACGCGCCTCGTCTGCCGTGTTCATCCGGTACATACAAGAATTCCCACGGCACAGCTGCGAGCCGCGAATACGCCTCATCGGCCGGAAATACGAGCTCCAGACGCACGACAGCCGGTGCGGCATCCTGTATCTGACGATCGACCCAACTCCACCCGCCCGAATCGAAGATATAGCGGTGCAACAGACTTCCGAACGCCCGGATCTCGGCTTCGCGCCATACGCGGTCTCGGAGGCGCAGCCAGTCTTCGAAAATCCGAATCAACTCTCGATCGAAGCTCGACGTCTCGATCCGCCATTCGTACATCGAATAGGTGTCTAGGTTGGTTGCTTGAACCCTTTCGCCTACTCGTAGCTGGATCCGGACTGGCGGGGCACCGTTTGTGGCTGTCATAGTCGTACTCCACTCATGCCTGGCTCGGGATATCGAGTGGTATGCCTGTATTGCTCGCGGAGTGACTCAATCCCCCACTGCCGCGTCCGTGGATTGCTGTAGTTAAAGACCAACTCCGCGCCGCGACGCCCGTAGCGGAGTACCGTCGCGACGGCCGAGTCGTCGGGATGGTTGAAGTAGCTGCCATTCGAACTGAACAGATAGCGCTCAGCCGGTGCCATTTCGATGATTTCCCGGGTGATGTTGTTCGCGCTCCCGTGATGTGGCACCTTGAAATCGCTGAGCTCAAATCGCGCGATTCCTCGCTCGTCGAGGAGGCGTCTGATAGCCGCGTGCAACACCGCGGGGGTCGAGTCGCCGGCGAGCAACACCCGACGGTCTCTGTACTCGGCGAGCAGGACAATGCTGCTGCGGTTAGCGACAGACGTATCCGTGCCGCGACGGTCACGTGCGAGCCGTTCGACGTCGACCGGTTCGATGCCCAGATACCCGTCCCGCGGGTTCAGATGGCGCTTCTCATGTAACAACTTCAGGGCTTCCTCGGTTGATCCCACCGTCAGGCCTGCCTCGTTGCATGCGGCTAGCCAGTAGTCATGCAGTGCGCGCAGGTCGGATTGCGCTGGAGCCAATACGGTAATGATGAGGTCGCCCGGAAGGCGCACGGTCGTTAGCGACTCACCGCTTGTGGTTGCCTTCACAGCACCCCGTCGAAAATCCTCGTTCCAATCCAGCCCGCGCTCGCTGATCAGTGCACCGAGGATCTCGCCGTGCGGAGCAGCTAATTCCTTTGATAGCTGCGGATAGCCGTTGTACCAGACCTCACTGATTTCGAGGCCTAGGTCTCTATCGTTGACCGCGAGAATCATGCCCTCGATGTGGTCCGCGTCGATGTGCGTCAGGACGAGGCGGTCGACGTGGCGTGGCTCAAGCTCTCCCAGCCGCCTAGCGATCCCTGTGTATGCATGTGCCGGCCCGCAGTCGACCAGCATGCGGCGGGTCGGACCCTCTGCACTGGACGGGTCCGGCCATTCCAGCAGGATCGCATCGCCATGCCGCGCAGGCAGCAGCTCGACGACCAGGTCATGCATCATCCCCGCCCCCCGACACCCCCTCGTCCACAAAAATCGGTGAGACAACTATTTGACAAAAGAATCTGTTCGTTCACAGCCGAATCGGCGATTTGCTACTAAACAGAAATCAACCCCGCGTATTACACCGAGGAGATTTGTCAGCTTCATGCCAGATTCGAGCGGCGTGGGTACGCGACTGCCGGGTCGGTCAGTGCATTCACCACGGCGGGCAGCCCCGACGAGAAAGCCCGCTCCAGCGCGGGACGCACCTCAGCCGGCGTCGATACCAACTCGCCGTGGCCTCCGAGCGCTATCACCACATCGTCGTAGCGGGTGCCCGGCCGCAGCTCGGCCACCACCGAGTAGCCGTACAGCATCTCCATCGGATGCTTCTCCAGCGCCCAGATGCCGTTGTTGCCGATCACCGAAACGACGTGAATACCGTGACGCACCAACGTGTCCCACTCCATGCCGGAAAAGCCGAACGCGCCGTCGCCCTGCAACAGCACCACCTGCCGGTCGGGCCGCGCAAGTTTCGCGGCCAGTGCATAGCCGGGGCCCGAGCCCAGGCAGCCGAACGGCCCGCTGTCCAGCCACGCGCCCGGCACGTAGCTGTCGATGACGCGCCCGGCGTAGGAGCCGAAGTCGCCCGCGTCGATGACGACGATCGCGTCGCGGTCCAGCAGCGGCTTGAGTTCGGCGTACAGCCGCATCGGGTGCAGCGGGGTGCGGTCGTCGTCGAGCTCGGCCTGCTCGGCTGCCCGCGCGGCGCTCTCGACCGCGCGCAGTTCGCCGATCCAGCCTTCGTGCTCACCGGTGGCGGAGCCCGCCAGCGCCGACAGAATGGTGCTCAGATCGCCGTAGAGCCCGGCCGCGACGTCGCGCGGATGCGGCCGGTCGGGTTCGGCGCGGTCGGCGACGATCAGTTTGGTCTCCGCGCCGAACACGCCGCCGAAGCCGAGCCGGAAGTCCATCGGCACCCCGACCACGACCGCAACATCGGCCTCCCCCAACGCTTTTGACCGCGCCCGCGAGAACGCCAGTTCGTAGTCGGCAGGCACCGTTCCGCGAGCCATTCCGTTCATCAGCACCGGCACGCGCAGCGTCTCGGCCAGGGTCAGCAGCGCCGCCTCGGCGTGCCCCCACCAGACGTTGGTCCCCGCCATGATCACCGGTCGCTTGGCCTCCGAGAGCAGACGCACGGCGGCGTCCAGGGCATTCCCGTTCGCGTTGACTGGAGTCGGAGGATCGACCAGCGCGCCGGGGCCGCCGGGGTCGTGCGCCTCGCTGAACACGTGATCCATCGGAAAATCGATGAACGCGACGCCGGAAGGCGCACCGACAGCGGCCCTCAGCGCATCGTCGATGAGCGGCCCCACCGCATCCGCTGACTGGGCGGTGGCGGCGAACCGCGTCAGCGGCGCCACGAACGGCACGTGGTCGATTTCCTGTAGCGACCCCTGCCCCCACCGCAATGCGGGCGCCCGCCCGCCGAGCACCATCAGCGGCGACTGGTTCTGTTGTGCGGCCGCCATCGCGCTCATCCCGTTGGTGACACCCGGTCCAGCGGTGAGCGCGGCGACGCCGGGCACCCGGGTCACCTTCGACCAGCCTTCGGCGGCGAATGCGGCGGTCTGCTCGTGGCGGGTGTCGATCAGCCGGATGTTCTCGGCGCGGCAGCCGTCGTAGATGGAGAACAGGTGCCCGCCGGAGAGCGTGAAGATGGTGTCGATGCCGCTGGCGCGCAACCGTCGGGCAATCAAATGTCCGGCGTTGACCGTAACTGGAGCCTCGATGCTCATGGCCGCAGCATAATCGCGGCCATGAGCGAAGCCCCAGAAACGCAAGTGCTGATCGCCGGTGCAGGCCCGATCGGCATGACGGCCGCCATCGAGCTCGCCCGGCGCGGCATCGCATGCCGCATCGTCGACCCGCTCGTCGAACCGCCGCAGTATGCGAAAGCCGTTGGCGTGCAGCCCCAGGACGCCCACAACCTGGCCTGGAAGCTGGCGCTGGCGCTGGCCGGGCCCTCGGCGGCCGGACTGTTAGAGAGCTACGACGCCGAGCGGCGACCGGTCGGCGAAGAGGTCGTCGGGCGCACCGTGCGCAGCGCAAGGGAAGGCATCGGCGCGGACTCGACCGACCTCGGCTACGTCATCCGCCTCGAAGCCCAGCTGCTCGTCAACTACTCGGGCGGCCCGATCGTCGCCGACGGTGCAGCTCGGCCGGCGACATCAGGGCTGCGCGCGGGCGCACGTGCCAAGGACGCGACGGGCCGCCTGACCCGCGACGCGGTGTCCGGTGCGCTGCGGCTGTTCTCCCTCTTGGGCAGGCGCGAGCACACCACGCTGCTGTACGCGCCGGACGGCCCCGTGGACGTCGCGACGTTCGACCTCGCCGCCGCCACCGGGCTGCCCGTGGTCGCCGCCACCGGGCTGCCCGTGGTCGTCGACAGCGGCGGCGAGTTCGCCAGGGCCTACGAGCCTTCCGGTCCGTCGGCCTACATCGTGAGCCCCGACGGCTACCTGGGGCTTGCCGCCGCCGGCGTCGATCCGGCCCAACTGGTGGCGCACCGCGGCGCGACGTTCGCCCTGGCCGAGGGAGGTATCACCGGATGAACACCAAGACGTTCAGCCCGTCGATCGACTGGAGCAACGAACTCCTCACCTCGACGCTGTGGGTGATGGAGATGTTCATCATCACCGCTTCGTGCCTGCTAGTGGTCCTCGTCGTGACTGGTCGCACGACTGCTTGGGGGCGCCAGTTCTGGCGCATCACCGGCGACTACTTCAAGGGCAGGCAGAGCGTTGCGGTGTGGGCGATGGTTGGTCTGCTGTTGTTGTCCGCGATCCTGTTCGTGCGCATCAACGTCCTTCTCAGCTACTACTCCAACGATTTGCTCTCCTCGCTTCAACTCACCTTTCAGGGCGGCGATGCGGCGAGAGCCACTGGCATACACGGGTTCTGGTCGACGATGCTTGTGTTCGGCGTCCTGGCCGTCTTGTACGTGGTGCGGACGCTCGCCGACCTGTACGTGACGCAGCGGTTCATCATGAGTTGGCGGATCTGGTTGAGCCGGCGCTTCATCGACGATTGGCTCGGCGACTTCGCATACTTCCGCAGTCAGTTCTCGCGCAAGCCGATCGACAACCCGGACCAACGCATCCAGCAGGACATCGACATCTTCACCGCGGGCGTGGGTAGCGAGCCGAACAACCCGGCGAACACCTCGGAGCACTTGTTGCTTTTCGGTGCGGTCGAGGCCGTGTTGTCCGTGTTCACGTTCGGCGCGATCCTCTGGCGGCTCTCCGGGCCCCTGACATTGGGTGGCGTCACGCTTGACAGGGCCTTGTTCTGGATCGTCATCGCCTACGTACTGGTGGCCACCGTCATCGCGTTCGTCATCGGCAGGCCCCTGATCCGGTTGAGCTATATGAACGAACTCCTCAACGCGGGCTTCAGGTATTCACTGGTGCGGTTGCGGGACGCCAGCGCCGCAATCGGCTTGTACCGGGGCGAGAACGCCGAACGCACGGTGCTCAACCGCCGTCTGTCTGCCGTCATGGAGAACTACGGCTATTGGCGGAACCGGATGGTCCTCTTCACGGGCTGGAACCTCTCGATGAGTCAGGCGATCGACCCGCTCCCGTTCATCGTCCAAGCGCCGAGGCTTTTCGCCCAACAGATTTCGCTCGGCGACATCTTCCAGTCGTCGACCGCGTTCCACAACATTCACAATTCGCTGTCGTTCTTTCGGAACGTGTACGACTCGTTCGCGAGCTATCGCGCGGCGATAATCCGCCTGGATGGGTTGGTCGATGAGAATTCGCGTGCCCGCGCGTTCACTCAAGTGCAGACCGCAGTCTCGGAGGAGGGCAGGTTTGAGGCCAACGGCATCGAAGTACGCACTCCCGACGGCGAGTACCTCGTGCACTCCCTCGACCTCAGCCTCGATCCGGGTGACACGTTGTTGATCAGCGGTCCATCGGGCATCGGCAAGACCGTTCTGCTGCAGAGCCTCGCAGGACTGTGGCCCTTCGTGTCCGGCAGCGTCGTCCTCCCATCCAGCAGGCAGGACGCGATGTTCGTCCCGCAAATGCCGTACCTACCCCTCGGCGACCTCCGCGCCGTCGCGTCATATCCCCTCGAGGAGGGCGTTGTCAGCGATCGGGAGATCCAGCAGGCCCTGGTCAAGGTCGCGCTGTCGCACGTCGTCATTCGGCTCAACGACGTCCGGGACTGGGCGAAGGTGCTCTCGGTGGGCGAGCAGCAGAGGATGGCCTTCGCCCGCATCCTCCTGAGCAAGCCGTGCGCAGTTTTCCTCGACGAGTCGACGTCGGCCATGGACGAGGGTCTCGAGTTGATGCTCTACGAACTGATTCGTGCCGAGCTCCCTGACACCATTTTGGTCAGCGTGAGTCACCGCAGCACGGTGGAGCAGTTCCACGACCGACACCTCGAACTCGTCGGCGGCGGAGAGTGGCGGCTCGATCCGCTTCCCAGCAGAAGATGAGACCTCCGGAGCGCTAACCGCGGGGTGCCGAGGTACCTTGCCGGAATGAATCCGGATATGTTCACCCCGACGCTGGACTGGGGCAACGAGCTGTGGACATCGCTGGTCTGGATCGCCAAGGCGTGGGCGATCGCCGCGGTGTCCACCCTGGTGATACTTGGTGCTGATTGGCCGGTTCACCACGTGGGGCAAGCAGTTCTGGCGCATCACCGGCGCGTACTTCACCGGTCCTGCCAGCGTCAAGGTCTGGCTCTGGCTGGCGGCGCTGTTGCTGTCGGTGATCATTGGCGTTCGCCTCGACGTGCTCTTCAGCTACCAGGGCAACGACATGCTCTCCAGCTTCCAATCGGTGGCCTCCGGCATTGGCAGTGGTGATGAAGCCGTGAAAAACTCCGGCAAGGACGGCTTCTTCTTCTCCATTCTCGTCTTCTCGATCATGGCCGTCACTGCACGTTGCACGAATCATGCTGGATCTGTTCATGATGCAGCGGTTCATGCTGGCGTGGCGTGCCTGGCTGACCGATCGGCTCACCGGGGACTGGCTCGACGGAATGGCCTACTACCGAGCGCGCTTCATCGACGACACAATCGACAACCCCGATCAGCGCATCCAGCTCGACATCGACGTCTTCACCGCCGGTGTCGGGCCTCTGCCCAACACGCCGAACAATACGTCGGCCGCCACGCTGCTCTTCGGCGCGGTCTCCTCGATCACATCGATGATTTCGTTCACCGCGATCCTCTGGAACCTCTCGGGCACGCTGGCCATCTTCGGGCTCGAGATTCCGAGGGCGATGTTCTGGATCGGGCTCGGCTACGTTCTCTTCGCCTCCGTCTTCGCGTTCTGGATCGGCAGGCCGATCATCTGGCTGCAGTTCAACAACGAGAAGTTCAACGCCGCGTTCCGCTACGCGCTCGTGCGACTGCGCGACGCGTCGGAGGCGGTCGCGTTCTACCGAGGGGAACTCGCCGAACGCACCGGGCTGCGGCGACTGTTCGCGCCTGTCGTCGACAACTACAAGCGGTACGTGAACAGGATGCTGGGTTTCTACGGCTGGAACCTCTCGATCAGCCAGATCATCGTGCCCTTGCCATACCTGTTGCAGTTTCCGCGGTTCTTCAGCGGCGAGATCAAGCTCGGCGCAATGAGCCAGTCCGCATCGGCATTCGGCAGCATCCAGGACGGACTGTCGTTCTTCCGCAACGCCTACGACCAGTTCGCCGGGTACCGGGCCGCGATCATCCGCCTTCACGGCCTGGTGGAGTCCAACGACGCGGCCAGGGCACTGCCGGAAGTGACAACCACTCCGTGCGTCGACGGCACGGTGCAACTCAGCCGGGTGGAGGTCCGCACACCCGACGGCAAGCAACTCATCAAGCCGCTCGATATGCGCCTGGAGATCGGCGACACAATGGTGATCACCGGCCCGTCCGGCAGCGGAAAGACCACGCTGCTGCGCAGCCTGGCGGAATTGTGGCCGTTCTGTTCGGGCACGCTGACCCGCCCGTGCGGGCCCAACGAGACGATGTTCCTGTCGCAGCTGCCCTACGTGCCGCTCGGCGACCTGCGCGCCGTGGTGACGTACCCCGCCAAGGAAGGCACGATCGACGACAACACGCTGAAACGCACGCTGCTGAAGGTGGCCCTTCCGCACCTCGTCGACCGCCTCGACGAGGTACTGGACTGGGCCAAGGTGCTGTCACCCGGCGAACAACAGCGGATCGCATTCGCCCGCATCCTGCTGACCAAGCCCAAGGTGGTGTTCCTCGACGAGTCCACCTCAGCGCTCGACGAGGGCCTGGAGTTCCTGCTCTATCAACTGGTGCGCACCGAGCTGCCGGACACCATTCTGGTCAGCGTCAGCCACCGCTCCACCGTCGAGCAGCATCACACCCACGAACTCGAGCTGCTCGGCGACGGCGAATGGCGACTCGGCAGGGTGCAGGGCGACGAGCCCGTCCCCGTGTAACGCCGGGCCGGGTAACTTCCCGGCATGGAAACGTTCACGCCGTCCCTCGACTGGGGCGACGAGCTCATCACGTCCCTGCTGTGGCTGGCGAAGGCATGGGTAATCGGCGCGGCGGGCATGCTCGTTGCGCTGGCGCTGATCGCCCGGTTCACCACGTGGGGCCGCCAGTTCTGGCGCGTCACCGGTGACTATTTCAAGGGCCGCGAAAGCATTCCGGTGTGGCTGTGGCTGGGCGTGCTGCTGCTGTCGGTGATGATCGACGTCCGCTTGAGCGTGCTGTTCAGCTATCAATCCAACGACCAATTCTCGGCGCTGCAGGCCGCGTTCGAAGGCGAGGGAGCGGCGAAAGACTCAGCCATAGAAAGCTTTTGGTGGTCAATCCTGATCTTGGTTGCTCTGGCAGCTGTTGACATCGTCCGCACCGTGCTCGACCTCTACCTCATGCAGCGGTTCATCATCCGGTGGCGGGTGTGGCTCACACACCGGCTGACCGGGGACTGGCTCGACGGTGATGCCTACTACCGCGGGCGGTTCATCGACAATCCGATCGACAATGCGGATCAGCGCATCCAGCAGGACATCGATATCTTCACCACCGGCACGGGACCGGAAACGAACACCCCGACCGTCGGAACCGCCCAAACGCTGGTGTTCGGCGCGGTCACTTCGATTGTCTCCGTCGTGTCGTTCACCCCGATTCTGTGGCGTCTGGCCGGCCCGCTGACGATCTTCGGCGTCACCGTGCCGAAGGCGCTGTTCTGGATGGCACTCGTGTATGTCTTCTTCACGACGGTCGTCGCGTTCTGGATCGGCCGCCCGCTGATCCGGCTGTCCTTCCGCAATGAGCTCACCAACGCCGCGTTCCGTTACGCGCTTGTGCGGCTGCGCGATGCGGGCGAGGCTGTCGGGTTCTACCGTGGTGAGGACGCCGAACGTGGCCGATTGATGACGAGATTCGCGGCCGTCATCGCCAACTACCGAGCCTTCGTGCGACGGGGGGTGGCGTTCCTCGGCTGGAACAGGTCGGTGTCCCAGATCGTCGACCCGCTGCCGACGATCGTTCAGGCCCCCCGGTTGTTCGCAGGACAGATTCAGCTCGGCGACATCACCCAGTCGTCGAGCGCGTTCCTGCAGGTACACGGTTCGCTGTCGTTCTTTCGAGCCGTCTACGACTCGTTCGCCAGCTACCGGGCGGCCATCATCCGCCTCGACGGGCTGATCACCGCCAACGAAACAGCAAGAGCGCTACCGGTATTGACGGCCCTACCGAGCACCGACGGTTCGGTGGAACTCGACGATGTCGAGGTGCGCACACCGGCAGGCGTACGGCTCGTCGATCCGCTCGACATGCGGCTCGATCCGGGCGAGTCGCTGGTGATCACCGGTAATTCGGGCAGCGGCAAGACCACTCTGTTGCGCAGCCTGGCGCAACTGTGGCCGTTCACCTCCGGCACGCTGCGCAGCCCGCACGACGACACCATGTTCCTGTCGCAGTTGCCGTATGTGCCGCTGGGTGATCTGCGTGCCGCGGTCTGCTATCCCTCCGAAGAGGGCGCATTCTCCGACGATGCGATCCGGTCCGCCCTCGACACCGTGTCACTCGGACACCTCGGCAGCCGGCTCGACGAGGTGGCCGACTGGGCCAAGATCCTGTCGCCCGGCGAGCAGCAGCGGGTCGCGTTCGCCCGGGTTCTTCTGACCAAACCGAAGGTGGTCTTCCTCGACGAATCGACCTCTGCGCTCGACGAAGGACAGGAGTTCGCGCTGTACCGAGCGCTGCGCACCCAGCTGGAGGACTGCATCGTGGTCAGCGTCAGCCATCGCCCCTCGCTTGAACAGCACCACGACCGGCGCCTCGAGCTGCTCGGGGACGGCGCCTGGCGTCTCGCGCCGGTTTAGGCCCTGGCCGCGTGCGTTCCGGCGCGGCGACCGAAAAACGAGCCCTCGCCGAGCTGGGTGCCGCTGGCATAGCCCTTCCCGTCCTGGGCGATATTGGAAGCACACGCTCCCGCGGCGTATAGGCCGGGCACGACGGTGCCGTCCCCGCGCAGCACCTGGCCGTCCACGGTGGTGGCCAGCCCGCCGACGGTGAAGCCCGCGTACATCGCGTGGCCCAGCGACAGGTCGAACGCGCCCCACGGTCCTTTATCTTGTGGCGCAAGGAATTCCGGCTGTTTGTGAAAGTCGGGATCCTCGCCGCGGGCGGCGTGCTCGTTGTACCGATTCAGCGTGGCGACCAGGTTTCCCGCCGGGATGCCGAGGGCGGCTTCCATCTCCTCGACGGTGTCCCAACCGTCGATCAGGGGCACCAACGGCACCTCGGGGCGTTCGAGGTGCGCCTCGTCGACGATCAGGAACGCGGCGCTGTCGGGCTGATCCATCACGAATCCGGATGTGCGCGAGTGATAGGAATCCTCGGCGACAAAGCGGTGCCCGAGCTTGTTGACGATGATGCCGGTCAGCAGGATCGACGGTGGGTACGCAGGAGCGGTGATGAACACCTGATCCATGTGCTTGGTCGCACCCCCGGCCGACACGCCGAGCCGGATGCCGAGCCCGTCGTCGTAGGTGTTGCCGAGCACGAACGGTTTTTCGGCCAGCTTCGGCGTGTACTCGGCGACCATCTCGGGGTTCATCACGAAACCACCCGCGGCGAGCACCACTGCCCTGGCCCGGATCGAGCCGGTGTCGTTGAAGTGCTTCCACGCCGCGCCGACCGCTGCTCCGCCGTCGAGGATCAGTGCCGTGGCACCGGTCTCATAGCGGATCTCCACACCGAGTTCCTCCGCGCGCTTGAGCAGCAGGTCGATGACCATGCCGGCCCCGCCGGTGTCGCCGGGCACCGGCACCTTGTGCCCTCGCGGCGCAGGCACTGCCTGGTCCTTGAACGGCCATACCTTCTCGTTGCCCGTGAACATCAAGCCTTCGGTGTTGGGTTGAATCACCGCCTTTCCGGGGAAGTAACTGCGTTCGAACTGAAAACCCAAGTCCTCCAGCCAGTTGAAGTGCTCGACACTGCCGTCGCAATAAGCGCGGATCTTGTCATGCTCGGGCTCGCGAGACACCGCGACGAGGTACGTGTACATCTCGTCGGCGCTGTCGGCGTGGCCGGTGGCCTGCTGCACGGCGGTGCCCCCGCCGAGATAGAAATGCCCGCCCGCCATCGAGGTGGTGCCGCCTGCCGCCGCGGCGCGCTCCAGCACCAATACCCGGGCGCCCGCTGCGGCGGCACTCACGGCCGCACATCCGCCCGCGATACCGAAACCGACGACCACGACGTCGAACTGGTCGGACCAGTCCTTCACGTCTGCGGCGTTGATGGTGTTCGGAATCTGGGTGGTCACTGCTGCTCCTGTTTCACGTAGTCGAAGAAGGCCCGGATCTCGGACGGGATGTGCGCGATCTCGATGTATGGCACGCCGGACTGTTCGGCGGAGACGTAGGCGAATCGCATGCCGCCGGGCATGACTCCCTGCTGGACGACGGGCGCTCCGTGGCGTTCGGCGTCGATGAGCGTGGCGTCGAACGCTTCGGTGTCGGCCGCCTCAATACAGATGTGGTGCAGGCCCGGTCCGGCGCGGTCGAGAAACTCGGTGTAGATGCTGTCGCCCGAGACCGGCGCGATGAGCTCGAGTTGGGTGTCGCCGGCGTAGCTCAGCGAGAAGTCGGCGACGAAGTCGGCGGGACGTCCGCGGAAGATGCACGTGTCCGGAGCGAAGTGGACGCCCGGCATGCGGACCCACTTCTTGGCGCCCAGCAGCGTGGTCAGCGTCCTTTCGGTGGCATCGAGGTCGCGCGTCACCCACGCAATCTGGACAGGTGTCTGGTCAAGCATCGCCTTGAGAATATCTCCGGAGCGGCGCCCTGGCTAGAACGTGTTCTAGTTTATTCCTCGCCCAGGTACGCCTTAATGCATCGATCCGCCGACTCACGCGCCGCCGCGGGCTGCTGTTCGAGGGCGACGTTCGCCGCGTACCAGTCTTCGCCGGACAGCGTCAGGAAGCGACGCCCCTCGCCGGTGCCCGTCCACTGCGGTCCGAACGACGGGTAGATGGATTCGCCGGTACTCAGATGGATGGCCAGCCCGAGCACCATGGAGTCCCAGCCGATCCCGACGGCGCCAGGGCCGAACTCGCGCCAGGTCTCGTCGTCCACCTGAGCGATGTGCTCGAGTACGAAGCGCGCCCGGTCGGGGCCCTCGCTGATGATACTGACGTCGATCCAGCTGACGTTGCCGCCGTACTCCCAGGTGGCGGTGAAGTTCTTCGGCGGGTCACAAGTCAGGATGGTTCCGTTGGCCTGGCCCTCCAACTGGTAGGAGCCGCCAACCTTCAGATCGCCGGAAATCGGCAGGAACCAACGCGGAATGCGCTCGATATTGGTGACCGCATCCCAAAGGTCTGCCGGGTCGGTGTCGTAGCACTGACTGACGGTGACGACGTGCGCCTCCCCCGTATCGATCGTCCGGGTCCCGACGTTTCGCTTCACCGCGTTGATCTGATGGTCGACGTCGATCTCAATCATGTTGCCTTCCTTCGTCGTTGTCGTTTCCCCCGTGCGATTTCGGTGCCCAGCGCATCAAGGTGCGGTGTCCAGAAGCGGCGGAACGCGCCGAGCCACTCGTCGACATCGCGCAATGCCCCACCGCTCACCGCGTACAACCGCCGCTGACCGTCCGGGCGTACCGACGCAAATCCGTTGTCCCGCAGCACCTTCAAGTGCTGGGATACCGCCGGCTGGGTGATCGCGAACTCGTGCTGGATGGTGGCGCCGATGGCACCGGCAGACATCTCGCCGCCGGCAAGGAGTTCGAGGATGCGGCGTCGCACCGGATCCCCCAGGACGTCGAACGCGTGCACTACCCCAAACTAAAGTCAACACTTATATAAGTCAAGGCTACAGTTATTGGCGTTCCCACTTCGGCGGCGCGGCGCCCCTGCCGAAGCCCCAGGTGGCCTGCCCCAACCGCGGCTTGGGCCGGGCGCTCACCGGCCGCTGGCGAAACCGCGCTTGCAGGACCGACTCTGGATCGGCGCCTTCGAACAGCGCCAGGCACGGCGCTGCGAACTCGCACACCGAGCAGTGCGCCGCGGGGCTCGGATAGATCGCGGGCTCGGAGGCCATGTCGAGCGCTTCGACGGCCAGCTGCCCGCCCACCGCCGCGATCTCCTGCCTGGTGCGACGGATGTGAGTGCGGCGCATCGGCCCCGCGGTGTGCTGGTCGACCCGGCTCGCGACATCGACCCGCGACGCCAGCGCCGACACCCGCTGATGTTGCGGAATCGACCGGCCTCCGCCGCTGCCCTCGTGCTGGGCAACCGCCTGACGCTCGTGCCCCTCTGCGGCCGCGCGCGCGGGAAGGTCGAGCGGGCCGTCGATGCGCACCTCGTTGTGAATCGTGCCGACGATCTCCATGCCCATGTAGTCCTGCTCCCACGCCCAGCACGCCGCGATCGCCTCCTCGTCGCGCACCAGCGCGTCCGGCTGCTGCCAGTCATCGACGATCTGGTGGCGCACGACCCAGTACTCGTCGGCGGCATCCACCGCCAGCAGGTCCACCCTGCACGCGTAGACCACCCCGGATCCGTTGGGGGTCAACAGCCCCCGTTCTGGTGCCGCCGGGTCGGTGATCAGGCCCGCAACGTCGTGATCGATCTTGACAGGGGCGAAGTCGTCGATCGTGCTCGCCCATGCGTCGTAGCAGTCCAGCAGGGCCGTGGCGGCTTCGATGAGAGCGCCCGCGCCCGCCTCGTTCAGCGACCGCTCGACCGCCTTGTGCACCAACGAGTGCTTCAGGTCGTGCTGCCAATCCCAGGTGCCCGGGTAGTAGTACACCGCGAGGGCATCCTTGAGCGCGGCGGGCAGTGCGCGTCCAGCAGTGTCGACGGGCTCGAGCCCACGGCGATTGGGTGACGCGAAATCCCATTGCCTGCGACAGCGTTTGAACCTCGCGCGTTGCTCAGGGTCGATGCGGAAATACACGATGCCGGCCGTCAGTGCGAATGCGGCCAGGGTTGGTCGAGTGGCCATCGACACCGTTCGGCGCGGTTGGCCATCGACTCGAGTTCGGCCAGCAGATCGTCGAAGAACGCGCGCGTCCGCGTCGGATCCTCGGGCCAGGTGGCAGAGAAGCACATCCATACATCCGGGTCGTCCGACGGCGTCTCGGTGACGACGGCGTCAAGCGGCACGATCCGCCAGCTGTAGGAATCTCCCCGGCGCTCGAGGTACACCGTGTCATCACGATCGGGGCGCGCAGCCACGATCGAGGCGAACAGTTGTTGACGGTTCATCGGTGCCTCGCCAATCCAGGATAGATCTTGCACCGAGACATCGATCCACCTATATTAAACCTGGCGGTTAAATAACCGAATGGTTGAATAATGTCGGAGGACGTGTTGAGCCAGGTCTTCGGCGCGCTCGCCGACCCGACCCGTCGGGCCATCCTTGCCCGGCTGGATCGAGGCGAGGCGTCCGTGACCGAACTGGCGGCGCCGTTCGAGATGAGCATGCCTGCCATTTCAAAGCACCTGAAGGTGCTCGAACGGGCGGGGCTGATAACCCGTGGGCGCGAGGCGCAGTGGCGGCCGTGCCGGCTCCAGCCGGCCGCGTTCAAGGACGCCACCGATTGGCTCGAGCGCTACCGCCAGTATTGGACTCCAGTCTCGACCGGCTCGACGCGCACCTGAAGAATATCCAGAAAGAAAGCCGAAAATGACTGCACCGCAACGAGAATTCACCCTGGTGCGCGACTTCGATGCGTTCCGCGATCTGGTCTACCGGGTGTGGACGGAGCCCGAGCACATGAGCCAGTGGCTGCTGAGCACACCGTAGGAGACCATTTCGCAGGACCATCGCGCCTGTGGCGGTGGACCATGATCAACGACGAGGACAACCGACCCGCGGTGATCACGTTGACGTTCGACGACCGCGACGGCGGCACACGGCTGACCCTGCACCTGGTCGGGCCTGCAGAGTTCATCACCGACGAGACCGGCGTGGAAAAGGGCTGGAGCGAGCTGTTGGACAGCCTGGAGATGTTCCTGGCGCGGCGGGTCACCTGGTGAGCATGTCGATCAGCAGCCGGACCTGGGTGTCGAATACGGCCCCAGGTTCGGTCAGCGTGTCCGCGCCGTACTGACCGAACACCTCAAGGCTGATCGCACCGACCAGTCCTGCCCATAGCAGAAAGCATTTGGCGACCGCGGAGTCATCGCCGGTGAACTCGAACTCCTCACGCAGTCGGTCGAAGTCCGACGACAATGGTTGTGCCGCAGCAGCATTGGATTGACGTATGTCGCCCGACGCGATGCCGGCCCCGATCGCGCCGAACAGCGCACCGACTACCCGGGTGCCCGGCCCGACCGTGTGCTCCCTCGGCGCGTGGTAACCGGGCACCGGGCTGCCGTACAGCAGCGCCCAGCGGGCCGGCTGATCGATCGCCCACCCGCGGGCCGCATGCGCCATTGCGAGCAGCCGGTCGCGCCAGGATCCGGCCGTCGCACCGGCGCGGTCGACGGCGTCGGCCAGCTCCGAATAGGCGTCTACGAGGAGAAGTGTCAGCAGATCGTCGCGGCTGGAAACATAGCGGTACACCGCGGACGACACCATGCCCAGGTCGCGCGCGATGGCCCGCAGCGACAGCCCGGCCGCACCCTCGGTAACCAGGTGGCGCCGACCGAGCTCGACGATCTGCGTCTCGATCTTCTCGCGGGTCTCCTGCCGCTTGCCCATGCGGCCAGTGTGACACAAAACGAGATCACTGCTCTTGAATCTTCCGGCCCGGCGTGGCACCCTGATCGGAGAGCACTGCTCTCGAATCTGTCATCCGACGAAAGGAACCCGATGACCGTCCGCTACGACGAACCCAACTTGGCCGCCCGCGCTGGCAACGAGCTGATCCGCTGGCTGGCCGAGGCCGGAATCAGCATCGCCGGAACACGCGCCCTGCGGGTCCGCGGCCGCAAGACCGGCAAGCGCCGGGGGGTGGTGATCAACACGCTCACCGTCGACGGCCGCGACTACGTCGTGTCGCCGCGCGGCAACACGCAGTGGGCGCGAAACGCGCGTAGCGCCGGCATTGTCGAGATGGGGCCGCGGTGGCGCAGCCGGGAGGTGCACATCGCCGAGGTCGCCGACGACGCCAAACCGCAGCTGTTGAAGCGCTATCTCGACCGGTGGTACTGGGAAGTCAAGGGTCACGTTGGCGGGTTGACCCCGCAGTCGACTGACGACGAAATGCGGTCTGCCGCACCGTCGATCCCCGTCTTCGAGCTGCTGCGCTAGGGCGCAGGGGCTGACCAGGGCTCGGGAGTCGGCGTGCCCACACTGCCCGAAGCGGCAGAGATGACGTCCTCGTGAGCCTGTTGGCTGGCGGACTGCCACGACACCGCCGCCGGGTATTGCCCCCAGGTGCTGTTGAACATTCCGATGATCGCTGCCCTGCCGTCGGGGGTGAGGCTATAGACCGGCCCGCCGGAGTCGCCTTTCTGGCTCACCACGCCGTTCGCCATCGTGAACCAACCGTTGTAGACGGCCTGAATGGTCCCGCAGCTCTCCCCCGTGACCACACCGAAGTGGCACACCGGCATGCCGGTCACCGGCACGATCGCGGGATCGGCGACCAGTTGCCGTCCGCCCGGCAGGATGTTGTTGATCACGACGTCGGGTGAAAGGCTGATCGCCTCCCAATCGGCGATCTGATGGTTGGTGTCGATGGTGGCGCCGTTCGGCGTGTTGTCCCGGAACAGCGCTTGGGCCCCGATCATGTTGCCGTCCTTGTCGTTCACCTGTCCATTGCCCCTGCAGTGGCCCGCGGTGAACGCGATCCGCATCTGCGGGTCGACATAGCCAAGCGTGCAGACGTTAGTGCCTTGGCGAACCTCCATACCGGGGTACACAAGCACCCCGGGAGTGGCCTGTGCCGGCGCAGACGGTAGTGCGAACGCGATGATCGGGGCGGCCGCCGCTGTGAGCATGCGCAACGATCGTCGGCGCACCATCGCCTCCGATCTTCATGTGGCCAGGCTGTCCAGCGTACCGGTGAGCTGCGGATTGCTATACCCGAACGGCTGCCGCAACTGCATACGCAATAGCTCATCGGCCAAGGGAGCCGTGACGTTACACACCCGCATTCTTGCCAAGGCACCGGCGGCAAATCCAGCCGCCGCCGGGCGACCCGTAACGCAAAGGTGGCCCGGACCTTTCGGCCCGGGCCACCTTTGCGTTTGTGCTATGGGATCGTCAATACCTGACCCGGATGAATGAGGTCCGGGTTGGAGACACCGCTGGCGTCGGCGATCACCTGATACTTGCTGCCGTCACCGTAGAAACGCTCCGAGATCGCCCACAGGGTGTCGCCGGAGACCACCGTGTATGTCCGCGGAGCGGGCGGCGGAGGTGACGGCGGCGGCGGTGCGGCCACCTGCTCGGGAGCGGGTGCCGGCGCTTCCGCGGCCGCCGGAGCGACTTCGGGTGCCTCAGCCTCGGGCGCAGGCGGCGGCGGATCGGCGGTTTCCGTCTTCGACGACCAGGCAGGCCCATCGGCGGCGTACAGCACGACGTTGCGGTCGTCCTGCAGCACGAGCTTGACGTCCTTGGCGCCCTTGGTATCGGTGTGCCACACCGGCTTATCCGACGTGTAGAGTACGAAGTTGCCGTCGGTCTGCACCTCGGCACGCTTCACGTCCTGCCCGTTGGTGCCCGTCGACCACACCGCGTCGCCGCGCGCGGCCAGCACCAGATTTCCGTCGTCCTGCAGGGTCAACGTGTATGCGCCGTTGCTGGATGTCAGCGAACCGCCCTTTTCGAGCTTCTGTCCTTCGGTAAGTGTGTCTCCCATGTGGCTGACCCTACTGCTTCAGCGCGCACCTGTATGCCGTTCCACTCGCCCAAATTCGAACGTTTGGCGAACGATGGGTGACCCAGTTGCGTTCGGGCCCAAGTACTCCGTCGCTGAGTTACGGAATCGTCAGTTCTTGGCCTGGATGGATCAGGTCAGGGTTGGAGATGCCGCTGGCGTCGGCGATCACCTGGTATTTGCTGCCGTCACCGTAGAAGCGTTCCGCGATCGCCCACAGGGTGTCGCCGGAGACCACCGTGTATGTCCGCGGAGCGGGCGGCGGAGGCGGCGGCGCAGGTCCCGGTTCGGGCTCCGGTGCCGCAGCGGGTTCCTCGGCCGCGGCGGGAACCACTTCCGGCGTTGGGGCCTCCGCGGCGGGCGCTGGCGGCTGCTCATCGGTCTGCGTGTTGGACGCCCATGCGGAGCCGTCGAACCCGTACAGCACCAGGTTGCGGTCGTCCTGAAGGAGCAGTCGAACGTCCTTGGCGCCCTTGGTATCGGTGTGCCACACCGGCTTATCGGATGTGTAGAGCACGCAGTTGCCGTCCTTTTGCACCTCAAGGCGTTCGACATCCTGACCGTTGGTGCCGGTCGCCCACACGGCCTCGCCGCCCGCGGCCAGCACCAGGTTGCCGTCATCCTGCAACGTCAACGTGTACGCCCCATTGCGTGATGTCAGCGATTGCCCACGTTCGAGTTTCTCGCCGTTCATCAGTCTGTCGCTCATGTCGTGACCGTAACCTGAAATGTGAGTGTTTGTATAACACTCGGCATTTCAGGCAGCTTCTCCTCGCGGAGCAGCAGTCCCTGCTCCCGGGTGAGTTGTGTGCGGGGTTGACGCTTCGTCACCTCCTGCCGTCCCCACCGCGCCCGAAGTGGTGGTGGGGCTGGTCCTCTGGATGGCTCAACGTCCATCTCCATCCCGGTGGTTGGAGATGGACCTACTGCCGGTACCGGTCCCCGTTCCCCCAGTAGTGGGGTCGCCGAGGGGGCGAGGGTGATCGCCGCATTCAGATCTCGATCGATCGGCGGGCATCCATTTCGGCATTGATACACGCGATCGCACAGGCGAAGCTTGGTTTTCGCCCCACACCGCGAACACAGCTGTGTCGAGGGGAAGCATCGTGGCGCGGTCACCAGCGTGGTGCCATACCAGGTGGCGTTTACGCTGCCCGCCGCGCCGGGCCATGTTCTTGGCCGACAACTGCTCGACCGCGACAACCTCGTGGCCGGTGGCCAGCGCCGTGGTGGCCTTGTGGATCTCATCCGCCCGGATCGCGGCCACCATCGCATGAATGCGCCCGACCCGGGCCTTGGCGCGCTGCCA
Source organism: uncultured Actinomycetota bacterium (assembly GCA_963770305.1). Classification (GTDB taxonomy): domain Bacteria; phylum Actinomycetota; class Actinomycetes; order Mycobacteriales; family Mycobacteriaceae; genus Mycobacterium. Next base: position 38,777 of record CAVYPB010000030.1, read on the forward strand.
ACGGTTCGAGGGCTCCCGGTGCGTCTTGCTCTGGGGATCGTAGGGACCGCGTCGCCGGGAGCCCGGCGTTGGGCCGCCCGCAAGCGAGATTGTGCCCGGGTCAACGGTTTCGGCGCGCCAACGCGGCCGACTTCGGTCCCGTCTGGGGTGGCGATCACCAGCAGGTCCTTGACTTCGACGTCCACCCCCACCGCCGGATGTTCGGATCGGCCGGCATGCGCGGGGCGGGTCTTGTTGGCCACGATGACCTGGAAGGAGCAGTGCCAACGCCCGCCTGTGAATCGCACCGTGACCGACAGGATCCGCGCCGTCCCGGCCTCCAGCCGCCGGCCAGCTTACGGGTCGACTCATGGGTGCGGATCGTGCCTAACCGGGGCAGCGTGATGTGACGCCGATCCGCCTCAACGCGAATAACACCAGTGGTGAACCGCACCGACCGGGCCCTGCGGTGGCGTGAGATCCCGCTCGGCGATGCCGTGGGAACGCTCCGCGGCGCGCTGATCCAGGTTGGCCTTCACCACGCCCCGCATGTGATTGAACGCAAACCGAAACGCTTGCACCGTCCAGCCCTCAGGTATCTCAAACCCCGCCATCACATCACTCGAGGCCAGTCAGACGTCCATCTGCGCACACACCTCAACCTTGCACACGGGTGCGACAACAGCGCCCCACTACCGAGCAGTGGGTGATAGGAGTCAGGAATCGAACCCGAGCCCCAACGCATCCAGCGTGCGCAGCAGGATGTTCCGCCGCCCGGCCGAGTGGTCGGCCCGATCCAGCGACCACCGCGTCGCCTGGATACCGATGCTGGCGAGCGGCTCCGGCGGAAATGGCAACGGCCGCCGACGGACCATCTCCAATTCGGTGCGCGCCGTGGGCTCGCCATCGAGGAGATCGAGGCACACGTCGGCGGCGAACCGCGCCGCACCGACGCCGAGCCCGGTGAACCCGTTGACGTAGGCCACCCGGCCATCGTGGGCCAGTCCCCAGTGCGCGCAGAACCGGGTGTTGGTGTCGATGGCGCCCGCCCAACGATGGGTGAACCGGACATCGTCGAGCGCAGGAAAGGTGATGAAGAAGTGTGCGGCCAGCCGCCGATAGGTGGCCGCCCGGTCTTCGTAGCCGTCATCGACCTTGCGGCCGAAGTGGTAGACGGCGTCGTAGCCGCCCCACACGATCCGGTTATCCATGGTCAAGCGGTAATAGTGAAATTGGTTGGCGCAGTCGCCGATTCCCTGCCTGCGCCGCCAGCCGATGCGGTCGAGCTGCGCATCGGTGAGTGGCTCGGTGGCCAGCACGTAGTCGTACACCGGGACCGTGTGCAGCCGGTTGCGCCTCAGCAGGCTCGGAAAGACATTCGTCGCCAGCACGATTTTGCGGCAGGTGAAGATCGCCGCATTGCACTGGATGTAAAGCGCGGCGACTATGGAGTCCAGGCGCTGCGCGTTGGTGTGCTCGTAGATGTGCACACCGGCCTCCCGGCAGGCGCGGGCCAGTTCGAGCGCCAGCTTGGCCGGGTGCACGATCGCAATCGTGTCGGGGTTGTGCAGGCCCGCGAGGTAGGTCGGGGAATGAACCTCGTCGCGGACTTCACTGAGGCCGAGCAGCTGCCCCTCGCCCGCAGTGGCGGCGTCGGCCAGCCAGTCGACCTGATGTGGTTCCGTGGCCACCGACAGCATGCCGGTGCGCTGCCATTCGGCGTCGAGCCCGAGCGACTCGATGTCGGTCTGCATGCCGTCGAGATTCTCCCTGCCCATCGCCTCGAGCGTGTCAATCTCATTGGGCCAGCGCGCCTTTCCATTTTCGAGGCCGTGTGTCAGGCTGGCGTCGACGAACCCGCCGTTGCGCCCCGACGCGGCCCAGCCGATCCGATTGGCCTCGATGAGCACGATGCGGCGATCCGGATTTCGCTGGGCGGCATGCAATGCGGCCCACAGCCCGGTGTAGCCCCCGCCGATCACCAGCAGGTCGCATGTGATCGATCCGGTTGCCTGCGGGTACTCGGGCCGGGGGATGTCGAGCCACATCGAGCCGAAGGTGCTTGCCGCCAGGGAACGTTCGACCAGGCCGTGATCGACGTAGGCATCAAACACCGTCTCCACATCGCGGACACTACGGGGTAGCAGCGGATCGTGGCGTAAATCGGTTGCCGACGCCGCGAAGATGAAGACGTGTTGCTCTGATCTCCGGCGCGAGCGGGGCTGGCAAGACAGCAGTGCGGGAGGCGATCGCCGGCGACCTGGCTCCCGGTGTCGAGGCCGTCGAGCTGCGCCACCTCGAGCCTGTGCCTGCCGTGCCCGACATGGCGTGGCGACAGCGCATGGCCGAGCGGGCGGTCGCGCGCTCCCGTGTGCTCGACGCGCAGGGCAGGCACCTGTTGCTCGCGGGCGACCCGGTGGCGCCCGGCGAGGCGTTGGGGGCGCCGTCGGCCACGTCGGTCGACATCGCGGTCTGCCTGCTCGACGTGGCCGAGGACACGCAGCGAGAGCGGCTACGCAGGCGCGGCGATCCGGAGGAGCTCCTGCCCCACCATGTCGCGATCGCCGCCTGGTTGCGCAGCCACGCCAGAAACCCCGCGCACATGCCTCACGTCCTGACGACGGGCGGATGGGAGGAGATGGTTTGGTCGAGGCTGACCACGTTGCAGTGGCGGATCACGGTCATTGACGGTTCATCGATGAGCGTCGCTGAGGCGGGTCGCGCTGCGCTGCAATGGGTTCGGGATGCGATCAGCGGGCGGGCGCCGGTTTTCCACCGGTGCCGGTGAATCGGGCGATCACGGGCCCGACCATGGCAAGGATGAACACGTAGGGGGTGGCCACCGCTTCGACGTCTTCGAACGACCTGCCGACCAGGCCGATGATGACCAACGAAAATTCGCCGCGTGCAATCAGCGCGGTGCCCGCGCGCAGCTGACCGGGGCGGGCCACTCCGTCACGGCGGGCGGCGAATTGACCGGTCAACACCTTGGTCCCCGCGGTCACCACCGCCAGCGCAGCGGCCGCGGGCAGCGTCGGGATCAGATCGGCGGGATCCACCGACACCCCGATGGCCAAGAAGAAGATGGCCGCGAACAAGTCACGCAGCGGGCTGAGCACCATCCGCGCGCGGTGCGCCGACTCACCGGTCAGGGTGAGGCCGACGAGGAACGCCCCGACCGCAGCGGAGGCGTGCACGAATTCGGCCAGCGCGGCGACGATCAACGTCAGACCGAGGATGCGCAGCAGCATCTGTTCGTTGTCTGGGTGCGCAACGATCCGACCAACATGATGTCCCCATCGGTAGGACGCGAAGAACGCCGCGCTGAGCGCCGCGACCGCGATTGCCATGCCGAACAGGGCCTGCAGCCAGCTTCCGCCCGCTGCCAGCACGGCGAGCAGCGGCAGGTAGGCGGCCATCGCGAAGTCCTCCAGCACCAGGATCGACAAGACGGCCGGGGTCTCCCGGTTGCCGAGCCTGCGCAGGTCGGACAGCAGTCGCGCGATCACACCCGAGGAAGAGATGTATGTGACGCCGGCCAGGGCCAGGATGCCCACGCCGTTGAGGCCGAGCAGCCAGCCTGCGATCGCGCCGGGCACTGCGTTGAGCAACACGTCGACCCACGCCGACGGCAGGTGACGGCGCAGGCTGCTGGCGAACTCTCCGATTGAGAACTCCAGTCCGAGCGTGAGAAGGAGCAGTACCACCCCGATGGAGGCCCCGGTGCTGACGAACTCCGCGGCGGCCGGGATCGGCGCGATCCCGCCTTCGCCGAGGGCAAGCCCGGCCAACAAGTAAAGCGGAATCGGCGAGAGTGCGAATCGGCGCGCGGCGGTACCCAACACGGTGAGTGCCGTGAGGATGACGCCGAGCTCGAGCAACAGCGTCGCCGAGACCTGCACGGCTCAGCCTTGAGCCACGATGGCTTCGACGCCCGCGATGCCGTCCTCGGTGCCGATCACCACCAAGACGTCGTCGGCGCGGAGTATCTCCGCGGGCCCGGGCGAGGCGAGAACTTCCTCGTCCCGGACGATCGCGACGATCGACGCCCCGGTGCGGGTGCGGGCTCGGGTATCGCCTAGCGGGCGGTCGACGAACGGGCTGCCTGGCCGTATCGCCACCTGGCCCGCGTTGAGTCCCGGTACCTCCCTGGTCAGTTCCGCGAATCGCTCCGCGATCCGCGGTGCCCCCAGGATCTGGGCCAGGGCCTCGGCCTCTTCATCCGTGAGCCGAAAGACCTGTTGAGCCTGGTCCGGATCGTCTCTCGGGTAGACGACGACCTCAAAGTCACCGGAACGCCGGGCGACAACGCCGATTCGGTCGCCGTCGCGGTTCTCGAATTCGAACCGCAGGCCGACACCGGGCAGCATGACCTCGTTGACATCCATGGGATTCATACTTGCCGGTCGAGCGTCGAGTTATGTGCGAACTTTGGCCGATTCGTCTACAACAGATCGATGTTCGGCCGGCGCCCATCCCGGTGGGCCGAAGATGTAGCCCAGCTTGTCCCGCCAGCGTGTCGCGCCGCGCACGTCGCGGGCGATCGCCACATACTCGTAGGTCTGCAGCTTCCAGATGTTGTAGGTGTCTACCTGTTTGGTCAACCCATAGTGTGGGCGGACGGTTTCGGCCTGGAAGCTGCCGAAGAGCCGGTCCCACAGGATGAAGATGCCGCCGTAGTTCTTGTCGAGGTACTGCTGGTCCATGCCATGGTGCACCCGGTGGTGCGACGCCGTATTGAAGACGAATTCGATTGGCCGCCAGAGCTTTCCGATGCGCTCGGTATGGACCCAGAACTGGTAGATCAGATTGATCGAGAAGCTGGCGAACACCATCCACGGCGGAACACCGAAGAGCGGTAACAGCGCCCGCAGAAACACGTCGCCGCTGATGTTCCATTTCTGCCGCAGCGCGGTGGCGAAGTTGAAGTACTGGCTCGAGTGATGGGCCTGATGAGTCGCCCAGATCAGCCGAACCCGGTGTGCCATCCGGTGGTAGACGTAATAGAGCAGGTCAACGCCGACGATGGCGATCACCCACGTGTACCACTGGCTGGCCGGAAGGTGCCACGGAGCCACGTAGACGTAGAGGGCGGCGTAGCCCAGCAAGGCAATGCCGTTCAGCAACGCGCTGGTCCCGACCGACACCAGGCCCATCCAGATGCTGGCCCACGCGTCGGACCGCAGGTACGCCCCGGCAGGCGCCTGCTCGGCCTCGTCGTGCGCCAGCTTGCGCGCCGCGGCCCACTCGATGATCAGCAGCAACAGGAAGAATGGGACCGCGAACGTCACGGGATCATGCATCAGCGGCGGCAGCACGTCTGAGAAAGCGTGAGCCCAGTCCACGATGACACCTCCCTGGCAAGTCTAACTTTCGGCCGTCGCGACCTCCTCATCAGGCACATTGACCACAAGTAACCACACGAGGCCGGCCAGATCGGTGAATACGGCCTCAGGGGGCAGCTATCGAAAATTGAGCACTGCGCTGCCCCACGTCGCACGAATGTGCAGATCGATATCGTTCACGATCGAGTCCCGCTTGTCGATGATCAGGCATGCGCGGTCGGATTCGTGGTACGGCGGCCACTCCGGTTCGCCGGGCAGGCCGTTGGGCTTCGCGTCGACGGCGAAGTTCACCCAGCGGGCGCGCATCCGCGCGGACACCGCCGCACCCGTCTTCAACCCACCCAGTTTGAACGTGACGTCCTTGGGTCCGGCGATCAAATTGCCCCAAACATAGGGCAATTCGGTGGCGTGGGTGGCGCCGATTCCCATCGCCTTCAGCATCGGGGTGGACCAGTCGAATCGGTACAGGTACACCGGCGCGACAGCGCTGTGCCCCTCGGCCAGCCACACCGACGGCATTCGGAAGCCGATGTCGCGCGCGACACCCATCCCACGGGTCTTCGTACGCCTGCTGCGATAGACGGCCCCGATCTGATCCTCTGTCGGGAGCTGCACGTCGGGTTGTTCGGCGGCCATCTCGGCGAACATCCGCCGGATCTCGTGCGGCGTGATCGGCATCAGCGGCGACTTCATCCACTTGAACAATGCCGCCTCGTGCTTGTTGGTGCCGATGATCAACGGCACAGGATGCGAGCGACCCTCGCGCGCCAGCTTGACGGGATAATCGGGTACGAGATCGCCGTCGACGATCGGCGCGAACGCCAGCAGGCCAGGGCTGCGCAACGGCACGTCGTTGAACAGTGCCCGCGAGGCCGCGACGATTGCGTCAGCCGGCACATCGGTCAACCGGTCAACGTCATTGGGCCCCACGCCAAGTGCGTCTACGAACTCTTCGGCGACCCGGCGGCCCCGGGTTGTGTCGTACACCGACGTGGCGGGCGAGCTCTGCGCGATCGCGGCGCTGAACAGTCCGGCGGCGATCGGGGTGGTCAGCAGGGTCGTGACGATGCCGGCGCCTGCCGATTCGCCAAAAAGCGTCACCCGGTTCGGATCGCCGCCGAATGCGGCGATGTTGTCGCGCACCCATTGCAGGGCCAGGATCACGTCGCGCAGGCCGGGATTGGTGTCGAATCGCCGCGTCGGGGTGGAAAACGAGGACAAATCGAGGAATCCGAAGGCCCCGACGCGATAGTTGACGGTCACGACCACAACGTCGCCGCCGGCGCTCAACACTGCGCCGTCGTAGAGCGGTTGGCTCGCCGAGCCGAAGATGTACGCGCCGCCGTGAATCCACACCATCACCGGTTTCCCGTCCCCGGCGGCGGTATCCGAGGGTGCCCAGAGGTTGAGGCTTAGGCAGTCCTCGCCTTGCGGCGCGCCGAGGTCGATGGGTATTCGCGGCTCGACCGGTTGCGGACACACCGGGTTGAAACCGGTCGCGTCGACGACCTGGCGCCACGGCTCGGGAGGTTCGGGCGCGCGCCACCGCAGATCGCCGGTCGGGGCCGCGGCATACCGAACGCCGCTCCACACCTTGACCAGGCCGTCGTCACTGCCACGGATCGGTCCGTTGGCGGTGTCGACCACCGTGCTTAAGCCTGTCATCGGAAATGATCGTACGGGCAGGTGGCTGTTTTCGACCGCAGGAGGCCACTGCGGACAGTGCCGTTGGTGGTTTCGACGACGGGTCAGTCGTCGGCTGCGCGCCTGGTGTTGGCCTTCGCCGTCACCGGTTGCCCCGCGCCGCGGCGCGCTCCTCATCGGAGAAGCCTGCGACGGCGGCGCCTACGGGCGCCGCATTCCTGCGCGCCACATAACTCGTCGTCGAGGCCCAGGCGGTGCCGACGCCGTCCCCGTCCGCCGCGTAGGTCATCGACTTCTCGGGCGCAAAGCCGAGTTGCTGCCCGATCGCGACGGCATCGATGTTGGCCCCGAGGAAGACGAAATCCCACGAGTAGTCGTGTTCTTGGCGGCGGATGGCCGCGCTGACGGCGTCGTGGGTCCACTCTTGGCTGGAGTTCTCGTGGCCGTCGGTGAGGACGACGACTGTGACCCGGCCTGGCCGCTGCTGCTCGGGCATGGCAGCCAATTCGGCGCCGACGTCGGTGATCAGCTTGCCCACCGCGTCGTACAGCGCTGTCATCCCCCGCGGCTGCATCTCCAGCGGCGGAACGTCTTGGACGGGACGGTTCGCATGTACGACGTCGTAGTCGGTGTCGAACTGAGCCAGCGTCACCCGGATGTCCAGCGGCTCCTTCCGCTGCTCGGCGATGAAAGCGTTGAAGCCGCCCTCGGTGTCGGACTTGATGGACTCCATCGACCCGGAGCGGTCGAGCAATACAGCGATGAGCGAGTGCTGGGGATCCGTCATGGGAACTCCTTATGTCGATGGAACACAACACTTGCAGGCTACCCGTGGGCACTGACAACTCTTCTGATCAGCCGCTTCGCCGTCGGCGAACAGCAAACCGTAGACGTGCAGCGCCGACGTCGACGCATTGCGAGCTCGGCATGGTATATATGATGGGGTGAGTGTCACATTTCTACCAAGCTGTGATGCGCTGCGTCGACGCATCGTCGCGGACTTCGAGAACGGCGCCGGACGCCACGACGATCCGAACGTCTACGGCGGCACGCCGGGCGATCCCGGGTTGATCGGACCCGACAGCGTGTCGTGGGAGATCAACGCCGACCTGGCCTCCGTTTCGCAGGCCGGCCTGCCTGCGATCGTGCTGGAGATCCTGCATCCCTCCGTCATCGCCGGCGTGCAGGATCTGTCGAACTACCGACAAGACCCGTTCCAGCGGGCTCGCGCCACGCTGGGCTACGTGCTGACCACGACGTTCGGCAATACCGAGGCGGCCACCGGCATCATCGAACGCGTCAAACGCGTGCATTCGTTCGTCAACGGCACTCGTCCCGACGGCGTGCCGTACCGCGCGCTGGACCCCGAACTGATCGCGTGGGTGCACACTTGCATCCCGTGGATGATCATGAGGGCCTACGAACATACGAAAAGGCCGCTGTCGCAACAGGAACAGGATCGGTACCTGGCCGAGCAGGCGGTGTTCGGCCGGCTGGGCGGCGCCGAGTGGGTGCCGACCACCGTCGCCGAGCTCGACGACTATGTCGACGCCACGCGGTCGCGGCTGAGCGTGAACGCGCAGACGCGGGAGTTCATCGACTTCCTCTTGGCATCGCCGTTCTTCCCCAACCTGCCAGGGCCGCTCGATCGCGAATTGCACCGCTTCGCCGTCTACGCCGGCATGAGCCGCGCACCGCAGTGGGCGCGCGAACTCATCGGCTTCGACCATCCCTCGGCGCTGACCCGCAGACTTATCGATCCGGCACTACAGTTGGACGCCCGAAGGCTGCGCTGGGCGTTCGGCACACCGCGCTACGTCCAACTCGCGCGCGAACGCGCTGCGGGCGCAGCGCTGAAGGCCGCCGCGCTGTGATCGACGCCCAGCTGATCGAGGTGGTCGGTGGCGCGACCGTGGGCGGCAGCGTCGACGACGTGGCCGACCGCACCAGCCAACGGATACTGAACGCCGCTCTGCACGAAGCGGCAGCCGTTGGGCTGCAACGGATTACGGTTGAGGACGTCGTCCGCCGTGCCGGCGTATCCCGGATGACGGCGTACCGCCGATACCCTCGCCGCGACGATCTGGTCGAGGCGCTGGTGCGACGCGAAACTCAGCGCTTCCTTGCCGCGGTCGCGGACGCTATCGACGCCGCCGGGAATCCACACGAGGGCGTGGCGGAGGCGTTCATCGCCGCGGTCACGTTCGCAAGGGAACATCCGATGCTGCGCCGCGCCAGGCATCTCGAGCCCACGCCGATCGCCGACTCCGTCGAACTGCTGACGATGGGATCGGCGTTCATCGCCAACTACATCCACGGCGAGTCACCCGGCAGGCCATCGCAGCAGGTGCGTTGGGTGGCCGACGTGTTCGCTCGGTTGTTCTTCACCTACATCTCGATGCCGCCCGCCGATCCCGCCTTCACCGACGACGCCGAACTGCGGCGGTTCGCACACCAGGTGCTCACGCCGATCGTCCAGCGCGCGGTCGGATAAGTTGGTCGCGTGCGGATATGGGCGCTGCTCTTCGCGGCCATCTCCGTCGAGGTTGCGGCAACGCTGTCCTTGCGCGCATCCCAGGACCATTCGGCGTGGCTGATCGTGGTGGTTGCCGGTTATGTCGGCTCGTTCGTGCTGTTGACGATGGTGTTGCGGGCCGGAATGCCGGTCGGCGTGGCGTACGGGATCTGGGGCGCGTTGGGCACCGCGGCCACCGCCGTCTTGGCCGCCGCGATATTCGGGGACGCGTTCACCTGGCCGATCGCTGCGGGAATTGGGTTGATCATCGCCGGCGTGCTGCTCGTCGAGTTCGGATCGCGACAGACGGCCGCGGATGAGCCGTGATGTGGTGGGCGCTCGCAGGCGCGATTCTGATCGAAGTCGTCGCGACGTTGTCGCTGCGCGCCTCTGACGGTTTCCGCCGGAAGGCGTGGATTGCGCCGGTGGTCGCTGGCTACCTCGCGTCGTTCTATCTGCTGTGGTTGTCGCTGTCGTTGGGCATGCGGGTCGGCATCGCCTACGGCATCTGGACCGCCTGCGGGGTCGCCCTGGTCGCCGTCGTCGCCCGATTCCTCTTCCAGGAACCGCTCACCTGGGTGATGGCGCTGGGCATCGCGCTCATCGTGGCCGGCGTGCTCACGATAGAGATGGCCGGCGCCGTGCACTGAGCGCACCGGCCAGCGCCATCACCACCACGCCGGCGACGGGAACGGAGAGTAACCCGACTCGCAGGCTCGTCGCGTCGGCGATGACGCCGACAAGCAACGGTGCGCCGAAGAACCCGACCCGCATCAGCCATGTCACCACCGTCAACCCGGTGCCCGGGCGCATGCCGGGCAGCTGATCGGCTCCGTGCATGGCCGCCGGTATCAGCGTCGCGACACCCAGCCCCGCAGCCGCGAACCCCGCGATCGTTCCGGGCACGCTCGGGAACGCCAGCGCGGCGCCCATCCCGGCGGCGGCGACGAATCCGCCAACCCGCACCAGTGCGCGCTCGCCGAATCGGTCCACCATCCGGTCGCCGATCAGCCTGCCGATGAACATGAACCCGACCAGTGCGATGTAGCCGAACGCCGCGACCGCCCCGGGTGCACCCAGGCTATCGCGCAAATACAGTGTGGCCCAGGAGCTTCCAGCATCCTCGACGGTGGCGCCCGCGATCGCGATCACGACGAGGGCGACCAGCGTCGCGTATATCGCGATGCCCGCGGCTGGACCGCCCTCCGACCGCGCCGACGGATGATCATCGTGATCGGGGCCGCGCAACAGATACGGGTATGCGATCACGACGACGGCACTGAACACGAAGGCGGCGATCGCCAGATGCGTTGACCTCGGCATGTGCACCGCGATCGCGCCCGCACCCATCAGACCGCCGAGGATCGCGCCGACCGCCCACACCGCATGAAACGAGTTGATGATCGACCGGCCGTAGGTGCGCTGCACCCGAAGGCCGTGCGCGTTCTGCGCGACGTCGGTGATCGAGTCCGAGGCACCCGCGACGAAGAGTGCGGCGGCCAGCACCAGCGGTGTGGTCGCGAGGCCGGCGACGACAACGAACACCGCGATGCCGATCGTGCCGACCACCGCGACTCGCGACGAACGGTAGCGGCGGATCAGCGTCGCGGCGGCCAGCCCGGCCACCAGCGCGCCACCGGAAAACGCCGCGATCGCGGCGCCGTAGACCGCGTTGGACAGATCCAGGTCGGCCTTGATCTCGGGATAGCGTGGCAGCAGGTTGGCGAAGATCCCCCCGTTGGTCAAGAACAGGGCCGCGGTCGCGATCCGCGCCCGCCGGCCCTGCGCCATTGACCCGACATTACGCAAGCGCTCATCGCCGCTACTTGGTCGCGCGGGTCAGCAGCTCTTCGCTGGTCTCCCAGAGGTCGAGCGCCTTGTCGCGGTCGTACGAATCCGCCGACGACTGGATCGGCCGCAGTCCGTCGAAATATTCACCGCTGACTCCGTCGAACCGAGCGTCGTTCGTCAGCGCGGCCAGATACCGGCCGGAGGTGCGGGTGCTGCGCACACCCGGCAACACCCTCAGCGCGGGCAGCAGGTAGCGCCATGCGAGTCGTTGGAGCGGCGGGTAGTCGCGGGCCAGCCCGGAGCCGGGCATCAGGCCGGGGTCGAACGCGTTGACCGCCACGCCTTGCCCGAGCCTGCGGTCGAGCTCGTAGGTGAAGAGCACGTTGCACAGCTTGGAGGTGGTGTAGCGGCGGCGACCGTTGTCCTGCTCAGCGCGCGGCTGGGCCAGGTCGGCGGCCGAGGTGTAGCGCGGGTCGGGCATGCCGGTGTGCTTGCTCGGGTCGTGGGTGCCGCTGCTGACGACGACGATCCGCGCCGGGCGGGCAAGCTCATCGAGAAGCCCCTGCACCAGCGCGAAGTGGCCGAGGTGGTTGACGCCGAACGTCATCTCGACGCCGTCGTCCGTCCACTCCGTGCCCGACACCACCTGGAGGCCGGCGTTGCAGACGATCGCGTGCAGTGGCGGCAGCGTGGCTGTGCGAACGTTCTCGACGAAGGCATGCACCGACGTCAACGACGCCAGGTCCATCTCCACAATGGTGCAGCGTTGCGGTTCGCCGAGTTGCGTGACCGCGTCGGCACCGCGGCCGGCGTCGCGGACCGGAAAGACGACATGCCAGGACGGGTCGCTGCGCAGCAGCGCTCGTGCGCACTCGAGCCCGAGCCCCGAGCTGGCGCCGGTGATGATCGCTGTCTTCGTGTTCACCTGTCCTCCAACAGAATCGGAATGAGGGCTTTCAGGGCCTTGAACAGTTGCCGGTACATCCGCTCGACATCGGTATCGGATTCGAGATGCTCGGCGAAGTACACCCCGTCGGACATCGCGACGGCGAGCGCGGTGAGGTCGGTGACGACACGATCGGCCTTCGCCCGCGGGGCGTCGCCGGGCAGCAGCCGAGTAATCGCGTCGTGGAACTGTGTGATCGCGGTGTCGCGCACGCGGCGTATCACGGCTGCGACGGCCGGATCGTTGTTGCGCTCCAGCGAGAGCATGTAGAACAGCCTCAGGAAGTCCGGGTGTTGCGATTGCAGCGTGGACAGTGCGGCCAGTTGCATTTCGACGTCTTCCGACGTCGGGATCGCGGCGAAGAACCGGTCGGCGCCGCGCTCCATCACCGCGGCGAGCACGCCTTCCTTGGAACCGAAATGCCAGTAGATGGAGCTGGGCGGCAATCCGCATGCGTTGCGAATGTCGCTGATGGACGTGGCGGCATATCCATGGGTGGCCATCAGCCGTTCGGTGGCGTCGAGAATCAGCTTGCGCGATTCCTCGCCTTGCAGCTGTTTCCTCGTCCGGTTTGTATCTGTAGGGATCATTACAGACAGGTTAGCACGCGTCGAGCGTGAAGCCACTTCGCCCATGGCGGTCGAGTGGCACGCTGAACGTGTGACGACTCCCACCGATGTGGCCACCGACGAGTTGCTTGGTTTGTTCCCGCCGGGAACAGTCCTCGACGGCGACGGCACCCTTACCGTCGCGGGGTGCCGTCTCGACGATGTGGCAGAGAAGTTCGGCACTCCCGCCATCGTCGTCTCCGAAGACGCCCTGCGTCAGCGGGCCCGCGACTACCTCGCCGCGTTTCGCGGCCGATGGCCGCGCTGCGACGTAGCGTTTGCGTCAAAGTCGTTCCCGTGCACGGCCGTTCAGCGGGTCATGGTGGAAGAGGGCCTGCATCTCGACGTCGCGGGCGGCGGCGAGATCCTGACTGCCCTCAAGGCCGGTGCCGATCCGGCGAAGCTGGTCCTGCACGGCAATGCCAAGAGCGACGAGGAACTCGAGCTGGCCGTCAAGCACGGCGTCGGCCTGGTCGTGGTGGACAACTTCGACGACATCGACCGGCTCGAGCGCATCGTAGGCTCGGGTCGTCTTCCGTCAAGAATTCAGCCGTGCCTGGTGCGGGTCATCCCCGGCGTCGAGGCGGCCACCCACGCGTCGCAGGCGACCGGCCACGCGGGCTCGAAATTCGGCCTGATGCCCGACGACGCCCGTGACGCGATCAGTCGGATCGAGCGCAGCGGCAAGATGCGGCTCGACGGCGTGCACACCCATGTCGGCTCGCAATTGCTCAACGTCGAACAGCTCGCGCAGGCCGTAGAACCCATCGCAAAGCTCGGCACCTTCGACGTCTACGACCTCGGCGGTGGCCTCGGGGTGCGCTACACCTACGACGAGCACCCGCCCAGCCTCGACGACTACGCCGACGCGATGGTGACGCAGGCCCGCGCGCTGCTGCCCGACGCGGCGCGCATCATCGTCGAGCCGGGCCGCAGCATGGTCGCCAACAGCGCATGCACGGTGTACCGAATCACCACGATCAAGCGCGGGGAGATCACCCATGTGGCGGTAGACGGCGGGATGGGCGACAACCTCGAGGTGTCGCTGACCGGGCAGCGGTTCGAGGCGACGATCGTCGACCGGGTCGGCGGCGGCGAGACGGTAAGCGTCGTCGGCAGGCATTGCGAATCCGGCGACCAGCTCGTCGACGGCGTCCCGCTGGCCGAACCCGCGATCGGCGACCTGCTCGCGGTGCCGGTCACCGGTGCTTACTGCTACACCATGTCCAACCAGTACAACGGCGCGCGCCGGGTCCCGGTTGTCTTCGCCCGCAACGGGAATGCCCGGCTGGTGGTCCGACGGGACACCTGGGACGACTTGTTGATCCGCGATGTCGACTGATCCGCCGCGCACGCGAGGAGCAGGAGAAAAGCTGCGAAGATGGGCGGCATGACTGACCTGCCGGGCTCGCTCGTCGAGTTGGCGCGCATCTACGGCGTCGCAACCGAATACCAGGACTGGACCGGCCGCCACGCAGGTGTCGCCGACTCCACACTGATCGCCGTGCTCGACGCGCTCGGCGTGCCCGCCGCCACCGAGGACGAGCGCATCAGGGCACTCGCCGCACACGACCGCGACTACTGGGCGCGCTCGCTGCCGCCGACGATCGTTGGACAGTCCGGTGTTGCGTCGTCGTTCTGGGTGCACGTCACCCACGGAGATCCCGCGGGGCTGTGGATCCGGCTGGAGGACGGCAGTGTCCGGACCGGCCTGCGGCAGCTTGAAAACAACAGGGCCCCTTATGATCTCGACGGCCGTTTGGTCGGCGAGGCGACATTCGAATTGCCCGCCGACCTGCCGCTCGGCTATCACTGGCTGCATCTTCAGGTCGGCAGCTCCGACATCAGCACTCTGGTCATCGTGTCCCCCGCGTCGCTGGAGCTGCCCGCCCGGCTGGGACCGAGGCGGGCGTGGGGTCTGGCCACCCAGCTGTACAGCGTGCGCTCACAACGGTCTTGGGGCATCGGCGATTTGACCGATCTGACCGACCTCGCCGTGTGGTCGGCCGCCCAGCACGGTGCGGGCTTCATTCTGGTCAACCCGCTGCACGCGGCCGCGCCGACAGCGCCCATGGAGCCGTCGCCCTATCTGCCGACGTCGCGCCGGTTCGTCAACCCGCTGTATCTGCGACCCGAGGCGATACCCGAATTCGCTTACGTCCGACCGCGAGGCACCCTCCGCAAGGTGCACAAGGAAATACAGGCCCGCGCCGATGGCGCCAAGCGGGTCGACCGGGACGCCGCATGGAAGGCCAAACGCTCTGCGCTGGAAAGTGTCTACCTCGCCGAGCGATCCGCTGGGCGCGAGCTGGCGTACGCCGCCTACCGTGCGCGCGAAGGACACAGCCTCGACGACTTCGCGACCTGGTGTGCGCTCGCCGAGGAGTACGGCGGCGATTGGCACCAGTGGCCCGAGGATCTGCAGCATCCGTCCAGCCCTGCGGTCGCTGACTTCGCCGCCGAGCACGCCGACGCCGTCGACTTTCATCGCTGGCTGCAGTGGCAGCTCGACGACCAGCTCACCGCCGCGCAGGCCACGGCCGTCCAGGCGGGCATGCAGCTCGGCATCATGCACGATCTCGCGGTTGGCGTGGATCCCAACGGCGCCGACGCGTGGGCGCTGCAGGACGCGCTGGCGCTCGGCGTCGCCGCGGGCGCACCGCCCGACGAGTTCAACCAGCTCGGCCAGGACTGGTCGCAGCCGCCGTGGCGGCCCGATCAGTTAGTGGACCGGGCGTACGAGCCGTTCCGCGCCCTGGTCAACGGGGTGCTGCGGCACGCGGGCGGCGTTCGCATCGACCACATCATCGGCCTGTTCCGGCTGTGGTGGATCCCCAAGGGCTGCCCGCCGACCGAGGGCACCTACGTGCGCTACGACCACGAGGCGATGATCGGCATCGTCGCACTGGAGGCGCACCGGGCCGGCGCGGTCGTGGTCGGCGAGGATCTCGGCACCGTCGAGCCCTGGGTACGCGACTACCTGCGCGAACGCGGCCTATTCGGCACATCGATCCTGTGGTTCGAGGTCGACCGCGACGGTGACGGCGGACCGCTGCCCGCCGAGAAGTGGCGCGAGTACTGCCTGTCGTCGGTGACCACTCACGACTTGCCGCCGACGCCGGGTTACCTGGCGGGTGAGCACGTGCGGCTGCGCGAGAAGCTCGGCCTGCTGACCCGTCCGGCCGACGAGGAACTGGCCGGTGACCAGGCCCAACAGGCGGCCTGGCTGGCCGAGCTGCGCAGGGTCGGGCTGCTCGGCGACGACACAAGCGTCGACGAGGTCGTGCTGGCGCTCTATCGATATCTCGGTCGCACACCGTCCAAGCTGCTGGCGCTGTCGCTCGCCGACGCGGTCGGCGATCTGCGCACCCAGAACCAGCCGGGCACCACCGACGAATACCCGAACTGGCGGGTGCCGCTGAGCGGGCCCGACGGCCGAAAACTGCTGCTAGAAGAGGTGTTCACCGACCCGCGGGCGGCCGCACTTGCCGAGGCGATGAAGCGCATCGTGCACCCGCCTGTGTAACGCTGAGCCACCTCTCACCGGTTTCACATTTGTCACCGCTGCGATATGTTCGCACCGCACCGATATAGGAGAGAGTCACGTGAAGAAGCTCGTTGTGCTCAGCGGTGGCGTCGTCGCGGTCGGCTCGGCCGCTCTGATCGGCGCCGGTGTGGCACTCTCGCAACCGCAGCCGGACATGAGCTCGTACAACGTGGTCGGCGAGCCGTACAACAAGGCACTCCAGGTCCTGAAGAGCCAGGGCGTCAAGGCATACTTCGGCGGTTCGTTCGGCAGCGTGCTGCCGCAGGCGCAGTGCCTGGTCGATGAGCAGAAGCTCACCGCGGGTGGCCGGATGCTGCTGATGCTGGACTGCAGCCAGAAGGCCGCCGACCTGATCGCGGCTCAGGGGCCGTCCGGCGGGCCGACGGTCGGCTCCAACGGCATCACCACGGTGACTCCCACCCCGGTGGTGCCCATTCAGGGCGCTCCGGGCCCGGTCGCCCCGCCGCCTGCTTAGGGCTCGACCATCTGTTTCAGGTTCTTCAGCGTCTCGGTCATATTCCTGCCGACCTGTCGAGACGCCACCCGGTCGGCGATCAGGCCGAGCAGGCTGCCTGCCGATTCGTAGGCGAGCCGGAAAATGACCTTCGTGTGGCCGTCGCCGTTGTCGCGGATCCGGAACCGTCCGCGCAACGAGACGCCCGAAATGCCGATCCACGCCAGGTCTCGAGCCTGGTCGAGCTCCGAGACCTCGACCACGCCGCCGATCGGCACCGAGCCGATCTTCCAGTGCACCGTGTAGCGCGCGCCTTTCCTGACGGGGCCTTGAGTCAGCGTCTCCCAGCGTTCGAGGCTGGCCATGAACTCCGGATAGCAGTCCGGGTCGCTGACGACCTTCCACACAGTGTCCCGGTCGGCGTCGATGACGCACTGCCGTTCGACGCGCATTAGTGCCCTCGCTTCTTCGCGCAAGCGCTCATCAGCCGATCACCGGGAATCGACGCTCCGCCGCGAGCCGGTCTACACCGGCCTGCAGGCTCTCAACCACCTTCTTGTGCACGACGTCGTCGTCTCCATCAACGTCGATCGGGTCAAGCACCTCGACGACGATCTTGGCCGGCAGCGGGATGTGGCCGGCCAGGTCGCCGATGTTGATGCCCCACGGCAGCGCGAGCGAGATCGGCACGCTCTTGAGCCGGGCCAGCTTGTCCACCATCAGCAGCTTGGCCAGCCACTGACCGCGGTCGAGGAACAACGCGGTCTCCTGGCCGCCGACGCTGGCGATCGGCACGATCGGCACACCGGCCTCGCGGGCCAGCCGCACATACCCCTTGCGGCCGCCGAAGTCGACCTTGTGCCGCTCCCACGACGGCCGGAACACCTCGTAGTCGCCGCCGGGATACACCAGCAGCGCGGCTCCGGACTCCAGCGCCATCTGCGCGTTTTCATGGTTGGCGGCCACTGTGCCGAACTTTCGTAACCAGCCCAGTGGTGGGGCGGAGACGACGAGGTTGTGGGCGAGTTGGTAGAACGGCCGCTCGACACCGAAGTACGAACAGAACGCCAGCGTGAACACGAAGGTGTCGGGCGGCACGTTGCCGCCGCTGTGATTGCCGACCAGCAGCACAGGGCCCTCGGCGGGTATGCGGTCCAGTCCGCGCACGTCGGCCCGGAAATACAGCGAGGCCAGCAACCAGGTACCCGGAAGCTGCTCGCGGATGTAGTCAGGGTCGCGCTGGTCCAGGTCGGCCTTCGGGACTCGCGATGCGACGTGATGCCTCGCCCATTCGATAACGTCGCCAATCCCCGCCATACAGGTCGTATTGACAGGTTTCAGCTACCTGAAACCCGCGTTCCCACCTACTTCGCTAGACTTCCGAGGCATGCTGCGACCGCATCGTTTCGATGAGGAGATCGATCCGGGCCCGGTACAGATCCAGGCCCGCAAGGTTCATTTCGATGTCTCGGGCATCGGCCTGCACTGGATTCCGGGACACCCGGTGGCCAGCAATGTCATCAGCCTGCTCAACGTCGTGCTGCCCGCCGCCGAGCGCTGGTTCGTTGACACGCTACAACGAGGCCCTGCCGTTGGTGAAGGACCCGCAGCTCGCCGAGGACATCCGCGGATTCATCGGCCAGGAGGCCATGCACGCCGACGTTCACGAGCAAGTGCTGCATGAGTATCTGGTCGTCAACGGCATCGACCCCAAGCCGATGCTCGACCAGGTCGAGTACGTCTTCGAAAAGGTTTTGGCGCCAACGACATCCACTGATCCCAAGCGGCGACTCAACCACCTGTGCGACCGGCTGTGGTTGATCGCGGCGATCGAGCACTACACCGCCGTGCTGGGTGATTTCGCGCTGAACTGCGCGTGGGACGACCACAATGCCGATCCGACAATGGTTGACCTGTTCCGCTGGCACGGCAGCGAGGAGGTCGAGCACCGCATGGTGGCCCACGACGTCGCGGTCTACTTCCACGACAGCTACGTCGACCGGATCCGCGCCATGACCATGTCGGTGGTGATGATCTTCGTGTTCTTTCAGCGCGCGGCGTGGTACCTGGTGAAGACCGACCCCACCACCGACATCGGCTGGTGGAAGTTCAACCGGCTGCGGATGCGCGACTCGGAGCTGGGCCTGCTTCCCAAGTACCGCAAGCTGTTTGGCTCCAACACCGCGATGTACTTCAAGCCGAGTTTCTCCCCCGAGGAGATGGGTTCGACGGCGCAGGCGGTCGCATACCTCGCCAGCTCCCCCGCGGCCCGCGCCGCGCACCTTTGATGGGGCTCCTGGACCGGTACCGGCAGGCGCCGCCCAGCGCCTTCGGGCGGATGCGCCACGACGTGGTGCTGGGCCTGGCCCCCGCAGTGCTCGGCGGTCTATTCGGGCTGTCGGGCGCGATCCGGCGGATGGCGTCGCCTCCCGAAACCGACCGCACCATTGCGCTGACCGTCGCCGACCGTCAGGTCGTCGCCCACGACCAGGACGTCATCGCGCTGACGCTGGTCGGCGAACACCTGCCACGCTGGCATCCAGGCGCACACATCGACATTCACCTGCCCAGCGGACTGGTGCGGCAGTACTCGCTGTGCGGGGACCCCGCCATACCGGACTCCTACCGCATCGCCGTGCGGCGGATCCCGGACGGCGGTGGCGGCTCCATCGAGATGCACGATTTGACAGTCGGCGCGAGTATCACGACGCACGGGCCACGCAACGAGTTCCCGCTCACGGTGCCAGGCTACGGGTCGCCTGCCCGGCGGTTCCGCTTCATCGCGGGCGGCATTGGAATCACGCCGATCCTGCCGATGCTTCGTCTGGCGCAGGGCCGCGGCGTTGACTGGTCGATGGTCTACGCCGGCCGCAGCCGCGACAGCCTGCCGTTCGTCGACGAGGTCAGCCGGTTTTCCGCCGGCCGAGCCGGCAATTCAGCAGATGCCGGCCGAGCCGGCAATTCAGCAGAAGATCGGATCCAGATCCGCACCGACGACGTCGACGGCTTGCCAACCGCGACGGAGTTGCTCGGCGACTGCCCGGACGGCACCGCGGTCTACGCGTGCGGTCCCGCGCCGTTGCTGACGGCGATTCGATCCGAGCTCGTCGACCGGGACAACGTCGAGTTGCACTTCGAGCGGTTCGCTGCGCCGCCTGTCGTCGACGGCAAGACGTTCACCGTCTCCGTTGCCTCAACGGGTGAGACGGTTCGGGTCGGTGCGGACGAGACCCTGCTGTCGGCATTGAACCGCGCGGGTGTGCACGCGTCGTACTCCTGCCAGCAGGGCTTCTGCGGTACCTGTCGCACCAGGGTGCTCGACGGCACGGCCGAGCACCGTGACACACTGCTCACCGAGCCGGAGCGAGACAACGGCATGATGCTGATCTGCATCTCGCGGGCGGCCGAGGGCTCGCATCTGACGCTCGATCTGTAGCCGCGTCTGTACTATTCGCCCATGCCGTTGGCCGATGGTGCGACGTTCGCCGGGTACACCATCGTCCGGATGCTCGGCTCGGGCGGCATGGGCGAGGTCTATCTGGCGCAGCACCCGCGACTGCCCCGGCGCGACGCACTGAAGGTACTGCCCGCGTCGGTGTCGGCCGACAACGAGTATCGGCAGCGGTTCAACCGCGAAGCCGACATCGCCGCCACGCTGTGGCATCCCCACATCGTCGGTGTGCACGACCGCGGCGACTTCGAGGGCCAGATCTGGATCTCGATGGACTACGTAGAGGGCACCGACGCGGGCCGGCTGCTGCGCGAACGGTATCCCAACGGCATGCCCAAGGCCGAGGTCGCCGACATCGTGACCGCCGTCGCCGACGCGTTGGATTACGCGCATCAGCGCGACCTGCTACACCGCGACGTCAAACCCGCCAACATCCTGCTGGCCCACCCGGAGTCGGGCGATCGGCGAATCCTGTTGGCCGACTTCGGCATCGCTCGCTGGGTGAACGACATCAGCGGGCTGACCGCCACGAACATGACGGTCGGTACCGTGTCGTACGCGGCGCCTGAGCAGCTGATGGGTGGGCAGCTCGACGGGCGGGCGGATCAATACGCGTTGGCGGCCACCGCGTTTCACCTGTTGACCGGTGCTCCGCCGTTTCAGAATTCCAACCCGGCAGTCGTCATCAGCCAGCACCTGTCCGCGTCTCCGCCTGCGATCGGCGCGCAGCGCCCTGAGCTGGCCGCGCTTGACCCGGTTTTGGCAAAGGCGTTGTCCAAAGATCCCAAGGACCGTTTCGAGCGGTGCGCCGACTTCGCAAACGCTCTCACCCACCGACTCGATGCAGCGCCGACCAGTGACGTCGGCACGACCCTCGCCCCGGCCGTAGCAGCGCCGAAACGCTCCCCGCTACGAGCCGGTGTTATCGTGCCCGCGATCCTGGCAGTTCTGCTGATCGCCGCGATCGCGGTGGCGGTCAAGGAGTTTCGCCGCGCAGATCAGCCCGAGCCGACCACGATGACGGCGAAGTCGCCAACGGTCACCACCCCAGCGTTCACGCCTCTCGCCCCGCCCCCGGAGCCGGTTCCACCGCCATCGACCACGGCGGCGCCCGCTCCGCCACCAACCGTGGTGATCGGAGCAAACTGCACCCCGGCGGGCAGCACCGGGACGACGGCCGACGGCTCCACGGCGTACTGCTCAATCCTGCAACCGAGCGGGACGACCGTGTGGTCGTTTCAACCGGGCAACATTGCGAGCCCGACGGTGACTACCGAACCGACCGACGCACCGCTGCCGACTGAGGACGAGTCGCCCATACGGCTGTGCATGCAGCAGACCGGGATGTCTCGGCTGAAGTGCTGGGAAGACATCCGGCGCAGCAATGGGCGTCCGGTGCCGTGAAGTTCGCCGTCATAGCACCCGTCGCGGCCGGGGTCACCGCCGATCCCGGATGGATGTCCGCGTTCGCCCGACACGTCGAAGCCTGTGGTTTCGAGTCGATCGTCGCGGTAGAACACACGGTGCTGATGACGGAGTACAGCAGCGTCTACCCCTACGATGCATCCGGACGCGTGGAGTTGCCCGCCGACTGCCTAGTGCCCGATCCCCTTGACCTGCTGGCGTTTCTGGCGGCGCAGACCGATCGGCTCGGGTTGGCCACCGGTGTGCTGGTACTGCCCAACCACCATCCGGTGGGGTTGGCCAAGCGGGTTGCCACGCTGGATGCGTTGTCAGGGGCCAGGGTCCGGCTGTGTGTGGGAATGGGTTGGCTCAAGGAGGAGATCGAGGCGTGCGGCGCGGAGTTCTCCAGTCGCGGGCGCCGCGCAGACGAACAGGTCGAGGTGATGCGGCTGTTGTGGGAGGACCGACCTGACGGCGCGAGTTACTCCGGCGAGTTCTTCGAATTCGACCACGCCGCTTGCTATCCCAAGCCCGCCGGGCGCGTGCCCATCCACTTCGGCGGGCACAGCCGCGCCGCGGCCCGCCGCGCGGGCCGGTTGGGTGATGGCTTTCAGCCGCTCGGCGTCGGCGGTTGGGAGTTGACCGAGCTGATCGAGATAATGCGTGACGAGGCGGGCAGAGCGGGCCGCGACCCGGATGCGCTCGAGCTGTCGCTGGGCCATCTCGTGACCAAGATCGACGGCGAGCGTGCCGACAGACTCGCCGCGTTGGGCGCCGACAGGGTCGTGCTCGCCATGCCGCCCGCCGCCGATATCGGCGAGGCATGTGACCTGCTGTCGGCATGCGCGCAACGGTTGGCGCTGACCCCATGAGCCTGAATGTGTACGACCGGATCGCGCTGACCGACCTGGTGCACCTGTATGCGTCGGCCGTCGACGACCGGAGATTCGACGACGTCATCGAATTATTCACCGACACAGCGGAATTGCGGCTGCCCGATCCACCCCGATCGCTGGAGCCGGTGCGCCGTCACCTCGGGCGCGACGGCGTGCGGCAGGCGATGACTGCAGTGGCCGCCGTGACTCGAACGGAGCACGCGATCGTCGGTGAGGTGTACGCGGCTGCCGACGACCGTGACTATGCGCTGGGCCGCATCACGTGTATCGCCCACCACTGGACCGTCGCCGACGGAAAGCCCACCGATTTGGTATGGCATCTGCGCTACGACGACGAGTACCTGCGCACGCGGGCCGGGTGGCGCATCCACGGCCGCGCGTTGACGATCAACGCGATCGAGACCCGCCCTGTTCGCCGCCTTCGAGGGCAGCCGTGAGACGGTCGAGCAGGGGCCGCTGACCCTTCAGCAGCTTCGCGTTGGCCTCGGCCACGGAAAACCAACCGACGCGGTCGATTTCGGGATATTCGCGGATGTTGCCAGAACCCTTCGGCCACTCCAGCTCGAAAGTGTTGCTGAAGGTGCCTTCGACGTCGAGATCGCCGCGAACGGCGAAGGCCGTTATGACCTTCCCGCTGGGCTGCTTCAACGGCGAGAAGTCGAAGCGCGGACCTTCCGGCGGCGGCTTGCCGAGTTCCTCGAGAAATTCTCGCTGTGCGGCGGCCCACGGGTCTTCGCCCTCGAGATACTCGCCCTTCGGAATTGACCATGCCCCTTCGTCTTTGCGTGCCCAGAACGGGCCGCCGGGATGGCCGATCAGCACTTCGACGCCGTCGTCGGTGACCCGGTACAGCAGTAGGGCCGCGCTCAGCTTCGGCATCAGGCGGTCGGTTCCGACACCTTGACCAGCGTCTTGCCGATGTTGGCGCCGGTGAACAGCCCGTTGAGGGCGTCGACGCATGATTCGATGCCGTCGAAGATGGTCTGCCGGTGCACGAGCCGGCCGTCGGCCTCCCACTGGCGCAGCGAGGCGAAGGCCTCGTCGAAGCGGCCCCACTCGTCGAGCGCATTGAACCCCTGCATGAGCCCGGTCCTGGCCAGGAGGTTGACGTAATTGGCGGGGCCCGGGTGTTCGCCGGTCAGGTAGCTGGAGATGACGCCGCAGAGCACCACCCGGGCCTTGTGGGCCAGCCGCCCGAGCACCGCGTCGAGGATCGGCCCACCGACGTTGTCGAAGTAGACGTTCACACCCTTCGGGCAGTGTTCCTTGAGCGCCGCCGGGAGGTTGGCCTCCTTGTAGTCGATGCACGCGTCGAACCCGAAGTCTTCGACCACCGCCTGGCACTTATGCGGGCCGCCCGCGATACCCACCACCCGCGCGCCTGCGATCTTGGCGATCTGCCCCGCCACCGACCCGGTGGCGCCAGCCGCGGCCGACACCACCACGGTCTCCCCCGGCTGAGGCCTGCCGATATCGGTCATCCCGAAGTAAGCGGTGGCGCCCGTCGGCCCATAGACAGACATGATCGCCAGCTGGTTGGTCTCCCCGGGAATGGGTGTGCTGAATACGTCATCTCGGATGATCACGTATTCCTGAAAGCCCGTCAGCGTGGTGACCACGTCGCCGACGGCATACGCGTCGCAGTGCGACGACACCACCTCGCCGATGCCCGCCGCCCGGATGACATCACCAAGCTCCACCGGCGGAAGATAGCCCGGCTGGCCGTCGAGCCATGTACGGGCGGCGGCGTCCATCCCAACATAGGTGGTGCGGAGCAGCGCCTCACCCTCGGCGGGCACGGGAGCCGGGTTCGTGACCAGCTCGGTGTCACCGGGCTGGACAAGCCCGGTTGGGCGGCGGCGCAGCAGGATCTGGCGGTTCGTCAGGTCGGGCACGATGCCGAAACTACCGAAGGCGCCTGCCAAACCCGTTCACAATAGGAAACGAGAGAGAAGATCGCTGGAGGGGGAGCCAGTGACCACACCGTCAGCAGCACCGCTATCCGATGGCGACCGTGCCGGTCGGCTCGACGCCGCGATCGATGAGGAGATCAACAGTGGCGGTCGCCCGATCTCACTTCATCCACATCACGCCGTGATCGCGTACGGCAGCGGCAACATCCTTCGCACCGCCGAAGCGAGCTAATTCCGCTTCTGCAGCGCTTGCTGTCCGAACTGTCCGATTTCGAGCGAGCCGTCTGGCAGCACCAGGTCGCCGGAGTCCACGCGGTTGCGCAGATAGGCGAACGTCTGCGCAGTCTGAGCGAACAGATGCTCGCCTGCGCGCAACGTCGGCCGAGCCTTGCCGCCGCGAGATACGAACTGCGGCAACGGCTTCACCTTGGTGTCGTAGTCCACATTGAAGAACAGCGGGAACGAATATCGCTCCTCGGCGACCCTGCGCACCCGATGGCTGGTGGCGACGAACTCTCCGTTGGTCCACAGTTCCAGCATGTCGCCGATGTTGACGACGAACGTGCCGGTCACCGGCGGCACGTCGATCCACTCGCCGGCACCGTTCATCACCTCCAGGCCCGGCGCCGTCGGCTTGAGCAGCGTGAAGCACTCGTAGTCGGTGTGCGCGCCGATGCCCTCGCCGTCTTTGACGTGGGGGTTGTATGGGTAGTGAATGAGCCGCAACTGGCTCGGCGTCTTGGTGGCGTGCTGGGAGAAGGTGTCGGGGTCCTCGCCGAGCGCCACCGCGAACGCCCCCAGCAGCTTGTGGCCGACATCGAGCACGGCGTCGTAGTAGGCGGTCACCACGTCAGCGAACCCCGGCAGGTCCGGCCATACGTTCGGACCAAGCATCGGGTTGCCCGCCAGATAGTCGGGGTCGTCGGCGGGCAGGTCCAGCGCGGTGTCGAACGCCTCCTTCATTTCCGGCATTCCGGTCGCAAGGCCTTCCTCGCCGGCAGGCACATAACCCCGATGACACTTGGACAGCCCGATGTAGGACCGCATTTTCTCGTCGAGCGGCAGCGCGAAGAATTCCTTCGTCGCGGCCAGCGTGCGCTCAAACAGCTCGTCGTCGATGCCCGCGTCGCTGACGTAGAAGAAACCGACCTCGCGGGCGGCCTTGCCGATCTCGGCGGCCACTTGTTCACGTTGCACGCGGTCCGGCGAGCGCAGCCCGCCAATGTCGACGATCGGCACAGATGTGAATGGCGTTGCGCCACTCATAGATCCACCTCTCCTTCGCGGGTCTCGATGCTCCATCGGACGCCGTTGGCCACCAGGTCATTGCTATTGATGTGCGGATTGAGCGTGGTCCACTGCGGATCGCCGACCATGCCAAGCGCAACACCGCGCAGGTCCGCCCAACCGAATTGCGCACCGGCGCGCAGCAGGATCGCGCCCTCCAGGAATAGTCCCCAGCACGGTGCGGCCGGGCCGTCATCACGGATCCAATGTTCGACGTAATCCTCGTGCACGCCGACTTCGACAAGCACGCCCGCCTCCCACCTCATCCGCCCCGCGTCGGGGAACGGGCCGGGCGGCTGGATGTCGATGAGCCGCTGCCACTCGAAAACGTCGTTGTGCTGGCTGAGCCGACCGGCGAATCCCCGCGTGTCCGCGTACGCGGTGATGCCCTGCAGCCATGCGACGCCGGTGCTGGCGTCGTGTGACCCGTCGCCGTCGATGAGCACGGTGCGTCGCCACAGTCCGCTGCATTCGGTCATCAGCACGCTTGTCATGCCGACGCCTCCCACATGGATTGCAACAGGGCGATGCCGTGTTCCGTCGGCCTGCCGAACGCCCGCACACGGGCGATTCCTCCGTCGGGATAGGCCTGCACCCGGAGTGCGGTGATGTCCATGGCGTCCACGACGAAGACCTGCCGGGCGTCGGGTGTGATCCGGGTGCGGGGCAGCACTTCTACGTCGAACGGCACCAGCGCCCAGCCGTGTTCGCCACACGGCCGCGCTCGGCTGCCCAGCACCGCCACCTCGGGGGAGGCATTGAACACGAAGCGGCTGGTGTCGATCTCGACTCGCTGGAGATCGGCGGGCACGGCGAACGAAATCATCACCGCGTCGTGGCTGTCGGGGCCGATATCGCGGCGCCGCCTGGTCTCCCACCCGTCGCCCATATCGCGTGGCCGGTCCGGTGCAATCAGCGCGCTTGCATCGGAATAGAAGCTGTCAGAGGACCATTCGACACGGCCGCCCTGCTCGACGCCCGACACCTCGACGGTGACGTCCTCCCACAGGGCAGGATTGGAGATCACGTCACCGTAGACGCGCAGTCGCGCGACTCCCCCGTCGGACTCCAGCTGCAGCCGCACGTGCGTATACCGGCGTGGATCATCGACGGCAAAGACGTTGCGGGAATCGGGTTTCAGCGCAACCGGGTCGACGATCCTCGTCCACTGCACCGCGGCGGCGGTCGGGTCGGAGACGGGGTCGAGGACGCATGCGTCGATGCGGCAGCCGGTCGGATGATTGCCTGCGAAGAAGCGGGTGTCGACGTCGATTGTGCGCAGTCGGCCGCCGACCCCGAGTCGCACCATCGCCCAGTCGCCGTGGGCGTGCCTGCGGGTTTCCCAGCCGTCGACGACCTCACCGCGCAGGTCGTATGTGCCGGGCACGAACGAGGGTTCGGTCGGTTCGATCAACCGTTCCTTGACGCCGAACGATTCGTCGCTGGCGGCGATGACGCTCCCGCCGATGGCACGCGACGCCAGATCCACATTCACGAGTTCAGCCCCAATGACGTCGACAGCGGCCAGTGACAGCGCGGGTTGTCCGGCCCCTTGGCGAGTACGCCGGCCTTGCTGGTGCTCAGCCCAAGCCCAACCAATGCCTGGGCCAGCGCCACGGCGGCGGCGACACCGTCGACGGCGGGCACACCGAGTTTGGCGGTGATCGCCGCGGTGGCACCGGCCATCCCGGCGCAGCCGAGGCAGATCACGTCGGCGCCGTCCTCTGCGACCGCCCTGGCGGCCTCGGCAACGATCGCATGCACGGCGCCGGTGGGGTCGGCGTCGACCTCCGCGGTGCCGAGCCTGCAGGCCCGCACCGACACACAGTGCGCAGCGAGGCCCGCGAGCGCCAACCTGTCCTCGATGGGCGGTATGGAGCGGGCCAACGTGGTGACCACGGAGAAGCGCCGCCCGATCAGATGTGCGACGTGGGCCGCGGCTTCGGCGATGTCCAGCACGGGCACCGTCAGCATCTCCTGCAAGGCGTCCTTACCATGCTCGCCGAACCCGGCCAGAATCACAGCGTCATAGTCGAATTCATCTCCGGCGAGCATCGTTGCCACCACGTCCATCACACCCACCGCGGACAGGTAGCTTTCGCCTGCCGAGTCGATCGCCGTCGCGCCGAACCGTGGACTGCGCGCGACGATCTCGGTGCCGTCGGCGGCGACCGCGCGTGCGGCCGCGGCGATCTCGGCTGTCATCGACTCCGACGTGTTCGGGTTCAAGATCAGCAGTCTCATGCCGGCTGGCCCACCCGCTCGTAAGTCAGGCGACCCGCCAGCCAGGTCTGGGTCACCGAGCCGCGCAGCACGACACCGTCATAGGGCGTGACCGCGTGCCGGTGCCTCAGTGCCCCGGCGCGCACGGTCTGCTCACCATCGGGATCGAATGCGCACAAATCCGCCCGCTGCCCGACCGCTATCCGTCCCCTGTCGCCCAGCCCCGCGAGGGCCGCAGGCTGTTCCGACATCCACCGGCACAGCTCCGAGAGGCCGAAACCGCGCTCGGCGGAGTGTGTCCAGACGGCCCGTGGTCCGATCTCGAGGGAACTGATTCCGCCGAAGACCTGCCCGAAGTCTCCGTCGGCCTTCATCGACGGCGCGCATGGCGAGTGGTCGGAAACGATCATGTCCAACGTGCCATCGGCAAGCCCCCGCCATAGCAGGCCGCGGTTGTCCTGGTTGCGAATGGGCGGGCACGCCGCGAACTGCGTTGCGCCGTCGGGGATGTCTTCGGCCGTGAAGGTCAGATAGTGCGGGCATGTCTCGGCGGTGACGCGGACGCCGGACCGCTTGGCCTCGGCCAGCATCGGCAGCACGTGGCCACTGGACACGTGCACCACGTGTACTCGCGCGCCCGTTTCCCTGGCGGTGTCGATTACCAGCGCCACGGCGTCTTCCTCGGATGTGTCGGGCCGCGATGCGAGAAACGACGCATAGCCGCGGCCACACACGCGTGGACTGGCCTCGATGACCTGGTGGCTCTCCGCGTGCACGAGCAGCACCGCGTCCAGTTCGGCGATGAGCGAAACCGCGCGCCGGAAGCCGTCCGCGTTCAGGTGCGGGAAGTTCGGGTTACCCGAGTCGGTGAGGAAGCATTTGAAGCCCCGTACGCCTGCGGTGGCCAGATCGCCTAGCTCCGCAAGATTGCGGGGAATCACGCCGCCCCAGAACGCGACATCGACTTCGCATTTGCCCTGAGCTGCTCGCTGTTTCGCGCTCAGTGCGTCGACAGTGGTGGTTACCGGATCACTGTCCAGCGGCATATCGACGAGCGTGGTGATGCCGGCCGCCGCGGCGGCCGCCGTCGCGGTGGCGAAGCCTTCCCAGTCGGTCCCGGGCTCGTTGATGTGCACATGTGTGTCGACGAAACCCGGCAGGAGCACCGTGCCGTCGGCCAGCCGGACCTGTTCGGCGGCGGGGTAATCCGCGTCGATCGGACCGACCGCACGGATCACGCCGTCGGCCACCGCCACAGTGGCCGATCGAATCTCGCCGTCGATCACCGCCCTGGAGGCCCGGACAACCAGATCCACTATGCGATCACCGGGCCGAACCGGTCGTGGAAGTGATGGGTCAGCTCGGGCCACACATGTGGATCATGGCCCGGGATCAGTTGATAGCCCTTCTCTTTGGCCAGCCTCTTGAGCTTGCGGATGGGTTCCACGGTTTCCTCAGGCTCCACGCCGATGTAGCCGCCGATCGCCAGCTCGTGCTCGATGTTCTCGGTGAGATCGGCGGCGTCGAATGCGAACACGAACCCGTCACCACCCACCGCATCGTCGAGCTCGACGACGAAACTCTGGTGCCCCGGGGTGTGCCCGTAGGTCGGGACCGCCGTGATCCCAGGAGCGATCTCGGCTTCGCCGTCGGCCAGCCGCCACTCGATGCGCGGGTCGTCGAAATCGATGCGGGCAATCGCGTGGTGCTCCGGCTCGGGGTGATTGGACAGCCCGTATTCGACTTCACGGCGTTGTGCGTGCACCGGCACCTTGCCTGCGAACAGTCTCAGGCCGCCGGCATGGTCATGGTGCAGGTGGCTCACCGCGACGGTGTGGATATCGTCGATGTCCACGCCGATGTCGTGCAGTGACTGTTCAATCGGCTCGCCGGGTCCGGGCAGCACGGGGATGTACTCGACGGTCGGGTAGAACCGCCGATACAGCGCGGGATCACGGATCAGCGCGGTGTTGAACCCCGTGTCCAGTAGCACCCAGCCGCCGTCGGTCTGCAGCAGCACCCCGGGAACCGGCTCCCGCATCCGCTCTTCGGGCGGAGCGCCGTAGACCGACACCGACTTCGGCAACTCCTCCCAGCCGAGTGTGAGCAGGACGATCCTGCGGACCTTGGAGACTGTCGACATCAGCCCACCGACAGCGCCGCGATCCGCAGCGAGTTCGGATTCGACACCGCGTGCGCCTGTTCGACTCCCTTCAGCCACGGCTGGGCGACCACGAAGTCGTCGATGTCGGCGACGTTCAACCAGCACCCCGTTTCTTGGGCTGCGGCACCCGCATCCGAGTACGGCTGCGGCGCCGCGTTCGGCAACCCCTGCGCGAGAGCCGCCGTCACGCGCGGCGACGAGCAGCCCAGATAGTTGATGCCGCCGTCGGGATCCCAGGAGATGTGGCCCCAGGTGTAGGGCGACGGAGCATCCGGCCAGACCGTGTTGGCCATGATCTCCGGTGCCGCCTGCATGTCCGTGCCGACCCACCCGTAGATCTCCGATGTCGGATAACCCTGCACCTTGGCGGTGATTCCCGCCGCAGCGAGCTGGGTCTGAACGAGGTTGCCGATCAGCTGCATGTCCGGATTGCTGGTGTCGTACCCGATGGTCACCGTCTTCTGATCGGCGGACAGTCCCGCAGCGATCTTGGTCAGCGCCGACGGATCATGTGTCAGAGTCTGTTTGCCGTAGTCGGCGGCCAAGACGTACGGCGGGTACATCTGGGCGCCGACCTTGCCGCGGCCGAAGAACGTCTGCTTGACCAACTGGTCGACGTCGATGGCGTTGATCACCGCGGTCCGGGTCGCCTGGTCCTTCATGATGCCCTTGTTCGGGTTCACGTACAGGAAGGCCGCCATCATCGTCGGCAGTGAGTAGTGCGAATACTTCGGGTTGTTCAGGTATTGCTCAACCGCCGACGATGGCAGGTCGTGAAGGATCGCGGCGAGCTGGCCATTGTTGAACTGCAATTGCTGTGCCGACGTGTCGGTGATGACGGGCATCTCGACCTTCTCGAAATACGGTTTCGGGCCCCAATATTCGGGGAACGATGCCATCGCGTAATGCGAACCAACCTGCGCGTCGGTCAGCGTGTACGGCCCGGTGCCCAGATCGTGCGTGGTCAGGTAGTTCTGCGCGAAGTCCGCGCCCCCGTTCTTCTGCAGCCCGGTCGGGCTCATCATGCGTGGCCCGTAGGGCGATGCCAGGTAGTCCAAGAACTCCGAGTTCGGTGATTTCAAGGTGATCGTGACGCCGTAATCACCCTGCGTCGTAATGGAGTCGATGTTCTTGACCATGTACGCGGGACCACCGCCGACGCCCAGCCTGCGGTCGAACGACGCCTTGATTGCGTCCGACTTGAACGGCGTCCCGTCGTGGAACTTCACGCCCTCTCGAAGCTTGAGCGTGAAGACCTTGTTATCGGGCGACGCGGTGTACTCGGTGGCCAGCAGCGGCTCCAGCTCGGCCTTGGCCTGCCCGCCCTTGAACTGCAGCAGGCCCTCGTAGAGGTTGGTCGTCAGCAGCAGCCCCTGCCCCGCGTAGTAGATGTCTGGGTCTGGCGGCTGGCCGGGATCCTGGAGGAACGATAGGTGCAGCACCTTGTCGGTCGGCGCCGCGTTCGGCGTGCTGTTGCCCGAATCCGAACCGCCGCAGGACGAGAGGGTCAGCATAGCGACGGCGGCGGCCGCCGCTATGCCCAGTAGTCGTTTTCTCATCGTGCTGCTCCTTCGAGGACGGGTTGATCGAATTGGTTCGCGGAGCCGCGGAGGCGGCGACATTCGTCAAATGCGGTGAGGATCTCGTCGGTGGTGCGCATGGCGCCGGTCTGCAGGTACTCCATCGCGGCCAGTGCCGCGTTGTGGAGGTATTGCGACGAGCCGCCGACGCAATCGGTGACGACCCGGACGTAGTAGTCGCGCTGATGCGCGTCGGCGAACGTGTAATGCACGCAGACGTCGGTCAGCCCGCCGATCAGGATCAGTGTCGACGCCCGCAGCCCGCGCAGCACGATCTCGAAATCCGTTCCGATGAAACCCGAGTAGCGCCGCTTGACGATGTGAAACTCGTCAGGCAGGGGCCGCAGTGACGGCTCGAGGTCGGTGCCAGGCTGGCCTTCGACACAGTGCACGCCTTCGGTGCCGTCCAGTTCACGCCCGAAGTCGACGCCACTGGGCCGGTGTACCTCTTGAAAGAACACGACGGGCACACCGGCCGAGCGGGCGGCGGTGACAAGCTTTTCCGCCCGCTCCACACGTTCGGCGTGGCCGGGCATCACGGGAATTCCGACGTCCTCTACGGGCATTGCGCCGCCCTGCTGGATGTCGACGACGACCAGCACGGGGTTGCCCACGATCAGTGGCTGTGTTGGCATCTAACCTCCTCCTACCGCTATTCGTGGATCGGCCGCCGCCTGCAGGAGGTCGACCGCGGTGTTGATGGCGACGTAGAGCACGCCCAGCATCAGCGTGACGCCCGCGATCGCGGGAAAGTCGGCCACCGGAATGCTCTGCGCGATGTACTGACCGATGCCGGGCCAGCCGAATACCTGCTCGACGACGAGCACGCCGGAGAACATCAGGCCGACCTGAAGTCCCGTCATCGACAACGCCCCACCGACGGAGTTGCGCAACACGTGGCCGACCATGATTCGGCCCTCCGAAAGACCCTTGGCCCGTGCCGTTCTCGCGTAGTCGCTGTCAGCATCGGTCAGCAGGCTTGATCGCAGCACACGTCCAATCGCGACCGCAGGGCCGAGGGCGATCACTGTTGCCGGGAGGATCAGGTGGTGCAGCGCGTTGGTGACGACGTCGAACCGCCCGGCGAGCAGTCCGTCGACCGTCAGCATCCCGGTGGGCCCGGCCGGCGGATTCGGCACGCTGATCCTGCCGTTCGCGGGCACCCAGCCCAGCTTCTGGTAGAAGACGATAAGCCCGACGATGCCAAGCAGAAACATCGGTGCGGATGCGCCGGTGAACAACACCGCGCGCAGCACACCCGCACCACGCCATTTCAGCGTCGTGCCGAAGGCCAACAGCCCGGCAAGGATCAGCGCAAGGCCCATGCCGTACAACGCCAGTTCGAGCGTCGCAGGCACGAAGTCGCCAAGGTCACTGCTCACCGGGTGCCGCGTCCGATAGGAGGTGCCCAGGTCGCCGTGGACGGCCCCGGTCAGATAGTGCCAGAACTGGTTGATCATCGGCTGGTCCAGGCCGAGCGCGTGCCGACGGGCCGCGACGGCATCGGCCGATGCGTTTGCGCCCAGTTGCGCCTTGACCGGATCCATTGGCGAAATGTGCTGCAGCACAAACAGCACCGCGGTCAGTGCGATGAGGATGAGCACCATAGCGCCCACTCGGGACAGGATGAAATTCCGCATGCCGGGCACCTAGCTCGTCTTCATGAGATTGCGCAGGCCGTCGCCTGCGAGATTGGCGGCAAGGGCGAGCACGAGGACCGCGAGACCCGGCATGACCGGGACCCACCATTGTTGAAGGAAATACGTCAAGTTCCTTGCGGTATCCGCACCGAGCTCGGGTGCCGGCGCGGCCTGGCCGAGGCCGAGGAACGACAGCGCCGCCAGCGTGAGGATCAGGGTGCCGATGTCGAGGCTGGCGGCCACCAGCGAGTTCGGCACCGCGCCGGGCAGCAGATGACGGCAGGCCAGTCGAATCGGGCCGACTCCGGCGAGCCTGGCGGCCTCGATGTGCGGACGGGCCGCCAGTCGGGCCACTTCCCCCCGCACGAGTCTCGCGTAGAACGGCCACCACACGATCGACACCGCGACCAGCGTGTGGACGAAGCCCGGGCCGAGCGCGGCGACCACAGCGATCGCCAGCACCGGGGCAGGCAGTGACAGGAACCCGTCGGTGATCCGCATCAGCACGCTGTCGATCCAGCCGCCGGCAGCACCGGCGATCAGCCCGATGAGCCCCCCGATGAGCAATCCGACAGCGACGACCACCAGCGCCGCAAACCAGCTCGCTCGGACGCCGTAGAGCACTCGGCTCAGGATGTCCCGGCCGATCGCGTCCGTGCCAAGAAGGAAGCCGCCCTTGCCGGGCGCCTGCAACGGCATCCCTGCAGGCACCAGTGGATCGTCAGGCGAGATGAGCGGCACAGCCAGCGCCACGACCGTGACCACGAGCACCAACGAGACGGCGGCCCAATTCATCAGCATCGGCGGGGATTTCGGCAGCGACAGCAGTCGTACCCGCCCCCGCGCCCACGTGCCTGTCGGCAGCGCGATCGCCATATCAGCTCGCCTTCCGCTCAATACAGGCGACTTGGTGCGGATTGCCGGGGGCCCCTTCGAGCCGGACATCGAGCTGGTGCTCAGAGCATGTGTCGATGGCAATCGGGCAGCGTGGGTGGAACGCGCAGCCGGTCGGCGGGGACAACGGGCTGGCGGGCTCGCCTGGCAGCACCCGCGATTCGCGTCCGAGGTCCGGGATCGAGTCGACCAACGCCCTGGTGTAGGGGTGCACCGGATCGTTGATGACGTCGTCGGCGGGCCCGACCTCGACGATGCGTCCCAGGTACATGACGGCGATGCGGTCGGCGACCACGCGCGCAACCGACAGGTCGTGCGTCACGAACACCACCGACATGTCGAGGGTGCGGCGGAGGTCACCGATGAGGTTGAGCACCGAGGCGGCCAACGAGACATCGAGCGCGCTGGTGGGCTCGTCGCACAACAGCACCGATGGTGGCACGACGGTCGCGCGGGCCAGCGACACGCGCTGGCGCTGACCGCCGGAGAGCTGGCCGGCGCGTGATTTCGCAATGTCCAGTGGCAGGCCAACCCGCTGCAGCACCTGCGCCACCGCGTCCTGTCTTTGGCTGCGGGACATGCCGTTTCGTCGCAACCGCTCAGAGATCAGCTCACCGACCGACAACCACGGCGTCAGCGATGCGCCCGCATCCTGGAAGACCATCTGTGGCCGCTGCCCGCCGGCGAGCTGGACGGTCCCCGAGCTCGGGTTTTCCAGGCCCGCGATGATCCGCAGAAGCGTGGATTTCCCTGATCCGCTCTCGCCGACCAACGCCACCGATTCGCCATGGGCGACGGTCACCGAAATGCCGCGCAGCGCTTGAAGTTTGCCGAACGCCTTGACCGTCTCGCGCAACTCCACCGCGGGCGGCGCGGAGGTTTCGGGCTCTGTTTGCGGCTCGATGTCCTCGGTGGTGGCGGTCAGGCGTGAGCCGAGCTCGGCGGTCACCGCCTCCCAGGGAACGATGCAGGCGCTTACCCGGCTCGGGGCGATGGTGATCGCGTCCGGAGGTGTCGCCTCACACGAGGATGCGGCCAGCACGCATCGAGGAGCGAACGCACATCCGGGCAGCGGGTCCACCGCGCTGGGTACCGCACCGGCCAGCGCAGCGAGCTTGCGGTGCCGAGCGGTATCCAGGGTCAGTCGGGAGCGCAGCAGTCCATGGGTGTAGGGGTGCGCGGGTTGGCCGAGAACCTCTGCGGTCGGTCCGATTTCGGCGATGCGGCCGGCGTAGAGCACCGCGATGCGATCCGAGATCTGCGCGGCTACCCCGAGGTCGTGGGTGATCAACACGATGCTGCAGCCGATTTCGGCGCGTAGCCGTTGAAGCAGCCGTAGGACCTGAGCCTGAACAGTGACGTCGAGAGCCGTCGTCGGTTCGTCGGCGATAATCAACTCCGGGTCGCCTGCGATCGCGATGGCGATCATCACCCGCTGCCGCAACCCACCGGACAGCTCATGCGGGAACGCCCGGAACCGCCGCTTGGGTTCCGGGATGCCGACAGCGGTAAGCAGCTTGAGCGCCTCCTCGTCGCTGCCGGCCGCCTCGGCGACCTGCTTGCCGATCCGCATGGTCGGGTTCAGCGAAGTCATCGGGTCCTGGAAGATGGCGCCCAGGTCGAGCCGTCGCACCTTGCGCAGCGTCTTCGCGTTGCCGGTCACCATGTCGGTACCGGCCACTTTCATCGAGCCCTGCACCCGGGC
Source organism: uncultured Actinomycetota bacterium (assembly GCA_963770305.1). Classification (GTDB taxonomy): domain Bacteria; phylum Actinomycetota; class Actinomycetes; order Mycobacteriales; family Mycobacteriaceae; genus Mycobacterium. The sequence goes on from CAVYPB010000030.1 coordinate 74,763, forward strand.
CTGCGACAGCAGCCCCAGCATGGTGAACCCGAGGACGCTCTTGCCTGAACCCGATTCGCCGACCAGGCCGAGAATCTCGCCGCGCGAAATGTCGAGGGACACGCCGCGCAATGCGTGCACGTCACGGCCGTTGCGGCGGAACGTGACGTGCAGGTCGGTGATGGCAGCCACCGGCGCAATGTCGCCCGCGGGGTTCGACGACCGCGCGTCGACCTCCGATACCGCGCTACTCATCCACTCTCCTAGCACCCCCGGCCTGTCAATTGACAGTTTTCATGGCGCGCAGGAGCGGTAGGTGTCGCTGGCGTAACCAATCCGGGCCGCTGCGTAACCGATTCGTGTCCCGCGTTTCTGTCGTGTGACAGAAACGCATTTGCGCACCTCAGTGAGCCACGATGTGACGATGTCGCTCACTCGTGCAGGCCGCCCTCGGTTAATTACCCAGCGGCGGCCTGGGACGACCGCTCGTGACGAGATCCTCGACGCCGCGGGCGAACTCTTCACGACCCTCGGGTACACGGGCACGTCGACCCGCACCATTGCCGAGGCCGTCGGCATCCGGCAGGCCTCGCTGTATCACTACTTCAAGACCAAAGACGACATCCTCTGCGCCTTGCTCAGCCAAACGGTGACACCGACGCTGATGGTCGTCGACAGCCTGTCGGGCACCGAGCCGGCGATGAGCGCGGCCGAGCACCTCCATGCCCTGGCTCTCTTCGATGGCCGCCAGCTGCTGGACGGTCGCTGGAACCTGGGCGCGCTGTACATGCAGCCCGAACTGCGGGGAGCGCGCCTGGAGCCGTTCTGGTCGGACCGGGAGCAGCTGCGGCTGCACTATCTGGCGCTGAGCAAGGCCGTCGTCGCGGACACCGGCGTCGACGAGGCGGCCGCCGATCTTCCGTTCCGATTGGTGGAGTCCCTGGTCAACATGTGGACCAAGCGGCCGGGCCCGGACCGAACGAAACTGCCGGAACACGTTGCGGACGCGTGCGTCCGGGTGCTCGGCATGCCGGACAGTGCGACACCGGTACTGCGCACCCGCAGTCATCTCGCATTGACCCGGTACACCGCCGCCAACTAGTCCGCTTTCGGCATCGGGATGCCCTCGCTGGCGGAGAACTGCGCATCCTCCTGCGCCGAGAGGCCCATCGAAACCACCGAACGATCGAAGAACACATCGGTCAGGTAGGCCAGCGACACCGCCCAGCGGTTGACGAACCGCGGGATGGCTTGCAGGTGGTAGGCGCGGGTGACGAACTTGGCCGCGAACCCGGACAATTGGATGTTGAGCGGGTTGGCGACGGCGTGCCGGGGACCGAGGTCGACCACCAACCCCATGTTGCGGTGCTTATAGTTCTTCGTCCTGCCGTAACCGAGGCTCGCGGCGACGTTGTGCCCCAACACCTTTCCCTGCCGCGTTGCGTGCTGCGCGGTCGGTGGGGTGATCTTGCCCGGCTGGGTGACGTCGGGCACCGCGGCGGCATCGCCGGCGGCGAAGACGTCCGGATGGCCGGGCACCTGCAGATCGGTCTGCACCTTGAGCCGACCGTTGTCGGTCGGCAGGCCAAGCTTCTCGATCAGCGGAGCGCCGGTCACCCCGGTGACCCAAGCGACTGTATGAGTGCGGATCAGCGAATCATCGCTGAGCACAACGTGTTCAACGTGAACTTCCTTCAGTGTGACGCCCAGCCGGACGTCGATGCCACGCGATTTCAGCACCCGCATCGCTGCGGCGCCGAGCTTCTCACCCACTTCGGGCATCACCTGTTCGGCCAGGTCCAGCAACACGAACTTCACAGCGGCCGGATCGAAGTTCATCTGTTTGGCGGCTGAATCGGCAAGCGCCCGCAGCTGGAGGACCAGCTCGGTCCCTGAATAGGATCCGCCGACGACCATGATCGTCCGGCGAGCCGCCGCACGGCCGGGATCGTCGTCGACATCGGCCAGTTCGAGTTGCTCCAGCACGTGGTCGCGCAGGTACAGTGCCTCGGCGGTCGACTTCAGCCCGCGCGCGTGCTCCGCGAGACCGGGAATGTCGAACAGGCGGGTCACCGATCCCGGCGTCAGGACCAGGCGATCCCACGACAGGCTGCGCACGCGCTCTTCGGGGTCGGTGAACGTGACAGTGCGCCCGTCGAAGTCGACGCTGTCGACCCTGCCGCGGATCACCTGTACGCCCTGCAGCGTGTTGGCAAGCGGAATCGCGACGAACCGGGCGTCGACGACCCCGCCTGCAACGTCGGGCAGCAGCGGTGTGTAGAGCATGTAGTCCACCGGCGAGATGATCGCGATGTCGACCGACGCGTTGTTTCCTTGGTGTCTACGGAACTTTCGGGCCAGATGACGGGCGCACTCGAAACCGGTAAACCCGCTGCCGACGATTACCACAGAAGTCGGCTCGGCGGTCATCGCCCCCTACTGTACGTGCTAGGGGCTGGACAGCAGGTTCCCGAACTTAAACGCCAGCCAGGGCTTATTGCCGCCGGGCCGGAGCTGCCCGCGGAGCACGGACGAGAGCTGCGAGATTCGGCCGAAACCCAGCAGCAGGAAGGCGACCGGATCCGCGGTGATGACGCAGTCGGCCTTCTCTCCCGCCGCGGTGACGACCGCGGTGCCGTCGTCGACCGCCATGCGGTAGCCGGGGCCGCCGCGCATCCGCAACTCGAAGCTGATGTGCATGCCGGCCGCGCGCTGGGGCCGCAGGTATTGCGGCGCAACAGACAGCACACCCGGGATCACCAAGAACGCGTCGGCGGCGGCGATCATCCACGGGATCTTGGCCGTGCGGGAGATGTCGAGGCCGTGGATGAGCTGCTCGCCCAACAACAGGGCTCCCATCGTGGGTGGACCGATCACCAACCCGTTGGGGGTGGCTATCTGGGCGCTCGGGTCGGCGGCCGCGGCCGCGTTCAGGTACGCGTCAGCGGACGACTCGAGCATGTCGGCCAGGCGGTGAAGGTTGCGCTCGGGCACCTCTTCGAGGTGACGGGCATTGACCTTCGCACTGAGCCGCGAGGGTGATTCCGTCGGTCGATTGGCATGGGTCATATAGCCGTTCGCGTGACGTGTCAGTGCCTGGGTGTAATCACGGAGATCGCCGACGACGTGCGCGGCGGTCTCCGCGGCGGTCCACACGAGGCCGGGCGCGGGTGCGTCGGGTTTGTCGATGTGGCGCCACATGTCGGCACTTCGTGCCACGGCGTCGCGCAGCGCGCTGAGAGTGTGGCTGTAGGCGTGACGGGTGTCCTCGGCCGGTCCGGTGAGGTGCACGGGTGCTGATCTCATAGGGTAACTATTTCACATAACATCACTATGTCAATAGGGTATTCTGGATCTGACCGAAGAGGAGTCATAAATGTTGGATCCGGCGGCCGAGCAGCCCTCGCTGCGCGCCGAACAGGTCGCGCAGACGCGAGCGGCGTTGGTCGCGGCGGGCCGCCGGCTATTCGGCGAGAACGGCTTCCGCGCGACGTCGGTCGAGGATCTGGCGAGCGAAGCCCGCCTCACCACGGGGGCGTTGTATCACCACTTCCCCAACAAGACAGCGCTTTTCGAGGCGGTGTTCGTTCAGGCACACACCGACTTGATGACGGCATCGACGAACGCGGCACACGGAGCGTCGGATGGCGTCAACGAGCTGGCTCGTGGCTTCGAGGCGTTTCTCGACGGCGTACTGCAGCCGGATATGCAGCGCATCCTGATCGTCGACGGGCCCGCCGTACTGGGCCTGGCCCGCTACACGGAACTCGACGAGCAATACGCGCACGCGGCGATCGTGCACGCACTGACGACCGCCGCGCAGGCGGGAACGATCAGCGTCGAGGATCCTGAGACCGCCACCCGGCTGCTGCTCGGGGCGCTGACCCGCGGCGCGATGCTGATCGCGAACTCACCCGATCCGGTGGAGACGCGGCATGCCGTCGCCAAGTCGATGCGCGCGCTGCTGTCCAGCTTCACTCCGCCGCGCTGATGGCGGATGCTGGAGACATGACGCGTCCGCGACCGCTGCGCCGATTCGACCCGTTCCGGCCGATCGACATGCTGACCTCGCTGTGGTCGTCGGCGGCGGTAGCGCCGGTGAGCACTGGAGCGGCGGCGGCATACCGGACGCTGTTCATGACGGTGCGCCGGCTGGTGGTGGGCCGCCGGCTGGCGGTCCGTCTGGACGACGGCGATCTCACGCTGACGGTCACCGAGTTCGATTCGCGGCTCGACGTGCGCGGGCTGTCGGTAGGCCAGCTCAACGATGTTCGGCTCGCGGCGCGTGACATCTGTTGGCACGGCAATCGATTCGACCAAGCGGCCGCGGTGCTGCACAACGTGCATATGAAGCCGACGGCGCCGCCGGTGTTGGTGGCCGCCCCGGTCGAGCTGACTCTGGAGGTCCCCGCACCGGTGCTCGACGATTTGTTCAGATGGGCGGCGCCGCGGTTCTCCGCTGAAGTGGGCGCCGACGGGATCGCGCGGCTGCGACTCGCCCGCAGGCCGCTGCTGGGCCACGTCGAGCTCGATGCCCGCCTCGACGGCTCGACGCTCTGGCTCAAACCCCGTGGTCTGGTCGTCCGCCAGTCGCGGTGGAGGCTGCCTGCGCGCACGCCCGCCTATCCCGTGCACCTGCCCGAGCTTCCGCACGGGCTTGTGTTGACCGGTATCGGCTTTGCGCCCGATGTGGTCTGCCTGTCGGGCACGCTGCCGGAATGGCGGATGGATGTCCCGCGAAAACGCTTGGAGGACATCCTCAATCAGCTCAGCGTGGTGGGCGTGCCACTGAATCTCACCAGGCTGGGGCGTCTCTTCTAGTGTCGTGGAGCCGCACTCGCAGCAAGTCCGTGGCCGCGTGACATCGAGTTGCCAGGGAGCGTCACTACTCTTCGGGCGCGTGTCGGGGCCGCGATTGCTGAAACCCTTGAGAGGCGCTCCATGGTCAACCTGATCGACTACATCCTCGACCTATTCCGCGACGAGAGCCAGGCACAGGCGTTCGTCGCCAATCCCGACCAGGCTCTGGCGGAAGCCGGGTTGTCGACCGTCAGTTCTGCCCAGCTGCAGTCGGTGGCCGCGACGGCGATCCCGAGCTTGGCGTTCGGCGGCAGCGGTGACCCGGTCACCGATCTGCAGCAGGCTGTGTCGAGCCACTACGGGTTCGAGCCCAGCTACGCGCCCCAACCCGACTTCTCCCCCAGCACCGACCTCGCGAGCAATAACAGCTTCATGAGCCCAACAACCAGCATCACCGATGACCACAGTGTCAGCTTCGGCATGGGCGATATCACCCTCGGCGACAAGACAACTGCGCAGGGCGACGGCGCCGTCGCTGTCGGCGGAAGCACCCACGGCGACATCGTCAGCGGCGACGGCGCGGTGTTGGGCAACGGCAACACCGTCAACAATGGCGACATCCACACCGGATCCGGCTCAACCGTGACCGTGGGTGACGGCAACGCGATCAGCGAAGGCAATACGTCTGCGGGCGGCGATGTGCTGAGCTCGCACGACGGCACCGTCATCCAGACGTCGGGCCACGGCACCACCACCGTGTCGGACGGCAACACCACCAGCGTGCACGGAAATCAGACCACCACCGACATCCACGGCACCGGCAACACGAGCGCCGTCGACAACAGCAGCACGCTCACCCACACGTCGACCATCGACAGCTCCGAACACGATTCATCGGTGCACTCGTCTTCGATCGCGGACACTTCTGTGCACGACAACACGGTGCACGACAGCTCCGTATATGACACGTCGCTACACGACAAGTCGATCCACGAGACAACGCACACCGACACCGGCCTTGAAGCGCACCTCGGCTTCTGACGCAACCACCCTGCCGCTTCCGAAAGGTGGTGGTTAGGCGGCGTGTAGGTCGGCCAGGGCTACGCCGATTCTGACTTCGACCTCGCTCACGGCGATCAACGGTGCCCCGGGCAGCGGTGGCGCCGTCGAGCGATACCGCGCACCCGTCGGTGTCACGAATTCGGCTGAGTGCACACCGTTTTCGTCGGCTGCAGTGACTCGCCAACCCGGTGCTTCCTTGGTGTAGTTACACCGTTCACACTCCCCCAACCCATTGGTGGCAGTGGTCGGTCCGCCGCGGTTGCGAGGTGTGGCGTGATCACGATGCCGAATCGGTGCGTCACAGTACGGTGTGCGACACGTTCGGTCCCGCACGCCGATGAATCCCACCAGACCCTTGGGAAAGAACCGCGATCGCGACTCCATCGCCACCAACGATCCGCTCTTGGGGTCCCGATACAGCCGCCGCAGCGTCGCCAACGACCGCTCGTCGACCACCGCATCCCGCACCAAGCGCTGCGCCACCGACGCCGGAATCGGCCCATAGCCGTCGAGCACCGCAGGCGCGTTGTCCTGACCCCATAGCGCCTGATCCGACATCACCAAATTCAGCGCAACGTGCTCGGGTTCCTCGGCCGGGTGCCCGGTAACCCGCTTCACGAGTGTGTCGGCCATGACTTGTCCTCGGGAGCGGTCATCGAAGGTGGTGTCGGCGGCGCGCTTCAGGACTGTTGAGGTGATGCCATAAAACATAACGAAGTGGGGCGGCGGCGCTGATCTCCGTGGCTTACGTCATGAAGGATGGCGAGGGAACCGAAGCGGGTTAGCACTCGTCTGACTATCTGGTCGGCCCGCCAACTGCTCCCCTGGTGGCGGGCCGAACCCGGTCAGGCGAGACCTCGCTTCTAAACGTCGGTCCTAAGGTGGGGGGCTTCTGGTCCAGCCGCCAGCTGCTCGAACTTCTCCATTAATTTGGCGGTGACGTCCAGGCCGACATCCTTGGCGAGTGTCTGACCGGAAGCAGCATCAGTGAGATAACTCGGATGCACGGGGAGCTCGACCTGTACCCGGACGTGGACCAGGCCATCGTCCCCCTGACGGAGGGTCGAAAAGAAAGTAATTGTGTAGTCGTGCATTTGACTTCCTTTCGGTTAGCAGGTCCGCGGGAATGTCGCGTTAGCAGGTCCGCGGGATCGCCCGGCTAGTGCCGAATCCGGTTGGCCTACGCGGTCCTATTAGGGACCACAGTTTAGTCCGAAAATGGCTTCTGACCTGTGTCGGGCTGACATGTGTCGGGCTGACAGTGTCGGGCTGACAGGATTTGAACCTGCGACCACTTGACCCCCAGATATGCGAACGGCGTCAGCGGGTGACAGCGGGTGACCAGTTTTCGCAGGTCAAGCCGTTTCGGGAACACCCACTGACACCCCAGAACACCCCAGATTTGGCGCTGGTTGGGGTACGCGTTGGGGTACGCCACGTAGCGGCGCACGGTAATTCGGCCGCAGCGGCGCCCGTCGCTGATCTGATACACCGGCTTTTGCAACGGCGAGTCGTCGTTGATTTCCATTGAGTCTCAGAAAGCAGTTGCTACCAGTGGAATTCGCGACGCTGCGGGTCTCGTCCGTTCTCGTTCGATTGCGCTGATTCTCGGTCATATCCGATGAATAAGCGATGGATCGGAACCGATCGGGCGTCCACGCCGTCTCATCTATCGTTCCCCTCCACTCGGCCCGTCATCCTTGCTTGGGTTGGCGGGCCGATTCCTGTCGACGCAGGCGCTCGGTTCTCTAACCACTCTCTGGCGTTTTGCGCACGACGCGGTTGCCGGCGTGGGCAAGATGGGGGTAGGGCTGCTGTCGGCAAGTTGGTGCCGGCGCCGACGCGATGCCCGCGCGGACATGCTCTGCGACCCGACCGGACGCTGCTGCGCACCGTCTCTTGCTCATGTGGTCGACACACCACTTGGCGGTGCCATTGGGGTGAAGTCATCTACCGGCCTGTGCTTTCCGAGCACTGCAGGTTGCTGAACGGCCGCGCCAGCACCCGGAGGGGACAATGACCTTATGGCCGACCGGCCGGCGTTCCGCACCGGCTATATGTCGATACTTCTGCCCGTAGAAACGGGCGAGGGTGAGGTACGGCGCATCATCCGCGAGAGCGTCATCCGTGCATTGGCCGCTACGGGCGAATGGCCGATACGCGTTGATGTTGTGACAAGCACGGGGTCCGACGACGGACAGACGAAACGGTGGTTTGTTGAGTACGAGACCGGACCCTACGGCCAGGCCATAGACCAGCCCGACGAGCCGGTTTAGCCGTTGCTTTGGTTGGCTGCCTGTCATCCTGCTTGGGTGGCGGGCCGATCTAGTTCTGAGTGAGGACAGCATTCTCGCCGGCGATGCGGAGCAACACGTCGGCAAGCCCGTCCGGTCTGGAAAGGAACGGTGAACGGCTCCCTCGGCGAGACGCTCCGCCGATCCGCTGCGCCCAATCAGTCACCGTCGAGGCTCGAGATTCTCTCGTAGCCCTCGGCCCGCGCGGCCGACGGTGCGGGCCTTTTGCGGCGCTACCGATTTGCTGGCAGATAATCGCAGGTCAGTGGGCCTAATCGTGCTATGATGAACACTTACTAAGTAGGAAAAATGAATAGTCGTCTCGACAATTTTTGGTATTCAATACAGCATCCGCTGGGACCGTCGCGGGAACTGGGCTCATACGCAAACCATCAGGAGAGCGTGGAGCAACTTATTCGGGCGATGAACGCAAGAGTCCTTCCGATTAAGTCGGGGCTGGAATCTCGCCTGCCGGACAACCGATCCGCTCCCGCCCGCTAGTCATCTTCAGGGACACGTTCCGTCGGCCGTCATCCTGTTTGGGGTGGCGGGCCGAACTCTGTGCCGCTATATCCGTGCGCCCTTGTGAGGTGACGCCACGTGCGCGCAAACTGATGGCGACAGTCGACCGCGGCGAGGTTGCGTCGAACGTCTGTTGATGAAGGCGATGAGGTCCAAGCCCTCGCGTTGAAAAGCCAGCGCCCGCCTCATCGCCGCTAGCAACTGGCAGATCATCGGCGCGGCCTTGATGTACATCTATCGCATCGACGCCGACGCCGCCTTCGACGTGCTGAAGTGGCGCTCCCAAGTAACCAACATCAAACTGCGCGGGCTTGACCTGCCGCAGCGGCCGACTTAACCCGCTCCAACCAGGCGATCTGTTCGATCAGCGCCGCCTCATCGGCGTGCGGATCCACCGCAGCGAGCGCCTCCAGATCGAACGTACATTCGATACTGCCAGACGCCACCGACAAATCTCACACACAGGGCGGACACAACGTCTACAAGATGACCGATGAAACCCCGCCACCTATCTCAATATGTGTGATAGCCGCCCACCGCGGATGCCACCGGAATTTAATAGCTGACCAGGTGGTTTAAAGGTCTAGACATAAGAAAGAAAAGGACGTAAAGATGAAGAAGTTCGGAATTGCCGCCACAGTCGTCAGCGGGCTGGCCGCTGCCGTTATCGGACTGGCCGCTCCGGCCGTCGCCGCGCCGACCGGCCCCGGCGATGCCCAGCAGACCATCGACGTGTTGCGGGCTCAGGGCTACACCGTGATCGTCAACCGAATCGGTACCGCGCCGCTCGAGCACGCGAGCGTGGTGGCCGTCCGGCCGGGGCAGACGTACTCGCGCACGGACAGCAGCCTTCCCGGGGCTGGCAACGACATCTCCACGATTGTCACCAACAAGACGGTCTATTTAGACGTCAAGTAAGTCGAAACGCGAGGAGGGGCACCCTATTGGGTGCCCCTCCTTCATGTTTGGGCATGCTGAACGCGTGATGGAACTGGCGCGCTACCAGGAGGGCCCGGCAAACGTCGTGGTTTCACGCGACGGCGACGAGCTGCAGTTCTGGTCGTCGTACGACGACTACGGCAGGACGGTCACCGAAGAATCCCGCATGGCGGTCGCCGATTTCGTCGCCAAGGGCGAGGGACCGTGGCCGTGGTACGACCTGGGTGACAAGCGTGACGGCACGCTGATGGTGCTCGATGCGCTCGGCGTCGACCGGCCGACCTGGACGACGCCACTGCCCGACGACGTCCTCGATCTCTTCGACTGGGCCCGTAGCGGAAGCACCGAGGTCATCGAACTGCTGGCCTGGGGCGCCGAGCCCGATCCCGTCGATCCCTGTGGGGCGTCACCACTCTGGTACGGCGTGCGCTCCCTCAGCTCGGGCATCGTCGTCGCCCTGATCGAGGCCGGTGCCGACGCGGGCCGTCGCATCGAGTTGTCTGCACGGGGTGAACGGTTCACGACGATCCTGCACGAGATCGTCCGGCTTGGCCGCACGGTGGCGCTCGCCCACGCCCTGGCCAAGGGCGTCGACCCTGACCTGAGAGACTCCGACGGCGCGACGCCACTCCATGTCATCGACGCGACTGGTGACAACGTCAACCCGGAGATGGTTCGCGCGCTCGTACGCGCCGGAGCAGCGGTCGACGCCGCCTTGCCGAGCGGCACCCAACCCATCGAACAGGCAGCCCGCCGGATTCTGCCTGCGACGGTGGCTGCGATGGTCGAATTCGGCGCCGACGCCGGCCGCGGCCTCGACGCCCTCATGTCGTGGTGGTCGGTCGGGGTGCGGTTCGCGGGATACCGCGCGGGCGACGTCGCCGACGTCATCGACATCCTGCGCGCCGGCGGGGCCAACGTGACCGAGCGGCACCGCGAATTGGCGGCGAGCGCCGGAGCGTCGCAGGTAGAAGCGGCGCTTCGCCGCTAGAGTCGCGGTGTGGCCGGGTACTCCCGATATGTCGCGCTTGGTGACAGCCAGACCGAGGGACTCTGGGACGGCGACGACACCGTCGGCCTGATGGGGTTCGCCGACCGGTTGGCCGTGATGATCGACGAGCACTACCCGGGGCTGATGTACGCCAACCTCGCTGTGCGCGGCAGGCAGATCCGCGATGTCCTCGACAAACAGCTCCCCCAGGCACTGGCGATGCAGCCGGACCTCATTACGGTGTGCATCGGCATGAACGACGTAACCCGCCCTGGGCCCGGCTTTGATAGCACGCTCGCCGAACTCGATGACCTGCACGTTCGGCTCTCGCAGTCCGCCGCGACCGTGGTGACGACGACCTTTCCCGACATCGCGAGCATCCTGCCCGTCGGTCGGCTGCTCGCATCACGGGTAATCGAGGTCAACGACGCGATCAGGACCGCGGCCGACCGTCATGGGTTCTGCCTCGTCGACCTCTACGGCGCGCCGTCGATGGCCGAGTCGGACACCTGGAGCACTGACCGTGTACACGGTTCCCCCAAGGGCCACATGCTGTTCGCGGCGGCGGCGGCCGAGGCGCTGGGTTTGCCTGGGAGCAACCACGATTGGGCGGAGTCCTGCCCGGGCGCCGGGCGGCCGTCAGTGCGTTCGCAGGTGTACTCGCAGGTGCTCTGGACACACAACTTGCTCATGCCGTGGCTGTGGCGTCACGCGCGCGGCCGATCCGCCGGCGACGGCAGGGTCGCACGGCGGCCGCGGTTGGAAGGTCTGCCGGCCTAGAAGCCCAGGATCCCCAGCGGGATCGGCGATTGCCCGTTGGTGATCGACGACACCGCCGCCGGGCAGAACAGGGAGATCGCAATGCCGGTGAACATGGTCGCCGGGCCCAGCGACATGCCTCCCGCGTCTGCCATCTTCGCCGCGACGTCTGCGGCGGTCTGACCGGGTTGGGACAGCATCGGGCAGACCTGCTGGCCCAGAGCTGCGGCATTGGCGGGATCGGCGGTCCCCACCCCGGCGTTCGTCAGCGCCGAGAGAAACGCATCGTCGGTTGTGTCGGCCTGTGCCGGCGCGGCCAACACCAAGCCGGAAGCCAACACACCGGTGGACACTGCAAGGGCGATTGTTCGTCTGCGCTGCACCCCGGAATCGTACGGCCCAGGCCTCCGGCGGGGCTAAACGACGACGTCAGACACCACTCCAGGCCGCGTCGAGGCGGTCGGCCACATCGATGACCTTGGCCTTCTTCGACGCCGGGCTGTCGATCTCGCCCGCGACATGCGCTGCGATAAACCGTCTGATCTCGGCATCGATACCGCCGATGATCCGCACCAGCTCGGCGCGCAGCGACTTGGATGTGACATGGATTGAGATGTCGGACGCCCGTGGTTTCTCGACATCGAGGATCAGCAGCAACGGCTCTGCGGCCCGCGCGGTCGCCCGCAGAGCGATCTCCCCGAATACCACGAACCGCGGCCTGTCAATCCGCAGGTCGACGACCATGTTGATCTCCAGCGGGATCCGGATGGCGAACGTGATCACCTCGCCGAGTTGCCGCGTCACCCGGGGATCTTGAATCTTGACTCTGGCGGTGACCTTCGCGATCTTGCCCGGCCCCTGACCCATCGGGCCCATCTCGAATCCGTCCCCGGCAATGGCGGCGATCGCGCCGCCCACGCGGTCCTCGGTAACGGCGACCTCGAAGAACTTGCGGCCGAATTCTTCGTAGGTCATGTAGTCATCGGCGTCCATGGTGCTGCTACCGTCTCACGTCCGCCCACCGAACTGGGGCCAAGGCGACCGAATCGAGACAACACGCCGATGCTGGCCGATGCCCTTTGCCTCAACCCGCCTCGCTGAACACCCGAATCCTCTTCAGCGTGGCGGGTTCAGAGCCGACCTCGCCGACGAAGACGCTGCGCTGTCCTGCGCGTTCGACGGCGGCGACCACCGCGTAACCGGACCCGATCAGCTTGTGCCACCGCGCGCCGGCGAGGTGCCTGGTCAGTTCCGCGGTGCTGAGCACGAGGTCATCGCCGCTCGTGGCAAGCACCTGGCCGGCGAGCAGCCGCCGCATGCCGACCTCGTCGCCGGCGCAAGCGGCGTCCAGGAACCCCGCGACGACACCCTTGGATCCGGTACCGAGCCCACGGAATCCGCTGAGGAATCCGAGAGTGCCACCAACGCCCTGATTGGCCACCAGGGCCTTCGACAGCTGGACACCGGCCGGGACGGCGCGGACCCCGTTGCGCAGAAATTGGCCCACCATCGCCGGTAACTCCCAAAATGCTTGCAGTGCAGCAATTTTCAGCTCGTCGTTGTGGTTTTCGAGGTCGTAGCGCAGATATGCCGGAATCCGCATGGTCAGCGTGGACGCCATCTTCACCTCGAGTTGCAGATCCCGGATCACAGTCGCACCGACCACGATGTCGACGTCGGGGTGCGATCTGATTTCGCGCGGTCCGATGAAGGTGTCGTAGAAGCGCCCGATCGCCGCGGTACCCCGGTGCGGACGTGAGCCAACCGGGTCCTCGACCCGCCCGTCCTGCGTGAACAGCCCGATCCAGCCGTCGCGGTCACGGGCGCCGGCCGCCGCGAGCGATCGTTCAGCAGCCGCCAGCATGTCCGAGCGTGAGAACGCCATAAGGTTCCCTACCACCCGCAGTTCGTCGTAGTCGACTACTTCGCCACCCACAGGCACACTGTGGTTACCGCAATGTCGCGGTGTACGGCCACAAGGAGGAACCGCAATGAGCAGCAACGGGCCTTTCGGGTTCGATCCCGAAGAGTTCGATCGCGTCGCCCGCGAGGCCGGCGAGGGCCTGCGCGACGCGCTCGATGGAATCAGCAGGTTCTTCACCACGTCGGGTGAACGGGCACCCTGGGCGACCATCTTCGACGAGTTCTCGCGGTACACGCGGCCCAAGAACGAGCCGGAAACCACCGGCGAGACTGGCGATGGTGTGTGGGCGATCTACACCGTCGACGACGAGGGCGGTGCGCATATCGAAGAGGTGTATCCGGCCGAGCTGGATGCGCTTCGGGCGAACAAGAGCAACACCGATCCGACGCGCAAGGTGCGGTTCCTGCCGTACGGCATCGCGGTCAGCGTGCTCGACGCTTCGGACTAGTGTCCTGAGTCGTTAATTCGGCGGCAGTAATTGCCGATGGATTCGAGGATTTGATCGGCGGTCTTGGTCCACACATAGGGTCGCGGGTTTTCGTTCCAGGTGTCGATCCAGGCGCGGATGTCGGTGTTGAGTTGGCGGACCGAGGTATGGGTGCCGCGCCGCAGTTTCTTGGTGGTCAGCTCGGCGAACCAGCGCTCCACCAAGTTCAGCCACGATGAGCTGGTCGGTGTGAAATGCAGAACGAACCGCCGATGAGCGGTCAGCCAACGCATCACCGCCGGCGTCTTGTGTGTGGAAGCGTTATCGAGCACGAGATGGACGTCGAGTTCGGCGGGCACTTCGGCGTCGATCTTGCGCAGGAACGCCAGAAACTCCGTGGATCGGTGGCGGGCATGCAGCGACCCGATGACCTTTCCGCTGGCCAGGTCCAGCGCGGCGTACAGACTCGACGTGCCGTGACGGACGTAGTCGTGACTGGCCCGCACCGGTGTTCCCGGCAGCATCGGGAACACCGGTGCGGTGCGGTTGAGCGCCTGGATCTGGGTCTTCTCATCCACGCACAGCACCAACGCCCGCTCGGGGGGATCAAGGTAGAGCCCGACGACGTCACGCACCTTGGCCACGAACAACGGATGCTTTGGTGGCGACAGTTTCCACGAATCCTGTTTGTGCGGAGCCAATCCGAACGCCCGCCACACCCGCGACACCATCGACTGCGACAGGCACCCCAGATGAGTGGCCATCGACCGCGTCGACCAGTGTGGCGCATCAGGCGGTGTCGTCTCCAAGGTGGCCACAATCAACGCCTCAATCTGGTCATCGCCGACCACTCGCGGCCGGCCCGGCCGCGGCTCATCGACCAACCCGTCCAAACGCAACTCGGCGAAACGGTTGCGCCACCGGCGCACCGTGGTGATCGAGAGTCCCAGACGCTCGGAAAGCTCGGTATTGGACCCACCATCGGCGGCCGCCAACACAATTCGCGACCGCATCGCCAGCCCCGCCGCACTCGTCCGCCGCCGCGACCACCCCTCCAACTCGGCACGTTCCTCGGCAGTCAACACGATCTTCGCGGCATACGGAGTAGGCACAACCCAGTCTAACTAGATTGAAATTAACGACTCAGGACACTAGCCAGGCATAGCTACACGAAGCTGCGGCGCATGCCCGCCAGCATGGCGGTGTGCGCCTTGACCGCCTCGCGGGTCGTCATCGCCGCCAAGACCCGCGGTGCCTCGATCCGCATGTGCTCGGTGATGCGCGTTCCGGCGGCGATCGGCTCGAATGTCACAGTCGTGCGTAATCGTACCCGTGGGAACTGACGCGCCTCGGCGGTCACGTCACCCGTGCGCGGTACGTGCAGGTGCGCCACATAGCTGATCCGTAAGTGCAACGGCCCCATCGGAATCCGGTCCTGGACACGATAGGTCTGCACATACCCGTCCGCGGTCTGGCGCCGGTCAGTCGTGCGCACCGCAACCACCAGCGGATGCACCCGTTTGATGTTGTCCAGGTCGACGTAGAACTCCCGGACCTCGTTGGGTGGCGCCGGAATCTCCTCTGTGACTGTGCGCTCCGCGCGCGCCACCCACCAGCTCATGCCTGGGCGGCGGGCGTGCCGCCGAGCACCCGTTGGATATCGGGTTTCATCTGCGCTGCCCCTTCACTCAAGCCCCGACCCCGGCTCTAGCGGAGAATACGCGCAACACGAGCATCACCAGTCACTTTTGAGCAATTGGAGGTGGCTGCGCACGACGGCCCACACCCGCCGGTTGGCAATTGTTATAAAAACAACAAGAATGGCGTGGCATGGATCGCGACCAGCTCATCGACCTCACTCGCCGCGCGGTGAAACTGGCGCGCGACAAGACAACCGACCTCACCCCATCGGAGTACACAGTCGCCGCGGACACCTACACGTCGACGCGACGCCTCGCCCAAGACACCGCGATGCTGATGGCCAGCCCGCAGCTTGTCGGCTATGCCTCCGAACTTCCGCGGCCCGGCACGTATTGCACCAAGACCGTGATGGGCCGTTCGATTCTGCTGACCCGCAACGCAGGCGACACCGTGCGAGCATTCGACAACGTCTGCCTGCATCGTCAATCACGCATCGCCGACGACTGCGGAGCCGCCCGCCGGCTTGCTTGTCCGTACCACTCGTGGACCTACGACCTCGACGGCAACCTCGTGGGCGTGCCCGGTACGGAAGGCTTTCCCGAAGCACGTTCCGGCCCAACAAAACTGACCGAGCTGCCAGCCGCCGAATGTGCCGGCTTCCTGTGGATTTCGCTGGACCGCAACGGAGCCCTCGACATCCCGGCGTTCCTCGGGCCGCTCGCCGACGAATTGGAGTCCTGGGGCATCGGGCGATGGGCGCCGCTGGGCGAGAAAGTGCTCGACTGCCCCGTCAACTGGAAGCTCGCGATCGACACGTTCGCCGAGAACTACCATTTCGCGACGGTGCACAAGAACACGTTCGCGACCATCGCGCGCAGCAACTGCACGGTTTTCGATTCGTTCGGCCCGCACCACCGACTTGTCTTTCCCCTCAACGGAATTCTCGACCTCGAGAACATTCCGGAGGAGCAGTGGGATCCGCTACAGAGCATGGTCGTCATCTACGCGCTGTTCCCGAACATCGTGTTGTCGGCGACAATCGCCAATGGGGAGCTGTTCCGCGTTTATCCCGCCGACGTTCCCGGCCGGTCGATAACCGTGCACCAGAACTCGACTCCACTGGATCTGTCCGACGAGTCGGTAGCCGCGGGCGCGGCGGCGGTCTTCGACTACGCACACGCCACCGTCCGCGACGAGGACTACGCACTCGTGGCAGGCCTGCAGGCCAACCTGGAGTCCGGCGCACGGGAGAATCTGGTATTCGGCCGCAACGAGCCGGGCCTGCAGCACCGCCATCAAACGTGGTCGGAGGCGATCTAGGCCGTCGAATGCGACTCGCGTACAGCGAGTTTCCGGTACAGCCCGGTCATCCAGACATCGTCACCGCAGAAGTCCTTGTCGATCCACCAGACCAGCAGGCCCAGCGCGGCCGAGGTATAGAACTCGGCGGCAACATCGGCGGGCACTTCACCGACCTGCTGAAACTGTGGCCGCATACGCTTGCGCAGCACATCGCCGATCAACCGGCGAAGATGCCGCTGAACCAACGCCCCGCCCTGCCGCCCACACATCGCGCGGTACATGCGCTGATTTCGGTACGCGTGCTCGAATAGCAATGCCGCGGGCAGGGCCACGTCGACGGGGTCCGTGGCCGCAATCTGGTCGAGTTCGTGCTCGAGCTGCTCGTGCATCGCGTCGAAGTTCGCGGTCAGCAGTGCTTCCTTGTCCCGGTAGTGGACGTAGAAGGTGGACCGGCCAACGTCGGCCCGATCAAGGATGTCCTGGATGGTGGTCTTCTCGTAGCCCTTCTCGATGACCAGCGAGATGAACGCGTCATGCAGAAGCTTGCGGGTGCGCCTGACCCGCCGATCCGGGACAATCTGCCGCCGCTGTTCGGTACTGGGCATCTCGTCTCCATTGGTTATTGCGGCCGTTCCGCGCCGCCCACTTCAATTGAACACATTGTTTCGAAACATACGCCGTGTTTGGCAGGAGAACTAGACGTGACAATCCCCCAGATCGACACCCAGTACACGACGGGCGTTTCGCGACGCGGTATCGAGCAGGCGCTGCTTGCCGCCGGAAAGGACCTCGGCCGTCTTGCGCCCGCGGATCTATGGCTGCTCGAGGACTTCCACACGATGGGCCGCATTGCCACCACCCAATTGGTGGACCTGATCGGCATCACACGTGAGACCGAAGTGCTCGACGCGGGCACCGGCATCGGCGGCACTGCGCGCTTCGTCGCAGACCGGTGTCATTGCCGTGTTACCGCCGTCGATCTCACCGAGGAGTACTGCGAAACGGCCGGTTGGCTCAATCGGCTTGTCGGATTGGACGACCGGATCACCGTCCGCCAGGCAGACGTCACCGACCTGCCTTTCGCCGGATCGACTTTCGACGTCGTCTTCAGCCAGCACGTTCAGATGAACGTGGCCGACAAGGGCAGTCTTTACCGGGAAGCGCGACGGGTAATCAGGCGGGGTGGCCGACTAGCGATGTGGGACATCGCCTCTGGAGGACACGGCGAACTCGGGTATCCACTTCCATGGGCGGACCAACCCGAATTCAGCCACTTGGCGACGCCCGGCGAGTTGCGTGCCGCCGTCGAGTCCTCGGGGTTCGCGATCGAGGCGTGGAAGGATCTCACCGACCAAGCGGCCGCAACTATGGACATGGTACTGTCACTGCCTCCCGATCCGCTCGGGCTGCACGCCTTCGTCCCGGGCTTCGCGGAGAAAGCCGAGAACCTCACCGCTGCCCTCGCCGACGGACGGCTCCGAGCTATCCAATGTCTCGGACGTCGAACCTGAAGCTATCCGCGAGATCTAGCAATATCTTCGAGCACAAGCTCACGTTCGCCCGGCCCAGCCGCGGCCAGCACATCGTCCAACTCCCAGTCCCGGTACAGCGCCAGCGACCGCTCGTAGAAGGCAAAGCCACTGACCGGCTTTCCTCGCAGTGTGCCCTGATACCTGTAGGGGCCTTCCATGTACTCGATGGGCAGTGCATGCGCCGGGGCCGCCACCAGCGGCTCCCCCACCAGATCCAGATCGAGCTCGCGTGAGATGAGCCGGTGCCGGTCCGGCATGTACCGGGCCGCGACAGGCGGCCGAACCAACGGGCTCACCGACTCCGGCCAGCGCACATAGCTCGTGACGGTGACCTCGATATCGTCCGCGAACTCGGGGTCGGCATCACCGGAACTCGTCGTCGCACCCGAGAACGGCTGCAGCGCATTGTGATTCGTCCGGTCGAACTGCCGCCAGATGCTCAGGTCGACCCCGTTGTCGAGGTTGATCGTGCGCCACTCATGACTTCGTGCGCGGACATTGCCATCGGTACCGCCGCTGTTGGCGATCAGCGGGAACCATTGCCGGTCCACGTGACCGGCGCTACCGGTGACCGATTCCTCGACAGATCCCCAGCGCAGAGTGCCGGTCATCGTCATGCCGGTCTGGAAGTAGGAGTAGGTGTCGGCTTGCCCGAAGCACTCGATCTTCCCGTTATACGCAGTGCCACCCAGCGGGACAGGCGCCCGCGAGGGTGCCACATGCAGGTCCAGACGCATCGCGTCGCCTGCCGGGTCAGTGCCGACGAGGCCGACGTCATACGTGTAGGGCATCAACCGCTGCTGCTCGTCGCGACACGTCCGCCACACGACGTGGCCCGCGCCGCTGTCGTAGGTCATGTCCAGGTGGCCGGCGTCGGTGAACATCTTGGGCCGCGCACCCGGCTGCATGTTGGCAGGCGGCATGTCGTAATCCGTGTATGTCCCGTAGGTGCCGTTGTCCAGGTCGAAAAGGGCGAAGGTATAGAAGTCGGCCACGATCGACGTAAGCCCCGGCCGGTTCTTGTTGAAGATCGTCAGAAACGCGAACCGGTGGCCGCTGTCAGCGGTGAGCTCGCCCGCGATGAACCAGGTGTCGGACTCGCAATCGGGGTGGTTGCCCTCGGCGGCCGGAAAGCTGAGCTGCGGGTCGCCGCGCACCAGTTGGAAGGGGTACACACGCCAGTCAGCTGATTCCGGCTCGTCCACGGCACCTGCCTTTTTTGCTATGTTTACAGCAATAGCAACTTTAGCGGTCCAGACGGGCGGTGACGCCGTGTTGGGTGACATCGAGAAGCGATTTCCGTTCGACGCCTACCCCAAGGGCTGGTTCCAGGTCGCCTACAGCCGAGACGTCGACTCCGGGCAGGTCGTGAGCCTGCACTACTTCGGCAGGCGGCTGATCTCTTACCGCGGCTGCTCCGGAACCCCGTACGTGCTCGACGCATACTGCCCGCATCTGGGCGCCGATATCGCCGTCGGCGGCACGGTCAACGAAGACGGCATCGTCTGCCCATTCCACGGCTGGCGCTTCGACGGCGCGGGATCGAATGTTGAGATCCCGTACGCGAAGACCCGGAACCGCACAGCGCGGCTTCGCGCGTGGCCCACGGTCGAACGCGCCGGCGCCATCTTCGTCTGGCACTCGGAGTCGTCGACCGAACCGGAATGGGAACTGCCCAAGATCCCGGAGAGCGAGGACGCCGGGTTCACCTTCCACGCGCCCGAGTCGGCGCGCTGGCGGTTCCGGTCCCATCCGCAGGAGGTATTCGAAAACACCGTCGACATCGCTCATTTCGCCGCCGTGCACGGGGTGTCAGGGTTCGGCGACCTCGATCTCGAAACTGACGGGCACCGTCTGCGAGCGATCGCGGAGGTGACGTTTCAGACGCCGCGCGGGCCGGTGTCGGGAGCGATCGACTCTGAGCTGTACGGCATGGGGCTCGGCTTCGCCCGCGACTTCTGCAAACAGATCGAACAGGACATCCCGATCTGGGAGAACAAGATCTATCGCGACCGTCCGCAGCTGGCCCGCGGCGAAGGCGCGATCACCGAGTTCCGCGCCTGGGCGCGGCAATCCTACGAGGAGGCGTTCGCGTGAGATCCCTTGTCTACGACAAGCTTTACATCGGCGGCCGATGGCAGTCGCCGTCCACCGGCCAGCGGCTCTCGGTGATCTCACCGCACACCGAGGACCCGATCGGCGAGACCCCCGAGGCCGCGCCAGGGGACGTCGACAAGGCGGTAGCAGCCGCAAGGGCGGCGTTCGACAACGGGCCGTGGCCCCGGCTCACACCGCTCGAGCGGATGGAGAAGATCGAGAAGCTGGCGGCGGTGTACAGCGGCCACACCGACGAGATGGCCGACCTGATCACCGCCGAGATGGGCTCGCCGCGCAGCTTCAGCAGGCTCGGCCAGGCCGCAGGGGCGGTCGCGCAGATGCACCTGAACCTGGCGACGGCGCGGGAGTTCCCGTGGGTCGAGCGGCGACAGGGCTTGTTTGGCGAGGTGCACGTGCGCCGCGCCCCTGTCGGCGTCGTCGGCGCGATCGTGCCGTGGAACGTACCCCAGTTCCTGATCATGCCGAAACTCATTCCTGCACTGATCGCCGGCTGCACCGTAGTGGTCAAGCCTGCGCCCGAAACCCCTTTGGACGCACTGTGGTTGGCCGAGATGCTGGACGAGATCGACCTGCCGGAGGGCGTGGTTTCGATCATTCCCGGCGGGCGCGACACCGGCGAAGCCCTGGTCCGCCACCCCGGGGTGGACAAGATCTCGTTCACCGGCTCCTCGGTGACCGGCAGGCACATCGCTGCGCTCTGCGGTGAACGGCTCAAGCGGGTGAGCCTGGAACTCGGAGGCAAGTCTGCGGCGATCATTCTCGACGACGCCGACGTCGACCACACCGTCAAGCACTTGAAGATGGCGAGTCTGATGAACAACGGGCAGGCGTGTGTGGCACAGACCCGGATTCTTGTCAGTGAGCGTCGCCACGATGAGGTCGTCGACGCGCTCGCGGACATGATGTCGGGGCTACAGGTCGGCGATCCCGCCGACGATGCCACCGACGTCGGGCCGCTGGTCGCCCAACGGCAGCAGCATCGCGTGCGGGGCTACATCGAGGCCGGTGTCGACGAAGGCGCGCGAATCGTGCTGGGCGGTACGGATAAACCGCACGACCGTGGCTGGTACGTCCAGCCAACCCTGTTCGCCGATGCGACCAACGAGATGCGGATCGCCCGCGAGGAGATCTTCGGTCCTGTGCTGACCGTCCTCAAATACTCTGACGAGCGCGAAGCCGTCCGCATCGCCAACGACAGCGACTACGGGCTGGGCGGGTCGGTGTGGACCGCAGACGTCGCCCACGGCCTGGAGATCGCCGCCGAAGTCCGGACAGGCACTTTCGGCATCAACATGTACACGCTCGACACCACCGCTCCATTCGGCGGGTTCAAGCAGTCCGGCATCGGACGCGAGTTCGGCGCCGAGGGGCTATCCGAATACGTCGAACTGCAGTCGACGGTCAGTGCCGGCAAGCTGCCGGACCTAGGCTGAGCCGCTCATCGCCATGAGCGACGTCGTCGCCGAGCGGCACGGTGCGGTGCTCGTCTGTCGGCTCAATCGCCCCACGGCGATGAACGGCTTGACCGGCGCACTGCTGGGCGAGTACCTGTCCGTGTTGGAGGACGCCCGCACCGATGACGCCGTGCGGGTGGTCGTCACCACAGGCGAGGGTGATGCATTCAGCGCCGGCGCCGACGTGAGCGACCTTTCAGGCGATACGGCCCAGCAGGGGCTGAATGCGCTCCTCCACGAACGCCTAGGGCTGACCAGCACACTCAGCGCCGCCGACCGGGCATTCGACCGATTGGGAATCGGCCGGGAAACGCTGGCGATCAAGAACTACGACAAGCCACTGATTGCGGCGGTGAACGGTGCCGCGGCCGGTGGCGGCTTCGCATTGGCGATGCTCCATGACATTCGGCTGGCGTCCGAGCGCGCCACGTTCACGAGCGCGTTCGTGCGCATCGGGCTTGTCGCCGAGATGGGCCTCAGCTATACGCTGCCACGGGCAATCGGACTTGAGGCTGCGATGGACGTGATGTTGACGGGTCGTTCGGTGAGCGCCGGCGAAGCACGAGATTTGGGCCTGGTTCGAAAGGTGGTCGCGCACGAGCGCGTCATCTCGGACGCCATGGCGTACGCCGAGCAGATCGCGGCACAGCCCCCCGTCGCGGTGCAATTCGCGAAGCGCGCATTGGTTCGATCGCTTGACAGCGCCTTACACGCTCAACTCGAGCTGGAGTGGTCATACCAGGTCGCCGCCTTTGACACCGACGACGCACGCGAGGGCATCACCGCGTTCCGCGAGCGCAGGTCGCCACGCTTCGGCGGCGGTTAGGCAGGCGTTGACAAGTCGAGCGTGACTTCGGCGGGACAGCACAATTCGTCGCGCTGGTTGTAGATCGCGATCTCGAGGTCCACCAGGTATCGGGGCGTGGCACCGGAGGTCTCACACCGCTTGTCGATCACGCGACCGCGGCCGACCATCGAGTCGCCGGCATAGATGGACCCCTGCAGCGTGACCTTTCGACGCACCACCCGGCTGTATGGGCCTGCCCAGTCGGTTGTCATCCGGTCGATGAACCCCGCGAGGTGCATGGTGTTCACGAAAATCGTTGGATGGCCATGGCTTCGGGCATAGCCGGGATCGAAGTGCCACGGAATGTAGTCCCAGGTGGTGCCCGCGTTCATGACGACACGCTCGTAGCTGATCTCGTCGACCGTCTCGGGAAGATCGCACGGCACCGCGATCTCGTCCCACTTCATGACTTCGCCGCCGGGGTATACCGGAACAACGAGTTGCGGCTGATGGCGACATGGCTGCCGTCGGCCCTGGAATAGGTCTCGAGCGTCTCGATGAAATGGCCCACGCCAAGGCGCGTGGTCTTCTCCGGCGACACCGACACCACTTCCTCGACCACGCTGAGCCGGTCGCCCTCCAATATCGGTGACAAGAACTCGACGTCGTTGGACGCGTTGATGATCGCTGTACCGGGCAACGGAACCCGAACTGCGATCGATGCCGTCGGCGGTTCGCCGGTGGGTACCCAAGGGGGCGGCATCAAGAGCCCGATCAGCAGTGCGGGTGGTGCGACGATCCCGCCCCACACCCGCTTAGCGAATTCCGCATCCCAATACGCCGGGTTGGCGTCGCGCACCATCGACGCGAAGTGCTGGATGCGGGCGGTGCTCACTGCGCTGCCCGCGAACCTCGGCTCGGTGCGCGTACCAACCATCCGAGCCGCGTCGTCGTAGGTGCCGAAGGCGAACTCGTAGCTGATATCGGCGCTCACACCGGCAGCGCACTCTCCCGTGGGACGAGATCCCACTCGAGTTCGCGCGACGTGAAGTACCAGCCGCCGCGCTCGTAAATGAGGCTGTCCCGATAGGTGCCGGTGGCCCGCAATTCGCCGTCGCGGAACAGCAGCGCGACACATCGTTGGGTCGCCTCCACACCGTCAACGGCTATCTCGTGGTCGACGGTGACCAATCGCGCAGAGTTGCCGCCGTCGAACGCGGCGGGCAGATCGGTGAATGTCTCCCCCGCACGCGTTAACGAGGCCCCCGCGTGGCGGAACGTGGCTATCCAGCCGGCGAGATCGCCCGAGGAGTACAGCCGGTTGTACCGCGAGTCCAGATCGAGAATCGCTGCGCGACCGGCCAATCCGTCCAGGACGAACTGCTGTTGGTAGGTCAGGGTCATGTGCGTTCTCCTCGCTTGGTGCTCTGCTCTTCGCAAGCGCTCATCGCCTACTCAGCACGTAGCCGTGGGCTTCCCTGTCCCATGCGGTCGCGCCGAGACCCCTGCTGCGCAGCACGTCCTTGCGGACCCGCCCGATGACGTTCTTCGGGATCTCGCCGAGCACTTCCAGATACCGCGGCACGCAGAAGTACGGCATGCGCTCCGAGCAGAAGTCCAGCAGATCAGCGAAGTCGACGGTGGCATCTGGCCGCAGCGTGACCACGACGAGGATGTCGTCCTCCCCGAGCTCACTTGGGATGCCGACGGCCGCGGCTTCCAGCACCGCGGGATGGCGCATGACCGTCGTCTCGACCTCGACCGACGACACGTTCTCGCCGCGCCTGCGCAGTGAGTCCTTGACCCGATCGACATAGGTCAGGTTCTGGTCGCCGTCCAACCTGCCCATGTCACCAGTGTGGAACCACTCGGGGTGTGGCTCCACCTGCGGTCCCCGCCTGCCGGGCGCCGACGACACATACCCCTCGCTCATCGCATGTGTAGTCCGCGCCCGGCAGACGATCTCCCCAACCATACCGTCGGGTACGGGGTTTGCGTGGGAATCGACAATTCGCACGTCGAATGCCGGATTGACTCGTCCTGATGTTCCCGGAACACCCTCTTCGGACACCGATTTGTAGGCGATCGGGAAGGCTTCCGTCATCCCGTACATCGTCACGATGCGGCAGCCGTAACGCCGCTCGATGTCGCGGTAGAGGTCGGCCGAGATCGGCGCCGCCGAGAGGAACCGCAGCGGAATTTCGACATCGCGCGGATCCGGCGGCAGATTCCACAACATCGACACCATGGCACCCGCCCCAGCGAAACCTGCGGCTCCGCAGGCCCGTATCTCGTCCCACACGCGGGCCGGGTGAAAGCCGTCGGCGAGCACGCTGGTCCCGCCGACCAGCATCGGCGCCAGCACCGTGGGTGCCGCACTGAGATGAAACAGCGGCATCGCCGTCCACAGCACATCACCCGCGCCGAATTCCCACGCCGACGCAACGGTTTCCGCCGCGCGGAACAAGTAGGGCCACGTGGTCGCGACCGCCTTGGACGGGCCGGTGGTGCCCGATGTGAAGAACAACGCGCCGATGTCGTCGGGTCCGGCGGGCGCGACATCCGGTGCCGTCGTCGACGCGCCGGCCAAGGCGGCGTCCAGCGAATCACCCTGAACCAGAATCGATCTCAGCGCGTCGACGCCTTCGGAAACCTCCGTCAGCCGGGGATGGCGCTCGGCGTCGGTGATGACGACGGCCGCCTGCGACAACTGCAGCGCGTGCGACAGGAATTCGCCCTTGCTGGCGCCGTTGACCGCGGCGCCGACTGCGCCGATCCGCGCGGCGCCGAGCCAGAAGTACACCCACTCCGGGCATGTACCGGTGAACAGTGCGACCGTCTCCCCGCGCCTGACCCCGAGTTCGGCGAGCACATTGGCGGCCGCACACGAGCGGTCACGCATCTGCGCGAATGTCACCGGGGTGCCTGCGATCGACATCACGACGCGGTCACCGAACTGTTCGGCACGTTGATCGAGCACGGCCGGAACGGTCAAACCGCCGGCGGGCATCACACCCTCGCTGCCGCGGGGTCGGGTGCACCGTCGGCGGTGTACCCGAAATCGTCTGCGGACGGCTCGGTTCCGGGATAGAAACGGTGCGCCCACCGGCGCAGTGCGGCGTAGTCGTGCGCCTCCTCGGGGGCCAGGTTCGGCTTCTCGAGGTACTTCATGTTCTCCCAGGTGAAGAAGTCCTGTTTGATGACCTCCTGCTGCAGCTGCAGGAACTTCGCCGCGCGGCCGGTTGGCGTGTCGCCGGTGTCACTGGGCTCGCGGATCGACGCCTGCGTGTAGAAGTAGTCGGTGTAGTCCTCGTCGACCGGCGTCTGGCCGGTCACCTGGACGGTCGCCACCAGGTCGGACGGGAAGCGTACGACGCCAAGGCCCAGCGAGTAGTTGTCGTAGATGATCTTGGCCTCGACGGGGCCGTTCGGCGTCAGCCACGTCTTCGCCCGCCCACCACCGAAATCGGCGTTCACCGTGGCGTGCAGGTGGTAACCGCTGACCTCGAACGAGGCGGTGTTCGCCGGGTTGGCCGCCTTGTGCACATATTGCACGTGATAGGGATCGGCGGCGTTCTCGATGATCATCTGCGCATGGACCTTGACCCGGTTCACCATCCGGGTATGCGGGTGCAGCGGGTAATACTCATCGGTCTCGAGTTCGGGCAGCACCGGCGGCTGCCAGTAGGGGGCGCGGCCGTGGCGTTCGTGCCACACCAGGATGAAGCCGTACCACTCCGCGACCGGGTAGGTCTTGATGCGGACGTTCTGCTTGCAGCCGATCTTGCTGTACGGGATCAGGGCATTGGTACCGTCGCCGTTCCAGTGCCAGCCGTGCCACGGGCAGACGATGTGTTCACCCTCGACGGTGCCGCCGACCCCCAGGTTGGCCCCGAGGTGCTGGCAGTAGGCGTCGAGCACGTTGATCTGCCCCGACGCGGTGCGGAAGATCACCAGTTCCTCGCCGAAGTAGTGGGCGCGCCTGACCTGGCCGGGAGCCAGCTCGGAGGCGAATCCGACGATGAACCACCCGGTCGGGAAGCGGTATGTCGAGAGGCTGATGCCGGTGGACCCGAATTCGCGCTCTGAAGGATCCGTGGTGTCCGCAACCGTGTCCGCCACTGCTCACTCCCTGTCCGCACACACAACTCGGCGGTTCACCGAACCTGCCCGTTGCTTATTTTTACTATTTTAGGCATTCTGGGTCAAGGTCAGCGAAGCGAGGACAACGCATGCCCACGATTGCTCCCGTCGATCTGTCGGATTTCGCGTTGTGGCGGAACGGTTTTCCCGACGATCTGTTCGCGCGATTGCGCCGCGAGAACCCGATCTTCCACCACGACCGCACCGAGGGCGTCGCCAAGACTGTGCATCGTGACTTCTGGATGACGACCAAGCACCGGCATGCCCAGCGCATTCACCGTGACACGGACTCGTTCACCGCGGTCGATGGTCCGCTCATCCAGCCCATCGGCGTGATGGCAACATTTCCGACCATCATTCACATGGATCCGCCCGACCTGACCAAGCGACGCAGGGTGATGTCGCACGCCTTCACCCCGCGTGCCATCGGCAAGCTCGAGGACGGCATCCGGTCACGCGCCGCCTCGATGATCGACCGGCTGCTCGCCGCGGGTGGCGGCGATTGGATCGACGATGTCGCCGATGTGCTGCCAATGACGGTCATCGGCGACATCATCGGCATACCCGAAGAGGATCGTCCGCAGATCTTCGAAACGCTCGACCGCATCCTGAAGACGAACTCCGCTGGGACGGGCATGAGCGAGCAGGAATCGCTCGAGCTGTTCGGTAGGATCTTCTCGTACGCGCTCGAGCTCACCGCGGAGAAGCGGCGCAATCCGGTAGATGACATCTGGAGCACGCTCACTTCCGCGGTGATCACCGACGAGAACGGCGAACAGCTGTCCCTCCCAGCCAACGAGCTCGAGATCTTCTTCTTCGTGCTGGCCTTCGCGGGCAGTGACACCACGAAGAACGCACTTGCGTCGGGACTCCAGGCGTTCGTCGCGAATCCCGGGCAGATCGAGCGGTACCGCGCTGACGAGTCGGTACGTTCCAGCGCGGTCGAAGAGGTGCTCCGCTGGTCGACGCCCGTCGCGTTCTGGACGCGCAGCACGAAAGTCGAGGTGGAGGTGGACGGCGTCACGATCCCGAAGGGCGATCGGGTGGTCGCAATGCTGCGGTCGGCCAACCGCGACGAAGAGGTGTTCGGCGACCCGTTCACGTTCGACATCGGCCGAGCAGAGAACCCGCACGTAACGTTCGGCGGTGGCGGGCCGCATCACTGTCTTGGCGCGATGCTGGCGCGCGCCGAGATCCGCGCGGTGCTCGACGAGTTACTCTGCCGCGCAGACGACATCACGCTCGGCCCGCCGAAGGTCGCCTACCCGAATCTGACGAACAACATGTCGATCTTTGACGAGATGGCGATCTCGCTACGTCCTCGGTGAAATGTCGCCGCCGCTGCGGCTCCGGGTTAGTCACAGACCCTTCGGACGCGTGCCGATCACGCCCTGCGCGGCCAACCGCTCGAGGTCGTCGTCGGTCAGGCCGCAGAGCGTTGTGAGCACGTCGACGTTGTGCTGCCCCAGCGTCGGCGGCGGGCGATGCAGCCAACGGTTGGCGCCGGCGAGCAGGGCGAACGGCGGAGTCGGGTACAGGCCATCGCCGGTCCGTGGATGTTCGAGGCGTTCGAAGAAGCCGCGATGACCCAATTGCGGGTTTTCGGTCACCAGCGACGGTGAGACAACGGCTGCTGCCGGAATCCCTGCGCTCGCAAGCGCGCCGACCACAGCATCGAGGTCCTGCGCGGCCAACCAATCGCCGAGCTCGGTGCCACCGGTCAACGCCGACAGTGAGTTCCGCTGCGCCTCGGTGTGCACGCTGACCGCGATCCACGTGTCGTCGCCCGCGCACCGGTAGAGATCCTGCGTCGCGGCCGTGTGGCCGCGGTTGCCACGCCGCTCCAAGACCGACCCGAAAACCTCGAACTCGATCGTCTGCGCGGCGGTCACATTCAGCACCGTCTCGATCATCGGCACCTCGACGAGTTGACCGCGGCCCGTGCGGTCGGTGAACTCCAGCGCCGCCAGCAACGCAAACGCCGCATGCGCCCCCGCCAGCGGGTCGCAGGCGCCACGCGGTGGCACCGGCGGCCCCTCGGACAGGCCGGTCACCCACGCCAGTCCCGCGATCTGCTCCATCGTCGGCGCGAAGCCGACGCGATCACGCCACGGCCCCGTCAATCCGAAGGCGGGCATCCGCACCACGACCAGGTCGCGCTTGAGATCGAGCAATGCGTCGGCGCCCAAACCGAATCGGTCCATCACCCGTGGCGAGAAGTTCTCGATCACCGCGTCGGCCTGGCCGACCAGCTGCTTGAACAGGGCGATGCCGTCTTCGGACTCGAGATCCAGGGTCACCGACCGCTTGTTGGTGTTCATGGCGTGGAAAACCCAGCCGTACTCCCACCAGTCGTCGACGTCGGTGCGCATGCCGCCCGAATAGCGAATACCGTCCGGCCGCTGGATCGACTCGATCTTGATGACGTCCGCCCCGAACGCTGCCAACGAATGCGTCGCCGCTGGCCCGGCCCAAAACGCGGTCAGATCGACGATCCGCACGCCTGCCAGCGGCAGGTCGGCGGACGCGACGGATGCAGCGGATTCCCTTCCCTGCCAAAGGGACTCGTTGTCCGCCTCGCCGAGCACCGGCGCCTGCCGAATCGTAGCCGGCGCCGCGGCCGACATCAGCCAGGGTGCGCGTGGTTGCCGAAAGCCCGCCGGGTTCTCGATGAAGACGCCGCGCTCGCGGAGGTGATCCATTTGGGGGATCGTCGAACCGTTGCCGAGCGGAGCGATCGGCAGCCGGAACAGCTGGCCGAGTTCGACGATCTCGTCGACGGTTCGCTCGCGCAACCACGGCCCGATGCGTTCACGGATCCAGTCTCGGTAATCCCATCGTCCGATCTGGAACCGAAGTTCCGGGATCTCGGTCAGTTCCGGGCAGTCCACCATGGCGGCGAAGTCGAGCCACTGCTGTCCGGTCACCATGCTGATGCCGACGTAGCCGTCGGACGCCTCCTCGATCGACGGCACTTCCACCGACCGCCGGATCGGAGGCACCCGCAGCAGTTGCGAATGCAACCACTCACTGCTCTGCATCAACGTGATCGCTTCGAGCATCGACATGTCCAGGTGTGCGCCAGGACCGCCGCGGCGCACCCGCCGCCACAGGGCCAGGCCTCCGTAGGCGGCCGACGCCCCGCCCATGTACTCCCCCAGCTCGCCGCCGATCGAGATCGGCGGGCCCGCGGGATCACCACGGAATCCCGTCAGTCCCGACCCAGCCTGCAGCGTGAACTCGGTCGCCGGGCGGTCCGACCACGGACCGGTCCAGCCGAAGTCGGACACCGTCACCACGACGGACCGCGGCGACATATCGAGCAGCAGTTGCGGATCGAGCCCCCGCCCGATCGCCGCAGGCCGCGTCGACGTGATGATCACAACGTCGGCGCGCGCGAGTAGTTCGTCGGAAGCGGCTGTCACGCTTCGCTTCCCGGAATTGAGGTAACTGAACAGTGGCGCGTCGGTGCCCTCGGGCGGCACGGCACCCGTTGCGGTGAAGCGGCGCAACGGATCTCCTGTGACCGGCTCCACCTTCACGACGTCGGCACCCGCATCCACGAGGAGCTTGCCGCAGTACGCGCCGGCGATCCGGTCACTGATCTCGACGACGCGCAGATCGACCAGGGGGGTAGGCGAAACGCCGCTCAACCGCATATCCTCCCGGTGGTTTCTTGCCATCTTAGTAACTTTTGTCTGATAGCGACCCGTAGACCCCTGGTAGCGGGCCTGTCACTGTTAATATTGCTAAGACATGACAACACTGGGAATCGGCCCCGAGGCCCGCCGCCGGCTGTCGGCACGCCGCACTGCCGAGATCGTGGCCGACGAACTTCGGCGACAGATCATCGACGGCGAACTGACCGACGGCGACCTGCTGCCACGTCAAGAGGTGCTCGTCGAGCAGTTCAACGTCAGCCTGGTGTCGTTGCGGGAAGCATTGCGAATCCTCGAGACCGAGGGCCTGGTGTCGGTTCGCCGCGGCAACCGCGGTGGCGCCGTTGTACATGCGCCCGCGAAGGCCAGCGCGGCCTACATGCTCGGGCTGCTGCTGCAAAGCGACTACGTGCCGCTGGCCGATCTCGGCACAGCGTTGCAGGAACTGGACCCGATGTGCGCGGCACTGGCCGCGAAGCGGCAGGACCGTGGCGAAACGCTGGTTCCCAAGCTCAAGGAACTCAACGAGTCCATGACCGAACACATCGAGGACGGCGCCCGCTTCACCGAGATCGGTGGCCAGTTCCACGATGAGATTGTGCGCGGCTGCGGCAACCACACGATGATCGCCGTGGTCGGCAGCCTGGAGACGCTATGGAGCAGCCACTTGCAGTGGTGGGCCGACGAGACCGCGGCCCGAGGCGAGTATCCGTCGATAAGCAAGCGCCGCATCGCGCTCGCCATTCACAACAAGATCGCCGAAGCGATCGAGGCCGGCGACGCCGAGCGGACCCGCAAATTGTCGGCGCGCCACCTCGCCGACACCCAGTCGTTCTTCCTCGCTGCGGACCCCGAGCAGCGGATCGTGGCGTTGTCGCCGCAAGCACTGGCGCGACGCCAACGCTGAAAGGTACTGCGTGCGAACGGCCTTGATCACCGGCGGTAGCGGCGGCATCGGAAAGGCCTGTGGCCGCAAACTCGTCGAGGTCGGCTACGACGTCATCCTGACCGCGCGACGCGAGGAACCGCTGCGGGCCGCGGCCGAAGAGATGGGCGCCCGCTATGTCGTCGCCGACGCGACCGAACCGGAGAAGTTCGAGCCCGCGGTGCAGGCGGCCGGTCAGATCGACCTGCTCGTGCACGCGGCGGGCACACTCGGCGGAACCTATGCGCGCAAGCAGACTTTCGAGCAGTGGCGCACCACGATGTCGGCGAATCTCGACTCGTGTTTCGTCGTCACGTCGGCCGCTCTGCCGAGGATGAAGGCGGGCTCGCGGTTCGTGTTCATCTCGTCATCGGCCGCGCACGAACCGATGCGGGCGCGCACCGCGTACTCGGCGTCGAAGGCGGGCATGAACGCGTTCGCGCTGGCGTTGGCCCAGGAGGTCGACCGCGACGGCATCAACGTGCACATCGTGACACCGGGGCCGGTCGAGACCGACATGCTGGCCGACGTCCCGTTCGAGATGTATGCGATCCGCGCCTCTGACGTAGCCGAAGCCGTGGCGTGGCTCGACACGGTCGACCCGTCCGTCGATCTGCCGGAGATCCGGCTGCACGCCATCACACGCGGCCCCGCAGCACGCGAACCGGTGGTGCCCGTCGAGGTCGAGCGCCGCGCCGCGAAGTCCTAGCGTAGGGCCGAAACTGCGGGAGTGCGAACTCTTCTCGCTGTTCGAACACGACTTCCATCGGCAGCCCGCAACGCAATTCGGCTGGGTCCGCCCCGACGATGTTGGTTAGTATCCGCACGCCCGGCGCGTCATCGAGCTCCGTAAGGCCGATGATCATCGGCACCGCGTCGACAAATCCGGGATGGAACGGCTCCGGGCTCGGCGGATGCTGCAGGATATCGGTGCCTTCGAAACCCTGAACCGCCAACCTACCCTCTTTGGCGCTGTCCCAAAAGAACTGGGTGACCGGGTCGGGAATCGGGACGGGGACGAACGTTGAGTTCCATTACTTCCCTTCGTTCTCGGTCAGGTAGACCTGTGACTCCATGTGGTGGAAGATCCGGTATCGCTCGCCGCGGCGGATCAGCAACCACGTGATCCAACTCGCGCCCGTGTGCTCGTAGTCCGACTCTTTGCCGGTCAGCCGCCAACGGCTTAGCAGCACAGCGCGCACAACGTCATCGTCGACCACATCAAACTCGTGCAGCGCCGACGACATGGACGCCGTCTTCACCCTGCTCGCTACGCGCGCCCAGTGCCGATCGAGGTCGTCGTTGCCGACCAGGGGCGTCGCGTACTCGTCGCCGAGATAGATCGGCTGCGGACCGTTGCGCTCCCAAAGTTCGGCCAGCCCGACAAAATCCAGGCCCGACCAAAGCTTGTCGTATTCCCGGATCAGGTCCGATACCTCAGCCGGTGGCCGACTGTTCACCGGGGAGCACCTTGACCGTCGACGGCAACCCGTACAGCGCGGTGGCGTTGCCGCGCATGATCCGCTCTCGCTGTTCGGCAGGGAACCGCCTGATCGCCCACTCCGGCGAGTCGTAGCTCCAGTGCGGGTAGTCCGTGGAGAACATCAGACAATCGCCGAGATCCATCATCTCCAGGTATTCCCGGTACATGCTGACGTTGACGTCCTCCAGCGGCTGCGTGGTGAACCGCACGTGTTCGCGGACGTACTCCGACGGCTTGCGACGCACGTGGGGCAGATCGCCCTTGCGCTGCTCCCAGATCCGGTCCATCCGCCACATCACCGGCATTGCCCAGGTGAAGCCACCCTCGACGAACACCACCCGCAGATCGGGATGCCGGTCGAACGCGCCGTCGAACACCAGGCTGATCAGATGCGACACATACAGCAGCGGCCACGACGCGAAGAAGTCGTGCCAATGCGCAGGGTTGCCGACCGGGTAGATCGGGATCAGCTCGAACGGCGTCTGACCCATCAGGTGGGTGGCGACCGGAAGGCCGTTGCGCGCAGCCGCTTCGTACAGCGGATCGAAATGCGGATTGCCGAACGGAATCCCGCGGGTCTGGGGCGTCATCAGCACCTCTGCCATGTACGGGTGACCGCCCCAGCGCTCGATCTCGCGCGCGGCGGCTTGCGGATCCTGCGCCGTGACACTGATCGCACCCCGCCAGCGCCCATGCCAGTTGTTCTCACCGAGCCATACGTCGGCCAACCAGTCGTTGTGGGTCGCCTTGAGGATGTGTTCGGCCTGCGGCAGCTGCGCATCGCACATCGGTTCCAGCAGTGCGATGCTCACGCCTGCGTCGACCAGCAGTTGCTTGGCGGCGAAATCGGGATCGCTTCCCGCGACGCCACCACCCGGTGGGGCCGCGTCCACCCGCAGCGACATCGTCTTGTACGAGTCCGGCGTGTCATAGAAGTGCGGCACCGGCGATACCGCGTTACCGGTCGGCCACAGCTTGTCCTTCCACTCCGCGGGCGCGTAGGACTTGAGCACCTCGCCCGACACCGGCAATGGATGCACGTCGGTGTCGACGATCGTCACGGCGATGTCCTGCGCTACGGCCTTCTCTTTACGTTCGATCGTCGTCATCGCAGACTGCCCTCGACTTTCAATCCGACCCCGTAGAGGTCACTTGCGTTACGCCACAACACCTTTTCGCGTTGCACATCGTTGAGCCCCGCGACCACGTCATCGGGCTTGGCCGTCGACCAGTGCGGGTAGCTCGACCCGTACATCAGGAGGTCGGCCTTGTCGGTGAAGTCGAGCCATCGCTCGGCCAGGCTGGGATCGGTCGGCCCATCGAGCGCGGCTGAGCAGAACCTCACATGGTCGCGAAGGTATTCACTGGGATAGCGGTCGACCCAAGGGGTTTGGTCGCGCATCGACATCCAGAAGGTGTCGAGCCGCCACATCAGCGGGGTGAGGATGTCGTAGCCGCCGTCGGCGAAGACGAACCGCAGACCCGGAAGTCGCCCGAAGGTTCCCTCGATGATCAGCGTGGCCAGGTGAACGAAGGAGTTCAGCGGCATGAAGGCCGCGTAGCCGGGATAGGTATGGGCGTGGCCCGCGAAGGTCGGTGCGTGATCGACGCCGTTGCCGCCGTTGATGTGGACCGCGACGGGCAGGCCGTGGGCGGCCGCCGCTTCCCAGATCGGCTCGAACATTGGCTTGCCGTAGGGCTCCCGCGACTGCAGCGGGATGCCGACCTGCACCATCTTCGGATGGCCGGCCAGCCGCTGGATCTCGGCGACGGCGCCCTTGACGTCCTCGGGATTGACTCGAATCGTGCCGAGGAACCTGCTCGTGGTGTCGGGCTCGAGCCAGCGATCCAGCAGCCAGTCGTTCACCGCCGCACAGATCCGGCTGTTGAGCAGGTAATCCGCGATGTTGCCGCGCGTCAACGGATTGAGTATCGCGTGGCTTGCGCCGCCCTCGGTGAACAGGTGCCTGGCGACAGTGTCCGGGTCGGAGCCCGGGTAGCCGTCACCGTAGAGATCCTGGCGGTAGTCGCCGCCAGGGGCCTGGTACCACTGCTGTTCGACGTCGGGGATGGAACGCAGCTTGTGCGTCGGCGACAGGTACTTCCGGATCTCCGCGTTGTAGCGGAAATGCGGCTGGACGCTTGTGTCGATGATGGGGCTCATGCGCCGACCTCGCAGGCTCGGCCGGCGCATTCTGTGCTGATGATTCGCTCGCAAGCTTCGCTCATGCGGTGAGGTACACCTGCCCGTCCGTGACGTCCACCTCATAGATGCGGACACGCTTCTGGGAGTCGGCGAGGTTGACCCCGGAGGTGATGTCGAACTCCCAGTTGTGCCACGGGCAGCGGGCGATCCGGCCTTCTCTGACGTGCCGCAGCTGACCGGGCATCTCCGGGGCGTACTCGTTGGTGCCGCCGACATAACCCGCGCACAGCGGGGCGCCCTCGTGCGAGCAGTAGTTCGCGATCGCATACAACGCGCCGTCGATGTTGTAGACACCCACGCCGAACTTGCCCGCCTGTACCAGCTTCATGCTTCCCGGAGGCAGGTCTTCGATCGCACACACCGGCCGGCGCTGCATCACGTCCCCTCGATTTCCTTGACCTAGAATACCTAAAATAGTAAAGATAGTGCGACAGAGTCGCTAGACGCTGCTGCCCGGGGAGGCACAGGTGACGATCAGCACCGATCCGCACGACAAGTCGAGCGCCTCCGATTTGGTGAACGATCCCTACCCGTACTTCGAGTACATGCGCAGGACCGCGCCGGTATGGCGCGGCACGCTCATGGAAAGCGACTTGATGCCGCCGGAGCTCAAGAACCCCGAAAACTGGACGCTGTTCGACTTCGAGAGCGTCTTCACGGCGTTCCGCGAGGACGAGGTGTTCGGCTCGGAGATGTACAACAACACCATTGGCCTCGTCTTCGGGCCGACGATCCTTGGCATGCACGGCAAACAGCATCACGACCATCGCAGCCTGGTGGCGAAGGCCTTCCGGCAGAGCGCCCTCACACAGTGGGAACCCGAGGTGATCGACCCGATCTGCGATCAGCTGGTCGACGAGTTCAAGGACGACGGCGAGGCCGACCTGGTCAAGGCGGTGACGTTCGAATTCCCCACCCGGGTCACCGCCGCGCTGCTCGGCCTGCCGCAGGACGACCTGGATCTGTTCCGCCGCCTGTCGCTGCAGCTGATCTCGATCACCGAGGACATCGAGGCCGGTCTGACGGCATCCGTAGAGCTGGGCACCTACTTCCAAGAGCAGGTGGACCAGCGCCGCAGCACTATGACCGAGGACATCATTGGCGATCTCGTCGCCGCGGAGATCGACGGCGAGAAGCTCACCGACGAAGCGATCATCTCGTTTCTGCGGTTGCTTCTGCCTGCTGGACTGGAGACCACGTATCGGTCGTCGAGCAACCTGCTGGCGCTACTGCTCACCCATCCCGACCAACTCGACGCACTCCAGCGTGATCGCGACCTCATCCCGGCCGCGATCGAGGAGGGGATTCGGTACGAAACTCCATTGGTCCTGGTGGCGCGCAACACCACTCGCGATGTCGAGATGCACGGCATGACGATCCCGGAGGGCGCGCAGGTCAATGTGTGCATGGGTTCGGCCAATCGCGACGAATCGCGATGGACCGACGCAGGGGTGTTCGACATCCACCGACCGCGGCGCGCCCACATCTCTTTCGCCGGCGGGATCCACAGTTGCCTCGGGATGCATCTGGCCAGGGTCGAAACGCGGGCGATGCTGAACAGCCTCTTGGATCGCGTCACCGACCTGCAGCTGGTGCCCGATGAGGACACCAGGATCACGGGTATGCCGTTCCGCTCCCCCAAGCACCTTCCTGTGACCTTCCAACCGGTCTCATGAGGAGTCGGGCCGCGATCCTGCATGACGTCGGTGGGCCGTGGTCGGTCGAGGATTTCGAACTCGATCCGCCACGCGCAGGCGAAGTTCTCGTCGAGATGGCCGCGGCGGGCCTGTGCCACTCCGACGAGCACATCCTCAACGGCGACATGTCCGCATCCAACGAGGTGATGGAGGCGTACGGCCTGCCATCTATGTTTCCGATGATCGGCGGCCACGAAGGCTCCGGGATCGTGGTCGAGGTGGGCGAGGGCGTGTCAGACTTCGCGCCGGGTGACCATGTTGTGACGTCGTTCGTCGCGGTCTGCGGCAGTTGCCGGTGGTGCAACTCCGGCATGGAATACATCTGCGACATGGGCGCGCAGGTGATGATTCCCGGTATGCCGACCGACGGTACTTTCCGCCATCACACCGCCGACGGCCGTCAGCTCGGCCACCTGTCGAAAGTCGGTGCGTTCTCGAAACACACTGTGGTTTGCACGGATTCGATCGTCAGGATCGATCCTCACCTTCCGCTGCTCCCAATGGCGCTGCTGTCGTGCGCGGTGCCGACCGGGTACGGCTCGGCGGAGAACCGCGCCAAGGTCCACACCGGCGACACGGTCGTCGTCATCGGCGCCGGTGGCATCGGCACCGCTGCGATCCAGGGCGCGCGCATCAACGGTGCGGCGCAGATCATCGCGGTCGATCCCGTTGAGTTCAAACAGAAGTCCGCACTTCAGTTCGGCGCAACGCATGTGGCCAGCAGTACCGATGAAGCCACGGAACTGCTAAGGGATCTGACCCGTGGAGTGATGGCCGACAGCGTCGTCGTCTCGCCGTCTCTCATCTCGGGAGAAGACGTGCAAGCGGCGCTGAGCCTGACGCGCAAGGGTGGAACATGCGTGCTCACCGGGATGACCAAGCAGACCACGATGTCCGTCGCCATGAACCTTCAGGAATTCATCCTGTGGAACAAGAACCTCGTCGGCACGGTTTACGGGTCGTGCAACCCGCGGGTAGACGTGGCCCGGTTCGCCAGGCTCTACGAAGCGGGGCTGCTGCAACTTGATGAGATGATCACCCGACGCTACCGACTCGACGACATCAACGAGGGCTACCGCGACCAGCTGAGCGGTGAGATCGTCCGCGGCGTCATCGATTTCGGGCTCAATTGAGCGCGTAGAAGCGCTGGGCGTTGCGTCCGCCGATCTTCACGCGGGTCTCCTCGCTGATGTCCGGGCGAGTGCGCAGATGCTTTGTGCTCTCCGGCCATTCGCCATCCCAGTGCGGATAGTCGCTGGCGAACATGATGAAGTCGTCGCCGAGCACGTCGATAACGCCGGGCAGGATCGGCTCCTCCGGCTCACAGGTCGTCCAGATATTCCCGGCGGCCAGGTATTCCTGCGGATCGCGTTTCCACCCGTTCTCGATCCAGTCGCCGCGCTTCTCGAAGTGCTCGTGCAGGCGGTCGATGAAGAACGGCACCCAGCCCACGCCTGCCTCCAGGAATGCGACGCGCAAGGCCGGATGCCGATCGAAGACACCGCCGGAGATCATCGCCGTCATCGCGGTCATCTGGTCGAACGGAAAGCTGACGCAGTGCACCTGAATGTAATTCGTGAACCGGTCGACTCCGACCTTCGGAAGATGCATGCCGGGTGCACCGTGAATGCCGAGCGGCATGTCGAGTTCGACGGCGGCGGCATAGAACGGCTCCAGATCCGGGTGGTCGAGGTTGCGGGTCTTCAGTGCCGGCGGAATATGCGTCGCAACCAGGCCGAGGTCCTTCGCCTCGCGCATGATGTCGATCGCCACCTCGCCGTGCTCGATCGGTGTCACGGCGATGCCTCGCAGTCGGCCGTTCGAGGCCCCGCAGTAGTCCGCGATCCACTGGTTGTAGAGGCGGGCGAACCCCGCGGCGAACTCGGGGTCTTCGAGGGTGGGCACACAGAGCCCGAGGCTGGGATAGAGCACCATCGTTTCGATGTGATCGCGGTCGGCGTCGCCGAGCACCCCGTCGGCTGACGAGTGGTTGATCCCCGCCGCCGTGGACAGGCCGTGCTCGCGGGGGCAACCGGCGCCAGGGCCGTCGGCCTCCGGATAGTTGCGACCCTCGATCACCAGGGCGCGACCGTCGGCGCGGGGCGTGATGTGTTGCGGCCAGCGCTGCATCGCCTCGATCGCCAGCGACGGCCCCTCTGCAACGTGTCCATCGGCATCAATGATCCGCATGCATCACCTCACTGACTGTTTGCTAAAACTATCAGGATGCCGAGCGACACCATCCAGCAATTGCTTCGAGAACGTGCGACGTCGGACGCCGTTGCGGTGAAGCACGGCGACCGGCAATGGACGTGGCGAGAGCACATGCGCGACGCGTCCGTCCGCGCAGCCGCGCTGCTGACGCTCGTCGACCCCGACCGGCCCGTCCATGTCGGCGTGCTGCTGGGTAACACACCCGAGTTCCTGAATCAGATGGCCGCCGCCGGCCTCGGAGGGTATGTGCTCTGCGGTCTCAACACCACCCGGCGCGGCCCCGCGCTGGCTGCTGACGTCCAGAAGGCCGACTGCCAGGTCGTGGTGACCGATGCGGAGCATCGGCCGCTGCTCGACGGGGTCGACCTGCCAGGCGTGCGGGTGCTCGACAGCTCCGGCGAGGACTGGGCCCGCCTGCTGGCAACCGCAGGGGAATTGTCGCCCTACCGCGAGGCCGAGCCGTTGGACCCCTACATGCTGATCTTCACCTCCGGCACCAGCGGTGACCCGAAGGCGGTGAAGGTATCGCACTTCATGGTGTTGATGTCGGGTGCGAACCTGGTGCAGAAGTTCGATCTCACCGCTGGCGACACCTGCTACTTGTCGATGCCGCTGTTCCATTCCAATGCGTTGGTGGCGGGTTGGGGGGTGGCCATCGCGACCGGTGCTGCGATGGTGCCTGCCAAGTTCTCGGCATCGAAGTTCCTGCCCGACGTCCGACGCTACGGCGCCACGTACATGAACTACGTCGGCAAACCACTGGCCTACATCCTGGCCACTCCCGAACGAGGTGACGACGCGGACAATCCGCTGCGCGTCGCGTTCGGAAACGAGGCAAGCGACCGTGACATCGATGAGTTCGGCCGCCGATTCGGGACGTTGGTGTGGGATGGTTTCGGCTCCAGCGAGAACGCCGTCATCATCACCCGCGAACCGGGAACCCCGAAAGGTTCTCTTGGCAAAGGCTTTCCGGGCGTGGCGATTTATGACCCGGACACCGTCGCCGAGTGTCCGGTTGCCCGCTTCGATGCCGACGGCGCATTGACCAACGCCGACGAAGCGGTCGGCGAGTTGGTCAACACCACCGGAACTGGCTTCTTCACCGGCTATTACAACAGCGAGGACGCGACCGCCGAACGCATGCGGCACGGCATGTACTGGTCGGGAGATCTGGCGTATCGCGACTCCGATGGCTGGATCTACCTGGCAGGCCGCACCGCCGACTGGATGCGAGTCGACGGCGAGAATCTGGCGGCGGCCCCTATCGAACGCATCCTCGTCCGCCTGCCCGATATCAACAGGGTCGCCGTGTATGCGGTGCCCGACGAGAACGTCGGCGATCAACTCATGGCCGCCGTGGTGCTGAACGACGACGCCACGCTCACACCGGCGCGTCTCGAGGCATTCCTCGCCGATCAGCCCGACCTGTCGCCGAAAGCGTGGCCGCGGTATGTCCGCATCACCGCCGACCTGCCGACGACCGCGACCCACAAAGTGCTCAAGCGTGAATTGGCCGCGCAGGGGCCGACTCCTGGTGGCGGCGAGTTGTGGGTGCGGCAGCCGCGAGGCACCCGGTACCAACGGGCGTAGGTCACACCGGCAACACCCATCACAAAAGTGGCGGGGGTATGTTGTTGCGGAACTTGATATCGCATGCGATATCAAGTTTCAGGGCACTACACGGCTGCGGCCAGTGACTCCAGAGGCTGAAGTGAATTGAGGCGCACCCGCTACAC
The DNA here is from genome assembly GCA_963770305.1 of uncultured Actinomycetota bacterium. Taxonomy (GTDB): domain Bacteria; phylum Actinomycetota; class Actinomycetes; order Mycobacteriales; family Mycobacteriaceae; genus Mycobacterium. The sequence goes on from CAVYPB010000030.1 coordinate 115,357, forward strand.
GATGCGCGACGACCGGCCCTGCCAGTAGCGCTCGCGAATGCGCCGCTTGTACAGCTTGCCGTTCGGGTCCCTCGGCAGTTCGCGATCGACTTCGACCGTGCGCGGGCATTTGTAGGCGGCGAGGTGTGCTCGGCAGTACGCGATGAGCTCGGCCTCCAGTTCCGGCCCGGAAGCGACTCCGTCAGCAGGCTGCACGACGGCCTTGACCTCCTCGCCAAACTCCTCGTTCGGAACCCCGAACACCGCCGCATCGACGAGCTTGGGGTGCATGACCAAAAGGTTCTCCGCCTCCTGCGGGTAGATGTTCACCCCACCCGAGACGATCATGAACGTCGACCTGTCCGTCAGGTACAGATAGCCGTCCTCGTCGACGTAGCCCATGTCCCCCAGCGATCTCCAGCCCCGATCGTTGGACACCGATGCGGTTTTGTCCGGATCCTTGAAGTACTCGAACGCCGGTCCGCCCTCGAAGTACAGCTCCCCCGACTCGCCGACGGCAAGCTCTGCCCCGTCGTCGCCGACCACGTGCACCGCCGTCCACGGCTTGCCGACCGATCCGGGGTGCGCGAGCCACTCCTCCGGGCCGATCGTTGTTCCTCCGAATCCCTCTGTCCCGCCGTAATACTCGTGGATGATCGGGCCGAACCACTTCATCATCCGGTGCTTGACGTCCACTGGGCACGGGGCCGCCGCGTGGATCACACACTCAAGACTCGACACGTCGTAGGACTCGCGGACCGCGTCGGGGAGCTTGAGCATCCGCACGAACATGGTCGGCACGAACTGCGCGTGCGTGACGCGATGTTTCTCGATCAGACGCAGGGAGTCCTCGGCGTCAAATCTGGGCATCACGATCGAGGCCGCCCCGACGCGATGAACCGCCATCGCGTAGTTGACCCCCGCCGCGTGATAGAGCGGCGCGGGCGATAGGTACACGCTCGACTCCGTCATGCCGTAACGCTGCGTGAGCGAATACTCCAGCACCTTCTGTGCCCACGAGCCCTTGCCGTCTTCCGGGAGGGGCCTGCGAACGGCCTTGGGCTTACCCGTGGTGCCGGACGAGTAGAGCATCTCGGAGCCATCGGACACCTGCGGCGCGTCTCCTCCCGCGCCGAGCGCCTCCTCGTATGGGCGCCAGCCAGGCCGGTCGCCTCCGACAACAACATGGACGTCGACGCCCCGGTTCGCTTCGAGGATTCGCGACCCCAGCTCGGCCATCGACGCATCGATGAACACCGCCCTGGCCTCCGAGTCGTCGACGACATAGCCCACCTCGTCGGGCGTGAAGTGGGTGTTCACCGCGCTGTAGTAGAGCCCGGAAAGCTGGCAGCCCCAAGTGATTTCCAGGAACTCCGGGCGGTTCGGGAGCACCAGCGCGACCCCATCGCCACGCCGCAGCCCCGCCGCGTGCAGAAGCGCGGCAACCCGCTGGCTCCTGACGTACAGCTCGCCGTACGAGACGGTGTCGCCGTCCGCGACGATCAGAGCCGGGGAGTCTGCGGCCCCGGCCGCGTGGTCGGCAATGGTTATCTTCTGCTCCTTGCGTGCGCGGCGTTCAACGGGTCCCCTACGTCGCCGCTGCGCCGTCCTTGGACGCGGCGGCCTGCCGTTCCGCCATCTCCGATGGCAGTATCTTGTCCGCGAACACCCGCTGGATCAGCTCCTGCACATCCTTACTGACCGACGCGAGCGCCACGAGGTCGTTGGAGCTCTGCCAGTGAACCCGCATGCCCATCAGCTCCCAGGCCCGCTTCAGGTTGGCCTTCGTGGCCAGGAGTGTCGTCAGAGGGGCCTGGGCAATGTGGCGGGCGATCGCGTCGACACGCGCGTCAAGGTCCTCGAGCGGGACCACCTCGTTCACGAGGCCGATCTCCAATGCCCTCTTCGCGTCGATGACCTCAGCGAGATAGAGGTAATAGGCCGCACGGCGCCAGTTCATAAACACCCATGGCTCGATCGAGCACTCCCCCGACGGCATGCCGAACCCCTGCAGCGGCGGATAGGAGAAGTAAGCATCCTCCGAGGCGATCACGATGTCAGTGACCAGCCCGTAGTGAGTGCCGCCGCCGACGCAGTAGCCGTGGACCTGAGCGATCGTGGGCTTGGAGAACTCCCACAGGTTCAGGATCGGCTTGACGAACAGATCGGTCTGTGGCTTCCACGGCATCCCCGTGGCCTTGAAGCCCTCGACGAACTCCGGATAGTCGACTGCGTTGTTGCCGATGGCGTGTCCCGAGCAGAAGCCCTTCCCGTTGGCCTTCAGGATGAGCACCTTGATGTCATAGTCGCGGTCTGCGTCCCGCAGCGCGTCGTCGATCTCCTCAACCTGCTTCTGATCCTGAGCATTCGCCTTCTCAGGCCAATTTAGCGTGATTTTCGCTATGGGGCCATGCTTTTCGAAGATAATCCGTTCGCGGGTCTCGTTAAGATCCATTCCCTCTCCTATGACTTGATGACGCCGATCTCGACGCCGATGTCGTACACGGTGCCGACTTCGCCGGTCCATTGGACGGTGCCCGTGGCACCGGCCTCGATCTCCTGTTCCACCTTTTCCGTTGCGATCACGTAGATCGGCGTGCCCTCCTCGACGTGCTGGCCGTTCTCCACGAGAAACTCGATGAGCTCTGCTTCGGATACCGCTACCGAGACTCGCGGGATGCGAATGAGGAAGTCACTCACGGGCGCCCGCCTTTTCGAGCGTCCGTTGGACGGCCGCGACGATGCGCGCCGACGACGGGTAGATCTGAGCTTCGAGCGTGGCGGCCGCAGGGGTTGGGACGAATCGGGCCCCGACGCGCTCGATGGGTGCGGCCAGCTCGCTGAAACAGTCCGATTGAAGCGTCGCGACGATCTCGGCTCCAGGACCGGCGAACTGGACCGCGTCGTGCACCACCACCGCCCGGCGGGTGCGCCGCACCGATTCGACGATGGTCTCGATGTCCAGCGGCACCAGTGTGCGCAGATCAACGACTTCGGCGCTCACCCCCAGTTCCTGCAGCGCGGTGGCGGCGGCGAGCGATTCGTGCACGCTGCGTCCGTAGCTGATCAGGGTGACATCGGTGCCCGGCCGTTTGATGTCGGCCTGCCCGAGCGGGATCGAAAAGCCGGGATCGGTTGGCACCGGACCCTTTTGGCCTTGCAGACGGATCGTCTCGACGAACAGGCAGGGATCCTCGTCGAAGATCGCTGACGTCAGCAGGCCCTTCCCGTCACGCGGGGTGGAGGGCACGATCACCTTCATCCCGGGAATGTGCATGAACCAGGCCTCGAGCGTCTGCGAATGCGTTGCACCGGTTGCCAACCCGCCATACACCTGGGTGCGGACGGTGATCGGTGCCGTCGTCCGGCCTGCCGTCATGAAGCGCAGCTTGGCCGCGTTGTTGATCAACTGGTCGGCTGCGATGCCGATGAAGTCCATGATCATGATCTCGGCAACCGGGAGCAGTCCGTCGATCGCCGCGCCGATCGCGGCGCCCACGATCGCGGCCTCCGAGATCGGGGTGTCCAGCACGCGGTCATGGCCGTATTTTGTCGACAGGCCCGCGGTCGGCCCGGACGCGCCGGGGTCGGCGATGTCCTCACCGAGAAGAAACACCCGGTCGTCGGCGGCCATCGCCTGATCGAGAGCGAGGTTGAGTGCCTCGCGCATCGACATCTCTTTCTCGTCCATGGTCTTCCTCAGACGGGGTAGCGGATCGGGGTCGCGTATACGTCGCGGTCGAGTTCTTCGATCGACGGTGCCTCGGCGCTCAGAACCGTCTTCAGGGCCGACTCGACTTCGATGAGCGCACCTTCGTCGATTCCGTTCAGTTCGTCGTCAGTGCACACGCCGTCGTCGATGAGCTGCCTCCGGAACCGCGGCACGGGGTCGGCCGCCATCGCTTCTGCCAGTTGCTCTTTGGGGATGTATGGCATCCGGTCACCGAAGTAGTGGCCGCGGAACCGGAACGTCACACACTCGATGAAAGTGGGTCCGTCGCCGCGGCGTGCCCGGCTCAGTGCGTCGTCCAGCACCGCCGCCACGGCCAGCGGGTCGTTGCCGTCGACACGGACGCCCGGCATGCCGTAGCCCGCCGCCCGGTCGGCGACGTGTTCGAGCTTCATCGTGTCCGTCGTCGGCGTCATCTCCGCGTACATGTTGTTCTGGCAGACAAAGGCAATCGGCAGATCCCACAGCGCCGCCATGTTGGCCGCCTCGTGGAACGAACCGGTGTTTGTCGCGCCGTCGCCGAAGCTGACCACCGTGACGCGATCGAGGCCCTTGCGTTTGGCCGCCATCGCCAGCCCGACTCCCACCGGCGCGCCCGCGCCGACGATCCCCGTCGAGAGCATCACGCCCACCTCGGGTTTCGCGATGTGCATCGTGCCGCCCTTGCCGCGGCTCGCGCCGACGATGCGGCCCATCATCTCGCCGTAGATCTCTTCCAGCGGAACGCCTTTGCCGATCAGGTCGTGCAGCCCGCGGTAGGTCGTCACCAGCTGGTCGTCGTCGCGCAGCGTGACGCCCATCGCCGCGGCGATGGCCTCCTGTCCGCGCGACGGCCAGTACACGCACATGAACTCGCCGGTGCCGATGCCCTTGGACAGCCGGTCGTCGGCGGCCTTCATCAAGACCATCAGCCCATAGATGCGCCGCTGAACGTCTGCCGGAAGCGTCACGGTCCGAGCGACCCGATCTCGCGGTAGACCTTCGGGATCGGCTTTGGATCCATGGCGAGGTTGTCGAGTCCGGTCAAATTGCGTTTCCCCATCTGCTGCGCGGCCGCGTCGAGGTCGTCGCAGTCGAGCTCATAGATCGCGATGAACGGGCCATCGCCGTCAGTCGGTGCGAACCGGCGTGCCGACATGATCCCGTCCACCGACAGGATCTGCTCCAGATGCGTGTCGTTGTACCACTTGTGGTACTCCGCTTCCCGGTCCGGAGAGGCCGGCATGGTCTCCACGTAGATGATCCCTTTAGGCATGTCACCGCTCCCCTATACGCCCGACCACGGCTTGATCTTCAGGAAGCCACCTGCGTCGACCCGAAGCTGCTGGCCGGTGACGTAGCGGGCGGCGTCGCTCGCGAGGAACAGCACGGCTTCGCTGATGTCCTCGGGTTCGACGTACGGGATCGGCATCCCCTGAATCACCGGGAACACCAACTCCGCATCCTCGCGTGTGGGATTCGGCAGGTCCGGCCGAAATGCCCGATACATGGGCGGACTGTGCAGCATGTCGGTGTTGACATTCGTCGGGTGGACCGCGTTCACGCGAATCTGCTCGGGAGCAAGGGTCCGGGCGAGATCGTTGACATAGTGCGCGACAACCTGTTTCGCGAACGCGTACCCGGCACCGCCCGGCCCGCCGTCCATGCCGCTGGTGTTGACCGCCGTCGCCATGAAGGCGGCCACCGATCCCGTCGCGATGATCGACGCGCCTGCGTGAAGGTGCTTCATGCTGGCGTGGATGAGGTTCATGACGCCGACGAGGTCCACGTCAACCGCGTCGACGAACGCCTGCGGCGGAAGACCTGCGGTCATCGGGCAAATGCCGGCATTGGCGACCACGATGTCGAGCTGGCCGAACTCCTCGACGCCGCGATCGATCGCCGCCGACAGTGTCGCGCGGTCGCGGACGTCGGCGATCGCGGTGTACGCCCGCTGGCCCTCCTTCTCGACCAGCCTCGCCGTCTCGTCGAGGTCCTCGGGCCGCGCGAGCGGGTATTCGTTGGTCTCGATGTCTTCGCAGATGTCCACGGCGATGATGTCGGCGCCCTCGGCGGCCAGCAATCGCGCGTGTGACCTACCCTGACCGCGCGCCGCTCCGCTGACCAGCGCCACCTTGCCCGTCACCCTGCCCATTGCCGGTCCTTTCTCAGACTGTCAACACCAGTGAGCCGCACTGCGGCCCGAAGCCGTTCGCGACGACCACGACCTGCGCATCGGGTACCTGGCGCGTCCCGCATTCCCCACGCAGTTGCGCCACCCCCTCGGCCAGAAAACCCAGACCATGCAAGCGCCCTTCGGCGAGCTGACCGCCGCTGGTGTTCAGCCGTCGACACCATGTGGAAGCGCTCGTCGGTGACCGCGGCCGACGTCGATGTCGCGCAGCTGTACGACGGCTTCACCCATCTCGCGATGGCTTGGGTGGAGGCGATGGGCTTCTGCGGGATCGGGCAGTTCGGCGACTGGGTGGACGGTGGCAAGACGATCGGGCACGGCGGCTCGCTTCCGCCGGTTCCCATCGCGATCGCGTCGATCCAGACCGGGCGCCTTCGGCAGGTCTGCCGCCCGCTCGGCTGTCGTAACGACGACGGCGCAGGCACCCGTGACGGGATAGTCGCAGTCGAGTGGCCGCAGCGGCTCGGAGACGTAGCGGGAACCGAGATAGTCGTCCATGGTCAGCGTGTCCCGCATGACCGCACGCTCATTGAGCGACGACCACACCCGGCCGTTGAGCGAAATCGTCCCGTAGTCTTCCTCTTTCGTGCCGAGGGTGGCCATGCGGCGTTGCTTCTTCATGCCCATGACGGGGATGATGCCGCCAGCTGCGCCGTAGGGGAACTCCCACTGCCACGGCCCCGACGCCCGAGGCAGTGCCCGCCCGCTCATCTGACCCCACTCGCGGGTCACCGACCGCACGACCAACGCCACTTCGCATGCTCCCGACAGCACCGCCATGTGCGCGCCCATGGCCGCGGCGAGACCGGACGGGCCACGGGGTGTGAAGTCGCCGTAGATCACCATGTTCTCGATGCCCACCAGGCGGGCGATGTCCATCGCTTGCTCGTCGCCGGCGTATTCGAACACCGCGTCGACGTCCCGAACCGCGAGACCGGCGTCGGCGATTGCTGCCCGCGACGCCTGAACGGCAAGCGACCGCCCGTCAATGCCCTTATCTCGGAGGATCTTCGAGTAACCGACGCCAACGATGGCTGACCGGCCGGCCGAGTTGCTCACTGCGCAGCTGCCTGGCTTGGACACAGGGGGCACGCCATCGATAACCCATCCACGAACTTGTGCTGCAACATTGCTGCCAACTGTAACTGCAGCGGTAGCTATACTACCTAAAATTATAAAGAAACGAATCGGACCCATCTCGACAGGACACCGTGGACTTCTCATACCCGCCGGAGGTCGAACAGTTCCGTAAGGAGCTGCGCGCCTGGTTGGCCGCGAACCTGACCGATGACGTGGTGGCTGCCGGACGGCGGCGCGGCCGTGACCCGGATACGTTCGAGACGCTGCGCGGATGGGATGCCACGTTGGCCGACGCGGGCTGGGCCGCGGTGTCATGGCCGCAGGAGTACGGCGGACGCGGAGCAACCGTGCTCGAGCAGCTCGCCTACGCCGAGGAAACCACCCATGCGCGAGCGCCGGTGCCGCTCAACGTGATCGGGATGAACAACATCGCGCCGGCGATCATGCAGTACGGCACGGAAGCGCAGAAGCGCGAGTTGCTACCCCGTATGGTGTGCGCCGACGACATCTGGTGTCAGGGCATGTCGGAGCCCGAAGCAGGGTCTGACCTTGCCTCTCTGCGTACCCGGGCGGTGTTGGACGGCGACGACTACGTGGTCAACGGCCAGAAGATCTGGACGTCGCTGGGGCATCGCGCCGATTGGTGTCAGCTGTACGTGCGCACCGATCCGGACGCCCCCAAACACAAGGGCATCTCGTGCCTGATCGTCGACATGGCGCTGCCCGGCATCGAGGTGCGTCCGCTCGTTACGCTCAACGGCGACGCCGATTTCGCGGAGGTGTTTTTCAACGACGTACGGGTGCCGGCCGATGCGTTACTTGGCCCGCTGAACGGGGGGTGGCAGGTGGCGACCACCACGCTCAGCCACGAACGCGCCGGAGCGGCCCGGCTGTATGCGCAGCTAGAGCTGCAGTTGCGAGATCTGGTCGCCGACCTGTCCGACTGCGAGGTCGACGGAAGGCCGGTGCTCGAGGACAGCGCCACGTTGCGCCGCCTCGGCGAGGTGGCGGTGCGCATCAAGTACCTGGAGGTGCTCTGCCAGCGGTCGATCTCGGCGACCCTGCACGGCGGCGACGCGCTCGGATCGGCCAGCCTGGCGAAAAGCGTGTGGGCGGAGGTTGGCCAGGAACTTGCCGCATTGGCTTTCGATGTGCTCGGCCCGCTCGGTGAACACCGGCGATGGTCGGATCGTCGCCTGACGTCGCGCTCCCTGACCATCGCGGGCGGCACGACTCAGATCAACAAGAGCGTCACCGCAACGCGGGTCCTCGGATTGCCCCGCCGATGAGCGCTCGCGCGAAGTGGGGGCACTCCCCACGCAAGCGGGGGGCCCACCCGCCCGAAGGGCAGGGGGACAAGCGGCACCGATGAACCTCGAGTTGACCGACGAGCAGGTGGCCCTGCGTGACACCGTGCGCCGCTATCTCGCCGAAAAGGCAAGCGTGACAACTTATGTGCGGCCGATGCTGGATGATCCGATGGGCACAACGCGTGAGGTGTGGGCTGGTTTGGCCGCCCTCGGCGCCACCGGTGTGTTGGTACCGCAGGAATATGGCGGCTCTGGCATGACGATGGTCGAGGCGGGCGTCGTTGCCGAGGAACTCGGTGCCGCGCTGCACCCGGGGCCCTGGCTCTCGAGCTCAGTCGCCGCGACGCGAGCGCTGACGCGCATGGTTTCCGCCGCGGATGCCGCCTCGGTGTTGACCGGCATCGCCGACGGTTCCACGATCGCCACTGTCGGCCCCCTGAGGGGCCCGCGTCCTGTCGTCGAGAAGGAAGTTCTTCGCGGTGAGATCGATGCGCTGCCCGACGCGGTGGTGGCCGGCGTCGTGCTGGTGCTGGCCGAGGACCACGACGGTACAGGACTCTTTGCGGTCGATGCGTCGTCGGACGGCCTATGCACGGCGGACCGGACGCATGTGGATCAGACGCGCAAAACCTTCAATGTGACGCTCGATGATGTGCCCGCCCAGCGGCTCGCTTCCCCGTCGGCGGACGACATCCAAGCCCTCGTGGACGACGTGCTGATCGCCTACGCGGCCGACGCGCTGGGTGCGGCGACCGCGGTGATGAACCTTGCTGTCGATTACGCCAAGGTGCGACGGCAGTTCGACCAGCCCATTGGCAGCTTTCAGGCGGTCCAGCACCTCTGCGTCGACATGTACGAGACGGTCGAACTCGCGCGCAGCGGCGTCCTGCACGCGCTGTGGGCGGCCGACGCCGCACAACCCGCGGAGCGCCACCTGGCCGCGGTGCGCGCCAAGGCATTCGCGGGGCAACTGCCCAACGTCGCCGACACCGCGATCCAGGTATTCGGCGGCATCGGCTACACGTGGGAGCACGACGCCCACCTGTATCTCAAGCGCCTGCTCGGTTGGAGCACCTTCCTCGGCGGCTCCGACAGATACCTGCAGGAGGTCGGCAGGCAACTGGCAATGGCCATGTCCAGCTAACGAAAGGCTTTGCAATGTCAGGGGTTCTGCGCGGAGTGCGCGTCATCGAGCTGGCATCGTGGACGTACGTGCCGTCTGCCGGTGCGGCGCTGGCGGATTGGGGCGCTGACGTCATCAAGGTGGAGGACGTGAAGGGCGGTGACCCCGGTCGCGCACTGGTGATCGGCGGCTTCACCCGGCAGAACGCCAGGGCCGATGTCGACTTCATCCTCGAGATTGGTAACCGCGGCAAGCGCAGCATCGCGATCGACATCAAGTCCGATACGGGCCGGGAGTACCTCGGGCGCCTTCTGGCCACCGCCGACGTCTTCCTGACCAACTGGCTGCCTGCCCCGCTGGAACGAGCGGGGCTGACAGTCGAGGCCATCCGCTCGTTCAATCCGAACATCATCATCGCTCGCGGCACCGGCACAGGAGTCCACGGGCCCGATGCAAACAAAGGCGGATTCGACGCGGCGACATACCTATCGCGCGGTGGAGTGGCCTACACGCTCACGCCGTTCGGCACCGAAACTCCCGCCGTGCAGGGCCCGGGCTTCGGCGACCTGCAAGGAGGGATCACACTGGCCGGCGGCGTATGTGCCGCGCTCTTCCATCGCGAGCGCACCGGCGAGCCGTCCATCGTCGATTCATCCTTACTGGCTCAGGCGATGTGGTCGATCGCCCCGTCGATCTCAGTCGCCGACCTCTTCGACATCGACGGGATTCCTGGTGCGCCGCCCGGGCTGGCGATCAACCCACTCGTGAACCGCTACAAGACGCGGGACAACAGGTGGATCCAGTTGGTCTTCCTTCAGCCCGATCGCTTCTGGGCAGGCTTCTGCGAGCGGATCGGCCTGCCGAAGCTGGCCACGGACGAACGTTTCGTGCCGTCGAGCAATCTGATCGCCAACGCCACCGAGGCCTGCGCGCTCGTCGGGGAGGCGATCGCCGGCCAGGACCTCGAGCACTGGCACAAGGCGCTTGCCGACGAACCGGGCGTGTGGGCCGCGCTGGCCACACCGAAGGAAACCCTGAACGATCCTCAGGTCGAACCGAACGGATACACGATCGCCAACGTCGACGACCAGGGAAACACGTACCAGATCGTAGCCGCGCCAGTGCAATTCAACGAAACGCCACCGGCACCCGCGCGCGCTCCCGAGCATGGACAACACACCGAGGAGATCCTGTTGGAGCTCGACCTCGACTGGGACGACATCTCGGCGGCCAAGGACAGCGGCGCGATTCTGTAGGAGGAGCCAATGACCACGCCCGAGCGGCGCACCCTTGAGTCCGTCATCTATGAGCGCGAGCCGCCGATTGCGCGGATCATCCTCAACCGGCCCGACAAGGCCAACACCAAGGATGCAACCCTCGTCCAGGAAGTCGACGCCTGCCTGCACGAGGCCGACCGCGACAAGGACATCAAGGTCGTGATCCTCAAGGCCAACGGGAAGGGATTCTGCGGCGGGCACGTGGCGCGCTGGGGTTCCGACGAGAACCCCTATCCGGACTTCGGCGACACCTTCGAGGACCTGTACAAAGGCACCGCCGACCTGTTCCTGTGGCCGACGTTGTACCTGTGGGAGTTCCCGAAGCCCACCATCTCCCAGATCCATGGCTATTGCATGGGCGGCGGCATCTACCTGGGCCTGCTGACGGATTTCTGCGTGGCGTCGGAGGACGCGTATTTCCAGATGCCGTTGGCGCAAAGCCTCGGAGAACCCGGCGGGCACACCATGATCGAGCCCTGGCTGTTGATGAACTGGCATCGCACCATGGACTGGTTGCTTTTGGCGCCAACGCTTTCCGCGCAGGAAGCCCTCGAGTGGGGGCTACTCAACAAGGTGGTGCCGCGCGACGATCTCGAGGAGACCGTCGAGGAGATGGCCCGCAAGATCGGGCAGATCCCGTTGACCACGCTGATGGCGGTGAAGAACAACGTGAAGCGGGCTTGGGAGTTGATGGGGATGCGCGTTCACCTTCAGGTGAGCCACATCCTGACCAACATGGTCGGCGCGGCGTCCGACGTGCAGGCCCGGCGGGCAGAACTCATGAAGTCGGGCCTCAAGCCGCGCGACTTCGTCGATCGCGACGACGCGCCGTGAGCCCCCCGTCGGCGGGTTTCCCCACGGTGACGCGAACCCCCGCTCAACACCCCATACGGCGACCGGCGTGCCATGGTTCGCGACCCATACGGCAACGTGTTTCAGATCGCCCATCGCATCATCGAGTGATGGCGCCGGGTAACCGTCGCCCCGCGGCGTGGCGTGCCGCGACATAGCCGAACACCATCGTGCTCGCGATACTCGCGCCCGCACCCGGATACGTTCGGCCCATCACCGTGGCGGTCGTGTTGCCCGTCGCATACAGACCGTCGATCACCCGGTCCTGCTCGTCGAGCACCTGTGCGTGCTCGTTGGTGATCACTCCCCCGCACGTTCCGACATCGGCAGGCAAAACCCTCGTCGCGTAGTACGGCGCACGTTCGAGCGGCCCGAGCGCGGCGTTGGGACGATACCCCGGGTCGCCGAGGCAGTCGTTGTATGCCGACTGGCCCCGGCCGAAATCGGGGTCGAGACCCTTGGCCGCGAACTCGTTGAAGCGCGCGATTGTGTGTTCCAGTTCGTCGGCGGGAACATCGATTTGGCGCGCTAGGTCGCCGACGGTGTTGCCACGTAAGACGGCGCCGCGCTCGATGAGCTCTTCGGGTAGGCGACGTTTCTTTAGCGGGTTGGCACCCGAAACGTACCTGCTGACGTAACCCTCATCGAAAACCATCCAGCACGGCACCGCCTTGTTGGCGTACATCGCCTTACCGACCTCGACGTAGGAGTTCGACTCGTTGCAGAACCGCCTGCCGGTCGAGTCGACGTAGATGGCACCCGGTCGCTGCCGCCCCGAGCCGAGCGACTTGGCGGCGTTTCCGCCGTCGGCGATGAAAACCGATGGCAGCCACCAAGCCTCGTCCAGGAGGTCGGTCTTCGCGCCGAGGCACATCGCCATCTGCAGCACCTCACCGGTGTCACCGGCGTTCGCGATCGACCACTTGCCCTCATTGGGCTGATCGCCGCTGTAGCGGCGCCGCATGTCAGCGTTGTGTCCAAAGCCACCGGCCGCGAGAAGAACTCCCTTTCGCGCTTCGATGAAAAGCGTTGCACCATCGCGCTTGACGCGCGCGCCGACGACCCGGCCGTCCTCGACGATGAGATCCTCCATCGTGGCGTTCGTCCACACGGGCGGCCCGCCGTCGCCGAGGTCGATCAGGGCCTTCAGCATCTGAGCGATCAACGATGCGCCATTGGTGAGCACCTCGCGGCGCCGGATGCGCGCGGCGCACGTGCGCAGGAACACGCGCATGGCGACGGCAAATGCGCGCGGCGCACGGTTGAAGTATTGCACCGAGCGCAGCTCGTTGGTCAAAACGACGAACCCAAAATTCTTGGCCATCGACGGCTGGACCTTGTCGCTCCAGTCTCCGAGTTCGGCGGCGTCGAACGGGATTCCCTCGACACCACGCCCGGCGGCATTGCCGCCCTTGTGGTTCGGGTAGTAGTCGCTCCAGCCCGGGCAGCGGACCAGGCGAACGCCCTTGCGGAGCAGGAAGGTGATCATCTCGGAGCCCGCGGTGAGGAACATCTCGCGGCGGCCAGGCGACGAGGCGGCACCGATGTCACCGACGACGTCGTCGAGATAGGCCAACCCGTCCTCGTGCGAGTCCGCGATGCCGTCCGCCCGCATCAACGGGTTGTTGGGCAACCAGACCATGCCGCCCGACATACCCGTCGACCCTCCGACAAGGGCCTGCTTCTCAACGATCAGCGGCTCGCGTCCGGCATCGAGCGTCGCGAGGGCTGCGACCATCCCGCCGCCGCCGCTACCCGCGATGAGCAGGTCGACGGACGTATCCCAGTCGGTCATCGAACCTCCGACCTGACGGGTTCGGACAGCCCGAGGGCGGCGACGGGAACGTCGATGGTGGTATTCGTCTTCTGGATTGCTCGGACGAGCCGTTCATAGGGCACGCCCGCGAGGAAGCCGTCGATGACGCGCTCGAAGTTCGAGATCAGTCCTTCGATCTCCGTCGACAGCCGCATATAGTCGAATCCCTTGGCGTGCAGGCCTTTCTGCTGACGCGGCAAGTTGGAGAAGTCCTGCGCCGGAATCGTCGGCCAGCTCGGGTCATCGGGAGCCAGCGGCTCCGGTGGGGTGGGTTTCCCGGGTGAACGGTCGTCCGGGTAGCGGGTGAGCGACCAGATCTCGAAGAGAGTCTCCTCAGGACCGAGCGGGCGGATCCGGTACGACGATGCGCTGCTGTAGGTGGGCAGGATGAAGTAGTGCGGAAAGCAGAACCCGATCGGGTCGATGACACGGCGACGGTCCAGATCGTTGAGATCGGGAAAGTCGCAGCCGCGGGCCCGGTGCCACTTCGTGACCGCCTCGTTGACCGCGCCGCGCCAGCTCGCCATCGCCTCGGCCGGATCGTCCGGGAGCGACATGGTCTGTAGCCCCTCGGCGATCCGGACGTCGTTCTCGTGGGTCATCCCTCCCATGCCCGAGCCGAGCGTCCGCATGAAGTGCAGGCTCGTCTCGATGATCGGGTGCACGGACGACGCTTCCCGACTGTGCGACGACGGCAGTAATTGCGGGTGGGTCTGCGGGACGTGGTAGCCCTCCATGAAGGCTTCGGTCGCCAGCTTCCAGTTCACGGGGAGCAGGCACGATTTCCACCATTCGGTGCGCAGCGCGCCCACCTTCCACTCGTCGTGCTTGGCCGCGAACGGCTCGATGCACTCGCGCAGCGGGGGTGCGCTGTCGTCGAGGTTGATCCACGCGCACCCGCCCCACAGCTCGCACCTGACCGGGGCGAGGCGCAGATCGTCGGCGCCGAGATTGCCTTCATCGAAAACCTCGGGCCGCAACACGAAGGTGTTGTCACCGTCGAGACCCCAGCACCACCCGTGGAACGGGCAGACGAAGGTGCGGCGCGATCCCGTGCCCTCGACGATCTTCATCCCGCGGTGACGGCAAGAGTTGTAGTAGGCGCGAACGCTGTCATCGTCGAGCCGCACGACGATGACCGACTGGTCGAGGATCTCGTACTCCACGAAGTCGCCGCGCGACGGGATTTCCTCGAGCCGGCATGCCATCTGCCACACCCGGGGCCAGAACAACTCGGCCTCGAGGGCGTAGAACTCCTCGTCGTAGTAGCGCTGTTTGGGGATCCGGTCCACAGCCTGGACCGCCCACGGAACGGGAAGCGGTGTCCAGTTCACTTCGGTCAATTGGCTCACCCTCTGCTTCGGCGTTGGAAAATCACGATCGGCGAGCAGCTTCGTATCTTACTAAAAATAGCAAGTTCGGCTCAGCCTTTGGTGCGCGGCTTTCCGGTTGTTGGGCGACCGCCCAACCGTTAGGCTCCCGCTATGACCAGCACCCCCGCTGACGAGCGGCCACCGGTTGGCCGGGAGGCGACGCGGGAGGCTCTGATCGAGGCGACTGCCCAAATCATGCTGGACGAGGGGTATGCGGCGGCGACGTCAAGGCGGGTCGCCGGCAAGGCCGGGGTCAAGTCGGCCCTCGTGCACTACTACTTCCCGAGCATGGACGACCTGTTCGTGGCCGTGCTGCGTGACAAGGCCGAGACCAACCTGCAGCTGCAACGGCAAGCGATGGCCGAGGCCGAGCCGCTGCATGCGTTGTGGCAGCTCAGCGGCGCGCAAGACGCGCAATTGTTCACCGAGTTCCTCGCGATGGCCAACCATCGCAAGGCCATCCGCAGCGAAATCGTGTCCTACGCAATGCGTTTCCGCGATCTCGAAGAGGGCGCCATGACCCTGGCGCTGAAGGCCCGCGGCATCGACCTCGAATCGTTTCCCCCGGTGGTCATGTCGATGATCATGGGCAGCCTGGCGCGCATGGTCCTGCACGAACAGGGACTCGGCATCACCCGCGGGCACGAGCAAGCGAGGGCGTTCATCGAGCAATGCCTTGATCGCTTCGAAATGCCGTCATGGGATCCGCAGCGGCCGGAAACGGGGCGGCCCAGTGACTCAGCCCGCTCGTCGGGCGGCTCGGAGGTGACCAGCAACACACCTGCTTGAGCTAAATCTGTTTCGCGATGAGAAGTTATACCGGCTAAGTTATGTGAAACTGCCAGCGAGCAGGCACTAGAAGAGGGCGTAAATGGGTAGCGAACGTCGGGAGCGACAGGTCCGATGCTGAAGGTTGCGAAGCGCGTCTGGATACCGCTGGTCATCTTGCTTGTGGTGGTTCTAGCGGCATTCACTGTGGACCGCTTCCGCGGATTCTTCGGCCACACCGTACTCACCAGACCGGGCGCCGGCCTGGTCAATGATCCCGAGCCGTTCAACCCCAAAGTCGTGACGTACGAGATCTTCGGGGCGGGGTCGGAGGCGACGATCAATTACCTCGACCTCGACGCGCAGCCGCAGAAGGCCGAGAACGCCCCGTTGCCGTGGTCGCTCACCCTCACCACGACCGCACCCGCCGCCAGCCCGAACATCGTCGCCCAGGGCGACGGCGACAGCATCACCTGCCGGATCACTGTCGACGGAGTTGTCAAGGACGAGAGGACCTCGGACGGCTTGAACGCCCAGACCTTCTGCTTGGTGAAGTCCGCATGAGCAATACACACATCGGCGCGCACCCGATGATCCCCCGCTTCATCCGCCTGTTCTCGGTGCCGATCCTGCTGGGCTGGCTGGCGCTCGATCGTCATGGTGAACGTCATCGCACCGCAGCTGGAAAAGGTCGGCGAGTCACACGCGGTGTCGTTGGCCCCCAACGATGCGCCGTCGCTGCAGGCGATGAAACGCATCGGCAAGGATTTCCAGGAGTTCGACTCCAACAGCTCGGCGATGATCGTCCTGGAAGGCGACCAACCTCTCGGTGACGCTGCCCATAAGTACTACGACGGGCTGATCGACAAGCTCGAGGCCGACAAGAAGCACGTCGAGCACATCCAGGACTTCTGGGGTGATCCGCTGACGGCGTCGGGAGCGCAGAGCGCCGACAACAAGGCCGCCTACGTTCAGCTCTACCTGGCAGGCAACCAGGGCGAGAGCCTCGCGAACGAGTCGGTCGCAAGCGGTCCGTGACATCGTGGCCAACAGTCAGCCGCCACCGGGGATCAAGGCCTACGTCACCGGCCCCGCGCCGCTCACTAACGACCAGCAACACGCGGGCGACAGCAGCATCAAGCTCATCACCATGATCACCATCTGCGTGATCTTCGTGATGCTGCTGTTCGTCTACCGATCCATCGTCACCGTGCTGCTGGTCTTGGTGATGATGTTTATCGAGCTGGCGGCTGCCCGCGGAATCGTTGCGGCTCTTGGCTATTACGACCTCATCGGGCTTTCGACGTTCGCCGTCAACCTGCTCACGACGCTCGCGATCGCGGCGGGAACCGACTATGCGATATTCCTCGTCGGCCGCTACCACGAAGCGCGCTCAGCCGGCGAGGATCGCGAAACCGCCTTCTACACGATGTATCACGGCACCGCCCACGTCATTCTGGGATCGGGTCTGACGATCGCCGGCGCGACGTTCTGCCTGCACTTCACGAGGCTGCCGTACTTCCAAACGCTGGGCATTCCCTTGGCGATCGGCATGCTCGTGGCCGTTGCGGCGGCGCTGACCATGGCGCCCGCGCTGCTGACCATATGCAGTCGGTTCGGCCTCTTCGATCCGAAGCGGATGACCCAGACTCGGGGCTGGCGCCGCATCGGTGCTGCCATCGTGCGTTGGCCGGGCCCGATTCTCGCTGCTTCGGTGGCTCTCGCGCTGGTGGGTCTGCTGGCACTGCCGTCCTACAAGCCGAGTTACAACGACCGCAACTACCTGCCGCCGGACATCCCGGCCAATCAGGGCTACGCGGCGGCCGACCGGCACTTCCCGCAGGCCCGGATGAACCCGGAGATGCTGCTGGTCGAGACCGACCACGACGTCCGCAACTCTGCGGACATGTTGGTCATCGACCGGATTGCCAAGAGCATCTTCCACATTCCCGGCATCGGCAGGGTGCAGACCATCACCAGGCCGCAGGGAACGCCGATCGAACACACGTCGATCCCGTTCCTGATCAGCATGAAGGGCACCACCCAGCAGATGAACCAGGACTACATGGACAAAGTCATGGCGAACATGCTGACGCAGGCCAACGACATGCAGACGACCATCGACACGATGGAGAAAATGCAAAGCCTGACCCAGCAGATGGCGGACACCACGCACAGCATGGTGCAGAAGACGAAGAACATGGCCGTCGATATCGGCGAAGTGCGGGACAACATCGCGAATTTCGACGACTTCTTCCGACCGCTCCGCAACTATTTCTACTGGGAACCGCACTGCTACGACATCCCCGTCTGCTATTCCCTGCGGTCGATCTTCGACACCCTCGACGGCATCGACGTCCTGACCGATGACGTCCAGCGGCTGGTTCCCGACTTGGAACGCCTGGACACGCTGATGCCGCAGTTGGTCGCGATCATGCCGTCGATGATCGAGACGATGAAGAGCATGCGGAACATCACGCTGACGATGTACCAGAGCCAGAAGGGCCAGCAGGACCAGATGAAGGCCATGCAGGAGAACTCGACTGCGATGGGCCAGGCCTTCGATGCATCCAAGAACGACGATTCGTTCTATCTGCCACCCGAGGTGTTCGACAATGCGGACTTCAAACGCGGCATGAAGATGTTCGTGTCACCGGACGGTCATGCGGTTCGGTTCATCATCTCCCACGAAGGAGATCCCGCGACCGCTGAAGGTATCTAGCTCATCTCGCAGATCAAGAACGCGGCGTTCGAGGCCATCAAGGGCACGCCATTGGAAGGCTCGCGCATCTACCTGGCGGGCACCGCATCCACCTACAAGGACATGGCGGAGGGTTCCAACTGGGACCTGCTGATCGCCGGAATAGCATCGCTCTGCTTGATTTTCATCATCATGCTGTTGCTCACTCGAGCGGTGATCGCCTCGGCGGTCATCGTCGGGACGGTGCTGTTGTCGCTGGGCACATCGTTCGGGCTGTCCGTGCTGATCTGGCAGCACATCCTCGGCATCCAGCTGCACTGGATGATTCTGGCGATGTCGGTGATCATCCTGCTGGCCGTGGGTTCCGACTACAACCTGTTGTTGGTATCCAGGTTCAAGGAGGAGATCCACGCCGGGATCAAGACCGGTATTATCCGCTCGATGGGTGGCACCGGCGCGGTCGTGACGTCCGCCGGTTTGGTGTTCGCGTTCACGATGATGTCGATGGTCGTCAGCAATCTCGTCGTGGTCGGTCAGGTGGGCACCACGATCGGCCTCGGCCTGTTGTTCGACACGCTGATCATCCGCTCGTTCATGACGCCGTCGATCGCGGCGCTCATGGGCCGGTGGTTCTGGTGGCCGCAGCGAGTGCGAGCTCGGCCTGTGCCTGCGCCATGGCCGAAACCGCCGCACCACTCGGCCGACGACACCCCGGTCAGTGTCAGCGCCGGTGATGAACACCCAACGGGTCCAATTAGATAGGATGTCATGAAGGGATTACGCCTCGCCTCGATCGCCGCAGCAGCGATTGCGCCCGCGCTGGTGTTTGCCGCACCAGCACACGCCGACCCAGATGTGGATTTCGCGAACGAACTCCACACGTATGGGATCTACGGCCCGAAGGATTACAACGCGTGGATCGGTAAGATCACCTGTCAGCGGCTCTACAACGGCCTCGACCAGGACGCCGACAAATCCGCGAAGTTCGTCTTCGTTCAACTGCCAAAGGGTAGTACCACGGAGCAGGCATGGCAGTTCCTCGGTGCAGCGCTTCGCACGTACTGCCCCGATAAGTTGCCGATCCTCGAACGTGCAGCAGCGCGACAGTAAGGAGTCAGGAATGTTGATCAAAGCGAGTGTCGCGGCGGCTGCGGTAAGCCTGGCGGCGATGGCCCTTCCCGCGGTGGCGTCGGCCGACGCCAGCGATGACTACCCGATCCCGAACCGGATACTCAAGACCACCTGCACGGTCGATCAGTACATGGCCGCGGTGCGCGACGTCGAGCCGATCTACTACCAGCGCTACATGATCGACTACAACAACAGGCCGCCCGACATTGAGCAGGGCGCCCGCGACCGAATCTACTGGTTCTTCTCGCTGGACTACGCGGGACGGCGGCAGTATTCGGAGGACACCGCGACCAACGTCTACTACGAGCAGATGGCAACTCACTGGGGCAACTGGGCGAAGCTGTTCTTCAACAACAAGGGCGTCGCGGCCCATGGCACCGACGTCTGCGCCAGTTACCCGCCCAGCGACCCGTCCGTGTGGAATTGGGGGTGACGACAGCGCCTCGCCGGACTCTGAACGTTGCGGTCACGCAGTTCTGGAGTGTGGCAGCGCCGCTCTCCGATCTGCCGTTTCTTCAGCAGTGGGTGTATCGGCCGCGCAGAACGAAGTGATCGCCGCGCTGAAGGACAGCGGCGCGCAGGGTCGCCGACATCGCCTGCGGCACAGGGATTCTCGCCGACCGGATCTCAGAAGAGTCGCAGCCTGACGAGATCTACGGTGTCGACATGTCGGACGGCATGCTCGCCCAGGCGAGGACGCGCTCGTCCGACGTGCAGTGGCACAAGGGCCCGGCGGCAATCGGCTCAACCCGGCAGACAACCCGTCGCCCGCGGAGATGCGGGCACTGTTCGAAGGCGCGGGCTTCCGCGTCAGCGATCAACATCGCGTCCGCCGCCCCGCCTGGACACAGGTGTTGTCGGACCTGCTCACCGTCGGCATCAAGCCGGAATAGGTCAGGGCGGCCCGCCGAACAACGGGCCCAAGACAGCCTGGACCGGGTCCGGCGGCGGTGGCGCATCTGCCGGTTCCGATGGCACAGGCGCCGCTGCGGGTGGCGGAGCGATTGGTGCCGGCGGTGCCGCGAGCGGCGCGGCAGGTGGCGGACCGGGCAGCGCCGCAAGCGGGGCCTCAGGTGGTGGAGCGATCGGTGCCGGGGCAGCCACGTCAGGCACCGCGAAGGGTGCAGCAGGTTGCGGAGCGGGCGGCACCGCAAGCGGGGCCACAGGTGGCGGACCGGGCAGCGCCCCCAGCGGGGCCACAGGCGGCGGACCCGGTAGCGCCCCCAGCGGGGCCACAGGCGGCGGACCCGGTAGCGCCCCCAGCGGGGCCACAGGCGGCGGACCGGGCAGCGCCCCCAGCGGGGCCACGAACTGCGGAGCAACCGGCGCCGCCAGCGGCGCCGCGGGTGGCTGAGCATCCGGCGTGGTGACAGAAACGTCGGCGGGCGGCGAAGCGGAAACCGCGTGTTGAGGAAGGGCGACGGGTTCAGGCGCCAGGGCCGCCACAGACTCAGCGGGAGGTGCGAGGGTTTTCGGCGGTGCCGGTCGTGCGGGCGGCGGAGCGGCCAGCGGTTGGACCTGCGGCGGGGCCGACGCCGGGCTCGGCGCGGGAGCGGTGTGAGCACTGGGCGACGTCACGGACGCGCCCTCAGCCGTCGCCGGGTCTGCGGCCTGCGCTGACGTCTTTTCAACGTTGATCGCAGAACCCGCAGCGAGCGACAGCGCCGTCCCGAAAACCGCCACAGCGGCCGCCGCGATGGTCACCTTCTTCGCGTGCGACGCCAGCCATTGCCTGTCGCTCTGCGTCGTGTCAACGCGTAACTCAGACTGTGGCGTCTCGACCGCCTGCGACGAATCGCCATCGATCTGGCTGACGGTTGCCGCGACAACCGTGTCGGCGTCCGCTGGGGTGATCGACTTCTTCGCACGCGATAACCGCCAGGGCCGCTCGCGCGGCGTCTCGGCCGCGTGCGAGGAACCGGCATCGATCTGGCTGACCGTCGCCAGCGCTGCACCGCGCGCAAGGGCAAGCTGGACGTCGGCTGAATCGGAGACGGGTATCGGCAGAGCATCGGCGATCGGTTCAAGGACCTCATCGAGATCGTCGAGTGCGCCGAGGACGTACAGGCGTTCCGGCATCCAGCCGTCCCTACGGAAAACCGTCCTCAGCCAGTCAATGAGGTCCTCAGCGGTCTCGCGGGTATCGGTGACGGCGGTGCGCACCGAACCGGCGCCGGTGGCGACGATCATGACCGTGGCTGCGTTGGGCTCGAGAATGCACAAACCGCTCTTGGTCAGCTCGTTCTGACGCCCGATCTCAATCCCCCACGCCTGGGTGGCCTTACTCAGCGAGATGGCATGAACGTTGTCGAAGCCCAAGTCTGCCAACGACTTCAGCAGGGTCGTGGCGGCCCCTTCGACGTCCTCGGTCCATGTCAGCCGGACAGAGCCCACCTTATGACCGCTTGTCGTCGCGATCGCCTGCGCGCCGCGAGCGGCCGCAGTGTGCTGAGACGTATCGCCGCCGTCGATGCTGCAGTGGACATCGAACGCATCGTGGTCGAGGGTGGCGGCGTTGAGGCCTTGTCCGTCGAGAAGCACCCATCCGACGCTGGTCGCCGTGATCGACAGTCCCAGCATTGTCTGCACCTTTGGCCCCACTCTCGTCGCTAACCGACGTCGCCGCCGCGGGTCAAGCCCTCACCGAAGCGAGCATAGGTTGCTCGCCCTTGCACGTCACCTCCTGTGGAGAAGAAAGTGCAACATCGGCGTTGTCGCGTTTATCGACAGGCCGACCAGCGGCGTTACCGCGCATTTCGCCGCGCGAACTTGACGGTCACAAAAGGAGACGTCTCCTGAAACAGCCGTGCCGATAGGTGTTGCTCGTTTCACGCGGCGGCGTTAACCGTTCCGACATCCTGTGTATGACATCCATTTACTGTTCGTTGACGCTGGGGCCCACTATGGTTTGGCCGGCACGTTCTACGTCGGGTTTGGGGTGGCGGCTTGAACACCGGGGTTGCGGCCACTCGTTGCGCACCACGTCATTGAGGTCGATCAGCCGCGTGACGCCATCAGCGCCGGTTATAGAGGACGTAACTGCCGTAGGCGCGGCTGGGATCGCGGTAGGTCACGCCGCTGAACTGAACACACGCCATGGCGAGTAGTCCTACCAGCGGTAACAGGGTGTTTCGAGGGTTCGAATCGCGATGATCGAACCGATTCTGTGATATCTGCGGGTCGCCGTGCGACATACGAACATGGACACAATGAGCGCACACCGGGCCATGCGCATCCTCGGGGCTGTGGGGACGGCGGCATGGGCCCTGCCGATCGCCCTTATCCACCTCCCGACTGCGGCCGGGATCCGTGCCCGGACGTCGAGATCGTGTTCGCGCGCGGCACGACCGAGCCGCCTGGCGTCGGTGGTGTCGGACAGGCGTTCGTCGACTCGCTTCGTTCGCAGTTGGGTGGGCAGACTGTTGGGGTGTACGCGGTCGACTACCCGGCCAGCAGAGATTTCGGCAACAGCACGCCCGCCGGTGCCAATGATGCGAGCAACCATATGCAGTCGATGGCTGCGAACTGCCCGGAGACGCGAATGGTGCTTGGCGGATACTCCCAGGGCGCGGGGGTCATGGATTTAGCCACCACGGCAATGCCGGCCCAAGTCGCCGATCATGTCGCTGCCGCCGCCCTCTTCGGGGCACCTAAGAGTGCCTTTGCGGACTCGCTCTCCCCCGGGCCGCTGCCCACGATCGGGCCCCTCTATGCGACCAAGACCGTTGACTTGTGCGTGCCCAACGATCCTATTTGCTCCAACGGCGTAGACATGGGTGCGCACGTTGCGTATGTCCAGACGGGGATGGTCAACCAGGCCGCGGCGTTTGCCGCCGATCGCATCTAGCCAGAACGAAAAGATGCGGAAACCGAGGTCATCGAATGGCGAAAAATCCATTCGCGAACTTCAGCAAATGCCGTTGACGTTGGTCGGACCCGTCGCTGTCGACGGGCTAGGCGGGCCACGGTGCGCTAAACGTGCGCTCGGCGTCGCGGTGTGTCAGCATAGGGCCGTGAGTCCACGCCACATCGTTGGGTTGATTGGTGCTGCGGCGGTGGCGAGTTGGGCGATTCAGATTGCACCGATACCGACCGCGCAGGCGGCGCCCTGCCCCGACGCCGAGGTGGTATTCGCCCGCGGCACCACCGAGGCGCCTGGTCTTGGGCCCACGGGAGACGCGTTCGTTGACTCGCTGCGCTCGCGAGTCGGCGCGAAGTCGGTCGGGGTCTATCCGGTCGACTACCCTGCCACCACCGACTTTCCCACCGCTGTCGTTGGAATTACGGACGCGCGCACACATGTCCTTGCCACGGCGGCGAACTGCCCTAAAACCAAGATCGTGCTCGGCGGATTCTCCCAAGGCGCGGCCGTGACGGGCTTCGTCACCGCGAACGTGGTGCCCGATGGGGTTTCTGATCTGGACGTGCCTGCGCCGATGCCGCCCGAAATTGCCAACCACGTCGCAGCGGTTGCGCTCTTCGGAAAACCATCGACACGCTTCATGCATGCGATCAATGACCCGCCGATCACCGTCGGCCAACAGTACGTGGCCAAGACCATCGACTTGTGTGTAGACAACGATCTGGTTTGCGATCCTAAGGGCAGTAGCTTCTCCGCTCACAACGAGTACGTAGACGCCGGCATGGTTGACCAGGCAGCGGCTTTCGCCGCAGCTCAACTCCAAGCGAGTTGGGCCGCGGATGTGCCGGCGCCGCCACCTGCTGCGGGTACGGCTCCGTCACCGCTGTCGCCGTCGGCGCCTCTGCCACTTTCCGCGCCTGCGGCTCCGGTTGCACCAGCACCCTCTGTGGGAGGCGCGGCCCCGTCACCGCATCTGCCGTCGACGCCTCTGACTCCTCCCGGGCCTGCAGCTCCAGTTGCACCGCCGCCGGCTGTTGGCCCGCTCGCCTGAATTCGAGCGAGCCTCGTAGAGAGCTCGCTACATGGTTGACACGCGAAGCATGATGCCTCACACAGATATGCGGCTTCCGTCGCGATCGCGTCCCGAATCACCCCTCGAGTGATTGCCCCGATCGGTCACCAGCCGCTCACGCTCACCTAATCGGCCACTAATGTCCGGCCATGACGCGGGAGAGGTGTTGGACGAGCTGGTCGAGCACGCCCAGCCGTTCGTACACGTCGTTGGATGTCATCGCGTCAGTGTGGCACCCCGGTTGCGGTCCGTCCGCTGATGTCGGGCGTGCCCGACACGACCTCAGGAGAAGTCGCGGGACGACGGTGTCCGGATACACACTGCCGCCATGGCTACGAATGTTCGTCGAGCTGCCGCAACGCAGACCTTCTTCGACGTGCTGAAGATCTGATCGGGGATCAAGCGGCCGAATCCTGCGCAGGCAGCAATGTCAGCAACGGCACGACGGCGAGCACTACAAGGTAAACACCGAGGAACCACAGGAGTGCGACGCACTCGCGCCCCAGCGCCACCGCGGACTCCGTTCCAAGCACCGTTTGCGTCACGAGTAGGCCGACCGTCCATGCGGCCAGGTACCAGAAGACCGGCCGGCACAGCCGCTGGGCCCGGGTGAAAAGCCAAGTGCCCCAAGGGGCACCGGGGCGCCAGCCATATGCGCCCCGCAGCGCCGCCCGCGAGAAAGAACCGCGGCATGACCTGCACGACCCACGTGATCGGGGTGATCGCGGGCAGGCGGAGTGTCGGCGGCGACCTTGCCTGCATCGGACATGGGCTTGGTGAGCGGCATACGTTCAGGATGCCGGGCCGCGAGCCGCTGCGGATGAGTAGGACTACGCGCTCGCAGTCGGCTTCACTCCGCCGCAGTAGACAACCAAAAGATGACGGAGATTGCCAAACCGGAGTCGGACACGACAGTAAAGTGCTGTTCGTGGGCAGAAACCTGTTAGCCAACGGCCGGGGCCGGTGGTTGGCATTCGCGGCCTCGCTCGTCGTCGCTGCAGCCATGATCTACGCCCAAAGCACAGAGCGTCCGTGCTGCGATGAGGTCCCGGCAGCAACCCCGACGGGCCAGGGATCTGCGCCGGCCGGCGCGACGTACGTCGCCAGTCCAACGGAGGCGGAATTGTTGGCGGCAAGCGCGCCTGTCGCTGCCCCGGACTTCCAGTTCGCGTTACCTGCTGGCGTCGCGCCGGAGGAGGGGTTGCAGGTCCATACCATCCGGGCGGCCCGTGCCATCAGCGTGATGTTCCCCGAGATCACCACCATCGGCGGGTACCGGCAGGACGCCTTGAAGTGGCATCCCAACGGATTGGCGATCGATGTGATGATCCCGAACTATCACACCGCCGAGGGTATTGAGCTCGGCAACCAAATCGCCGGATTGGCATTGGCGAATGCGAAACGATGGGGAGTGATCCACGTGATCTGGAGGCAGGGCTTCTACCCGGGCATCGGAGCGCCGAGTTGGACGGCGGACTACGGCAACGAAACGGCCAATCATTTCGACCACGTTCATATCGCCACCGACGGCGGCGGATACCCGACTGGGCACGAAACCTACTTCATCTGATCGCGCGCGCAGCGCCGCCAATTTCATCGATGCTCGACGTCGCCGTACGCCACCTGCTCCCCTGGTGGCGGTACGAACCACTGCTGCTAAGGGTTTCAGCTTCCTGGCGGTTGGGTGGGAACGGGACCTCCGTGCGCGGATTCACCCGGCGTTCATTGGCTGTTGGTTTTTCGGATTGCCGCCGTCGTCCCGGTATGTCAGCATTGCGCGGTGAGGGCACGCCATGCCGCTGTATTCGTTGCTACAGCAGCAAGTTGGGCGACGCTGAGCACACCCGTTCCGTCCGCGTTCGCGCAGCCCTGCCCCGACTTCGAGGTGGTATTCGCGCGCGGCACCACCGAGGATCCCGGTGTTGGTCCAACCGGACAGGCATTCGTGGACGCGCTGCGCGCGCGAGTCGGCACAAAGTCGATCGAGGTATATCCGGTCGACTACCCCGCCACCACGGACTTCCCCACCGCCCTGGTCGGCATTAGGGACGCGAGCGCGCATATCGAGTCCACGGCGGCGAACTGTCCCAACACCAACATGGTGCTCGGCGGATTCTCCCAAGGCGCAGCCGTGATGGGCTTCGTCACCGCGAATGTCATACCGGATGGGGCACCTGAGGGCGTGCCGAACCCGATGCCGCCCGACGTGGCCAAACACGTCGCCGCGGTCGCCCTATTCGGAAAACCAAACGACCGGTTTATGCGAGCGATCAATCAGCCGGACGTCGAAGTCGGCCCGCTGTACGCGGCCAAGACCGTCGACTTGTGCATCCCCGACGACATAGTCTGTTCGAGCGGAAGGGACTTCAACGCGCACATGCAGTACGCGGAGTCCGGATTCATTGACCAGGCAGCGACTTTCGCGAGTCGCCTCTTGGCAAATTCGGCCCCTGCCGCACCGCCGCAATCGCCTGCTCCTGGCGCACCGCCGCGGCAATTGTCCGCTCCCGCCCCACCGGCACAATTACCTGCTCCTGCCGCACCGCCGCCGCAATCACCTGCTCCCGCCGCACCGCCGCCGCAATCGCCTCCTCCTGCCCCACCGGCGATAGACGCACTTCACCCGCTCCCCCCCGGGACATTGTTGAGTTGTTACATCAGCTGCCATGTCATCGGGCCCGCTTGACAGGCGCCTTCGCGACGAAGCGGTTTTGTAAGCAGACATACTCAGACCACCGGCTCCCTGATCGACCGCCACGAACCGCCATGCAAGCCGATCGTCGCCCGGATCGAACTCTTCCCATATACGGTGCTTCCGCCACGCAAAGTGATTCGCGTCGCCCGCCGCGGGCTTGACTCCTCACGGCGCCACGTTGCGCCACAGCGCCGCTGTGGCGTGGCTGGAGACCGGTGTTCACATCAAAGCGGTCGCCGATCTGCTCGGGCACAGCAGCAGCGCGATCACGGGACACATCTACGGGCACACCTCGGACGCGACGACACGGGCGGCCATCGACGGGCTGTCGGACGCGCTCGTGTTGTCCTAGTCGTTTAGCTGACGGACCACATGTTGACGAGGCCAGCCGAATGGTTCATTTCACTACGTGTTTTACGGCACAATTCACATCACGCCACAGCTATGGCTGCCCCAACTACTGCAATGGCCCGAGATGCAATGACCGTGCCACGTTGCCGTGCCTGTAGAAGGCGCGCCCACCCGCTGCGGTGGCGCACACTGTTCGACTGCTGGTATTGCCCGCGCTGCGAGACTGTGCGAATCCGCGTCATCGTCAACCAACTGATCACGGAGCTGACCTCATGAAAACCACAGACCGAGTTGCGGACCGCCGAGGCCATTCGTAAGGACGATCTGGGTGATAACTCTTCCCAGCGGTACATCAACGGCTATCGGACCGGATACTTTCTCGTCTTGCGGCAGATCTGTCGAGGGTAGTCCGTTTTCGACCGCGGACAGGTCGAGCGTCAGGTTAGTGCCATCCTCGGTGCGTAGGGCGAAACTCCAAGGGTGCATGCATCATGACAGGGGTTGTATCGGACGTCGTCGTCGGAGTAGTGGTAGCCGCGGACGGAGTAGGAGTTGCAGCCGGGATGGGCGGCTGATCGGCTGAAGCGGTGAGCGCCATGCCGAGCGCGCTGTACAGCGAAGTCGCCGGTGTGGGTTTCTTCTCATATTGAGCACTTTTGATTACATGGATGCCGGTGCGCACGTCGCGCACTTGCACCTTGTACACGGTGGCAACCACAGCGGTGTTCAACTACTTCAATAGGCGTCGGCCGCGCCGCGGCACATTCTTGAACTCACCAGGCGTGTCCCGGCACGTGGAGGTCAGGCGGTTCGCGACACTTTATTGAGTCGCTGTCGTGCCCGACGCATAGGCCGTCGCCGGTCAGGGAGAAGTTGCCCGGTTGGGTCATGATTTCGGTGTTGGCCACCGCGGGTCGCCGACGGCGCGGGAGTCCCGTTCGTGGCGGACTGACTCCCAACGGCGACGGGTCGGCTCACATCCAGCTCGGCGGTCTGATCGAATTCGCCAGGTCGACCAGGGTGTAGCGATGGCGCCGTCGCGGCGAGTGCCGCGCCAGTTCCCGAAGCGCTTCCTCGATACCCGCGCGCAACCCCTGCCGGTCGAACGAGTGGCCGAGGATCGGATCGGCGGCGGCCGTCGGGCCGGACCGTATCCAGTCGAGGGCGGTGCCGAGCACGAGCGCGCGCATCTGGAGGGCGCGTGGCTCAGTCTCGGTCAAGTGGCCGACGCGCCGCGCCGCGTCGCGCAGGTCGTCCTCGGTGATCTCGGCGGTGGCGCGCCCGTAGAGCAACATCAACACCGACGTCAGCTGAGCCTCGCCGTAGTGGCGCGAGGTTAGCGGAACCTGATCGAGCACATCGATCGCGCCGGGCCGATCGCCGCGGGCGGCAAGTTGGCGAGCCAAGCCGAACGCCGCACTCGCCATGGAATGGTCGGTGCGCCACAACGTGCGGTAGTACCGCTCGCACGACCGCCGCAATCGTTCGGCATTCCGTGCGTCGTCCGTTTCGAGCATCAGCTCGGCCGTGGCGGCCGACGCCACCTTGGGCGCGGCTTCGCCCGGTAGCGCGGCAATCACCCGCTCAAAACACTTCAGAGCTGCCCGGAGGTTTCCGGCCTCCAGCGCGGTGATCGCGTCGTCCCAGTCCATCCGCCAATCACTTTCCGGGTCCTCGGTCGGGGCCGGTGTCGGCATTGCGCGGGCGACATCGCGTGCGCTCAGCCGTACGGTGTGCGGGCGGCCGTCGACGAACACGTCGGTGCGCTGCAGCGCCAGGTCCGCCCCGAACTCCGAGCCGTGCATGGTGAACAGCACCGACGTACCCGGACGCGGCACACCCGTCTGCTCGGCGAGAACCTCACGCAGCACTCCCTTGCACTGGGTCGCCATCTCTTCTGCGGACGAGAATCGCTGCGCCGGACGGGGATTCGTCGCACGCACCAGCAGCCGGTAAAATGATTCATACCGCTGGAACAGCGGCACGTCGTCGGGGTCGGGCAAAGTCTCGGCGTACCGGTCGTCGGGCAGGTCGACGGTCAGGTAGGCCAGCGTTCGGCCGACGGTGTAGATATCGGTCGCGATCGTCGGACCGGTTCGTACGATCTCGGGTGCCTGAAATCCCTTGGTGCCGTAGATGTATCCGAAGTCTCCGATACCCGACACCGCACCCATGTCGATCAGCTCGACGTTGTCCTCGGTGAGCATGATGTTTTCCGGCTTGAGATCGTTGTAGACCAGGCCAAGCGAGTGCAGGTAGCAGAGCGCCGGCATGACCTCGAGCAGATAACCGAGCGCCTGCTCCACCGGCATCATCGGCTTGGGTTCGCCTTCTGGCGTTTCCGCTCGCTGCTTGGCCAGGATCGCCTGCAGCGTGGTGCCGCCGATGTACTCCATCACGATGTAGCCGACCGGGCAACCGTCGAAACCCGGGTGTTCGACGAAGTTGTAGATCTTGACGATGCCGGGATGGTTCACCATGGCGAGGAATTGGCGTTCGGCGACGGCGATCGCCTGCGCCTGCTGGCCGCCCGGCTCGAGCAGACCCTTGAGTACCACCCACCGATCGCTCACGTTGCGATCGATCGCCAGATAGATCCAGCCAACGCCGCCGTGGGCTATGCAGCCCTGAACCTCGTACTGGTTGGCCACCAACTCGCCGGTCTCCAATTGTGGTGAGAACGAGAACACCGTGCCGCAGTCCGGGCACACACCTTCGCTGACCCCAGGCCGGCCGGCAACACCCCGCCCGACCGGCCGCCCGCAGCTGCTGCAGTCCCGTTTCGATTCGGCCAGAACCGGATTGGTGAGGATGGCACTGGCAGGCTCGACGTCCTCGCGAATCGGAATCTCGACCAGGCCGTCGCCGATGAGCCGCCGTCCGGTGCGCAGTCGCGGGCGGGTGGCCTCGACCTTGACCGGCTCCGATTCGGTCACCAGGACGGCGCGCGTTCCCTCGTCTCGAGCCATGTCAATCGCGATACTTCGGTTCTGGCGGACTCGGCGCCGGGCCGAGCACGGTGAGCCACCTCCGGTAAAGCGACGACCACGTCCCGTCGCGTCGGATCCGTTCCAGGCTCGCATTGACCGCGCGTACCAAATCGTCCTGAGACTTGTTGATCCCGATACCGTACGGTTCGGCCTCCAGGCTCAGCCCGACGATGTGCAGGTTGGGATCCTGTACGGCCATGCCGGCCAGGATCGTATTGTCGGTGCTGGCCGCGTCCGCCTGACCCTGCTGAAGCGCGACCAGGCAGTCGTCCCAATTCTGAACGGCGAGCAGGGTTGCCGTTGGCGCGACCCGGGAGACGGTGGCCAGAGATGTGGTGTCCACCTGCGAGCAGACCCGCTTGCCGGCCAGGTCGGCCGGTCCCTGCACCGGAGAATCCTTCGGTACCAGCAGCCGTTGGCTCGCCTCGAAGTACACGGTAGAGAACGCTATCTGCTCCGCTCGCGCACAGGTGACCGTCAACGCCTTAGCGACGATGTCGACGGTCCCATCTTGCAATGCACTGACGCGCTCCGGCGATGTCAGCAGGCGGAACTCCACCTTGTCGGGATCGCCGAGGAGGTCGCGGGCCACCTCTCGGGCGATGTCGATGTCGAAGCCCTGCAGTTCGCCGGACACCGGATCGCGAAAGCTGAACAGATTGGTGCTCTGGTCCACACCGACGATCAACCGGCCGCGGCGCTGTATCGCCTCCACGGCGGGGCCACCCGCGGTGGACGGGCGCAGACTGGCTGTGGCGTCGCAGCTTTCGACGGCCGCACCGGACGCGTACGGCACCGTGGTGGCGCCGCTGGGCATCGGCAGCGTGGTACGCGTTGCGGATACCTCGGCCAGCGGCTGCACCGTGGAACAGCCGGTAAGTAGGATGACCGCAAGCCCGAGAGCCGTTCCGATCGTGCGCATCAGTGGTACTCGCTTAGTCGTGGCGCGATACCGGCAGCCACCGCCAGCGCCGCCAGCACACTGATGGCCGCCGCGCCGGCCGGAAGGAGGTTCAGCGCGGTGTAGGCATCCGTGATCCCGTCGCGCTGCCGATCGCGCAGTTCAATGATGTCGTCCCGTAATGCGCTGTCCAACTTGGTGAACTGCGCCGTCGAGTGCTGCGGCGCGTCATCTCGCGCGATCGCCACGGCGCCGCCAAAGTCGCCGCCGGCCAGCTTGCGTCGGATCTCGTCATGGGAGCGCATCCAGCCGCGCAGCGCTTCCGCCGCCCCGTTAACCCGGTGTTCGTCGAGCAGCCACCCGATCTGTGCGGTCCGCTCATCGAATCTGATGTCGGACAGGGTGTCGGAGCCCCGTTTGAGCAGTCCGAGGATTTCATCCGCCCGGGCCTGCTGAGCGAGGATCCGCGCGCTCACCGCGGTGTTCAGCGGCTCACCGCCGTGCGTCCGCGCACTGGTGGCGGCCTGCGTCGCCACCAGCCCGGCCACTGTCAACCACACCACGAGCACCGCCATCAGTACCGACGCCAGCACCAGACCGGGGTTGAGCCAACGATGGCTGCGCCGAGCCAGCGAAACCTGCGCAAGCAACAGCAGCGCCAGCACCAGCACCGCCGCGGCGATCACGACACGCGACGGACCTGCGGAGCGTTCCGACGCGATGACGGCACCGGATTGACTCGCGTACAACCGTTCGGCGGCCGGCATGATGTCCTGCTGCATCAGCGTGGACGATTCGCTGAGGTAAGCGACCCCGATCGGGCGACCGGCGCGGTTGTTCGCGCGAGCAGTGGCAATCATCCCGGTGTACACCGCCAGCTGGTTCGAGATGTCGGTAAGCAGCGTCAGCGAGTGAATATCGTTGGGCGACACGCCGTTCGAGGCGGTGACCAGGCCGGCGGACGCCTGTCCGATCGCGGCGTCGTAGCGATCGCGGACGTCCTGCGGTTCGACGCCGCCGGACAGGAACGCGGTGGCCGCGGTCGTGTTGGCAAACGAGACAGCGCCGTAGATCCGTTGTGCTGCATCGGCCAGCGGTTCGGTGTGCGATCGCAGGGTCTCCAGCTGGCCTTGCCGGTCGGAAACCGTCTTCGACGCGATCGCACCGACGGCGAGCAACGCCGCGACCAGAACGACGGCCATCAACGCCAGCCGGCCCGGCGTGGCTCTGAGGAAGTCGACGACCGGACGGTCTGATTCCTCGGGAGCGACGAGCAGGGACTCGTCGAGTGTTTGCGTCCGCTGGTGCGCCAGCTCACCGCTGTGCACTCGGCATCACCTCATCGCACGTTGGGCCTGGACCAGCCTCCATCCAGTGCCGATGGATCGCACGGTAGCCCTCGGAAGGGCATTGCGGGGGTAGTTGCCACAGTCAGCATGCCGCTCGCGCCCGCATCCTTCGGTTGCAGCGGCCTTTGCCGGCGACGGTCGCCGAGCGGCGGGTGCTGTGGCGCCAGACGGCGGGATCACGTTGGTGCCGACAGCGGAGGCTAGCCGGGCGCTCGATCCCGGACGTAGCAGCCGGGGCGGCGCGAGCGGTTTGTTCCGGTCGCTGCCGGGCTCGGCCGCCCGCAGCCGCGCCAGCCGTGGGTGCGGGTCCTCCTCGAACTCGCCCAGCGTTGCGGCGCACCCGATCGGGAACTCTTCGATATCCACTTCACAGTCATGGTCGCACTGTGAAGCGCGGGCGCACAGGCGCTGGCGGGTGCTAAAGGCGCATGCCCTATTGCCGATACGGAGAGCACAGTATTCGGCGGGGAGATTGCACCTGCGACCACTTTACCGTTGGACAAGTGCGCTTCGGGTTCTCAGAGCAGGCGACGTGGTCCCATACCGATGCCGGGCTTCAGCACCTTGTGAGATGTTGACAAATCCGATTACCGCAGTTCAGAGCCTATTTTCTTAAGTCGGGCTGACAGGATTTGAACCTGCGACCACGTGACGCCCAGTCGGACAGAGGCCGAATTTGGTTGTCTCGCAATGACTCTCGAAACGGCCTGACCAGTGGAAATCGTCTCAAGGCGTCCCCTGTCAACTCTTCGAATTCACAGCGCGGCGAGGGCCTCGTTTCTCAGTAGGCCCGGCAGGGACACCAAGCACGGCCCCAGAGGAATCTCCCCGGGGCCGTTCTACCTAGTAGCGGGGACAGGATTCCAACCCGCGACCTCTGGGTTGTGAGCTGTGCACCAGGTGTTTCGTTCCAAATGCGCTGGTCAAACGGGTTCAGCTGTCTCCCCCTTTTGCACGTGATCGCACTGATTTAGTCGCGATAAAGCGCGCGGCGCAGCTTGTTGTCGGCACTCATGGTTTTTCAGTCATTTTGTCTCTCGGGCCTTCTTCAGCGCGGCATAGAGCTCGCGATATTGCGGATAGAACGACTCATAACGTTGGGCGTTGGCGGCGTCGGGCTCGATGGTGCGCGCTGTCCGCGCCATGGCCTCGGCGCCTTCCTCGATGCTGCCGAAGCGCTCGGCGCCATGGGCGGCCAGGATCGCGCAGCCGAGGGCAGGGGCGTCCGACACCTCGGTCAGCGCCAGCGGCGCGCCGATCGTGTCTGCGTGGATCTGCAGCCAGAGCGGCGAATGGGTCGCACCGCCGGCCACTACGATGCGCTTGGGCGTGAAGGCCGCGCCGAAATTCTCGACGATCAGCTTGGTGCCGAGGCAGATGCCTTCGATGATCGCGCGATAGACATGCGCCGGCGTGTGCTTCAGCGTCAGCCCGGTGATCGCCCCGCGCGACAGGGCGTCGGTGTAGGGCGTGCGGTTGCCCTGGAAATGGTCCAGCACCAGCAGGCCTTCACAGCCGGGCTCGATCTGCGCCGCTTCGTCATTCAGCGCATCGAGCGTGGTGTTCGGCGCGAAGTGGCGCTTGAACCAGGCGATGACCGAGCCGGTTGAGGTCTGGCCGCCCTCGATCACCGGCTTGTCGGGATAGACGGCGTCCATGTAGGTGCCCCAGATGCCGGGTCCGTGGACCTCGCGCGCGGCGATGCCGAGATGGAGGTGCGATGAGCCGGTGATCAGCGCCATCTCGCCCGGCTCGGTGACGCCGAGGCCGATCACGCCGATGAAGGCATCGGCGCCGCCTTGCACCACCGGAATGCCGGACTTGAGGCCGAGATGCTCAGCCGCGGACTTGGTGAGGGAGTCGATCACATCGCCGGGCCGCACGATCAGCGGCGGCCATTTTTGTTCGAGCTCGGCAAGATCGAGCTTCTCCAGCAGCGACAGCGGCAAGCCGCCTTCGCGGCTCTGGTAGTGCCAGCGCACCGACGTGTTGTTGAGCGAGGCGACCCAGCGGCCGGTCAGGCGCCAGTTGATGTAGTCCTGATACTCGCAGATGCGCGCGGCACGGCTGAACAGCTCCGGCTGGTTACGCTTCATCCACAGGGATTTCGGGATCATCCACTCGGCGGAGACGGGTCCTCTGCCGTCGCTGTTGATGCGCAGGGCGGGATCGCCACTGGCAGCGACATCGGCGGCTTCGGCGGCGGAGCGCACATCCATCCAGATCATGGCGGGGCGCAGCGGCGTGCCCTCTGCATCCACCGCGACGACCGAGCAGCAGGTGGTGTCGACGCACAGCGCGATCACCTGCTCGGCGGAAATACCGGAAGCTTTGAGCGCTCCACGCGCTGCTTCGCCGAGGCAGCGCCACCAATCCTCCGGGTTCTGCTCGGCCCAACTCGGCTTCGGGAACTGGGTCTGATAGGCGCTGGCGTGCGAGCCTGTGGGCCGGCCGTCCAGGTCGAACACGATCGCCCGGATACTCTCCGTCCCGCCGTCGATGCCCAGCAGATAGGCCATGCAATCCCCTGACTTTCTGGTCGAGACGCACTAAAAGCATAGGGACGGCGAATTGCAAAGGGCGGGTCAGTTGAAGAACAGCGGTTCCGTCGCGAACAAGCGCTTGGCGCCGACGAAGGACCGCCAGCACGCGCGATCACGACCTCGTCTTTGCGAGCAGCGGTGGAATGGCAGGCACCTCAGGCGCATTGACGATGTCGTCGACGGTCATCTTGAACTCGTCGGGGTACGCGGCCCGGTCGGTTCGCCGCGCGGGTTCGCTGGTGCGCCAACAATATAGGCATTGCTGGCATTGCAGTACCTCCCACACACCGGGGACTTCAGAGGTGTAGAGCTGCTCGATCGTGTCGAATGCGCAGCGCGGACAGATCACGTTGGTAGCCATGGCATTCCTTTCCAATTGGGTCAGCGGTTGGCGGCGAGCTGCTGGAGTTTGGTGAGCCACTGCCCCATCTCGGGAAGGTCGCGGACCTGGTTGTCGTAATTGCCGCGACTGTCGGGCGCCACGGGAGTGGTGGCGTCGATGATGAGCTTGTCGACGATGCCGGGAGTATCGGCTTGCGGCGCCAGCGCAAGGACCGGCATGTTGGGCACCTGGATCAGGTCGCCGGCCGGGTTCATTTTCGTCGACAGCGCCCACATCACTTGCGGCAGGTTGAATGGGTCGACGTCGTCGTCGACGACGATCACCGTCGCGGCGTATCCGAGCCCGTGCGGCGTGGTCAGCACCCGCATTCCGACCGCCTTGGCGAAGCCGCCATAGCGTGTCTTCGTGGACACGATCACGACCAGCCCGTGGGTGTACATGGCATTGACCGCCTGTACTTCCGGGAAGTCCTTCTTGAGCTGTTCATACAGTGGCACGCAGGTGTTGGCGGCCATCAAATAGTCGATCTCGGTCCACGGCATACCCAGGTAGAGGTGCTCAAATATGGGGTTGTCGCGGTAGGAGATGCGGTCGATGCGGACCACAGTCATGTTGCGCCCGCCGGAGTAGTGACCGGTGAATTCCCCGAACGGACCTTCGATCTCACGTTTGCGTGCCTCGATGACCCCTTCGATGACGACCTCCGAGCCCCACGGCACCGGCAGGCCATGCAGCGGTGATTTTGCTATCGGGGCTGGTTCGCCGCGCAGCGCGCCGGCCAGTTCGTATTCGTTCTGGTCGTACTCCATCGGGGTGGAGGCGACGATGGAGATCACTGGGTCGTTGCCCAGGGTGATGGCGATTGGCAAATCGTCGCCGACCTGTTCGGCCTTGCGCAGGTGCTGCGCGATGTCGTGCATCGGCACCGGCTGCAGCCCGAGTTTCCGCTTGCCCTTGACCTCGATGCGGTAGATGCCGACGTTCTGCTTGCCGGAGTTCTCCGGATCCTCGGGGTCCTTGGACACCACCGCGGCTTTGTCAAGGTAGAACCCGCCGTCGCCGTCGTTGAGCCGGATGAGCGGAAGCACCTCGAAGATGTTGACGTCCCCACCGATTTGGGTGTTGTTCGCCCACGGCGGGTCGTCCCGCCACACCGGTTTCACCGGGAAGTTCGCCCAGCGGGCGATGAACTCGTCGACCTGGGCCTTGACGCCGGTGTCCTTCGGCAACCCCAGGGCGAGGGCGTGGTTGGCCCAAGATCCGTGTACGTTCATCGCAATCCGCGCATCGGTGAATCCCTTGACGTTGTCGAAATACAGCGCCGGGGCGTTTTCGCCCAACCGGGGCGCGGCGTTGGCGGCGGCGGCGATATCCGGCTCGGGCATCACCTCGTCTGTGATCCGCAGAAGCTGTCCGTGCTCGTCGAGAGCTTTCAGGAACTCGCGCAGGTCGTCGTAGGCCATCGGATATCTCCTCTCGCGTGAGAAATCAAGCAACAGTGTGGATTTCGCGGGCGGCGCGCATGCCTTCCCAGCGCTTGGCATCGGCTGCCGGCAGGTCGAATTGGTCAAGGATGCGTACCACCAGGTGGTCGACGATGTCGTTGACCGACTTCGGGTGGTTGTAAAACGCAGGCATCGGCGGCACGATCTGCACACCTTTGCGCGCCAAGTCGAGCATGTTCTCCAGGTGGATCTCGCTCAGCGGTGTCTCACGCGGGACCAGGACGAGCTTGCGGCGCTCCTTGAGGACGACGTCTGCGGCCCGACACACCAGTCCTTCGGCATACCCGGTGCGAATACCGGCCAGCGTCTTCATCGAGCACGGCACGATCACCATGCCGTCGGTGCGAAACGAGCCCGATGCGATCGTCGCGCCTTGATCCTCGGGGCCATGAACGACATCGGCAAGCTTGCCCACCGCAGCCACCGACATCCCGGTCTCCAACTCGATGGTGGTGCGCGCCCACCGACTCAACACCAGGTGCGTTTCCACCTCAGGCATCTGGGCCAGGTGCTCCAACAACCTGATGCCCAGCACCGCGCCGGTAGCTCCGGTCATCCCAACGATCAGTCTCATGATGGTCACTTCCAGTCATAGCGTTCGACCTTCGGGCGATCGAGTGAAAGCTTGTTTCTTCGTCGAACTGACTATGACGCTACGTCGACGCGATCGTTCGCCCCAGGGGACGCAGCGACACGTTATAGTCAAAAACGGACACACGTTTCGATGGGGTGAGGGGATCGAGCAGCCTGATGAGCATCACAGAAGTGCCGTTCAGCGAATCCGAAGCCACACCTCCCGGGGTCCAGGTGCTCTCGTTCGACGCGCTGCTCGACCGCGCGCGCGGCCACCTGATCAATCCCAGCGCGTCGATGAGACCTACGTTCCACCACCTCGTGGCGGTGCGACGCGGGCCGCTCGACTGCTCGGTTGACTTCACCGAGCATCGACTGGTCGAAGGCGATCTGATTTGGGTGAAGCCCGGCCAGATACTGCAATTCGGACCCCAACTCGAGACGTCGCAGGGAATCGTGGCGCTCTTTGCGCCCGGGTTTCTCGATGACACCACAGCCTCAGCAGCACACGCCGACCGGGCCGATGCGTCCTTGGTCCCGGTACGCTCTCCCGCGCTGCTCCCCTTGACCGAAATGCTGGCTGACGAATACGACAACCCCACAGCGCTCCCCGCCGCAATCCACATCGCGATCATCCGCCACGTGCTGTCGATTCTTCTCCTGCGTATCGGTAACCACGGCCACCCATCAAGCGGGCCTGCCGATGCAGCGTTCGAGGCGTTCCGACAAGCCGTCGAAGACGGTTTCGCCCACACGCACCGCGTCGAGGACTACGCGCGCCAACTGGGCTACAGCGTGCGAACCCTCACCCGGGCATCGCGTGTCACCACCGGCTACGGGGCAAAACGCGTCATCCAGGAACGGGTACTTTTGGAAGCCAAACGTCTGCTAGTGCACACCGAGTTCACCAGCACGGCGATCGCAGGGCGTGTAGGCATGCCGGACCCGGCCGCATTCGGCAAGTTCTTCCGCCATCAAACAGGGGAAACACCGGCGACCTTCCGAGACCGTGTCCGCGGCGTTCACCAGAGCAGGTAGCACTACCTCGTAGTCCCCCCACCCTTATTCAACTTCAGGGCGTGCCCATAGCCCTCGTCGCGGCATGGCTCGGCTACACCGACGTCTGTTTACTCTCCGCACGTACGTTCACGCCGAGCCGGAGACGCTTG
The DNA here is from genome assembly GCA_963770305.1 of uncultured Actinomycetota bacterium. Taxonomy (GTDB): domain Bacteria; phylum Actinomycetota; class Actinomycetes; order Mycobacteriales; family Mycobacteriaceae; genus Mycobacterium. Next base: position 154,023 of record CAVYPB010000030.1, read on the forward strand.
AACTCGCGGCGCGGAGCTTTGCTCCCCGGCCGCCTACAGCGAGAACTGACGCATTGGTACATGCGTGCGGTGACAGCCATCGAATTCCTGTGACAATCTGGATCCTGCCGAACATTCGTGCGATGTCGGCCCAAAGCATATGAGCAGGTCAGAGGCCTTTTCATGAGTCGGGCCGACAGGAGTCGACGCCGGGTAACCGACAAGCGACACGACAGGCCAAGGTCATGTCGGTAGGGTTGTACCCAGTAGTTAGCCAGCGGACGGCTATGGCGTATCCGAATGAACCGCATCGGTTGAATTAGGAGACGTAGGTATGGACTCGTTCAATCTGAAACGGTCGTGCGTTCGGCGGTGGTACGTCATCGTTCCACTGCTGCTGATGGCGGCCTGGTACAGCCAGCACTTCTACGGCACGGTGCAGCCCGTCTACTCCGCGAAAACCGTGATAGGCCTCACACCGCCGAGTTTGGAAGTGAGCCGGTACGCACCGGGAACCGTGATACCCCGAAACGGGTTGCTGGATGTCGGCGGAGCTCGCCTGATCGCCAACCAGGTCGCGCTCGGACTGCGCGAAGCGTCAGTTTCGGATCGGGTGGTGGCCGCTGGCGGCGCGCCCTGGTACGTCGCCAATTTGCTTCGAGCGGAACCCAATGAGCAATTGCCCATCATCGTGATTGAAAGCACAGCGAATAAGCCAACTGAGGTGACCACGACGCTCGACCTGCTTGTCGCGCAATCGGCGGTAACAGTGCGAACCCTGCAGCAGCAAGCCCACATACCGGAAGACCAGATGGTCACACCTTTCGTCGTTTCACCGCCCAGAACGCCCAGTGCGGGTTACCCGACTCGCATGCGTTCGGCATCCCTAAGATTCCTTGCTGGTGTCGGCGTATCGATCTTGTTGACCGTACTGGTGGACGTCTTGCTCACCCGCCGCAAGTCACGTGCGCAGCAACGAAAGCAGGCTCTGGTCGAGGCGGCCACTGGACCGAACCCGACTCATTCGCCGAACGAGGTTTTCACGGGGTGAACGACACCCCCTTGCGCAGTTGAGGATGCCACGGATGCCAGGTGAAGACTGACAAGTCTGCCAACACTCGACGCGACCAAAACCTCGGGAACGCCCGCCAGCGCGGCCACGGTGGGCGTAAACAGCACAGGCCGCAGTCATTGCCCGGACACTTCGCGCATTACCTTGGCTGGACTCACGGCCGGCGGTGGCATCCATCCCGGCGGTCAACCGTCCAAACCGCCACGCCCGAACAACCCACCGTGCAGCGGGGCGGGGGGTTAACCGTTCGATGACGGGCAGCTGGAGCAGATCGTCGCGCGATGCTCGCTCAAGTACTCGGGTTCGTTCCCCGGCGGCGTCGCGGGCTGGGGCAAGCTAATCGATGACCCACCGCGCTCTCCGATATCAGGCGGGCGCGATCCGGTCGCGCGCGCATCACCGGTGAACGCCTACAAAAGGTCGCCGAGATCTGCCGCCAGCATGTCGATGATCGACCAACCGAAGCGGTCGCACGCGCCTTCGGGGTTTCCCATCGAACCGCCGCGCGCTACGCCGATCACGCCCGCAAGGCCGGACTCCTACCGTCCACCACCCCTGCCAAAAGAAGGCATGAGCTCCTGGCGAAGCGTGCGAACGGCGAGGGCAGATGCGCGCCAAGACGAAGGCCGCCCGCCGCGCCGATGACGACGACGACAAGCCCGGGCCGGTGCGCGCACTGTCCGACTCGACGATCCGGCAGACGTACACGGTGCTGCGCGCCGGGCGTGGCTCGAGGTCACGTACTCGGGACCGCCGGCGGCGGGACGGGCGAAGCCGAGAACATTCGCCCAGGAACAGATACTGCGATGTCACGCCAACGCCGCAGCCCTAAGCGGATGACCTTGGGCTTATGATCGCCACACCATGAATCCCACCATCACCGCGGTGTCGGGGGCCCTCTCTCGGTACGCCGCGGCGTGAGCTGAACGGGCAGTTGTGCAGCGTCGAGGATCGTTGAGCCCCCCGGCGCGGCTGCGGGCGCTGGCGGTGGGGCTGCTCACCGCGACGCTGGCGATGACGGCGCACACGATGTCTGGAGGCGCCGCGCCAGCGGGCGCGGCGGCCGTCTTGCTGTGCGTGCTGGCTGTCACGTTGGGCGCGGTTACGGCGACCGTGGACCCAACCGCTGACGGCCGGATATTGTTCGCCCTCTTGGCTGTTGGTCAACTGATCGCGCACGTGCTGTTGTCGGTCGCCGGTCACGCGCCGTGCACCCCGCCCGGTAGCCCCTCGGGCATACCGATGCTCGCGGCGCACACGGCTGCAGTCGCAGTCGGGGCCGCCCTGATTGCCGCTGGCGGACGGCTGTGCGAGGCCGCTACGTCGGCGATGCGCGCCTTGGCGATTGAGCTGCCCGCCATCCTGGCCACGGCCGCGGCCCCGGCAGTGAACACGGGCGATCAACCGCTGCGCTCAACCCTGCTCCTGGACGCGTCGGTATCTCGTCGAGGGCCACCGGTCAGCCTCGCCCGCTGACCGACACCCCAACGCCGACAACAGAAAGCAAGAACACACAATGAACCTCATCACGAGGGCGACTCTGCGCGCCCTGACCCTGGCGGCGATGACCGCCACCGGCTTGTCCGCCGCCACCGCGACGGCTTGGGCGCACGTCGAAGTCCAAGCCGACAACGCCGTCCGCGGCGGCGAGACGATTCTGACGTTCGAAGTACCCAACGAATCCGACAAGGGTGCACTGACAACACAATTGAGCGTCGCGTTGCCGAACGTGGCGTCGGCCGACACGGAGGCCATGCCGGGCTGGACGGCCAAGCTCGACCGCGACACGGGCTCGGGCACGACCCGTTCGGTGACCTGGACCGCCGCACCCGGCACTGGGATAGCGCCCGACCAATTCGCACTGTTCCGGATAGCGGTCACACTGCCCAACACCGACAGCGCCACCTTCCCTGCCACCCAGACGTATGCCGATGGCACGGTCGTGCACTGGGATCAGCCACTATTGCCCGGCGGAGGCGAGCCCGAATATCCTGTCCCTACGCTGGCGCTGACCGCCGCGCCCTCCGATAACGCCACGCAAAGCTCCTCCCCCTCGATCTCGGCGAGCCCGGCACCCACGCCGGCGCAGGCATCCTCCGCACCGGCATCCGATAGCACGGCACGCTGGCTGGCCGGCGCAGCACTGATCGTTGGCGCACTCGGGGTGGGGCTGACGGTGCTGCTCATGCGACGGCGGTCATGAAGTCGGCCGCGTCGGCGCTGCTGGGCGTGCTGTTCGCGGTCATCGCACTGAGCACTGCGCCCACAGCGTCGGCGCACGCCGTCCGCATCGCCACCGACCCCGCCGTCGACGCGGTGGTGGCGACCGGACCGCACCAGGTATCGGCAACGTTCAACGAACACCTGCAGACGTTGTTCGGCGCGATGACCGTCGTCGGCCCCGACGGCAACCTCTGGTCTACCGGCGAGCCGCGGATCGACGGCGCAGTGATCAGCATCGACCTTATGCCGCTGGGTCCGGCCGGCACCTACACCGTGAACTACCGGGTGACCTCTGCAGACGGCCACGTCGTGGCGGGTTCTTGGCCGTTTCACCTGACCGCCGCGGGCACCGGCAAGCCCGGGCCGTCGGCCGCGGCGGCCGCGGACAAGTCGGATGGCATACCGGTATGGCCGTTCGCGGCCGCTGGTGCCGCAATCGTGCTGGTCGGCATATGGTGGACGATGCGCCGACGCTCACAACGACGCTAACCCTGGGCGTTGCCATGAACGCTGTTGTGGCACAACGACTACGGGTCAAGCGGACTCTGGGCTCAAGACTCGCGGCCACCTCACTGCGTAACCTTCTTGTCGCCGTAGAACAGGTGCGCGCGGGGAACTGACGGAGGGCGCAGTCCTGGGATCGCCAACATCGATCCACCTACTCACAGCGACTGCGGCACGCCGACTGCGGCGACTGGGGTGGTGGTACTTGCTGTGCCACAACCATTCTCGCACATTGTGCAAATGTGCCGTGCAGAAATTTGGTGGGAGTTGTATGCGATGCGGGAAGATCCATGGTTGTTGTACTGCTATGGCTTTGGACGATACAGACTGAGATGTGATGGGATTAGTTGAGACGGATATCAAATGGGGTCGGCAATTGGTGGATTGGAGTGGACCCAAGTGTTTGGACCCCAGGCTGATGCGCCTTAGGCCGAAGTTCCCTTCGTCCCTCTCTGTCCATCGCCACCGGTGGCGGCCGACCGTATACTCGGCCGCGGTGCTGCGGTCCGCGTAGCCGTCAAACGACGCGGGGCCGCCCGATGTGTGAAGTCGTGGTCAACGCCGGCGGCTATCGGCGTCGGGCGGGGTGCTGGCAAGACTGGCAGAAGTCCTGCAACGCGACCACTACCGCTGCCAGCTGCGAATAGCCGGTATCTGCTACAGCGTATTACTACTCAGGGCCACATGGGGGTTCGGCCATGTTATCGTGCGCCCCAACAGGATTGGGCTGTTCACCATCTTTCGGTGGCGGTTCCTGGGTGACGGCGAGCGGCGGCCCGGCGTCCTCGCTTGGCGCGCTGGGGGATCGGTTCGCCGGTCAACCGCAGCGTCACCAGGGCATCGATGTCCGCAGTCTGGAGGTGGTGCTGGTCTTCACCGAGGCGCAGATGCGCTCATGCTGGTCCGAGGACGTCGCTTCCCTCGACATCGAGAACGACGAGGACGACCGCTCGGCGCTCCAGTCCCTTGAAGACGAGCCCGTGACCGTAGAAGACATGCTCGGCCTCCCGGAGCTATCCCAGTACGAGGCATTGCCGGACGCCTGCCGCGAAACCTGTTCGGGGTGGCGACCGCCCGTCGTGTGCAGCGCGAGATCCTGGAGGCGCCAACCTTCGTCGAGCAGCAACTCGATCTGGTCGTCGCCGATACTCATCGCATCGTCCGGTCTGCAGGCCACGCCGCGCAGTTGGGCCCTCGCCCTGAGGAACCGCAACCGGTGGTCGACGAGCGGCTGGAAGGCGTTGGCGATCTGCCGGGTTTTGCGCAGGTTGTGGTCCAAGATCAGCGCCGCCACCCGACATCCCCGTTGAGTGCGTGTTGACGGGAGGCGTTGACTTGGCCGGGGGTAAGCGTTGGGCGGGCTTGATGGGGTTACCACCCGAACAACCCGCGTCGCGGCTGTGCTCCGCCTGCTTTGACGGCAACTACCCGATCGAACCGCCCAGGCAAACCGCGCTCGGCGAGGACGTCATGCAACACACGCTGGCCAATGCCGCCCGAACCGGCGCCAATCCAGCTAGCGTTATGTAATCGGAGAACGACAACGTGCCTGCACCGCGCCGTCCCCAGCGTCTCTGGTCGGCGGCAAGTATGCCGCTGCGCTGGCCGCCCTCGCGCTCGTCGTCGCCGGATGCGGGCTCGGTCGCCCGGCCGATGCGGTCAGCGGTCAGTACCTCACCGTCGGAACCACCGACAAGGTCTCCTCGCTCGATCCTGCGGGCTCGTACGACAACGGATCGCTGCAGGTGATGAACCAGGTGTACCCGTTCCTGATGAACTTCGTCCCGGGCAGCGGCGAGCTGAAACCGGACATCGCGCAACGCTGCGACTTCACCGCGCCGACGACCTACACCTGCAAGCTCAAGCCGAACCTCAAGTTCGCCAACGGACACGCGCTGACGTCCTCGGACGTCAAGTTCTCCATCGACAGGGAGAACAAGATCAACGACCCCAACGGACCGCAGTCGCTGCTGGCCAACCTCGACAGCGTCGAAGCGCCGGATCCGTTGACGGTGGACTTCAAGCTGAAGCTGCCTAACGACCAGACCTTCCCTCAGGTGCTCGCCACCAACGCCGGACCGATCATCGACGAAGAGGTGTTCCCGCCCGACAAGGTGCTCGACGACGACGCCATCGCCGCCGCCGAGCCGTTCGCGGGTCCCTTCACGATGACGACCTACTCCAAGAATCAGCTCATCGGCCTGCGCGCCAACCCCGACTATCAGGGGCTGTTCGGCAAGCCCAAGACGGAACTGGTCGGCATCAAGTACTACGCCAACACCGACAACCTCAAGATCGACATCGAGAACCAGGCCATCGACGTCGCGGCGCGCAGCCTGTCGCCCACCGACATCGAGGGACTCCGGAAAAACCCCAACCTCGTCGTTCACGAGGGTCCCGGCGGGGAACTGCGCTACATCGTCTTCAACATGAACACCATGCCCGGCGGCACCCCCGCGCAGAAGCTGGCGATCCGCAAGGCGATCGCCACGTCGCTGGACCGCGACGCGCTGGCCCGTGACGTGTACAAGGGCACCTACACGCCGGCGTACTCGGTGATCCCGGACAGCATCCCTGGCGCCAACGAGGCGTTCAAGGACGCCTATGGTGACAAACCAGACCGTGCCAAGGCCGCGAAATACCTTGCCGACGCCCAAGTTCCGACGCCGGTCCCGCTGAACCTGCAGTACAACCCCGACCACTACGGGGTGTCGTCGTCGGAGGAATACGCCGCGATCAAGGGCCAACTCGACGCCACCGGGCTGTTCCGGGTCAACCTGCAGTCCACCGAATGGGTGACCTACACCGCCGAACGGGTCAAGGATGCCTACCCGCTCTACCAGCTCGGCTGGTTCCCCGACTTCCCCGACGCCGACAACTACCTGACGCCGTTCTTCACCCCGGACAACTTCCTGGGCAACCACTTCGAGAATCCGGAGATCACCGCGCTCATCACCGACGAAGCGACGCAGCCCGACCCGGCCAAGCGGGCAGCGATCATCACCAAAATCCAGGACGAAATGGCCAACAACTACCTGTCGACGATCCCGCTGCTGACCGGAAAGCAGATCGCCGTGGCCGGCAAGGACATTGAGGGCGTCACCCTGGACAAGTCGTTCAAGTTCGAGTTCGCGCCCCTGCAGAACTCGGCGCAGCAGGCGGCATGACGGCCACCACGGAGGCGGCGCCGGCCGCCGCCCCTGAACCGGCCAAGCGTGCCGGCGGGCAGACCCGCTACGGCGCCTTGGCCCGTTATCTCGGCGTGCGAGCACTGTTGATCATCCCGACCGCCTGGATTCTGGTCACCCTGGTGTTCTTCCTGATGCGTGGTATCGGGGACCCGATCACCGCGTCCGCCGGCGGCCGACTCACCCCGGCGCAGATCGCCGAGCGCAAGGCGGCGGCGGGGTTCGACCGTCCGTTGCTGTCGCAGTACTGGGACTATCTCACCGGCCTGTTCCGCGGCGACTTCGGCACCACGCTGACCGACAGACGCCCGATCAGCGACCTGATCGTGGTCAACGGCGCCGCCACCCTGGAGTTGGCGGTGTGGGCCCTGCTGGTCGCGATGATCGTCGGAATCCCGTTGGGGCTGTTTGCCGCAACGCACCGCGACCGCGTGCCCGACGTGGTCCTGCGGCTGCTGGCGGTGCTGTTCTACGCCGCCCCGGTGTTCTTCGTCGGCATGCTGCTCAAGCTGCTGTTCTCGGTGAAACTGGGCTGGCTGCCCGCGTCCGGCCGCTTCAGTGCGTCCACCGAGATCGCATTGGCCGGAGTGCGGCCGCAGACCCACATCGCGATCGTCGACGCCATCCTCTATGGCAACGGCACCTACATCGTCGACGTTCTCAAACACGCGGTGCTGCCGGCGCTGGCCCTCGGACTGCTGACCGGCGGCGTGTTCCTGCGCCTGGTCCGGGTGAACATGCTGCAGACCCTGCGCGCCGGGTATATCGACGCGGCGCGGGCCCGCGGGCTCTCCGACGGCGTCGTGACCCGCCGCCACGCGTTCCGCAACGCGCTCGTCCCGGTGGTGACAGTGATGGGCATGCAGATCGCGCTGCTGCTCGGCGGCGCGGTGCTCACCGAGACCACGTTCGAATGGAACGGGCTGGGACTGCAACTGGCGCGCTATCTTTCGGCGCGCGACTTCGTCGCGGTGCAGGGCATCGTCACGTTGATCGCGATCGTCGTGGCGGTGATGAGCTTCGTGATCGACCTCGCGGTGGCGCTCATCGACCCGAGGGTGAGGTTCTAGCAGATGACGATCGCCGCGGGCGCCGACAGGCTCGTCGTCGAACAGCCGAAGAGCCGCGCCTTCCCGGGTCTGGGGCTGTTGCGTTCCACCCACGGGCTGCAACGCGCCACCCTGGTCCTGGGGTTCGTGCTCGTTGCGGGCTTCATCCTGGTGGCGCTTTTCGCGCCGCTGCTGGCGAGATACGGCTTCGCCCAGACCAGCGCGGACGGCGTCGAATTCGTGCGCCAGCAGGCACCGTCGGCGCAGCACTGGTTCGGCACCTCGGTGCGGGGCGAGGACGTGTACTCGCGGGTGATCTACGGCGCCCGCACCGCACTGATGGTGATCGTGTTGTCGCTGATCATCTCGCTGCTCGTCGGCGTCGTTCTCGGCCTGGTGTCCGGTTATCGCGGTGGCTGGCTGGACCGGGTACTGGTGCTGGTGATGGACGCGCTGTACGCGATGCCGTCCCTGCTGCTGGCGATCGTGGTGTCGATCGTCCTCGTGGCCGGGCAGTCCGGCACGCTGGGCGGCATCCTGTCGGCGTCGGTGGCGATCATGGCGGTGTTTGTGCCGCAGTACTTCCGCGTTGTCCGCAATGCGACGCTGGCGATCAAGGTCGAACCGTTTGTCGACGCCGCTCGCGTCACAGGCGCCAGCACTACGCGAATCCTGTTCCGCCACATACTGTCCAACGTCACCTCGTCACTTCCCGTGATCATCACCCTGAACGGCGCCGAGGCGATTCTGACGCTGGCCGGTCTGGGGTTCCTCGGCTTCGGCATCGAGCCGACCAAGGCCGCCGAATGGGGTTACGACCTGAACAAGGCGCTGTCGGACATCTCCAACGGCATCTGGTGGACCGCGGTTTTCCCCGGTACGGCGATCGTATTGGCGGTGCTGGGCATGACCCTGGTCGGGGAAAGCATCAACGAGGTGCTCAACCCGCTGCTGCGCACCCGACGGGCGGCGAACTGACATGACGCAAGCAGCAGAGGCACCCGCCCTTTCGTATCGTCAGCTTTCGGTGACCTTCAGCACCGACGCCGGTCCGATCCGCGCCGTCGACGACGTCACATTCGACGTGAAACCCGGCGAGGTGCTGGCCGTCGTCGGCGAATCCGGTTCCGGCAAGTCGGTGTCGTCGCGGGCCGCGATCGGCCTGCTGCCGGACACCGCCCGGGTCACCGGCACCGTGATGCTTGGCGACCGCGACGTCGCCGGGCTGTCCGACAAGCAGTTCACCGCGCTACGCGGTAAGGACATCGCGATGGTGTTCCAGGAGCCCGGTGCTGCGCTGGATCCGCTGTTCACCGTCGGCTACCAGATCAGCGAGGCTATCCGCGCGCACACCGACGTCGACCGAAAGCAGGCCCGGGACAAGGCGATCGATCTGCTGCGGCTCGTGCGGTTACCCGATCCCGAACAGCGGTACGGCTTCTATCCGCATCAGCTGTCCGGCGGGCAGAAGCAGCGCGTAGTCATCGCCTGCGCCATCGCCTGCGACCCGGAGGTGATCCTCGCCGACGAGCCGACCACCGCGCTGGATGTCACGGTGCAGGCCGAAATCCTGGAACTGTTGCGCGACCTGCGGGATCGGCTGGGCAGCGCAATCATGCTGATCACCCACAACATGGGGGTGGTTGCCGACCTGGCCGACCGGGTCGTCGTCATGAACGCGGGCAAGGTCGTCGAAATCGCGCCTGTGGCAAAGCTTTTCGCCGAGCCGTCGCAGGATTACACCCGGACTCTGCTGGCGGCGGTGCCGCACCTGGGGCAGGGCAACCCCGAACACCAAGCCGGCGCAGAGACCAAGACGGAAAACGTGCTGGAGATCGATCGTCTCAGCGTCGAGTTCCCTGGTGCGATCGGCTCTGCCGCGTTCAAGGCGGTCGACGACGTCACGTTCAGCATCGACCGCGGCAAGACCCTTGGCCTGGTGGGAGAGTCGGGCTCGGGCAAGTCCACGATCGGGCGCTGCGTTGCGGCGCTGCAGAAGCCGACGACCGGTACGGTCAAGATTCTCGGCCAGGACATCACTGCCATGTCTGAGAAGCAGCTCCGGCCAGTGCGCGCGAAGTTCGGCTTCGTCTTCCAGGACCCGGCGACCTCGCTGAATCCGCGTCTGCGCGTGGGCGACTGCGTCGCCGAGCCGCTGAAGGTGCACAAAGTGGTTCGCGGCGCGGAGGTCACGGCCCGAGTTGCTAAGCTGCTCGACGCGGTGCGGCTGCCCAAGGACACCGCCGGGCGCTATCCGCATGAGTTGTCCGGCGGGCAGCGGCAGCGCGCGAGCCTGGCACGGGCGCTGGCGCTGGGCCCCGACCTGCTTGTCGCCGACGAGCCCACCAGTGCGCTCGACGTGTCGGTGCAGGCGTCCGTGCTCGACCTGTTCGAGGAGCTGCAGCGGGAATGGGCGTTCGCCTGCCTGTTCATCAGCCACGACCTGGCCGTGGTGGACCGGCTGGCCGACGACGTCGCGGTGCTGCGCAACGGCGTAGTGCAGGAGATGGGCCCGCGGGATCAAATCCTGCGTAACCCGCAGACCGAGTACACGCAACGGCTCGTCGCCGCGGTACCGGTACCCGATCCCGAAGAGCAGCGCCGCAGGCGGGAGGCCAGCGCCGGGCTCTTCGACTGATTCGCCGGCGGTGTCGGCAACCTTCCTGACCATCGCGCCCATCCCCCGCTCTGTGCTCGAGGAGACGGCCGCCGTCAGACAGGCGTGCGCTAATTGTCCTCCACGGAGACGACGAATCCCGCGCCGTCCAGGGCGGCCAATACCTCCTCCCGGTGTGCCGGACCCCGGGTCTCGACGGTAAGCATCACCTCAACTTCGTCCAGTGCCAGCTTGGGTGCTGTGCGGGAGTGCACCACGTCGAGCACGCTGGCCCCGCTTTCGCTGACCACGGCGAGCAGCATGCTGAGCCCGCCGGGGCGGTCCGGGATGGTGACCTTCACTGCGAGATATCGCCCGGCTGCGCGCAGGCCGTGGGTGATCACGTGGGTCAACACCAGCGGGTCGATATTGCCACCCGACAAGACCGCGCAAACGGGGCCGTGCAGGCTGAGTTCGGGTGCCGATGTCATCAGCGCTGCCACCGCTGCCGCCCCGGCCGGTTCGACGATGAGCTTCGCACGCTCCATGCACAGCAACAACGCGCGCGACAGCGCGTCTTCACTGACGGTGCGAACCGAATCGACGAATGCCCTTACATGGGCAAACGGGATCACCCCGGGCAATGCCACTGCGATGCCGTCAGCCATCGTCGACATCGACTCCGCGCGCAAGGGCTGTCCGGCGGCCAACGAACCCGGCCAGGCCGCCGCGTTCGCGGCCTGCACTCCGATCACCCGGACCTGCGGCGCCCGAAAGTGCACCGCCGCAGCAATTCCGGCGACCAGACCTCCACCGCCGGTCGGCACCACGATGGTTGCGACATTCCGAATCTGCTTCAGGATCTCCAGCCCGACGGTGGCCTGGCCGGCGACGATGTCGGCGTGATCGAACGGGTGGATCAACACCGTGCCGTGCTGCTCCGAATATTCACGCGCCGCCACCAGCGCGTCGTCGATCGTCTCGCCGATCAGGTGAACTTGCGCGCCATAAGCCTTGGTGGCCACCAGCTTTGGGAGCGGGACGTTGACCGGCATGAACACCGTCGACGCGATCCCTAGCTCGGACGCAGCCCACGCAACTCCTTGCGCATGGTTGCCTGCGCTGGCCGCGACCACACCGCGAGCCCGGTCCTCGACGCTCAGATTGGCGATCCGGTTGTAGGCGCCGCGGGGCTTGAACGACCCAGTGCGTTGCAGGTTCTCGCACTTGAGCCACACCTGTTCGCCCGTGCGATCCGACAGCACCCGCGACGCGATCACGGGGGTTAGTCGCATCACCGGCCTCAGCCGATCCGCCGCCGCGTTGATCTGATCGAGCGTGAGCAGCTCCACAGCTAGACTCGCAGCTCGCGAACCGCCGCCGGATCCCCCACGGAGTCAGCCGGATAATCGACGCCCCACCGCGTGAATGCGGTGATGGACAGCCGGAGCGCATCGCCGTGGGCATCATTGGCGATGATGTCATGGGCGTTCATGTTTGGCCTCGCTTACCCACTCGTCGAAGATGCTGTTCCAAGCTGATGCGTCATCGGGATATAGCCAACGCTAGACCTGTCGACCGTCGCGATAAGTGCGCATCGCCTGATGTCATGACGCGGATCTCCTCGGCGATGGTGGCCGACCGGGTGTCGTCCACGTGGTTCTCTGTCATCGGCTGGTTGGTGCCCGGGCTCCGGTTCGAATCCACGGTAGGCCGGATTCATTGTTCGTTGATGAGTGCTGAGATGGCCTGCTGGCAGAGCCATTGTTCGGCGTCGTTCCATGACCAGTGCCGGTCGGCCACCAACAGGTGCCAGGCCTCCCGGCCGAAGTAGAACCACAACGTGTCGGTGGCTCGTTTCTGGGTGAGGCCGGGTTTGAGTGCGTCTAGGTCGCGTAACCGCCGGCCGATGTGCGAAAGGGCCTGGCGGTATTGGCGATCGGACTCGACGAGCGTTGCGGTGGCGGATTCGTCGATGGCCGCGGCGGTTTTCATGACTTGGACGATGTCGTGGTAGCGCTCGTTGTCAACGCGGGTGCCGTGCGCGGTTACTCGGATGACATCGTATTCCGAGCTGCATTGGCGGATCGCCGACAATGTCTCCTCGACGATGGCGTCGCGGATGGCTTCGTCGATGATGATTGACAGGATGGCCGATTTGCCGCCGGTGCAGGCGTAGACGGTGGGCACCGCCAGGTCGGCTTCCTCGGCGATGTCGTTGACGGTCACCTTGCCGTAGCCGTGTTCGACGAACAGTCGCTTGGCGGCGGCCAGGATGGTGGCGCGGGTTTCGGCAGCCGCCTGAGTACGCCGCGAGGAGTGATACGGCCGGGTCGTCTTCCCGGCTGTTTTGCCTGATCCAGCGGCCATTTGCGTCCTTCAGTCCAATCGATATATGATGACTATATTCAATATCTATAGCCTAAGTCACGTCCAGTATCTCATCGGCAAGTTCAGGGACACGGCCGCCAACTTAGTCCCGAGCCGACAGTGAATCGAAGAATATCCGGAGATAAGGAACTCACTCGATATGCCAGCTGACCAACTCCAGAGCACTGTGCTGCGCCAGGTTGCCGACGGAACTCCATACAGGGCGGTGGATGTGTTTGGGCCTACCGTCGAATTCGTCAGCGGCCCAGACGATCCCGGCGCCGATTTCTGGGTCATGCGGGGTGTGGTACCGCCCGGTCTGACGGTGCCGCTGCACAGCCACGACGATGCCGAGGACTTCTTCATCCTGTCGGGCACCCAGCAGGTGCTGACCAAAAGCGACAAGGGGTTGCAGTGGCGTGACGTGAATGCCGGAGATTACGTGCACATACCGGCTGGCACCCCGCACGCGCATCGAAACGTGTCCGACGAGCCGGCGGTGGAGTTGGTGATCACCACCGCGCGGCTCGGGCGATTCTTTCAAGAAATCGCCCGACCAGCCGCTACGCGCCCACCGACCCCCAATGAACTGGCCGAGTTCGTTGCCGTGGCCACCAGATACGGCTATGCCCTCGGCACGCCGGAACAAAACGCCGCCGTCGGCATCGCACTGAGCTCCTGATTGGCCGCCCTTAGCGCGAAATGCGTTCGTGGAGCTCAGGACCCACTTCTTTGTCGGGCTGAAAGCGTCGGACTACACGACGTAGTTGGCAGCTGTCTCGCGACATAGTTTGCACCTCGGCCATAGCTCCATCGCGATCACCGGCGACGTCTACGGGCACACATCCGAGGACACGGCGCGCGCCGCTATTGACTGGCGGAGCGGCTCGGGCTGTGACTGCGCTGCTACCCGGCCCCAAATTGGTTCCACGATGCCACGCCAACCCGAGTCTGGCTAACCATCGTTGACGAGGTTCGCGAGGAAAATGGGTAACCGGCCAGCGCCAAAGTCATAAAACCGCGCCCACTGCGGCTCAATCGAGATACGCACCATCTGCTTATACGTCGACCGCACGTTCTGTTCGAACTCGGCCAGTTGGGATTCGTCCATCGTCCTCCTCGCTGCCGCGAGGTACTCATCGGTGACGCCGTCGACGGTTTGCAGTGTGGCGAGACCACGTACCAAGAGGGCCTTCGCCTCTTCTGGCGTGGAGCCGGTGTCGATCGTCAATGCGACTTCCGGGTGGAACGAAAGCGCGCGGGCCTTCGGGGAGGTCGGTGCCGTGGAGACAACGATGCGTTCGCCGGTCCAGTAGAACCCGACAGGGATGACCCGCGGGAAGCCATCGTGTCCGTTGTAGGCGAGCCGGGCCATGGAGCCGGAGAGCAGCTTCTGGGCGTCGGGGTGGCCAAGCTCCCGAGCCAACTCTTGCGTGTTCATCACACACGTCTCCTACCCGGTCGGGCCGAGCTGAACACCGGCGGGCACCCGTGAACGTCCGCGTGTTGGCGTACGGGTTGCGTGCGGAACGGAAACAGGCACCTTCCGGATCTCCGGAAAGTGCCTCTGACCTGTGGTCGGGCTGACATGTGTCGGGCTGACAGTGTCGGGCTGACAGTGTCTGATTTCAGGATTTGAACCTGCGACCACTTGACCCCCAGTAAATCGCGGTAACGCGTTTCCGGTGGTCACCACAAGTGCCCGGTCGGTTTGCGGCCATGCGAGGCGTGCACAGACATGCAGGTCGTTCATCACCGCGCATAACGTGTGGTCCCCAGTTGGTCCCCAACCTTCTGATCCGTAGGTACTGCGAATTTTGCGTTGGTGCGATTGGGAGCGTTTCGGAGGCATGTGCATACAGTCTGTTTACAGATGGCGTTCGGCGGCAGGACGGTCTATGCGGGCTTGAGCGTAAGGTGCTGTGCCTGGGAGTGTTACGCCACTTTCAGCAGGATCTTGCCGCCACGGAGGAGATGCTGCACCGCGTCCTGGATGTGCTCGAGGGGGTACACGCCCGCCACGGGGACAACGAGGGTGCCGTCGGCCACCAGCGGTGCCGCCTCACGAATGACAGGCACCACCTTGTCGCGGTAGTCGAAGTCGCCGACAAAGAATCCGCGGACGGTGAGGTGCTTGCCGACCAGTGTCGAGGTGTCGACCCACATGGGTTCGTCGCTGGACCAGGAATAGCTGACCAACCATCCACCGTCGGACAGCAATTCGAGCAGCCGTGCCACCACCGGACCACCGACGGCTTCCACGGCCAGCGCCACTCGCGCGTCGCCGATCACTGCTCGAACATCGCCGACCGCATCGGGGTCATCGACGTGGACCACGTCGGCCCCGGCTGCTGTGAGCTCGGCGAACGTTGCGTCGTCACGGGCCAGGTTGATCGTCTTCAGTCCACGAAGTTTGGCTAGCGCGATCACTGACCGTCCCACACCGGAGTTCGCGGCGTTCTGAACCACCCAGTCACCGGGCTGCAGGGGGGTGCATTCACTGAGCATCAACCCTGCCGTCGGGGGGTTGCTGCCCAGCATCGAGTACTGCTCGATGTTGCCGCCGGCGGGGAGTGCGAACAGGCTGTCGGCGGGCACGACGAGCCGCTCACGCCACGCACCGGCATACAGGGGTAGCACGACCAGATCGCCGACTTGAAGTCCATCGACCTCGGCGCCAGTGGCAAGCACGCGGGCGACCCCCTCTGCGCCTGGTATGTGGGGCAGGGGTGGTCGCGCCAGCATGCCGCTGACAACCAGTAGGTCGTGTTTGTTCAACGGCGAGACCTCAACGCTCAATAGAATCTCATGCGGACCCGGTGGCGGCGGCTCCTCGATGTCGACGACGCGGAGCACCTGCGCGGGGTCGCCGAACTGTTCCATCTGGATGGCGCGCATATCAATTCCTCTCGATTCGAAGGTCAGGCCGCTGTGGAGGACCATCCGACTCCGCTGTGATACGTAGCGTAAGGCAATGAGTCTGAGCCGGAAGGTCTACGCGCCGCTCCCTCCCTACGCCGACGAACGGCGGTTCGCTGAGGCGTGCTGCGACGAGCTTGCGCCGTACTTCCACATCGAGCGTGAGGTGCCCTTCACTCACTGGACAGAGGTGACGCTGATCGTGGACGCAGTGATGGGCCCCGCGATCCGACGCCCACCAGGCCGCGCCAGAAGGTGCGCGCACCGAAGCAGTGATGACCGCATTCGAGGCCAACGATCGCAAGGCGTTCCGCTAAATCGCGGCAGCCCGAAAGGGAGGCTTGATCAAATGACTAAACGCGGATCCGGTGAGGAATCAATTCGCCAGCGGCCCAACGGAACCTGGGAAGCGCGAATCAGCTACGTCGATCCGGCGACGCGGCAGCGACGGTCGCATTCCGTTTACGCGGCGACTGCCGAGCTTGCCCGAGACAAGCTCGATGAGGCACGGGACCGCATCAAAGAACAAGCACCGGTTCGGGATTCAACGCAGACAGTGGCCGACTAGCTGAGGCATTGGCGCGCAACAACACTCGCCGCGTCGGACCGCAAGTCGTCCACCCGCGCGCTGTACGCGAACCTGTCCCGCAAGCACCTAGAACCGGCACCGTTGGGCGCGGTCCGGTTGGACAAGCTGGGCCCGTCGCACATCGATGCCCTCGTGCTGGCACTGCGCGCCAAGACGCGAGCGGGCAGGCGTACCGAGAACAGCCCCAATCCCCTGCCGGTGCGGGCATTATCGGATTCCACCATCCGGCAGGCGTACACGGTGCTGCGGGCTGGACTCGACGGCGCTGTGCGCGATGGCCTACTAGCGCGCAATCCGGCCGCCCTGGTGAAGCGCCCCAGCGTCGAACGGCGCGAGGCCAAGCTATTTGGACGCCAGCACCGTCGCCGCCGTGCTCACGGCCGCTGAGGGTCTACGTGACCGCCCGGTGCTCGTACTGATCGCGGCAACCGGGTTGCGTCGCGGTGAAGTGCTGGCGCTGCGTTGGGATCGAGTCAACCTCACCAATGGGTCGCTGAGAATAGCAGCCACATTGGGCCGCGTCGGCGACGAGCTGGTGATCACCGAGCCGAAAACCGAGCGCTCGCGGCGAACCGTGCCGCTGTCACCGGCCATCGTGTTCACCACCGAGTTCGGCGGTCGCGTCGATCCTCGCAACGTGTTGCGCACCATCGAGATTGCCGCGAGCAAGGCAGGTGTCGAGAACGTTGGGGTGCACACCTTGCGGCACAGCGCCGCTGTGGGCTGGCTTGACGCAGGCGTGCACATCAAGGCTGTTGCCGACCTACTCGGGCACAGTTCGATCAGCATTACCGGCGATATCGACGGGCATACGTCCGACGCAACCACGCGGGCGGCGATTGACGGGCTGTCCGGCACGCTTGGCCTGTAGGGGGCCTATCGGCTTAGGGAGTGTCTGACTCACTGTATTGCGGGTAGCGCCCCCGATATCCGCGTGCGCGAGCGAGAGGTGCTAAGACTGCACCCAACCCGCGTGTGGCCATCCCTGTGACTCCCGGCAGGCCGACGTCTTCGCGATACTCATGCAATAGCAAGACCATTTGCAGGAAGCTAGGCATTTGCGTCTTCGCGTTCAACCTCCCGTCGCTGGCGAGTCCAAAGACGGTCTCAAAGAACGTCTCCAGTTTCAGCGCCGGGCGGATCGCGACCGTGATCGTGGCCGGATCGTCGAATGGGTTACCCCAGATGTGGTCAGCGCCGCGCGGAACTATGACACTCTCGCCTGCCTCGGCTACCAGAGTCTTCCCGGAGGTCTTGACTTGTATGCGTCCGGCCAGGACCTCAAATTCTTCCTGTGCCCGAGGGTGGACATGGGCCCGCCCCAGGGTGCCGCCGGGTGCCATTTCGACACTGATCTTGAGGAGGTCACCGCCCGTCGTTCCCGCCGTTTCAAGAAAGGTGAGCTGTTCGCCTGAAAGCGGATGTTCGATCGTTTGTCCCACGCGAGCCATATCGCCCCCTCTGATTTTGACGTCCAGCCTCACGGCGAAGTTCATCGATGCTGAGGCTAATCGACGCTGCCGTTGAGCGAAACAGAGAAGCCTGAAAGTTTGCTGACCGCCGGTCGCCGAAAGCTGGTTTGGGTACCGCGTTTGGGTACGGGAGCAGATTTCGACTGTAGAGGCGTTCAAAAAATACCCTCTGACCTGCGTCGGGCTGACAGGATTTGAACCTGCGACCACTTGACCCCCAGTCGGACAGGTGCTGAATTTGGTTGTCTCGCAAAGACTCTCGAACAGACCGGACCAGCAGAAATCGTCTCAAGCCGTCCCCCTCATCCCTCCGAACCCGCACCGAGGAGTGACAACGTTGTGACAACGTCTGCGCGGGAGCCGTCGGCTGCCGAAATGTCCACGGTGTTTGCTCGAACTCCTGGTTCGTCGTTAGGACTCGACCTCGGAAAAGCAGGCTCGGTCCAGTACGGCGCATAGTGCGGCTAAGGAATCGCGGTGGAGTCGATGACAGACGCTCACCCCGCGTTCTGAGGTCCACTGGGGCTTGGGTTACAGGATGTCCCGCGGGTCGGCGGGAAGTCTCGATGCGCCGGTGCACGCTACCCGCGGTCTCGTAGGCGTGGAAGCCCTCATAGGTGAGGAAGCCTCGCTCGCCTATTTTCCTGATTCATCAATTCGTCGGCAGTAGTTGCAGATGCTGGCGCGGACCTGGTCGGCGGTCTTGACCTATACGTAGGGCGGCTTATCGTTCCAGGTGTTGATCCAGGCGCGGATGTCGGCTTCGAGTTGACGCACCGAGGTGTGGGTGCCGTGGCGCAGCTTCTTGATTGGTGTGTTCACCACACGCGAACTCGAAGCCATCGCCGTCCGCCAGGGAATCCCACTTACCCCAATCCGCGCACATCGCAGCACCGTCGATCAGCGGTGGGACGATGCGCGTCTGTCCCGAGACATGACATGGTCGGGCTGACAGGTCGGGCTGACAGTGTCTGGTTCACAACATAGTTGGCAGGTGTCTCGCGACATAGTTGGCACCTCAGCTGTCGTGGGAGGCCGGCCATGTCGAAGGCGCAACTCGTCATCACCGCCGTCGTGTTGGAAAGACGGAGCAAAAGCGCGGTGGCCCGCGACTACGACGTCTGCCGGTACTGGGTCCAGCAACTGGTCAAACGCTATAAGTCCGAGGGTGCCGGAGCGTTTGAACCGCATTTGAAATTTTGAATACTAGCAGACTTGTTGCAAGACAACAGATTTCAGAAACACGCGAATTCGCGAAATGCGTTGCTTTTCAGCGCCGGGACCTCACGATATGTCTTCACCACAGACGTATCGGTTAATGAAGTCCAGGCCTTCATCCGTGACCTCGTACTTGTACTGGGTTGGTTCACCCCGATGGCTAGCTACGGGCAATAGTTCAACTCGTTTCAAAAGCCCGTCATTGACCGCGTGGAGGAGAGGGATCTCCAATCCCGCCTCGACAATGAAGGATCTCCGGTCGGTCTCGGCAATCTGGTCGAACATCCTGCGCTCGAAATCAGAGTAGCGGCTGTTCAAGATCCCGAGATTGCGCTTATACATGCGCATCGACTGCTGATCGATTTCTTTCTTTTGGCATTTCGGGCATAACGCGATGAGGTTCGCGAACGAGTCGTCATGGTCCTGTGACTCAGTCACGATGTGAGCTATCTCGGCCGTTGGGTGCCGACAGGTGGGGATGGCGCATCTATGGCCCGCCTCGACCAGCGCCAGTCTTTTTCGGGCCATTAGCACACCTGCGAACCCACCCCGGCCGAAACCTCGCCGGACCGGCCACAGTGCGCTAGCCGCCAGGGGCGCGCTCCACATTTTCGAACGATGGATCAGCCAGGCGACAAAGCACGCTGCTATCACCAACACCCCGTAATGCAGCGCCAAGTGCCACCAGGGTGGGGCAGGTTGGATGGGCTCCGCGTAAGCGGCCACCACCGGAGCCGCCTGTGCCGCACCGGGTGTGGTGGCTAGCACCGAGAACGGCGCGAGCGTTATGGCGGCTGCCGCCGCCGCGATAACCTTGCCCATTCCGCCCTGGCCGATCAGCGTCGGCGGCCGGTAACGTTCGAACGCCATCTCGCCCGCCCTCTGGCCTTTCCCACGCCCTCACCTGGTCGGACATGCTAGCGACCCACTAGCTAAAAATACTCCAACCGGGGTGGCGGTGGACGGCCATCCCGGAACCAACCGCTGTCATCGGCCGCGTCGCCGCAATTCACTGAATCTGATAACGCCCTTATAGCTGGGGTAGCGGACGGGAACGCACCAGCGTTGGCCACCAGAACCACTTCCCGAGGATGCTGAGGATGGACGGCACGACGAATGAACGCACGATCAGTGTGTCGAGCAGCAGGCCGATGCATACGGTGGAACCTATCTGACCGATAGTTCTGAGATCGCTTGAGAGCATCGCCAGCATGGTGAACGCGAACACCAAACCCGCGGACGTCACCACACCACCCGTGCTTCCAAGAGCGCGGATGAGACCGGTGTTCAACCCGGCGTGAAGCTCCTCTTTGACTCGGGCGATCAACAGTAGGTTGTAGTCCGAACCCACCGCCACCAGGATGATGAACGTGAGCGGCAATATCAACCAGTGCAGGTGCAGGCCGATGATGTGCTGCCAGACGAGCACGGAGAGGCCGAACGCCCCGGCGAACGAGAAGGCCACCGTGCCGGGGATGACCAAGGCGGCCATCAGACTTCGCGTGATGAACAACATGATCAAGAAGATCAGCACGAAGGCGGCGACCGCCACGATAGTCAGATCGGATGCGCTGTATTCCTTGATGTCCTTATCGGTCGATCCCGAGCCGCCGATATAAACTTTCGCGCCGGCCAACGAGGTCTCTTTCAAGATCGTGGTTATCGCGTCGGGGAACGCGTTGACATGGTCGACCCCTTCGGGGCCCATGGCGTCCCCCTCGTGGGTGACGATGAACCGAGCAGCCTTGCCGTCCGGCGACATCAGGAGCTGCATACCAGTCTTGACGTCGTCGTTGTCAAAACCTTCATGGGGGATATAGAAGAAGTCATCGCTGCGGGACTGGTCGAAGTCGAGCCCCACATTGACCTGGTCGAAGAATGTCTGGTCGGTCTGGGTGGACTGCAGGGCGGACTGGCCGTAGGTGTTGACTAATAGAGCAGTTATTGCCTCGGTGTCGTCGGCCGTCAGTTTCAGCTGCGTTATTATTTGCGGCAAGAGCTTGTCTATGGCCTCAAGAGAGGTTCTGGCGTCCCTGATATCGTCCCGCAACTTGTCGATGTTGTCGAGCGCATCGAATAGCGATCTGAATGCAAAGCAAATGGGGATGTCGAAACAGTGGCTCTCCCAATAGAAATAGGCTTTGATCGGCCGAAAGAAATCGTCAAAATTTGAGATTTCCGAATTCATCTCGTCGGTGACCCTTTCCAGATCCTCGACGGTGACAACCGTCTTATGCAGCTCATCCGATGTGCTTTGGAAAAATTCGATCTCTTTCCGCAAGACCTTGACAGTGTCCGCGTTGATCTGTGCCTGCTTGTCGGTATTGGCGTTTTGCTGCTCGTTGAACGGGAGCTGTTGACCGCTACCGCTGCCTTGCGTGGTGAACAAGTAGGGAAGGGTGGCATGTTCCAGTGCTCGGCCCATCGGCCTGGTGATGCTTTGCACCATCGCGACGCCGGGAAGGCGAATGAGACTCCTGGCCACCCGGTCCAACGAGATGAAATCGGCCGAGTTTCGCATGTCATGATCCGTCTCGATCATCAGCATCTCGGAGAACAGTTTGCTCTTCGTGAAGTGCCGATCCGCCGCCGCGAAACCCTGATTGGAAGGGGAATTGGCTGGCTGATATTGACGGTCGTCGTAGTTCACCCGGTACGTCGGCACGAAGATCGCCCCCACCATGACGGCAGCGGCACTGGCCGCGAGGATCGGCACCGGCCACCGCACCACGCTTGTCCCGATCCGCCGATAAAGGCGCCCCTTAGCCGTCCCTCTCGGGTCCATCAGCCCGAAAAGGCTGCCCAACGTCAACAGGGCCGGGCCGAGCGTCAGCGCGGCGGCGATCGTAAACAGCATGCTGACAGCAACGGCGGGCCCCATGGTGTGGAAGTAGTTGAGTCGCGCGAAAGTCAAGCAGTAACATGCCCCCGCGATCGTCAGCCCCGAGCCAATGATGATCGGTGCGACTCCCCGGTATGCGGTGTAAAACGCCTCCTCCTTGCCTTGGCCGGCTAGTCGCGCCTCGTGATAGCGGCCCATCAAGAAGATGCCGTAATCCGTCCCCGCTCCCAGGGTCAACGCGACGACGATGTTCACTGCGAATGACGAGAGCTCGAGGTACCCGAGATGGCCCAGGGTTGAAATGACTCCCTTCGCGACCAGCAGTTCGAACAGAACGCCGTACAGGGGCACCGCCAGGGTGGAAACGGAGCGATACACCAAAAACAACATCCCGACGATGAGGAAGATCGTCACGATCGTGATGTCGTTCAAGCTCGAATTCGCAATTGCCAGCGTGTCCGAGGCCAGCGGAGCCGCGCCGCTGACATAGACCTTAAGCCCGGGTGGCGGCGTGTCCTTCGCGACGATATCCCGAACGGCGCCAACGGACTGATTCGCTTGCATTTGGCCGATATCGCCCGCGAGACGCAACAGCACGTAGGTGGCCTTGCCGTCGACGCTCTGCGCGCCCGCCGCGGTGATCGGCTTCCCCCAAAGATCCATGACGTACTGCACATGCTTGGTGTCTTGCTTCAGCTGGCGCATCAAGTCGTCGTAATACCGATGGTCCACGTCGCCCAACAGTCGGTCGGCTTCCAACACGACCATGGCCAAGCTGGTCGAATTGGACTCGTGGAACTTCTCGCCGATGGCCAGCAACGCCCGCTGCGACGGCGCGTAGTGCGGGACCTGCGGCCCCGCGAGTTCTTCTGCGACTCTCTCTACCTGCGGCATGAAGACGTTCGTCGAGATCGCCAAAAGCCCCCAAAAGACGATGATCGGTATCGCCAGGACACGAACCGCCCTGGCGACGAAAGGCCGTTTCGCCCCATGCTCGTTCGCCCGATGCTCGCTCATGCGGATTTCACTATGCAGAAGACGTTCGCATCCTGACGGGTGGCAGATTGTTCATCGCGGACAACGCCGTTCACGAGTATCCGGCAGCCGAGTTGATCACCGCCGCGAACTTGGGCCGAGATACTGCCGGACACCACGGTGAGCGTGGTCGTCTCCGTGTGCGACCATGGCAACGTCGTGAGATCAACCCGATGCGGATGCCCGTCGACGTCCGCCCAAACGAGTATCCCCCCGTCCCCGATGGAGCCGGACAACTCATACGTGACCTGTTTGGGACTGAACTCCGGAGGTGCTTGCGGGCCAAGGACGGTGATGACAGGCGGGGGGGCGGAGAACTCGTGCACCTTCCACATGCACACCGCACCCAAGGCGAGCGCAACGACGGCAACCAAAGGCATCCAGGCTCGTGCCAAGACAGTCCTGCCCACTGAACGCGGGCTCACGCGATCACCCCCGTATATCAACTAGGTTGACATATGAATGTCCAAACGGTACCAGTGCTGGGTCGGAGCGCGAACACCGGGTGCGGACGTTATCACCTGTTGGCGCTGTCAGCAGCACGGACCACTCGGTCCAACGGGCGGTGACCACATCACATGCCTTGTGTTGCTTCAAGACATTTTCTGCAGGCGCCCTTTCAACCTTGCGCTGCGGCGAAGCCGAATGGCGAGGTTCGTGGAGGTCAACATGGGGATCACCCCGAGGAATGTCCGCTCGGAGGGCGTGCCTCCATGCAAGTAGTAAAGACTGCCAAATACAAAAAAGCAGCCCAGCATGAACAAAGTGGCGGGGATGCAGTATGCCATCGCAGAGCTACGATCGGCAACGATTTGCTTCGCATAATCCAGCTCATCCTTCGACATGGGTTCGCGTTTGCGTACTTTATATAGAACCGCTTTGGCGCTCCCAATTTCTTCGCTTATCGGAGCCGGCGTTCGGTCTCCCAGCCGCTTCACGTGTACAGCAGCAAATGCGGCGAACACCAACGCCAGCGCAAGGGTGGCTATGGTCAGGTAACCAAATAAAGCCGAATCAATTATTTTAGTCATTTGCTCCCCTGTCGAAGCATCGAAGATCCTGAAAACGCTACCTCACCGCCCGGCGGACGCCGAGATTGCCGTGAAGGCTGCGATCCGGGCATCGACCACGACCTCCCCCAAGCGGGAGGTGCCCCCAGGCGGCAATCTCGTAGCGACATCAGGTCCGAGTCTCACACCGCTCAAGCGCCCGCGCGAGAGGCCGCTCATGTCGCGAAGTTTGAAGAGATCGACTTCACCCTGCCAGGGGAGAACATGGGCCGATTTGACGATCGCCGCAGTTCAAGGCCTACTTCTCGGTGTCGGGCTGACAGTGTCGGGCTGACAGGGCAGGAAGCGATGAACGCCGATCTCGGAAGCGCGGCTGTTTCTGGGCAGCATTTCCACCAGCGTCGACGACATTCCGCAACTTCTCGCACAGGGATCTCCCATGGTGCCAGCGGTCAATCAACCACCGGCCGAACGGTTTCCGGGTGAATTCGTTTCTCGTCGTGGCGGCGATCGTAGATGTCGGCGCCGCACTTATCGTGCCTTTTGAGGTCATCAACGAGTTTGGCGACGAGGATGTCGGGCCGACGTACCTCTGCCTCCGCGGCGGTGAGCCGCTCCACAAACGTGACTGAGCGATGACCGCACCAGCTGCGGTAGACCGGGCGACGACGATCCGGGTGCTCGCCGAGCAGTTCCACGCAGCCCTGCACATTGTCGAGGCTTCCTCTGCGGGCGAGGTCTAACGGCGGCCACACCGTCGGCCTATCGTGGGGCGATGTCGATCGCCCAACGCGAACGTGCCGCCTTGGTCGAAATCCTGCGCGCGGTGGGACCGGATGCACCCACGCTGTGCGAGGGCTGGACGACTCGCGACCTGACCGCGCACCTGGTGGTGCGCGAACGCCGCCCCGACGCGTTGCCCGGCCTCTTGTTCGGGCCGCTGGCGTCCCACACCGCACGCGTGCAGAACCAGCTGACCACCTCGACGAAGTGGGAGGACCTGGTCGACCTGTTCGCGTCAGGCCCGCCGGTGCTTTCGCCGTTCAAGATTCTCGACCCCGTAGCGAGCATTCATGAGATGTTCGTCCACCACGAGGACCTCCGCCGTGCACAGACTGGCTGGGAGCCAAGGGAACTCGACGCGAGCACCACTGCGGCGGTGAGGCGGCGCATCCCGATGATCAGCCGGGTCGGGTTGTCGAAGTCGATGGCAGCGCTGCCCGCTCGGCTGACGCTGCGCACCCCCGACGGTCAGACGGTGGTGGCGGTCGGCAACGGTTCGCCGGTCACGGTGACGGGCGAACCGCAGGAGCTGTTGCTGTTCGCGTTTGGCCGCAACGCCGTCCGCGTCGACTTCAGCGGGGATGACGATGTCGTCGCCGCGGTGCGGGCGGCTAAGCGCGGCTTTTGAGCGGTCGGAAATCACAACGAATAAGGAGTTACGATGCGTTTGCCGTTGCTTCTGCCGACAGATTTGACTGCCGAGCAGCGTCCTTTGTACGTCTCGTTCGAGAAGATGGTGCAGGCGAGGGAGTACTCGGGATTTGAGGTGCGTAATCCGGAAGGTGCGTACATCGGCCCGTGGGGGGTGTTCCTGCAATTCCCGGAGCTTTCGAAGCCGCTGATTGATTTCATTAACCTGGCGCAGAAGCTGCCGGGTCTAAGTGAGCGGGCGCGTCAGGTTGTGATCCTGGCGATCGGTGGGCAGTTCAACGTCGCTTACGAGCTTTATGCCCACGATCCGCTGGCGGTGAGCGCCGGGCTGCGTGCGGACCAGATCGGGGCGCTGAGCGCGGGTGCCCGCCCGGCCGACCTGAACGAAGACGAACTGCTGGCCTTCGATGTCACGAAGGCGCTGGTCGGCGGTGCCGGTCCGGTTCCCGGTCCGCTGTACGACGCGGCGGTCGCGAAGCTCGGCCAGGAGGGTTTCGACGCGGTCATCTTCATCACCATCCACTACCTCGCCCTCGGCGTCATGCTCAACGCCTACGACGTCCCGGTCGGGCGCCCGGTCTCGCAGCTGTAAAGGAGGAGTACTCATGAACACTCCCGATCACTCCGCACTGGAGAAGCTCCTCGACAGCTCCGAGGACTTCGGCACTTTCGGCCGCTACGAGGAGACGCCGGTGGCCGAGATGTCGCCGGAGATGCGCGAGGCGTTCGACTTCACCAAAAATCTGCGTGGCCTGGTTCCCGGCCCACACAAGATCTGGGTGGCGAACCCGAAGCTGTCGAAGACGATCGTGCCCACCGGTGCCTACTTCCAGACGGCCTCGACGCTATCGAAGGCCGAGATCGAGATCGCGACCTGCGTGATCTGCGGGCAATGGGGCGCGGCGTACAGCAGCTTCGAGCACGAGAAGATCGGCGTGCACCTGGGTCACCTCGAACCGGCGAAGTGCGCGGCGCTGGTCGCAGGCCTGCCGACCTCGTTCGACGACCCCCGCGAGCAGATCGTGTACGAGCTTTCCTCGGCGCTGGCCGAGGCCCGCGTGGTGCCGCAATACCTCTACCGGCGGGCGCAGGAGCTGCTCGGAGACGCCGGCATCGTAGACGTCACGGTCCTGATGGGCTGGTTCACCATGGTCTCGCTCACGCTCATGGCCTTCGACGTGCCGTCCAACGCCGTCGGACTCAAGCAGTAGCTCGTCTGGCATCTTGAGGAATGTGAGGAGGCAATCATGGCGCTTGCGCCGCTGCCCGAAGTGACTGTTACCCCGGTCACCCATTTGCCCGAGAAGTACTTCCTGGAGAACCTCGTCGTCCGCGCCGATGGCTCGGTGCTGATCACGGCTCTGCTTTCGAAGGAGTTATGGCTCGTGCCCGCCCCTGCGCGCGAGCTTTGCGAGCCGGTTCTGCTGCACCGCTTCGACCACCTGACCACAGGCATCGTCGAAGTTGAGCCGGACGTGTTCGTGGTCAGTCTCTCGGAGCTCTACACCACGCACGAGTCCCACCTGGTTCGGATCGACCTAAACGGCTGGACTCCGGGCACACCGGTCAACCCGGAGATCATCTACACGTTCGACGAGAGGGTGCGCGCGCTTAACGGCAGCTGCGCCTTCGGTCCCTCGTCGATGCTGCTGGCCGACTGCTTTGCCGGGCTGATCTGGCGGGTGGACCTGTCCGACCACGCCCACAAGGCGACCGCCGACGTGTGGGTCTCGCATGACACAATGTGGCACGACCCCGACAGTGAGGTGCCCCCGCCGCTGCAGCCGGGTGTCAACGGCGTGCGCTACGGCGCGAAGACCGGCTACGTGTACTACACGTCCACGGCGCAGAAGGTGTTCATGCGCGTTCGGGTCGACCCGAAGACGCTCGATCCGGCCGGTCCCCCGGAGTTCATCGCCGCGATCGACAACGCCGACGACTTCTGCATCGACGAGGACGCCGGCTTCGCCTACGTCACCCGCCACCGCGGCAACACCCTCGACCGCGTTCCGCTTGCCCCGCGCCACGGCAGCGAGGTGCGGCACATCGCCGGCGACCCGTTCGACCCGGTAGTCGTTGGTCCCTCCAGCGCCTACTGGGGCCGCGAGCCCGGCGACGTGGGCAAGGTCATGTACGTCACGACCGACGGCGGCACCACCGCCCCGCCCGACGGCATCGTGCGCAACGCCGCACTTGTGCGCGTCGAACTCAAGGCGCCTACCGCCGCAGGTGCGGTGTGACTGGGCCAGCCCCACTACTGCCGGCCACCATCGCCCAGGAGGCTGGATCGGCGAGCATCACGTCCAACGTCCAGGTTTGGCCAGGTCCCACCGGTCGGCGCTGCAGCCTCCCCCGATGCCAATGACGTCCGGCCCCGGTGTTCAGCAGTCGGCCAGACGCTCCATGATGTCGGCGGCTTTCAGCAGCGTCCGGCGCTCGGCGGGCGTGAGGTTCTGTTCGACGGCTGCTTCGAGCCAGGCTTCCCGCGCGGGGGCGATGGTCGAGATGAGCTTGCGCCCAGCGGATGTGGCCGACACGAGTGTCTTGCGGCCGTCTGTGGGATCTGACCTGGCGGCGACGAGTCCTGCCTGACGCAAGGAGGCGACCGTCTCGGCCATCGACTGATGACGTACGTGCTCGGAGACGGCGAGAGCGCTGACCGTCGTGGGTCCTTCCTCGGCAATGCGACCCAGTGTGGTCAGCTGCGACCACGTCCAGCGCATGCCGGCGGGCGCGGACTCGGTGCGCAGCCGCGCGCGCAGCCGAATCATCGCGCGAGGAAGGTGGCGAGCCACGTCGCGGGGAAGCGGTGCTGTCATGGATGGGAACTCCATCTCGCTCAAGCCTGTCGAAAGTATTGCCAGGCGGCCGGTAGCGCTTACGCAGGCAGCCTGCGCAGAGCGCCTGTGTGGTGCATACCGATTGTAATCGGCGTCATTACGCATCTGAGCCAGATCTGGGCGTTCTACGGCCGCGAATCGCTTCGTCGAGTTGCCGCGCCGTGTGTGCTGTGCCCACACGACCCTGCGCCGTAGCCCTCAGTGGCACAGAAGTTCTGGCGGTACAGCGCTATCGCCTGGCGCGGTCCCACTGGAGCGGTCCCGCTCGCAGAAATGCAAATCGAGATTGAATCTATCGACCCAAACTATACAGGTCCCTGTACAGGTTACCTGTATATCGTTTACACTGGGGCGCGGCGAGGAGCTCGATACGGCACGGACTCCGAACCGTGGACGGCATTCCAATCTCTGCCCTTTCGAGGTGTCGGTCGGCCAAGAGCGAACGGAGATCGATGACATTCCGAACGAGAACCAAGCCTTCCTGCAACGCGACGACGTTCGGCGTCGGCCGGCAGGACGGGGCATTCTCGTGGCGCTTCGTCAGTCCACTGTATGTCGCTGCGACGCTCAATCCGATCAACAGTTCACTGATTGCGACCGCATTGGTGCCCATCGCGCACGCGCTGAACGTGCCGGTGGGACAGACGGCGATCTTGGTATCGGCCCTGTATCTGGCCTGCGCGATAGCGCAGCCCGCTGCCGGCAAGGTCGCCGAGCAGTTCGGTCCTCGTCGGGTGCTGTTTGCCGGCAGCCTTCTCGTGCTCCTCGGCGGGATCATCGGCGGTGTCGCGCACGACATCCCGGTAGCGGCCGTAGCCCGCGTGCTGATCGGGATCGGCACCTCGGCCGGGTATCCCGCGGCGATGGTGATCATCCGGCGCCGCGCCATGTGGGCGGGGCTCAGCGAGCCGCCCGGCCGGGTGCTCGGCGGGCTGTCGATCGCGGGGACAGTCACGGTCGCGGTGGGCCTACCCATCGGCGGTGTGCTGGTCGACGCTTTCGGTTGGCGCTCGACGTTCCTGGTCAATATTCCGGCCGCGGTCATCGCCCTGTTGCTCACGATGGCGTGGGTTCCCAAGGACGAACGGCTCCAACGCCGTACGGCGCGCGAGATCGCCAGCCGCATCGACGCCGGCGGCATCGTGCTGTTCGGGGCCGCGATGAGCGCCCTGCTGATGTTTCTGCTCGCGCTCCCGAGCACACGATGGATGGCTCTTGGGGCCGCCATCACGTTGTGCGTTGCGCTCGTGTTGTGGGAACTACGGGCGGTCACGCCGTTCATCGATATGCGGCTGCTGATATCAAATCGGGCGCTGACGCGTACCTACGTGCGCAACGCCCTCACGCTACTGGCGATCTACGCCGTGTTTTATGGGCTCACCCAGTGGCTGGAGGCTGCCCACGGGCTCTCGCCTCGAGAGGCGGGGTTGCTGCTGCTGCCGATGGGCCTCGGCGCCGCGCTGTTGTCGCAACCGGTCTCGGCGCGCAATTTGGTCCGCGGTCCGTTAGTCGTCGGCGCCATCAGCCTGGTCGTTGGATCGGTCGCGGTCGCCCTTCTTACCGCCGAAACTCCCGTTACAGCCATTGTCGGCGTCACCGTGCTTTTCGCGGTCGCACTGGGAACCGCGGTCGTCGGAAACCAGACTGCTCTTTACATCCAGGCTCCCGCAGAGCATGTCGGCACCGCTGCTGGGCTCTTGCGCACCTTCGGCTATGTGGGCTGCATCGCGTCGTCGACTGTTACCGGAATCATCTTCCGCCACAACGTCACCGACTCGGGCATGCACCTGGTCGGCCGACTCCTCGTCGTGGTGAGCATCGTCGTGCTGCTTCTGACGGTGTTCGACGGCACCCTCAAGTCTCCGAAAGCTTCGCCTCCGGCAGCGACGACGAGCGCTGACGAGCGAGCGTGGGAAAGGAGTGCGATGACTGGTCTTGTCAAGCGCGCATGGGTTCCGCTGGTCATGGTGGTAGTGGTGGCCATCGCCGCATTCACGGTCGCGCGGCTGCATGGGGTCTTCGGCTCAGACATGTACACACCGGACAACGGCAACGCCGACGCGATCATCCAGTTCAATCCCAAACACGTTCTCCTCGAGATCTTCGGCGCGCCTGGAACCGTTGCAGATATCAATTATTTGGATGAGCAGGCTCAGCCCCAACGCCTCGATGGGGTGGCGCTGCCGTGGTCATTCGAGATCGTGACCACGCTGACCGCGGTGCTGGCCAACGTGATTGCACAGGGCGACAGCGATTCCATTGGCTGTCGGATCACCGTTAACGGTGTGGTGCGCGATCAGGAGTCGGCTGATTCGTACAACGCGCAGACGTCCTGCTTGGTGAAGTCAGCATGACCAACCGCCACAACGCGCCAGCCGACGCTTCTGCGCGCCCGCGTATTGCCCGCACCATCCGGTGGTTAGCGGTGCCGATCATTTTGGGTTGGGTCGCGCTGACCGTCGTGGTCAATGTCATTGCGCCGCAGTTGGAGAAGGTCGGTGCGGCGCACTCGGTGCCGATGACGGCCAAGGATGCTCCGTCGACGATCGCGATGCTGCACATCGGCAAGGACTTCCAGCAGTTCGATTCCGACACCACGGCGATGGTGTTGTTGGAAGGCCAGGACAAACTTGGTGCCGACGCGCACCGCTTCTACGACAAGCTGATCGACAAGCTGTCGCAGGACACGACGCATATCGAGCACATCAACAACTTCTGGGGTGATCCGCTAACCGCCGCGGGCTCACAAAGCACCGACGCCAAGTCCGCCTATGTGCAACTGAACCTGCGCGGCGACCAGGGCGGTACCGAAGCCAACGAATCGGTGGCCGCGGTGCAACGCATCGTAAATTCCGTACCGCCGCCGCCGGGCATCAAGGCCTATGTCACCGGTCCCGGTCCGCTGGCCGCCGACCGCCGCGAGTACGGCGACAAAGGCGTGCAGAAGATCACCCTGGTCACCCTTGTGGTGATCGCGGTGATGCTGCTGGTGGTCTACCGTTCGATAGCGACCACGGTGGTCATGCTGCTGACATTGGGGATCGAGCTGTCGGCCGCGAAGGGTTTCATCGCAGTACTGGGCAACTGGAACCTCATCGGCCTGTCCACCTTTGCGATCAATCTGCTCGTCGCGTTGGCGATCGCGGCATCGACCGACTACATCATCTTCTGGGTGGGCCGATATCAGGAGGGCAGATCCAGAGGCCTGGATCGAGAAGCCGCCTACTACAACATGTTCAGCGGCACCGCTCACGTGATCGTGGGATCGGGCCTGACGGTCGCCGGTGCGATGGCGTGCCTGAGTTTCTGCCGCCTTCCCTATTTCCAAACCCTGGGCGTGCCGTGTTCGGTGGGTCTGCTGGTGGTGTTGGCGGCCTCACTGACCCTCGGCCCGGCACTCGTTGCCGTGGTCAGCCGGTTCGGGGTGCTCGATCCCAAGCGAGCCCACCGCGAGCGCGGATGGCGGCGCATCGGCACCGCGGTGGTGCGCTGGCCTGCCCCGGTGTTGGCCGCCACCACCGCGATAGCCCTGGTCGGATTGCTGGCGCTACCGGCCTACACCACCAACTACAACGACCGCTACTACATCCCCGGCTACACCCCGGCCAACATCGGATACCACGCCTCGGATCGGCACTTCCCGCAAGCCCGCATGGAGCCCGAACTGCTGATGGTCGAAGCCGACCACGATCTACGCAACCCGGCCGACATGATCGTGCTGGACAAAGTCGCCAAGAACGTCTTCCACATTCCCGGTATCGCGCGCGTGCAAGACATCACGCGACCACTGGGCACACCCATCGACCACAGCTCGGTGCCCTTCCAGATCAGTTTGCAAGCCGCCAATGAGGTCGAGAACCTGCAATATCTGCACGACGCTGTTTCCAATTTGACCAAGGTCAGCGATCAGCTCCTGGTGACCATCAACATCACCGATCAGCTGGCCGACCTGACCCATCAACTCGCCGGCGTCACACATGATCTGGACGGCCAAACCCACCAGATCAAGTCGGATACCAATGACCTGCGCGACCACATCGCCGACTTCGACGATTTTTGGAGACCCTTGCGCAACTACTTTTATTGGGAACCGCACTGCTTCGACATCCCGATCTGCTGGTCGCTGCGATCGCTGTTCGACGGCCTCGACGGAATCAACGCGCTCAGCGACGACATCGGCAACATCACCACCGACATCGACAAACTCGACGTCATCCTGCCGCAGCTGGATGCGCTGCTGCCACAACTAACCGCCACCCTGCGGACAGTGCGAGCGCTGACGATGACGGCGACCAGCACCTTCGCTGGACTGATCAATCAGCAGGACGCCCTAACCAAGAACTCGACCTTCATGGGCAAGGCGTTCGATGACTCCCACAACGACGACACCTTCTTCCTGGCGCCCGAGGCGTTCGAGAATCCAGACTTCCAACGGGGTCTGAAACTGTTCTTGTCACCGGACGGCAAATCCGCGCAGTACATCATCACCCACAAGGGCGATCCCGCTACCCCCGAAGGCATCTCGCACATTGACCCGATCATGCAGGCCGCAAGCGAGGCGGTGAAGGGAACGCCCCTGGAGGGCGCCAATCTGTACCTCGGCGGCACCGCAGCCACCTACAAGGACATGCGCGACGGCTCGATGTATGACCTGATGATCGCGGTCACCGCAGCGATCGCCCTGATCTTCATGGTCATGCTCGGTATCACCCGAAGCCTGATCGCCTCCGCTGTCATCGTCGGCACCGTGGCCCTGTCGCTGGGCTCCTCCTTTGGAATCTCAGTGCTGATTTGGCAAGACCTGCTGCACATGCCGCTGAACTGGCTGGTGCTGCCGATGGCGGTCGTGATCATGCTGGCGGTGGGATCCGACTACAACCTGCTGCTGGTGTCCCGGTTCCAGGAAGAGATCCACGCCGGGCTCAAGACCGGCATCATCCGCTCCATGGGCGGCACCGGCGGGGTGGTCACCACCGCCGGGCTGGTGTTCGCCGCCACCATGGGCTCGATGCTGTGCAGCGACCTCCGCATCGCCGGCCAAATCGGCTCCACCATCATGCTCGGACTGCTCTTCGACACCCTGGTGGTCCGGTCCTTCATGACGCCATCGATCGCTGCGCTGCTGGGGCGATGGTTCTGGTGGCCGCGGAGAGTACGCACCCACGCCGCTCCACAGCCGGCCGCTAGCTCCCTCGGCGGCGGTCCAGCGGAAGAGGACGCGGCCACCACTGCGCCGCTCGGGCTGAACGCGATGAGTCCGGAAGGACAGCAATGAGATACGCGAAATTATCTGTACTCGCGTCCATCATGACTGCGGTGGTTGCGCTGGCCGCACCGGCACATGCCGACCCCGATGTGGATTTCGCCAACGAACTGCACACCTACGGGATCTATGGCCCCAAGGACTACAACGCCTGGATCGGCAAGATCACCTGTCAGCGGCTCTACGACGGGCTCGACCAGGACGCCGGCATGTCAGCGAAATTCACCTTCCAGCAGCTGCCGAAGGACAGCACCACCGCGCAGGCCTGGCAGTTCCTCGGCGCCGCACTGCGCACCTACTGCCCAGACAAACTGCCGGTCCTCCAAGCCGCCGCACAACAGTAAGGAGTCACCAATGTTGATCAAAGCGAGTGTCGCGGCGGCGGCGGTAAGCGTGGCAGCGATGGCCCTTCCCGCGCTGGCGTCAGCCGACGCCAGCGACGACTACCCGATCCCGAACCGGATACTGAAGACCACCTGCACCGTCGATCAGTACATGGCCGCGGTGCGCGACACCGAGCCGATCTACTACCAGCGCTACATGATCGACTACAACAACAGGCCCCCCGACATTCAGCAGGGCGCCCGTGACCGCATCTACTGGTTCTTCTCCTTGGACTACGCCGGACGGCGGCAGTATTCCGAGGACACCGCGACCAACGTCTACTACGAGCAGATGGCAACCCACTGGGGCAACTGGGCCAAGCTGTTCTTCAACAACAAGGGCGTCGCCGCGCACGGCACCGACATCTGCGCCACCTACCCGCCCAGTGACCAGTCGGTATGGGACGGGTAACCCACGTGCCGCCAACGTGGACGACCTCGGCTGCCGCAGACGGCACAAGCTTCTGCTGCGCACGAACATAACCACCCAGGAGAGCTCAACAACAATGTTGCACAACAGCTATCGCTGGAATACGAGGCGAAGCGTGCCCGCGTGGCACCAACACGACGCCGATTGCTACCGGATACCGATGCGACGCCTGCGGATGCAGTCGTGAGCCGGTCGCTGTCTCGCCGAAGTCGTCGTAGCCACCTCACGACCAGTTCGCTGCTCCTCAGTCCGGTTAGGTCACCCAGTCCAGCGGGGTTGAAATGACGGCGGCGACAACGCCTGTGGTGGAGTTCTGGTTGCCCGGCATCGTCTGCATCGTCTGTGGCCGTCGCGCTATCGCGTTCATACCTAAACATGGTCTACGCCACCATGACTCATCCTGTCGGCTGCCGCCGACGTCCCCAGAGCCCAGCAGGCCACATCGGCGCTAGCGACGGCCGAGGCGAAGCCACACACCGCGCCGGTGAGCAGACGAGAGGAAGGGCCAACGATGCTGAGTGCAGCGCTTGGAATACTGGCGATGCTGCCGGTGGTGTTTCGATGTCGCTTTCACGCGATGGTGTCCCGATGACCGCAAACTCGCCCAGCTCGGACGCCGAATCAGCAAGCAGCGCTATTGATTCCGACGCACAGGCAACACGCCCGAACGATGGCGAACTGAGCGCAGGGTTTCAATCTGAGGC
The DNA here is from genome assembly GCA_963770305.1 of uncultured Actinomycetota bacterium. GTDB lineage: Bacteria > Actinomycetota > Actinomycetes > Mycobacteriales > Mycobacteriaceae > Mycobacterium. Next base: position 189,143 of record CAVYPB010000030.1, read on the forward strand.
GACGGTTGATCAGGATGCGGACGGACTCTTCACCGGCGAGGAACTTGCTGCCGAATTCGACGAGAACCGCGACGATGCCACGTTGCACGCCGAGTATCGCCGGCTCGCCGCCGAACAGGCCGCGTTGCGCCGGCTCGCCACGCTGGTGGCGCGCGGCGTTGAATCTGTGGAGGTATTTGGCGCGGTGGCCGAGGAGATGGGCCGTTGCGTGCATGCGGACACTGCAGGATTGTGGCGCTTCGAATCGGATCGCGAGATTATCGTCGTGGCCAGCGCTGCCGATCCGGCGGCGCTCGCAAAATGGCTGGTGGGCATGCGAACTCCGGTGGAAGGCGACACCATTGCGGCGCTGGTGCAGCGCAGCGGCCGGCCCGCACGGATCGACAGCTACGACAACGTCGCCGGGCCGATCGCCGCTCGTGCGCGCGCGAGGGGCGTGCGCTCGGCGGTGGGAGTGCGGATCATCGTTGATTCACGCGTGTGGGGCCTGGCGGCCGTCGGTTCCCTGCAACAACGCCCTCTGCCAGCCGACACCGAGGTGCGCATCGGCCGCTTCGCCGAACTGATCGCTACTGCCGTGGTGGCCGGTTATCGCGACGAGCAGAAACGGCAGCTCCTGGCTGAGGAGTCACGACGTTCGACTCTGATTGACTCTCTGCTTGAGGGACGAGCTTTCGACGAGTGGAGCCTGCGCGAGGTCGCCGGCCAGCTTCGGCTGCCGATCACTGGCGCTTTTGTGGTCGTCGCCGCCCACAGTCCCACCGGGGGTGATGAGCCGCTGCCCGAGATCGAGTCGAAGCTGCGCAGCATTGACGTCTTTTCGGCGTGGCAGCTGCTGCCTGATTTGCAGGTGGGGATCGTGCACGTCGCGTCCGACCGAAAACTCGACATGGTGATTGGCCTGCTGTCTCGGATGACCACGGCGCGGGTGGGGGTCAGTGCGCCCTTCAAGCATCTGCGCGATACGCCACCAGCCCTGCATGTCGCGAGAGTGATGTTGCGGGGCCCGACCGACTCCGCATCCTCGGTCGCCGTGTTCGACGGCTCCATCCTGGCGACCGCCGCTGTCAGCGCGCCGGAGGCGATGATCAAAACGGTCGGCGCTGCGTTGGACGGTTTTGGCCACCTCCCCGATAAGGATCGGGATCTTCTGTTTGAAACGTTTCGGGTGTGGCTGGACAACGATGCGTCGGTGAACGGTGCGGCTGAAGTACTTATCTGCCACCCGAATACGGTCCGCCACCGGTTGCGCCGAATCGAGAAACACACCGGCCGATCCCTTTCGCGGCCGAGGGATGTCGCCGAACTGTGTTTGGCGTTCGAGGTACATCGCCGTCTGATGTAGCCGAAACCCTGCATACCTTCTCCCCCGCATAGCGGGACTCCGGTCCCGCCGAGCAACGCCCTGGTCCACCGTGGTGAGTTTCCACAGTAGTTCTGGTAGACCGGAATTAATCTGCCGTGCGGAGTTAGTCATGGATCTCGACAACGTCGTACTCGCCGTTTGCGTGACGTGTGCGGATGGTCTTCTTATCATATTTGCCGACGCTGGTGCGCGGCACCTGTTCGATGAAGGTCCATCGTTCAGGTAGCCACCACCGAACGACCGTGTCGGCCAGGAACTCCCGTAATTCCTTTGGACAGGCCGTTTCGCCGTCCCGTAGTACGACCGCTGCCAGAGGACGCTCCTGCCAACGATCGTCGGGAACACCCACCACTGCTGCTTCGTGCACCGTCGGATGCGCGATGAGTTGGTTCTCCAGATCGACCGACGAGAACCATTCCCCGCCAGACTTGATCACGTCCTTGGAACGGTCGGTCCGTTTGCCATACCCACGCGGGTCGATCCTGCCCACATCGCCCGTGCGCAACCAACCGCCCGCGAATCTTGATTCGTCACGGTGTATGTAATAGGAGCCTGTGATCCACGGGCCCCGAACTTCGAGTTCACCAACAGTTCTCACCGTCGTGAGGAAGCGGCTCGCCACCAGCGCCAACGGGCCGGCGACAAGTCCGGTTCACCATCACAGCCCCTGCGATGCACGCTCGGCCGCCGGTTCTGAAGCGGCGTCGCGGCGGATGCAGCGAAATCCGATATGGGACATGGACGACTCGAGCTGCTGGGGTTGACGCGCCGCGGGCCGGTAGCGCCTGCAGTAGTTCTCTGCGTACAGGTGTGACCCTCCCTTGATGACGCGCCGGGGGATGTGCGCGCCACCGGGCTCGTGCTCGTCGTAGCTGCCGTCGGGATCATCCACGCGCGGGTTGGCCGGGGTGCAACAGCCATGCCTGTCGGGGCGGTCGCTGCGGTAGAAGTCGCTGGTCCATTCCCAGGTGTTGCCGATCATGTCGACCAGCCCGTAGCCGTTGGCGGGGTAACTGCCCCCGGCGCTGGTGCGCATGCGGCTCGCCGGTTTTCTGCTGTGCCAGGGAAACTCACCGAGCCAATGGTTGGCCATCGGACGTCCGCCCGGCATCAACTCATCACCCCACGGGTACAGGGTGGCGGTCGTCCCGCCACGCGCCGCCCATTCCCACTTGGCTTCGGTGGGCAGCTTGTTGCCGGCCCACACGGCGTAGGCGGCGACATCCGCCCACGCGACATGGGTGACCGGGTGGTGTTCACGACCTCGGATGCGCGAGCCCGGTCCCTCGGGATGGGCCCAGTCGGCGCCGGCAACGTAGCGCCACCAGTTCGCCATGTTCGTCAGGTCGACCGGCCGCGTGGCTGGCGTGAACACGAGCGACCCCGCGACCAGCCGCGAGCGTGGCACGTTTGGGTACACCGTGGGGTCCAGGGTGCGTTCAGCGACGGTGACATGCCCCGTGGAGTCGACGAACTCACTGAATTGAGCGACGGTGACCGGCGTCTGGTCCATCCAGAAGCCGTCCACGCAGACCTCCCGGGGCGGCCCCTCCTAGGGGTACTCGGGAAGGTCCGAGCCCATCAGAAAGCGCCCGCTCGGTACGCGGACCATGCCCGGCGGTGCCTTCGGTGGCGTCACCGTGTCGGTGTCGGCGTCGTGTTCAGGTAGGGCTGGGCGCGCGCTGATCGAACCTCATGCCGAGATACTCCGAGGCGATGCGCACTCGTTGGATGTTGAGGGTGCCGCCCGCCACCGACCAGCCATGCGCGTCGCGATGAAGACGTTCGACGTCATACTCCTCGCTGTAGCCGTACCCGCCGTGGAGCTGGATGGCGAGATCGGAGACGGCCTTGGCCATCTCGTTGGCGGTGCACTTGGCGATCGAGGCCGCCAGCGGGCTCGGGGCGCCCCGACCGGCGCCCGACGCGGCGGCATAGACCATCAGCCGGGCCGCTTCAACCTGCATCACCATGTTCGCCAGGGCACCCTGTACGAGCTGAAACTCCGCGATCCGGCGGCCGAACTGCTGGCGCTCGGCGACGTAGCGGGTCGTACGGTCCAGCGCGGACTGGCCGACGGCCAGCGACATAGTGGCGTTACCGAGCCGTTCGATCGAGAACGCGGTGAACAACTTGTTGAAGCCACCGGCAGGGACGATGAGGTTCTCGACCGGCACCCGGACATCGTCGAACATGATGTCGGCTGAACAGATTCCGTGGAAGCCCATCAAGCGTTCCTGCGGGCCCACCGTCACGCCAGCCGCGTCCGCGTCGATCACCACCGCCCCGATCCCCTTGGCCCCCCGTTGGTCATCGAGGCGCAGGTACACCAAGAACTGCTCGGAATGGCCCGCACCAGAGCACCAGCGCTTCACGCCGTTGACCATGATCTGGTCGCCGTCGATTCGGCCGCGTGGTCATGTCGGTCGCGGCCGTCCCGGCCCCCGGTTCCGAGATCGACACCGCCAGGGTCTGCTCCCCTGCGATGATCGCTGGCAGCAGGCGTGCCTTCTGCTCGGGCGTGCCGAACAGGTCGATCACCCTGGCCGGACCGGTGCAGGCCTCGAACACCGGCCACGCCGCGATCGGCGTCGCCTTGGCGAGTTCCTCCAACACGATCAGGGCCTCCAGCAGCGGACTGCCCTCGCCGCCGTACTTCTCGGGCAGCGTGATGCCGAGCAAGCCCAGATCGGCCAGGCGCTTGCGTTCCTCGGCCGGTAACGGAGTGGATGTGGTGTCCCACTCGCGCGCGTGCGGCGTGTACCGATCGGCCGCGAGCTTGGCGACCGTCTCCCGCAGCGCGCGCTGGTCGTCGTCCAAGCGCACCAAGACGTCCAACATGAGCAACTCCTTCTAGTCGATGCCGACGTAGACCGACTTCGTCCATGTGTAGAAGTCGAGCGCGCCCTGGCCTTGTTCGCGGTAGGTGTTGGTCGATGACTCCTTGACCCCGCCGAATGGCACGTTGAGGTCCAGGCCGCTGGTCGGGCGGTTCACCTTCACAACGCCGGCCGCAACTTCAGCGGCGAACCGGTGCGCCGCGCGCAGATCGTTGGTGACCACACTGGCCGACAGCCCGAACGGGACGTCGTTGGCCACCGCGATCGCCTCCTCGAGGTCGTTGACCGCCGGGCGCGGAGTCGGCCGCCGACGAGCCGACTCCCCTCAAGAAGCCCAGCTCGGCACGTGGGGCCAAGGCCTGATAGATACGCGCTGTGCCAGCGCACCCACCGGGATCGGGAGCCAGTCCGATGTGGCTGGTCCCCGTTCCGGACTGGAGAGGATGATTCGATGCCCGACAAGAAGTGGTTTCCCGGTAAGGCGACGATCGGCTCCTATATCCGCGCTCAGCGGGAACTTTCGCGGTTATCGCTTCGCGAGCTGGCCCGAATGTCGCAGGTATCGAATGCGTACCTCAGCCAGGTCGAGCGCGGCATGCATGAGCCGTCGCTGCGTGTGCTCGCAGCGGTGGCCGAGGCGCTGTCGCTGCCTCTGGAAGATCTCACGGCGCAGGCGCGTCCAGACGCCCAGCCCGCCAAGCCCCGCCGTGGGGTCGACGCAGTCACCGCTGCGATCCGGGCCGAGCCGCGGCTCACCCAGGCGCAGAAGGAAGCGCTTCTCGCGGTGTACTCCAGCTATCTGGCTGAGGGCGATACCCAGCGGAACTCTGTCGATTGAGACTTGAACCGCATTGTGCCGCATGGCACCGGGAAGTACGAGGTGACGTAAATCTTGATCCCAGGCCCTGAGAGCGTCGTGCACCCCACTAGCCAGCAGCCGACTGGAACGGGAGCCCAGGTGGGTGTTTTGCAGGAAATGCTTGAGACGGTTGCAGCGCGGGGAGGCCGAGCATGACGCCCGGGTTGCAGCCGGTCTGGCTCCACAGTGACCCGGCGACGGCGCCGCCGCCTGCGCGCTCCCAGGCAATGTCGATCTGACGGCGGTCAGATGTTGGAGGCGTCGGCGGGAAAGTCCGACGCCGGCAGCGGCGCATCGAACGCGGCACCGGCGCCGCCAGCACACGACAGCCCCAGGGTGTAGGCGGTCATCGACAGTGATCCGTACGCGTACCCATCAACAAGGATGTCGAGCTTGTCCGCGGCGACGCCAGCCAGTCCAGCAAGATACAGCAACGGTATGAAATGGTCCGGTGTCGGGACCGCCGTCCGGTAGTCAGTGTGCCCGTCGAGCCGCGCGGCATCGGCAGGGCTTGACAGCATCAGCGCCTTCGCATCCTCGTCGAACCGTTTGGCCCAGTCATAACCACTGTCACCGAGGCCCCAGTCCATCCCGCGCAGATTGTGTACGACATTGCCGCTGGCGATCACGAGCACACCACGCTCTCGCAACGGAGCCAATTTGCCGCCTAATTCGAGGTGGTAGTCGAGCGGCTTGTCAGCATTGATCGACAGCTGGACGACCGGAATGGATGCATCCGGGAACGCGTGTACCAGCACCGACCACGTGCCGTGATCGATACCCCAGCTATCGAGATCTGCGCCCACCCAGGTTGGATGTACCACCTCAGAGACTTCATCGGCGAGGTCAGGCAGGCCAGGAGCCGGGTATTGCACATCGAACAACTCCGCCGGGAACCCATAGAAATCGTGGATGGTGCGGGGACGCGGCATCGCGGTGACAGCCGTCGCATTTATGTACCAATGCGCGCTTATCGCCAAGATCGCGCGGGGCCGCTGAACCTGTTGCCCGAAGGCTTTCCACGCCGACGTGTATCGGTTGACTTCAATCGCGTTCATCGGGTTGCCATGTCCGATGAATGCAGCCGGCACTGGATGAACCTGGTCGCCGGCGGTCACTCGCGACTCCTGCGGCAGCGAATCATCTGGCATACCTTATGCGTCACCATGACGAATTATCGGCAACCACCAGGAAGTGAACCGGCCAGCTCCATGGATAATCCCTGATATCCACCAATTGGCGCCCCGTACTCGCACTCCCCCGCGCTGTCGCCAGCGTCAAGCAACACGACTCCCCCTATACCGGTTACCCGCCATATGCGATCTCGCCGTATTCGGCAGTGAAGCGCTATAGCGGCAAAGGCGACACCACCCCCACGACGCACCGCCGCTCCAGTCAGCCGGCAGTATCAGCAGCGGGGCTGCCAGGCGGTATCACCTGGTAGCTGTAACGCCACTCGACCTCGGTGCCATGCTCACCGCCGACCGGTCGTGATCCGTGCAGATGCAGAAAGGCGACCATGTCATCGTCGCCGACTTGAGCTTGAGCCTTCCGCTCCGCCAGCGCCCTTACTTGGGCCGGGCTCATCCTCTCCGGCACCACGATGGTGTCGTGCCGCACGTTCGAGGCATCGGCCATAGCGCCAGGCTGCGGCGAGTGAGGGCTTCCGTGTCCCGACGACACGCGCCCTCGCACAACCGTGATCGACACGTGCTCGACCTGCGACGCAACCACCGCCACTCGCCATTGACCACGCCGAACGGGCACCCAAGGCAACCGCGAGGACCAGTTGGCGGCGGCTTTCACTTAGCTTGCCCGGCGTGACCAACTCTCCGCGATGGGTGAGATATATTGTGCGACAACATGATAACTAATACACACCAGTTAATCGTGAATAACATTCGTTATCCACGAACTCGATCCGTCAAAGCTTCACAGAGTCCGGCGATGGCACAAATGCGGTTGGACACGCCACCACTGGGGAAGCTGACCAGCGATCACACGGTCCATCGCCGTCTTCGAGGGCTCATGCGACGACCGAAACCGTCCGTTCACAACGTTCACGACGAACTGGCCGCCAGCTCACGCTGACGGCCGTTTGACCTGGTAGGGCCACTTTCTTTAATAGCGGGGACAGGATTCGAACCGCGACTCTGGTGTCGGACCAGTGAACGTGGCGGTCGCGAGGTCCGGGTAGCCGCGAGCCGTGCGCCATCGTTGGTCCGATACGTGGTCGTTGTGTTTGGACCAACGTTCCAAGCGCGCATCACCTCCCACCCCTGTTCGCGCATGATCGCGCTCCACGGTGCAGCGGGCGGACCTACGTGGCCCTGGCCGCGCAGGTGTCGAATCCAGAAGCTTGCGCGACGCCCAGGGTCTGCACGAAGCTTGCCCGTCTTCTTGTCCTCGCGCTGGGCGGTGACTCATCTGGCGACCAGTTCGGCGTCACGCAGCTGCCGGCGCGTGGGCGTCTCGACGTCGATCCGACTCGTAGTACGTCGACGCGCTGATCGGCACACGCGTGCTCAGAGAGCACGCGCGCACATGGGCTGCGACACCGGACCGTGAGTTACAAGCCCGGCCCCACCATCGGGACCCGGCACCTGGTTGTCCTTGTGCTCGGCGATGAACCGAACTCACCGTCAGTCGATCCGGGCCTGGGGTCGAGCTCAGGGCCCCGAAGAAAATCGCGCGCTGGCCCCGTCACACGGATGCGTCGATTCGGCCCAGGCGGCAGCTCGCAGCGATCTCGACGCGTGACGGCACGGCGCCTTGTGTGCTGACGCTGCGGGTCGGATACTGCGAGGTGGCCGGCACACTGCCGGGTCTGGCCCCGGAATGCCGACCGTGCCGAACGGCGGATCCAGGTCCGGCAACGTCTGCCGGTGATGGATCCCGATGCCCCAACATCGCCATGCGCACCGGCAGCGTGACTTGCGCCGCGCCACTGCGAGGGGTGATTGCGGGGCGCACCTGCAGCGACCATGCGGCGACCGCACGGCGGTCACGAAGCTCAGGGTCGGGATACTTGATCTCGCACGTCGCCATAACTCAGAATCCTCCCAAGATCGGGAGTCTCCGGAAACTGCCCGGGACGGCTCACTCAGGCGTGCAGGCCAGCGCTAGTCCCGTGTCCAAACCATGAAGTTGCGTTCCACGCCATACGGGCAGTTACGCCGCGTTTCGTTCAACCAAATCTGTTCCCAAGTCGTGCGATCAATCACTCCACCCCTCCGCTAGCACCAAACACTGGCGCTCCGCGGACACGCGCGTACGGCGCCAACTGCATGTTGCCAATCGAGGGCCTAACTCTGTCGGGCTGACAGGATTTGAATGTGCGACCACTTGACCCCCAGTGAGACTCGAGGCGTTTTCGGGTGTCCCGCAATGACTCTGAAGTGCTCGCCAGCGTCTCGGGTGCAGCTCGGTCGCGAAGAGGCGGGAGGCCGGCCGCCTCTGCTTGCGGCGCCGGATACAACAATCAGTTCTCAGCAATCAGTTCCGATTCAGCGGTCGGCGGCCGCCTTGAGGCCTAGACTGACCGCGTGGCCGACGCTGGCCTGTTGACAGTCACGCTTCCACGCCGAATTGCGGTGGTCAACCGGGCGGGTTCCGTCCACGCGATCAGTCCGGCCGCAGAATTGCGACCGCGCATCGCCGAGGCTGTGGAGCGTGGAATGGCTCGTGCCATCGGCGAGAACCTCAAGCGCTAGCCCAGTTGACGCGAGCCCAGTTGAGTTGTGGAGGCAGCCTATGTCGCGCATCCGTTGCCCTGTCCTAGCCGCGAAGGTGGTCGCGGCCGAAGAGGCCGTGGCGCACATCCACGACGGCGACAACGTGGGGTTCAGCGGGTTCACCGGCGCCGGCTATCCCAAGGCGGTCCCCGCCGCGCTGGCCGCAACCATGATCCAGGCCCACGACGAGGGACGGCAGTTCCAGGTCGGGCTGTGGACCGGCGCGTCGACGGCACCCGACGCCGACGGCGTACTGGCCGCTGCCCATGGGATCTCGACCCGGCTGCCGTACAACTCCGACCCCACGCTGCGCGGCATGATCAACGCCGGCGACGTTCGCTACATCGACGCCCACCTGAGCCACTCCGCGCAGCACATGTGGTTCGGCTTCTACGGCAAGCTCGACGTGGCGGTCGTCGAGGTGACCGCGGCCCTGCCGGACGGGTTGCTGGTGCCCAGCTCGTCGGTGGGCAACAACAAGACCTGGCTCGACCAGGCCGAGCGGGTAATCCTCGAGGTCAACTACTGGCAGCCGCGTGAGCTAGAGGGCTTCCATGACATCTACTACGGCACCGCGCTGCCGCCGTCGCGCCGCCCGATCATGCTCACCGAGGCACTGCAACGCATCGGCGAGCCATACCTGCACGTCGACCGCGACAAGGTCGTCGCAGTGGTCGAGACGCGCAGCCCCGACCGCAACGCGCCGTTCAGCCCCCCCGACGACACCTCACAGGCGATCGCCGGGCACCTGGTGGACTTCCTACGACATGAGGTCCGCGCCGGACGGATGCCGCCGGGGCTGCTGCCGATCCAGTCCGGCGTCGGCAACGTCGCCAACGCCGTCTTGGCCGGGCTCGACGACAGCGAGTTCACCGACCTGGTCGCGTTCACCGAGGTGCTGCAGGACGGCATGCTCGACTTGCTCGACTCCGGGACGCTGCGGGCGGCGTCGGCCACGTCGTTCGGGCTGTCCAGCGATGGCGTACGCCGGTTCATGGAGGGCATTGACGGCTACAAGGGCCGCATCCTGCTGCGCAGTCAGGAGATCTCCAACCACCCGGAGGTGGTGCGCCGGCTCGGGGTGCTGGCCATGAACGGCATGATCGAAGCGGACATCTACGGCAACGTGAACTCCACCCACATCATGGGCAGCGCGATCATGAACGGGATCGGCGGGAGCGGCGACTTCGCGCGCAACGGGTTCTGCAGCTTCTTCCTGTCGCCCTCGACGGCCAAGGGTTGCGCCATCTCGGCGATCGTCCCGATGGTCAGCCACGTCGACCACACCGAGCACGACGTAGACGTCGTCGTGACCGAGCAAGGCCTCGCCGACCTGCGCGGGCTGGCTCCCCGGGACCGGGCCCCACGGATCATCGAGGGCTGCGCGCACCCGTCGTTCCGGGATCAGCTGCGCGATTACTTCGATCGTGCCCTCGCGGCTCGGCCGAACGCCCGCCACACCCCACATCTGCTCGACGAGGCGCTGTCGTGGCATCAGCGCTACCTCGCCACGGGAAGCATGCTCCCCGAATTGCAGGTTGCCGCCCCATCCATCAGAACGACGCAATAGCCCGCGGTCGATCCTCGTCATTGGCGGCGAATAAGACGAATAAGCGATGACCGCAATCGCGCGCTTTCTGCGCCCGCTTACAGGGCGCGGGGCGCGCCCCGCGCACTGACCACCACGACGCGAACAGAGGCGTCACGGGTGCTCTCGACGATCGCCGACTCTCCCGTGTGGTCGAGGCGGGCGGGCAAAACACGGGCTTCATTGTCTCGGAGCTTGCACCACTTGACCCCCAGTGAGCTCAAATGCGGCCGAACGGTTTCCGAGCGGATTCGTTCCTCGTCGTGGCGGCGGTCGTAACTGTCGGCGCCAAACTTATCGTGCTTTTTGAGGTCATCAACGAGTTCGGCGACGAGGATGTCGAGCCGACATACCTCTGTCTCCGCGGCGGTGAGCCGCTCCACAAACGTGACTGAGCGATGGCCGCACCAGCTGCGAAGAAGTTCGTGGACGGGACGGTGATGCTTTCGGTACCACTCGTACTCCCATTCGGGCGTCGACGTCTGTTTGCCCGAGCCATCGAAGGCGTCGAACTCTCGGCCGCGCTTGCAATGCCCGCGTATCTCGGCTTCTTTCGCTATAACGCTCTCAAGCACCGGAAGCGGGTTCGCGGCACAGACGTACTCGGCGATTAGGAGTGTTGCCCGCTGCCGATGTCTCCAGCGCTTCGTCGTGCTCGAACCATCCCCGATGGCCGAACCACGATTACAGGGGGGCGCTGAGTTCCAGGTGGATCCCGTCCGGATCGCTGAAAGACAGAATCGCGTTATTGAAGTTGGTGAGTTCTTTGACTTCGCCGTGTTCGATGCCGGCCTGGCGCAGTCGCTCTGCCGCTGAGGACAGCTCGTCGAGCGAACCCACCGAAAAACTGAGGTGGTCCAGGCCCACCCGTTCGGAGTCGAATCGATCCGTTGGGTCAGCGACGGGGCGAAGCCCGAAGATCAGACCCGCGGTCTGGAACACGACGCCGCCATACAGTTGTGCCGGATCGTTTCGAACCTGAGGGTCGTTGGGATCGCCTGGCGACTCTGCGACGACCGTAAAACCGAGCACGTCCTGATAAAACGCGCGTGATCGTGCAAGGTCAGTCACGGTGATGCGCAGGTGGTGCAAACCGGTCGGGTTGATGAGTGACATGAGTGGTCCCTTTGATCGTTGTGTATTGGGTGGCGTGCCGAGGGGATCGGTCTGACTTGGGCTATGCAAACCTTGATTTCAAGGCCCTCCCGCTACCGGAGTCGGGGCACTGGCCCGTCGCTCGACCGTCTCTGGCGCGATGCACGCGGGGTCGCCCCACTCAAGAACTCCAAGCATCGAGCAGCTCCCGCGCCTTCAGTGAGAGCGCACGCTGGAAGTACGGTCCGAAACTGATCCGGCCGACGCCCAATGGACCGAACGACGCGGGATCGTCCCGGTCGGGGTGCGCGATCGCATTGACCGGCAGTGGCAGTTCGGCTGTTAGTCGCTTCATGGTTTCCGGGTCGCGACAACCCGCCGGATACAGGCTGTCGGCGCCTGCCTCCGCGGCCAGCTTCAGCCGGGCCACCGCCCGCTCGACGCGATCGGCGTCGTCACCGTCGTTTCGCAGGAACAGATCGGTGCGGGCGTTGATTACCACGTGCACATCCGCGGCGTAGGCAGCCTTGCGGAGCTCACCCACCAGAGCCGCGTGCTCCTCGGCGCTGCGCAACCGGTCGCCCTCCTTGTGCACGGTGTCCTCGATGTTGAGACCGACCGCACCGGCCGATAGCAGGCCCTCGATCAGTCGTTTCGGAGCTTCGCCGTAACCCGATTCGATGTCGACCGAGATCGGCACGTCAACGGCGCCGGTGATCTGGGCGATGCGGTTGGTGAGGTCGTCGAACGACATGCCCTCGCCATCCGGCTTGCCGACCGAGTCAGCAAGCGGATGACTGCCGACGGTGAGTGCGGCAAACCCCGCGTCGACGGCCAACTTGGCCGACCACGCGTCCCACACCGTCGGCAGGATCGCCGGGTTTCCCGGCACGTGCAGGGCCAGCAGCGTGGCCGCCCTGTCTTGCAGAAACTGCTTGGACAACTCCTCAACCTCCACTCGTTAACGTGGCTCTTGTCACGCTGAACTGGGTGATGTGGCTGGCAGCCACATACATCCGCCGTCGAGACAGCGCCGCCACGATGTCGTTCACCTACCGCTTAGTGGCCCGCGCTTTGTCCGCCGTCGACATGCAGGGTCTCGCCAGTGACGAAGGTCGCGGTCTCGAGGTAGAGCACCCCTGCGACGATGTCGTCGACCGTGCCCAGCCGTCCCAGGGGATGGAAAGCGGCCAGGGCGGCGTGATCAGCGTTGTTATGCATCGGAGTATCGATGACCCCTGGCGATATCGCATTGACCCGAATTCCACTGCGCGCGTATTCGGTTGCCAACGATTTGGTGACAGCCGCTAGGCCGCCCTTGGTCAGGGAGGCCAGCGCGGAGGGAATGCGGGCGTCGGCGTGCTGAACCAGCGTGGTAGTCACATTGATCACGTGCCCGCCGTCACCTTGGGAGAGCATCTGCGCGATGACACGTTGGGTGATGTGAAAGAAGCCGGTCAGGTTCACCGCGGTGACATGCTCGTAGTCCGCCACCGTGTACTCGGTGAACGGTTTGGCGATGAATACGCCGGCGTTGTTGATCAGCGAGTCCACTCGTCCGAACCGTTCGACCGCCGTCGCCACGAGGCTTTGGGCGGTGGCGGGATCGGCGATGTCCCCCGCGACCGCGGCCACGCCGGGGTCGTCGGCAGCGGTGATGGTGCGCGAGTTCGCCACCACCGCGTAGTTCAGCTTGCGGTAGGCCTCAACCAACGCCACGCCCATTCCCTGTGATGCGCCCGTGATGATGACGACTCGTTGCTCGCGCGGGTCCGTCGCGGAAGGTCCCGCTGAAACTTCTTGGTCAGCCATGGTGGCCTCCTGTCCTGGGTCGCTTCTATCGATCGTTCGTGTTGTCTGACATCGCATCGCGTTGGCGAATGCCCTTGCTGCTCACTGGTTGAGGAAGTCGAGCAGGGCCTCGTTGACTTCCTCGGGGTGAGTCCATCCGATGTTGTGTGGCCCGCCCTCGATCTCGACGAGACGGACGTCTTTCAGGAGGGCGGGCAGGCGTCGGCCGGTGGCGTCGATGGGCAGGATGCGATCGGCGTTGCCTTGCACGACCAGCACGGGCACGTCAATCTTCGGCAAGTCGGCGCGGGAATCAGTCAGCCACGTCGAGACGCACGCCAGCGTCGCGTAGGCCGACGAACCGACGCCGACCTGCAAGCTGGCGTTGGGAGTCACTGGACGGTGGCTTGGGCGGCCTGCTCAATAACGCCGGTGACCTCATCAGGGTGCGAGATGGCAACCGCGTGGGAGGAGCTGACCTCAGTAACGTGGGAGTGGGCACGCGCGGCCATGAAATGCTGCACTGCCGGTGTGGAGGCGTCGTCCTGGGTGGTGATCAGGTCCCACGACGGGATGGTCTTCCAGGCGGCCGCGGTGCACTTCTCGCTGAACATTGATGCGGCGAGCGGACGTTCGGCGGCGGCCATCACATCGGTGACCGACTGGGGGACGTCGGCGGCGTATACCTCGCGGAACTTGTCGGGCCTGACGTACAGGTCGGTGGCAGCACCGCCGGGGAGCGTGAAGGGCACGGTCTGCAGGTAATTGCCGAGCGTGGCTCCGGGGTACTTGCCGACCAGTTCCGTCGCGGTCTCCCCCACGTCGGGCATGAGGGCCGCAATGTAGACCAGCGCCTTGACCTGCGGGTCGCCGACGGCGGCCTCAGTGGTCACGAAGCCGCCGATGGAGTGGCCTACCAGAATGATCGGGCCCTTCACAGTCAGCAGAAAGCTGTGCAGGTACTGCGAGTCGCTGGCCATGCCGCGCAGCGGATTGGGCGGAGCCACGACCGGATAGCCCGCGGCCTGCAGGCTCTTGATCACGGCGTCCCACTCGGAGGCGTCCGTGAAGCCGCCGTGCACGAGCACGATCGTGGGCTTGTGCGCCGACACCACGTGCGTCGCCGGGGGATTCGCGAGCTGGGCGCTCGGCGCACCGCATGCGGTCAGCGCGAGGGCCGCCACGCATGCGGCGGCGCCTAGCGTGACGGCGTACTTGAGGGCGTTTTTGGGGTCCACGATGGTCTCCTTTGAGCTATAAGGACTGCTGCTCGACCAACTGCCGCGCACCGCATGTCGACCATGTCGACCTTTCGCGTGTGATTGCGGGGACGGGTTTCAGTGGGTTTCAAAGCCCAGCCGTACCGGGGTTTGTCCGGTACACCACGAAGCTAGGCGCGGGCCGGTGATTGCGTCAGCGGCAGAAACGCCACCTTTGCTAGCATTTCCGACATCGAGATAGCAGTCCTGGTCCAAGACGGCGTGTTCGACTCCGGTCTCGCCGCGATCCTCGACGTCATGGACTTTGCGAACGCGATGGCCGACGAGGTTCCCGAGGGCCCGTCCTGGCATGCGACTCTGGTCGGGCTGCAACCCGAGATCCGCACCGGCGCTGGACATCTTGTGACAACGCAGCCTGCGGCACAGGCCGAGGGGGCAGATCTGCTGATGGTCCCCGCACGGGCCGCCCGCCGCCCCGCGGAGGTCCTCGACTACGTCACCAGCGAGCAGTCGCTGCCCGCCCGAACCCTGATCGCCTCGACCCGTGAACGCGGTACGGCGATCGCCTCAGCGTGCGCCGGCACCGTCCTGCTAGCTGAGGCGGGCATCCTGGACGGCCTACGCGCCACGACGTCCTGGTGGATGTCACCGGCCTTCCGCAACCGCTACCCCACCGTCCACCTCGACGAAGGCCACATGGTCGTCGCCTCCGACGGCATCACCACCGCCGGTGCGGCCTTCGGACACGTGGACCTGGCCCTGGCGGTCGTGCGCACGACCAGTCCCACCGTGGCCGACCTGGTGACGCGTTACCTGGTGATCGACGAACGTCCGTCGCAGTCGGTCTACTCCATCCCCAGTGCCCTGGCGCAGAGCGACCCCACCGTCGCGGCCTTCGAATGC
Organism: uncultured Actinomycetota bacterium; assembly: GCA_963770305.1. Classification (GTDB taxonomy): domain Bacteria; phylum Actinomycetota; class Actinomycetes; order Mycobacteriales; family Mycobacteriaceae; genus Mycobacterium. The sequence continues at coordinate 204,539 of CAVYPB010000030.1, forward strand.
TGGGCCCGCGAACGTCTCGCGGAGCCGATCAGCATCCCCCGAGCCGCGAAGGCTATTGGCGTGAGCGAACGAACGCTGCAACGCGCCGTCCAGCGCACCCTGGGCACCTCACCGATCCGCTTCATCCAGGATCTGAGGATCGAACGAGCGTCACACCTGCTGCGCACAACCGACCTCTCCATGGAGACGATCTCGCGGAAAGTCGGCTACAAACACCCCAACACCCTGCGCGTGCTTCTGCGCGAACGAACCGGCAAAACCACCACGGCCCTTAGAGGCTCGTAGCCGACGTGATCGATCGGTCCTTTACGGCATCACCGCAGTTCAAGGCCTGCTTTTCTGTGTCGGGCTGACAGTGTCTGCTTTCAGGATTTGAACCTGCGACCACTTGACCCCCAGGTTCAAGTGCGGCGTTCGTAGGTGTCCGTAGGTGACCGGTTTCTGCACGTATACCGCCTTGTCTGTACATAGCCAAACAGTCCTGAATACCCACGGATTGAGCCTCGTTGCTATCCGCGTTGCTATCCGTTGCTCCCAATCCGAGACACAAGGTTGGCGAGGGCGAGGCACCCGCCGCGGACCGAAATGCCAAACACCCGAACGTGATTCGCCTCAGCATGACCGCTTAACCATAGGACAAGTGCGGATCCGGTCGCATCGGTCGCGGTGGGCTGGACAGCCTGACCCCGCGACACAACGCCGTTGGGAGCAATACACGACCCCAGCGCCTCGGCGTGCGTGCAGGCGAGCAAGCCTCCACAGCACTAGAACTCGAACTCCAACGATGACAATGGCGCAGGCCAGGCCGCCATGACAGACGACTTGTTCGGGTTGCCCGGTGACGGACTGCACTGGACGTGGCAACGGTGTGGTCGCTATAAGTACCAGAAGGTTCCTGGTGCACTCGACGAACCCTGACCACCTGGTTCCCAGCACGCCCTCGGCCGACGAATGTGCCGCCCCTCCGGGGTAGCCGCCCGGTACGCGGGCGGGCGCCCGCGTGGGCGATGACGATCGACACGGAGAGGCTCCGTGAAGTTGGCGGCTGGTAGCTGGCGTCACTGCAGGTTGGCGGCTAGCTCCGATGACCTGCAGTGATCGCACCGCCTGCTGAGAATGGACCGGCCCCTGGTAGACCGCCGCGGCTTCCCCCCATTCGGTGAGCGTCGCCAGGGGCCGTTCCTCAGATCCGCTGTTAGGAGAGCGGGCGATGCTGTGGCTGTTCTGTCGCCGATGCGCCGGGATGTTCCGGTCACCGCTCGTCGTCGCGCTGTGCCCCCACTGCCAGAGCAAGCGCACACATCCCCGTTCCGCCTGAGCCACCCGCCCCTCGTGCCGTCGGCAGGACTCGAACCCGCAACCACCCGCTTAGAATGCACTGGCGCAAGTCGTTCGTGATCGACGAGCGCGACCAGTTGTCCCAGTACAACGACGAGTGATCGGAAGTTGTCGCCCGTCGCCGCTACGCTCGCGCCCTATTCATCACAGAACGGGGGGCGGGTCGGATGAACGACGTCTACATCATCGAGAGCTGGTTCGGCGAGCGGCTGAATGTGCGCCAGGTCTATGCCGCCGACTCGGACGATGCGCTCCAAACCCATGAGTTGCATTACCCCGGTGAATACATCGTGAGCGTGCAGCGCGGGGATGGGCTTAGCGTCCGATGAGGCTCCTGGCTCAGTTCGTCGCCGTCCTGCTGCTGGTCGGCTTCGTGGGCGCGTATTTCTGGTGGATCGTCGCCGCGGCGGCCGTCGCGGGCCTGGCGTGGCTGGCCGTTCGCGCATATCGGGTCGCGCGGGCTGAGTTCGAGGCCGATGCCCGACGTCGCGCCGAGCAGGCTATTGGACTGACACGGCGCGCCGATCAGCAGCACGCGTTGGTGATGGTCGACGACGACCGCGGCGTGTATGGCCTGTACCCGCCATGACTCGCGCCGAGTTGAGATCCGCACTGTCGCAGGGCCATCGAGCGTCGTGCAGTGAATGTTGAGCGGCGCCCGTCCAGCGTCTGATCGCATGTGCGGCCCCTCCGCAGCGAGCAGGTCTCTCGCTTCTCGGCTGACCTGTTGGTAGCGCAACAGCCTCGCAGGCCCGGAGCTACTTGCGATTGTTAGGCCTTGCCGATCTCGCCCCACGCCTGGCGGACTAGCTCGTGGGCATAGTCATCCGGCACTTCGTCATAGCCAACATCAAGCAGTTGCTGCTTGATGTGCTCCGCCGCTTCGTCCTCGCTGGCCTCGTCAGGCGTAAGAAACTCAAGCTGCTTCGGGGCCATGGCGTCGTGTTGTTCCTGCATCTCGCGGAGTACGTCGTCCCATTTACCATCGCGCACTCAGGGCCGTGAACTGCGGATTTCTTCCGCAGCGCTACACGCAACCGTCGCAATTTCCGGCCGCAAAGTACGCCACCGCATGATCGGGCGGTGGGCCTGTTTCGTCTTGGGTTCCTATCCCGTATGAACCACCCAGCCGTGTCGTTGGCGGCCAAACAAGCAGGCGCGGCCCGCTCGCGTGTGAAGCTGATCGGCTAGAAAGCCACGACTCGCATGACCTGACGAATTGTTGAACCGGCGCTTTGCCGATCTCGTGCTCTTGGGTGAAGACCCCGACCGCCTCATCAGAGAGGGACCAATGTCCAGCTTCGAAATCGACGTCGAAGGCCACCGCGGTGGCTACACATGTCGCACCGACATGGCCGAGGTTAGTGTGCCCGCCACGCTTCAGGCGGTTATCGCTTCCCGCATCGACCGCCTTGACGCCGCAGCCAAGCAGATGCTGAACGCCGCGGCGGTGATCGGATTGCGCTTTACACCTGAGCTGGTCACCGCGGTGGGAATTGATCCAGTCGTGGATAAATTGACTCGCGTCGAGCTGGTTGATCAGGTCCGCTTCACACCATCGGCTGAGTACGCTTTTCGCCACCCCCTGATCCGTACCGTGGCCTACGAGTCACAACTGAAATCCGATCGCGCCGAGCTGCACCGGCGCGTCGCCGCCGCGATCGAAGCCCGCGAGCCGCAATCGGCCGACCAGAACGCGGCGCTGATCGCCGAACATCTAGAGGCCGCCGGTGATCTGTACGCGGCCTACGGCTGGCACATGCGCGCCGCAACGTGGGCGACCAACCGCGACATCGCCGCGGCGCGACAAAGTTGGGAGCGCGCCCAATCGATCGCCGACGCCCTACCCGCCGAAGACCCCGACCGGACAGCCATGCGCATCGCCCCGCGCACCATGTTGTGCGGGACCGCCTTTCGAGTCCATGCCAACGATGCCAGCGCCCGCTTCGAGGAATTGCGTGAGTTGTGCGCCGCCGCCGGGGACAAGGCGTCGCTGGCCATCGCCATGGCGGGGCTGGTGGTGGATCGCGCGCATCAGGGCCGGGTGCGCGAGGCGTCGCAGCTGGCATCTGAACACATGGCCCTCATCGAGTCCATCGGCGATCCGACCTTGACGGTGGGGCTCTCCGAGCCGGTGCTCTACGCCAAGATTGAAAGCTCCGAGTGGTCTGACGTGCTGCGATGGTCACAGCGGGTCATCGACCTGGCCGACGGAGACCCGGCTAAAGGCAACTTCATTATCGGGTGCCCGTTAGCGATCGCCTTGACGGCGCGGGCTATTGCCCGCTATTGCCTGGGTCGTCCCGGATGGCGAGACGACCTGCGACACGGCCTGGCCATGGCCCGCAGCGCCGACCCCATGGCCTACGCTGGCGTCGTCAGCTGGGTCTACGGCGTGGGAATACCGTGTGGCGTGCTGAGGCCCGACGATAGCGCGGTGCGGGAGATCGAGGATGCCCTGCGGATTGCCGAACGATCCGGTGATGACCTCGCATTGATCGCCACCCGGATGACGCTGGGCGTTGCGTTGGTGCACCGCCGAACGGCTCCGGAGCGTGACCGCGGACAGAAGCTGCTGACCGAGGTCAGCGAAATGTTCCTGCGCCGGGGATACGCCCTGGGCTATCGACCGATCCTCGACGTGTACTTGGCGCGTGAGAGGGCTCGCCGTGGAGATCGCGATGGCGCCATACCGCTCATGCGCGCCGCCGTTGACCATATTTTCCGCGAGGGACAACTGCTGGCGTGGGGCATTCCAGCGACCGGTGTTCTGGTGGAGACACTGCTGGACCGCGGGGCCGATGGTGACGTGGCCGAAGCCGAGGCCGCTATCGAGCGGTTGGCGGCGGCGCCGACCGACGACGGTCTCGCTATGCGCGACATCTGGCTGCTGCGACTAGAAGCCCTCCTGGCGCGGGCTCACGGCGATGCCGAGGCTTACGCGCACTTGCAGGATCGCTACCGCAACATGGCGACATCGCTTGGCTTCGAGGGACACATGAAGTGGGCCGAGGCGATGCCATGACGGCGGTCGGGCCGATGGTCTATCTCGGTGTGCCGAAATAGACGTGCGAGACGCTCAAACTCTGGCTCCTATGTTCGCCATCTTTGGGGATGTCGCCGAGCGGCAGGCTCGGCATCAGGAGTAGCAGCAATAGCGCCCTGGGCGATTCGACGGATCGCACTGCTGACGCTCACTGCGGACGGGATAGTCCGCACCCGATCAAGGGGACACCACACTGCGATGCGGAGTCCACGGCAGCGGATTTAGGCAAACAGTTCCGGGTGCGAGGCGACGTACTGCTCGACGGTCTGCGGGGGTTGACCGGTGACCTGTTCCACGTCATGAGTGGAGCGGTCGTAGCGATTCTCTCGATGCAGACGCGCCACGGTCGCCAGATGCTGCTGAACGATGTCGGACTGGCCCGAGTTGCGCAAGTACTGGCGCAGCCAGTCATCGTATGGAATGTCTTCCGCGTGGATCGTCCGTCCCAGCGCGCGCGAGTACTGCTCGGCCAGACCCTTGATGTCAAGCACCTGCGGACCGGTCAGCCCGTAGACCTGCCCCGCCTTCGGCGGGGTGAGCAGCAGGTCCGCTACCACCCGCGCCACGTCCTCGGCGGCGATCGGCGAGGTGCGCCCGGTGCCGAAGGGCAAAGCCAACACATCGCGCTCGCGCACGGATCGCCTGGCCAACACCGTGAATAGCGGATTGTCCAACAACACCGTGGGACGCACGTGAACCACCGGTACACCCGACCAGTTCATGATCTGCTCGCCGAACCAGAACAGCCGCTGCTGGCGGGACTCCTCGCTGCTGGTTAGGGTCATTTGCGAGACCGTCATCTGCGACATGTTGACGATCACCTCCAGGCTGCCCAGCTCACGGGCCGCCGCGCAGACGACCGCGACCTCTTGCAGGTAGTCGAACGAGATGCGAGTGTTGAAGAACATCCGCGTGACATCCCGCATCGCTTCGACCACGTCAACCGCACTGGTCAGATCAGCACCCACGACCTCGGCCCCGAGTTCGCGAAACCGATTCGCGCGGCCATCGTCGCGGCGCAGCAACACTCGGACCGGCTCCCCCCTGCCCCGCAGCAGCTCCACAACCGAGTCGCTGACCCTGCCCGAAGCCCAAGCCGCGCCCGTGATCAGATACATGGCCGTCAATTCAGCCGTCGACGGCTGACGAACCATTCTGCAGCGATACGGCCGTCATGTAAGGCCCCTGTCGACCGCGAGTTTGGCGACCTTAAGGTGTCCCCGGCATTCCTCCCCAACGGCGGCCATCGCATCCACCACCGCAATCAGGGCCTCCTCACGGGCCCTGGCGAAGGTGAGATTCCTAACCGTCACGCTGACCCCCTTCGTAACGGGTGCGGACACCAACCTGAATGGCAGCCAAGTCAGGGAGCCTAGCCCTAACTCACCTTGTTACACCTTCTGTGGCAGCGTCACGCCCAATCCGACACGGCCGTAAACAAATCATTGCGTCAGGCGTTAGTGCGGTCCCAACGCGACGGCGACGTGCAGTAGGCGAAGCGCACCAGTGATCGCATGAGCAAGACGTAGCCGGTGACCGGGCCGGATTCCGGCGAAGTGCCAGGCGCGCCCCTTGAGCTGGCTCCCCGGTATCGGAAAGGCAATGCGTTCAAGGCGAAGAGGGTGCCACGATGACTGACGAGGAACTGCTGAGGCGCTATCGGCAGAAGCGAGGCAACCCCTACCTCACCCTGGCAACGGCTCGTGCCCTGGATGCTCTAGAGAAGAAGAACGGGTATCTGCGCCGGGAGTAGTAGCTTGGGACCCCAACTTGTACGCCGTTGGTCGCTCGTGTGGCGGCGCCGCTACCCGGAGGTGGTCCAGCACCAGGCCCTGCGAACCGCACGGCTGGTAGCTGGCGTCAGTGCAGGTTGGCGGCTAGCCCCGATGACCTGCAGTGATCGCACCGTCATCCTGAAATGGACCGGCCCCTGGTGGACCCCCGAGTCCTCCACCCCTCGATATCACCAACACTCCGGGGACTCCCGGAAGTCGCCGGTGGGTCGGTCGCTTCAGATTCGAGCATTCCGACCGCACACCAGCGCAGCGCCATCTGCCTGTCGCGTCGGCGCAGACGTTGCCAGACATGTTGCGGCACACCCAAACCAGCGACCGCGATTCCGGGCTGCGGGGTGAAGGGAAAGCCAATGCTTCCCGGAACGAAAGAGGACAAACGCTGAGGAGTTGACCCCAAGTTGGGCAACCCGCGCCAGAACTGTGACAGGCCATTGCCCGAGCAATCGTCAATACCTGTGGATCAAGATCTTTTATGCGGCCTCCTCGGTAGCGGTGGTGTCGTCGGGCCGTTCGACGAGTTTGCCGTTCTCGAACTTCGCGCCGGCGCGGACGAGCGCCACGAGATGGGGCGCGTTGACCGCCCGCCAGCGTGGCTGGGCCGCCTCGATCAGCTTGTAGGCCATGGCGATTCCGGCGGCGCGGGAGCCGGGGCCCTTGGTGATCTTGCTCCGGTTGCGCACGGTGGCGAAGGTAGATTCGATCGGATTTGTAGTTCTCAGATGAATCCAGTGCTCGGCCGGGAAGTCGTAGAACGCCAGCAGCTGCTCGACGTCGTCGGTGATCTTGGCGACCGCCTTCGGAAACTTCGCACCATAGGTCGACTCGAACTCCTTGACCGCGTCGCGGGCGTGGGACTTGTCCTCGGCGTTCCAGATCTCTGCGAGCGCCTTCTTCGCCCCCGGGTGCGCCGACTTCGGCAGCGCGGCAAGAACATTCGATACCTTGTGGAACCAGCAACGCTGCTCGCGGGTCTCCGGGAACACCTCGCGCAGCGCGCTCCAGAATCCCAGCGCCCCGTCCCCGGCGGCCAGCACCGGGGCGCGCATGCCGCGGCGGCGGCAATCACGCAGCAGATCGGCCCACGACTCGGCGGCCTCGCGGTAACCGTCGGTGAGCGCTACCAGCTCCTTGCGGCCGTCCGCGCGCACCCCGATCATCACCAGCAGGCACAGCTTCTGGTCGTCGAGGCGCACGTTGACATGGATGCCGTCAGCCCACAGGTACACGAAGTCCACACCCGACAAGTCCCGCGCGGCGAACGCCTGCTGCTCGGCCTTCCACGTCTCGGTGAGCTTGGTGATCGTCGAGGCGGACAGCCCCTTGGCGCTGCCGAGGAACTGCCCGAGGGCGGGCACGAAATCTCCCGACGAGAGCCCGTGCAGGTACAGCAGCGGAAGCACCTCGCCGATCTTCGGGGTCTTGCGCGCCCACGGCGGCAAGATCGACGACGAGAACCGCTGCCGCTCACCGGTATCCGGATCGACACGCTTGTCGTTGACCCGCGGCGCCGTGACGTCCACCGCGCCGGCGCTCGTGGTCACGGTCCGCGACTCGTGGCAGCCGTTGCGCACCACCAGCCGATGACCCTTCTCGTCACGAACGTCAGCGAACTGGGCGATGTAAGCCTCGACCTCCGCCCGCAGGGCCTCGGCCAGCATCCGCCGCGCACCCTCTCGGACGATCTCGTCGATTACCGACGACGCAGCCGACCGCGCCGCACCCGAACCATCGCGGTCAGCAGAATCAGAAACTACAGTGAGCATCGGGTCGTACCTTCCCGACCAGCGTTGTCGCGCCGGTCTTGCTTGGAACCTTTCATCGGTCACCCGGGAAGGTACGCCCCATCCCAAGCCGATCCACAGATTTCAAGCATTGCTCCATTGCCCGGGCTGATTGCGCCACGACGTTCTCCTCAACTCCGGGCGAGCGACACGTTTGCCTGGCTCGATCGTCGGCTTGCACACGGCAAATGCTAAGGGTCCTAGCGAGGACGGCGATGTCGGCTCCGCCCTGTTCCGGGATGGTACAAGTGCCAACCGTTCATTCTTCTGCGTATTCCCATCGCGAAGGATCGGCCAAATTCGCTTAGTGGCGCTGCAATGGTTGCTAACTCAGTTTAACGAATTTGCGAATTGCGCGTGTGGACTGTGGATAATTACCAACAGATCAAGATTAGCATCGTGATGAAAGCCGAGGCAGCGTGGCAACGTTCTGGTCCAACGTGGCGTTCAAGCTACCCCAAATGTCATCTGGTACCGCTCCGTGGAGACAGGAAGTCCACCGCCGCCACATCATGCTCATGAACGACCTAGCGCGGCTTGACCTTCAAAACGCTAACGAGGAGGCGGAACGCACTTTCCTCATCGAAAAGTTGCTCCCGGAGACGGCAAAGACGAGCACCACCCAAAAATGGTGGAGCATCCCGTGGGCGAACATCAAGAAATGGTGGTGGGGAACCGATGTCGAACGAGCATGGGGAGTCCTGCGGGAAGTCGAAGAGCGCACCATCGACTTGATACGTCCTGATGAGCTACCGGCCCGGGGTGCGGGGGCATTGGCACACGCGGACTACTACAAGATCAGCGCCAACGACCAGAGTAGGCAACGATTGGACACGCTGCTAAAGACACCCGCGGTCACTAATGCAGCAACGACGGCGATGAGCGCCGCATTGGTTGCAGACTTGCGCTCGACCATCATTGACGTCCTGCGCGTGTCACACGCGCAGTCGGATCGCAATCAGCAGCAAGCGCGCTACTTGCGGAACCGGCTCATCCTCGCGTCCATGGCCACAGCCGCGTTTAGCATCACGATCTTGCTCGCCCAGTGGCGGTTTCCCGTTACGCCGTTCATCGCTCTACCCACTGACTGGTCTAGTTCCGAATGGTCATTCCTCCTAGTAGTGATGTTCTTCGGCGGAGTAGGAGCGTTGATCTCGGCCATCCCCGTGGTGTCCCGGATTCTCTTGGATTTCAGTCCGTTCAATCTGCCTCTGCAGCAAGCGATTCTGAAACTCGCGCTCGGCCCTCTAATCGCGCTCATTGGCCTACTCGTCATCAACGCAGGGGTGGCGACGCTCACTACGTCGTCCACCCTCGCTCCGAAACTGCTGCTTGCCATCGTGTTCGGAGCAGGACAGCAGGCCGTGACCCAATTCGTGGACGAGCGAGCGAAGCAGATTCTCTCGGCCACGCCCTCCTACTCGACCGCCTGAGAAAACGACGTGGCTGGCGGTGAATGGTGCTCGGTCGCCCGCAGCGACTGGCTCACCCGAGTTGCGGGAAGTTGTCGAACAGCAGTGCCCGCTTGATGGCTTCGTGAGGCATCGGCGAACCGGGCAGCTTGCGTTGGACGAGTACGGTCATCGTGCCTCCCTCAGCCACGCATCAACATCGGTGCGGCGGTACAGCACTCGTCGCCCCAGCTTGACCGACGGAGGACCGCCCGAGCCGGTGTGCCGCCAGTACCGCAAGGTGCCAACCGAAAGTCGAGTCATGGCGGCCACGTCGGCAACGGTGAGCAGTTCACCATCCGACTGCGCAGCGTTGGTCATTGCTATTGCGCGCGTTGGCTTCTGAGTTCTATGCGTCAGTATCGCTTCGGCGATGGCCAACAGAGCATAGGTGGTGGCCAGCTTCCACGGCGCGGTGTAGGCGGCTTCGACCCTTTCCGCTGCTTCGACCGCCTTCTTGAACCAGTCTGCTGCCCCAGCAGGTGATGGTTCGGCGCGTCCGTCGACATCAGCGAGCCACTGCTCCACGTCTTCACGGCGGTACAGCGTGCGGGTACCGGCCTTGATCGTCTTCGGTCCCTGATCACTTTGCCGCCAATAACTCAGCGTGTGTACCGACAACCCGGTGAGTTCGGCGACCTCTGCAGCAGTCAGGTTGCCGGTGCCCAGAGGAACCCTTGCGTTCTCGGATTCGACGAACTTGCCGCAGTCGCAGTCGGGGGCGGCGCACGATGAGCCGCCGGGGCGTCCTCCCCCGCCCCCGTGGTGCACGCTGGCGAAGTGTCCGCACTGGCCGCAGTGGGCATTCGCCTTGATTGAACCGGGGTTCTCGCCCACTATGCCTTCCGACCCGACCGGGCGATTGCGGTTGATCACCAGCATTGCCAACACCGCCCGCTGTTTCGGGGGGCCCAGCGGCACGAGCGTGCCGTTCACGCTCAGCTGCAACGGTCCCAAAACACCAAACTCCAGACCCGTTTCCCCCATCCCGCTACCAGCCTTCTAACTCATCGGAGGCGTCAGCTTTCCCATTGTGACGCCACCGGACCGATTTGCGATGCAATCGCCGGATGGTGAACCACCGCAGATTCCTGAATATTTGGTCGTGATCTGTGGGCCGGAATGCAGATGCACCGGCGTCCGGGGGAGTTGTTGTCATACCCGCCAGTTCAGGAGCGTATCGTCCAAGTTGCTACTGCAGTTTGTGGCCGCGGGGGTGCGGCAGGTGGCGAGGGGGCGGCCGGTTGGACGCAACGAGTTTCGGGCGATATCAGCTTCTCGGGCTGATCGGCGAAGGTGGCATGGGCAAGGTATTCAAGGCCCATGACACGGCGATAGATCGCGATGTTGCAATAAAAGTCCTGCCTACCGATCTGGCCAAGGAACCGGGTTATCGGGAGCGGTTTCGCCGCGAGGCCCACACGGCGGCGCGGTTGACCGAACCGCACATCATCCCTATCTATGATTTCGGGGAAGTCGACGACCGTCTATACCTGGTGATGCCCATCATCGATGGCATCGATGTCAGTACGCTGCTCAAGCGGGACGGTCCGATGAGCCCGAGTGGAGCGGTTCGGTTAATTGAACAGGTCGCGGCAGCGCTAGATACCGCCCACGCTCACGGGCTGGTGCACCGCGACGTCAAGCCCTCCAACGTTTTGATGACTGCCCGCGAGTTCGCTTACCTGATTGACTTCGGAATTGCCCGCGACGTCGCGGCAACGACATTGACCGGCACCGGCACCGTCGTGGGCACCCCGGCGTATATGGCCCCCGAACGCTTCAGCAGCGGGGATGTGGACGCCCGCGCCGACGTCTACGCACTCACGTGTGTGCTATATGAGTGTCTCACAGGCGATAAGCCGTATCCGGGCGAGAGCATGGAGCAACAAATCGCCGGGCATCTGTCCCTGGATCCGCCCCGACCCAGTGAGCATCGATCTGCCGTGCCGCACGGATTCGATGAGGTCATCGCCCGTGGCATGGCGAAGAAGCCCGACATGCGATACCAGAGCGCTGGCGATCTGGCTTTTGCCGCACACGCCGCGCTGACTAAACCGCAACGGGACCAGGCCGCCAGCACCTCGCACCGCAGCCAGGTCGCGACGCGCGACGCATCGCGGTCACCGATCGCCGCGATGGCTCAACCGGCTGAGTACAAGCAGGTCACGGTTCTCTTCGCCGACGTGGTCCACTCGATGGACATCGCGGCGGCCGTCGGTGCCGAGCGGCTGCGCGAAATCATGACCGAGTTAATCGACCGCGCCGCGGTTGTCGTGCAGCGTTACGGCGGCACGGCCAACCAGTTCACCGGCGACGGAATCATGGCGGTCTTTGGTGCGCCGATGGCGCTGGAGGACCACGCTGTTCGCGCCTGCATGGCGGCCTTGGGCGTTCAGGACGAGGCGGAGCGACTTGCGGTCGACGTCCGATCGCGCGACGGTGTGGAGCTGCGGCTGCGCGTGGGCCTGAACTCCGGTCAGGTGATCGCCGGTGAGATCGGTTCGGGCGCTTTCGGTTACACCGCCGTCGGTGAGCAGGTCGGAATGGCTCAGCGGATGGAGTCGGTCGCCCCGCCGGGTGGGGTGATGCTCAGCGTGTCCACCGCGCGACTGGTTGATGGCGCGGCGGCTCTTGGTGAACCGGAGATGGTCCGCATTAAGGGTGCCGAGGAACCTGTGCCCGCCCATCGCTTGTTGAGCATGGGCGGACAGCATCACGCCGTCGGGCGCGCGGAGTCGAACCTTGTGGGGCGGCAGTGGGAAATGGCCGCCGCTGAGGGCCTGCTGCAGCGCGCTATCGATGGCCACGGCGCTGTGGTCGCCCTGGTGGGGTCACCGGGCATTGGCAAGAGCCGTCTGGTGCGCGAAGTAGCCGCGATGGCGGCCGCTCGGGGTGTGGAAGTGTTCACCGCTTACTGCGAATCGCACACCAGTCAGGTCCCGTTCCATGCGATTGGGCGGCTGCTGCGCGCGGCCACCGGCGTCGAGGATCTCGACGGGCAGACCGCCCGCGATCGCCTGCGCAACGGGGTACCAGAAGCAGACCCGGAGGATGTGCTGCTGTTTTATGACCTGCTGGGCATCGCCGATCCTGATGTTGCGCTTCCTCGCATCGATCCGGATGCCCGGCGGCGGCGGTTGACCGCTCTGGTGAATGCCGCCTCGTTGGCCCGGGAAACCCCGGCGGTCTATGTCGTTGAGGACGCCCATTGGATCGATCAGGTCAGCGAGTCGATGCTGGCCGAGTTCTTCACCGTAATCCCGCAGACGCCCTCGCTGGTGCTGGTCACCTACCGTCCCGAGTACGGGAATGCGCTCACGCGGGTGCATGGTGCACAGACGATAGCCCTTGAACCGCTGAGTGATTCGGAGACCGCAGCACTGGTCTCGGAGCTGCTTGGGCATGGCCCCTCTGTTGGCAGGCTCGGCGAGACGATCGCCGAGAGGGCCGCCGGTAATCCGTTTTTCGCCGAAGAGATGGTGCGGGAACTGGCCGAGCGGGGTGTGCTGTGCGGGGAGCGGGGCGCATACAAGTCGACGGCAGAGACTGCTGAGGTGAGTGTGCCTGCCACGCTGCAGGCGACCATTGCGGCGCGCATCGACCGGCTCGACCGGCGGGCCAAGCGAACGTTGAGCGCGGCGGCGGTGATTGGCTCGCGGTTCGACTTAGACGTACTGACGGTGCTGGGGATCGAACCGGTGATCCCAGATTTACTGGCGGCCCAGCTCATTGATCAGGTCAGGTTCACGAGACAACCCGAGTATGTGTTCCACCATCCGCTGATCCGCACGGTGGCTTACCAGTCGCAGCTCAAGTCGGATCGCGCCGAGCTGCATCGGCGCGTGGCGGCGGCGATCGAAACAGGTGACCCGGCAGCGGCAGACGAGAATGCGGCGCTGATCGCCGAACATCTGCAGGCCGCCGGTGATGGGCACGCCGCCTACGGCTGGCACATGCGCGCGGCATGGTGGGCGACCAACCGCGACATCGGCGCGGCGCGACTGAGTTGGGAGCGCGCGGTAAAGATCGCCGACGCGGTACCAGACGCTGACCCGGGCCGAGCGGCCATGTGCATCGCTCCTCGCACTATGTTGTGCGGGACCGCCTTTCGGGTCCATGCACTTGTGGCCGGGGCCCGCTTCCAGGAGTTGCGGGAGTTGTGCGCCGCCGCTGGGGACAAGGCGTCACTGGCCATCGCCATGGCGGGGCTGGTGATCGATCACGCGTATCGGGACCGGATGCGCGAGGCGTCGCAGCTGGCATCCGAAGCCTGGACCCTCGCCGAGTCCATCGGCGACCCGACCTTGACGGTGGGGCTGTCCATGCCGGTGATCCACGCTAAGGGTGAAAGTGGCGAGTGGGGTGAGGTGCTGCGATGGTCACAGAGGGTCATCGACCTGGCCGACGGTGACCCCGCAAAAGGCAACTTCCTTTTCGGGTCACCATTAGCCTTCGGCTTTGTAGGTCGGGCTATCGCCCGGTTTTGCTTGGGTCGGCCGGGATGGCGAGACGACCTGCGACACGGCCTGGCCATGGCCCGCAGCGCCGACCCCGTGTCCTACGCCGCGGTTGTCGGCTGCGTATACCTCTCGGGAATACCGCTTGGTGTGCTGGCTGCCGATTATCGCGCGGTGCGCGAGATCGAGGATGCCCTGCGGATCGCCGAACAATCCGGTGATGACCTCGCGTTGACCTACGCGCAAATGGCGCTGGGACTCGTGCTGGTGCACCGCCCAACCGCTGCGGAGCATAACCGCGGACAGCATCTCCTGAGCCAGGTCAGCGACGCAGGCGTGCGCGGGGGATACCTCCTCAGCGAGTTACCGATCGTCGACGTGTACCTCGCACGGGAGAGGGCTCGGTGTGGAGATCGCAATAACGCCATACCGCTCATGCGCGCCGCCGTCGACCATCTGGTCCGCCAGGGACCGCTGCTGGGCTGGGGCGTTTCCGCGACCTGCGTTCTGGTGGAGGCACTGCTGGATCGTGGTGCCAACGGCGACGCGGCCGACGCCGAGGCCGCGATCGAGCGGTTGGCGGCCGCGCCAGCCGACGACCGGCTGGTTATTCGTGAAATCTGTTTGCTGCGGCTGCGGGCGCTGCTGGCCCGCGCCCAAAGCGACGAGACCGCCTATCGCGACTATCGGGATCGCTACCGCGCCATGGCGGCATCGCTTGGCTTTGAGGGACATATGGCCTGGGCCGAGGCAATGCCATGACGGCGGCTGCTCCTTCGGGGGTGGTGACGTTTCTATTCACCGACATCGAGGGGTCGACCCGTCGGTGGGAGGCCGACGCCGATGGCATGCGGACGGCGCTGGTCCAGACCCGAGACTTAGATCCAGGCAGCAAAATCTGGGTATTGCCGGAGTTGATAGCGGAAAGCAACGCCCCCTATACCAGATATTGACGGCTACATCAACTCAAATGCTATTTTCATTGTCTCCGAAGGGATCTGGCACCATATTACTTGGGTCGGCCTTGTAATTTAACTCACAACCTCGTTGCCCCGCTTTTGCTGATCGCTGTGGTACTGATTACACAGCAAATTCTAAGCAAGCTAGGGGCTGCTGTGGCGGGTAGGCATCGTGGTCGGGGTGTGTCGATGGCAAAGACTCGGGCCAACTCAGGTCTAGCCGTGGCTGACCTGCTGGGACACAGCTCGATCGCGATCACCGGAGACATCTACGGGCACACCAGTGATGACACGGCATGGGCAGCAGTTGTTGGCCTGGCCGGACAGCTCGGTCTCCTGGACTAATCAGCCGTTGCTATCCGCGTTGCTATCCACACCCCTGGGGGGTATGAAAAAGGCGCTCCACGATTTCTCCGAAACCGCCTCTCACCTGCTAGTTCTTTGGTCGGGCTGACAGGATTTGAACCTGCGACCACTTGACCCCCAGTTGAAAAATCGGTGTTCGCACATGTGTGTGGGTGACCGGTTCTCGCAGGTCAACCCGTTTCTTGAACATCGGCGAACACCCACATGCCCCCCCGAAAATTGGCGGGTTGCTGTACCGGTTGCTGTACGGCCACCTAAGCCAGCGTCCACGTGACCGCAAGGGCAGCAGATTCGCTGACGTTGAGCCGGACGCGCGGACAGGTCCGAGGTCGGCATCTACCAGATCCGCGACGGCAAGATCGTGCGATGGCAAATATTCACGCCCCCCGACTCGGCCGGCGTGGCGCGCTTCCTGGAACGCGCCACGACCGGCCGCTGACACCGGGGGGCCACCCAACCCGCCGGGTTAGGGCGTGGCGCCTTACTTACTAGGGGGTGGTCGTCGGGTGGTGCTGCTCCCACTGGAAGCCGGCGACGTCGTACTGGCTCACCGCCTTGTCGCTGGCCTGCGGCGGGACCACACCCGGGTTGGCGTAAACCGTCGCTGCGTGCTGGAACCCGTCGGTGCTGTGGCCGGGCGGCGCGACCGTTTCTGAAAAGTTCGGTTGACCGGTGCCAGACGGGTTCCGGTCGGCGAGTGCAACGCCGGCGGGCGACAGCGCAACGAACGCGATGACCAACGACGGCAGGATGATGGCGCGTTTCATGACATTCTCCGATCTCGCAGGGGCCACTTGTGGACACGCTGCATTACTCAAGTCTTGTCGCAGCCTGACGGCCATCGGTACCGCTGGGCGGTAACTCACAGGACACTCCCAACAAAACGAAGCAGCAAACAGGATCGCGCCCGACGAACTCCGCCGGAATCGGACTGGTTGGCGTACGTCCGCCGCTTCAGCCCGTAACGGGCTGCCGTAGTCGTCCCGTCATCCTGCTTGGGCGACTGGCCGAACCATTTCGTCGTAGGTCAACACATGCACGGAGCGGCACCAGCCACACAGCCCAAGGCCGGAGTACGGATAGCCGCACGCGTGACAGACAGGATTACGGTCCGGTACGGGGTCGTCTGTTGCAGCTAACACTGGGCGGCGTCCTTCGGTCGTGGACTAATTACCCATCGCAGGATGTGTTCAACCGGAAGGCTTGCGAACTCGCGAAAGGTCGTGCGCCTCGAATTGGTGCGATCGACGCCCCATCCGCGGGCTTAGGCTCGGATCGCTCCCCTCGGCCCGCCACCAACAATCCCCACGGTGGCGGGCCGAACGATAGGGCAGCTTCCTGTGTGGTTGCTGTGTGCAGCATTCTTATGACCCGTCGGCACCGAAAAGACAGCGTAATCTTTGTTAGCCACACCCACCCATAGCCGCGAAAGATGCTGCGAACTGTTGCGTTAACGGCGTACTAGCTGTTTTGCCGTGCAGGAGTCGTTGACTCCGCAAAAGCCCCTTCGACAGTTTCGTCAAGCACGTTTGCTGCCGGGGTGCCTAGAGCTAGGATGCGAAATCGGCCCCGCCACGGTCCCCCCATCCATCGGTGTGGCGGGGCCGAACCCAGTCCGTGCCCAGTCGTAAGCTCCAAACCGTGCTAGGCGAGCTGGTGCAGACGACGGCCGGGAAGTGGATAACCCACCCGCCGACCCGCTGCCCGAAGGGACACACTCTCGGCCCGAACCAAGTCCTGGTCGGGTACGTCGCCTGCCTCGGACACGGCGGCGGCGGGCACACCAACTGGACGTGCCGCACGTGCGACCAGACCGTCTTCGGGCCACCGCTCAACACCCACTGCGCGGCGCTCGATGGGCCTGCGGCGGTGCGTATCTCCAACGCGCCGTTGTAGTCGTCGCCACCCGTCGGCCCGTCATCCTGCTTGGGTGGCGGGCCGCGCAGAACCAGTCGCGGTAATACCTACCTCGTCGGCCCGCCTGTCGTGTGATTGGCGGGCCGACGGTATCTTTGCCGTCCGCTCTCGGACTTTGGGCATTCTCGACATCGCCCGAACTCTCTGCGGAAGGCGATCCGTGCTTCCCATTCGTGACCTCGTGCGCACTGCCACCAGACCACTCTGTTGCTGGCTGGCGCTACCTGGTCTGCGGTGAGTGGCGAATTGCGCGTCGGGTGCCACTCCTTCGCGACTTCAGGAAACAAGTCCGCGAATGACGAGCCTGGTGCCGGTCGCGCCCGACCCTCAGCTCTTCGCTTGACTCCGCAAGCTTTGCATCCGCGGGGCGCAAGCCGCTGATTCACGGATGCGCGCCACTTGTAGCCGCAGACGTCGCACTTCCACCAGTATTTGTTCATGGTCCCTGGCGGGACGGAGTCCGGGGTGATTCCGTCATTCGCTTCGAGGTCGAATTGCTTTGCGAGACCCGGGTGCTCACTCGCCAGACTCTTGGAGCGGTATTTGTTCAGCGCGCCGTTCGCAGCGCGCTCGCCCCACATCTCAGGATCGGCAAGGTACTTCGAATGTCGGCCTGCGCGGTGTCCAATCGCGTCGAGTCCCTGAAGGACTTTTCGCGTCAGTGATTTGATCGTCTCGGTCGAGGTCACGAAGACCTCGTTCCCGCCAAGCGACGGAAGCGGCAGTTCGCGCACCCGCAGAACTGTCCAGCCGGCAGCCTCAAGCGCGGCGGTCTGGTTGCGATCGGCGCGCGTCTTCGTGGCGTGATAGTACGAACCGTCGTATTCGACGATGAGGCGCAGGGTTGGCATGACGATGTCGGCCTTGACCGGTCGCCTGCCGCTGACGGTGATGGGCGGGTGATCGTGGTCAACGGGCAGGCCAGCGGCGGCTAGTTCGAACTTCAGTCGGGTCTCACGTTCGGATACGCCGATTATCGAGCAGTCGGGGCACCCGATCCCAACGGCCCGGGGGGCGACTTTCGCCCTCCACACGTGGCCGAACCGGCACTGCCACCAAACGAATGCTTTGCCCCGCGGCCGAATATCGAACGGGGTGAGCGTGTCGTTAAGCGTGGGGTGCCATTCGGCTGCCAGGTCCGGCCGCTTCTCAGCGAGCGATTCCCCAGGGCCGGGTGTGGACTTTGCACGGCTGATCTTTTCGTATGCGCAGTCCGGACAACCTCTTCCGGAGCGGGTGCGGTGGTCGGGATCGGTCTTCCATTCGCGGCCACAAGTACGGCACTTCCACCACCGTCTCGTGTTGCTGCCCGGGTTCACATCCGCGGCCGTGATTGGAGCGTTCTTCGTCGGGTGCCATTCGGCGGCAATGTCGGGAGCCACGTCTTCCAGGGAGGCTCCGGGCTTCGGCGTCGACCTCTTCAATGCACCATCGCGTTTGGCGCATTCAGGACAGCGTTCACCCCGTAGACGGTCACAGGGTTTGGTCTCCCACTCATGGCCGTCTTCGCACTGCCACCACACGGCCTTATTGCTCGCCGGCTTCACATCAGACGGCTTGAGATCGCCGTTCTTCGTGGGGTGCCATTCCGCGGCGAGCGCCGGGCGTTGATCTGCGAGACTCTGCCCGGGCTTAGGTGTTGCCTTCAGAACCCCACGGCGCACGTGCCAACACTTGCGGCATCCGGTGCCACGCCGAGAGCGCGAATTGACCTGAGTCTCCCAGTCATGTCCGCAGCTAGAGCAGAGCCACCACACCTTCGCGTTGGAGCCCGGCAGCACGTCCGAAGGGGTGAGCTGCCCGTTCTTCGTCGGATGCCACTCCTTTGCCACCTCGGGGTACAGGTCCGCGAACGACTCCCCCGGCCGCGGTTGAGCAACCATAACCGCGATTCTGCTTCATCAGCCCGACAAGTGGGCGGAGGACGACCGATATGGGACGCCGGCCGTGTACGCGGGGACGCGCCAATGTGTTGATGATCGCGAGGTTGGCGTTCCATGTTGCGCGCGGCTGGAACCGTGGCGGCAACGCGCGTTCTGAACCTTGAATGCCTCGGCCGCGGAGAGCGCCGGCGCAAGGGCACGCTAGATTCTCGCGCGAGCAAACTTCCGGCAACAGCCCGAATCGCGTCTAATCGCGCCGAATCCTGTTAAATCGCAACGTTTCTCGGCTCTAATGTTGGCGGCGAATCATGTTGGCGCGCAACGGAACTCGCCGCTAATTCATCAAAACATACCTTTGGTATTTTTTTAAGGGATAGATCAGATCGCGACCGAAGGTCGCCCCCCAGCAACCTCTAAAAAAGAAGCATACAGCATGGCCTTCGGGCGTTGCAATATCGGCGAATTCGGTTGTGCGGCAACAACTTTCATTTGTTATTGGTTCTTTGACCTTGTTGTGGGGCAACGGTTTTGGATCGTCGTGGCGCGAAGAACTCCAACGCCTTCGCGGGTGCCTGCACGCTTGATAGCACAGGTGTTGACCGTTGTCGTCGGCGGCGGGGCGCTGCTCCGTTGCATGAACGGTGGCTGGGTCCGAGGTAGCCGCGCCGGTCGGGGGTGTGGTCCAGGTCCCATGGGCTGCCCGGCGCGATCGGGAATCCACATCTCGAGCAGCGTGCCCCACCTGCCTCGACGATGCGTCGGACCTTCTCGCGCATCCGTCGATGCTCGCGGCCATAACCTCGCTGTACGGTCGTCCGCTTGTGGCCTGCCCGGCGCCGCCGCGGGCGGGGCGGGAGGATTATCACGTGGGTGTTCCCGTCGCTGTGCCGGCCGCTGAGCTGTGTTCAGCCGCATGCGGGGCCGATGGCTTCGGCGCCCTCGGCCGTCCGTCGCTGCCGTCGGCCAACGTCCGCCACCACGCCGCGACCTCGGCCTGGTCGGCGGACAGCAGCATGACGATGTCGTGGCCGATGCCCCGTACGTCGTCGAGGGTGAGCTCGACCTGAAACTTCTTGCTCTCGCAGGTGGTGAATTGCAACACCGCGAGCATGCGGTTCTCCGTGCGGTGCCGTACCAGCCCCACGGAGGCGCCGCCGGCGCTGCACAAGTAGCGGACGACCGACTGACTGGACGAGGTCATCATCGCCCCCGTGCGGCGAGATACGCACGCACCGCGTCCAGCTCGGCGGTGGTCTCGCGGACGATGCGCCTACTCTCGTCGCTGGCCGCCGTTCTCGCGTTAATCGATACGACGGCGGCGGAATCGTAGGCGGCCCACTGCACCAAGCTGACTTCCACGATTTCGACGTTGCGCCGTACGACGACGGGAGGTCCGCCGTAACGTTGGGGACGTCGCCAGTCCTGGCGCCCGCTGGCTGTGAACCCGATGGACAACTCCGACATGAGCCCGGCGGCGAGTTTGCGTCGCCAGCCTTCAATCTCGGCGTCGGAACCGATGAATCGTCCTTCGACGGCCAACCCGTAGCGGCTGATGCCTGAGGAGTTGATGATGCCCGCGGGCGGCATGTCGCGACGATGGCTGACGAGCAGCGGAATATCGTTCGGCACCGAGCGGATGGAGTTCTCATCGAACTCCTCCGCGACGATGCGGTCATCCGCCCCGACAAGCAGCGCGTTTTCGCCGAACGGAACGGCGAGCCCGCGGAACACGGCGCCGTCCGGCTCGACGTGCACCAATTGTCTTGTCATGGTGCGTCTTTCGGGTGGGTTTGCAGCGCGGTGGTTTCGAGGCCGTTGGCGGTGCGCATCCGACGATAGATCGTCTGACCGCGCAGTTCGGCACGGCACGCGGCCATCGCCTTGCCGTAGCGCTCACGCGCGGGTTCGAGGCTGGTATCGCGAGTTTCGAGGAACGGTTCCAGCCAGGGACACGCTTCGAGTTCGGCCCGGTCGGCTGGTGAAAGGCGTTGTTGCGCTGCGTTCATTGCTGGTCTCCTGCCATAAGGTCGGCCAGCGTGTTGCCGGAGACGGCGGGTCGGCCGGCGATCCGCTGGGCGCGATTACGGCGGTCGAGTTCGGCCATTCGTCTCTCGGCCTCAGCCCGCTGACGGCGAAGGCATTCTTTTTCGGCCTGCTGTGAGGCGCAGTGGGCGGCGAGCAGGACTCGGGCGCGTTCGGTTGGAACGCAACGCAACCCGGCATCGTCGTAGACGACATCGTCGCCGAATCGTTGGGCCAGCTCGTCGGCGCTTGCGCCAATTTCCAAGGCCACCAATGTCAATGGGACTTTCATGCGGGATTTCCTTCCTGGTTGTTATTTTCTCACGCAGCACATGCTGCGTACTATTTGCCGGCGAGCACGCCGCGGGGTCGAGGCTGCAGACCGGGCACAGCACCGTGAGCGATAAGGCGGCGTCGTGGTCGGCGGTCATTCGGCGCGATTCGATGATCTGTCCGTCTGTCCACCCCCTAAAGGAGGGGGTGGATGGACAGATTTGGCTGGAGGGTGGACAAAGGGTGGACAAGGGTGGACAACTCATTTGCCGCCTTTCATGTAGAACGGCCGCTTGTCTGTGCCGGTGTTGATCAGATCGCCGCGTTTCAGCAGGTCGGACAGGGCGCGGTGGAATGTCGCGGGCGGCATGTCGGCCACAAGACGAAGCTCGGCCTTGGTTGCCCCAGTGGACATGAAGTGGTGGACAAAAGTGGACAAAAGTCTGTCCGCCCTATCTGATTTGTCCACCCCCCCGGTGGACAAATTTCCTGCGGAAATCACACCGCTTCCCGATCCTTCGATGAGGTCGAGCCTCAGCTCGTGGCGGTCGGGCTCGGGGCCGTCCTTGCGCTTTTCCCGGTTGAGGGTGACCATTCCGCCGTCGCGGGTCACCGAATAGACGGTATCGACGCCGGCTTCGAACGCCGAGGACCCTCGCAGGGTCCGGGCGTCCTTCCCGGTGTGATGCACACCCAGCACCACGCCGCGGCGGCCCGGCGTCTTATCGAGCAGCCAGTAGAGCCTGTCAACGACGATGCCAATATCTTTGGCCGAGTTTTCATCGGCGCCGACCATGCACCGGGCCAAGGTGTCGATGATGACGAGGCTGAAACCTCCCCATGAGATAAGCGCGCCCAGATTGGCCACGTCGGGCGCCTGAGTGAGGTTGACGGGGCGGGGCAACAGGGAGAAGTTGTCGTCACTGACGCTGATCTGCCAGCCGGTTTCCCAAGCGCCGACGCGTGCCTTGGATCCGAACGCCCCTTCAGCGGCGACGCACAACACTCTCGACTGCTCGGTCTGTCTGCCCTGCCAAGAGCGGCCCGTGGCCCCGCAGAGACCCCAGTCAAGCGCGATGAACGTCTTGAGCGTGCCGCGATAGCCGTACAGCAAGGCACACGTGCCCTGGTCAAGCACGTTGTCAATGAGCGGTGCGGGGTCGGGTAGGTCGCGTAGCGCGGAACGTGTGAGTAGCCGGTCGGCGTAGGCGGGTGTTGTCTGGCCGTCCGCGCCATCACCTTTGTCGCCGCCGGCATCGCCCCGTGGATCCTCCGATGTGGGCTGCCCGTCGGTCGGCGCCGGCCCGGTCCCCCAGAAGTTCAGTTGAGCCCGCTTGCGCTGCTCATCGTCGATCTTCTGCCAGCACCGTCCAACGTCATCGTGCTTGAGCTCGGCCAGTTTCTCGGCGAGGTTGGCACGGCTGCTCACCACCGTTCGGGTCTGGCCAAGAGTCAGCATGTGGGCATAGCAGACACGGACGACGCGCATGAGGTCCGCTGAGCGGTCGCCGGTGTCGAGATCGCGAGCGGCCTGCACCCGCGGATAGTCCGCCAGGTCGACCGCTTCGGGCACACACGCGGCGGTCGTGCCGGCGATCGGTACGGCCGGTGTGAACGGAACTTCATGGCCGTTGATCTCGTACGGAGCGGGCAGAGTGACGCCCAGCCGCGATGCTAGCTTCACCTTGCCGATCGGCTCACGGGGCGTCACGGCCGCACCAGCCACGTCACGGGCACCGGCTCGCCACCGGTGAGCGTCGGCTTGTGATTGAGGGTGCCTGCTGGGCGCAGAAAGTCGTTATCGCTAATCTTTCCGGGGTCGCCGCCGAAGTAGCGGACAAGACCGCGGGATAGGGCGTCGAATTCGGTGACGGTGAGCTCTTCGGCCACCGGAACGTAGACGTGGGCGTGCCCGGGCGTGCCAGAAGCGATGGCAAATCCGTTGACTTCGCGCACCTGGTCGACCTCGAGCTGGGTATCGACGTCGGCGTGCGGGAGTCTGCGCACAACGGCCGCCCCTTTGGCGCGGGTGCGGCCGCGCATGAGGCAGCTGCACACGTACATGTCGTACGCCGTCGCGGCTGCGGCGATATCGCGGGCGGCCTGATCGGCTTCGGCCGGGTACTCGTACACCTTTTCGTTCCAGCGGCGGTGGGTGGGTTTGCCGTTCTTCAGGTAGAGGTCCGCGCCAGCGCCGACGTGCAGAAAACCTCTGGTGTCGGCGTAGAGCGCACCGAACGTGTCGAGAATGTCGGCGATCCCGGTGGTGTCGGGGGTGGTCATGCGATCACCCGCCCATCGCCGCTGTTACACCGCTAGCATTGAGACAGCCTCTGGCTTCGTGGTTGTCGACGGTGGTTGTGACCCCGGGCGATCCCCGGGCCGCCCATCTCCCCCCGTAATGATCACGGCGCGCGCTCATGCCGATGCGCCCTCGCTCAGCCGATTCACGTATGCCGCAAGGCTTTTCGCGGTGACGAACCCGCGGCGGCCGATGTTGACGCGGACGAGTTCGCGACGCTCGAACAGTTCGTAAAGGGTTGTCCGCCCGATATCGCCTAGCTTGTGCCGCACTTCGTCGTATGGGACGAGTAACCGGTCGGTCTCGCTGTCCATGCACTCTCCTGTATCCGTCCATGCCCGCTGAAAGCTCGGCGGCTATTGACAGCATGGCGGACCGATGACACCATGTCCTCGCCATGACGAGGTTCTTATTGACTAGGTTGGTGCAGGGCGGATGAAGCTGATGACGCACTCGTTCACTTTCTGGGGTGGCCATGGGCAGGCGACTTGGGAAAAGGCTGACGTCGAGATTGGTGACCGTCTCGTTCCACGAGAGATTTTCGTGTATGTTCGCGGCGGCACCGAGCAACCTGATCTAGAGATGAAAATTGAAGTGCGCGAGGGCATTCCGCAATGCGTTGAGCTCGTGTTGCGAGCGCGACCTGACGGGGGGCCCGAGGTCCGTGACAAGGACCTTGCCGTTATCCGCGTCAATGATTGGCTGGAGCGGATCGTCGCCGTGTGCTCACTCAAGCGTTCGGGGTCGGGCTGGGCGAAGCCCGTCGACGATCGGACCGCTCTGGCCGATATCACGCGGGTGAGATCGCGCCGACCACGCATCTCGCGGGAGCGGCTACAGAAAGTCGCTGAGGTCTACCGGCAGCACTTTGACAAACGGCCGACCGAAGCGGTCGCCCGTGCGTTCGACGTCTCACACAGGACTGCCGCGCGTTACGTCCAACAAGCCCGCGCGGCGGGCCATCTACCGAAAACCGAGCCCGGCAAGAAGAAGGTGTGACCGATGGCGAAGAACGCGAACGGCGAAGGCTCCATCTACAAACGGATGCGCGACGGCAAGGTTGTCCGCTACGAGGGCGCGATCACCTACATCGGCGAGGACGGTAAAACCAAGCGGCACACCGTCTACGGCCGCACTCGCCAAGACGTCCGCGACAAACTCAGGAAAGCACGCGAGCGGCTCGACGCTGGCGCACCGGTACGCGATGCCAACCGCACCGTCGCCGACTGGCTGGCCCAATGGCGCACCACCACACTCGCCGTGTCCGACCGCAAAGAGTCCACACGCGAGATGTACGCACACCTGTGCCGCAAACATCTGGAATCCGTACCGTTCGGTGCCATCACGCTGGACCGGTTACGGCCGACCGACATCGAAGCGTTGGTGTTGACATTGAGGGACCGCGCCCTGTCGGACTCGTCGATGCGTTCGGTGTACACGGTGCTGCGGCTGGCGCTCGACGGGGCTGTGCGCGACGGACTGCTGGCCCGCAACCCTGCCGCTGTGGTGAAGCGGCCCGGTGTGGCGCGCAGGGAAACTAAACACGCGACCGCTGTGGATGTGACCGCTCTGCTGAAGGCTGCCGATGGGTTGCGTTACCGCGATGTTCTGTTGCTTATCGCGGCGACCGGGATGCGCCGTGGTGAGGCTTTGGCTTTGCGTTGGACCGACGTGGACCTCGATGCCGGGCTAGTGACTGTGCGCGGCACCCTCGGGCGCGTCGGCGGCCGGCTGGTGGTGTCCGAGCCCAAGACGGACCGCTCTCGGCGCACCGTGCCGCTCGGTGCACCTTTGGTGACGATGCTGCGGGCTCACCGCAAGCGGCAGGCAGGCGAACAACTCCGCGCAGCCAACCAGTGGCAGAACTCGAATCTGGTGTTCACCACCGAGCTCGGGACACCGGTCGAGCCGCGCAACATTCTGCGGACGGTTGAGATAGCGGCCGCTAAGGCGGGCATGGAAGGTTTCGTGGTGCACACGCTGCGCCACTCGGCGGCGGTGGCGTGGCTCGAGGCGGGCGTGCATATCAAAGCGGTGGCCGACCTGCTCGGGCATGCGTCCATCGCGGTGACCGGGGACATCTACGGGCATACGTCGGATGACACGGCGCGGGCGGCGGTCGACGGCCTCATCGGGATACTCGGGATCTAGTAAAGGCGCTTGCGCGAAACTGATCGGAGTCGTCATGGAGTCGGAAGAATCGACAACCTGGGAAAGCTACGAAGATGTTGCTCGCTACCTGTTGGACAAGATGGGCGACGCGCTCGGGCTCGAACGGGTGGAGGGAAAGCAAACCCTCACAGGTGAGTCAGGTACGACCTGGGAGATCGACGGTAAGGGCGTCAGGGCCAATGCTGGGGCGATTGTTGTCATCGAGTGTCGGCGATACACCACTTCTAAGCTCAAACAGAAAGACATGGCAGCGATGGCGTGGACCATCAGTGATGTTGGCGCGTCAGGCGGGATCGTGGTGACTCCCATCGGAGTGCAGCGTGGCGGCCAGATTGTCGCGAAGAGTGCGGGCATCGAGGTTGTTCACCTCGATGCGAACTCGACCAGGACAGATTACGTATTGAGTTTCCTACACAATGTGTTCGTCGGCGTCGCCGGTGACAATCACTGACACTGCCGTGTTCGAAATCTCACGATCCGACACGCCCCAGTCATAAAGCATGGCCTGCAAGCTGGGGCGTCGAGTATTACCTGCACTACATCGAGCTACGCCCTGTCCGGTGCGCTCGGACTGTAAGCGGGTTGCTGTATCCGTTGCTGTACATACCCCGGACGGGTATCAATTCGGAGCCTCTAGACCGCCTCGACAGGCGCTCTGACCTGCTACTTCCCTGGTCGGGCTGACAGGATTTGAACCTGCGACCACTTGACCCCCAGTCAAGTGCGCTACCAAACTGCGCCACAGCCCGCGGTGCTGCCGAGATCGCCGGCAGCAGGTCGAAAGCCTACCGTAGACCGACGCATGCCCTAAATGGTTACCAGCCGATACAGCCCGATGGCGCCGACCATCACGATCGCGGCTCGCAGCGCGTTCGGCGACAGCCGCCGTCCGTAGTGTGCACCGAGGAATCCGCCGATCAGCGAACCTACTGCGATCAATCCCGCTGCCGCCCAGCTGATCCGGTCGAATGCAACGACGGTGTACGCCGCCGCCGCCACGATGTTCACCAGCAGCGACAGCAGGTTCTTCGCGGCGTTCATCCGCTGCATGTCCTCCGGCAAGAGTGCACTCATCACCGCGATGAGCATGATGCCCTGAGCCGCCGTGAAATACCCGCCGTAAATTCCGATCAAGAATGTGCCGAAAACCAGCGCCGCCATCCGGCGTCCGCTCACGTGTTCCGGGGATTGGCCGGATTGCTCAGCGCGCCTTCGCGCCCACTCCTGGATCCGTGGACCAACAACAACCAGGCCCAACGCCAGGACCAGCAGCACCGGCACTACCTTTTCGAACACTGTCTCAGGCAGGTGCAGCAGCAGCCACGACCCGATTCCTGCGCCGATCAATGACGCGGGAATCTGCCAGCGCATGCGGTCCCATTGCCCGCCCAGCTCACGCCGATATCCCCACGTCCCTGATACACCGCCGGCAACCAGGCCGACCGCATTCGACATCGTCGCCGTCACCGGCGGATAACCCAGCGCGACCAAAGTCGGGAATGTGATCAGCGTGCCGGAGCCGACGACGGCGTTGATCGCTCCCGCCCCAACGCCCGCGAGGGCGATCAAGATCATGTGGGAGACGGGCATCTGGCTAACCCTAATGCGCGGCCCCGCAAAGTCGGTCGGGCGTGGGTTAGACCTTGAGGCGATCAGGCGCCTGATTCGCCTACTTGCTGGTCGATCGGCAGCGAAACCTTGATTGTCGTGCCGTGGCCGGTGGCGCTGATCACCTCGATCAACCCCCCGAGCGCCTCGATCCTGTCACGCAACCCGGTCAAGCCCGATCCGCGCCGCGGGTCTGCTCCACCGATGCCGTCATCGCGGGTGGACACACACAGTGTGCTGTCTTGCTCGTCGACGGCCACCTCCACCCGCGAGGCCGCAGCGTGCCTGGCTGTATTCGTGAGCGCCTCGGCAACGACGTAGTAGGCCGCCACCTCAACGGTGGACGGATACCGCGCCTCGGAACTGAGGTGCACCTCGACCGGGACAGAGGACCGCCGGGCAAGCGTCCGCAGCGCGGGACCGAGGCCACCGTGGGATAGGACCGCTGGATGGAGCCCATGCGATAACTCACGCAAGTCCTCCACCGACGCGACGAGTTCCTCGATTACCCGGTCGAGGTCTGCGCGAACTGACGGTAATTCCGCGGGCACCGCGTCGCGGGTCATGCGCAGATGGAACGCGAGCGAGACGAGCCGTTGCTGGGCTCCGTCGTGCAAGTTCCGCTCGAACCGGTGCCGCGTCTCATCTGCTGCGGCGACGACTCGTGCGCGGGATGCCGCCAGCTCCTCACGGCTTTCGGCATTCGCAACGGCGGTCGCGACCAAGTCGGTGAAGCTGGCGATCTGTGATTCCGTGTCCGCCGGGAACGGCTCATTGCTCTTCGTCGAGGCCGCGATCACCCCCCAGAGGCGCCCGGCGACGGTGATCGGGCAGCCGATCGATGAGCGGATGCCGACCCCGAGCGCCTCCTGGGCGATCGCGCCTGTTGCGCCGGCGAAACTCGCCACTCGCACGGGACCCCCGGTCTCCCGGACTTCGCGGGCGATGCTCGGTCCCACGAGCGAGAACCGCGTGCCGACGGCGAGTTCGGCCGGCACCCTGCTCCAGGCGGCGATGCCCGTCACCGTTCCGTCGTCCTCGTAACGCTCCATGCGCGCAAGATCGGCACCGCACAGAAGACCGACTTCCCGCGTGACGGCCTCGAAGAGTGTCGACGCTGGAGCCGACTGTGCGACCAGCGTCGCAATTCGCCGTAGTGCTAACTGCTCCTCCGAGAGGCGCGCCGACTCCAGCGCCGCCCGCCGCAAACGCGCCGCCAGCTGGCCGACGACGACCGCGGCTGCCAGGAAAGCGACCGAGCCGATGATGTTTGACGGGTCATCAAAATGGATCGAGAACGGCGGAGGGACGAACAGGTAGTTGAACAGGACGACGCTCAGGACAGCAGCGAAGACCGCCATCCCGGTGCCCCACACGACGGCGACAGCCATCACCACAAGCACATAGAGCACCAGCAGGTATGGCGCGGGAACGCGCGGGGTGAGCAGCGCAATGACGCCACTCACCGCGACCACCGCCAACGCGGCCACGAGCGGCCCCGCCCACTTGCTCAGGATGGTCGACCTCACCCGGTGTTGTGCCGTCTCATCGCTACCCCCGGCCGAACCTTAAGGCTGCCGCCAGCCTTCCGCGAAAACCATCTCATCATCACCGTCCACGCCGCCGCCATGGGCGAAAACGGCCACTTCGACGAGGTGGAACACACAGCTGTAGGGCGGTGGAGTACAGCCGGCCGAGTAGTCGCAGAACGCTGAATGGCCACAGGCCGGACGACGCTTCCTCGTTCATCGAAATGGCGGTTCCGTCCCTACACACCCGGTCCTACTCGACCACAACGACTTTCCGGCTCAGCGAGACTTCGCTCCGCGCTTTTCCCGGACCCTGACGTTGATCCGGATCGGGCTGCCCTCAAACCCGAATGTCTCACGCAGCCGCCGTTCCAGGAACCGCCGGTAACCCACCTCCAAGAACCCAGTGGTGAACAGCACGAACGTCGGCGGCCGCGCGGTCGCCTGAGTGGCGAACAGAATCCGCGGCTGCTTACCGCCGCGCACCGGCGGCGGATGGGCAGCGACGATCTCCTTGAAGAACGTGTTCAGCCGGCCGGTCGATATCCGGTTGTCCCACGACTCCAGCGCCGTCTCGAGCGCCGGGACCAACTTCTGCACCGCCCGGCCGGTCATCGCCGAGATGTTGACCCGCGGCGCCCACTGGAGCTGCGCCAGCTCGCGCTCGATCTCGCGCTCCAGCAGGTAGCGCCGGTCCTCGTCGACGAGGTCCCACTTGTTGAACGCCAGCACCAGCGCCCGGCCCGCC
The DNA here is from genome assembly GCA_963770305.1 of uncultured Actinomycetota bacterium. GTDB lineage: Bacteria > Actinomycetota > Actinomycetes > Mycobacteriales > Mycobacteriaceae > Mycobacterium. Next base: position 234,190 of record CAVYPB010000030.1, read on the forward strand.
TCGATAACCATCGACAGCACCCTTTGGTCCTGCTCTGTCAGTGGCTGCGACGCGTCGATCAACACGATCGCGACCTCGGCAGAGTCGATCGCGCCGTGCGTACGCACCGACGCATAGAACTCGTGCCCGCTGGCCTGTCCGACCTTGCGCCGCAATCCCGCGGTGTCGACGAAACGCCAAATCTTGCCGTCCATTTCGATCAGCGAGTCGACCGGATCAACGGTTGTGCCTGCGACGTCGTGCACCACCGACCGCTCGTCGCCGGCCAGCCGGTTCAACAGCGAGCTCTTGCCGACATTCGGCTTGCCGACCAACGCAACTCGCCGCGGGCCGCCACCGCCCGAGGCCATCTCGGATACCGCGGGCAACGCCTCGATCACTGTGTCCAGCAGATCGGCCACCCCGCGGCCGTGCATCGCACTGACCGAGTACGGCTGCCCCAGCCCCAACGACCACAACTCCGCGGCGTCGGCCTCACCGCGTTCGGTGTCAACCTTGTTGGCGGCCAAGAACACCGGCTTGCCCGACCGCTGTAATAACCGCGCCGCCGCCTCGTCGGCCGTCGTCGCCCCCACCGTCACATCGACGACGAAGATGATCGCGTCCGCAGTGCGCATCGCCACCGACGCCTGCTCGGCCACCAACTGCTGCAGGCCCTTGGCGCCCGGCTCCCATCCGCCGGTGTCCTGCACCACGAACCGCCGCCCCGACCACAGCGCGTCATACGACACCCGGTCGCGGGTCACGCCCGGCACGTCCTGCACCACCGCCTCACGGCGGCCCAGGATTCGGTTCACCAACGTTGACTTGCCGACGTTCGGGCGTCCCACGACGGCCACCACCGGTGGGGGCGCCGCGGCTTCCTCGATCGCCTCGGCGACCTCTTCCGCGCCGAGTTCCCAATCGCTTTCGTCGGCCCAGGTGCCCTCGTCGCTCATCGCCGAGCCCCGGCCCGCTCTTCAACAAGCCTCAACAGATGCGCCACGACCTGGGGCTCGGTCATATCGCTGGTGTCGACTACCAATGCATCGTCAGCCGCCCGCAACGGCGACACCGCCCGCGTCGAATCCAGATGATCCCGGCGCTTGACGTCGGCCACCACGGCTTCGTAGGCGTCACCCAGCCCAGACGCGATGTTCTGGTCGTTGCGCCGCCGCGCCCGTTCCTCAGCCGAGGCGGTCAAGAAGATCTTCACGTCAGCGTTGGGCAGCACCACCGTGCCGATATCGCGGCCCTCGACAACGACGCTTCCCTGGCCCGTGGCCAACTCACGCTGCAACTGAACCAACCGGGTGCGCACCGCGGGAACCGCCGACACCGCCGACACCGCCCTGGTCACTTCGTCGCCGCGAATCTCGGCCGAAACATCCTCTCCCGCAAGGTAGGAGCGATCCACGTCGGGCTCATACCCAACGGCAAGGTCAACATCCGCCGAGGCGGCACCGACAGCATCTATATCGTCCAGATCGATCCCGGCCCGCAACACTGCCAGCGTCACGATCCGGTACATCGCACCGGTGTCCAGATAGCGTGCGCCCAATGATCGGGCCAAACCCCTTGACACCGAAGACTTTCCGGTTCCTGCGGGGCCGTCGACGGCGATCAAAAGGGAGGAGGTCACAGGCCAACCGCCTTGTACAACTCCCCAATCTCCTTGCGGCTCAACACGCGGATGCTGCCGGGTCGTTGGTCGCCGAGCGCGACCGTCCCGATGTCGGTGCGCACCAGCTCCTGTACCGGGTATCCGACCTCCGCCAGCAGCCGCCGCACAATTCGTTTGCGGCCCTCGTGCAGCGTCACCCGCACCAGCGTCTTGCCCGGAACCGCGTCCACCAAGGCGAAGTCGTCGACATGTGCTGGCCCGTCGTCCAGTTCGACCCCGTCGCGCAGCTTGCGGCCCAGCCCGCGCGGCACCGCGCCGACGACCGTCGCAAGATACGTCTTAGGCACCTCGAACGACGGATGCATCAGCCGGTGAGCTAACTCGCCGTCGTTTGTCAGCAGCATCAGCCCTTCGGTGTCGGCGTCGAGCCGCCCGACGTGAAACAGTTTCTTGTTTCCGCGCACCCGATGCTCGACGAGATCACCGACGCACGGCCGGCCGCGGTCATCGGACATCGTCGAATGCATCCCCCGCGGCTTGTTGATCGCCAAATACACCAGCGTGTCGTCGACCGTCACCCGAGCGCCGTCGACACGGATCACCGACACGTCCGGATCCACGCGCGTGCCCAGCTCGGTGACCACCCGGTCGTCGACCTCGACCCGACCGTCGAGGATCATCTTCTCGGCGACGCGGCGCGATGCAATTCCGGCCTGCGACAACACTTTCTGCAGACGCACGCCCTCGGAGTCAGCCATCTCACTCCTGGTCCACGTCGAACGACATCGGCTGCTCGGCGGCAGGCACACCGCTGAGCTTCATGAAACGTGGCTCCTCACCGAGGGATTCGCTCAGGTCGTCGATGACGTCGACGTCGGGCAGCAGCGGCGCGATGTCCGGCAGGTCGGTCAGCGACGTCAATCCGAGCCGCTCCAGGAACAGCTCGGTCGTCGCGAACGTCACCGCGCCGGTGTCGGAATCGGTGCCGGCCTCGGTGATCAGCCCGCGGGCCAGCAGTGTGCGCATCACCGCGTCCACGTTCACGCCGCGCACCGCACTCACCCGCGCCCGCGTCACCGGCTGCCGGTACGCCACCACCGCCAACGTCTCCAGGGCCGCGCGGGTCAGCTTGGACCGTGAGCCGTCGAGCAACAGCCGCTCAACGTAGGGCGCGAACCTCGCCCGGGTGTACATCCGCCACCCGCCGCCGGCTTCACGCAGATCGATGCCGCTCTCACGGGCGGTGAGTTCCTCGGCCATCAACTGCAGCTTGGCCGCGACCCGGTAGGCGGGCTGTTCGGTGGCCGCGGCCAGCTGCTCGACCGGGACTGGCGTGTCCACCACCAGCAACAGCGCCTCGAGTACTGCGCCGAGTTCGGAGTCCTCCAGCTCGGGCGCGGTCGCGACGTCGATTCCCAGGTCGAGGTCCGTCGGGATTTCTTCAGTCATTGCCGTCTACTTCTTCCGCTTCGGCGGTTGGCAGGTGATCGTTGGTTGGCCGTTCTCCGGTCCACGAAACCTGGAGCACACCAAGCGCTTCTGATTGGTCGAATGCTACCGCCCGCGCCCGATACAGCTCGAGCAGCGCCAGGAACCGGCCCACGATCTCGATCGGCGCCTCGCAATCGGCGACAAGCTCGGAAAACGTCGCCCACTGACCGATTCCGCGGCTCTCCAACAGTCCCATCAGATTGCCGATCTGCTCGGGCACCGACACCATCACCTGGTGCAGGTGCTCGGTACCCACGGTCGGCACCGGGCGCGGTGTGAACGCCGCCGCGGCGATCTGCGCGAAGCTCTCGGCGTCGACGCCGAGCATCACCTCGGGCAGCAGGTCCTCATAACGCTGCTCCAGCGCCACCGCCCGCGGATAGCTGCGCAGCGCGGCGGCCTCGAGCTCGGCGAACATCTCCGCGACGTGCTTGAACGCCCGGTACTGCAGCAGCCGCGCGAACAGCAGGTCACGCACCTCGAGCAGCGCCAGGTCCTCCTCGTCGTGCACCTCACCGGCGGGCAGCAGCCGCGCTGCCTTGAGGTCCAGCAGCGTGGCCGCGACGACGAGAAACGCCGTGGTCTCCTCGAGTTCCATCAGCGGGCCGATGGCCTTGGTGTACGCAATGAAGTCGTCGGTCACCTGATGCAGCGCCACCTCGGTGACATCGAGGCGGTGCCCGAAGATCAGCTGCAGCAGCAGATCGAACGGCCCCTCGAAATTGCTCAGCCGGACCTGGAAGCCGCTCTGTTGGGTCTGCTCGGAGTTTGATGTCGCCGGCTCCGCGGCTCCGGCCTGTGTCACCGGGTTGGTCACGCGCCGAACCGGTCGATGACCTCGCGCGCCAACGACCGATAGGCTTCGGCGCCACCGGATTTGGGCGCCCAGGTGGTGATCGGCTCGCCGGCGACGCTGGTCTCTGGGAAGCGCACCGTGCGGGTGATGACCGTGTCGAACACCAGGTCGCCGAACCTCTCCAGGACGCGGGCCATCACTTCTCGGGAGTTCACCGTGCGCGGATCGTATCGGGTGATCAGGATGCCGCTGATCGACAGCTTGGGGTTCAGCCGGTCGTGCACCTTGTCGACGGTGTCGGTCAGCAGCGCCAGGCCGCGCAGCGAGAAGTACTCGCATTCGGTCGGGATGATCACGCCGTCGCTGCACGCCAGCCCGTTCACGGTCAGCAGACCCAGTGACGGCTGGCAATCGATCAGGACGTAGTCGTAGCGGTCCAGCACCGGGTACAGCGACCGGGCCAGCGACTGCTCCCGGCCCACCTCGTTGACCAGCTGGATCTCGGCCGCCGACAGATCGATGTTGCTCGGTACCAGGTCCATGCTCGGGACCCGGGTGTGCATCAGTACGTCGTCGATGGACACCCGCGGCTCGATCAGCAGGTTATGGATCGTGTGGTCGAGTTCGTAGTGCGGCACCCCGAGGCCCGCGGACAGCGCGCCCTGCGGGTCGAGGTCCACCAGCAATACCCGGCGGCCGTATTCGGCCAGGCTGGCGCCCAGGTTGATGGTCGAGGTCGTCTTTCCGACGCCGCCCTTCTGGTTGCACATCGCAATGACCTTGGCGGGGCCGTGCACGCTCCTCGGCTTGGGCTCGGGAATTGTCCGCGACGGACGGCCCGTCAAACCGAATTCGGCGCTACCCCTTTCGTCGGTCATGCCCGACCGTCGCTGGTCAGGCAACCCACAGGCATCGCGAACATCCCGGCAAGTTTAACGGGGCGCGCCTGCCTGGTCTGGCAGACCCGCGGGCAACGTGGATCCCAATCGACCCGCCCGCCCGAATAGGCTGGCGAGCATGAGCCTGAAACAGCGGGTGCCGTTCCTGCGCTGGTCGTTCTGGCGGCTGGCGATCGGGGCCCGCAACATCACCAAGACTGGCCAGATCGGCGACGGACGAGAGGCGGCCGCCGCCGACTATGTGGTGGCCAACGCGCGTCAAGGGGACATCGATGACGTGATCGCCAAGGTGGACCAGTTCGCGTATGAGAAGTCGATCTTGATCAACGTCGGGGACGAGAAGGGCGAACTGCTCGACGCCGCCGTCCGCCGCGCCAACCCGGGCCTGGCGCTGGAGCTGGGCACCTACTGCGGCTATGGCTCGCTGCGGATCGCCCGCGCGGCGCCGACGGCCAAGGTGTTTTCCGTCGAGCTCTCGGCCGCCAACGCCGAAGTGGCGCGGCGCATCTGGGCCCACGCCGGCGTCGACGACCGCATCACCTGCGTGGTCGGCACCATCGGTGACGGCGGCCGAACACTCGACGCACTGGCCACCGGGCATGGCTTCGCCCCCGACACGCTCGACCTCCTGTTCGTCGACCACGACAAGGGCGCCTACCTGCCCGACCTCCAGAGCATCCTCGACCGCGGGTGGCTGCACCGCGGATCCATCGTGGTCGCCGACAACATCCTGATGCCCGGCGCGCCGAAGTACCGCGAATTCATGAACCAGCAGCAGGGCAAGCTCTTCGACACGGTCGACCACAAGACCCACGGCGAGTATCAGACGCTGGTGCCCGATGTCGTGATGGAGTCGGAGTACCTAAGCGGCTGACAACTCGCGGGCGATCCGCCTCGCCATGCGCTTGGACTGCTTGGCCATATAACCGATGAGTGACGGACGCGTCGAGTAGCCGAGGAACCGCAGGCCCGGCGCGGCGGGCCGTTCACCCACAACGACGGGCTTGCCGGACGCGCCGAGCACGCCGAGGTGACCGACAAGCGAGTCCAAACCCCGTCGGTATCCCGTGGCCAACACGACGGCCTCCGCATCCAGCCGCGACCCATCCACCAGGACCACCTTGTCGCCGTCGAACGACTCGACGGTCGACACCACCTCGATCGACCCATCCCTGATCGCGTCGATGACATCCATGTCGACCAGCGACGGCACCTGATCGAGACGTTTCACCCGCGAGAACACGCCCTCCTCCGGGATCGGCAGTCCGAACTCGCTCAGGTCGCCGAGGTTCTTGCGGCGCGCTGCCCGGCCGATCGCGTCGGCGATCCGAACGGGGAGGCGATACATCGGCAGGGACACCAGATCACCCGGCAGGCCACCTGGCAGCGACCGCAGCATGATGTTCGGCGGGGTCCGCACCGCCAGCCAGACCTTGGCCGCGCCCCCCGTGGCGAGGTCGTGCGCGATCTCCATCCCGGACGACCCGCTGCCAACAACCAGTACGCTCGTGGCCTGATACGGGCCGGGGTTGCGCGGTAGGCCGACGAGTGCAGCACTTCGCCCGTGAACTCGCCGGGCCATTCGGGAATCCGCGGTATGTGCTGGTTACCGTTGGCCACCACGACCTGTCGCGCATCGATGTCGCCTGTCGATGTCACCAGGCGCCAACCGGTCCCCTGCCGGTCGATGCGGGTGACTTCGGTACCCAGTCGCAGCTCGATCCCGCTTTCACGGGCGTGCCGCTCGAGGTGAGCGACGACGTCGTCGCGGGTCGGGAACATAGCCGTCCCCTTGGGGTACGGCCGATTCGGTAGATGCGAGAACGGTCTGCCGGTGTTGAGTTTGAGCCGGTCGTATCTCACACGCCACGAAGAGGCGACGTCGTCGTCCCGATCGATCAGCAGCGGACACAATCCACGGTCACGCAGGCTGAGCGCCACCGCGACACCTGCCGGGCCCGCACCAACAATCGCAACGTGGTGCTCACTCATACCCGACTCCAACGATCGACGGGGCAGCAGCGTTCAAAGTGCGCGTGGATGTACTCCCAAGTATCAGCCCGTCGAACAGCGACAGCCGCGGCCCGAACACATGCCAGCGGATCGCCACGCCATCAGCAAAGTCAAATGCACCCTTCGGTTCATAGCCATCTTGTTATCTAGCTACCTCAGAACTGACTCTGTTGAAAGTTCAAACACCGCGTAGTCGCGGTAATCCAATTGACAGTAAATTCCCATTTATTATCTCGCTGTCCCATCGGCGGGTCATGGCTATCAAAATTGAGGTATCTTGGAACGATGCCCCGCACCGATGAGAACGGGCGACAGCTAAGGGCGCTGCTCGACTATCTGCTGGATGGCCAGCTCACGACCAAGCAGATGCATGAAGCGCTTGGCATCTCCAGCAGCTCTTACCATCGCCGCGTCAGGGGCGACGACTACCCGAATGCCGACGAGCTGCACAAGATCGCCACGCGGTTCCACCTCAGCTTCACAGACCTACAAGTCCGTCTTGGATTCGTGACTCTCGAGGATCTGGTGTGTTATGTCAGATCTCGGCAAGTTGCACCGACTGCCTCGAAAAATGTCGGCCCTGATCAAGGCACCCACGTTGCGTCCTAGCGGCTAGCGCGCCCGCGGATGGGCGCCGGCCCACACTTCGCGCAACGCATGCACCGTGACCATGGTGTAGATCTGCGTCGTCGTCACTGACGCGTGCCCGAGAAGTTCTTGCACCACGCGTACGTCGGCGCCGCCGTCGAGCAGGTGGGTCGCAAACGAGTGCCGCAGCACGTGCGGCGACACCGCCGCTTTGATGTCTGCCCGTTCGGCCGCGTCCTGAAGCACCTGCCACGCGCTCTGCCTCGACAGGCGCCCACCGCGGGCATTGAGGAAGATCGCCGACGTGCCGCGGCCGCGGCGGGCCAGGTCGGGACGGCCACGCACCAGATACGCGTCGAGCGCGGCGACGGCGGGCCTGCCGATCGGCACCAGTCGCTGCTTGCCGCCCTTGCCCCTCAACAGCGTCGAGCGCGCGTGGGTATCGATGTCGTCGACGTCGAGCCCGACCGCTTCGGAGATCCGAGCGCCCGTCGAATACAGCAGCTCCAGCAGGGCGCGGTTGCGCAGGGTCAGCGGCCCGTCGGCCTCGCTGTCGCCGCCGGCGCCCTCGAGCAGGGCCAGCACCTCGTCGATGGTCAGGCTCTTGGGCAGTCGACGGCTCGGGGTCGGCGGCTTGACCGCCTGGGCGACGTCGACCTCGGTCAGCCCCTCGGAGGTGGCGAACCGATGCAGGCCCCGCACGGCGACCACCGCGCGGGCCGCGGACACCGCCGACAGCGGCATCGTTTTCGTGTCGGGATCGCCGCGGCGCAACGACGCCAGGAAGTCGCTGACGTCGACCTCGGTGACCTTCGCCAGATCGTCGATACCGCGCACCGTGAGATGCTCGGCGTAGCGTCGCAGATCACGGCGATACGAACTCAAGGTGTTGGCGGCCACGCCGCGCTCGATGGTCAGGTGGTCAAGGTATCCCTGCAGCTGGTCATCGAGGGCGGACCGGAAGGTCGATGAGCCGCTTGCGCGAAGTGGGGGCACCTCCCGCCCGAAGGACAGGGGGACAGACGATGTGGTCATCAGTGCCCCTTCCGGCGTGCGAACGCGGACGGACGGTCGGCCCACGGCGCTTCGACGGTCCTCAACATTGCCCGGTCGGTGACGGAGTGGGCAGCCAGGATCCCGCCCACCGCAATGGAATTGACGATCTCACCGGACAGCACCATCCGCACGGCATCCTCGAGCGGAAACCACCGCAGCGTAAGGTCGGCCTCCTCGTCGTGAGCGTCGGGCCGTCCGACATCGGTCAACCCGGTCGCCAGATACACCCGGACGCTCTCGTCGCTGAACCCGGGCGCCGAATCGAGGTCGACGAGCACCCACCAATCCGTCGCGGCGAGCCCGGCCTCCTCCTTCAGTTCGCGGCCGGCGGTGATGTGTGGCGACTCGCCGCCCAGGTCCAGCAGCCCGGCGGGCAGCTCCCACAGCCGCCTGCCGAGAGGGTGCCGGTACTGGTAGACGAGCATCACGTTGTTGTCGTCATCCAACGCGAGGACGGCTACCGCGCCGTAGTGCTCGACCACCTCGCGCCTTGCGACGTTTCCGTGGGGCATACGCACCTCGTCGGCGCGCAACGCGAAAATCTTTCCGATATAGAGGGTTTCGGATTCGACCGTCTCGAACTCGTGCTCACCCACGAGTCGCGGGCTCTTGCAGCAGTTGCCCGACGTTGTCGGGATGCTCGATACCGTTCGCGTGCTGCCCGGAAATCTCCATGCCCGGCAATCGTTCCTCGGCCTTGTACTCCAACGACGCGCCGATGAACGCGACGAACAGCGGGTGCGGCCGGGTGGGTCGGCTCTTCAGCTCCGGGTGCGCCTGGGTTCCGACGATGAAGGGGTGGATGTCGGAGGCGTACTCGACGAACTCGACCAGATGCCCGTCCGGCGACGTGCCGGAGAATCGCAGCCCGCTCTCTGCGATGCGGTCGCGATACTCGTTGTTGACTTCGTAGCGGTGGCGGTGTCGCTCGGACACCTCGGTGGTCTGATAGGCCTGCGCCACAATGGAACCCGGCGCCAGTTTGGCCGGGTAGGCGCCCAGGCGCATAGTGCCGCCGAGATCGGCCTCACCGGCGACCGCGTCGCGTTGGTCGGCCATCGTCGAGATCACGGGATCCGGAGTCTTCGGATCGAACTCCGCGGAGTTGGCCTCGGTGAGCCCGACCGAGCGGGCCGCCTCGATGACGATGCACTGCAACCCGAGGCACAGGCCGAGGACTGGTAACCCCCGCTTGCGGGCGTGGGAGATGGCGCCGATCTTGCCCTCGATGCCGCGGATGCCGAAGCCGCCGGGAATCAGCACACCGTGCACGTCGGCCAGCGCGGCAGCGGCACCGGTTTCGGTTTCGCAGTCGTCGGATGCCACCCAGCGCATCTCGACCTTAGCGCGGTGCTTGAAGCCACCGGCCCGTAACGCCTCGGCCACCGACAGGTATGCGTCGGAGAGGTCGATGTACTTGCCCACCAAAGCGATCCGCACGGTCTCCTGCGGGTCATGCACACGCTGGAGCAGGTCGTTCCACTGAGTCCAGTCGACATCACGGAACGGCAGATTCAACCGGCGCACCACGTAGGCGTCGAGCTCCTCGCGGTGCAGCACCTTGGGAATGTCGTAGATCGACGGCGCGTCGGGAGTCGAGATCACGCCGTCGATGTCGACGTCGCACATGAGCGCGATCTTGTTCTTCAGCGGCTCGGGCACGTCGCGATCGCAGCGCAGGATCAGCGCGTCCGGGGTGATACCGATGCTGCGCAGCGCCGCCACAGAGTGCTGTGTTGGCTTGGTCTTGAGTTCACCCGAGGGTGCCATGTAGGGCACCAACGAGCAGTGCAGGAAGAAGACGTTCTCGCGCCCGACATCGTGGCGTACCTGCCGGGCCGCCTCGAGGAACGGCTGCGACTCGATATCGCCTACCGTGCCGCCGATTTCGGTGATCACCACGTCGGGCCGATTACCGTCGGTGTCGGGTGCGGCCATCGCCAGGATGCGGCTCTTGATCTCGTCGGTGATGTGCGGGATGACCTGAACGGTGTCGCCAAGGTATTCGCCGCGACGCTCCTTGGCGATCACCGACGAATACACCTGTCCGGTCGTGACATTGGCCGAACCGGACAGGTTGCGGTCGAGGAAGCGCTCGTAGTGCCCGACGTCGAGGTCGGTCTCGGCGCCGTCCTCGGTGACGAACACCTCGCCGTGCTGGAACGGGTTCATGGTGCCCGGGTCGACGTTGAGGTAGGGGTCAAGCTTCTGCATCGTCACCTGCAAGCCTCGCGCCGTCAGCAACTGGCCGAGGCTGGACGCTGTCAGGCCCTTGCCGAGTGAGGAAACCACACCGCCGGTGACGAAGAGGTGCTTGGTGGCGGTTTGCGGGTGCTTGCGCAATGCTGGCAAGAGCAACCTCCGTGACGACGGGCAGGGCTTACTTTTCTAGGCCGATTCCTAGTTTGGGGCCTGCCGACCCACGGAACCCCACCCTAACACCGACGCCGACAAGCCGTCGCTGACACGCCACTGGTTTCTATTGCGGCAGGGTTACCGATGACGCGCCCTGTCCGACTCCGTACTGGCCGGGCCGCCCGCCGTTGATCAGGTCGCTCAGCGCCAGCAGCGTGGTGATCCGGCCGGACTCGGCGTCGACGTCGTCGACGGTGCTGACGGCGGCGCCCAACCCGGCGTCGGACCTGGTCACGGCCACCGCGGCGGTGCCGGAAGCGGAGCCGTCGCGGCCTGCGACGACCGTGCCCGAGCCATGCGGGGCGAGGCCGGCCGCGAACCGGGCGACGGTTGCACCCTGGTTGCCTGCGCCGTCGCTCAATCCCCCGCCGGTGATGATCAGCGCGGTATTGGCGGCACCGATGCGCTGGGTGCCATACGTCACAAAGCCGGTGTCGCGCAGCGCCGCCAGCACCGTGTCGCGCTGGGCATCGTCGACCACCTGAACCTTCGGATCCTTGTTGATCAGCAGGGCGATTCCCAACAGATCACCTGCTTGGGATCCCTGATCCACCGACGTGGTGTTCAACTGTGCCCCGGCGGGCACGATCGGCGAGTTGACCACCGACAACAGCTTCTCCGCGGAGTTCGCGTCCACGAACTCCTGCGTCAACGCCACGGTCCCTGTGACTGTTCCACCGGCCTGCCCGACCATCCGCGTCAGCGCGTCGAGGTCGTCGTCGTTGGCGTCGGGCGTGCGGAACACCGCCACCGACTTGCCTTCCAGCGTTTTATGCAGGATTCGCGGCGACATCTGCGCATCGAATTCACCTGAGGCGTTGAGCTTTTCGTTCAGCGCGTTCTTGTCGTCGGTGAGAGTGTCGATCTGGTTCTGCAGTTCATGTTTGTCATCGCGCAGACCGGACAGCAACGTGTTGGACAGCAGACCCGATCCAAGCGCCACCCCGATGGCCAGCGCGAGGAACACCGCCGCGAGCGAAATCGCGTGTGTGCGCAGGGAAATCATCTGGCCCCCTTCAGGTCACCCAGCCCTGGACCCACAGCGAGAACCGGTTCCAGTAGTCGACGACCCAGTCGAGGACCGCCACGTCGGTACGCGACACCCACAGTGCGACGATCACCGCAATCAGCATGGCGAGCACCAGCAGCGCGATGGCCCCTCCCGACACACGACTGCGGTACAGCGTGGAAACGGCCTTAGCGTCGACCAGCTTCTCGCCGACCTTGAGCCGGGTCAAAAACGTCGACGGGTTACTGCGCTGCCGTGACCGATCGAAGAACTCCTCGATGCTGGCGGTGTGGCCCACGGTGACGATCAGCGACGCGCCGTGGTGATCACACAACAGCAGCGCCAGATCGGCGGCCGAGCCTGCGGCGGGGAACGTCATCGCCCCGACGCCCAGATCCTGGATCCGCTCGAGGCCCGCCGCGTGGCCGTCGGCGTCGGCGGGCAGCACCACCAGGGCGCCGCATCTCAACGTCTCGGCGCTGATTCTGTCGGGGTCTCCAACGATGAGCTGCGGCCGATACCCGGCCTTGCGCAACACGTCGGCACCGGAGCCGACGCCGACCAGAACCGGTTGGTATTCCTTCATGAACGGCTTGAGCGCCTTGAGGTCGGCGGCGGCGTTGGGTTCCTCGGCGACGACCACCACGTGTCGGCGGTTGACGTCAACGTCGATGTCGGGGATGCCGATGCCGTCGATCAGCAGCGGGCTCTCACTGCGGATGAACTCGATCGTGTTGCCTGCGAACGCCTCCAAGTGGGCAACCAGGCCGCTCTTGGCCTCGACCATCAACTCGTGGATCTCGTGATCGGTGCGCTCGGTGCCCAGGATCAGCCGGCGGTCGCCGGAGTAAACGCCGCCCTCGTGGAGCCGCACGCGTGCGCCGTCCTTGACCTTCTTGAAGACCTCGGGCCCGGTCTCGTCGATCAGCTTGACGCCGTTGGCGACGAGCACCTCGGGCCCGAGGTTGGGGTAGCGGCCGGAGATCGACGGCGACGCGTTGACGACCGCGGCTACGTCGGCCTCGACGAGCGCGTCCGCGGTGATCCGGTCCAAGTCCAGAGCGTCGATGACGACGATGTCACCGGGGGTGACCCGCCGCAGCAGCCGTTCGATGTCGCGGTCAACTCGGGCGGTGCCGGTGATGCCCGGCCGTGAGCTGGCAGTTCGGGATAGCAGCGCTGACATCTTCATGGGGCCGATTCTGTCCACGAACTGCGGATATCCGTCGGAGGCGCGCCGTAACATCAGCCCCACAAGTACCTTTTGTCACATCTGCAACACGTTTGCGGGAGTTAGCGCTGGTAGGGCGATCGTGCACCTGACTCACTGCCACGGTCGTTTTGCGCTGCATCGAGCAGTTCGCGGGCGTGCGCCCGGCCGCTGTCGGACTCCCCAAGCCCGGCCAGCATGCGCGCCAATTCGGCGACACGGTCGTCATCGTCGAGGCGGCGCACCCCGCTGGACTTTTTCCTGTCGCCTATGTCGACGACGAGGTGGACGTCGGCGTAGGCGGCGACCTGTGGCAGGTGGGTGACCACGATGACCTGGTGGGTGCGCGCCAGCCGGGCCAGCCGCCGCCCGATCTGTACTGCGGCGCGACCGCCCACGCCCGCGTCGACCTCATCGAAGACCATCGTGGTGCCCTCGGCCGAGGCCGCCAGCACCACCTCCAGCGCCAACATCACCCGGGACAGCTCACCGCCGGAGGCGCTCTTGCTCAGGGGCAAGACGTCGGTGCCGCGGTGCGCGGCGAAACCGAACTCGACGGCGTCGACACCGTCGTGCCCGGCGTGGACCGGCACACCTGACGGCAGGGTGAGCGGCGCGGAGTCGTCCGCGCGGGCTGGGATCGTGGCGACCGAGACCGTGAACTCGGCATCGGCCATGGCAAGGCCCGTCAGTTCGGCGGTCACCGCTTTCGCGAGGCCCTTGGCGGCCTTGGTCCGCGCCTTCGTCAGTTCGGTTGCGGCGCCGACTACTTTGGCTTCGAGCTCGTCGACGCGGCGCTCGAGATCGGCCAGTGCCTCTTCGGAGACGTCGAGCTGCGCCAAGCGTTCGCGCGACTCGCGAGCCCAGCGCAGCACACCGTCAATGTCGGCGGCGTACTTGCGGGTCAGCGTGCGCAGCTCGCCCTGCCGGGCCAGCTTGGCTTCCAAAGTGCTGGCGTCGCTGGGTAGTTCGGCCAGATAGTCGCCGAGTTCGGTCGATACGTCGGTGATGACGGCCAGTGCACCGGCGAGCTGCTCGGCCAGCGCCCGCAGTGCCGAATCATCGGTTGCCTCCAACGCCGACTTCGCGTGTCCGACACCGTTGGCAGCCGACACGGCATCGGTGGAGGGGTCGTCGTCCTGTGGGCCGTACAGCGCAGCGCGCGCCGTATGCGCGGCCTCGCGCAGCGCGTCGAGTTCGGACAGCCGGCGGATGTCGTCGACAAGTGCCTCATCCTCGCTGGGTTCCGGTGCGACGGTGTCGATTTCGTTGAGGCCAAACTTGAGTCGATCGGCTTCCTGCGCCAGCTCGCGCGCTCGCCGCTTGCGGTTGGCCAGATCGCGACGGGCCTCGAGCCAGTCGTCGCGCAGCCGCCGATAGCGCTTCAGTTGCGACTCGATGTCGACGAAGCGGTCCAGCGCGGCCCGCTGCTCGTCGGGCCGCATCAGCCGTAGTTGGTCGTTCTGGCCGTGCAGGGCGAGCAGTTCGGTGGTGAACGTGCTCAGCGACTTGGCAGGCACGCTGCGCCCGCCGAGGTAGGCCCGTGACGGACCGTCCCGGCTGACGGATCGCGCGGCGATGACGCTGCCGTCGTCGTCGCGGTCCGCACCCGAGGAATCCAGAATCTCGTCGATGTGGGCGGCCACGCCGTCGCCGAGTTCGATTGTGGTGAAACGCCCTTCGATCACTGCACGATCGGCGCCGGAGCGCACCCTGGTGACGTCGGCGCGCCCACCGCCAAGCAGATGCAGACCCGTCACAACCATGGTCTTACCCGTGCCGGTCTCGCCGGTCAGCACGGTGAACCCGCGGTCGAATTCGGCGGTCGCGGTGCTGATGGCTCCCAGGGACTCGATACGGATCTCGGCTAGCACTACTGTCCGCGCCACCCCGTGACCGGCAACCGGAACTTGCGCACAAGGCGGTCGGTGAACGGCGCGCTGTCCAGTCGCACCCATTTGAGTGGGGTGCCGCAGCGCGTCACCTCCAACCGGCCACCCGCGGGTACCACCATCTCGCGGCGGCCGTCGCAGAACACCAGCGCGTCGTGACCGTCCGCCTCGATTTCGATCGCGATGGTGGCGTTCGGACTGGTCACCATCGGCCGGGCGAACAGCGCATGAGCATTGTTGGGCACCACCAGGATTGCGTCCAGATCCGGCCACACGATCGGGCCGCCCGCGGAGAACGCCCACGCGGTGGACCCGGTCGGCGTCGCCACCAGCACCCCGTCGCAGCCGAACGCCGAGACCGGCCGCCCGTCGACCTCGACCACCGCTCCCAGCACGCCGAGCCGCGGCCCCTTCTCCAGGCTGGCCTCGTTCAGCGCCCAGCCGCGATCGACGACGTCGCCGCCGGCGCGGACCACGACGTCCAGGGTCATGCGCTCCTCGACGCGGTAATCGCGATTGACGACGTGATCCAGCACGCTGTCGATGTGGTCGGCCTCGGCCTCGGCGAGAAAGCCGATGCGGCCCAGATTGACTCCCAACACGGGGATTTCGACGTTGCGGGCCAGTTCGGCAGCGCGCAGGAAGGTACCGTCACCGCCGAGCACGAGGACCAGCTCACAGCCTTCGGCGGCGCGCTCGTCGGCGTCGACCACTTCGATCTCGACCCCGAGCGAACGCATGTCGTCGGGCGCCAGGTGAACCGGCCCGCGGTCGACGGCTTCAGCGGAAAGCAGGCGTAGCCCAATGTCGTTGTCGCCCAGCACTTTCTCCACCCGCCGAGCGACCTCGGTGGCCTCATCGCGACCCGTGTGCACCACCAGCAGGATGGTGCGCTCGCACGTCATTGCGGTCCCTCCGAGACAGCCTGGTCTACCGCCTGCTCAAGCCGGTCGCCCTGCAGCGGACTCTCTGCCCTGGCCCGAAGGTGCAGGAAGTACTCGACATTGCCGGACGGCCCCGGCAACGGGCTGGCGGCGACACCGACGGACTGCCACTGGAGGTCGGCGGCCCGACGCGCGACGGCAAGCACCGCATCCGTGCGCAACTGCGGGTCGGAGACCACTCCGCCCGCGCCTACCCGATCCTTCCCGACCTCGAACTGCGGCTTCACCATAGGAACGATATCCGCGTCGTCTGACGCACAGGAGATCAGCGCCGGCAGCACCGTCGCCAGCGAGATGAACGACAGGTCGGCGACCACGAGGTCAACGGGTCCCCCGACCGCGTCAGCGGTCAGTTCACGGACGTTGGTGCGTTCGAGCACGATCACCCGCGGGTCGTTGCGCAGTGACCAGGCCAGCTGGCCGTAGCCGACGTCGACCGCGACGACCTCGCGGGCACCCCGGTCAAGCAGGACCTCGGTGAAGCCACCGGTCGAGGCGCCGGCGTCCAGGCAGCGCCGGTTGTCGACCGAGAGACCGAACACGTCGAGTGCGCCGATCAGCTTGTGCGCGCCGCGGGAAACCCAGGTGCGTTCGTCGTCGCCCTCAACGGTGAGCGCCGCACTGACCGTGACCGCCGTTGCGGGTTTGGCCGCGGGCATGCCGTCGATGGTGACGCGTCCGGCGCCGATCAACTCGGCGGCCTGCTGCCGCGAGCGTGCGAGACCGCGCCGCACCAGCTCGGCGTCAACACGAGCGCGCCGCGTCACGTGCGATTAGCCTTTCTCGACCGATTCCAGAGCGCGCACCAGCAGGTCGTGAGCCTCCTCGAGCCGCGCCGCAATCGCATCGATGTCGGATTCGGCGAGTTCGTCGAAGTTGGAGCCCTCCTGCGCGGGGTCGGGCACATCTGCCAGCAACTCCGCGACCTGGGCACGGATCTGATCGGGGTCGGTACTCATCTCACCGTTCACGCTAGTCGATTCGGCGGGGTCAGCAGGGACCAGCGCTCCATGGCCTGTCGCGCTGTGTCGTCACCGGCCATCAATATGACCGGCCGTGCGTCGAGGTGGGCGTTCCAGACCGCGCTGGCGGCGGCGCGGACCACCGACAGCGGGTCTCCCGGGTCCCTGCCGGTCGACTGCACGGTCACCGCCGACGGGCCGACGTCGACGTACCACGCCGGATGTGGCCCGATCCGAAGGCTGTCGGCGCGGGCGTACAGCGATCGGAGGTCTTCGGCGATGTAGTTGGGGCGTTGGCCGACGGCGGCACTGATTGTTTCGGCGGCGGTGCTGACGCCGCACAGCACAAGCAGGCTGGGCAAGCCGGCGGCGTTGGCACCCGCGATGTCGGTGTCGAGACGGTCACCGACGACGAGTGGA
The DNA here is from genome assembly GCA_963770305.1 of uncultured Actinomycetota bacterium. Classification (GTDB taxonomy): domain Bacteria; phylum Actinomycetota; class Actinomycetes; order Mycobacteriales; family Mycobacteriaceae; genus Mycobacterium. Next base: position 251,488 of record CAVYPB010000030.1, read on the forward strand.
GCGCGAAACTTGCCGCGCGCCAAGGCGTCCGTCAGCAAGGTCGGCTCGGGCTTGCCGGCCACTAGCGGTTTACTGTCGGTGGCGGCGCGCAGCGCGGCGACCATCGCCCCGTTTCCGGGCAGTAAGCCTCGTTCGGACGGCAGCGTCTTGTCGACGTTCGCGGCGACCCACAGTGCTCCGCCACGGATGGCCAGTGCCGCTTCGGCGAGGTCGGGCCAGCCGGTCTGCGGCGAATGTCCCTGCACGACAGCGACCGGACCGTCGGACCATTGGCGGACAGGCTTCAGGCCCGCTTTCCGGACTTCGGCCGCGAGCGAATCGGTACCGACGATGAGGACCGCCGCCCCTGGTTGTAACTGCTCCTGCAACAGCCGCGCGGCGGTTTGAGCACTGGTGACGATGTCATCGGGCTTGGCCGTGAAGCCCATCGCGCATAGGTGCTGGGAGACTTCGGCCGGTCCGCGGGAGGCGTTGTTGGTGACGAACAGCGTCCGGGAGCGGACTACCGCCAGGGTATCGACGGCGCCCGGCGTGGGTTCATGGCCGCGGAAGACGGTGCCGTCGAGGTCCAGGAGTAGGCAATCATGGTCCTGCGCAAGGGTAGTCACGTCAGGAGAGCTCCGTGATCCGCTCTTCGGCGTCGGTGAGGCCCTCGGCATCAGCGGCCGCGGCGTTGATGAACCATTGCAGTGCTTCCTGGTTGCGGCCAAGCGCGAGCAGCGTTTCGGCGTAGGCGTAGAACAGCCGGCCGGCCGTCTGCCCCCTGCGGGCCGGATCCAGCTGCGGGGTCGACAAAATCGCCAGGGCCTGCTCGTGCTGGCCGAGGTCGGAGCGCGCGCCGGCCACAACGATGCGTAGCTCATCGGCGCCGTCGCCGGTGAGTTCGGCGGCCTCGGGCGTGCGGGCCAGTTCGATCGCGCGTTCCGGGCGGCCAACTCCGCGTTCGCAGTCGGCGATCAGAGGAAGCAGCGGCGACTTGCTGCCCATCCGGCGAGCAGCGCGCAGTTCGGCAAGCGCCTGGGCCCAGTCACCGCACTGGTAGGCCGCGATGCCGACGGCCTCTCGGACGGCGGCTATGCGGCCGGACCGCGCGCGCGCAGCGCGGGCGTGAGCCAGCGCGGCCTCGGGGTCGTCGTCGAGGAGTTCGCCGGCCGCGACGAGGTGCCGCGCCACGACGTCGGCCGTGGCCCGATCCAGGGTCGTGAGTTCGCCCCGGATCTCGGGCGACAGTTGCTTGGCTTCGATGTCGACGGGAATCGGCGGACCTTGGGGGCGCGGTGCTTCGCCGTCAGGCCTGGGCTGGGCGCGGCGGGCACGGTCCGGCCCCGAGGTGGGCGGCGCCGAACGCCGGGGACGGCGCCGATCGCTGCCGCCCTGCCTGTCCTGGACCACGTATGCCTTTCTACACTTATTTGCCAGTCACGACAATTCAAGAAGTAAATTGTCGAATTGCGGCGAATATAGAATCACCCCCCACGCAATTGTGGGGGGTGATTCTAATGTGTGTTCGGCGGTGTCCTACTTTTCCACCCGGGTTGGGTAGTATCATCGGCGCTGGCAGGCTTAGCTTCCGGGTTCGGGATGGGTCCGGGCGTTTCCCTGCCGCTATTGACCGCCGTAACTTTATTCACTTTTTGAGTGTCCCCACGGGGGTGGGGAAGTGTTTTTGGTGGTGGGGTGTGAATGCTTGTTGTGCATTCGTGGATGTGTGTGGTTGCGGGCTTTGTGGGTAAGTTTTCGGCCGGTTAGTGCCAGTTCCCTGAACCCCTTGCGGGGCGTGTAGGTCTGGTCTATTGATCCCGTGGTCTGCGGGGGGCCTTATCCTTCTTAAAAGGTGAGAAGCCTGGTCTTGGAGGGGGTTTCCCGCTTAGATGCTTTCAGCGGTTATCCTGTCCGAACGTGGCTATCCAGCGGTGCCCCTGGTGGGACAACTGGTGGACCAGAGGTTCGTCCGTCCCGGTCCTCTCGTACTAGGGACAGGTTTCCTCAAGCTTCTGACGCGCGCGGCGGATAGAGACCGAACTGTCTCACGACGTTCTAAACCCAGCTCGCGTGCCGCTTTAATGGGCGAACAGCCCAACCCTTGGGACCTGCTCCAGCCCCAGGATGCGACGAGCCGACATCGAGGTGCCAAACCATCCCGTCGATATGGACTCTTGGGGAAGATCAGCCTGTTATCCCCGGGGTACCTTTTATCCGTTGAGCGACACCCCTTCCACTCGGGGGTGCCGGATCACTAGTCCCGACTTTCGTCCCTGCTTGACATGTTCGTCTCGCAGTCAAGCTCCCTTGTGCACTTACACTCAACACCTGATTGCCGTCCAGGTTGAGGGAACCTTTGGGCGCCTCCGTTACATTTTAGGAGGCAACCGCCCCAGTTAAACTACCCGCCAGGCACTGTCCCTGAACCGGATAAACGGTTCGAGGTTAGAGGCCCAATACGATCAGAGTGGTATTTCAACAACGACTCCACAACCACTGGCGTGGCCGCTTCACAGTCTCCCACCTATCCTACACAAACCGTATCGAGCACCAATACCAAGTTGTAGTGAAGGTCCCGGGGTCTTTTCGTCCTGCCGCGCGTAACGAGCATCTTTACTCGTAGTGCAATTTCGCCGAGTCTATGGTTGAGACAGTTGAGAAGTCGTTACGCCATTCGTGCAGGTCGGAACTTACCCGACAAGGAATTTCGCTACCTTAGGATGGTTATAGTTACCACCGCCGTTTACTGGGGCTTAAATTCTCAGCTTCACCCCCGAAGGGGTTAACCGGTCCTCTTAACCTTCCAGCACCGGGCAGGCGTCAGTCCGTATACATCGTCTTGCGACTTCGCACGGACCTGTGTTTTTAGTAAACAGTCGCTTCTCACTGGTTTGTGCCACCCCCCACCGCTACCCACCGCGAAGGTGTTGACGGTGCGAGGTCCCCCTTCTCCCGAAGTTACGGGGGTATTTTGCCGAGTTCCTTAACCATAGTTCACTCGTACGCCTCGGTATTCTCTACCTGACCACCTGTGTTGGTTTCGGGTACGGGCCGTGTGAGCACTCGCTAGAGGCTTTTCTTGGCAGCATAGGATCACCGAATTCACCTCACTCGGCTATGCATCACCTCTCACACCTAACGTGACGGATTTACCTATCACGCGTGCTACAGGTTTGCCCCAGTATTACCACTGACTGGTACGGCTACCTTCCTGCGTCACCCCATCGCTTGACTACTACCAGAGAAGGTTCCACGCAGCCCCGCAACCCCTCACACCCGAAGGTGATCGGTGGTCGCGGTTTTGGGTGGTTAGTACCTCTGATTCATCAGGGACGCACACACACGGGTACGGGAATATCAACCCGTTGTCCATCGACTACGCCTGTCGGCCTCGCCTTAGGTCCCGACTCACCCTGGGCGGACTGGCCTGGCCCAGGAACCCTTGGTCTTTCGGCGGGCAAGGTTCTCACTTGCCTTATCGCTACTCATGCCTGCATTCTCACTCCCACACCCTCCACCACCAGGTCACCCTGTGGCTTCACCGGATGCAGGACGCTCCCCTACCCAACAACCCCTTACAGGGTTGTTGCCGCGGCTTCGGCGGTGTGCTTGAGCCCCGCTACATTATCGGCGCACAATCACTTGACCAGTGAGCTATTACGCACTCTTTCAAGGGTGGCTGCTTCTAAGCCAACCTCCTGGTTGTCTTCGCGACTGCACATCCTTTTCCACTTAGCACACGCTTAGGGGCCTTAGCCGGCGATCTGGGCTGTTTCCCTCTCGACGCACGGAGCTTATCCCCCGCCGTCTCACTGCCACGCTAAACACTGCGGCATTCGGAGTTTGGCTGACGTCAGTAACCTAGTAGGGCCCATCGGCCATCCAGTAGCTCTACCTCCGCAGTGCACACGCAACGCTGCACCTAAATGCATTTCGGGGAGAACCAGCTATCACGGAGTTTGATTGGCCTTTCACCCCTACCCACAACTCATCCCCTCAGTCTTCAACCTAAGTGGGTTCGGGCCTCCACAACATCTTACTGCTGCTTCACCCTGGCCATGGGTAGATCACTCCGCTTCGGGTCCAGAACACACCACTACACCACACACTACTGTGTGGATACGCCCTATTCAGACTCGCTTTCGCTGCGGCTACCCCACCCGGGTTAACCTCGCGACATGTCCCTGACTCGCAGGCTCATTCTTCAAAAGGCACGCCATCACCCCACGCTTTAACACGAGGGCTCTGACGGATTGTAAGCGCACGGTTTCAGGTACTCTTTCACTCCCCTCCCGGGGTACTTTTCACCATTCCCTCACGGTACTAATCCGCTATCGGTCACTGGACAGTATTCAGGCTTACCGGGTGGTCCCGGCAGATTCACAGCAGATTCCACGGGCCCGCTGCTACTCGGGGACAGCTCCACAGGAGCCGTGATGTTTTCGCCTACGGGGCTCTCACCCTCTACGGACAGACCATCCCAGGCCACTTCGACTAACACCACGGTTTATCACTCCCGGCCAGGCCGGCGGACCTGACACGAAACGCCCCACAACACCGCACACACAACCCCCGCCGGGTATCACATGTGCACGGTTTAGCCATCCTCCGCTTTCGCTCGCCACTACTCACGGAATCACACTTGTTTTCTCTTCCTACGGGTACTGAGATGTTTCACTTCCCCGCGTTCCCCCCCGCCACCTATGTATTCAGTGACGGGTGACACGACATCACTCGTGCCGGGTTTCCCCATTCGGACATCCTCGGATCCACGCTCGGTTGACAGCTCCCCGAGGCATAACGCAGCCTCCCACGTCCTTCATCGGCTCCCAGTGCCAAGGCATCCACCATGCGCCCTTAAACACTTACAACACAAAACCAAAAAATGAGTCACCCACACCCAAAAAAGGATGCAGGCTAACAAAATTGCACATCAGACACCAAAAAACCCACACCACCCAAAGGGCGGCATGCGCACATTCGCTGCCTAGATGCTCGCAACCACTATCCACAAATCAAACACCACACCCCACCACCAAAGATGAAGCGACAACCAGTCCTATCCCCGGTTTCCCACCACGGGACGAAGAGATAGCGGGCCTGTTGTCTCAAAGCCCAATAGTGTGTCTGGCAGCTTCCCTCACCGGCATCAAACCCGTACCGGCTCAACGTTTGTCGTGCACCAGAACCACACCCACTACAGGTGCGGCCCATCCATCGAATCGCCCAAGTCTCGGTGATCCGCGCTATGCGGGCCGGCTTGAGTCTCGTGGTGCTCCTTAGAAAGGAGGTGATCCAGCCGCACCTTCCGGTACGGCTACCTTGTTACGACTTCGTCCCAATCGCCGATCCCACCTTCGACGGCTCCCTCCCACACGGGGTTAGGCCACCGGCTTCGGGTGTTACCGACTTTCATGACGTGACGGGCGGTGTGTACAAGGCCCGGGAACGTATTCACCGCAGCGTTGCTGATCTGCGATTACTAGCGACTCCGACTTCACGGGGTCGAGTTGCAGACCCCGATCCGAACTGAGACCGGCTTTGAAAGGATTCGCTCCACCTCACGGCATCGCAGCCCTTTGTACCGGCCATTGTAGCATGTGTGAAGCCCTGGACATAAGGGGCATGATGACTTGACGTCATCCCCACCTTCCTCCGAGTTGACCCCGGCAGTCTCTCACGAGTCCCCGCCATAACGCGCTGGCAACATGAGACAAGGGTTGCGCTCGTTGCGGGACTTAACCCAACATCTCACGACACGAGCTGACGACAGCCATGCACCACCTGCACACAGGCCACAAGGGAATACCCATCTCTGGGCACGTCCTGTGCATGTCAAACCCAGGTAAGGTTCTTCGCGTTGCATCGAATTAATCCACATGCTCCGCCGCTTGTGCGGGCCCCCGTCAATTTCTTTGAGTTTTAGCCTTGCGGCCGTACTCCCCAGGCGGGGTACTTAATGCGTTAGCTACGGCACGGATCCCAAGGAAGGAAACCCACACCTAGTACCCACCGTTTACGGCGTGGACTACCAGGGTATCTAATCCTGTTCGCTCCCCACGCTTTCGCTCCTCAGCGTCAGTTACTGCCCAGAGACCCGCCTTCGCCACCGGTGTTCCTCCTGATATCTGCGCATTCCACCGCTACACCAGGAATTCCAGTCTCCCCTGCAGTACTCCAGTCTGCCCGTATCGCCCGCACGCCCACAGTTAAGCTGTGAGTTTTCACGAACAACGCGACAAACCACCTACGAGCTCTTTACGCCCAGTAATTCCGGACAACGCTCGCACCCTACGTATTACCGCGGCTGCTGGCACGTAGTTGGCCGGTGCTTCTTCTGCACATACCGTCACTTGCGCTTCGTCTGTGCTGAAAGAGGTTTACAACCCGAAGGCCGTCATCCCTCACGCGGCGTCGCTGCATCAGGCTTGCGCCCATTGTGCAATATTCCCCACTGCTGCCTCCCGTAGGAGTCTGGGCCGTATCTCAGTCCCAGTGTGGCCGGACACCCTCTCAGGCCGGCTACCCGTCGTCGCCTTGGTAGGCCATCACCCCACCAACAAGCTGATAGGCCGCGGGCCCATCCCACACCGCAAAAGCTTTCCACCACAACCCATGCAGGCCGTAGTCCTATCCGGTATTAGACCCAGTTTCCCAGGCTTATCCCAAAGTGCAGGGCAGATCACCCACGTGTTACTCACCCGTTCGCCACTCGAGTCACTCCGAAGAGCGCTTTCCGTTCGACTTGCATGTGTTAAGCACGCCGCCAGCGTTCGTCCTGAGCCAGAATCAAACTCTCCAAACAAAAACCCCCAGACCAAAGCCCAGGCAGAATTCGAATCAGAACAAGCCTGAAACCAACAAAACGACACCAAAACTGGCATCAAAAACAACCACACCCCTAAACGGGAAAAAGAGATGCGGCAAAAAACAACAACAAACAAAAACCACCAAACACACTATTGAGTTCTCAAACAACACACCCGCCCGGCCGCGCAAACTAACCCGCGGCTTTTGGCCGCTGGTCGGTAGTGCGGACGGTCAGGAACCCACCGAAGTGGGACTTCCCTCTTGGACGCCGTCGCGCTCAGCGGGCTGGCCGCGTCGCGACGACGAGTCAACAAGTTACGTGAGGGAAAACTCGGAGTCAAATGGCCTGATGGGGCGTGTCTTTCGTTTCTGCTCCCAACGCGCGCACGCAGGCGTGCGTCGACTCCGACACCTCATCCAACGCGCTCGACGCCGGCAATATTCCGCTTCCCTCGCCGCAGTACCAGCCAGCGGCCGTGCAGGAAGTCCGCCGGCTGTGGCACCCACTCCTCGCTGTCGATCCGCACGTTGTTGACGTAAGCGCCGCCCTCGCCGATCGTCCGCCGCGCAGCACCCTTGCTGCCCGACAATCCGCTGGCCACCAGCAGGTCGGTGATGCTGTCGGGTCCGCCCGGCTTGAGCTCGGCCACCGATGCCTCCCGCAGCGCAGCGGCGAGCGTCGGCTCATCGAGCTGCGCCAGCTCCCCCCTCCCGAACAGTGCCTGGCTGGCATGTTCGACCGCTGCCGTCGCCGCCTCGCCGTGCACCAACATGGTCAACTCGCGGGCCAGCCGACGCTGCGCCGCTCGCTCATGCGGCCGGTCCGACGTCGCCTGGTCCAGTTCGGCCAGCTCCTCGCGCGACAGGAAGGTGAACCACTGCAGATACCGGACGGCGTCGGCGTCGGCGGTGTTCACGAAGTACTGGTACCACGCGTACGGGCTGGTCATGTCGGGGTCGAGCCAGAGGCTGCCACCGCCGGTCGACTTGCCGAACTTGTTGCCTTCCGAATCCGTCACGAGCGGCGTCGTCAGCGCATGCACCGTCGCGCCCACCGTCTGGCGCACGAGCCGGACCCCGGCAATGATGTTGCCCCACTGATCCGAGCCGCCGACCTGCAACGTGCATCCGTACCGCTGGTGCAGCTCCACGTAGTCGTTGGCCTGCAACAACATGTAGCTGAACTCCGTGTAGGAGATACCGTCGCCCTCCAACCGGCGCCGGACCGTGTCGCGATCCAGCATGACGTTGACCGAGAAGTGCTTACCAATGTCGCGGAGGAACTCGATCGCCGACATCTCGCTCGTCCACGACAGGTTGTTCTGCACGACGGCGCCCGTCGGCGAATCGTCGAAGTCGACGAACCGCTCCAGCTGCCCGCGAATCCGATCGGCCCACTCCGCGACGGTGTCCGCGGTGTTGAGGGTGCGCTCGCCGGTGTCACGGGGATCACCGATCATGCCGGTGGCACCGCCTGCCAACACAATCGGCCGGTGCCCGGCCTGTTGGAAGCGTCGCAGCGTCAGCAGCGGGACGAGGTGCCCAGCGTGCAGGCTCGGTGCGGTGGGGTCGAAGCCCGAATAGACGGTAATGGGTCCGGATTTCAACTCCGCCGCAAGAGCATCCCGGTCCGTGGACTGCGCAACCAGTCCACGCCATTCCAACTCGTCGAGTATTTGCGGCGCAGCCGTAGGGGTCACAGAGCCGATCTTCCCCTACGGTCGATGCCGATGTTGTTGCAGATCCAGGGTTATCACCTGCCGGGCCCGGCGTGGCAGTCAGACGACGCGCACTACGACAACGTGCACGTCGGCATTCAACTGGGCAAAGAGCCACGCGAGCTGGTGCGCGCAGACTCACATACGTCGTCGTGGACGATCCCGATCGAGGTTGTCGCCCGCGAAGGCGGTCTGGACTTCCGCGGCGCAGCCGTGCAGGGCAGGCCCGGTGCCCGTTTTGTCTATCTCACCTGGGGCGACGTCGCCGAGGACGGCTCCTTCACAATGTTCCGCCGGGCCAAACTCATGCTCGCCGACCTCGAACCACTCATCGCGGGCGCCGGCGACACCCGGCAGGTCATCGCACGCGTGGACCTCACCGACGAGTGCGGCGGGCCGCGGTGTGCCCGGCTCACGTCGCCCGCATTAACCCTGGAGCAGGCCGCCGGCTGACCCGACGGGTCAATCACTTTCGCCGGGAGCGGGCGCCCGCGGGCTCCGCCGATACAGCGACACCTCCGGGCGACCGGCCAGCCAGAACCGCCAGGGCCGGTCCGCAGCCCTGCTGACGCCAACCCGCGGGCCATCGACACCGACGTGCTCCTCGCCGAGTGTCAACCGGACCGGACTGTCGGGGTCGAACAGGTCAATTCTGTTGTCGTCCATGGTGATTCCGAGGGCTGCGCACAGGTTGCCCGGCCCTCGCGCCAACGCTGCCTGGTGCGTCGAATCTCCGCGACGAGCCTGGGCGACGTCGACGCCCGCCTCCACCACGGCCGCCCGCAACAACACCGCCCCCGCGACGCGGTCCGTTGCGCACACGACGTTCGCGCACACGTGAATCCCGTGGCTGCGGTACGTGTAGAGCCGCCCGGCCGGGCCGAACATCACCGAATTGCGCAACCCCAGCCCGCGAAACGAGTGCGACGCGGCGTCGGGCCAGGGGCCGTCGAGTGGGCCGCCGTAGGCCTCCACCTCCACGATCATGGCGCTCACGCCGCGCCCGGTCAGCTCCGCGCCGAGCAGTCGCCGGGCCGCGGACACGGGATCAACGGACAGCAGCTCGGCACTCACCCGAGCGATTCTGCCCGCGGCCTTGACACACCTACCAGCGGGGAGCATTATTCATCGCATGATGAGTTCATCGAGCGATGAATTACTCCGCAACGGCGGGGAGCCAGCCATCGACGTCCAGAATCTGCGGGTCATCCGCGGGAAACGGGTCGCGCTGGAGAACATCTCGGTTCAGATCGCGCGGGGCACCATCACCGGCCTGCTCGGCCCGTCCGGCTGCGGTAAGACGACGCTGATGCGCAGCATCGTCGGCACGCAGATCATCGCCGAGGGCACGGTGACGGTGCTGGGCCGCCCCGCAGGTTCGGCCGAACTGCGCAACCGCGTCGGCTATGTCACGCAGGACCCCACCATCTACAACGACCTGCGGATCATCGACAACGTGCGTTACTTCGCCGCGCTGTACGGCACAGACTCGAATGCTGCGAATCAGGCGGTATCGGCCGTCGGCCTAGAGGATCACCGAACGGCGTTGTGCGGCAACCTATCCGGCGGTCAACGCACCCGGGTGTCGTTGGCCTGCGCATTGGTGGCCCGGCCCGACCTGTTGGTGCTCGACGAACCCACCGTCGGTCTTGACCCCGTGCTGCGCGTCGACCTGTGGGACCAGTTCGACCAACTTGCCCGGCGCGGAACGACTCTGCTTGTTTCGAGCCATGTGATGGACGAGGCCGACCACTGCGGCGACCTGCTGCTCATGCGCGAAGGCCACCTGCTCGCCCACACCACACCCACCAAGCTACGAGAGGACACGGGATGTCAGTCACTGGAGGAAGCGTTTCTGTCCGTCATCCGGCACAGCACCGCAGCCGCGACCGGCTGAGCCCGCAGGCGTACCTCGCCACCACCGCGCGGATCCTGCGTCAGCTCGCCGCCGATCATCGCAGCGTGGCGATGATCCTCGTCGTGCCCAGCCTGATCATCACGCTGATGTACTTCATGTTCCAGAACGCGCCCCACCGGCCCGGCTCGCCGTCACCGTTCAACAACGCGTGCCTGATCATGCTCGGCGTCTTCCCGCTCATCGTGATGTTCTTGATCACGTCGATAACGATGCAGAGAGAACGGGTTTCGGGGACGTTGGAGCGCATCCTGACCACACCACTGCGGCGGCTCGACCTCCTCGCCGCCTACGGCACCGCGTTCTCGATCGCGGCCGCAGCGCAGGCCACGCTGGCGTGCCTCGTGTCGTATCTATTCCTCGGCCTCGACACCAAGGGCAGCCCGATTCTGGTGTTCGCCATCGCGATCATCAACGCCGTACTTGGCGTGGGGCTTGGCCTGCTGTGTAGTGCGTTCGCCCGCACCGAATTTCAGGCCGTGCAGTTCATGCCGGTGGTGATCGCCCCGCAGCTGCTGCTCTGCGGCATCATCGTGCCGCGTGACGTGCTGCCGGACTGGCTGCAGTGGATCAGCAACGTGTTGCCGGCCAGCTACGCTCTGGAGGCGCTGCAACAGGTCGGTGCGTACTCGGAGCCGACGGCCATCGCGGTGCGCGACATCGCCGTCGTGATCGGCTTCGCGGTACTCGCGCTGTGCCTGGCCGCCGCGACGCTTCGACGAAGGACACCGTAACCGCATTGACGACCAACGCAGAGCGCAAGCGTCCCGGACGCCCCCCCGGAACGTCCGACACCCGCGAACGCATCCTGGAGAGTGCGCGTAACCTGTTCGCCCGCAACGGGATCGATAAGACCTCGATCCGTGCCGTCGCCGCCGACGCCGGCGTTGACCCCGCGCTGGTGCATCACTACTACGGCACCAAGACTCAGCTGTTCGCCGCGGCTATCCACATTCCGATCGACCCCAACGCGGTCATCGGTCCGTTGCGGGAAGTCCCCGTCGAGCGGATCGGATACGTGCTGCCTTCGGTGCTGTTGCCGCTGTGGGACTCCGAAATGGGCAAGGGATTCATTGCGACACTCCGGTCAATCCTGGCGGGCGGCGAAGTCTCGCTTATTCGGTCGTTTCTTCAAGATGTGATCGCCGTCGAGGTCGGGTCCCGCGTCGACAATCCCCCGGGCAGCGGACGAATCCGGGTCCAGTTCGTTGCGTCGCAGCTGGTGGGCGTCGTGATGGCCCGCTACATCCTGGAATTGGAGCCGTTCAAGTCGCTGCCGGTCGAGCAGATCGCCGAAACCATCGCGCCCAACCTGCAGCGCTATCTCACCGGTGAGCTACCCGGACTCACCTGAGGATCGGTCCAGCATTCGTTGATGTTCGGCCTCGTCGGTAACCGTGACCGCCTCGTCGACGAGCAGTACCGGGATGCCGTCCTCGATGCGGTAGGCGCGGCGAAGCCGAGGGTTGTAGAGGAAGTCCTCGTCCACCAGCAACAGCGGCCCGCGGTCTTCCGGGCAGACGAGGATGCTCAGCAGCTTTTCGTCGAGCACGGCCGCAGGCTAGCCGCCGCCCGGGATGCCGAGGAAGACACTCGGGCCGGGGCCCCCAACTTCCGGCGGCACGCCCGGCGGAAGCTGCGGGCCCATGCCAGGCGGCGGCTGGCCGACACCGAAGTTGTACCCGGGCTGCTGACCCGCGTTCGCGTGCTGCGTCTGAGCCTGCAGCTTGTGCTGATAGGCCAGCGTTTCCTTCAATGCCTCGATGAGCGGGGCCTGGTTGGGTCGGTAGTCCAGGGCTTTGGTGATGGCTTCCTTGTTCGCATTCGAGGGTTTGAAGCCCAGGGCACGAAGTTTCAATACGTCGTGGATCAGAGTCGAGAGCTGACCGCCTCCGGCACCCGTGTCATAGTCCTTGTCGATAATGGCGAGCGCTTCGTCGGCAGTCATCACCGGCGGAGTGTCGCTCTGCGTGGTCGGGTCCGCGGGGTCGGCCAGCGCCGTGGGCGCACCGAAACCCGCCATGACACCGGCGGCCACGGCGCCGCCTGCCAGCGCACCCGTACCAACACGACGCCAGCCGTGGCGATTCTTACCGGTCTGCAATGTCATCCATCCTCCTGCCGCCAGCGGGAGCCTAACAGCGGGCCGTCCGCGAGGCACGGGCTCACTGTCCCCCGCGAGCGGGAAGTGCCCCAAGGGCTGCCGCGATCTCGGTGCGTACCGCGACGGTCAAACGCCTGTATCGATTCGTATCGCGATCCAAATACCAGGCGTTACGCGACGGCTTGGGGATGCCCTCCGCCCGCAGCGGGCTGAGCAGCGGGCGATAGGACGCGCTGAGCTTCATCCGCGGCACCACGTGCACGATGTCGGGCGGATTGCCGACCGGCAGATCCGCCAGTGCCTCGGACAGATCTGCCGACGGAATGCTGCCGCCGGGGCACAACGCCAACGCGGTGATGGCCAGTTGGTGCCCGGCCACCTCTACCCCGTACGTCACGGCCAGATCCACCGCCCCGAGCCGGCCTACGGCGTCGTCGATGGGCGAGGCGTAGACGGGGCCTTGCGCCGTGTGGATCACTACGCCACGGTTGTCGACGAGCCAATAGTCGCCGTCCTCGTCGCGGCGGAACAGGTATTCGGTCGACACCCAGGTGTCGGCCGGGGCGAACACGCCGCGTTTGACCGCTGCCGTCGGGTCCACGGGACCGCGTGGGTGGGCGAGCAGCACGCCGACCTCGTTGGTGTCGGCTCTCCGGACGAATCCGCGGTCGTCCTCGAGGATCAGGTCGTCCTCGGCGTCGTAGGCGGCCAGTTCGACGTCGCCGCCGCCGGGCAAGGGTCTGCCCTTGCTGCCCAGCTTGGCGCCCGAGACGTTGGCCAGCACGGCCTGCCCGTCGGTGGTGGCGAAGAACTCCACCACATGCGCAGGCTTGAACACGTCGATGACGCGCTTCCACAGGCCGGTCGGCATGCCGGACCCGATGAACAGCCTCACCGGGTGGCTGCCGGTCAACGAGAACGCCGGATCGTCGATGACCTCACGCAGCATCGCCCACGTGTACGACACCACCGTCACGCCGTACTGGCGGATCTCCTGCAGGAAGCGGTCCGGGCGCAGCTCCCGCGACAGCGCGATGCGCGACCCGCCGACGACCGCACCGCCGAGGCTCACTAGAAGCCCGGACTGGTGATGCAGCGGAGTGAGGCAGTAGACGGTGTCGGCGCGGCCGAGGTTGGCGGCCGATGCGGTGCCGAACGCCGACAGCGCCCAGCGGTAGTTGGTTATCTGGCGGGCGACGAGGTCGCCGCCGATGGAGCTGAACCCGACGAAAGCAAGGTCGCGGGCGAGGCCCGGGTTGGGCCGGTACCAGCCGGGCAGGTCCACGATGTCGGGGTCGATCTTCTCCATGTCGGTGACGTCGGCATGCTCGGGCAGGTGCAGGTCGCGCGATTCGCCGCCGCCGAGCACCAGCACCCGCAAGTCGAGCCGGCGCGCGGCGTCAAGGTTGCTTGGGTCGGCGATGATCTCCGACACCCCGCCGAGCCGTGCAGCGGCCGCCAGGTTGGCGTCGGGCGGCATCAACACCGCCACCGCGCCGAGTCGAGACAGCGCCGCGATGGCGACGAGCGCGCTGGGCCGGGTCTCCATCAAGACCCCGACGTGAGCACCCTGTCGCACGCCGACCTCGATGAGGCCGCGGACCACATTGTTGATGCGGCGATCCACTGCCTCGAAGGTGTGGACGCGCCCGTCGAACAACAGGCACTCCCCCTCGGGCAAGTCGCGGGCCTGCTCGGACATGATGCGGCCGAGGGAGATGCGAGTGTGATCATTGATCTGGCCGAGGCGCGCCAGCCTGGGCAGCGTGCGATAAGTCTCGACGGCCAGCGCACGGGCCGACTTGTTGGCCGCGACGAGCGCGTCGGCGGCCGACCGGGCGAGGCCGAACACCATCTCGGTGGCGGCCGCGGTACCGTGCGCCACCCGCGACGACAACGAGACGCCGCTTTCGGCGTGCTCGGCCGGTTGCAGCGCCATCGGCGTGACGCCGTCCGGCAGGTCGCCGGTGCCGTCGAGCCACATGACCCACTGCGCGACGGTCGGCCAGGTCTGGCTGGCGGCCTTTGAACCGACGACAAGACCGAAATGCCCTGCGCGGATGAGGAATTCGTATACGTCAGCCTGGGGGGCGGCGCGCTTGATCCCGCGCACCGAGGCCGGTTGCCCGATGTCGTCGACTTCGCCGACGACCGCGAGCACCGGGCAATCGATGTCGGACAGCGTGACGAGGTCGCCGTGAATGGAAAAACCGCCGGTCATCATCCGGTTGTGCGCGATGAACTGCTTGAGCAGTTCGGAGATGGCAGGGCCGGACCACGCGATCCAGCCCTCCGACGCCAGGAACCGCCGCTGCTGTTCCCGCGGCAGCAGTGCCTCGCGGTCGTGCAGCTGGCGCAGGAATTCCATCCGCGATTGCGCCGTCTTGATCGGATCGAGCATCTGGAAGCCGGTGCGCGCCAGCCAGCTCGGAATGTCGATGCGGGAAAAGACGTGATCGGCCATGAAGTCCGCGGCTCCGGCGGCGAATCCGGCGGGCAGGTTCATCGGCAACGCGGCCAGGGTGTCCACCGGTGCGCCAAAGGCGATGATGCTGGCCAGATCCTTGGAGCGGCGGTAGGCCGCGGTCTGGTAGGCGAACATACCGCCCTGGGAGTAGCCGGCCAGGTGGACGTCGCGGCCGGTGACCTCCTTGACGGTGTCGATCGCCTCGCTCAGTGCGACGACGTGGTCGGCGAGGTTGCGGTCCATGCCGCCCTCGACCTTGTCGGGCGAGCCGAAGTCGATGACCCACGGGTCGACCCCAGCCTTGTGCAGGATGCCGACGGCGCCCTCGTCTCGGGTGACGT
This sequence comes from uncultured Actinomycetota bacterium, assembly GCA_963770305.1. Classification (GTDB taxonomy): domain Bacteria; phylum Actinomycetota; class Actinomycetes; order Mycobacteriales; family Mycobacteriaceae; genus Mycobacterium. The sequence continues at coordinate 266,825 of CAVYPB010000030.1, forward strand.
CCCACATGTCGGCCGACATCATCATCGGGTGCACCATCAGAACCGGAGGTCCTGGCCGCGTGGCCCCTGGCCGGGCGTCGGGCGGGAAGTAACGGCGCAACCGGTACATCGGAACGCTTTGGATGATCTGGAACGGCGACGGCAACGCGCCGGTTTCCAGGCCGCCGTAGCGCAGCACTTCCAGCCCGTTCTGCGCGGTGGCCACCAGCCGCCCTACTGGCCGGGTTATAGCCGACAGGTCCACCACCGCATGCTCCCCTTTTACCTTCTTCTCTGCGGCCCAATCCCCCGATTGCCGTCGTCATCATGGCACAGGGGGCACATATCATCGGCGCCTGATGACGAACCTGATCAACGTTGAGCGGGCGACTGTCGGCTACGGCACCCGTACGCTGCTGGACGCAGTCAGCCTGGGCGTCGACGACGGCGACGCGATCGGCGTCGTCGGGCGCAACGGCGACGGCAAGACCACGCTGCTCCAGGTGCTGACCGGGACCCGGCAACCCGATTCGGGCCGGGTCACCCACACCTCCGGTCTGTCGGTGGGCTACCTGCGGCAGGCCGACGACTTCGCGCCAGGGGCCACCGTGCGGGAGGTGATCGTCGGCGGTAGGCCGGACCACATCTGGGCGGCCGAACCGGACACCCGCGCGGTCGTCTCGCATCTGTTGTCCGGTGTCGAACTGGATTCCGAGGTGGGCCGGCTCTCGGGTGGCGAGCGTCGGCGGGTGGCGCTGGCCGAGGTGCTGCTGGCCGGACACGACGTGTTGGTGCTCGACGAGCCGACCAACCACCTCGACGTCGAGGTGATCGGGTGGCTGGCCGAGCAGCTCAACGGCCGACGGGCCAAGGCGCTGGTGGTGGTCAGTCACGATCGCTGGTTTCTGGATGCGGTCTGCACGCGGACGTGGGAGGTGCACGGCGGTGGGGTCGATGGCTATGACGGCGGGTATGCCGCGTACGTCCTTGCGCGCGCTGAGCGGATGCGGTTGGCGGCGGGGACGGAGGCGCGTCGGCGCAATCTCATGCGCAAGGAGCTGGCGTGGCTTCGGCGCGGCCCGCCGGCCCGCACGTCGAAACCCAAGTTCCGGATCCAGGCCGCCAACGAGCTGATCGCCAACGAGCCGCCGCCGCGCGATTCGCTTGTGCTGCAACGTTTTGCGACCAGCCGACTTGGTAAGGACGTGTTCGATCTGCACCGGGTGCGGCTGGAGGTGGCCGATCGGGTGATTTTGGATCGCGTCGATTGGTCCATCGGGCCCGGCGCCCGCATCGGGCTGGTCGGTGTCAACGGCACCGGCAAGACCTCGGTGCTGCGGCTGCTCACCGGCGAACTGCAGCCGGCCGCAGGCACGATCAAGCGCGGCACCACGCTGAAGATCGGCTACCTGAGCCAGGCGCTGGCCGAAATCGACGGCGCCGACCGCGTTCTGGATGCCGTCGAAGGCAGGCGACGGGTGACGCAACTGGCAGGAGGCGGGGAGATCAGCGCCGACACACTGCTGAAGGACTTCGGCTTCACCGGCGACAAGTTGACCGCGCGGCTGGCCGACCTGTCCGGCGGTGAGCGGCGACGGCTGCAGTTTCTGCAGCTGCTGCTCGACGAGCCGAACGTGCTACTGCTCGACGAGCCGACCAACGACCTGGACATCGACACCCTCACGGTGATCGAGGACTACCTGGACGGCTGGCCGGGGACGCTCATCGTCGTCACGCACGACCGGTACTTCCTGGAACGCGTCAGTGACGTCACCTACGCGCTCACCGGCGGCGGCCGCTGCGACATGCTGCCGGGCGGCATCGAGCAATACCTCGCCGACCGGGCCAACTCATCGGATGCGGTTGCCCGGCCGGAGCCCTCGCGGGGAGAGTCGGTGTCGGCCCGGGAGCGGCGAACTGGCAAGGAGATGGCGCGCATCGAGGGGCAGCTGGCCAAGCTCCACCAGCAGATCGCAACACTGCACGAGTCGATGGCGGAAGCTGCGTCTGACCATGTGCGGCTGGGCGATCTCAATGTCGAACTCAACGAGCTGCTGGCGCGCAAGGATTCTCTCGAAGAAGCCTGGCTGGCCGCCGCCGAGGACTAACGGGGCTCCAACGCCGACAGGTGGGCTCGCAGGAGGCCGAGAACCTTCTTGGGCCGCAAATCCTTTGCGTCTGCGGTGAGCGCGTGCAGCGCCAGCCCGTCGACGAGCGCGTGCAGCCGCTCCGTCTCGTAGGCGAGGTCGGCGTCGGGGCGGACGAGCTTTTCGTCGTGCAGCCGCGTCAGCACGGCCGTGCACGCGTCGCCGACGGCTTGCCGGGCGTCGAGTGCCACTCGGCGCAGGGCGGGGTGTGACGGGCTTTCCGCAACGACGGCCATGTTGACGGCCATATCCATTCGTCGCTGTTCGTCCAGCGGCATCAGCTCGGCGAGCACCGCCTCGGCGCACTTGCGCGGATCCTTGATCGAGCAGTGCTTGGCCACCCGCTCGCTAGTCCGTTCGTGCACCAATGCCATTGAGTACTCGAGCAGTTCGGCCTTGGTGCCGAAGACGTGACGGACCGAGCCGACCGCCAGGCCCGCTTCCGCGGCGACGTCGCGGATCGACACCGCAGACACGCCGTCTCGCAGCACGATGCGCCATACCGCATGCGCGATTTCGTGACGACGGCTGTCGTGGTCGATCAATCTGGGCACGTCAACATGTTAGCACGAGCGTGCTACGTTAGTAATACAAACGTGCTACCAAACGGATGGAAGTTGAGAAGACAATGTTGACGTTCTTCGCCGAGAATCCGGTCGCGGGAGTGATAGTGGCCTGCGAGATCGGGCTCTGGGTTCTGCTGGGCCTTGGCATGGTTCTGCGCTACCTCGTTCGGCTTCGACGGACGAGTACCGCCGTTCTCGCGGGCATTCCCCTGCTGGATGTCGTGCTGGTGATCGCCACAGCGGTCGATCTGCACCGCGGCGCCGACGTCGGCCTTGTCCATGTGCTGGCCGGTTTCTACCTGGGCTCGAGCCTGGCTTTCGGGCCTGCGATCGTGCGCTGGGCCGACGTTCGGTTCGCCCACCGGTTCGCCGGCGGGCCCGCCCCGCGCCCCTTTCCCAAGCACGGCCCTCAACGGGTCACGCACCTAATGCGCGAGTGGTATCGCGTCGTCGGCACGGTCGCGGTCGCGTCGGTCGTGCTCGTCGTGCTCACCCTGTTCTTCGCCGCGCCGGAGGATCAGGCGAGCCTGTGGTGGTGGATCGGCCGGGCCTGGGTCGTCGTCGGCCTGTGGTTCGTGTTCGGCCCGCTGTGGGAAACCGGGAAGAAGTCAGCGACGGAGCCGCAGCCGCAACCTGTCGCTCATGTCGCGGACAACCCCGAGCTGCTTGGCGACCTGAATCGGGGCGGTGCCGCCACGGGCGTCGCGCGAGTTGACCGACCCGTCGACGGTGAGCACCTCGCGCACCTGTCCCGATAACTCCGGGTGGATCTCGGCGAGCTCGGCGTCCTCGAGATCTTCGAGACCGACGCCGCGCGCTTCAGCGGCACGCACCGCCGCACCGGCGGCCTCGTGCGCCACCCGGAACGGCACTCCCCTGCGCACCAGCCATTCCGCGACATCGGTGGCCAGCGTGTAGCCCAGCGGCGCCAGTTCGGCCATCCGGTCGACGTCGAAGCGCAGCGTGCCGACCAGGCCCGCCATCGCAGGCAGCAACAGCTCCAGCTGAGCGACCGAGTCGAACACCGGCTCCTTGTCCTCCTGCAGGTCGCGGTTGTACGCCAGCGGCTGCGCCTTGAGCGTGGCCAGCAGCCCGGTGAGGTTGCCGATCAGCCTGCCGGACTTGCCTCGGGCCAGCTCGGCGATGTCGGGGTTCTTCTTCTGCGGCATGATCGAGCTGCCGGTCGACCACGAGTCATGCAGCATCGCATAGCCGAATTCGGTTGTGCTCCAAAGGATGATGTCCTCAGCAAGCCGCGACAGATCGACTGCGATCATCGACAGCACAAAGGCCGCCTCGGCGGCGAAATCGCGGGCCGCGGTGGCGTCGATCGAATTGTCCGCCGCCGCATCGAAGCCCAGTTCGTCGGCGATCGCGTCGGGGTCCAGACCCAGCGACGAACCGGCAAGCGCCCCGGATCCGTACGGCGATACCGCGGCGCGCTTGTCGAAGTCGGCGAGCCGGTCGACGTCGCGCAGCAGCGGGTGCGCATGTGCCAGCAGATGATGTGCGAGCAGGACCGGTTGCGCAGACTGCATGTGCGTCTTGCCCGGCATGATCGCCGTCGGGTGCGCGGCCGCCTGAGTGGCCAACGCCCCGACCACGTCGAGCACTCCATCGGCGACCCTGCGTGCCGCGTCGCGCAGCCACATCCGAAACAGCGTGGCCACCTGGTCGTTTCGCGACCGCCCAGCCCGCAGGCGCCCTCCGAGATCCTCACCGACTCGGTCGATCAAACCGCGCTCCAACGCGCCGTGCACATCCTCGTCGGTGACGAGCGGCCCGAAGCTGCCGTCCGCGACGTCCTCGGCCAGGCTGTCCAACCCGGCGAGCAGGCCGTCGCGCTGCTCCTCGGTCAGCAGGCCGGCCCGAAACAACACTCGCGCATGCGCCTTTGACGCGGTGACGTCGTAAGGCGCCAACACCCAGTCGAAGTGCGTCGACTTGCTCAGCGCGGCCAACGCGTCTGACGGGCCGTCGGCGAACCGGCCACCCCACAGCGATCCCTCGTTGGTGCTCACGACGAACCCCAAGACCGCACCGAGATCGACGTTTTGGCGGTTTCTACTCGCACTTTCGCGCCGAAATTTCCGTTTGGGTGTAATGGGTTAGTGCTCACTGGCCGGCGAGATCCCGTCGCGCCGAGATCTTCGACGACAGGCCGTGCACGTGCACAAAGCCCTTTGCCGAGGACTGGTCGAACGTGTCGCCCTCGTCGTAGGTGGCGAGGTTGAAGTCGTAGAGCGACTCGGCGCTGCGCCTGCCGTTGACCGCAATGTGCCCGCCGTGCAACACCATCCGAATCTCGCCCGACACATGTTCCTGCGTCTTGGCAACGAACGACTCAAGCGCGGTCTTCAGCGGCGAGTACCACAACCCGTCATACACAAGCTCGCCCCAGCGTTGGTCGGTGTTGCGCTTGAATCGGCCGAGTTCGCGTTCCAGCGTGACGTGTTCGAGCTCGGTGTGCGCGGTGATGAGAACCATCGCGCCGGGTGCCTCGTAGATCTCGCGGCTCTTGATGCCGACCAACCGGTCCTCGACGACGTCGAGCCGGCCGACGCCTTGCGCGCCGGCACGATCGTTGAGCTCCTCGATGGCCTGCAGCACGGTCACCGGCCTGTCGTCGATCGAAACCGGCACTCCCCGTTCGAATCCGACGATGACCTCGTCGGGGCTGCTCCAGTTGACGGTCGGATCCTCGGTGTAGTCGTAGACGTCCTTGGTCGGCGCGTTCCACAGGTGCTCGAGGAAGCCGGTTTCCACCGCCCGCCCCCACACGTTCTGGTCGATCGAGAACGGTGAGCGCTTGGTGACGTTGATCGGGATGGCGTTCTCCTCGGCGAACGCGATGGCCTTCTCCCGCGTCCACGCGTAGTCGCGGACCGGGGCCAACACCTCGAGATCCGGTGCCAGCGAGGCGAATCCGACCTCGAAGCGGACCTGGTCATTGCCCTTGCCGGTGCAGCCGTGCGCGACGATACCGCCGCCATGTTCGCGCGCCGCGGAAACCAGATGCTTGACGATCAGCGGCCGGCTCAGCGCCGACACCAGCGGGTAGCGGTCCATGTAGAGCGCGTTGGACTGGATCGCGGGAAGGCAGTACTCGTCGGCGAACTCGTCCTTGGCGTCGACGACGACGGCCTCGACCGCGCCGCAGTCAAGGGCCCGTTTGCGGACCACCTCCATGTCCTCGCCGCCCTGGCCGAGGTCGATGGCGACGGCGACGACCTCACGGCCGGTCTCCTTGCCGATCCAGCTGATCGCGACCGAGGTGTCCAGCCCACCGGAGTACGCCAAGATGACGCGTTCGGACATTAACCGATCTCCTTTTGTTGGATGCTTTCTAGTTTCGCTGCCAGTTCAGCGCCGCTCATCGGGTCGCGGGCCACCACAAGGATTGTGTCGTCCCCTGCGACGGTGCCGACCACGTACGGCAATGCCGAACGGTCGATTGCACTGGCCAGATAGTGGGCTGCGCCCGGCGGCGTACGGAGGACCGCGAGATTGCCGCTGGCGTCGGTGGATACCAACAGCTCGGCGAGTAGCCGCGACATGCGTTCGGTGCCGCCGGATACGCCGCGCACCGGGCTGCCGTCCTCGGGGACGACGTACACAGGGACGCCTCCGTCGGCGCCGCGCAGCTTGACGGCGCCGAGCTCATCGAGATCGCGCGACAGCGTGGCCTGAGTGACGTCGATGCCCTCGTCGGCGAGCATCGTGGCCAGCTCACTTTGGCTGTGCACCGAGGTCGACGACAGGATCGATACGATGCGGGCCTGCCGCCCGGCCCGAGTGGCTGCTGAAGTCATGCCTCGACTCCCGCTCGTTCCGGTCCTCGCTCGTACCTCGCTGCGATCCTCACTCGCGCTCGTCTTCGGGTGGTCATCCGGATCGCTCCAACAGCCACACCAACAGCGCCTTCTGGGCGTGCAGCCGGTTCTCCGCCTCGTCCCACACCGCGCTCTGCGGTCCGTCGATCACCTCGTCGGTGATTTCGTGTCCGCGGTGCGCCGGAAGGCAATGCAGCACTATCGCATTCCGCTGCGCCCGAGCGAGTAGCGCCGTGTTGATCTGGAAAGGCCGGAACGGCCCCACCCGGTCCAGTCCGTCGTCTTCCTGGCCCATCGACGTCCAGGTGTCGGTGACAAGGACGTCGGCGCCGTCAGCGGCCGCCTGGGGATCTGCCGTCAAGGTCACCGAGGCGCCGGTGTCGGCGGCACGTTTCTCGGCGGCCGCGACGAACTGCGGGTCGGGCCCGAAACCGGCGGGGGCGGCGACGGTGACATGTATACCGGCGGTAACCCCGCCAAGCATCAGCGAGTGCGCCATGTTGTTCGCGCCGTCACCGAAGTAGGAGAGCCGCAGCCCGTTCAACGTGCCCAAGCGTTCGTCGAGTGTCTGCAGGTCGGCGAGCACCTGGCACGGGTGGAATTCGTCGGACAGCGCGTTGACCACTGGCACGCTCGACCCGGACGCCATGGCAGTGAGACGTTCCTGCGCGAACGTGCGCCAGACGATCGCTTCGACGTAGCGGGACAACACCTTCGCGGTGTCCTCCAGCGTCTCCTCGCGCCCGAGCTGGGTGTTGCGGCCGTCCACCACGACCGCGTGGCCGCCGAGGTGGGCGATGCCGATCTCGAACGAGAACCGGGTGCGGGTGGAGTTCTTGTCGAAGATGACGGCAACGCCGCGCGGCCCGTCGAGCGGTCGGCGGCTGAACGGGTTCGTCTTGAGCTCGGCGGCCAGTGCCAGCACCTCGGCCTGCTCGTCGGGTGTGAGGTCGTCGTCACGCAGGAAATGCCGCGTCATGACGCGGCCGCCTTGTCGAGCACATCCGGCAGCGCGGTCAGGAAGTCGTTGATCTGGCCCTCGGTGATGACCAGCGGTGGGGCCAGCCGAATCACATCGGACGCGGCGGCGTTGACGAGGAACCCGGCGCCTCGGGCTGCCGCTTCGACGGGCTTGGCCGCTTCGGAGGTGAGCACGACACCCTGCAGCAGTCCGCGGCCGCGGACATGGTCGACAAGTGGATGCGCCAGCGATTCGATGCCGGCCGAAAGCGTCTTGCCGAGGACATCGGCGCGGCCGATCAGATCGTCGTCGGCCAGTACCTTGAGCACCGCCAGCGCTGCGGCCGTGCAGACAGGGTTGCCGCCGAACGTGCTGCCGTGCAGGCCGGGGGTCAGCAGATCCGCAGTCTTGCCTATCGCGAGGCACGCACCGATCGGCAGCCCGCCGCCCAGCCCCTTGGCCAGCGTGACGATGTCCGGCGTGATCCCGTCGTGCTGATATGCGAAAAACGCTCCGGTGCGGCCCATCCCGGTCTGCACTTCGTCGAGCACCAGCAGCGCCCCGTGCTTCGCGGTGATCTCGCGTGCGGCCACCAAGTAGCCGGCGGGCGGGACGACGACGCCGCCCTCCCCCATGATCGGCTCGAGGAACACGGCCGCTGTCGCGTCGTCGACGGCGGCGGCCAGCGCCTCGGTGTCGCCGTACGGAACGTGCACAACATCGCCCGGCAGCGGCGCGAACGGCTCCTGCTTCGACGGCTGGCCCGTCAGCGCGAGCGAACCCATCGTGCGGCCGTGGAAAGCTCCTTGGGCGGCAACGAGTTTCGTGCGCCCGGTGAGCCGGGTGATCTTGAAGGCGACCTCGTTTGCTTCGGTGCCCGAGTTGCAGAAGAACACCCGGGCCTCCGCGCCCAGCAGCCCGACCAGCGCCTCGGCAAGAACGATGCCGGGTTCGGTGGCGTACAGGTTCGACGTGTGCCCGAGGGTGTTGAGCTGGCGGGTGACCGCCTCGATGACGGCCGGGTGGCGGTGGCCAAGGACGTTGACCGCAATGCCGCCGAGCAGATCGACGTACGACTTGCCGTCGACGTCGGTCACCATCGCGCCGTCACCACTGGCCAGGGCGAGCGGCGGCGTGCCGTAGTTATTCATCATCACGCCCGACCAGCGCTGCAGGACGCTGCTCATGCGCGACCCGCCTTCGCTCCTCGCTTGGCTCATGCGCTCACCACCTTGGTGCCCGTCCCTTCGTCGGTGAACAACTCGACCAGCACGCAGTGTTCGACGCGGCCGTCGATGACGTGTGCGCTCGGCACGCCTCCCGATACGGCGCGAAGACACGCCTCGATCTTGGGCACCATGCCGGCCTCCAGCGTCGGCAGCAGTTGCGTCAGCGCGGCCGTGTCGATCTCGCTGACCAACGAGTCCCGGTCGGGCCAGCTGGTGTAGAGGCCATCGACGTCGGTCAGCATGACCAGCTTCTCGGCGCCGAGCGCCTCGGCCAGCGCGGCGGCGGCGGTGTCGGCGTTGATGTTGTGCACGACGCCGTCGGTGTCAGGAGCGATTGTCGAGACCACCGGGATGCGGCCTGCGCCAATCAGATCCAGCAGGGCGGCGGCGTCAACGCGTTCGACATCGCCGACCAGGCCGATGTCGGTGGCCACGCCGTCGACGGTGACGTTGCGGCGCACGGCGGTGAACAGGTGGGCGTCCTCACCGGTGATGCCGACGGCATACGGCCCGTGCGCGTTGATCAGGTTCACCAGCTCACGGCCGACCTGGCCGAACAGCACCATGCGGGCCACGTCCAGGACCTCCGGCGTTGTGACCCGGAAGCCGCCCTTGAAATCCCCTTCGATGCCAAGCTTTTTGAGCATGGCGCTGATCTGTGGGCCGCCGCCGTGCACCACGACCGGATGGATGCCGCAGTTGCGCAGAAACACCATGTCCGCGGCGAACGCCGTCTTCAACGTGTCGTCCGTCATCGCGTTGCCGCCGTACTTGACGACAACGATCTTGTCGTGTAATTGCTTGAGCCACGGCAGCGCGGCGGCGAGCACCTGCGCCTTGGTCTCTGTCGCGGCCGTCATGAGCTGTACGCCGAGTTCTCTTCGACGTATCCGTGGGACAGATCGGTGGTGCGGATGCTCGCCCTCTCCGCCCCGACGCCGAGGTCGATGGTGACGTCGATGTCGGCGCCGGACAGGTCGACCTCGCGGGCACCGGGTGCGCCGGCACCGTCGATGCACACCGGAGAACCGTTGAACGACACGCTGATCCGCTCGGCGTCGAGAGACACCGGCGCCATGCCGACCGCGGCCAGCACCCGGCCCCAGTTCGCGTCGGATCCGAACAGCGCGGTCTTCACCAGACTGTCGCGCGCCACCACGCGCGCGGCGGTCAGCGCGTCGGCTTCGGACGCTGCGCCAGTGACCGTGACGACGATACGTTTGGTTACCCCTTCGGCGTCGCCCTGCAGCTGTGCGCACAGGTCGTCGCACACCCGCAACACCGCGTCGTCCAATTCGGTTTGGCTGGGCGTGATCTCACTCGCCCCGGAGGCCAGCAGCAGCACGGTGTCGTTGGTGGAGCAGCTGCCGTCGACGTCGAGGCGGTCGAAGGTCAGCGCGGTCGCTTTCCGCAGGGCATGGTCGAGGGCGGCGGCGTCGGCGACGACATCGGTGGTGATGACGGTGAGCATGGTGGCCAGCGACGGCGCCAGCATGCCCGCACCCTTGGCCATGCCGCCGACGGTCCAGTTGTCACTGTGGTGCAGCGCAACCTGTTTCGGCACGGTGTCGGTGGTCATGATGGCGCGGGCGGCCTCCTCACCGCCGGTCAGGCCGCCGGCCATCTCGTGCACGACGTCGGTGACGCCCGCCAGCACCTTGTCCATCGGGAGCCTGTCGCCGATCAGCCCGGTCGAGCAGACCGCGACCTCGATGGCCCCGGTTTCGGTGCCCCAGTCGGACAGCGCGGCGGCGACGGCCTCGGCGGTCGCGTGGGTGTCCTGAAACCCGTGCGGGCCGGTACACGCGTTGGCGCCGCCCGAGTTGAGGATGACAGCACGGAGGTGTCCGGTGGTCAGCACCTGCTGCGACCACAACACCGGCGCGGCCTTGACCTTGTTGCGAGTGAACACACCCGCGGCGCCGTGGTCGGGTCCCTCGTTGAAAACCAGCGCCAGGTCGAGCGCGCCGGATGCCTTGATACCGGCTGCGATTCCGGTCGCGCGAAAGCCCGCGGGCGCGGTGACGCCCTGTGTGCGCACCAATTTTGTCGAGTCAGTCACTTCAGTCATTTGTCGCCTCCGGCTCCGAAGTCACGGCGCCACTCCCACGATCGACAGTCCTTCAGTTTCCGGCCAGCCCAGCGCAAGGTTCATCGACTGCACGGCCGCGCCGCCCGTGCCCTTGACGAGGTTGTCGATGGCGGCTATGACTACGAGTGTCCTCGCCTCATCATCCAGGGCAACAGCCAGCTGCGCGGCGTTGCTGCCGATCACCGCGCCGGTCTTCGGCAGCTGTCCCTCGGGTAAAAGGTGTACGAAAGGCTCTGCATCGTAAGCCTTTTCATAAGCCGCGCGCAGTTGTGATAACGGCGCGGTGGTGCGGGCGGTGCAGGTGGCCAGGATGCCTCGGGACGTCGGGATCAGCACCGGCGTGAACGACACCGTGACGTCCTTGTCGGTCAGGGCTTTGAGGCCCTGCGCGATTTCCGGGGTGTGCCGATGTTTCCCGCCGATGTTGTAGGCGCGGGCCGACCCGATGACCTCCGAGCCGAGCAGGTCGGTCTTCGCGGTCCGACCCGCTCCGGAGGTGCCGCTTACGGCGACGACCGTGACCGCAGGCTCGACGAGGTCCTCGGCGATCGCGGGCCACAGCGCCAGCAGCGCCGCCGTCGGATAGCAGCCGGGAACGGCGATCCGCTTGGCGCCGCGCAGCCGGTCGCGCGCGCCCGGTAGTTCGGGCAGTCCGTAGGGCCAGCTTCCGGCGTGCGCCGAGCCGTAGAACTTCTCCCACGCCGCGGAGTCGGTGAGCCGGAAGTCGGCGCCACAATCGATGACCACTGTGTCGGGTCCGAGCTGCTCGGCCAAGGCGGCGGAGTGCCCGTGCGGCAAGGCGAGGAACACCACGTCGTGGCCGGTCAGCGCGTCGACGTCGGTGGCGTCGAGCGCTCGGCCTGCCAGCGGAAGCAGGTGTGGATGGTGCTCGGCAAGGGTCGTGCCTGCGCTCGCCGCTGCAGTCAGCGCGCCGATGGTCAGCCGCCCATCGGCGTAGGCGGGATGGCCGAGGAGCAGCCGCAGGATCTCTCCACCGGCATATCCGCTGGCACCGGCGACCGCGACAAACGTCATGCAGCGATTCTGCATGGTTATGCAGACTGTTGCAAATTGATTTACATGCCGGGTATGGAGGGCATCGGCAGCATGTCGTCCATCTCGGTCATCGGGCCCTCGCCCGGGATCGTCAGCCCTGGGATGGCGTCAGGGACGACGACGATGAGGATACCCAGCGTGAGCAGGACGGCTGCGGTGCCGTAGGTCACCAGACGACCCCATGGCAGCGTCTTCTCGGCGGCGATCAACGCGGCGACAAACGCCATCCAGGCGATGCTCATGACGCCGAGCGCAAATAGAGAGGCCATCAGCGCCCAGCAGCATCCGACACACCATGCGCCGTGCTTAGCCCCCATCTGCAGTGCTCCGGGCAGACCGTCGCGCCACGACCCGAGGAGGAAACCGAGTGGGCTGCGGCAATGCCGTAGACACACGGTCTTCAGCGGCGTCAGTTCGTACACCGCGGCGACCACGAGGACGCCGCCTGCCACCCATCGGCCCGTGCGATCCCAGGACAGCGCGTCTCCGAAGAGGCGACGGCCCAGTTCGGACACGGCGAAGGCCAGCAGGCCGGCCGCAGTCCACGTCAGCAGGTATCCGCACACGAAAACCAGTGGTGCAACCGGGTTGCGCTTCTTCGTCATGGTCGAATACAGCGCTACCGTCGGCGCGACCGACGGGAACATCATCGCGGCCATCATCACAAGCCAGATGCCGAGAAACCAGGCGAGCGTTCCCAACGCGGTGCCCGGCCCGGCGTCCATGCCGCGCATACGGTCGACGGTGAACCACCACGCGAGGACGGCAAGAACCAACAGCAGTGCGATGAGCCCGAGTCGACTGCGGGCAGCGGTGAATACGGGCCGCAAGTCGTCGTGCTGGACCGTCACGCGGTCAGGCGGCCCAGGAGAACTGCGCGGAGCTGAGACCCGACTTGCCTTGGTATTGGATGCCGAACAGGCTGATGTCTGCCGATTTCGCCTTGGCGACACGGAATTCCGAGCCTGCCGGATGGAAGATGCCGGTGACTCGTGCGGGCTCGCCGGTTTCGACGCCGAACGGCACGACGTCCTCGACGTCGAAACCCGTTGCGTCACCGATTCGCACGCTGTGGCGCAAGCCGTCGTCGCGCACCTCGATGGGGGCACGCTGGACGCCGAGGTTCTCCCCGATGAGCGGGCCCAGCGCGGCCATCGGCCCGCCCAGTTCGCCGCTGAACACAGCTTGCAGCTTCGCGACTTGCTCGTCGGTGGCCTTTGCGTCGATGACCGTGCCCAGCCGCCAATTGCCGTCTGTCATGACCTTGGGTGTGTCGATTATGACCACCGCCGCGAGCCCGCTCACATCGGTGCCGTCGACGTCGCCATCGGTGATGTTGAACACGAGCGTCGCTCTGCAGCGATCGTAGTCGGCGCCGTTCGCCAGGTTGAAGTTGCACGGGCAAAAGAATTCGCACGAGCAGGTTTCGACGTATGTTCCCCGCAGTTTCCACGCCATCGCTGTATTATCCGCCGTTGGCGGTGAGAGCGGGCGGCTTCGGCGGAAACGGTCAGCGGCGTTCGGGGTCGGGTATCAGGTCATTGCGAGCCCGGCCGCATTATGGTGGGCGGGTCGAGGTTGTGCGGACCGGGACCTCGGATCTGCGGAGGGCCAGATGAGGGCAGCAGGATCATGCCGGGCCTGCGGTCTGGGACTGCGGGAGGGCGCCCGGTTCTGCGACGGGTGTGGTGCGCCGACGAGCGTGAACTCTGAACTTGTCGAGTACAAACAGGTAACGGTGATGTTCGCCGATGTGGTGGGGTCGATGAATATCGCGGCGGCGCTCGGCCCAGAGCGGTTGCGCGAGATCATGGCCCAGCTCGTTGAGCGCTCGGCAGCAGTAGTGCACCGCTTCGGCGGTACCGTGAACCAGTTCACGGGTGACGGGTTCATGGCGGTGTTCGGTGCGCCGGCGGCGTTGGAGGACCATGCTTTTCGGGCCTGCCTGGCAGCGCTCGATATCCAGGCAGAAGCAAAGCGACTCGGTGCGGAGGTCAGGCTCAGCGACAGTATCGAGCTGGAGCTGAGGGTGGGCCTGAACTCGGGGCAGGTGGTGGCGGGCGAGATTGCTTCGGGCGGTTTCGGTTACACCACGATCGGCGCTCATGTGGGATTGGCACAGCGGATGGAGTCGGTAGCCGAGCCCGGCGGAGTGGTGCTGAGCGAATCGACCGCGCGACTTGTTGATTCGGTCACCGTGCTGGACGGGCCCGAGATGGTCCACATCAAAGGAACCGAGGCTCCGGTGCCATCGCGCCGCCTCATCGGGGTGGCATCGAAGGGCCCCGTCAGCGGTCGGGACGTGCCTTTGGTGGGACGAAGCCACGAAGTCGAAATGCTCGACACGCTCTTGGAACAGTCGGTTCGCGGCCGCGGCCGCGTAGTCGGTGTGGTCGGCTCGGCAGGAATCGGCAAGAGCCGCATCGTTCGCGAGGCTGCGGGAATGGCGGCCGGGCAAGGCGCCGACGTGTTCACGACGTTTTGTGAGTCCCACACGAACCAAGTTCCGTTCCGGGTCGTCGCGGGTCTGCTCCGGTCGGTGTTCGGGATCAGTGAGCTGGACGGCGATGCGGCGCGGGAACAGGTGCGGTCGCGGATCCCTAACGCGCATCCGGAGGATCTGCTGCTGCTCGACGATCTGCTCGGTATCGGCGACCCGGCGGTCGCCCTGCCCGCCATCACGCCCGATGCGCGCCGGCGCCGGTTAGCCGCCATGCTGAACGCTGCCGCGCTGGCACGGAGCACACCGACGGTGTACGTGATCGAGGACGCGCACTGGATCGACGAGGCCAGCGAGTCGATGCTTATCGAGTTCGTCACCGTGGTTCCTCAGACCCGGTCGTTGGTGTTCATCACCTACCGTCCCGAATACCGGGGAGCACTGTCGCGGGCACCGGGTGCTCACTCGATTAACCTGGCACCATTGAGTGCTGCACAGACTGAGGCGTTGACAACCGGGCTGCTGGGCACCCACTCATCGGTTACCGCGCTGGCCAGTCAAATCGCCGAAAGATCTTCCGGAAACCCGTTTTTCGCCGATGAGATCGTGCGGGACCTGGCCGAAAGAGGAGTGCTCGACGGTGATCGCGGCGCCTATATCTGCCGTGATAACCACGCCGACATCACCGTGCCTGACACGCTGCAGGCCGCTATTGCCGCTCGCATCGACCGCCTGGGCGCGCCCGCCAAGCATGTGTTGTACGCCAGCGCAGTCATCGGCTCGCGGTTTGAAACCAACCTGCTGAGCGGAGTGTTGGGCAACACCTACGATTCCGGCGCCGCCATCGCCGAGCTGCTGCGCGTCGAGCTCATCGATCAGGCGCGGTTCACACCGCGCGCCGAATACGCGTTCCGGCATCCGCTAATCCGCGCGGTGGCCTACGAATCGCAACTGAAGGCCGGCCGCGCCGAAATGCACCGGCGGGTGGCGGCGGCGATCGAGGAAAATAGCCCCAGCTCTGCCGATCAGAACGCCGCGCTGATCGCCGAACACCTCGAAACAGCCGGGGATCTGCGCGACGCCTTCGACTGGCACATGCGTGCCGGAGCCTGGTTGGCCAACCGCGACCGCGCCGCGGCGCGGATCAGCTGGCAGCGCGCCCGCAAGGTGGCCGACCGGCTGGCCGCCGACGACCCGTACCGGATGGCGATGCAGATAGCACCGCTGACCCTGCTGTGCGGCACCCTCTGGCTGGCCGGTGGCAGGGTCGCCGACACCGGCTTCGAGGAACTGCGCGATCTGTGCACGGCCACCGGCGATCAGACATCACTCGCCATCGGCATGGCCGGACTGATCATGGCGCTGGCCGTGCACAATCGCCATCACGAAGCGTCGCAGCTGGCCTCCGAGTTGACCGGTCTAGTCGAATCAATCGGGGACCCCGACCTCACGGTCGGCCTGCTTTTTGCTGCAACCCACGCCAAGTACAGTGCCGGCGAGGTGAGAGAAGCCCTGCGCCTGGCGCAGCGCGTCATCGACCTGTCCGACGGCGACCCCACCAAGGGCAACCTGATCATCGGATCACCACTCACTGCGGCGATCTGCATGCGAGGCCGCACCAGACAGTGCCTGGGCATCAACGGATGGAAATCCGATGCCGACACAGCTGTCGCAACGGCCGCTCCACTGGACCCGACAAGCTACGTCAGGGCGGTCATGTACAAATACGGTCACGCGATCGGGATCGGAGCACAACCAGCTGACGCAACCGCGCTGTGTGAGACCGCCGACGCGCTGAGGATCGCCGAAGAAGCCGGCGACGATTACACATTAGGGCTTGCGCAAATCGCGCGCGGCCAAGTTCTGCTCCGCCACGACAGTACATATCGTGAAGAGGGCCTTCACCTCCTCGCCCAAGCCCGCGAAGCCGCTGTGAAGGAGCGGTTCAACATGGTTGCGCTGGCGATGATCGACCCGGAGATAGCGAGCGAAAAGGCACGGAATGGTGATCTCGACGGTGCCCTCGATTTAGTGCGCACGGTCATAGATGACGAGTTCGACAGCGGCGAAATGATCTTTCGTGGCCGTGCCACCACTGTTCTGGTGGAAACGCTACTTCAGCGCGGCACCGACGACGACCTGCACGAAGCGCAGGCTGCGATTGACCGGCTGGCAGCCGTACCGACTGACCCGGGCTTCGTACTGCACGAACTCCCCCTATTACGGCTACGGGCATTGGCGGCGCGGGCGCAGGGCGATGAAGTCGCCTACCGCGAGTTCATCGAACGCTACCGCGCCAAAGCCGCGGCGGCCGGTTTCGAACCGCTCGTCGCCGCGGCCGACGCGAGCGCCCCGCCGTTCCCAGACATTACGGTCCACCGCGGTATGCCCTGATGTCGAATTTTGGTCAGCGGCGTTGAACGGCGCCGACGCGGTCCGCGGCGATCTTGACGGCGGCGTCGCGGGCCGCGCTGGCCTCGTCCTCGGTCAACGTGCGATCGGCGGCGCGGAATCGCAGCGCCAACGTGAACGACTTGCGGCCATCGCCGATCTGGGGACCGGTGTAGACATCGAACAGCCGGACATCCTCGAGCAGCTCGCCTGCGCCGTCGCGCACGGCGTCGACGACCGTCTGCGCTGCGATGTCCTCGCCGACGATCAGGCTGACGTCCTGGAAGACCGCCGGGAACGGCGACACGGCAGGCGCGGGCATGGCCTCGGTGATCGGCATGGCGTCGAGGTTCAACTCGACCGCGCAGGTGCCCTTGGGCAGGCCGGATCGCTCCACGACGGCGGGATGCAGCTCGCCGGCGTGGCCGACGACCGTGTCACCGATGACTACCTCGGCGCAGCGGCCTGGATGCCATGGCAGGTACTGCGCAGCCCGCAGCGTCAGCTCGACACCGGCGGCGCGGGCGATGACGCGCACCGCCTCGAACGCATCCCTGGCCTCCACCGGACGGCCGGGACCCCACGGGCCCGCCGGTTCACGAAGGCCGGCCATCACCACGCCGACGTGCTGTGGCTGACGCGGCAGCGACGCGTCGAGTGTGGCGATCTCTTCGTCGGTGGGCTTGCGGTCGTTCGGAATGCGCTCGACGGCACGAGTTTCAGAGGTGGATTCGACGACCTCGGCGATCGCAAAGAGCGCGACGTCGACAGCACCACGGGACACGTTGCGCCCCAGTGCTTCCAGCAGCCCCGGCAGCAGCGTCGTCGCCAGCCGCGGGCGATCGGATTCCAGCGGGTTGAGCACCTGCGTGGCCTTGCGGCGCGGATCGTCGGCGGGCAAACGCCACTGGTCGAACACTCCCGCAGGCAGGAACGGCGTCGGCAGAATCTCGACATAGCCGTTGAGCGCCAAGGATTTTCCGATGGCGCGGCGCCGCTTCTGGACCGGGGTGAGGCCGCGCCCTGCAGGCGCCTGCGGCAGCACTGACGGGATGATCTCGAGGCCCTCCAGCCGTAGGACCTCTTCGACCAGGTCGGCGGGCTCGCGCAGGTCGGGCCGCCAGCTCGGTGGGGTCGCTGTCACCCGATCGCCGTCGACAACCACCTCAGCGCCGACCTGGGTCAGCCGCTTCTGCGTGGTGCCGTCGGCGTAGTCGACACCCGCGGTTCGGTCCGGCAGGTCGATCGGCATGCTGACGGGCGGGTGCGACCAGTCCCCGCGCGGCGGGTCACCGCGCCAGTCGGTCAGCTTGGGTTCGATTGTGCCGCCGGCGATATCGGCCAACAGCGCGGCGCAGCGATCAAGCGCGGCAACCGAGATTGCCGGGTCGACGAAGCGTTCGTAGCGCCTGCCCGCCTCGCTGTAGAGGTGCAGGCGTCGCTGCGTGCGCGATACCGCGGCGGGATCCCACACCGCTGCTTCCAGTAGGACGTCGGTGGTGGTATCGCGCACCTCGGTGGTGCCCGCACCCATCACACCGCCGATCGCCGCGGTCGCGATGTCGTCGACGATCAGCACGTCGCCCTGGTCAAGCTTGCGCTCGACGTCGTCGAGCGTGACGACCGTCTCGCTCGGCTCGGCGAAGCGGACCTTGAAGCCGCCCGTGATCAGACTGCGGTCGTGGGCGTGCATCGGGTGACCCAACTCGAGCATCACGTAGTTCGTAACGTCCACGGCGGGCGAGATCGCCCGAATACCGCTCAGCAGCAGCCGTCGCTGTAACCACCACGGCGACACTGCTGTCGGGTCGATATCCGCGACCGGCCGAAGCCCGAACCGCAGGACTCCGGTGCCGGGCTCGATGGTTACCGGCAGGGCGTCGCCATCGGCGGGCTGGGGTGGTACGTCGGCGGGATCGACGTAGTCGAGGTCATAGGCGTTGGCGATCTCGCGAGCCATGCCGCGCACCGACAGGCAGTAGCCGCGGTCCGGTGTGATCGCGAGATGGAACACCACGTCGTCAAGCCCGAGCAGGTCGGCGGCCGGTGTTCCTGGCTCCGCGGTGCCTGGAGGAAGGACCAGGATGCCGGAATGATCGGTGCCCAAGTTGAGTTCGGCCGTCGAGCAGATCATCCCGTCGGATGTGCGGCCGTATGTCTTGCGGGTCGCGATCCTGAAGTCGCCAGGCAGGACGGCGCCGGGTAGCGCCACCACCACGAGGTCGCCGACAGCGAAGTTCGTTGCCCCGCAGACGATATCGCGGGGTCCCGCTTCTCCGATGTCGACCTTGACCGCACGGATCGGCTTCTTGAACTCGGTGAGTTCCCCGATCTGGGTGACGCGTCCGACGGTCAACGGCCCGGTGACCGGCCCGACAGGGATGATCTCTTCGACCTCGTGGCCGATGCGGATCAGCGTCTGCTCCAGTTCATCAGCGGACACGTCCCAGGAAGGAGCGCCTGCCTGAACAACCTCGCGCAGCCAGCTGTACGGAAGCCGCATCAGGCTCCTACCCCGAACTGGAGCGAGAACCGGACGTCGCCCTCGACCATGTCACGCATGTCGGGAATACCGTTGCGGAACTGCAGTGTCCGCTCAAGCCCCATGCCGAACGCGAACCCGGAGTAGACCTCGGGATCAATGCCGCAGGCACGCAACACATTCGGGTTGACCATGCCGCAGCCGCCCCATTCCACGAAGCCGGGTCCGCCCTTCTTGTTTTCGAACCAGACGTCCACCTCTGCGGACGGCTCGGTGAACGGGAAGAAGTGCGGGCGGAACCGGGTACGGCCCTGCGGGCCGAACTCCGAGCGGGCGAACGCGTCGAGCGTGCCGCGCAGGTGGGCCATCGTCAGGCCCTTGTCCACCGCGAGTCCCTCCACCTGATGGAAGACAGGGGTATGGGTGGAGTCGAGTTCGTCGGTCCGGAACGTTCGGCCGATGGAGATGATGTAGACCGGCAGGTCGCGCTCGAGCAGCGCACGGATCTGTACCGGCGAGGTGTGGGTGCGCAACACCTGGCGTGAGCCATCGGGCGCGATGTAGAAGGTGTCCTGCTCGCTGCGCGCCGGATGATCGGGCGGAAAGTTCAACGCGTCGAAGTTGAACTGCTCGGTCTCGACCTCGGGTCCTTCGGCCGCCTCCCAGCCCATCGCGACGAACGTGTCGGTGATGTGTTCGGCCAGGATCGTGATCGGGTGGCGCGCGCCGATCGGCTGACGGGTCGACGGCAGGGTGACGTCGATGCGCTCGGCCACCAGCACCGCGGCGTCGCGCTCGGCGCGGAGAGAGTCCAGGCGCCCGTCGTAGGCGCGCTGCGCCTCGGTGCGCGCAACGTTGACCCGCTTTCCTGCATCCGCGCGGTCGGCCTTGGCCAGCGAACCCAGCGTCTGGCGGGCCAACGCGATCGGCGACCGGTCGCCCAGATGCTCGGTCTTGGCGCGGGCCAGTTCATCCAGATCGGCAGCCAGATCGAAGGCATGCCGAGCAGCGCTGACGGCTTTGGTCAGCGCTTCTTCTGACAGGTCTATGGGCTGATCAGCCACCCGGCGATCATAGGCGATGGCCCGATGCCGCCTCGCATGCATTTCTTTCGGGCGCGACAGCTCGAGTGTCGACCTCTGGCACGGTTCTGCGCCGCACACGTGCCCGGACCGCACACTCGGCGATCACCGCACCGGCCAGGCCAGCCGCTGTCGCAATCAACAGGTCAGTGCTGGCCAGAACCAGGTAGCCGAACGCCGCGGCCACGCCGAGCATCGCGAACCGAACCGGCGTCCAGTGGTCCGGCCGACGAAACCGCGTCGCAATCAACATGCCCAGTGCCAGCGCCACCGCATGTCCGACGTCGGTGAAGTCACGGCCGACGGCCACCGCCGCCACGCCGACCGCGAAAAACCATCCGATCCACGCGGGCCGCCAGCGCGGCGGTATCGCGGCGGTCAGTGAGCCCAGCACGGCGGCGGCCCCGTAGCTCATACCGACGTCCGTCGCGCGGCTGACAGACAGCGGCAGCCAGCCCAGTCCCACCGCTGCAGTCAGGCCGGCGGCGACCAGCAGGGTGGCACCGATGTGGCCCGCCGCGAACGCCACCACCAACAGGCCGCTGCGATACGTCAACTCCGCGATCGCGAGCAGACAGACCAACCCGGGCAGCCACACATAGATCGGCCCGGCGTCGATGACGAACGCACTGCCCAGCAGCGTGCCGAAGTGCCCGTGGCTGAGGTTGTGCAGGTTCGTGCTGACATGACGGATCACCCGGTCCTGTACCTGTGGGCCGAGCGCGTACAACACCACGGTGACGCAGGTCACGATCACCGCATACGCCACGGTGACGCGGACCCGTGTCAGTCGGGCGAGTAGTCGGAGCAACATCTTCAAACCACTATCCGCCCGCCGCGCCGCCATCATCGTCATCGCCGCCTGGCAACTGCCTGCGAGTTTTCAAGCGATACATGGTGAGATCTGCAGGCACACCGTCCTGCTTGGCGGTAAAGACTTGCCTGCGAAGCCGTTTGGCCGTCACCCCCAGCGATTCGAAGTCGTCCTCGGAAATCTGCTCCAGTGTGGGCGCAGACACCACGAGTTCGCCCTTGGTGGCCCGCTCCATCACCCGTGCTGCGATGTTGACGTCCACCCCGAGCCAGTCAGAACCGATCCGCTGTGGGCGCCCGGTATGGACGCCTACCCGCATCCGCGGCGTATAGCCTTCCACTGCAACGGCTTTCACTGCCTCACGAGCAGCGATCGCGGCGCGAACCGCGGTGACGGGGTCGGAGAACACCGCCATGATGCCATCGCCCATCCGCTTGACGATATGACCGCCGGCCTCCAACAGCGGCGGCTCGACCACCTGAGAAACGCGGCGCAACAACTTCAACGTCGCCTCGTCACCGGCGCCCAACGACCACGCCGAGAACCCAACGAGGTCGGTAAAGACCAGCGTCACCTCAGGATTCGCGGGGTTACCCGAAACCCGCTCCGTCAGCGCCTGCCACACCTGCAACGCCCCCAGGCTCACTTCGCGTGAGGCGGCTTCACGCTCCAGCAGGCGATCGGCGGCCCTGGCGGCGGCGCGTGGACCACCAACACCGTCCACCGACAACGGATCTCCGAAATCGGGGTCACCTGGCAGCGCCCGGCGCGCGCGGCGCAGGAACGCGATGACGGCCGGGCTGCGATTGGTGTCCTTCAGCCAGGCCATCGGTCCGGATGACCGTCGCAACTCGGCCGGACGATTCGGTACCTCGTCGATTTCTCCGATACCGCCGGATCGTTCGTCGAACGACTCGACATTCACAGCGCAAGCGTATGTGGCGCTTCTCGCGACCGGCAATCGAGCGACAAACGGGCAGGTCACAAGCGTGTGGCAGGCCGGTAGCCGGCGCATAACGGTGCGCCGCCGCGCAGGCGCAAATCATAGACAACGTGCGTTGTCAACATTATCGTTTAGGTGTGCGTTCAACGACGACCGCGAACCCGGGCGACCCGCTTGGTCCCGACTCACTGACGTGGAAGTACTTCGGCGACCTCCGCACCGGCATGCTCGGCGTGTGGATCGGTGCGATCCAGAACATGTATCCCGAACTCGGCGCCGGCGTCGAGGACCACTCCATCCTGCTGCGCGAGCCCTTGCAGCGGGTTGCACGCTCGGCGTACCCGATCATGGGCGTGGTGTACGACGGCGACCGCGCCGCGCAGACCGGTGACCAGATCAAGAGCTACCACAAGACGATCAAGGGCATCGACGCCGAAGGCCGTCGCTATCACGCGCTGAACCCAGAAACCTTCTACTGGGCCCACGCCACCTTCTTCATGCTGATCATCAAGACCGCCGAGTACTTCTGCGGCGGCCTGACCGAGGCCGAGAAGCGACAGCTGTTCGACGAGCACGTGCAGTGGTACCGGATGTACGGCATGAGCATGCGGCCGGTGCCCAAGACGTGGGAGGAATTCCAGGCGTACTGGGATCGCAAGTGCAGCGAAGAACTCGAGATCAACAAGGCCACCCTGGACATCTTCACGATCCGCATCCCCAAACCGTGGTTTGTGCTGATGCCCACTCCGATCTGGGATCAGCTGTTCAGGCCCATGGTCGGCGCGCAGCGCTGGATCGCGGCCGGGTTGTTCGATCCCGCGGTGCGCGAGAAGGCCGGCATGCGGTGGACACCCGGCGACGAGGTGCTGCTGCGGATCTTCGGCAAGCTTGTCGAAATGGCGTTCGTCGTCGTGCCAGACGAGATTCGGCTTCACCCGCGTGCGCTCGCCGCCTACCGTCGCGCCAACGGCCGCGTATCTGAAGGCGCCCCGCTGGTCGAGGCACCCGCGTTCATGTCACCACCCCGCGACCGGCGTGACCTGCCCATGCACTACGTGCCCCCACGCAAGTCGCTGCTGGATCGGGCCGGCTCCCTGGTGCACACCACGTTCTCTCTGGCGAGTCTGCGTCCGGCGCGCGGTCGCGGTAAGGCAGCCTGAAGGCATGCTCGAATGGTCTGACGTAGACCTCGCCGTGCGCGACGCTGTGCGCGAGTTCGTCGACAAGGAAATCCGCCCGCACGTCGACGCGCTGGAAAGCGGCGACATGGAGCCCTACCCCATCATCCGGAAGCTGTTCGCGACGTTCGGCATCGCCGAAATGGCGCGTGACTCGCTCAACAAACGGCTCGCCCGGCTTCGGGAGGGCGGCGAACCGTCCGGGAAGCGGGCGTCGGGTGGCATGTTCGGTGACGGCGCGCAGGGCGGTATGGGATTCGTCGTGGTGAGCGAGCTGTGCCGGGTCAATATGGGCGTGGTCACGGGGATGGGTGTCAGCCTCGGGCTCACCGTGCCGACGATCATGGGCCGCGGCACGCTGGCGCAGCAGGAACGCTGGCTGCCAGACCTGGTCACGTACGAGAAGGTCGGCGCGTGGGCGATCACCGAGCCGGACTCCGGGTCGGATGCGTTCGGCGGCATGAAGTCCTATGTCGTGCGCGACGGTGACGACTACATTCTCAACGGCCAGAAGACCTTCATCACCAACGGCCCCGATGCCGATGTCGTGGTGGTCTACGCCAAGCTCGACGAACCCGGCGTCGACAAGCGTGACCGCAAGGTTCTGACCTTCGTGCTGGACCGTGGCATGGAGGGCTTCGTGCAGTCAAAGCCGTTCCGCAAGATGGGCATTCACAGCTCACGCACCGGGGAGTTGTTCTTCAACAACGTCCGGCTCGGCCAGGACCGGCTGCTCGGCGAGGCCGAAGGAGATGGATCCGACGCCGCCAGCGACGGACGCGCCAGCGCCCGTGCGAACTTCTCCGCCGAGCGCATCGGCGTGGCGGCGATGGCGCTCGGGGTCATCGAGGAGTGCCTGCACTTATGTGTCGACTACGCGAAGAGCCGCAAGTTGTGGGGGCAGGAGATCGGCCAGTTCCAGCTGATCCAACTCAAGCTGGCCAACATGGAAGTGGCCAGAATGAATGTGCGTAACATGCTGTTTCGCGTCATCGAGGCGACGCAGACGGGTACGCAGATCTCGCTGCCCGAGGCGTCGGCGATCAAGTGGTATTGCTCGCAGGCCGCCACGGACGTCGCGATGGACGCGGTGCAGCTGTTCGGCGGCAACGGCTACATGACCGAGTACCGGGTGGAGCAGTTGGCCCGCGACGCCAAGTCGCTGATGATCTACGCAGGCAGCAACGAGGTGCAGATCACACATGTCGCCAAGGGGCTGCTGACCTAGCGCGAGACGCAAAAGGCCCGCGACACGCCGGTGAAACGGTGATTTTGCGTCTCACGCCAGGCGGTGCGTCCGTGCGCTTTGGTAGAGGCAGATCGAAGCGGCGGATGCCACATTGAGGCTCTCGGCGCTGCCTGGAATCGGTATCCGGACCCGATGCGTCGCCATTTCCGCCAATTCGCTTGGCAGACCGTGTGATTCCGGACCGAACAGCCATGCCGTCGGTGCGCCCAGTGCCACGTCGTCGAGACTGACCTCGCCGTCGATGGTGGTGGCAAGCACCTGCAGTCCCGCCTCGCCGAGCGCAGACACCGCCTGCACTGCGTCGGGTTCGGTAACAACCGGAATCGAGAAGATGCTGCCCGCCGACGCCCGCAGGCATTTTCCGTTGTAGGGATCCACACTGTTTCCGGCCAGCACCACAGCGTCGGCGCCCATCGCGTCGGCGACGCGGATCAGGGTGCCCGCATTGCCAGGCTCGGAGATCTCCACCGCGACAGCCACCAGTCGCGGGCCATCAGCGACGACGTCGGCCATGGCCAC
This sequence comes from uncultured Actinomycetota bacterium, assembly GCA_963770305.1. GTDB lineage: Bacteria > Actinomycetota > Actinomycetes > Mycobacteriales > Mycobacteriaceae > Mycobacterium. The sequence goes on from CAVYPB010000030.1 coordinate 291,786, forward strand.
ATCGGGCACCGAACACACCGCCACCAGTCCGACCGGAGTCACGGTTTCCGACAACACTTTTGCGGCACGCTCGGTCACCAGGTGCACCGGTACGTCGGTGAGCATAGCGCCGAATCGGCTCACGGCGGATTCGGTGGCGAAGACCTCCGACACGAGTCCGCGCCGCGACGCGGCCTCGACGAGATTGGGTCCCTCGGCGAGGAAGCTCGCCGCGCGGCGTCGTCCGATGTGGCGGTGCAGCTTGACCGCCGCCGCCACCCTGGCGGAGCGTTCGGTGAGCGTCAGGCAGCCTCGCCGGAATCAGTCGATGTTGACGGCGCATTCACATCACTGGGCAGCGCGCCCTTGGCGACCTCGACCAGCGCGGTGAAGGCTGCCGGGTCGCTGACCGCGATCTCGGCGAGGTTCTTGCGGTCTACCTCGACACCGGCGGCCTTCAGGCCCTGGATCAGCCGGTTGTAGGTGATGTCGTTGGCGCGGGCGGCCGCGTTGATCCGGGAGATCCACAGCTTGCGGAACTCGCCCTTGCGGGCACGCCGGTCACGGTACGCATACGTCAACGAATGCAGCTGCTGCTCTTTAGCTTTGCGATACAGCCGCGACCGCTGACCGCGGTAGCCCTTGGATGCCTTGAGTACTGTGCGCCGCTTTTTTTGGGCGTTGACTGCCCGCTTTACGCGTGCCATGGGAGTGTTCCTCTTTCGTACGGGGCCGGGCTAATTAGCCGTTCAGCAGCTTCTTGATACGGGTCTTGTCGTTGGCCGCCACCTCGGTGCGGCCGTCAAGGCGCCGGGTGCGCTTGCTCGGCTTGTGCTCGAGCAAGTGGCGACGGTTGGCCTTCTGGCGCACGATCTTTCCGGTGCCGGTGACCCGGAACCGCTTCGAAGCGCCGCTATGGGTCTTCGCCTTGGGCATTGATGTCCTCTAGTTCTGTGATGTATCGGTCTGCAATACGTCTGGGTCTTCGGGTGGGGCTGCCGGCCCGGGCGCCGGGGCGGGTTCTGGTCGTCGGGCCGGCGGTGCGTCGGCGTCGTGCGCCGCCTTGGCGCGAGTCTTCGCACCGCGGTGCGGTGCCAGCACCATCGTCATGTTGCGGCCGTCCTGCTTGGCGGACGTCTCGATGAAGCCGTAGTCGGCGACGTCGGCGCCCAACCGCTGCAGCAGCCGGTAGCCCAGCTCGGGCCGCGACTGCTCGCGTCCGCGGAACATGATGGTCACCTTGACCTTCGACCCCGCCTCGAGGAAGCGGACGACGTGACCCTTCTTGGTCTCGTAATCGTGGGGATCGATCTTGGGTCGCAGCTTCTGTTCCTTGACGACGGTCTGCTGCTGATTCTTGCGAGACTCGCGCGCCTTCTGAGCCGTCTCGTACTTGAACTTGCCGTAGTCCATGATCTTGCAAACCGGCGGTTTGGCGTCAGGGGCTACTTCGACGAGGTCGAGATCGGCATCCGCGGCGACGCGGAGGGCGTCTTCGATGCGCACAATGCCTACCTGCTCGCCACCTGGTCCGATCAGGCGGACTTCAGGTACTCGGATGCGCTCGTTGACGCGGGTCTCAGTGCTGATGGGGCCTCCTATGTTGTCCTCCAGGAGCCCCACACCATCAGCGCTCTGCTCAATCGAACAGAAAGGCCCTGCTCAAAGCAGGGCCCAAAGCCGACCAGGACAGGCATTGGATGCCTGTGACCGGACCGCTGTACCGGTACGGTCAGCGGTGGGAGTGGGACTCCACTTGCTGTCCCTGGCGTTCGCCGGGACGGTCGCGCATGCCAGTCTAGCAGGCATGACCGATGATCCGAACATTCGTGAGCTGGCCGAAATTCCCGCGGTCGAGGTGATCACGCGGTCGGCCGTGATGCTGATGAGCGCGGCAGCCGAGAAGCTCGGGCTGTCGGCAGAGGAGCCCGATGAAAGCCCGCACCGCGATCTCGACGAGGCGCGCCGGCTCATCACCGCCCTCGCGGGCTTGGTCACCGCGTCAGCCGAGTACCTGGGACCTCACGCCGGTCCGGTCCGCGACGGGCTGAAGACACTGCAGTTGGCGTTCCGTGAATCCAGTGCGGCCCCAGACGAGCCGGGCCAGGGCCCGGGCGAGAAATACACCGGGCCGGTCCGGTAGCTCGTGCTTTTCTGCTCCTCGCATGCGCAGTCACAACCATTCCCAGGTTTAAGCGAATATCCTCGCGGCCTATGACCGTCACGTTGACCCGTCGGACGTCCCGGTACTGGTGGGTGCCAGCGGCGGCGGGCTGGACGGTCGGCGTCATCGCCACCCTGTCTCTGATCGCCAGCGTCTCACCGGGCATCCGCTGGGTCATCAAGGAGCCGCGCGAGTTCGTCAACGACTACATCTTCAACTTCCCCGACACCAGCTTCGCGTGGGCGTTCGTGCTTGCCCTGCTGGCTGCCGCTCTGGCAGCCCGCAAGCGCATCGCCTGGTGGATCCTGGTGGGCTACATGGTCGCTGCCGTCGTCTGGAACGTCGGCAGCCTCGTCACCAGCACCCACTCGGTGATGGACGACATCGGCGAAGTGATCGGGCTGGTCTTCCATATAGCGGCGATCTTGTTCCTGGTGCTCGCCCGCAACGAGTTCTGGGCGAAGGTCCGTCGTGCAGCGCTGGTCAAGGCGGCGGCCACACTGGTCGCAGGCATGGCGATCGGCACGCTCATCGGATGGGCGCTGCTGGAACTGTTCCCGGGCAGCCTGGCCCGCGAAGACCGGTTCTTGTACGCACTCAACCGGGTGAGCGCATTCGCGGGCGCCGACTCCGATTCGTTCTCCGGGCATCCGCACGTGTTCGTCAACGCGCTGCTCGGCCTCTTCGGCGCCCTCGCACTGATGGTGACCGCGATCGTGCTGTTCCGATCGCAGCGCGCCGGCAACGCGCTGACCGGCGAGGACGAATCCGCGATCCGCGGCCTGCTCGAGTTGTTCGGCAAGAACGACTCGCTGGGCTATTTCGCCACCCGCCGCGACAAGGCGGTGGTGTTCGCGCCCAACGGCCGGGCGGCGATCACCTATCGCGTCGAGGTCGGGGTGTGTTTGGCCAGCGGCGATCCGGTCGGCGACCCGAAGGCGTGGCAGCAGGCCATTCAGGCGTGGCTGGCGCTGTGCCAAACCTACGGCTGGGCGCCAGGGGTGATGGGTGCCAGCTCGACGGGGGCCGAGGCCTTCCGCCTGGCAGGCCTCAACGCTTTGCAACTGGGCGACGAGGCGATCCTGTATCCGGATACCTTCCGGCTCTCCGGACCTGACATGCGCGCGGTGCGGCAGGCAGTGACGCGGGCGCGACGAGCAGGCGCCACCGTTCGGATCCGACGCCACCGTGACCTCGGCAGCGAAGAGATGGCCCAGGTGATGGCGCGGGCCGAAGCATGGCGGGACACCGAAAGCGAGCGCGGGTTCTCGATGGCGCTGGGCCGGCTCGGCGACCCCGCCGACGGCGACTGCCTGCTGGTCGAAGCGGTGCAGAGCGCCGCCGGAAAAGATGAAGTCGTCGCGATGCTGTCGCTTGTCCCGTGGGGCACCAACGGCGCTTCGCTGGACCTGATGCGCCGGTCCCCCCAATCCCCCAACGGCTCAATCGAACTGATGGTCAGCGAGCTGTGCATGCAGTCCGAAGGCATTGGCGTAACCAGGATTTCGCTGAACTTCGCGATGTTCCGGAGTGCGTTCGAGCAGGGCGCACAGCTCGGCGCGGGCCCGGTCGCCCGGCTGTGGCGCGGCCTGCTGGTGTTCTTCTCACGCTGGTGGCAGCTGGAAACGCTGTACCGCTCGAACATGAAGTACGAGCCCGAATGGGTACCGCGTTATGCGTGCTACGTGGACGCCCGGCTGGTGCCCCGGGTCGGGGTCGCATCGGTGATCGCCGAAGGCTTTCTGGTGCTGCCGTTCTCGCGGCGGAACGAACAGCCGCACACCGGGCAGCACATCGCGGTTCCCGAGAACCTGGTCGCCACGGGATTGTTGCACCACGACGGCAGCGCTCCCGATCTCGACGAGCTACAGGCCGACCTGCCCGAGGCCGACGAGCAGACGCGCTTGCCGGAACAGGTGCGTGTCCGGATGGCCAAGCTCAGGGCGTTGCAGGACAGCGGCGTCGACGCCTATCCGGTCGGCGAGGCGCCGAGCCACACCGTCGTGCAGGCCGTCGACGCAGGCGACGACGAGAGCGTGACTGTGTCCGGGCGCGTGTTGCGCATCCGCGACTACGGCGGCGTGCTGTTCGCCCAGCTGCGCGACTGGTCCGGCGAAGTCCAACTGCTGCTTGACAATTCGCTGCTCGAAAACGGGACGACTGCGGACTTCACCCACGCCATCGACCTCGGCGACCTTATCGAGGTGAGCGGCTCGATGGGTCGCAGCAAGACGGGTACCCGGTCGCTGATGGTGCGCGCGTGGCGGTTGATCGGCAAGTGCCTGCGCCCGTTGCCCGACAAGTGGAAGGGACTGACCGACCAGGAAGCGCGGGTGCGGGCCCGCTACGTCGACCTGGCCATCAACACCGAGGCGCGCGATCTGATCCGGGCACGCAGCGGTGTACTGCACGCGATCCGCGAAACCCTGGTCGGCAAGGGGTTTTTGGAGGTCGAGACACCGATCCTGCAGCAGATCCACGGCGGCGCCAACGCTAGGCCGTTCCTCACCCACATCAACGCCTACGACCTCGACCTGTATCTGCGCATCGCGCCCGAGCTGTACCTCAAGCGGCTGTGCGTCGGCGGTGTCGAGCGGGTCTTCGAGCTCGGCCGCGCATTCCGCAACGAGGGCGTGGACTTCAGCCACAACCCCGAGTTCACGCTGCTGGAGGCCTACCAGGCGCACGCGGACTACAACGTGTGGATCGACGGCTGCCGCGAGCTGATCCAGAACGCCGCGCAGGCCGCCAACGGGGCGCACGTGTTCCTGCGTCCCCGCGACGACGGCACCCTGGAACCGGTCGACATCTCCGGTGCAGTGGACGGTAAAGACGGTGCACGGCGCGGTGTCGGAGGCGTTGGGCGAGCAGATCGGCCCCGACACCAATCTGGCCACGCTGCGCAAGCTGTGCGACGCCGCCGACATCCCCTATCTGACGCACTGGGACGCCGGCGCGGTCGTGCTCGAGCTATATGAGCGGCTCGTCGAGGACCGCACCGAGGAGCCCACGTTCTACAAGGACTTCCCGACGTCGGTGTCGCCGCTGACCCGGCCGCACCGCAGCATTCCCGGCGTGGCCGAGCGCTGGGACCTGGTGGCCTGGGGCGTCGAGTTGGGCACCGCCTACAGCGAGCTCACCGACCCCGTCGAGCAGCGCAGGCGGCTGCAGGAGCAGTCGCTGCTGGCAGCAGGCGGCGATCCCGAGGCGATGGAACTCGACGAGGACTTCCTGCAGGCGATGGAGTACGCGATGCCGCCGACGGGCGGGCTCGGCATGGGCGTGGATCGGGTCGTCATGCTGATCACTGGGCGCAGCATCCGAGAAACCTTGCCATTCCCGTTAGCCAAACCGCGTTAGCAGGTCGCTCACAGGTATTCCCAAGGAATCGCGTCCACGATTGTTGCCGTGACGTTACCCGAGCCGTTGCGCCACCATATTTCGCTGATGCACGGGTGGCTACCGATAACGGTCCAAGTCGTCGCGGGCCTCCTGCTGATCGCCGCGATTGGCTGGCGGAACCGGCGCTGGCGCCTGGTGTGGCTGCCGTGGGCCGCGCTAGTCGGGGTCGCGCTGGCGGTGACGGCCTACTGGTACATCGCCACGCAGGGGCTGAGCGACGAAACCAACCCCGCCCCGTATTCGCTCTGGATCTGGATCGCGCTCTCCGGCGTCGCCGCCGCGGTGCTGATCGCGGGCTGGCGCGGCGCCCGCTGGTGGCGGCGCGGGGTGTCGGCGCTGGCGGTGCCACTGTGTGTGCTGTGTTCGGCGCTGGCCCTCAACCTGTGGGTCGGCTACTTCCCGACCGTGCAGAACGCGTGGAATCAGCTGACCTCAGGACCGCTGCCCGACCAGACGGACACCGTCACGGTGGTCGCGATGCAGAAACGGCATGCGATTCCGCCGAAGGGCACCGTGGTGCCGGTCAGCATCCCCAACACGGCGTCGGGTTTCAAGCACCGCGGCGAGCTGGTCTACCTTCCGCCGGCGTGGTATGCCACCGATCCCCCGCCGCCGCTGCCGACGGTGATGATGGTCGGCGGCGAGTTCAACACTCCCGCCGACTGGATGCGGGCAGGCAACGCGGTCAACACGATCGACGACTTCGCGGCCGCGCACGGCGGCAACGCGCCAGTGTTCGTGTTCGTCGACTCGGGCGGCGCGTTCAACAACGACACCGAATGCGTCAACGGCACGCGCGGCAACGCCGCCGACCACCTCACCAAAGATGTTGTGCCGTTCATGATTTCGAACTACGGCGTCTCGCCGAACCGGGCCAACTGGGGCGTTGTGGGATGGTCGATGGGCGGCACCTGTGCCGTCGACCTGACGGTGATGCATCCCGATATGTTCAGCGCATTCGAGGACATCGCGGGCGACCTGGCGCCGAATTCTGGGAACAAAGCGCAGACCATTGCGCGCCTGTTCGGCGGAAATGCGGCTGCCTATGCAGCGTTCGATCCGACGACGGTAATCACCCGCCACGGCCCCTACGCCGGGGTGGCGGGCCGGTTCGATATCAACGGCCCGACACGGTCGTCGCCGCCGCGCAAAGTGGTGGTGAACGTTGCTGCCAACCCCAACGACCAAACCGCCGCGGCGAACTCGCTATGCGCGACGGGCAGCGCCGACGGCATCAAATGCGCGGTGGTGACCCAGCCGGGCAAGCACGACTGGCCGTTCGCGGCGCACGCGTTCGCCGCGGCGCTGCCGTGGCTAGCGGGCCAGCTCGACACACCCGGCCTGCCCCCGATACCGCTGCCTGGGCCGCCGCCGACGGCGCGCTCCCTGCCGCCGCCCGCTCTGCCGCAGTCCGCACCTCATCTGCAGGCGGCGGCGAAGTAGGCCTAAAACTGCTGGGCGTCGATCAACGCCTCATCGACGGCATCATGTCGGCCCGTCGAGGTGAACAGGCTCCACTCGCCGGGCACGCCTTTGAGCACGTGGGCACCTCGGTCTTCGAAAGTGATCCCGGAACCGTAAACGAGGTCTTTGACGGTGTTCGATACAAGGACCTCCCCGGCATTCGCCCTCGCTGCGATTCGCGCCGCGATGTGGACGGCGATTCCGCCGATGTCGTAACCGCGCCGTTCGCACTCACCGGTGTGCAGGCCGCTTCGAATATCGATGCCGATCCGCGGTATGCGATCAGCAAGAGCGATGGCGCACAGAACCGCTCGCGTGGGGCCGTCGAACGTCGCCAGTACTCCGTCGCCGGTCTGTTTGATTACCCGACCTTGAAACGAACTGATCTCGGCAAAGGTGATCTCGTCGTGGCGGTCCAGCAGTTCGCGCCAGCGTCGGTCGCCGAGCTCGGCTGCGCGTCGGGTGGAATCGACGATGTCGGTGAACAGCACCGTGGCCAGCATTCGGTCAATTGGCGGCTCGTGGCGATGCCCGGTCAGGAACTCCTCAACCTCTCCGGTGATCGACTTCATGTCGCCCACGAAAGGCATGTGGTCGACGCCATCGAGTTCGACGAGTCGTGCCCCGGGGATCTTGGCGGCCAGTTCGCGCCCACACTCCAGCGGGACTGCGTCGCCCTTCCGGTGCAACACCAGTGTCGACACTCCTACGCTTCCCAGGATGTCGCGCACATCCACCTGGCGTATAGCCGCTTGCCAGGTGAAAAGGGCCATTCGTGGACTCATGCCAGCCCGCTCAAGGGCCCCCATGGCCCTTCGAGCGCCGGCGATGCCACAGAGACTCGGCGCCGCCCAATCGATCGTCATTCCCTCACCCCAATGATCAATCGACAAGCGGATTCGGGTCAGAAGTTTCAGCCATCGTGCCCGAGCCGTTGAACCGTCGTCTTCGAGCGGCCCGCCCGCGAGCGTTCCATACAGAATCAGCGAGTGGACCCGCTGCGGGTGGGTTGCGGCGAAGAGCACGCTGATCGGCCCGCCCTCCGACAAGCCGAACAGGGCTGCCTGTTGACTGTCGGTCGCGTCGATGACAACACGCAAGTCGTCGACCCGGCTCTCCAGCGTGGGCATTCCATCAAGAGGATCCGACAAACCGGTGCCGAGTTTGTCGTACATGATCACACGCGCAAACGATGCCAACTCCTCGACGAAGCTTCTCCATAACGGACTGCCCCACTGGACGTCGAGATGAGAGAACCAGCCCGGCACGATCACCAGATCGATCGGGCCGTCGCCTACCACCTGGTAGGCGATATTGCCTTCCGGGCCTTTCGCGTAATGCGTGTCCCGCTGCCGGACCATGGACGCAGTGTCCCACCGCGCGAAACAGGCCACGGCGCTTCGTACGGATCGAGGTACCGTGAGGCCATGTCCGACGATCCCGCCGCTCAGGCGAAGCCAACGCCCGAGCCACAAGAGACCGTCGCGGAACCGTCGCAACCTGAACCGCCGCCCGTACCGGTCGTGCCCGTCGACACCGGTTACACGCCCAGCGGTGTGCCGACGTTCGATTCCGTGCGAGAGAAGATCGAAACCCGCTACGGCACCGCGATCGGCGCCACCGAACTCGACGCCGAGTCACCGGAGGGCCGCACCGTCGAGGAGCAGTACGACGCGCGCCAGCGCGCCGCCGCCGAACGACTCGACGAGATCCGCAAGTCGATGCACAAAGACCAGGACGACGCTCAGTAGTCGGACTTGGCGGCCAGAACCTCGGCGAGGAACGCGTCGCGGGCGGGTCCACGCAGTCACGCCCGCGCGAGTCCCGGATCCGCTCGCACGTCTGCGGTGACTCCCGGACGTCGGCGCCGACCGTCGCCGCGGTGGACCGCCAAGCATGATCCCACGCAGCCGATTCGGTGACGGGCTGCTGCTGCCCGTCCACGAGCGGGAACGCCGCGACGCCGTCGGCGTCCAGCACCCCAGAGTCACCCAGGTCGCCCTACCGCAGCCACACGGCGATCCCTGACGCCAGTCCCGGACCTGACAATTCCACGTGCACAACGGCTTTCGCAAAGCCGTCGGCCACCTCGATCCGCCACCCGACGGGTGCGCTCGGCCGCGTCGAAGATGCCGGGGGGAACCGCGCCCCGGTTGACCGAATCGGCTCCCGTGGCGATCGCACCGGAACCGTGCGGCCCATATCCGCGCTTGCGGCGAGCGCGTCGACCTTGACCTCGGTCGAGCCGCCCGTGCTGACCTGTGAGTCACCGGCGGCGGTGGCCCTGGCAGGTCCACCCTTGTCATCAGAGCAACCCACGAGCACAACTGCGGCGGCGGTCAGTCGTGCCACACCCGCGACAATTCGATTCATAGATCTTCCCTTCCTCGTACGTCGCCCCGATGGCGTCCGTCGTGGGCTTAGTCAAGAACGACAGGACCGCTACCGATCCCAAACTTTGTCGGGATCCACAGGTACGGTTCGCAGGCGATGCGGTCATTCACGGTTGCGGAACGGCAGGCGCGGCTGGCGCGGCGCCACTTTCTCGCGGTGCGCGCGGATTCGATCGACGGTGTGGTGGCGGATCTCGTCGGGCTGCATGCCACCGACCCGGCCACCCCGTATCTGTCGCTGTGGGCACGACTGCACGGCTTCGCCGTCGCCGATCTGGACGCCGAACTCTATGAGAGCCGCACGCTGGTCAAGCATCTCGCCATGCGCCGAACGCTGTGGACAGTGCGGGCCGAAGACCTGCCGTTAATCCAGTCGGGCGCCAGCGATCGGGTCGCCGACAACGAACGCCGACGCCTGGTGGCCGACGCGCAGAAGGCGGGACTCACCGACGACGGTGATGCGTGGCTCGACACGGCTTGCGCGGCGGTGTTGCGACACCTCGCCGAACACGGCGCGGCCAGCGCGACGGAGTTGCGCACCGGGCTGCCCGAGCTGGCGGGCAGCTACGACTATGCGCCGGGAAAACGATGGGGCGGCAAAACACCGTTGGCACCAAGGGTTTTGACCGTGCTGTCGGTGCGCGGCGATATCGTCCGCGGGCCCAACGACGGCGCGTGGACGACATCGCGTCCCCGCTGGACACCGACGGCCGACTGGCTGCCGACTGGGCCCGGCACGGCGACACCAGAGGTGGCACGCGCCGAACTGGTGCGCAGGTGGCTGCGCGCATTCGGGCCCGCGACCGTCACAGACATCAAGTGGTGGTTCGGCAACACGCTGACGTGGGCGCGACACGCGCTGCGCGACATCGACGCGGTCGAGGTCGACCTCGACGGCACCCCGGGTTTCGCGCTGCCCGACGATCTCGATGTCGAGGCGGACGTCGAGCCATGGTGCGCGCTGCTACCCGGCCTGGATGTCACAACGATGGGCTGGTACGACCGGGACTGGTATCTCGGCGAACACCGCCGCCAGGTGTTCGACACCAACGGCAACGGCGGCCCGACGGCCTGGTGGAACGGCCGGATCATCGGCGGCTGGGGCCAGGATGCCGACGGCCAGGTCGAGCTGCGGTTGCTGGAGGACGTCGGCCGCGACGCGAAGCGGGCGCTGCAGCGGCGGGCCGACGAGCTCACGAAATGGGCGGACGGTGTGCGGGTGAGCCCGCGCTTTCCGTCCCCGCTGTCGAAGGGCTAGTCAGCGCTTGAGCGCGGTCAAATACCTCGAGCCTTTTCGGATCCCGTGAAATCCCATCGATACCGGATCGAAGCGCGAGGGAACTGCGTTGCCGAGATGGAGCGCGAGCGCGGCAATCACCGTCCTAGTCAGAATAGGTTTGGTCGCCATCCAATCGTCGACGCCCTCGCTGAGGAGTTCGCCCTCGTTGCATGCAAGTTCGTATGCGAGCACGCCGGCCGCAATCACACCCCAGGCCCGCTTGGCGTTCACGTTGAGCGCCATCACAGATCCTTTTCGCGCATGAACGCCCACGCCTCGCACTGACGTTGACCCCACTCGACGACGAAGCCGGTGATGACCGCAGCCGATGTCGCGATGATGATTGCCATGAGGACTCCTTGACGGCTGGCCTTGATTGCCTATGCGACAACGATCACGCTTCAGCAATCCGATGTCTCCACAGCTAGCGTTAAGGATTGGGTCCCACCATCCGGAGTTTCTCGATACCGGCCAGCCGGTACTACGCGCTTACCTTGCGGCCGCTGCGACCGTTGCGCCGCTTACTCGTAGGCCTCGGCGGCCCCAGCGTCTCGAGGTGGCACGCGCCGAACTGCTGCGCAGGTGGCTGCGCATTCGGGCCCGCGACCGTCACAGACATCAAGTGGTGGTTCGGCAACACGCTGACGTGGGCGCGACACGCGCTGCGCGACATCGACGCGGTCGACGTCGACCTCGACGGCACCCCGGGTTTCGCGCTGCCCGACGATGACACCGGCGCCGACCTCGTCGCCCACCCGGTACCGCAAATGGTTTCCATCACGGGGTCCACCGGGCGGGAATGGCCGTCGCGACCGGCGCCGCAAAGGACGTGAAACGCACCCACTTGGAACTCGGCGGCAAGGCGCCGGTGATCATCTTCAATGATGCTGACATTGAGGCAGCAGTCGAAGGGCTGACGGCCGCAGGCTGTTTCAATGCCGGGCAGGACTGCACCGCGGCGACCCGCATGATGATCCGAGACGGTATCTACGACGAATTCCTCTCGACGATGACCGAATCGGTGCGGAACACCAAGACCGGATATGACCCCGCCGACACGGACATCCTCTTCGGGCCCATCAACAACACCAACCAGATGAAGCATGTGTCGGATTTGGTGTCGCGCGCACCCGAGCATGCTCGAATCTTGGCCGGCGGCAAGCCAAAGGAAGGCTCGGGGTTCTTCTACGAGGCGATGCTGATCGCCGATCTGAATCAGGACGATGAACTGATCCAGACCGAAATATTCGGCCCCGTCGTCACCGCTCAACGGTTCAGCGACGAGGAAGAGGCAATTGCATTCGCCAACGGCACCGAGTACGGGCTCGCGTCATCGGTGTGGACCAAGAATGTCGACACCGCGGCCCGGCTGGCGGCGCGACTGGACTTCGGCTGCGTTTGGATCAAGACCCATATTCCGCTGGTGGCCGAGATGCCGCACGGCGGCTTCAAGCACTCCGGTTACGGCAAGGACATGTCCATGTACGGGTTGGAGGACTACACGCGGATCAACCACGTGATGCATTACCAAGGCTTCGAAGGTTAAGCTTCTCCACTGCCCGCGACATTAGGGGGTCCGATATTTGTCGGCGTACCCCGGCCATTGGCGATTCGCATTGATGGGACTTACGACTATGGAGAGGCCGCTGAGGAGGTATGAGCCGAGCGATCGTCGCGCACTGCGCGATTGATCCAGTGCCCCAACAAGCCCAGATGGGCGCCTCACCCGTGCGATAATTAGTCTTTCGCCGACGTGTATGCACAGCAGCGCCGGCGGCCGGGCTGAGACCGCATCGGTCGCTTGGAGGGGTGAGTACGGTGTCGCAAGGCGCGCAGGAGATCGCCCATACGTCCAGTCCGCACCTGTCCCGACAGCTTGGGATGTGGGCGATCGTCGGCTTGGGTCTCGGCTACATGACCCCCATGACCGTCTTCGACACGTTCGGAATCGTCTCGGATGAGACGAACGCGGTGGTGCCCCTCGCCTACCTCTTTGCGCTGGTCGCGATGGTGTTCACAGCGATCAGCTACGGCCGGATGACGCGTGTCTACCCCTCGGCGGGATCGGCGTATACCTACGCGTCCGAGGCGATCCATCCGAACTTCGGATTCCTCGTCGGGTGGTCGTCGCTGCTCGACTATCTGCTGCTCCCGATGGTCAACGCGGTCATCGGCCGCATCTACTTCGAGTCCTTCTTCCCGGAGGCCCCGTCGTGGGTGTTCGTCGTGGTGTACGTCGCGGCGATCACCGCGCTCAATTACTTGAGCATGAAGGGAACGTCTCGGATCAACGGGATCCTCGTGGTGTTCCAGGTTGTGCTGATCGCCGCGTTCGTCGTCCAGGCGTGGCTCGCGCTGCGGAATGGCATGGGCGAGGGCACGATCTTGACGCTGGACCCGCTGTACCACGAGGGCGTCCAAATGTCGGCCGTCGTGGCGGGCGCCACCGTGGTGTGCTTCTCGTTCATCGGGTTCGATGCGATCACGATGTACAGCGAGGAGGCCAAGTCGCCGAACGAGGTTCCAAGAGCGATCGTCCTCGCCCTGCTCATCGGCGGCGCGATCTTCTTCGTCGCGGCGTGGTTCAGCCAATCCGTGTTCCCGACCCTCGAGGGGTTCGAGGTCACCGACGACACGCTTCCCGAGATGGCGCTGAAGGTGGGCGGCCAGTTCTTCAAGATCTTGTTCGTCTCGGCCGCGCTTGCCGCCGTGGTCGCCTCGAGCCTCTCGTCGCATGCCAGCGTGTCCCGCATGATCTACGTCATGGGCCGCAACGGCAGGGGCCGCATCCCCCGGTTCCTGTCATACATCCACCCGAGGTTCCTGACCCCGACGCACGCCGTCCTCATCGTCGGCGTCGTGTCGTTGCTGGCCGTGAAGTTCACACTCGAGTTCGTCGCGTCGATGATCAACTTCGGTGCCCTCATCGCGTTCACCGTGGTGAACCTGACGGTCATCGTCTTCTTCGCGTGGCGCCTGAAGCAGCGGCGGACGCCCAAGGAGATCTTCAGAAACATCGTGCTGCCGTTCATCGGCATGTGCCTCACGGCCGTGCTCTGGATAAACCTGCACTTCGAGGCCCTCAGGAACGGCGTTATCTGGCTCGCGATCGGGATCATCCTGCTCCTCTACATGACCCGCGGCTTCCGCGAGCCGCTCACGATGAAAATCGAGGAGGAGACCCTCGCCGAGGAGGGCACGCCCGTGCCTCACGTCAAGCACGGTGCCGTGTGACCGCTTAGGCGACTTCGTCGGTACTGCACCAAGGTCGACCACCGCTGCAGCGGCTGACTCCTGGTCACGCTGCGCGACAGCGCCTCACCCGACTACGGCAGCATCGGCGGCATCGTCTGGTCCTGATCTTGGGTCTCGAGCTGATCCTGCTCGGCGTGGTGTTCATGCTGCTCATGCGCGCCCGTCAGCCGGCGTTCTTCCGCGGCGAGACGCTGCGCAAGGACACGCCGGTGCTCGTCGTCGACGAGCCATAGCCACCGGCCCTGCGCTCAGTGATGGTGCGCCGCGTGCTTGACGTCGATGTGCTCGGTCCCGGTGTGGCAGGTTTCACCCTCGGCCTTCGGCGTGGGGGCGACGTCGATCGACGGGTTCTGGTCGAAGAACCCGAACGGCTTCAGCCAGAACGAGATCGTGTCGACCGGCATGATCGGCCACTCCTCCACGCGGGTGATGTGGTGGAGGCCGAAGACGTACCAGAGCACGACGTCGGCGTTCTCCAGCGGCGCGTCGTCCTTGATCCACTCCGTCAGGCCGGTGTCGACGGTGGACTGCGTGGGGTACTTACCGCACGGCCAGCGCTCGTCGTCGTCGTGCCGGGTGACCCATAGGGTGTGGCCGATGACCGGTGCCCGAATGAACTGTGGCGTCGACGGGTCCATCATCGCCGGGAACGCGGCACCGGGCACCAGCTTGTAGGCAACCGGGGTGCCGTGCCGGTTCAGCTTGCCCGGGTTCACGACCTTCCAGCCGCGCTGGGTGTCCCAGTTGTAGTCGCGGGCGGAGGACGCCTCGGAGGTGATCGGGGTGGACTGGGTGACCAGAGCGAGACCGTAGGGGTTCTCGTCGGACACCGGGGGTGCGACCGAGTCGACCTCCATGACGGTGTTCGCCGAACCGTCGACGTCAAGGTCGAGGCGGGCGACCAAGAAGTGCTGATGGAACGGCGCGTAGGTGCGGTTGTCGACGACGGTCCCGTAGGGCGGCGCGGCCTCGCCCTCGGCATACGGGGTGGTGACCATGATGCCGGTCGCGCGTACCTCGCACTCGATGTTGCCGTCCTGGTAGAAGCGCCAGTAGACGAGGTACTCGTAGTTCGCGACGGTGGCGTGGCACGAGACCACCATGCGCCGCTGCCGACGGACCTCGGCACCGGTCCGCGCGTCGTCGTGCTTCCAGAGGATGGCGTTGTCCTCCTCGTGTAAGCAGATCGCGTTCTTGATGTCGTATGGCGCTCCCGCGGCGTCGTGCAGCACCGCGTCCACGTAGACGATCTCGCCGAGGCAGTCGCAGCCCCGCTCCAGCGAGGTGGTCATGAAGCCGAGGCCCCACTCGCCGATGTCGTAGGCCGTCCTGCGGTAGTGGTCGAACGTGGGATCGCGGTAGGGCACCACCATCTCGGCGAACGACATCCGGTAGGCGACGTCACGCCGTACCCCGTGGTCGTCGTAGGCCAGCTGGTAGATCACGGGGCCCTCTCGGTAGTTGAAGCCGAGGCGCATCGACCAGTTCTGCCAGCGCAACTCGGTGCCGTCGACAGTGAAGGACGCGCCCTCGGGCTGGGTGATGTGCAGGGGCTTCAGATCGGTGCGCAGCTCACCCTTCCACGGCCCGGGCACGTACTCACCGTCGACCGCCGGCATTCCGACGTCGTACTGGTCCTCGATCTCGAGGAGCTCCAGGGTGTTCATGTCGACGATCATCTTCAGCCCCGAGACCGGGTGGGCGTACGGGTTGCCGTCGGGGGTCTCGCGGACCCACACATCGCACCAGCCCAGCCGGCGGTCGCGGTACTTCTCGGGCATCACCGCCTTGCCGTAGGTCCAGACGTCGACGATGACGCGGCTCATGTCGGAGATGCCGCGCTCGGCCAGTTTGGCGATCACGTCCGGATGCTTGCGAAGTGCTTCGTTGACCTCGTGGAACTCGTCGATGGTGAAGTTCGGCGTGACGTCGGGGATGTGCTTGAACGAGAGGACGGCATCGCCGGTGAGGTCGACCGTCGCTTCGTAGGTCTTGTTGTCGGCGCGGTTCCACACCACCGCGAACGAGTGCCGGGGCACCGCGTCACCGACGCGCCAGGCCAGCACCTCCTGCTTGCCCGGTTCCATCAATTCGATCGATGCGAAGCGGTAGGTGTCGGTGACATGCCCATCGCGACGCAGGATCTCGGTTGTGCGTCTGAACTCGTCCGCACTCAGTGGTTCCAGCGGGTGTTGTGTCACAGCCGACCGCCCTTTCCGACGCCCGAATCCGCCGGCCGACGTGGGTGAACTGATCGGGTCAGGCCAGCACGTCCCGGCCTCTCGCCGAGCATGGACGACCGTTGGTGCAATGCGACGATACCCCCAGGAGGCAGTGGTGAACGGCATAAAGAGCCAGGTTCTGATGTGCGAAGGCCGGCCAGGATAAGTGCTTCAGCGCGACCTGCGCACCGAGACGGCCAGTAGTTCACGGGCTTTGATCGCCAACCACATTGCGGCGCGGGTATCGGCCGACTGGAGATCGCAGCCGGTGAGTTCACCGATTCTCCTCAGCCGATTGCGCATGGTGTGTCGATGGATGTTGAGTTTGGTCGCCGCGGTTTCCACCTGGCCGTTACAGCTGAGGAAGGCTTCCAGCGTGTCGAGCGAGCGTCCGATCCGCAGCGTCGCTGTCGAGGGGATCCAGCGAGTGTGCGAGAAGTTCCAATTCGCCGCGATCTCGGATGCCCAGGAGCACCCCGAGAACATCGAAGTGGTCGAATTCGCTGAATCGACCGTCTGCGTTGGCCCTGGCGGCGGCCCTGGCCTGATTGAGACCGAAGTCCAAGTCGCCCAAGGATGCCGGTGAGCTCTGCCCACCGCCCAGTTGTCGCTCTAGCTGCGCGCCAAGCCTGCGGTGGATGTTACGGCCCTTTCCGGCATGCTCGCCCGGCAGAATGATCACGATCTCGTCGTTGATCGAGCACATCAGATATGGCACGTCTCCGTCCCCCAGCATGTCGGTGACATGGGCTTCGGCGGGTAGCAGCGCGCCGACGTTGGTCAGTACCACGACGACGACATCGCCGTCCGGATCGAAGCCGAAGTACCGGAGCACGCCGGAATCGATGGATCGGGGTTCGCCGAGCAGAGCAAGTGTGACCGCGGTGCGGAGTCGCTGTTCGGCGTCGATGACCTTGGCCGGTTTCTCGAGTTCGATCGATATCAGTGAGAGGGCGTGTGCAACGAGGAGCCGATCCGACGCCGAGAGCGCTACCTCGGAGCGCACCGCGAGATAACCGCGCGCCGTTTGGGCCGCGCGCACGGTCTGAATGGTGCAGTAGCCGGCGCCATCGGCAATCACCCGACTGGCGTGGCGGCGACGGCTGTGGGGCTGCATGTTTCGGGCCGCCTCGGCAGCGATCGCAATGACGTGCTCGGTATCGCGACCGGTGGCTGCGAGCAGCCGTCCGTCTGTGCCGATGACGACCGCGGTCGCCGATAGGGCTTGGCTGAGTGCGGCGACCACACCCGGTACGCCGTCGCGCAGGGTGGCGCGGGCGAATATCTCCTGCTGGTCGACGACGCGTTGAACCGTGCGGAGCTGATCGGCGGTCAGTTCGTCGATGACAGCACGGGTGATAGCGATGAACGGTGTGTCGGCGGGCACTTGCAGGATCGGGAGCCCGAGGGCGTCGCCGGCTGACAGCACACCGTCCGGGACACGGTCGAAATTGGTGCCGGTATCGAAAGCCAGCGCCACAACGCCCACGGCGGACAACCGGGCCACATACTCGTATTGCTCGTCGCTCGTCGGCCCCATTTTCAGGCCGGTGGTCATGACGAGTTCGCCGCCAGACAGGTACGGCGTGGGATCGGCAAGCTCGATGGCGTGTGCCCAGCTGATCACCCGGTCGGCATTCTCGCGTCCGGCGACCAACGTCAGGCCGAGGTCTTTGTGCTCAGCCAGGCGGCGCACGGTGATCGCCATGTCTAGAAGCTACTTGAATGCAAGCAACGCCAATGACGTCGGAATGAGCGCCGGTTCAATCACGCGGGGTTGCGTCGCCGAGGGTAGGTGGGGCACTCCGGTAGCTGACCGGAGTCTCAGACAACGAAATGGGGTTGGCGACTTGTGGTGTGACACTCGCCGGTACGGGCACCGACACGGTCAGGCCGAGCTGTTCGGCGAACGTGAACGCCTCGGCGATGTTGTTGATCGGGCCCGCGGGCACGCCCACCGCTGTGAGTGTGTCGTACCAGTAGTCGGCGCCGCGGGTCTTCAGGACCGCGCCGAGTGTTTCGGCGAGAGCATCGCGATTGTGGACCCGTTGCGGGTTGGACGCGAATCTGGAGTCGTCGGCCAGCCATGGCAGATTCACGGCCGCGGCGAGAAGCCTGAACTGCTTGTCGTTGCCGACGGCGAGCGCGATAGGACGGTCCGCGGTGGGAAACGTTTGATATGGCGCAATGCTTGGGTGCCGGTTGCCCATGATGCCGGGCACCGCGCCGGCGCCCAGGTAGCCGGATGCCTGGTTGACCAGTGATGACAACAGCACCGAGAGCAGGTCGGTGTCGACTCGCTGGCCTTGTCCGGTTCGGTCGCGGTGCGCCAGCGCGGCCAGGATCCCGACCAGCGCGTGCAGGCCGGCCAGGACGTCGACGAGAGCGACTCCCACCTTGGTGGGTTCGTCGGGGCCGGGGCCGGTCACGCTCATCAGTCCGCCGACGGCCTGCACCAGCAGGTCGTAGCCGGGCAGGGCGGCACCTCCCTCGCGGCCGAACCCGGTGATCGAGCAGTAGATCAGGTCGGGCTGCGACGCACGCAAGGTCGCGTAGCCGAGACCGAATTTCTCCATCGTTCCGGTGCGGAAGTTCTCCACCACGATGTCGGCGGTGGCCACAAGATCGCGGGCGCGTTGTTGATCGGCGGGATTGGTGAGGTCCAACACCACCGATCTCTTGTTACGGTTGACCGCGTTGAAATACGTTGCCACGCCTTCGGAATCGTAGGGCGGACCCCATTCGCGGGTATCGTCACCGGCCTGCGGTCGTTCGATCTTTATGACCTCGGCACCGAAGTCGCCGAGCATCATGGTCGCATACGGGC
>CAVYPB010000031.1:0-37862 GCA_963770305.1 uncultured Actinomycetota bacterium
ACCACTTCCAAACCTGCCGCGTGCAGGGCGTTGACCATGTCCCGGAATTCCTCGACCTGGCCACCGGGCTGACCCGCCCGCACCGCAGCGGAGTACGCGGCGTGCGGGGCGAAGAAACCGATCGTGTTGTAGCCCCAGTAGTTCGTCAATCCCCGCTCGACGAGGAAGGACTCGGGCACGTTGTGGTGGATCGGCAACAGCTCGACGGTGGTGATGCCAAGGTCGACGAGGTGTCGCACCGCCGCCTCGTGCGCCAAGCCCGCATATGTGCCGCGCAGTTCCGGCGGCACGCCCGGGAGCTTCGCGGTGAACCCGCGCACGTGCACCTCGTAGACGATCGTGTCGGCCAGGGCGTGTCCCGGCCCTGGCGATGGCGGCGTGGAGGTGGGGGCCGTCACCAGGCTGCGCGGCATCTGACCCGCTGAATCCAGCGGGCTGGGTGCACCGGTGTTATCCATTGCGTAATCGAGTAATTCGGGCCCGAACCGGACGTCGCCGCTGATCGCTCGCGCATAGGGGTCGAGCAGGAGTTTGGCAGGGTTATAACGCTGGCCGCGCGCGCGGTCGTACGGTCCGCTGACCCGATAACCGTAGGCCTGTCCCGGCGCCACACCGGGCACGAACCCGTGCCAGACGTCGCCGTCACGCTCCGGTAGCAGCAACTGGGTTTCGCTGCCGTCGCGACTGAACAGGCACAGCCTGACCTCGTCACCGTTGGACGCCACGGCGAAGTTCGTGCCTTGCGGGCCCGGCGTCGCGCCGAGCGGGGCGGGACGGCCCGCAAGGATGGTGGCGCTCACGCGGTCTCCTGTCCCTGAACCAGGCGCTGGATGACTTCCGACGCCTTAGGGTAGGCGCGGTGGCGGCGCCTGATCACGTCGGCGATTAGCCCGGTCCACCCCGTCTGGTGGGACGCGCCGAGGCCGGCACCGTTGTCACCGTGGAAGTACTCATGAAAGAGCAGGTTGTCACGCCACCGCGGATCGGTCTGCATTCGCTGCACGGCGCCGAAGCACGGCCGTCGGCCATCTTGGTCGACGAGGAAAAGCGAGACGAGCCGCTCCCAGAAATCGGCGGCGACGACATCCAGCGTCACCTTGTTTCCCGATCCGGTCGGATACTCGATCGTGAATTCATCGCCGAAGAATTCGTGGACGCGCTGCAATGCGGTCGCCACGAGGTAGTTCAGCGGAAACCACACCGGGCCACGCCAGTTCGAGTTGCCGCCGAACATCGCGGTGGTCGACTCCGCCGGTTCGTAGTCGATCCCGGCGCGCACACCCTCCACGGTCAAGACGTATGGGTGCTCGCGGTGGTAGGCGGACAGGGAACGGAGGCCGTGCGGCGACAGGAATTCTGCCGGGTCGAAGAGGACTCGGCACAGCCGCCGGACGCGATCCAGGCCGGTCACCCCGACCAACAGCCGCCGCTGTCCCGGCTGCCCGCGCAGGATTCCCGCATCGGCCATCTCCTTGGTCCCTCCGAGCCCATGGCGCCGGAGGTAGTCGGCGAACATCTTGTCGGTCACAAGCGTGCGGTCGATGGCCTCCTCGTTGACAACTGCCGCGGCCAGCAGCGGGATCATGGCGACCATCGAGCGCACCCGGACCGGCACTGCACTGCCGTCAGCCAGCAGGATGCGGTCGTAGAAAAAGCCGTCAACATCATCCCAGAGGCCAACCGCGTCAAGGGCTTCCGAGATACCCGCAAAATGCTCCAGGAACTTCTGCACCAGGTCGAGCGCGGGCCGGTGCCCAGACCCGTGCAGGATCGCGGCAATGGTGGCCATCGACAGTGCGTATCCTGCCATCCAGCCGGTGGCATCAGACTGCTCGAGGAGTCCGCGGACAGGAAGATGCGAGCGGTCGAGGGGGCCGATGTTGTCCAGACCCATGAATCCACCCTCAAAGAGGTTGGACCCGTTGGCGTCTTCGCGATTCACCCACCAGGTGAAGTTCACCAGCAGCTTGTCGAAGATGCGGCTGAGGAAGTCGAAGTCGCGGCCTCCGTCGATGGCGAACACTTCCAGCGCGGCCCACGCCTGTACCGGCGGGTTGACGTCATTGAAGTCCCACTCGTATGCGGGCAGGGCGCCGTTGGGGTGCTGGAACCACTCGCGGCACAATAGCGACAGCTGATACTTCGCGAAGGCGGGATCGACGTGCACAAGTGCGATGCAATGAAATGCCATGTCCCATGTCGCGAACCACGGGTATTCCCACGTATCGGGCATCGACATCACGTCGAAGGCCTCGAAGCTGCGCCACCGGGCGTTGCGGCCGTGCTGCCGCTGCGCCGGAGGCGGCGGCTGGCTCGGGTCGCCGTCCAGCCAGCGGGCAACGTCGTAGTTGTAGAACTGCTTGTTCCACAGCATGCCTGCGAACGCCTGCCGCATGACCGCCGCCTCATCGGCCGATGCTGCGGGAGGCGTGAGCTCGGCGTAGAACTCGTCGGCCTCGTCCCGCCGTTGCGCTTCTACCCGTGTAAAGTCCGCGCCCAGCGCGGTCGCCGCGTCCGGGCCGGTGCCTTCCGGCCGCAGGCGCAGCCGCACTTGTGCTGTCTCGCCGGGTCCCACCGTCAGCCGGTACCAGGCTGCACACTTGGTGCCGCGTCGCTCCGGATTGACGGTGTCGGCGCCCGCGACGACGTGGTCGTTGATTCCGTCCTTCGGCCATCGTGAGGAAGCCGGAACCCCATAGAGCCGTTCAAGATTCGTGTCGTTGTCACAGAACAGCAGCTCCGGGTAGGCGCCCCGTGGGTCCGGTCCGGGTAACAGCTCGAGTTGACCGAGGAACGGATGGTTGGTGGCCGCGGTCCCGGTCGATGTGGCCGTGATCGTCGGTCGGGTCCCATCGGCCTCCCAGGACCAGGTGTTGCGGTACCACATTGTGGGAAGCACGTGCAGCAGTTCGGTGTCGGGCCCGGCGTTGGTCACGCTGATCGTCATCAGGATGTCGGTCGGATCCGCCTTGGCGTACTTGACGTCGACGACCCAGTACCGGTCGTCGTCGAAGATCCCGGTGTCGAGCAACTCGTATTCCGGATCCAGCTTGCCGCGCCGCCGGTTCTCATCGAGCAGTTGTTGATATGGGAAAGCCCGCTGCGGGTAGTGGTAGCGCCAGCTGTTCCAGACGTGGCTGGGGACAGCATCGAGATACCACCAGTACTCCTTGACGTCCTCGCCATGATTGGCCTCCTCGCCGGTCAACCCGAACGACCGCTCCTTGAGGATCGGGTCACGCCCGTTCCATAAGGCCAGCGCGAGGCACAGCCGCTGCTCGATGTCACAAAAGCCGGCGAGCCCGTCCTCGCCCCAGCGGTACGCGCGCGAGCGCGCGTGGTCGTGCGGTAGATAGTTCCAGGCGTCCCCGTCGGGGCTGTAGTCTTCGCGGACTGTGCCCCATTGCCGTTCGCTAAGGTACGGGCCGCACAGATACCAGTCGCCGGCCTGGTGCAGACCAAGGTCGAGGCGACCGAAACTACTTACCCGCTGCCGCTCCGCCCCCGCGGTCGTTGTCATGTCGCTCGCCGTCCTCTTGACGCCCTTGAGGCATACTTGCACCTGAAGCGGTCGGCGTCACTATCCGAGCAAACAACTCGGGAACCGTGATGCTGTAGCAGCGAACACAGGCTAGCCCCGACCTGCATCTGTCTCCAGGGTGACAGTGACTGTCTTGGCATCACCCGACGGATCGACGAAAGCCATCGTCACATGTGTGCCTGGCGCCTTGGATTGCACGATCGCGGCGAGCGACTCTGCATTTGGAGTCGGTTGGTCATCGATCCTCGTCACCAACGCGCCATTGGACAGTCCCGCCGCCGCGGCAGGGCTCCCGGTGACGACACCGACAACCGTGGCGCCCTTGGTATCCGCCCCGTCGCTGACCTGTGCGCCAAGCCAACCATGCGATGCGGTGCCCTTGGCGACGAGTTGCGACGCGATGCGCTTCGCGTGATCGACGGGAATTGCGAAGCCAAGCCCGATCGACCCATTCTGCGCTCCCCCGGAGTCGCTGGCAGTGCCCAGCGTTGCCATCGCCGAGTTCATCCCGATGAGCTCACCGTTCATGTCGAACAGCGCCCCGCCGGAATTACCCGGGTTGAGTGCGGCATCAGTCTGGATCGCTTCGAACGCCCCGAATTCGCCGTTCGCGTCGCCGGCTGTGAACACCGGTCGGTTCAGCGCGCTGATGATGCCGGTTGTGACCGTGCCCTCCAGGTCAAGCGGTGAGCCCACGGCCACCACTGGCTGACCGACGCGGAGGTCGGCCGAAGTACCGGAGGAAATCGGGGTGAGCCCCGAAACCCCTTGCACCCGACCAACGGCGACATCGCTCCTGCGATCAGTAGCGATAACGCTGAACGGAGCCTTGCGACCGTCGCTGAACGTGACCATGGTGCTAGTCGAGTCGAGCCGGCCGTCGAGGTCGGCGGCCACAACGTGGCTATTGGTCATGATCAGCCCATCCGGGGTGAGGATGATGCCGGAGCCTTGTTCGAACTCGTCACCGAGACTCGATTGCAGCGTCACCACACTGGGCAACACCTTGGCGACAACCTGCTCGACCGAGGAAGCGCCCATACTGACCCCCGACTTGGGGCTCACGTGCTCAGGAATCAGGGATTGGCTGGCGACTGCGGGCGGATGGAGAAGCACGGCACCAGCCGCACCAAAAGCTGCAGAAACCATTGCCACCAAGAGAACCCGCAAGAACAGTCTGCCGCCACCAACATGACGGTGCCGCTTTGCGTGCGTCGCATGGTGAGTGGGGGGACGTGCCCGCCCGGCACCTGGCCCCGAGTCCGACATCACGTCAGCCGCCAACAGGAGTGAGCGCTACCCGAAGCCGCCGCCGACCGCGCGCAAGCCGCGACATCACGGTTCCCCGCGGAGTCTTCATCATCGCTGCGATCTCTTCGTAACGGAAACCCTCGATATCGGCGTAGTAAACAACTTCGCGGAACTGCTGCGGCAGCGTCTGCATCGCCGCCTCGATGTCTTTGTTCGGCAACGAATCCAGAACGTGATCCTCGGCCGACCGTTGTGCAGGCGTGAAACGGGCATAAGCCGCTGCCAAGGACTGTTCGGTAACCTGCTCGGTGGAGCACTGCACCGGTCGACGTCGTTCCCTGCGGTAGCCGTTGATGTAGGTGTTGGTGAGGATCCGAAACAGCCATGCCTTCAGGTTGCTGCCCTGCCGAAACGATCCGAAACCGGCGTACGCCTTCATCATGGTCTCCTGCAACAGGTCCTCTGCATCCGCGTGGTTCCGGCTCATGCGACGCGCTTGCTGATACAGGGAGGCATGCAGCGGAACAACTTCACGTTCGAACCGTGCACTCAACTCGGGGTCCATCATCATCACCTGGCCGTGAACCGCTCAGACACAGAGTCAACGGCTTCCCGTATCGTCTTGGCGTCCTTGCGGATCTGGAGCGACTGGATGATCTGCACTACGCCGAGGACGACGAACCACACGCCGGCAACCAACACAAGCACCACGATCGAATCGAAGGGCCAAACAAGGACGGCGAGGCCGGCGATCACTGAGATTATGCCAAGGACGACGTACCAACCACGCCCGGGCAGATTCGACTCGCCGATCGCTGCCGCGATGGCCGAAACGCCCTGAAAAATAAAGCCAATTCCGATCCACAGTGACAGTAGAAGAATCGCATATCCATCGCCGAAGTGGCGGAAGGACAGGATCGCCAGTACCACTGACAGTGCCCCGCTGATGAACAGCAGAATGCGCATGCCAGCCGAACTAGGCAGCGTGAAAGCCATGAACAGGCCGATGAATCCAGTCAACAGCAGGTATACCCCGAACAATGTCGAGGCGACGAGGATCGTCGGGCCGGGCCAGGCAAGCACGATGGCGCCTAAGACAATCGACAGCAAGCCCGCTGCGAGAGTCCATTTCCACAGCTGTTGCCCGAGAAGGGGTTTCATGACTTCCTTTGCCTCGTCTACGTTTCCGTTGGCCATCTCAACCACTCCTTGTCGTCCGAGCCGGACGGCTACCTTTGCTAGGTGGGTCTTCTGCCCACCAGGCAATCCTTTGACGAGGCGCGGCCAATGTCGATGTGCTCGCTGACAACCCTGCGTGGCTCTTGATGTCGCCATGGACATCGTGTCGACGTACGGGCGGCAAATGTCTCCGCGTTACCAGCTGTCTTGGTAGATCTCGAATGCCAGGCAGAGCTCGGCGAGTTCACGCGGCACAGACAGCGACCGCCCGGTGCGTTCCTCGATGCGGTGCAGCCGGTAGCGCACCGTGTTGGGATGGCAGTAAAGCTGCGCAGCCGTGTTCGGGATGGAGCCGTCGTTGTCCACCCATGTCCGGAACGTGTCGAACAGAACGTCCTTTTCCTCACTCGTCATGTCGTCGAAGGCACCCCCGAGAACGAGCTCGGTGACCTTCTTCGTCACCTCCGGAGCACTGACCGCCGCGACGGCAATAACCGAGTCGTCGAAAACCGCGACCGTGCCGGGTCCCCTGCCTCGGGCATTGACCGCCACGCGCGCGTACCGCAGGGCCTGGGCGGTGTCGGCGAGATCGTCGAACGCGGGGCTGACCCCGACCGGCGTCGTCGCAACTCGGCCGAGAAGTTCCAGCAGGGCGCCGCGTTCGGTATCGCTCGGGATGTGCGCAATGCCGGTGTGCAGATCGGGCAGCAACCGCCAGGCGGAGAAGATGTCGATGCTCCGCAGCATGGCATGGATTCCCGGGAGTGCCTGCTTGCCAATGGCGGGACACTGCGCCGCGATCACCACATACGGACCTTTCTGCGGTAATCGCAAGAGCTGTGCGACTTCCCACAGGCTGCGGTCGTCAGTGATCCGAGCCTGGAGCAACGCCTCGGTCAGCGCGGAACGTTCGGCTTCATCCTCCAGAGCCTGATGCATTGCCTGGCGGCGGTACGCTGCCGTCATCGCGTCGGTGTAGACGTCCTGTGCCTGCCAGAGCAGGGCGGTCGCTCGCAACAGCGCATCGCGGCCGATGTTTGCTTGGACGCCGGCCACCTCGATCATGGCTTCCCACAGGTGATGCAAAGCGACGCGGAACGCGTCCATGACGACGGGAAGAGGCACCCCAGCGGCGGCCCGATTGGTTCCGGTGGCAACGGCGGGTGAAGTGTCGAAGGGGGCACCTTCGCGAAGTCCGTCGAACAGAAATCGGATGTTTTCCGTGCTGCTGGACAGCAGCTCGTCAGCACTCACGACGCTGGTGTCCTTGTAGAACTCGACGTTGGTTCTTACCGTGGATGCAACCTGTTTGGCGATCTCGTCGAGACGACGCCCGATGACCGAGCCGATTTCCATCACCTGCGCGTCGATATCCGGGGGCGCCATGGTCAGTGAGCGTAGATCGGCGCGAAGGACGTCACGGTGTTCCGGTGCACATCGGCGATGGCCATTATCGCCGTGACTAATCTTCGGCCGCCGATGGTGTCCCGCCGAACAATGACGGGTCGTGCGACGGCACCGACGATTCAATGTGGGCGGAGCGCCCGCATTCACTCACATAGGAGCTTTGATGGCTGACGGGGATCTGAGCACACAATTCGAGAAGATCTCGGACAAGGCGAAAGCCGCGGCCGACCAACTGAAGGCCGCCAATGAGCGGACTAGGGACCAGCTCGAGAGCGACGTCGCCAGCGCGCGTGAACGCGCGGACGCCGCTGCCGATCACTTGAAGGACAAGGCGGATGACGCCAAGGATGCCGCGTCGTCGCACTGGCAAGAAGTTCGCGCTAAGTGGCAGGCGCACGTCGCCGAGGTGCGGGCACGCGGCGACCGGGTCAAGGCAAAGATCGATGCCCACGACGCCGCGACGGATGCCGAGCTGACCGAGGCGTACGCCAACGATGCGATCGATTTCGCGCTGGACGCGGTCGAAGAGGCCGAGTACGCGGTGCTTGACGCCATATATGCTCAAAAGGCGGCCGCGGCACTCGGAGTCTGATTGACGGAGTCGGTACAAGAGCGACACGACCTGGGCATATGCCAGCGATCGGTGCTGCCCAGGTCGGCGCTCGCAGATTTCGTTGCAGCACAGGACCGCCCGGACCCGGTCGATTTGCTTGAGTCACAAGCCCACTCGCGGATCTCCGACCTGGTGCCGGTGCGATACGGACGGATGCTGCAATCGCGGTTTGCGTTCTTTCGCGGCGCGGCTCTGATCATGGCGTCGGACCTTGCCACTAGCGGGCGCAGTGGAATCACTGTGCAGCTATGCGGCGACGCGCACGTGTCCAACTTCGGGTTGTTCGCCTCGCCCGAGAGAAACCTGGTCTTCGACATCAACGACTTCGACGAGACACTGCCGGGTCCCTGGGAGTGGGATGTCAAGCGGCTGGTGGCAAGTGTCGCGATCGTCGCACAGGAAAACGGCTTTGATCGACAACAGCGCGAGCCCGTCCTGCGAGC
Organism: uncultured Actinomycetota bacterium; assembly: GCA_963770305.1. GTDB lineage: Bacteria > Actinomycetota > Actinomycetes > Mycobacteriales > Mycobacteriaceae > Mycobacterium. The sequence continues at coordinate 8,435 of CAVYPB010000031.1, forward strand.
CTGCGCGCAGGCTTACCGCGATCGGATGCGCACGCTTGCGAAGATGGGTGAGCTCGACGTGTGGTATGGCCACGTAGTCGTCGACGATGCGCTCGAGGCCGATGTCGATCACACATACGGGCAAGCGATCCGGCGCACGGCGGCCAAGGCCCACACACGCGACAACCTCCAGGCACTGTCGAAGCTGACCAGGGTTGTCGACGGGCGGCGCCGGCTGGCCAGCGATCCGCCACTGCTCATTCCGATCGACGAGCTCGTCGGCGAGGCGCAGGCCCGACGGTACGAACAACAGATGAGCGTCCTGTTCGACGAGTATCGGCAGAGCCTGGACTCCAGCCGTCGCGGACTTGCCGGCCGATTCCGCTATGCCGGATCGGCCCGGAAGGTGGTCGGCGTGGGCAGCGTCGGCACCCGAGCGTGGGTGATACTGCTGTTGGGGCGCGATGACAGCGATCCCTTGCTGATGCAGGTCAAGGAGGCCGAACCGTCGGTGCTGGAGACGCTATCTCGGCGCGTCCGGCTACGCCAACGCCGCCGAGCGAGTGGTGGAGGGTGAACGGCTGATGCAATCCAGCAGCGACATTTTGCTCGGTTGGCTGCATTGCGTCGGGCCCGACGACCACGAGGGCGACTATTACGTGCGTCAGCTGCGCGATTGGAAGGAATCGGCAAGCCTGGAGTCGATGGGTCCGCAGCTACTCGCCGACTACGGGCAGTCATGCGCACACGTCCTCGCGCGCGCTCATGCCCGCACGGGTGATCGCGTCGCGATCGCGGGCTACCTCGGCAGCGGTGACGTCGCCGACATCGCGTTCACCCGGTTCGCCGAGGCGTACGCCCAACAGAACGAGCGCGACTACGCGACGCTGCGTGAAGCCGTCGCCAGCGGTCGGGTCACCGCCGAGACCGACCTGTGAGACAGACGGTCATTCGGCGCCCTCGAGTTTTGTCAGCTCGTCGTCGAACCATGCACTGACGTACCGCATCTTGTTGTCGACGTTCTCCCGACGTAGTTCCAGCTGGGCGACGATGTCCTCGGCTACATGACGGGCATGGTCGGACTCGCCGTATGGCTGGTGGCGTTCGAGGATCTGCCGAATCCGGTCGACCGGGTCGGTCATTCTGCGTCTCCCTACTGCCTATACGAACGCACTGAGCCCGGTGATGGCACGCCCAACGATCAGGGTGTTCATCTCGCGAGTGCCTTCGTAGGAGTAGATCGCTTCAGCGTCGGCGACGAAGCGTCCGACGTTGTGCTCCAAGAGAATCCCGTTGCCACCCAGTAGTTCCCGTGCGTATCCGACGGTTTCTCGCATCCGGACCGTGCACCATGCCTTGGCCAGCGACGAGTGCCGGTCCTCGGCGCACCCTTCGTCCTGCAGCTGGGAAAGTCGGGCGCATAGCGCCCACGACGACGTGATGTTGCCCAGCATCCGCACCAGCAGGTCCTGCACCAATTGGAAACCTGCGATGGGCCTGCCGAACTGTTCGCGGGATATCGCGTAAGCCAACGCGTTCTCGTATGCCCCGCGGGCACAGCCAACCGCCATCCACGCCACCCCGGCCCGGGTCATCCGCAGCACCTCGGCGGTGTCGCGGAACGAGTTCGCATTCTGCAACCGGTCGTCCTCAGAAACCCTGACATCGTCGAGGGTGATGACGGCGTTCTGCACGATGCGCAGTGCAATCTTGTCTTCCAGCTTGGTGGTCGAGAATCCCGGGGTGTCGTTGGCGACGATGAAACCCTTGACCTGGCCGTCGCCGGCGTCTTTGGCCCAGATCACCGTGAGGTCGCCGAAGGTGGCGTTGCCGATCCACTTCTTCTGCCCGTTGAGGATCCACGAATCTCCGTCCCTGCGAGCCGTCGTCATCAGGCCGCCGGAGGCGCCCGAACCGACGTCGGGCTCCGTCAGACCGAACGCCCCGATCTTGTCGAAGCGCGCCATCTCCGGCAGATAGTGTTGCTTCTGCTCCTCGCTGCCGCACAGATAGATCGAGCCCATCGACAGGCCGCCGTGCACCCCGGCGAACGTGGCGATCGACGGGTCCGTGCGGGCGAGTTCCATCGCCACCATGCCGTCGAGAAGGAACGACCTTCCGGGACAACCGAATCCCTGATACGGCAACCCCGCCAATCCGAGTTGCCGAAAGCCCGGCACGATCTCAAACGGAAAGCTCCCCCGCTGCCAATGCTGATTGACACTCGGCTCGACCTCAGATTTCATGAAGTCCCGCACACGGTGCAGGAAATCCTGCTCGTCATCGTCGAGCAGCGACTCCAGCGCGTAGAAGTCGGCGCTGTCGGTAGTGGTCGCGGTGCTCATCGGCGCTCCCTCAGTCCGGTTGATCTCTGAAACTCTCGATCACCGGCGCCAATTCGGCGGCGTTGGTGATCAGGTCGACGTGGCCGCCGGCATGCATGTGCACCGTCGCATGCGGCAGCAATCGCGCCATGATCTTGGCGTTCACGACGGGGATGATCGGGTCGTCAAGTCCGGCGACGATCAGCGTCTGTTGGCGGACCAGCGGCAAGGCAAACAAGCTGGTCCACACCGCCCCAGCGAGAAGCTGATGAAGGTAACCCACTCGCGAACCGGCCATCAGCTGGCGGTCGAACAACTGCTTGACGAGGGACGGATCGGTGCGCACAGTGCCGCCGTAGAGCGCACCCGCGATGGTAGAAGCGTAATCGTGGTCCAGGAAACGGCGCGGGGTGAGCATCTTCGCCAGCACCGCAGGCCCTCCAGGCACCATGAGAGCACCTGTGCCGGTGGACACCAGAATCAGCCGTCGGCAGCGACGCGGGTTCTGAAACGCGAACTGCTGAGCCAGCGCGCCGCCCCACGAAAACCCGAGGACGTCCACCTTGCCGTCGTATCCAAGCTTCTTGAGCAGCTGGCCAAGCACGGCGGCCAAGTACGGAAATCCATACGGCAGCGCCGAATCCGGCGAGCCACCACTGCCTGGGACGTCGAAACGCACCACGGTCGTATCGGGATTCAAACGCTCCACGAGCGGATCGAGCACTTCGAGGCTGGCTCCGATGCCGTTGCACAACACCAGGGGCACGCCGGTCCCCTCACGGACTTTCACCCGGATCTGCTGACCGAGCACCGGGAGCAGGCTTTCCATGCTCAACGTCTCTGCAGCCGCCGCGGTCATGGGAACAACACGATCACATCGGCGACGCAGGCGGGGCGATCTTCGCCGTCGATCTCGTACGTCAGGGTGAACACCGACTCGACACCGGAAGTCTTCTGCTGTGCACTCATCACCGTGACAGCGGCGCGTACCTTGGACCCGACTGGTAGCGGCGTCGGGAACCGCACTTTGTTCAGCCCGTAGTTCAACGCGGCAGTCAGTTCGCGGATCTGCAGCACCTGCGAAATCACTACCGGCGCAAGTGACAGCGTGAGATAGCCATGCGCGATCGTTCCCTTGTAGGGTCCCTTCGCCGCCCGCTGCGGATCGGTGTGAATCCACTGCTTGTCCCCGGTGGCGTCGGCAAAACGGTCAACCTGGTCCTGGGTTATCTTTATCCAGTCGGTGGTACCGAGCCGCTGGCCGACCAGCTTGAGGAGGTCGGCCGGCTCTTCTAAAACGGTAGTCATACAAGCCCTCTCGATGTTCAGCGTTCGAGCACGTAGGAACCGGGAGCCGGCTCCAGTGGCGCCATGCCCGCACCGCCGAGCGCCACCGGCGCATCCTTCTTCTCGCCACTGCGTTCGCCGATCCAGGCGACGAAGTCCGGCCACCAGGAATCCGGGTGCGGTTCGGCCGATTCCAGCCAGAAAGCCGGATCGGGCTCGTCCACCGCTGCGGTCCGGAAGTTCGCCTTGGGGTTCCCCGGCGGGTTCACCAGCGAGGCGATGTGTCCGCTGGAGGACAGCACGAAGCGGAGGTTCCTGATTCCCAGCAGACGGGCACTGCGATAACAGGCTTGCCACGGCGATATGTGGTCGGCGATCCCCGCGACAACGTAGGCGTCCGTGGTCAATTGGTTGAGGTCCACGGGCGTGCCCAGCATGGTTACGGCGCCAGGCGTGACAAGCGAATTGTGCACACCCATCGTCACCATGTCCCGATGCAGCGCAGCGGCCATCCGTGTGGTGTCGGCGTTCCAGTACAGGACGTCGAAGGCCGCGGGCGACTTGCCCTCGACGTAGTTGTTCACCCAGTAGCGCCAGACCAGGTCCGTTGGCCGCAGCCAAGCGAACACCTCCGCAAGCGATCGGCCATCCAGATATCCCTTGCGCGCGGACAAGGCGATGGCGATGTTGGCGGCTTCCTCGTCGATGGCCGCGGCTGCGAACCCGGCCTTCGTCTGGTCGAGCACCGTGACCATGAGCGTCAACCCGGCCAGACGGTGGCCCTCCCCCGTTGCGTTGAGATGCGCGGCCGTCATCGCGGCGAGAATGCCTCCGGAGCAGGAGGCCTGCAGATGCGTGCGATCGGACTGCGTGATCTTCTCGACGGCGTCCAGTGCGTTCAGGATCGCCTGGCCGTAGGTGTCGAAATCCCAATTCCTCTGTTCCTCAGTGGGATTGCGCCACGAGATCGTGAATACCTGGATGCCCTGGCGCAGAAAGTACTCGATCATGCTGCGCCCCGGCGAGATATCCATGATGTAGAACTTGTTGATCACCGGTGGCACCATCAGCAACGGCGCCGAGAAGACCTTGTCCGTCTGCGGGGCGTACTGGATCAGCTCGAATTCCTCGCATCGGAAGACCACCGAACCTGCGGTGGCGGCGATGTCCTTGCCCAACGTGAACGCGTCGGGATCCACCATCGACGGAACCCGTGGCGCCGACATCATGTCGTCGACGAAGTGGCGCAACCCTCGCACCGCGCTGAGTCCACCGGTGTCGATGAGCGCCTTCCACCCCAACGGGTTCAGCACCGGGTTGTTGCTCGGTGCGAGTCCTTCGGTCAGGAAATCCAACACGAATCGGATCCGTTCGGCGTCACGCCAATCGAGATTCGCGTCCGAAAAGAGTTGATCCACAGTGCTGTTCGTCGCCAGATAGGCCTGCATCGTGCGGTGGAGCAGCGGATTGCCCCGCCATGCCGGATCCGCGAATCTCTTGTCGCCCTTCGCAGGGGCCAGCTCCGAACGGCCTTCGGCAATCGCGACCAGTTCCCGACCGAGCGACGCTGCGCGCGACGCCACCGTGCGGGGTTGCTTGGCGAGGTTGAGCGCGAATCTGCTCCACGCCACGTTGGGCATCAGCCGATCCGCCATGCCGACCGCCGAACTCGTCAACAGCAGATCCAGCGGCGCCGCAAGCTCGTCGGCGCTTGCTCTGGTTGTGGCTACCACGTGTTATCCCTCCTCGGGTGGCGGTTTCACTTCACGGCGCAAAAGCTTGCCCGTCGGGCCGGTCGGGAGGGTGTCGACGAACCAGATCCGGCGTGGGTACTTGTACGCGGCGACACGGCCCTTGACGAATTGCCGCAATTCGTCAAGTTCGGCCGATGCGCCGGCCTTCAGAACCACCGCTGCGCCGACTTCCTCGCCCAGTGACTCGTGGGGAATGCCGATGACAACAACCGCGGCCACCGCGGGATGCTCGTGCAGCGCCTCTTCGACCTCACGTGGGTAGACGTTATACCCGCCACGAATGATCAGGTCCTTCTTGCGGTCGACGACGTAGTAGTACCCGTCGGAGTCGACGACGGCGATATCGCCCGTGGAGAACCAGCCGTCCTTGATCGCCTCGTCGGTGGCGTCGGGCAGATTCCAATACCCCTTCATCACATTCGGGCCCTTGACCTGAATCTCCCCCTGCGTTCCCCTCGGCACCGGGCGCCCGTCCTCATCGACGAGGCGTACCTGTACGCCCTCGATCGGGGTGCCGATCGATCCCGGGCGGCGTTCGGCGCCAGGGTGATTGAACGTCACGGCGGGCGACGTTTCGGAGAGACCGTAGCCCTCCAGGATCATCGCGTCGAAAGTCTTCTCGAAATCGCTGAGTACCGCGACGGGCAGCGCCGCGCCGCCGGAGACGCACGTGCGCAGTGTCGCCGTCGCCTCCTGCGGGAACTGATCGGCAACCGACAGCAGCGCGCTGTACATGGTGGGGACCGCCTCCAGCACCGTGACGCGGTCGCGCCGGATTCGCTCGATCGCCTTCGCCGGGTCGAAGCGCGCCATCAGCGAAAGTCCGGCACCGACGGCGATCGCGGCGTTCATCGCACACGTCATCCCGAACACATGAAACAGCGGCAAGCAGGCGAGCACGACGTCGTCGTCCGTCAGCATCAGCAGGTGTCGCACGATGACGTCCCGGTTGCTCCCCAGGCTTCCGTGGGTCAGCTCGGCGCCCTTGGGCGTGCCGGTCGTTCCCGACGTGTGCAGCACGACGGCGGTGTCGGACGCATCGCGCAGGACCGGCTCGCCGTACTCCGGCAGACCACCCGTCAACCGTGCCAGCTCGGCGTCGTCGACGAGCCACAACTTCGCGCCGGCGCCTTCCGCGCCGTCGGTCGCCGCGCCGGCAAATCCCGGGCTACCGATCAGCGCCTTGGCGCCGGTGTTCGAAAGGTAGAACTGCACCTCGCGGCCCTTCATCAGCGGATTCATCGGCACCACGACGGCGCCCAGCCGCCAGATGCCGTAGTAGGTAATCGGTGCTGCCGCGATGTTCGGCAGCATCACCCCGACCCGATCCCCCGCACCAATCCCCTCGCGCTCGAGCAGCGTGGCCAGTCGGGCCGAAGCGGTGTCCAGTTCCGCGTAGGTCATCGCGTGCTCGTCGGTGATTGCCGCAGGCCGCTCAGGGATACGCGCGGCGCTGGCGACGAGACTGAGAGCGAGATTCGACATTGCGGCTCCATCCGCCCCGCTTGAGTGATAGTTCAATCGTCTCGACTGCGCGCCGCCCTGTCGTTGTTACGCAGAACACCACGACCCCGGCAATGTTGTATCCAGAAACAATCGCGCGGTTTCCGGACGACGCAACAATTGAATCCGCCGATGCGCGTGGCTCACGTTGCGCGCGAAACGTTGACACCGGAATCAATTGGAGTGGAAATGACCGAGACTCGTGAGTCCTCGATGACACGATCGGGGATATTTCATCCCATCCTCGACGACGTCGTCTCCACGACGAAGAACTGGTGGTTGCTGCTTGTCGCCGGCGTGGCGTGGATCGTGATAGCGGTGGTGATCCTGCGGTTCGACTACGCCACGGTGGCCACAATCGCCGTGCTTTTCGGATTCTTCTGTTTCGTGGCAGCGGCGAACGAGGTAATGGTCGGCGCCGTCTCGACCGACGGGCTGGCGCATTCTGCACTGGCTGCTGGCGGCGCTGTTCGTGGTGGTCGGTGTCTTCGCGTTCATCCGGCCCGACAACACGTTCGTCGGGCTGGCCGCCATCATGAGCTTCTATTTCATTTTCCGTGGATCGTTCGACATCGCAATGGCATTCGCGGCCAGCAGAGCACCCGGATGGTGGGTACTGCTGATCGTCGGTCTCGCGGAATTGGCGATCGGGTTCTGGGCCGCCGGCTCGTGGAACGTGTCGGTCACCGTGCTGGTGTCGTGGGTCGCCGCCGGGGCGCTCATCCACGGCGTCGGTCAGATCGCGTCCGCCTTCGCCATGCGCAAAGTCGGCCATAATGTTTCCGCACTCGACGGACAGCACGCGTCGTGAATCGCCTGGTGGGATGACTTCATCGCGTGCCGAAGCCGGCCGGCTGGTACCGCGTCGGCTCCTCAAGGGCACCGAAATACACCACCCGGCGGTAATCGACGAGGCGCGCAAACGCAACGCGAGTTTCCAGCTGCGAGTAGCCGACCAGATCACGACATTCGCCGGGTCGATGAGCTTCGTCTACATCCATGCGGCGTTGTTCGCGGTGTGGATGTTGTTCTTCGAGCGCAGTCCGTGGCCGACATTGACCCTGGTGGTCTCGCTCGAGGCGATCTTCCTGTCGACCTTCGTGATGATCGGCCAGAATCGGCAGGCCGCGTTCCAACAGGCGAAGGCCGATCACGACTTCCAGGCAGCAGGAACTGGAGCTCAAGACCAACACCGAGCTGACTCGGGAAATCCACAGGCTCACAGCCGAATTGCACAGGCGTCTCATGGGTCCGGCGTCTGATGATCACGGTCCTGCGTCTGCCACATGAGACGGCGGTGGACTTCAAATGCCAAGCAGAGCTCGGCGACATCGCGCGGACGCGACAGCGAGCGACCAGTACGCTGCTCAATCCGATGTAGCCGATACCGCACGGTGTTGGGGTGACAGAACAGCAATTCGCCTACCACGCGCAGTGATCCGTCGTTCTCCACCCAGACCCTGAAGGTGTCGAAGAGAATGTCACGCTCATTATGAGCAAGTTCGGCGAAGCACTCGATCGTTGGCGTCACGAGTTTGATCATCACCTCTGGCGCACTGACGGCGGCAGTGGCCATTATCGAGCCGTCAAACTGTGTCACTCGCAGTCCCGGGTCCGGCCTGCCGCGCAGGGTGATCCTGGCGCATCGAAGCGCTTGGGCGGTCTCGCGCAGGTCGTCAAAGCGCGCGCTCACCCCGATCCGCGTCGTCGCTGTGCGGGACACGAGCGCCAACACACTCGCAAGATGTTTGTCCGTCTTGACGTGCACGATCCCGACCTGCAGATCCGGAAGCATCCGCCACGCGGAGAACATATCCAAGCTCCGCAGCTTCGATTCGACTTCCGGCAGGGCCTCCAGGCCGAGCTCGTCGATTTCGGCGGCGATGACGACATAGGGTCCCTCGGTGGGCAGCCGGAGGTAGTCGGCCGCTTCCCAAATGCTCCACTGTTCGAACAGCCGCCCGCGCAGGACCGAGTCGATGAGAGCCGAGCGCTCGGACTCATCGCTGAGCACCCGGCGCGCCTTCTCCTCCCGATATGCGGTGGCCATCGCGTCCGTGTAAATATCTTGGGCAGCAGAGACTTTCGCGGTCAGTACGCGTATTGCGTCGCCGTTGACGTGATCGTGCATTGCGGATTCCGTCATCACCGCTTCCCATACGCAACGGAATCCGACGCGGTATGCCTCCATCAACGACGTGAGCGGCACACCATCCCCGGCCCGCTGAATTCCCAGCTCCGCCGCGGCGGTTGGGTCGAACGCCGAATTGTCAGCGATCGCGGTGAAGATCGGCCGCATGTTCCCGGCGCACGCACCGACGATGACCTCGAAGGGCACCGGTGTCGTCGTCTGGTAAAGCCTGACTTCCCGGGTGATCGCACGGGCAAGCACCGGTGCAAGCTCATCGGTTCGCCGGCGGAGCGCTTCTGCGATCTCCGCGACCTGCTGTTGCACCACGTCGCCATGCATGCCCGGAAGGTTAAGCACAACCGCCACCTCGGGATTGTTCTCGGAAGACGAAGTTTGCCATCATCGTTGTCCCCCGCGATCGTGCTACGCCGAGTCCCGCCTGAGGACTGCGGCGCCATACCAATGGCACACCAGCAAGGCGAGTTCTACAGCGAGCCGCTCCTCCGCGATCGGGCGACCGCGTCGGGCCTCCGCCCGCCCGACGCGGTATTTCACGGTGTTGAAGTGCATGGCGAGTTCTTCGGCCGCCATCTTGTAACTGCTGCCGCAGCCGAGGAATACCCGCAGCGTCTCACGCAATCGTTCGTCGTTCTCGCTATCGGCCGCCAGGTCACCGAGCACATCGTCAACCCATTCGCGTACGTAGCCGACATCGTCGCCGAGGAGCGCTGCGATGGACAGGCCGGGGTCGCTGGCGGAAATCACCATGCGTTCGTCCTGACCGCTCGCCATCGCGACGGCGCGGGCCCCCTGTGCTGCGCGGTGCGACCGGCGGAACCCCTCGACGCCGGACGCCATCGTCCCGATCGCCAGATTCGGGCCGCCCCCCTGCTTCTGGGCGTAGGCGCACACTCTGGCCGCGGCGTCGGACGGTTCCGCACGGAACGGCAGCCATCCGTATCCACACATCCGGTCGGCCGCGACGAACAATGGGTTTGCGTCGGCCCCCGCGGCCTGGGCGAGTTCCCGGACAAACCGCTGCAACGAGGCGAGTTCGTCGCCCTCGGTGCTCTCGTCGGGGCACCACGTGATCACCGCAAGGTGATGCCATCGCAGCGGGTAGCGGATCGATGTGCTCGACGAATCCGCGTCGACGGCCTTGTTCGCGGCCAGTACCTCCCGAACCCGCAGGGCTCGAAGGCTGTTCTGATTCTCCAGCCAGCGTTCCCGCTCGTCCTCATACACCGCGACGACCTGCTGCGAGATCCAGTCGATGTATTCGAACAGGGTGCGGGTGATCGCCTCGATGACGGTGTACCTGATCGATTCGGGGATATCGATCGCGCGCACCTCGGCGAAAACGATCTCGTTCACCTGGCGCTGACCGAGACGATATGCACGGACCAGCGCGTTCACCGGGACGCCGTGTTGGGCGAGCCGGCGCGCATACTCCAGTGCCGCCGTTGGCGGCTCCACCCGCTCCACGGCGATGTCGTAGCGCAGTGCGTGCAGAAGGGTTTCGACGTTTCCCTCGACGCTGGCGCCGAGCAGCTCCATTACCCGCGCGTCGCCCCGCAGCTCGGGGATGTCGTCCTCCAGCAAACCCTGAATGCCAGACGACACCGCCGCCAGCCGGTCGTGCAGCCGGTCGGCAGTATCGGCGACGTAGCGGCTCACATCGACGTCATCGTCGCGACGCCGGGTAGTCACCTCATGACAGTAGATCGTCGCGCCCCCGATAGCCGGAGATTTGCAGGGCTCACAGGTTGTACCCAGGCGACAAAACCCGCGTCCAGTCTTATCTGTTCGCGACTGTGCCGCGGGTCGCCGGATTCCTACCGTTATCGCAAATCGTCGGCCCACACTGCAACCCAGGAGCGCACATGAACCTATCCGCCCTTCCCGATCAACGCGCCGCGGAGAATCCCCACGGGCCCGCCATCGCCGACGACAAAACCGATCTGGACAATGCCCAGTTCCTCGCCGCAGTGCAGCGCGCCGCGGCGTCGCTGCGCGGCCACGGGATATCTTCCGGCGACGTCGTGGCGGTCATGCTGCCCAACACCGCCAGCTTCGTGGTGTCGCTATTCGCAGCGTGGCGCCTTGGCGCGACGGTCACGCCGATCAACCCGTCGCTCCGGCCCGCGGAGGTCACCTACCAGGTCTCCGACGCCGGCGCCAAGATGCTGATCGTCGAGCGGACGCCCGAGTACGACGCGGGGGTGGCGGCAGTCGAGACTGACCAGCTCGACTGCGGAGAACCGACACCAGGCGCCGACGCTCCCCACGAGGCCGACGACGCGCTGGCCCTGCTGATCTACACCAGCGGAACGACGGGCCGGCCCAAGGGCGTCATGCTCGATCACGCCAACCTCGATGCGATGTGCAACGGGGTGATCGATGCGTTCAAGCTGACCGGTGCCGATCACAGCCTGCTGATCCTGCCGCTGTTCCACGTCAACGGAATCGTCGTCGGGACGCTCTCACCGCTGCTTGCAGGGGGCAGGGCGACCGTGGCGGGCCGGTTCAGACCGGACTCGTTCTTCGACCGGATCGAGCAGAGCCGCCCCACCTACTTCTCCGCCGTACCAACCATTTACACCATGCTGTGCGGTCTGCCCGCCAGCGTCAGACCGGACACTTCGTCGGTGCGCTTCGCGATCTGTGGGGCGGCGCCTGCCAGCGTCGAACTGCTGGAGGCGTTCGAATCCCGCTACGGCATCCCGCTCATCGAGGGGTACGGGTTGTCAGAGGGATCCTGCGCCAGCACGGTCAATCCGCTGGACGGCGAGCGCAAGCCTGGCACGGTGGGACTACCCGTGCCGGGTCAGACGATCCGCATCGTCGACTCTGCTGGCAATCCGGTGCCCGACGGCGAGGCGGGCGAGGTTGTGATCAAGGGCCCCAACGTGATGCGTGGCTACTTGAATCGCCCGGAAGAGACCGCGACGACGATCGTCGACGGCTGGTTGCATACCGGCGACGTAGGCCGGTTCGACAAGGACGGTTACCTGATGTTGGTCGACCGCGCCAAGGACATGATCATCCGCGGTGGCGAGAACATCTACCCCCGCGAGATCGAAGCAGTGGTGCACCAGTTGCCTCAGATCGCGGAGGCCGCCGTCGTCGGAAGGGCCCACGCGGTCTACGGCGAAGAACCCGTGCTGTTCGTGTCGCTGCACCCACGACAGACGCTCGACACCGACGCGATCCGCGCGCACCTCAGCGAGTCGTTGTCGAAATACAAACTGCCGGTGGAGATCACAATCATGACGGATCTTCCGAAGAACCCGGTCGGCAAGATCGACAAGCCGAGCCTACGGCGCTTGTTCGCGTCCGCACCGGCTGAACCGCAGAAGTCCTAACACCAAGTCGCAAAGGAGCACTCATCATGGGATTCACCAAACCGAACCTCCCCGACGTCGATCCGGACACCTTCATGCAGAAACCGCTCATGGAGCGGATGCGGATCCTCGCCACCGACTGGGTGGACAACGGATTCGGGGCAGCACGAATGGTGCACACCATTTACATCGCCAAGCTGGTGTTCTTCTACGCGCTCGGCGGCATCCTGGTGGCGACCCTGACGTCCGGGCTTTCACCCTTGCATGTCTCGCAGTGGTGGAACCAGCCCATCGTCTATGAGAAGGCCGTCCTGTGGACCGTCGTGCTCGAACTCATCGGCGTCGCCGGATCGTGGGGCCCGCTCGCAGGCAAGGTCAAGCCAATGACCGGCGGCATCCTGTTCTGGGCACGGCTGGGCACCATTCGGCTGCGGCCATGGAAGTGGGTGCCGTTGACCAGCGGGGACCGGCGGACCTGGTTTGACGTTGGCCTCTACATCGTGCTGATGATCAGCGTCGTCATCCCGCTGGTTTTGCCTGGGGTGCATAGCGATTCGCTCTCTGCGGCGATGCCCGGCAACACGTCCGGGCTGGTCAATCCGACACTGCTGATCGCGCCGATCGCGCTGCTGGTGGTGATGGGATTGCGGGACAAGATCGTCTTCCTCGCGGCCCGGGGTGAGCAATACCTGCCCGCGCTGATCATGTTCACCGTGTTCCCGTTCGTCAACATGATCATCGCGCTGAAGCTGCTGATCGTGGTCGTCTGGGTCGGCGCAGGGATATCGAAGCTGGGACTGCACTTCACCAATGTCATCCCCCCGATGGTCAGCAACAGTCCCTTGATTCCGTTCAAGTGGTTGAAGCGGGCGCACTACCGCAACTACCCCAACGATCTGCGGCCTTCGCACCTCGCAAGCTTCATGGCACACGTGCCGGGCAGCGTGGTGGAAATCGTTGCCCCGCTGACACTGCTGTTCTCGCCGTGGCCCTGGCTGACGGTGGTGGCCGCTGTGATCATGGTCGCGTTCCACCTCTTCATCATCTCGACGTTCCCGCTGGCCGTGCCGCTGGAATGGAATGTGCTGTTCGCCTACGCGACCATCTTCCTGTTCCTGGGCTTCCCGTCCTGGAACGGCTACGCGGTCTGGGACATGTCACCATCCTGGTTGGCGCTCGTGGTCGCCGCCGCGCTGTTGTTCTACCCGATCCTCGGCAACTTCAGGCCGGACAAGGTGTCGTTCCTGCCGTCGATGCGGCAGTACGCCGGCAACTGGGCATCCGCGGTGTGGGCGTTCGCGCCGGGTACGGAGGCGAAGCTGAACAACGTCACCCGCACGGCGAAGAACCAGGTCGACCAGTTCGTCGACGCCGGATTCGAGCCGAAGTGGGCCGACGTCACCATGCAACGGGTGATTTCGTGGCGGACCATGCACAGCCAGGGCCGCGGGCTGTTCTCGGTGCTGCTGAATACGCTGCCGGACATCGACAGCCGCTCGGTTCGAGAGGGCGAGTTCGTCTGCAACTCCTTGATCGGCTTCAACTTCGGTGACGGCCACCTGCACGACGAGGAGATGATCGCGGCGGTCCAACGCGAGGCGGCGTTCGAGCCCGGTGAGTTGGTCATCGTCTGGGTGGAATCGCAGGCGTGGGGCAGTCATGTCCAGCACTACAAGGTCATCGACGCCGCGCTCGGCGTCGTCGAGTGCGGGACCTGGAAGGTCACCGACGCGGTCAACGAGCAGCCGTGGCTGCCAAACGGCCCGATCCCGACCGAGGTCACGTGGTCGCTCTCCGGTAAGAAGCCCGCGGTCGCCCGCGACGAGGAGGACCACGATCACGGGGCGCTGGCATGAGTACTGCGGTCGTCGTGGGGGCCGGGCCGAACGGCCTGGCCGCCGCGGTCGCCCTCGCCAAGGCAGGCGTTCAGGTCACCGTTCTGGAAGCCGCCGACGACATCGGAGGGGGCACACGCAGCAGCGAGGCGATCATCCCCGGCCTAATGCACGACCACTGCTCGGCGATCCATCCCATGGCCGTCGGCTCGCAGTTCCTCGCCGGCCTGGGTCTCGATCGCTACGGCCTGTCCTGGCGCCTCCCGGAAATTGACTGCGTCCACCCGCTCGACGGCGGCAGCGCGGGAGTGTTGTACCGCTCGGTCGAGGCCACGGCCGACGGCATGGGCGCTGACGGCGCCCGGTGGCGGCGGCTGTTCGGCAAAACGTCGGCCAACTTCGATTTGTTGGCCGAGGACATCATGGGTCCGCTGCTGCGGGTGCCGCATCATCCCTTGGCGCTGGCCCGATTTGGTGCGCCGACGGTTCTCCCCGCGTCCACCCTCGCCCGGTGGTTTCGCAACCCGGAAACTCAGGCACTGTTCGGAGGTGTTGCGGCGCACGCCTTCCGGCCGTTGCACTACCCGATGTCGTCGGCGATCGGCTTGGGCATCCTCACTGCAGGGCACCGGCACGGATGGCCCGTGGCGACCGGTGGGTCGCAGTCGATCACCAACGCGCTGGCCGCGCTGCTGGCCGACCTCGGCGGCAAGATCGAAACCGGCACGCGGATCGAGACAACCTCTCAGCTGCCGCCCGCCGATGTGACGATGTTCGACCTTGCGCCCGAAGCCGTCGCAGGCGTACTCGGAGACCGCCTGCCGCGCCGCATATCCCGCGCCTACCGGCGATTCCGCCAGGGGCCGGGCGCATTCAAGGTGGACTTCGCGGTGGAAGGTGGTGTCCCGTGGACCAATCCGTCAGCGCAGGTGGCGGGCACGGTTCACGTCGTGGGCAGCTACGGCGAACTGGCCGCGACCGAGCGCGATATCCACGCCGGACGCATGCCGGAGCGCCCGTTCGTCTTGGTGGGCCAGCAGTACCTGGCCGATCCTCAGCGATCCGTCGGCAATATCCACCCGCTCTGGACGTACGCGCATGTGCCGAACGGATTCTCGGGTGACGCCACAGAGGCGATCATCGCCCAGATCGAGCGGTTCGCGCCGGGCTTCCGTGACCGGATCGTGGGGATGACGGTCCGCACCACCACCCAAATGGCGACCTACAACCCGAATTTCGTCGGCGGGGACATCATGACCGGTTCGAAAGACATTCTCCAGTTGACGTTCGGCCCTCGGATTACGTTGTCGCCCTATACGATCGGAATTCCTGGCATGTACATCTGCTCAGCGGCCACCCCCCCGGGACCAGGTGCGCATGGCATGTGCGGCGCCAATGCCGCCGACGTAGCACTGTCAGAACTCACCTAAGACACCAACAAAGAACGGAGCATCGATCATGACAAGCGTATTGGAATCCGAACCGCGCCCGTCGAACCCGCCGGCCACGGACAAGCTGGCCGGACGCGTCGCCTTTATCACCGGCGGGACCCGTGGCATCGGCGCGGCGATCGCCAACAGCCTCGCCAATCAGGGCGCGACGGTAGCGGTGGGCTACAACCGCGACAGGGACAGCGCCGACCAATTCGTCGCCGACCTGTTGACGAAGACGCGGCCCCACGGCGCATCCGCCTCAGCACATCGGGGCAACGTCGGCTCGTCGGGCGATTGCCGCCGCACGATCGCAGAGGTGATCGATGAACACGGGCGCCTCGACATCCTGATCAACAATGCGGGCATCACCATCGACAAGACGGTCGCCGCGATGACGGAGGACGACTGGCACAACGTGCTCGCCGTGAACCTGTCGGGCGCATTCTTCCTGTGCCAGGCGGCGCTGGCTCACATGGTCGAGCGAGGCAGCGGGCGCATTGTCAACGTGTCGTCCGTCGTCGGCGAAACAGGCAACATCGGCCAGGCGAACTACGCCGCGTCGAAGTCCGGACTGTTCGGGCTGACCAAGACGCTTGCCAAAGAAGCCGCCTACCAGCTGGCCAAATCCGGCAAGTGCACCGACGACGGAATCGGAATCACCGTCAATACCGTCACGCCCGGCCTGATCACCACCGAGATGACCGCGGACATCCCAGAGAAGGTGATGGCGAAGCTGACCAGCCAGATTCCCGTCGGTCGCGCCGGCAGGCCGGAGGAAGTCGCCCGCGTGGTGCACTTCCTTGCCGCCGACGCCTCCTCCTACATCACCGGCCAGGTCTGGAGCGTCAACGGCGGCATGGACATGTGAGCCGGGGAGGGATTCGGGTCCTCGGCGGGTGTCTGTGGCGTTATCGTGACGATCGAGGATGGTGACCGTCGATGGGCGACGTCGATTCGCATGCGACACAGCGGGGTCTGGCTCCTGACATCCCCGCTGAACTACGCGACGCGGGATTCGACGATGTCGCCGAAATCGGTCACGGCGGCTTCGGCATCGTCTATCGGTGCGTCCAGCCGATCCTGGACCGAACGATCGCCGTCAAGGTCCTGACATCCGACCTCGATCCGGATAATCTCGACCGCTTCATGCGCGAGCAACGTGCGATGGGCAGGCTGTCCGGTCACCCGAACATCGTGCAGATCCTCGAAGTCGGTACGACCGCGAGCGGCCGGCCATTCATCGTGATGCCGTACCACGCCAAGGATTCGCTCGAAGCGTTGATCCGCAGGCACGGACCGCTGAATTGGCGCGAGACACTGAGCATCGGCGTCAAGCTCGCGGGCGCACTCGACGCTGCGCACGGCGCAGGCACGTTGCATCGCGACGTCAAGCCCGCGAACATCCTGCTGACCGATTACGGCGAACCACAGTTGACCGACTTCGGCATCGCCAGGATCGCCGGGGGCTTCGAGACGGCGACGGGAGTGATCACCGGTTCGCCGGCGTTCACCGCACCCGAAGTGCTGGAGGGCGCCACACCGACCGTCGCGTCCGACATCTATTCCCTTGGCGCGACGCTGTTTTGCGCCCTGACCGGCCATGCTGCGTACGAGCGCCGCAGCGGCGAGCAGGTGGTCGCCCAGTTCCTGCGAATCGCGTCGGAGCCAGTACCGGATCTGCGGGGCCAAGGCCTGCCTGACGACGTGGCCGCAGCAATTGAAGTGGCGATGGCGCGCGATGCGTCGGATCGTCCGGCCACCGTTGCGGAATTCGGCGAACGGCTACGCGAGATTCAACGCAGTACGGGCACCGACGTCGACCAGATGGCACGGCCCGTTGAGCTGGGCGTAGAGCGCCGAGTGCCACCGGCGGCTGCGATGCGGCGCCACCTGACCCCGACGCCGACGCCACCGACACCCGCGACGAGGTACCGGCCCCAAGTTGCCATCAGATCGATGCTCGCCCGCGACCGGTTGATCAACGCTTTGCGGGCGGGCGGCCGGCGACGCCTGGTCCTCATCCACGCGCCCTCGGGTTTTGGCAAGAGCACGCTGGCGGCACAGTGGCGGGACGAACTGTGTCGCGACGGTGTCGCAGTCGGCTGGCTGACCGTCGACGACGACGACAACAACGTGGTGTGGTTCCTGGCTCATTTGCTCGAATCGATCCGGCGGGAGCGCCCAGCCCTCGCCGCCTCGTTGTGCCAAGTGCTCGAGGAGCACGGGGACGACGCGAGCCGTTACGTGTTGACGTCGCTGATCGACGAGATACACGAGAAGGACGACCGCATCGCCTTGGTGATCGACGACTGGCAACGGGTGTCGGACGCCGGGACCACGGCCGCTCTCGGCTTCCTGCTCGAGCACGGATGCCATCACCTGCAAGTGATCGTTACCAGCTGGTCACGTGCCGGTCTACCGTTGAGCAAGTTACGGATTCATGACGAGCTAGTCGAGATCGACGGCGGCTCTTTGCGTTTCGACGCCGAGGAAGCGCGATCATTCCTGAACGACATGGGCGGATTGCAATTGTCGGGCAGCGATGTCGACGCGCTGACCACGTCGACCGACGGGTGGGCTGCTGCCTTGCAGCTGGCGACGCTGTCGCTGCGCGGCGGCGCCGACGCCGACCATCTTGTCTCCGAGATGTCGGGTGCCAACGATGTGATCGGTGATTTCCTGGCCGAGAATGTTTTCGACAATACGGAACCGGAGCTGGCCCAGTTTCTGCTGGCCAGCTCGATAACGGAGCGGATCTGCGGCGGGCTGGCATCCGCGCTGGCGCAGACTACCCACGGGCAGGCGATGCTCGAGGAAGTCGAGCGGCGGGGATTGTTCCTGCAGCGGGTTGACGGCGATCCGGAGTGGTTCCGGTACCACCAGATGTTCGCGGAGTTCCTTCGTCGTCGACTCGAACGCGATCACCCCGACCGGGTCGCACACCTCCACGACTCCGCATCGACGTGGTGTGCCCAACACGGCTACCTCAGCGAGGCCGTCGACCACGCGCTCGCCTCCGGCGATCCTGTCCGGGCTGTTGAGCTCGTCGAGCAGGACGAGACCAGACTGCTCGAACAGTCGAAGATGACCACGTTGCTCGGCATCATCAACAAATTGCCATCGCAACTTGTCGCATCTCGGCCTCGGTTGCAGTTGAACCTCGGCTGGGCACACATTCTGCTGCAGCACACCGCGGCCACCAACGCGGCACTGAATCGGTTCGAGGCGGCGGTGGGTCGTGCCGAACTGTCCGACACTGCGCGAGCCGACATGTGCGCCGAGGCGAACGTCGTACGAGCGGTCGCCGACTCCTTCGCCGACCGCACTGCAGACATCGACCGTCTGGTCGCCGAGGCGATGTCGAGACCGGACACCTTGCACCCGCGGGTGGCCGGAGTCGCCGGAAATATCGCGGCCTTCGCGGCGATCTACCGCTTCGAGTTCGACACCGCGCACCAGGTACTCGAGTGGGCGGCGCCCTACCACGAGATGATGGGACCGTTCGCGAGCGTCTACGCGGCGTGCTACGACGGCATCGCTGCCAGGTACCAACTCGACATCGCGCGTGCCCAGGCCAGCCTCCGCAGAGCGTTTGAGATCGGCTCCGGCGTGGGCCCTCATTCGCACGCTGCGCGCCTCGCCGGTGCGCTTCTCGGCCAACTGCTGTACGAGACAGGCGATTTGGCCGAGGCGATGCGCCTGCTCGACGAGAGCTATCAGCTCGGTCCCGAGGGTGGCGGAGTGGACTACCTCGCCGCGCGGTACGTGATCGGTGCGCGACTTCGGGCAATCCACGGTGATCGGGACTCGGCGGTGGAGCGGCTGTCCGCGGGTATGAGGGTTGCCGAGCAACTTCGCCTGCCGCGGCTGGCGGCAGGCGTGAACAACGAACGGATACGGCTGGGAATCGATATTGAGCCCGCGGTCGCCGACCGATTGCGCGCGGAGCGGACCATACCCCGCGACGACGGAATCGCCACGATGACCGCCGAGCTCGACGAGGACTCAGGGATCCGCCTGTTGTGCGCCGGCGATTCTGACGAGGATCACCAGCAGGCGTGCCTGCGGGCGCGCGACCTCCTCGCCGGAGCAGATGGTGAGCACCGGCCTTTGGTGGCTCTCACCGCGCGACTGCTGCTCGCAGAGACACTCACCGCAACCGGCAGGCTGGAGGACGCCGCGGTCGTATCGTCGGATGCCGCCGCGCGGTGCGCAGCCGTTGGACTACCCCGTCTGCTGGTCGACGCCGGGCTCGGGTGATGGCGGGCTGATGCTGGACAGCTGCGCGCTGGCGCGGCGTTCGACAAGCAACGGAATGAAATCACGAATGGAGCTGCGCCCGAATCGGGTGAGTGCCGCTTCGACGGCGGACGAAACGTCCCCCGGCGCGAGGTGTGCGTACCTGTTGACTAGACGCTGATGCACCTCGTCGATGAGTGCCTCTTCACCGATGCCTGGCACATCGCTAGCCTGCGTCACCGATTCCGAATCGTCAATCTGAGCGCGTTATCGGGACTCACGGCAGCTTGGCGACGAGTTCTTCCGGGCTCACCCGTGGGCCGGTGAAGAATGGGGTCTCCTCGCGGACGTGCCTGCGCGCGTCGGTGTAGCGCAGCTTCCACATCAACTCGACGATGCGGGCCAGGTCGGGCCCCTCGAACGCCAGGATCCACTCGTAGTCGCCGAGCGCGAACGCCGGCACCGTGTTGGCCCGCACGTCGGGGTACTCGCGGCCCGCCATGCCGTGCTCGACCAGCATCTTGCGCCGCTCGTCGTCGGGCAGCAAGTACCAGTCCAGCGACCGCACGAACGGATACACGCAGACATAGTCGCCCGGCGCCTCACCGGCGATGAACGCCGGCACGTGGCTCTTGTTGAACTCGGCGGGCCGGTGCAGCGCGACGACACTCCACACCGGGTCGCTGGCCAGCCCGAGCGCGGTGCGACGGAATGCCGAATAGGTGGCCTGCAGGTCCTCGACCCGTCCGGCGTGCGTCCAGATCATGAAGTCGGCGTCGGCGCGGAAGCCCGCGACGTCGTAGAGACCGCGGACGACGACGCCCTTGTCCTCCTGCTGCTTGAGGAAGGTCGCGGTCTCGTCGACCACCGTCGCGCGCTCGTCCCCCAATGCCCCCGGTTGCACGGAGAAGACCGAGATCATCATGTATCTGGTCATCGAGTTGAGGGTGTCGTAGTCGAGCTTGGCCATGTCTTCTATCGTGCCACGCGGGCGGTGACCAGCGACGCCGCCGCCCGCGTCGCCGCGGCCACGCAGGCCGGTACCCCGATGCCGTCCAGATAGCCGCCCGCAACGGCCAGCGTCGGCGGCAGACCCGCCCGCAGGTCGGCCACCACATCGGCATGGCCCGGTCCGTACTGCGGCATCGCGTTGATCCAGCGGTGCACGTGGCAGTCGACCGGCTCGACATTGACGCCGAACACCGTGGCCAGGTCCTGCGAGGCCCACGACAGCAGATCTTCGTCGCCGGCGCTGTGGGCTGCGTTGGTTTCGGCGGAGTCGCCGAACCGACCGTACGAGAGCCGCACCAGCTCCACGTTGCCGCGTCGCCCCCATTTGCGGCTCGAGAGTGTAATCGCCTTGGCGCGCAACCGTTCTCCGCTCGCCACCAGCACCCCGGACTGCTCGGGCAGCGGGGTGCCGCCCGGCAGCGCCAGCGCCACCAGAGCCGTCGAGGCGACCGGGATGCGTCTCGCCGCCGCCGCCGTCCGCGGTGCCACCCCCTCGACCAGACTTGGCAGCTGCGGCGCAGGGACGGCCAGCACCGCCGCGTCGGCGAGCCAGCGCTCCCCCTCGTCGTCAACCAGTCCCCAGCCCCGTGGCGCGCGGTCGACCTGTCCGACTGCCACCTGCGCCCACGCGATGCCGGCCCGGCGGACGAGTTCGTCGACCAACACCGCGTATCCGCCATCGACCGCGCCGAACACCGACCCGCTCAATGGCGCCGGGAGCGCCTCCCGCACCGCTTCGGTCAGGTTGCGTGCGCCCCGATCCAGCGCCGCTGCCAGCGTCGGAGCCGCCGACCGCAGACCTATCGTGGCCGCTGACCCGGCGTACACGCCCGCTAGCAGCGGATCCACCGAGCGGGTCACCACCTGCTCGCCGAAACGCTCACCGACCAGATCGGCCACCGAAGGGTCGGCGCCGGGCCGCCAGGAGAACGGGCGGGCGCGTTCGTCGAGCATCCTCCCGATCGTGGCGTCGTCGACAAGCCCGGCCAGCGCCTGCGGCTGCGACGGGATGCCCTGCAGGGTGTCGGTCGGCAATGGGTGCAGCCTGCGCTGGCTGTAGATCAGCGGCCGCGCTCCGGTGGTGCCGATCTGCCTGCCTGCCAGGCCCAGCTCGGCCAGCAGTGCGGGCACCTCCGGTCGTCGCGCGATGAACGCCTCCGCGCCGACGTCCAGCGGCTGGCCGCCGATTCGCTCGGTGCGCAGCACGCCGCCAAGCCGGTCGGCGGGGTCGAACACCGTGATCGTCGCGTCCGGGCCCGCCGCAACCCGCAGCCGGTAAGCCGCGACCAGACCCGAAATCCCGCCCCCCACAACGGCATACGACGCACTCACAGGGAATGCACCAGTGCAACGACGTCGGTGATCACCGACGGATCCGTGCTGGGCAGTACGCCATGGCCGAGGTTGAACACATGGCCCACAGCGCCCGCGTCGACCGCGCGCCTGCCGTCCTCGACGACGGCGCGCACCGCGCGCTCCACCACTGGAAAGCCCGCCAACAACACGACCGGATCGAGGTTGCCCTGCAGGGCGGTGCCCGGTTGCACGCGCGAGGCGGCGTCGGTCAGCGAGGTTCGCCAGTCCACCCCGACGACCGTCGCGCCGGCCAGCGACATCGCGCCAAGCAGCTCGGCCGTGCCGACCCCGAAGTGCGTCATCGGCACACCGGCGTCGGCGAGCGTGGAGAACACCCTGCTGCTGTGGGGCAGGACGGAGCCGCGGTAGTCGGCCAGCGACAGCGTGCCCGCCCACGAATCGAACACTTGAATCGCGTCCACGCCGGCGTCCACCTGGATCTGCAGAAACGCGATCGTGGCGTCGGTCAGCGCTGTCATCAGGGCGTGCCAGGTCTCGGGTTCGCCCAGCATCATCGCCTTGGTGCGTTCGTGGTGCCGGCTGGGGCCGCCCTCGACGAGATAGGACGCCAGGGTGAACGGCGCGCCCGCGAACCCGATGAGCGGGACGTCGCCCAACTCCGATACCAGCTGCGACACCGCCTGCGCGATCGGCGCAACCTGCTGCGGCTCCAGTGTTTTCATGGCTTGGACGTCAACAAGGGTGCGCACGGGATGCTCGATCACCGGCCCGACATCGGGCACGATGTCCAGCTCGATGCCCGATGCGCGCAGGGGCACCACGATGTCGGAGAACAGGATCGCCGCGTCCACCCCGTGCCTGCGGACGGGCTGCAGCGTGATCTCGGTGATCAGTTCGGCGTCGAAACACGCCTGCATCATCGTGTTCTTGGCCCGCAACGCCCGGTACTCGGGCAGCGAGCGGCCTGCCTGCCGCATGAACCACACCGGCACGCGGCTGGGTTTGCGGCCGGTGGCCGCGGCCAGATAAGGCGACTCGGGCAGCTCGCGGCGGGTAGTCATCGGCTCCAATGCTGCCATGCGGCCTCAGCCGTCGAGATTGTCGTCCTTGTCTTGGGCGGCCGGCGGGGAGCCCGTCCCGGACTCGCGGGCGACCGGGTACGGCGGCCACGGCAGCGGCGTGATGCAGCGCGGGATCGCCGGCTCCAGCAGCGCGTGCGTGAAGACCGCACCGCTGATGATCCAGGTTGCCAACGCGGCGAGGACCACCCCGGTGACGACCGTTGCGGTGAGCGATCCGAACAACGGAATTTGTGCGGTGCGGCGGCGTGCGGTGGTACCCCAGGTGCGCGCTGTGCCGCAGGGGTCTGTGCGGGCCGGAACGCCCACGCGAGCAAACCACCGACAATGACGCCCACAACCGCGGCGGTCGCGACCCGGACGGGCGGGCGCCCCGCAATCGACAGGCCGGGTCGCTCCGACAGCGCACTCAGGCCGAGGGCCGAGAAAACCGCCCAGCCCGCGGCCACCGCGGCGGCAAGGACGATCACCGCCACCACCCACGCCGGGGTGTTGCGGATCAGTCGAGGTCGCCGCAGGGCGGGGTCCCCGTGGACTTCGGGCTTTTCTTGCTGGTCGCCGCGGTTGGGACGGCCGATTTCCTCGATGGCGTCGGCGACCCGCTCGGGCGTGATCACATCGTCATATCCCGGCTGCGCCGGTCCCCCACCAAATCGGCGCGCCTGCGCACAGGCCTGTCAAGATGGTCTAGCGTCAAACGGCATGACCACCGCCGAACCGACCCAGTTCCGTGAAGCGGTGGCGGCCATGAATGCCACCACCGTGCGACCGGAAATCGAGCTCGGCCCGATCCGTCCGCCGCAGCGACTGGCGCCGTTCAGCTACGCGCTCGGCGCGGAGGTCCGGCACCCCGAGACGGCCATCGTCCCCGAGCGGTCGGAGGGCGACGCGTTCGGCCGGCTGATCCTGTTACACGACCCGGACGGCGCCGAGGCCTGGGACGGCACGATGCGGCTCGTCGCCTACATCCAGGCCGACCTCGACTCCAGCGAGGCCGTCGACCCGCTGCTACCGGAAGTGGCGTGGAGCTGGCTTGTCGAGGCGCTGCAGCCGCGGGCCGAACACGTCACCGCGCTCGGCGGCACCGTCACCGCCACCACATCGGTGCGCTACGGCGACATCTCAGGGCCGCCGCGCGCCCACCAGCTCGAGCTGCGGGCGTCGTGGACGGCGACGACACTGGAACTTGGCCCGCACGTGCAGGCGTTCTGCGAGGTGCTCGAGCACGCGGCAGGTCTGCCTCCGACTGGGGTCACCGATCTGAGCTCCCGCACCCGCGCCTGACGGATGGCAGACTCCCCGGGGGATGACTCCGTGGCCGCCGAGACGGCTGAGCCGGAGGCGACGCCGCTGCTGGCGCCGAGAGACGGGGTTCCGCAGCTGTCGGTGACGCGGTCCGAAATTGCCAGGGCTGCAGAGCTTTTGGCGTCCGGCGATGGGCCGTTTGCGGTTGATGCCGAGCGGGCGTCGGGCTTCCGGTACTCCAATCGCGCCTATCTCGTGCAGATCCGCCGCGCCGGGGCGGGCACCGTCCTGATCGATCCGGTCAACCACGGCGACGACCCGGTGACGACGCTGGCGCCCGTCGCCGAGGTGCTGGCCACCGACGAGTGGGTGCTACACGCCGCCGACCAGGACCTGCCCTGTCTGGCCGAGATCGGCATCAGGCCACCGAAACTGTATGACACCGAGCTGGCCGGCAGGCTGGCCGCCTTCGACCGGGTGAACCTGGCCGCAATGGTGCAGCGGCTGCTGGGTCTGCAGCTGATGAAGGGACACGGTGCGGCGGACTGGTCGAAGCGTCCGCTGCCGAGCGACTGGCTGAACTATGCCGCGCTGGACGTCGAGGTGCTGCTCGAGCTGCGCGACGCGATCGCCGACGTCCTGCAGGAGCAAGGCAAAACCGACTGGGCGGCACAGGAATTCGAATACGTTCGCATGTTCGAGGCCACACCGACGCGGCGCGATCGGTGGCGACGTACGTCGGGCATCCACAAGGTACGCAACCCGCGGGCGCTGGCTGCCGTGCGCGAGTTGTGGCAGACGCGCGATCACATCGCCCGCCGCCGAGACATCGCGCCGGGGCGGATCTTGCCCGACTCCGCGATCATCAACGCCGCAACCGCCGACCCGGACACGGTCGAGAAGCTCACCGAGTTGCCGGTGTTCGGCGGGAACCGGCAACGCCGTAGCGCGCAGGTGTGGCTGGATGCCCTTGCCCGCGCCCGAACGGCGGAACCACCGGAGGCTCAGGAGCCGTCGACCGGGCCGCCGCCGGCGTCGCGCTGGAGCCGGCGCAAGCCCGAGGCGGCCGTCCGGCTGGAGGCCGCCCGAGCCGGTCTTACCGCACTGTCGCAACAGGTTTCGGTTCCGACGGAGAACCTCGTCTCGCCCGACGTGGTACGCCGGTTGTGCTGGGATTGGCAGCCTCCCGAAAGCCCAGAGGACAGCGCGGCGGCGATCGACGACTTCCTGCGCGACGCCGGGGCGCGGCCGTGGCAGCGCGAACTCGCGGTGCCCGTGTTGACTGCCGCGCTGGAACAGTCCGCCTGAGAGGCGCGCTACCCCGCCTCAGCGTCTTGCGCCCCCGCTGCGGCGGCAGCGAAAAGTGCTTCTGCGACCAACGAGTTGGGCTCACGATCCAACACGATCAGACCGACGACGGGGCCGGGCTCATGCGCGACCATCGGGCGCATCGCCAGCCCGTCGGGCATCCCGAACGCCTGCAACCAGGTATGCGCGACCACGCTTGCCAACCGCAGGGTCTTGAGGTGTGCATATATCGCGGCGACGGTGTCTGCCTCCACCACGGGCCGGAACTGAACTCCGTCAGCGGCCATGTTTGCGTCGATGATGCGGCGATTGCGCATCGTCGTGGTCAGCGTGCACAGCGGAAGCTGTGCCGCCTCCGACCAACGCACTTCGTCCTGCTGCATTACCGGGTGCGCCGTGGGCGCGACCAGCACGTAGCGTTCGCGGTACAACTCGACGCTCCTTGTGCCAGGCGGTGTTTCAACGTCCAGATAAGTCAGCCCCGCGTCGAGCTCGAACTCTGCCAACCGCCGGGCGATCTCGCGCGATGACAACGACTCCACCTGGACGGTCGCACCCGGATAGCGTTGCAGGAACTTGCCCGTGACCAACGGACTCGCCGGAACCGAGGTGGGAACGGCCCCGATCCTCGCCCTCACCGTCAGCCCCCCGCGCATTCGTTCGATATCCGCCAGCAGCTCATTGCGTTCAGCCAGGATCCGATGGGCCCAGGTGACGACGCGCTGCCCCTCCGCCGTGAACCCCTCGAACCGCTGTCCGCGCAAGACGATTACGACGTCCAACTCATGTTCGAGCTTGCGTATCGCTATCGACAGCGTCGGCTGGCTGACGTGGCACGCCGACGCGGCGCGGCCGAAGTGGCGCTCCCGCGCAAGAGCCAGAAGATACTCCAGTTGTTGGATCGACACCTCGCCGCGCATCAGCCCACTCCATCGTTCGGCAATGATAGCTAATGGCTATCTAAGCATGTCAGATCGCAAAGATCGAGATCTTGTCTGCCATGATCCGCTGCTGTTAGCGTTGTCACGTCGGCATCGGCTGGTGCCGACACCAGCGTCGGTCTCTCCCTCGGGGAGGTCGAATATTGGCTCCTCACAAGCTATTTCGTGACCAAGACAGTCGAACACGGCGGGTGAAGCCAAGGGCTGCTCGTCGGCTCAGGCGTTGCCTCAGGGGCGTTTGATCTGTGCAATTACAAGAAAGGTAATCAAGACCATGGCCAAAGTAGTCTGCGTGCTCTACGACGATCCGGTCGACGGCTATCCCAAGACCTACCCGCGTGACGGGCTTCCGCACCTCGACCGCTACCCCGACGGGCAATCGCTGCCCACGCCGTCGGCGATCGATTTCACGCCGGGCTCGCTGCTGGGCAGCGTCTCCGGTGAGCTCGGCCTTCGGCACTACCTGGAGGGGCTCGGCCACGAGTTGATAGTGACCTCGGACAAGGACACCGAGAACTCGGTATTCGACCAGCACCTGGCCGATGCGGAGGTCGTCATATCGCAGCCGTTCTGGCCCGCATACCTCACCGAAGAGCGGATCGAACGGGCGCCCAAGCTCAAGCTCGCGGTGACGGCCGGAATCGGGTCGGACCACGTCGATCTGGACGCCGCGATCAAGAACGGAATCACCGTTGCCGAGGTCACCTTCTGCAACAGCATCAGCGTCGCCGAGCACGTCGTGATGATGATCCTGTCGCAGGTGCGCAACTACCTGCCGTCCTACAAGTCGGTCATCGACGGCGGCTGGAACATCGCCGACTGCGTGCAGCGCTCGTACGACGTCGAAGGCATGCACGTCGGCACGGTGGCCGCGGGCCGGATCGGCCTGGCTGTCCTGCGCCGGCTCGCGCCGTTTGACGTGCACCTGCACTACTTCGACAAGCACCGGCTGCCCGCCGAAGTCGAGGCCGAGCTCAACCTGACCTATCACCCGACGGTGCGCGACATGGTGCCGCACCTCGACGTGGTGACCGTCAACGCGCCGTTGCATCCCGAAACGCGCGGACTGTTCGACGACGAGCTGATCGGCACGATGAAACGCGGTGCGTACCTGATCAATACCGCGAGAGCACTGATCTGTGACCGCGATGCCGTCGTTCGCGCTCTGCAAAGCGGTCAGCTGGCGGGCTACGCCGGTGACGTCTGGTTCCCCCAGCCTGCTCCGGCCGACCATCCGTGGCGCACGATGCCGCACCATGGTATGACCCCGCACATTTCCGGGTCGTCGTTGTCGGCGCAGAGCCGCTACGCGGCAGGCACGAGGGAGATCCTGGAAAGCTACTTCTCCGGGCGCCCCATCCGGGACGAATACCTCATCGTCGATGGCGGCGCACTCGCCGGTGTCGGGGCGCGTTCGTACACGGCCAACGCCTGATGGGACGTGGTGGTGTGCCGGGTAAGCGCGGCCCGGCACACCGCTGCGCGATTGGTCGAGACGCCGGCTACTGCTGGGCCGTGACGCGCTCGACGTGGGCCAGAAAGTTCTCCAGCACCGCGTCAGGCGCCTCGATCTGGGGCCAGTGGCCGATCGTGTCGTCGAGCATCACGACGTCCGGATTCGGGATGACCTCGAGGTAGCGCTGCGCCATGTGCCTGCCCGAGTTCGGGTCGACAGGCCCGTCGATCAACCGCATCGGGATGTCGGTCTGCCGCATCGCCCGGACCCACCGATTGCGGTGGGCGTAGCGGTCGTTGACGAACCTGCCCACCTTGTGGGTCACCCGCTGGCCGTCGTTGTACTCGAGGATCTCGTGAAACAAGTCGAGCATCCGTCGCGACGGCTTGGTGTTGGGCCCGAACAACTCGTTGAGCGTCGGCTCGATCAGGCGCCGGGACAACGGGCTGCCCTGCAGTGGACTCATGATGTCCCCCAACGGTGTTCGCGACAGCGCCTTCTGCATTAGTCGCGGGGTGTATGCCTCGTTGAACAGGCCCCCGTTGAGCCAGGTGATCGATTCGATCCGCAGACGGCCGTAGCCTGCTCGGAGAACTCGTGGCGGGCCAGCATCTCCTGGCCGACCGAATCGCCGAGGTCGTGGGCCAGGACGTGCGCGGACTCCACGCCGAGGTGAGCGAGCAGCGCCTCGTGCATATCGGCGTGATCGTGCACCGTGTACTGGTACTTGACGGGTTTGTCGGAGAACCCCATGCCGAGCATGTCGGGCGCGATCACGGTGAAGCGATCGGTCAACCTGTCCCATATCGGCGCCCAGTCCCACGAATTGAACGGGTAGCCGTGGATGAGCAGCAGGGTGGGACCGCTACCCTCCTTGCGGTAGAAGACGTCAAAGCCCAGGTAGTCGAAGTACTGACCGTCGGATTTCCAGCGCTCGAGTTCAGCGTCCATGTGGTGAGGTTAACCGATGCAAGCGATGCCACTTTACGCGGCGAATCATCCGAGTCCTCGTTCCGCCGATGTACCCGGCACTGTCCCAGAACTCCTTGCGCGACAACCGCATCGCCGGTTGGCCGTCCTGCTCACCGGGTACCGTCAGCCGTGCTTGCCCGGTCTGCAGCGATCGATGACTTCCTGCACGACGCCGGGGTCAGGCCGTAGCAGCTCGAACTGGCCGTCCCGGTACTGACCGAGGCGTTGACCACGGCGGAGCAGACGTGAGAGGCCCCGAAACGGCGCGGC
>CAVYPB010000032.1:0-169336 GCA_963770305.1 uncultured Actinomycetota bacterium
TTTGAACCTGCGACCATTTGACCCCCAGGGAGCTCAAATGCGTGAACAGCTGTTCGACTGTGTCGCACAAGTAATGGTCAGGGCGCTTTGCATGTCTCGTCTGTGTCGCCTCATCTAGCGCGTCCGAGCGTGTCTTGGGACATTGATGGGACACCGGGTCACGCCGCGATTCGACCCTCCCTTGAGGCCGCCTCGGATGTCCGGAGCATCCAGGAATCCCGGGCGATTCGGCTCCCCGAGCACGACCAGCTGGTCTGATAACGGCCGAGCCATTGGCACTTTGCTAACACAGGCGGACGCGGCGATCTCACCCATCACCACCTCGGCCGTGATAGCAACGTGGTGGCCTCGGACGATATCGAACGGTCGACCACCGTTGGTGTGTAAAGCTGCTGGGCACATCGGGGGTTGGCCCTGCGCGAGCTTCAAAGATCGACTTGCGAGTTCACGATCGACGCACTCGCCTGATTGGGAGGAGCTGCTGGCTGATCAGGATCCGGTGGATTGCTGCGTCCCCCGGAACGTCACGACGAGTCTGGCTGGATCGAAGCACAGCGGGTGGCTATCTGATAAGTTCTTCAACTGATCAAGGATAGGAAGTCGGAAGTCTTCAGGAGTCAGGTGGAACCGGAGCCGCTGTACAAGCTCAAGGGCGAGTTCTTCAAGACGCTCGGGCATCCGGCGCGCATCCGGATCTTGGAGCTACTGGCGGTGCGGGACAGGTCGGTCGGTGAGCTGTTGCCGGAGATCGGCATCGAGTCGTCGAACCTGTCCCAGCAGTTGGGGGTGCTGCGGCGGGCCGGTGTCGTCGACGCGCGCAAAGACGGCAACACGGTGATCTATTCGATCGCGTCACCGGATATCGCCGACCTGCTGGCGGTGGCGCGCAAGGTGCTGACCAGGATGCTCAGTGACCGGGTCGCCGTGCTTGAGGACCTGCGCAGCGGCCCGGCGGACGTCGGGTAACGCCATGGGCTGGGTCGGCAAAATCCTCCGCGTCGGCCGGGTCGTCGAACCCGCTGACCCAGCGCCCCCGCCGGTGATGGAACCGCCTGCGGGAGTGAAGGGTTCGCTGCAGATCCGCCATGTCGACGCCGGTTCCTGCAATGGCTGTGAGGTGGAGATCTCGGGTGCGTTCGGCCCGGTCTACGACGCAGAGCAGTTCGGTGCCCGGCTGGTGGCCTCGCCCCGGCACGCCGATGCGCTGCTGGTGACCGGCGTGGTGACCCGTAACATGGCCGACCCGTTGCGCAACACCGTTGCCGCGACGCCACACCCGCGGGTGGTGATCGCGTGCGGGGACTGCGCGTTGAACCGTGGACTGTTCAAGGACGCCTACGGTGTGGTCGGCGCGGTGGGCGAGGTGGTGCCCGTCGACGTGGAAATCCCGGGCTGCCCGCCGACACCCCTGCAGATCATCGCTGCCCTGCGATCGGTGACGGGTACGTGACCGCCACGCTGCCAGCCACGGCGACGACTGCACGAGAAAGCCCGCGAACCAACGGTTTCGGACTCGCCGCGGGATTACTGACGTCATGCCTCGGCGCTGTTGGGGTGTGGGCCGGTGCGGTCGGTATGTTCGGCGCGGCGCGGCCAGTACATATCGGCTGGCTGCTCCCGCTGTTCGGGGTGACGCTGAATCTCGACCCGCTCGGCGGGTTCTTCGTCGCGCTCACCGGGGCGGTCGCGATACCCGTGGGCGTCTACGCGGTCGGCTACGCCCACCACATGGGCAGGGTGTCGTTGGCGGTTCTTCCGCTGTTCGTAGGGGCGATGCTGCTGGTGCCGGCGGCAGCATCGGTGACGACGTTCCTGTTGGCCTGGGAGTTGATGGCGATCGCCTCGCTGGTCCTGGTGCTGACCGAGCACACCCGCCCTGAGGTCCGCGCGGCGGGCCTGGTGTATGCGGTGATGACCCAGCTCGGCTTCGTGGCCATCCTGATCGGGCTGATGGTGTTGTCCGCGGCGGGCGGCGCGGACCGGTTCGGCGACCTGACGGGGGTGCCCGACGGCGCGCGGACCGCGGTGTTCCTGTTGACGGTGGCCGGCTTCGGGTCGAAGGCGGGCCTGGTGCCGCTGCACGCCTGGCTGCCGCGCGCCCACCCGGAGGCGCCGAGCCCGGTGTCGGCGTTGATG
This sequence comes from uncultured Actinomycetota bacterium, assembly GCA_963770305.1. Classification (GTDB taxonomy): domain Bacteria; phylum Actinomycetota; class Actinomycetes; order Mycobacteriales; family Mycobacteriaceae; genus Mycobacterium. The sequence continues at coordinate 2,137 of CAVYPB010000032.1, forward strand.
AGCGCGGCGATGGTGAATCTGGGCGTCTACGGCATCGTCCGGTTCGATTTGCAGCTGCTGGGCCCCGGCCCCCGCTGGTGGGGGCTGACCCTGCTGGTCGTCGGTGCGGCCTCGGCACTGTACGGGGTGTTGCAGGCCTCGGTGGCGACGGATCTCAAACGGCTGCTTGCCTATTCGACAACCGAGAACATGGGGTTGGTCACCCTTGCCCTGGGGGCGGCCACGTTGTTCGCGGGCTCCGGGGCGCCCGGGCCGGCCACGATCGCGGCGGCTGCGGCGATGCTGCATTTGATCGGGCATGCGGCCTTCAAGTGTCTCGGCTTCTTGGCGGCGGGATCGGTGCTGACCGCCACCGGGTTGCGTGACCTTGATCGGCTCGGCGGGCTGGCCCGTCGGATGCCCGCCACCACGACACTGTTCGGGGTGGCCGCGCTCGGCGCGTCGGGCCTCCCGCTGGGTGCCGGGTTCGTCAGTGAGTGGTTGCTGGTTCAGTCGTTGATCCATGCAGCCCCAGCCAACGACACGTTGGTGGCGCTGACGGCGCCGCTGGCGATCGGCGCGGTCGCGTTGACCACCGGCCTGGGGGTGGCGGCGATGGTCAAGGCGTTCGGCATCGGGTTTCTGGCCCGGCCTCGCAGCGATCCCGCCGCGGGCGCACATGAGGCGCCGGGCAGCATGGTCTTGGGGATGACGATTGCCGCCGCGGCGTGCGTGCTCGTGGCGGTGGTGCCGATGCTGGTGGCGCCCGCGTTGCGTCGGGTGCTCGACGTGCTACCGGCCGCGCAAACGGTCGAGTTCACCGAGTTCGGCGCCGTGGTGCGGCTGCCGGGACTGCGCGGCTCGATCGCGCCGGGTGTGATCGCCGCGGCCCTTCTAGTCGCCGTACTGGCAGCGGTCGCGTTGGCGCGCTGGCGTTCGCGCGGGCGCCCGGAATCGGTCAGGTTGCCGCTGTGGGCGTGCGGTGCCGACGATCTGACGGCGCGGATGCAGTACACGGCAACGTCGTTCGCCGAACCGCTGCAGCGGGTGTTCGACGACGTGTTGCGGCCCGATACCGACGTCGAGGTCACCCACTACACCGAGTCGCGGTACATGGCCGAGAGTGTCACGTATCGCAGCAGGATCGGCGACGCAATCGAGGAGCGGCTCTACCGGCCGGTGCTGCGCGCGGTGGCGGTGGCGGCCGGGCTGGCGCGGCGCGCCCACACCGGCAGCGTGCACCTCTACCTCCTCTACGGCGCACTCGGGGTGTTGATCGTGCTGGTGGTCGCCCGGTGAACGCCATGTCCTATATAGCTGGCGCCGCCCAGATCGGCACCGTGATGGTCGGCGCGCCGGTGGTGATCGGCCTGATGCGGCAGGTGCGCGCGGTATGGGAGGGCCGCGCCGGCGGCGGGGTGCTGCAACCCTGGCGGGACTTGCGTAAACAGCTTGGCAAACAACAGGTCACACCGCAGTGCACCACGGTGGTGTTCGCGGCGGCGCCGGCGGTGCTGGCCGGCACGACCCTGCTGATCGCGGCGATCGCGCCGCTGGTGGCCACCGGGTCGCCGCTGGATTCGAGTGCCGATTTGTTCGCCGTCGTCGGGTTGTTGTTCCTGGGTACCGTCGCGCTGACTCTGGCCGGGATCGACACCGGCACGTCGTTCGGCGGTATGGGCGCGAGTCGTGAGATCACGATCGCGGCATTGGTCGAGCCGACGATTCTGCTCGCGGTCTTCGCGCTGTCGATCCCGGCGGGATCGGCGAATCTTGGTGCCCTGGTGGCGAACACGATCGATCATCCGGGGCAGGTGGCGTCGTTGGCGGGTGTGCTGGCGTTCGTCGCGCTGGTGATCGTGATCATCGCCGAGACCGGCCGGCTGCCGGTCGACAACCCGGCGACACACCTGGAGCTGACGATGGTGCACGAGGCGATGGTGCTGGAGTACGCCGGCCCGCGACTTGCGTTGGTGGAGTGGGCATCGGCAATGCGGCTCACGGTGCTGCTGGCGCTACTGGCGAATCTGTTCCTGCCGTGGGGGATCGCCGGCGGGCAGCCCGGCGCGCTGGACATCGCCATCGGTGTCGTCGCGGTGGTGGTCAAGGTTGGCGTGCTGGCCGTGCTGCTCGCCAGTGCCGAGGTATTCATCGCCAAACTGCGGCTGTTCCGGGTGCCCGAACTGTTGGCCGGGTCGTTTCTGCTCGCCCTACTCGCGGTCACGGCCGCCAACTTCTTCACCGTGTAAGGAACAGCGTGACCGACGTGAACTCCGCCATCCTCATCGACTTCGCCGCGGGTGGGCTCACGCTGGCGGCGGTTTTCATCGTCTGGCGCCGCGATCTGCGCGCCATCGTCCGCCTGTTGGCCTGGCAGGGCGTTGCGCTGGCCGCGATCCCCATCGTGCGCGGGATCCACGAGAATGATGCGGAGCTCATCGGCGTCGGTGCCGCGGTACTGGCGCTGCGCGCCGTGATCTTGCCGTGGCTGCTGGCCCGAGCGGTGGCCGCCGAGCCGCAGGCGCAGCGCGAGGCCACGCCGCTGGTGAACACGGCCACCTCGCTGCTGATCACTGCGGTCCTCACCGTCGTCGCGTTCGCGATCACCCGCCCGCTGGTGGAGCTGGAACCGAGTGCGGCGACCAATGCGGTGCCCGCCGCGTTCGCGGTGATCCTCATCGCGCTGTTCGTGATGACAACCCGGCGGCATGCGGTGTCGCAAGCGGCGGGATTCCTGATGCTGGACAACGGTATCGCCGCGACCGCGTTCCTGCTGACCGCTGGAGTGCCGTTGATCGTCGAGCTCGGCGCGTCGCTGGACGTGCTGTTCGCGGTGATCGTGATCGGTGTGCTCACCGGTCGGCTGCGCCGCGCCTTCGGCGGCGCCGACCTCGACCGGCTACAGGAGCTGCGCGACTGATGACCGTACTGTTGATTGCCCCCATTCTTGCTCCCGTCGTCGCCTCGATCGCCAATCTCGTTGCGGGGTGGCGCCGTTGGACCACGGCGCTGACCGTGCTGTCGGCGATCATGGTATTGGGCTGCGGGGCGGCGCTCGGAGTGCGGCTCGGCGCCGGGCAGCACGTCGCGATGGGTGGGCTGCTGCGGGCCGACGCGCTCTCGGTCACCATGCTCATCGTCATCGGGACGGTGGGCACGCTGGCCACCTGGGCGAGCATCGGCTATATCGACTCCGAGCTGCAGCACGGCCACACCGATGCCAACGGGGCGCGCCTGTACGGCGTGCTGACCCCGGCGTTTCTGGCCGCGATGGTATTGGCGGTGTGCGCCAACAACATCGGCATCGTATGGGTTGCAATCGAAGCCACCACCGTCGTCACCGCCTTTCTGGTTGGGCACCGGCGCACCCGGACCGCGTTGGAGGCGACCTGGAAGTACGTGGTGATCTGCTCGGTCGGGATCGCGGTGGCGTTTCTGGGCACCGTCCTGCTGTACTTCGCCGCTCGACACGCAGGCGTCCCCGCCACCCAGGCGCTGAATCTCGACATGCTCGCCGCGCACGCCGCCGGCCTCGACCCCGGGGTCACGCGGATGGCCGGTGGGCTGCTGCTCATCGGCTACGGCGCCAAAGCCGGCCTGTTTCCGTTTCACACCTGGCTGGCCGATGCGCACAGCCAGGCACCGGCGCCGGTGTCCGCCCTGATGAGCGGGGTGCTGCTGTCGGTGGCGTTCTCGGTGCTGATCCGGATCAAACCGATCGTCGACGCCGCCACCGAACCGGTGTTCCTGCGCACCGGCCTGGTGGCGCTCGGGCTGGTGACGCTGCTGATCGCGGCGCTGATGCTGACCGTCACCGGCGATGTCAAACGGATGCTGGCGTACTCGTCGATGGAGAACATGGGACTGATCGCGATCGCCGCTGCGGCCGGGACGACGCTGGCGATCGCGGCGTTGCTGCTGCACGTGCTCGCCCACGGCATCGGCAAGACCATCCTTTTCCTCGCGGGTGGGCAGCTGCAGGCCGCGCACGGCTCGACCGCCATCGCCGACATCACCGGCGTGGTGGGACGCTCGCGGCTGGTGGGCGTTTCCTTCGCCGTCGGGCTGATCGTGCTGCTCGGGCTGCCCCCGTTCGCGATGTTCGCCAGCGAGCTGGGCATCGCGCGAGCGCTCGCCGACGCGCGGCTGGTCTGGGTGCTGGCCGCGGGGATGCTGCTGATCGTGGTCGCCTTCGCCGCGCTGGTGCGCAACTCGGGTCGGATGCTGCTCGGCGCCGGTCCTGTCGGCGCGCCGTCGATTACCGTGCCCGCCACCGTGGCGGCCGCCCTGCTGGTCGGGGTCGCCGCCTCGATCGCGCTGGGCGTCACCGCGGGCCCGCTAACCGACCTGTTCAGCACCGCGGCCAGCCAGCTCGGAGCGTTGCCGTGAACCCAAGTCTAGTGCTGTACAGGGTATCTCGCGATCGCCTCGCGGAGAAGGCCGAGGAACTCCTGGCCAACGGTTTTCGACTGGCCCTGGTGGCGGCCCATGACGACGGTGACAGGCTGCGGGTCGTGTACCTGTTTCTGGCCGGGCGGCCGGACCGCCGCATCGAACTCGAATGCATCGTGCCCGCAAGCGATCCGGCGCTGCCGTCGCTGGCGTACCTGTCCTTCCCGGTCAGCCGGTTCGAACGCGAAATGCTCGACCTGTACGGCATCCGCCCGATCGGCCATCCCCGGCCGCGCCGGCTGGTCCGGCACGCACACTGGCCGCAGGACTGGCACCCCATGCGCGCCGACGCCGGGCCCGCACCGCACTTCGCTCCGACCGGCCGGTTTCCGTTCGTCACCGTCGAGGGAACCGGGGTGTACGAAATCCCGGTCGGCCCCGTACACGCCGGGTTGATCGAACCCGGCCACTTCCGGTTCTCCGTCGTCGGCGAGACCGTGCTGCGGCTGAAGGCGCGGCTGTGGTTCGTGCACCGCGGCGTGGAGAAGCTCTTTCACGGCCGGCCCGCCACCGGCGCGGCCGAGCTGGCCGAACGTGTCAGCGGCGACACCTCCGCCGGCCACGCCCTAGCCCACAGCCTGGCGGTCGAGGACGCGCTCGGCATCGAAGTTCCCGACGAGCTCCACCGGCTGCGAGCGTTGGTCATCGAGCTCGAGCGGCTCTACAACCTCGCCGCCGACCTGGGCGCGCTCGCCAACGACGTCGGGTTTTCGCTCGCCAACTCCCACGCGCAACGGATTCGCGAACGGCTGCTGCGGCTCAACGCGACGGTGACCGGGCACCGGCTGCTGCGCGGTGCCATCCGCCCGGGCGGGGTCGTGCTGCGCGGTCTTCCCGACGCCGACGCGCTGCGGTCGGTCGCCGCCGACCTCGCCGAGGTCGCCGAGCTCACTCTCGCCAACTCCGTTGTCTACGACCGGTTCGCCGGCACCGCCGTGCTGGGCTGCGATGATGCTCGTGCGATGGGCTGTTTGGGATACGTCGCCCGGGCCAGCGGTGTCCGCACCGACGCCCGCGTCGAGCATCCCGTGACCGTGTTGCCCGTCACCGAGGCCGGATCGCATGCCGGCGACGTGCTGGCCCGCTACACCGTGCGACGCGACGAGTTCGCCGCGTCCGCCACATTGGTCGGTTATCTTGTCGAGTCACACACCGGCCCAACCGAATACACCGCGACCGTAGCGTCGGTCCGCGGAGCCCGCAGTGGGGTCGGGATCGTCGAAGGCTGGCGCGGCACCGTCGTGCATCGCGTCGAGATCGACGGTGATGCCCGCATCACCCGCTCCAAGATCGTGGACCCGTCCTGGTTCAACTGGCCCGCCCTGCCGGTCGCCATGGCCGACACCATCGTCCCAGACTTCCCGCTGGCCAACAAAAGCTTCAACCTATCCTACGCCGGCAACGACCTGTGACCGACAACGGCGCCGATTCTTGTTGGGCGACAATCTGTCTGGGCGCGAAGGGGTATCGATGCTGTAGCCGCGATGCGCTGCGTGACAACAGCGCTGCGAACACATCACCAGCATTCTTCGCATCGCGCAAGAGCTCATGTCAGACGACGTTCAGGGTGCCAAGCGATGCCAAGGCCGCTGCGTCATCCGAGCCACCCGCGAGCGTGGGGTTGGCGTGTCGTCCAGTCGGAGCTTGGCGGCGGCATCTCGTGAAGCGAATCCACTGTAAGCCCGACAACCGGCAGGCGCGCCAGCGTTTTGATGTGCCTGTTGACCTCAACAGCCCCCAGAATGTTGATGCTCCGTCAAGACTTGTCGAGATGATTCCACGAATCACGACGAAGGCCACTGACTGTGGGTCCGCGCGGTGATATGAGTGTCGACCGGCCCCCGCGCATGACCAGCCGGGCCGTGCTGCTATTCGCGTTCGCCTTCGCTGTGATGGCCGACCCGGTGTCCTCGGTCGCCTACGCGATCGAAGCTGCCCTCCGTGCGTTGCGGGGCGACCTCGCGCTGCTGCTGCCCACCATGACTCTCGTCGTCGCCATCATCCTCGTCGTGATCGTCAACTATCACCAGCTGGTCGGCCGTTATCCCCAAGGTGGGGGCGCCCCCGCCGCGGCCGCGGAGGCATTCGGAGAAGCCAGCGCATTCATCCCCATCGCAGCACTAATCGTTGACTTCGGCCTCACCATCGCGATCAGCACCGCGGCCGCCGCCTCCGCGATCATCGCGTTCTTTCCCGCCCTCGCCGGCCTACGGGCCCCAATTGCGCTGCTGCTAATCGCCGGGGTCGCCGCCGGCACCTGGTTCGGCCATCGGGGCCGCACTGTGTTTGCCGTGATGACCGTTGCGTTCGTCGTCCTAACCGTGGTCGTACTCATCTGCGGACTCTTTCTCGCGCCCCGTTCAGGTTCGCCCGCAAACACCGACCCAGGCCACACGCCACCCGTCGCGGTCGCACTCGCGTTTCCCGTAGCGATGGCGCTTGCCACGGGCATCGAGGCTCCGTCGTCGGCGATCGCGCAGCTTGGGGAACTCGACGATCCCGACCGCCGCAGATTCGGCCGGATTACGCTGTGGCTCACCCTGCTCGTGGTCGGCACCCTCACCCTGGGCTTGACCGCAGAGCTGGTACATCTGCGCATCGGCGTCCCGCCCAACGACTCAACCCAGATCGCGGAACTCGCCCGCGTCGCCACCGCCCCGCCGCTGTTCGCCGCCTTTCAGCTCGCCACCGCGCTACTACTGCTGTCGGCGGCCAGCTCCTCCTTCCAAGCCGGCCCCGGCCTCTTTAAAGCGCTTGCGCGGCAACGAGACATCGACGGAACCAGCACCGGGATCCTGCCGGCGTGGCTGGGCCGCACTAACAGCCGATATACGCCGTATTGGGGTGTCGCGGTGTTCATGCTCGCCGCCGGCGCGGTCACCCTGGCCGCGCGCGGACGCGACCAGGAACTGGTGCTTTTCTACGCCGCGGCAGTGTTCGTGGCCTTCCACGCCGGCCTGGTCTCCATGTGCCGGTTTTCTTGGCAGCAGAGGCGGTTCGGCTCTCTCGCAATCAATCTGACGGGCGCTGCCGCAGTCAGTTTCACCCTCGCGATCAACCTGGCTCGAGGGGAGCCGGTTATCTCCATTGCCGCGGCCCTACTGATCGCCGCGGGGCTGTACGCGCTGTGGGTGCGATCCGGACGACCGCGAGGCATCCGGCATGTGCAGCCCCCACCGCCCAGAACCAAGGCCCTCGGGTAAGGAGCGGCACGGCGCATAACTGCGCGCAGATCATCGACCCTGTGCCACTCGCTCAATCTAAGAAGGAACCGACCACCGCGAGGCCGAATCGTGTAGACGCAGATCTCATGTATGCCTTGTTTAGAGACTGATCCGTGTTCTAGGTCCCGGTGGCGCTCAGTCCTACATGTCGGCTACGTCAGCACGACCCCCGGCCTCAACCTCAGCACGACGCTCCCCTTCCGCAGGTGGCGTGCTTGCGCGAGATCTTGTCCATGGTCGGGGCTTTGTCCACGGCGGCGTTGCCGCCGGTGACGTTCGATGTCCTCGGGGTTGGTGGTGGCGGGTCAGAAGCCCAGCTCTCTGGCCAGCTCGCCAATCTGCTGGTCGCGATCAAGCAAGTGCCGAGCTTGCCGTAAAGGACGCGCCTCGACGTCTCTCATGTAGCTTGTCGCGGTCTCCCGGGTGATGCGCTGCGGGACGCGATCTGCTCGGTGTCCATGCCCCGCTCCTTGTCGTCAAGAATCATGCCGTGCCGGATCACGCTGTTGGCTCGAAGGTGCTGCGCGATCTCGGCCCACGGCTCCGGCGTCAGGGTGCTCATCGAAGGTCCCTCACGAACGTTCGTGGTCGATCTCGGCGCGCGTCACCGCCGCCGTGGCGTTGGCTCGACGCGACGGAATTACGCCCCAGGCTGTCAGCAATCATTTCCCGCCCGAGCACACCGTCGCGCCGCCTTCAGGTCGGAGCCATTTGTGGATTCGGTCTTCGACGGCTACGGCGGGGCTTCCGAGCCGGGACAAACGACTCCCCCAGCGCGACCAACGACTCTGCACCTGGGGACCTCGGTCCCTACTACCCCGGGGTTGCGGGCTGTCGGATGGAGACGGTGAGGGTTCGCAGCCGGAAGGTGCGCATCAACACCGTCGGTGAGTTCGGCCCTTGGACCGCAACGATCGTAAAGGAGCGATACATGATCGAATACAACCTCGACACCGAGCATTCCATCCTGCTCGTGCAACCAAAATCTGCAATCGAGAAGGACGACTTTGTGAAACTGGCGAAGGCGGTCGACCCGCACATCGAGGCAACCGGCGGTCTTGCCGGTCTCATCATCGAAACCCCGTCGTTCCCCGGATGGAAGAGTCTTGGGGCAATGGTCAACCAGTTTCGCTTCGTTCGCGATCATCACAAGCGCATCAAGAAAATCGGCGTCGTAACGGACTCCCACCTGGGAGATGTCGCAGAGCATCTACCGTCACACTTTGTATCAGCGCAGATCAGACATTTCCCCGCTGGGCAGATCGAGGAAGCAAGACAATGGATCATGAACGGCTCGTGATGCGTCGATGTGGCGCTCTCCGCCCGTTGGAAGGGCCAGGCGATCTACGACAACCTGGTCACCAACACGCGGGTCGCGCCGAAGGCCGCATGGAGCAACCTGAACCCCAGCGCGGCGTTCGAGCCGATCGCTGGCGGTTGCTGTGGGCGCGGTCGTAGGCGGTGGCCGACCAGTACAGGGTGACGGGCACGTTCGCGGGCACATTGAGCCAGTAGTTGGATATCGTCAGGTGCGCTCAGAGACTCGAGATTGGGCAGTGGCCGGAGTTCGAGTGATTTAGGCTCGGCCTGCTGCGACAGGGAGGTCCGATGGCAGTAGACCGCCAGACCGTGGATCTGAGCGCATACCCCGACCTCGTCGTGTTCTACCTGGGCATTCGCGTGCGGCGTCCGCGCGGGATGTTGCGCTTGCTCGGGTTGGGGCCCCAGATCCAGAAGTCGTGGAAGGCGCAGCCGGATGGCCTGCTACTGCACGAGGATTTCATCTGGTCACTGATCCCGCCGCACGCTGGGATGCGCCAGTACTGGCGCAACCTCGACAGCCTGGAGCGCTGGAGCCACTCGGAGCCGCACAAGCTGTGGTGGCAGCAGTACCTGAGGGACTCCGGCGGAACCGGCCTCTGGCACGAGACCTACTTCATGGGCGGCGGCATCGAAGCGATCTACGACGACATGAACCGACCGACCGGCCTGGCCCGCATTGCCCCGGTGCGGCCAGCGCGCGGCGCAATGTTCTCGGCGCGGCGCAGGGCAGGGCGCAGCGAGCCGTCGACGGTCGAGCCCGTGATCACCGAGGCGGAGTACTACCCCGGCGGCTAGCGTCGCGCCCGGCGGCGTTGAACCTGTGCGCGGGCATGCGCAATTCAGTTCACGACGTCGTAGCTGGTCAGTCATCCAGACAAGACAACTTTTGAGTCGCTTTCAAGGCTAGCTTTCTTTGTGTCGACGGCATGTGAATTTTGACCCCGTGGCGGCGTCGGATCGGCAAGTGGCGCTTCAGTCGTAGACGACTGCGTGGTCAGGTTCTGGGCCGAACTTGAACCGGCGACCGGTGACCTCCGAGGCGTTCACCCGCACATAGCGAAGCTTCTGCGTCGCCGTCCACGGCCGCAGGTGCACCCGCTCAGCTTCGCCGATTTCGGCGCTGGTCGACAACACATGCGCCCGGCCCTTGACTCGAACCTGAATATGCTTCAGACGGAGGGGTAGGGGGTGTTCGAACTTGGTCGGCTCGCAACGCTCGACACAGGTGGATTCCGCTCGTGTCACCAGGCTGAACTGTTCGGGCGGATTGTGCGTGTACATCGGAGAGGGCCTCGGCTTGCACCGAGCCACACGTTAAAGGCAGTCAGGACATGTCATCGCATACTCGGGCAACGGGTTCACTCCGATGGGTCGGTGTCAGCCACCGCACACTGATGGCCTGGCGACTACTTAGTGCGATCATGCTGCTGGTGATGGGCGGGATCCATCTGTACCTCGTGTTCGACGGCGTAGGCGGCTCGCTTGGCGTGCTGTTCGTGCTCAACGCGGTTGGCGCGCTCGTGCTGGCAATCGCGATCATCGTGCTGCGTGGGCGGTTCCTGTCGCTGGCAACGGGGCTGAGCCTGCTGTTCATGGTGGGCACGCTGGTTGCGCTGGTGCTCGCGCTGACGGTGGGGCTGTTTGGCATTCACGAGGTATTAAGCTTCAAGCTGGTGCCCACCACGCTGGTGGTGGAGTCCATCGGCACGATCATCCTGGCAGTAACCGTCGCGCTGGTGTTGCGGTCGCGACGAGCACCCTGACGGCGCACTGACCGGCAACTTCACACCTTGCGCCTATGGCTGAACACCTTGCCAACAAAGACTTCTCGGCGTCGCCGAGGAGGTCGTAGGACCCACCGACGGGTCGACCCCTCAATATCGGTGAACAGAAACGTCACCACCCCCGAAGGCGCAGCCGCCGTCATGGCATCGCCTCGGCCGAGGCGATATGCCCCTCGCGCGGCAGCACCGGCGTAAGTCTGTTGGCCCGCAACAAGCGTCGTGGCGAGGCCGACTTTTCATCGGCGGCGGACTCCCGGCCGTTAGCCGGACCCGAGCGACCAGGCATCCCGGGCGGCACGCGGTGTTCCAAAATGCGGTACCGCCGGGGCGTTCGGCTGTTCAATCCTTGAACGCGGCCAGCTCTAGTTGGGGTCGCCGATGGGAAAGGACTGACGATTTGCTGCGCGGGGGCCGTGTAGACGGCAGCTGGGGCCACCGCGAATCCGGCCAGCGCCAAGCCGCACGATAATTCGAAACAGGCGTCCGTCTCGTATTCCCTTACCACTCAGGCGATTTACGGAAACCTACCAGGCAATTGGCAACCAATAAACGGTTAGCATTCCAACGTCGGGGCTGTAGTGATCGAGCTCACTACGGGGTTGGGTAACAGCCCGGATGGGTAGCCCGACAGAGCAAGTGAGGGTCGCACGTCGCACGACCCGTGCAGCGGTACAGGAGCCGCACAGCGGTTTAACAGCGTGACGCCTCCTCGAAGCATCGCCCGTCTAAGCAAGCCCCTGTCAAGCGAAGCGCAGGCGGTCGCGGGCGGTGCTGGCCTCGGATCTCTCGACGGATCTGTCGATGCGATTCGGAGGCAGCTCACAACTGAAGGGAACACAGCAATGAGTTTCAAGAAAACGGTGGCGCGGTCCGCGGTAGTGGGCGCGATCGGCTTTAGCGCTCTCGGGTTGGGTGTCGGTCTCGGCACGGCGTCCGCCGACCACGGGAATGGTGGGCAGCCGTGCTGGGCGCAAAACTGCCAGGGCGACCAACGCGGTGACGGTGGACCGGATCACCGTGGAGACGGGGGCGACGGTCGCCAGTGGGGGGACCAGTGGCGAGCGGATCAGGGTGGCTGGGACCAGCGGCCATGGGATCAGCGCGGCATCGACGACGCCCGTGGGGACCATCAGCCCTTCAACTGGCAGGGTCAACGTGTTGAGCCGTACTTCGACAACGACCGCGGTGCCTGGGGCTTCTGGTTCCTGGGCCTCTGGATCCCGCTGTGACCTGAGCGGATGAACGTTCGCGCGTCCGTGCTAACGCCGCGCTAGCGATAGGTGGGGCCAGTGGCGATATGCCCTGGCCCCACCGTCGCGTCGGCGCACGGCTCTGCCCTCGGAGAGTGCTCATAGTGTCGGCACCAGCCCGCCGTCGCAGCGTAGCGCTGCTCCGGTCACGTAGGACGCCCGCGCGCTGCACAAGAAGGCGGCCACGGCGCCGAACTCGTCGGGCTCTCCATAGCGGCCTGCGGGAATCTCACCGGTTGAGGATTGCTCGACGTCGGCGACCGGGATGCCGGACCGAGCGGCGGCCGCTTCATTGATCTGGCGCACGCAGGGCGTCGGGCGGAGCTAATCCGTCTTGCCCCCGCTGTCCGGTGTGCCTCCCGCACCCGGCACTCCGGTTTTACTGGTCTTCTTCGCGTTGTCGATGCCCTAGCACAACCTGCATGAGTGCATCGGAGTTGAGAGAGTCGCGGAAATGCGATCGCCCAGGCCGCATCGGGATTGAGGGCGACAACCGCTTTGCGCCGCGGCCTCGTGATGGCGTTTCAGGCTGCCTGGATGGGTTATTCAGCGCTCACGTGGGGGATAAAGGTTGGCTGCGTCCGCTCCCCTGACGAGGCGAACCCCAGGGGGCAGCCCTGACGTTGAGAACACAGCACAGCCTAGGGTTCGCCGCCTATCATCCCTGCTTGCGATGAAGAAGGTAGCGGTCGGTTATCGGCCATCGGTGGCAATGGTCGGATAGGTTTCTGATCATGGTCAGCGGGGACGACGAGGACTCTGAACTCGCGCGGGCACTGGTCGGAGGCACACCGCATCCGATCGGATCGTTCCGGCTGTACTTCGAGGACGAGCGTTGGGAATGGTCACCTGAAGTCGAACGACTGCACGGCTATGAACCCGGCACCGCACAACCAACAACCAGCATGGTGCTGTCCCATAAACACCCAGAGGACTACGAGCAGGTAGCCGCCACACTGGCCGACATCCGTCAAACGCATCAGCCGTTCAGCACCCGCCACCGCATCATCGACGTCCAGGGGCGCAGCCATGACGTAATCGTGGTCGCCGAACTCTTACGCGATGATGGCGGCGAAGTAATCGGCACGGGTGGTTTCTATGTCGACGTGACGTTCCCACCCGAGGAGCGCGAATCATTCATCAGCGAAGCCGTCGCCGAGATCGCAGCCAACCGGGCCGTCATCGAACAAGTCAAGGGCATCTTGATGATGGTGTATCGCATCGACGCCGACGCGGCGTTCGACCTCCTCAAATGGCGGTCGCAGGCAGCCAACATCAAGCTGCGGGCCCTGGCCGAACAGCTCCTCGCCGATTTTCGAGCACTCAACTACGACGACACCCTGCCCCCACGCCCAGTGTTCGACCAACTACTGCTCACCGCCCACAACCGTGTCCAGCGGTGATGTGTGACCGCGAAATCGTCGATGCTCGATGGACATCGGCGACATTTTCATCGGCGGTGGACTCGCGGCCGTTAGCCGGACCCGAGCGGCCAGGCATCCGGAGCGGCACGCGGTGTTCGTCGGATCCGGCTACCGCGCAGGCGCCCCGCATCCACCCAGCAGGCTCTGTAAGTGTCCTAGTCAACCTGGACAACCACGCCGGATCAATTGCACACCAAACCGTTTTAAACTGCAGATCCCAGGGGCGAGGGATTCTTCGTACTAATTGGTACTTGTTGGCGGCGACCCAATAGGCCCTACGCTCGTTACCCCCCAAGTGCTTTCATCAGCTCCTTGTGCATCCGGGCTCTCCCGCCCGTAGGAGTCAGTCGGCCAGCGCCGCGCTGGCCGCGCTCGACATTGCTAGCAGTCAACTTCGCGCCCAATCCGACTGGGATTGACCCCTGATGGTGGACACCTGACTGGTGGGACCGCTGGTCCTGCGGGAAGGTTGTCCGTATGTCGGGCAAGCGTAAGAAGTACACCCCGGAGTTCCGGGAGCAGGCTGCCCGCCTGGTGATCGAGACTGGCCGTCCGGTGGCGCATGTGGCGGCCGAGATCGGTGTCGGCGAACAATTGCTGGGTCGTTGGGTGCGCCTCGCACGCCAAGCGGACTCGGCTGGTGATACTGGCGCGGTGCTTGATGCTGATGAGCGCGCAGAGCTGCAGCGTCTGCGCCGGGAGAATGCCGAATTACGTTTGGACCGTGAGTTTTTGAAAAAAGCCGCGGCCTTCTTCGTCTCCGAGCAGAACCGGTAGAGGCCTACCGGGTGATCGAGGCGCAGAAGGCCACCTACACGGTCAAGCGGATGTGTGAGCTGCTGGAGGTGTCACGCTCAGGGTTCTACAAATGGCGGGTGCGTCGCGACCGGGGCCCCACCCCGTCGCAGCGGCGACGCGCCGAGCTCGACGCCAAGGTGGCGGCATCGCATGCCGGCTCCGACGGCGTGTACGGGGCACCGCGTGTTCTGGCCGATCTGCGTGCCGACGGGCAGCGGGTGTCGCGGAAGACGGTGGCGGCGTCGTTGCGCCGGCAGCGGCTGGCCGGGATCTGCCCGCGGCGATTCGCGCCGGCCACCACGGTGGTCGATTTGGACGCGCCAGTACCGAAGGATCTGGTGGGCCGGCGTTTCGACACCGGTGAGCTGGATCGGGTGTGGACCTCCGATATCACCTATCTGCGCACCGGGCAGGGCTGGCTGTACTTGTGCGCGGTGCGTGACGGCTGCTCGCGGCGAGTGATCGGCTGGGCGATCGACGACCATATGCGCGCCGACCTGGTCGAGTCGGCCTTGTCCATGGCGGTCGCGATGCGCGGTGAGCTGGCCGAGGCGGTGATCCTGCACGCCGACCGCGGCTGTCAGTACACCTCCGCACAGCTGGCGCGGTTCGCCCACCGGCATAACTTGGCCCGTTCGGTCGGCCGCACTGGTGTGTGCTGGGATAACGCTGCAGCCGAATCATTCTGGGCGACACTGAAAGTCGAGTTCTATGATCGATATCTATGGCCCACCCGCACGGCCGCTAAGCTCGCTGTCGGCGACTGGATCGAGCGGGTCTACAACCGGCGCAGACGCCACTCAGCCCTCGGTATGATCAGCCCGGTCGAATATGAGGACCGATTCAATCAGACGGCACAAGCCGCCTGACCCTGTGTCCACTAAACGGGGTCAAGCCCACGACGTGACCGGAGATGTCTGGGTTGCTTGGTGATCGTCACCGATGCACCGGTGCGCTCGACATCTGCCAAGAGCGCGTTGAGCTTCGCTTTGGCCTCCGTGGTCGTGACCGTCTTCAGGTACCGAGATTAGCTTGTGATCCGGACCCGGAGCGTTAGATTAAGATTCGCGCGGCGTGCTGGCGTAGCCGCGCCTCGCGAAACCTCCGGGGCCGCCAACCAATTTGGCGCTTTTACGTGACTGTGACGCTTCTCCCCTGGCCCAGGTCGCCTGTCGAAGTCGTTGTCCGGCAGCGGAATTACTTCCTATTCGTGGATAATCGTCATTATCCATGATTTAAGGCCGGACTTGCCCACTGCTCGCTGTGGTCCTGGGCCGCCAGCGCCTTACCCATATGCGCGACTTGTACGCCTTCCTTCTCGACGAAATCCCGGCGCTGCTGGACCGCTGGCATCAGCAGTCGGGGCGCCCTTCCTGATCGCTTGGTGTCCATGCGAAGTGGCGATGCCTGCTCGGCAATCAGGTAGTACCGAACGGCAGGTAGCAGACAACCATTAGGGCAGACGGTCGAGCCGCCAGATCTGGACGGGTTCGGCGCGTGTTTTCACCGTGACAGTGCCGAGCGATGCGACACGCCGGCCGGCGCGGACTCGCCCGGATGCGCGCGCACCCGCCAAGACCGGTCACCACTTTGCCGGAATCCGGAAACGCAATGCGGCGCCAGCATGGCTTGGGGGACATAATGGAAGGGCGTGCCCTACCGCACACGATGGAGGAAGTAACAGTCATCCCGCCCGCGCATCCGTCGAATGTTCAAGGAGGATCGCCGCATGGATGCATGGCTGATCTGGTTGATCATCGCCGTAGTGTTGCTGGTGGTCGAGATGCTCACTATCACCGCAGCGGTCGGGATGCTCGGTGTCGCGGCACTGATCACCGCGGGCTTCGCCGCATTCGGACTACCCGTTCCCGTCCAACTCCTTGCGTTCACAGTCACCGCCACGATCGGGGTGCTGCTCATCCGCCCCATCGTCCGTCGGCACATGCTCCGGCCCCAGTTCGAGCGTTTCGGCGTAGAAGCATTAATTGGTAAGCCCGCCTATGTCGTGTCAGAGGTGTCCGGGCTGGACGGCAGGGTTCGCATCGGCGGTATCCGCGGTGAGGAGTGGACGGCGCGCGCCTACGACCAAACCCTGGTGATACCCGCTGGAGCGACCGTCGACGTGCTGGAGATCAGCGGCACCACCGCGCTCGTATACCCCCGGGAGTAACCCATGGAAACCCTGGAAACCTCAGTCCCGCTGATCGCCGGATTGGTCATCGCGCTGTTCGCAGCCTTCATCGTGCTGCGGGCGGTGCGCATCGTGCCCCAGGCGCGGGCCCGCAACGTCGAACGGCTCGGCCGCTACGACCGCACGTTGCAGCCCGGCCTCAATTTCGTCATCCCCTACTTCGACCGGGTCTATCCGATGATTGACCTACGGGAACAGGTGGTTTCGTTCCAACCGCAACCGGTGATTACCGAGGACAATTTGGTCGTCGAGATCGATACTGTGCTCTATTTCCAGGTGACCGACGCGCGCGCAGCCGCCTATGAGATCGCCAGCTTCCTGCAAGGCGTCGAACAGCTCACGGTCACCACACTGCGCAATGTGGTCGGGTCCATGGACCTGGAGCGCACACTCACCTCCCGCGACACCATCAACAGCCAACTCAGAGGCGTGCTGGACGAGGCCACCGGCAAGTGGGGGCTGCGGGTCAACCGGGTAGAGATCAAGGCCATCGACCCGCCGCAGTCCATCAAGGACGCGATGGAGAAGCAGATGCGGGCCGAGCGCGACAAGCGTGCGGCAATCCTGGGTGCCGAAGGCCAACGCCAGTCTCAGATCCTCACCGCCGAGGGTGACAAGCAGGCCGCCGTCCTGCGCGCCGAGGGCAACCGGACCGCAGCGATCCTCAAGGCCGAGGGCCAGGCCCGCGCTATCGACGAGGTATTTCAGTCCGTGCACCGCAACGACCCCGACCCCAAACTGCTCGCCTATCAGTATCTCCAGATGCTGCCGCAGCTGGCCCAGGGCCCGGGAAACACGTTCTGGGTAATTCCAAGCGAGGTCACCTCCGCCCTGCAAGACGTGTCCCGCGCCTTCACCCAGGCGCTGCCCAAGTCATCGGCCACCCGCGAAACCTCCTCCGACAACTTGGCAGCGCACGCTGCCGCCGATGCGGCTCAGGCGGCACAAGCCGCCGCCGATGCGCTCGAAGCCGCGGCCGAGGCCGACGGCTACCAGACCGCGTCGCCATCGCGCCCGTAACGACCGGTCGGGACAGGATTCTTCGAATCGCGGAGCATGCAAATGGGGACACGTTCCCCGACAAACTCCCGCCGTTGTCCAGACGCGCGCCCGCGTGCTACTGCTCCCAGCGGTGGGCCTCATTGCACTACTGCTCGTCGGGCCGCGCCTGGTGGACGCCTACGCCAATTGGCTGTGGTTCGAAGTCCTCGGGCCGAAGTCGATAGAGCGCGGCTCCGTAGAGCTTGGTCGCACCGCCTACGAAGTAGTGCACCTGCGGTTGGAATGCGGTGCCGTCGGCGTCGTACCACGTGTCGGACGAGATGTAGCGCCCGTCGGCAAAGACCAGCTCGGGATCCCAGAGCGGCTTGTCTGGCAGGTAGCTGAAAGACCAACGCGGACAAGGAAAGAGGATCTTCCACCCGACCCGCCGCCGAGTAGAATCTGACTCATGCAGTACCTGGATCGGCGCACGATGCTGTGCGCCATGGCGCTCGGCGTGCTGGTCGCCATTAGACGCGCTCCGGCAGCGGGTGCCGTTCGGTGGAAGATCCCGCTGGGTCGGGTGCCGGCTCCGGCCGGTGTGCTCACCCGGCTGCCCGGTGACGGCAATCAGTTGGCGCTCACCGTTGATGACGGCGCCAGCGTCCCGGTGGTGGGCGCGTTCGCGCAGTTCTGCGCCGACACGGGCACCCGGCTAACCTTCTTTGTCAACGGCGCCAACAGTTCGTGGTCGGTCAATGCGCCGGCGCTACGACCGATGGTTGACTCCGGGCAGGTTCAGATGGCCAACCACACCTGGTCGCACCCGTACCTCAACCGCCTCAATCAGGCCGCGGTGGCCGACCAGATCAGCCGCAACGCCGATTTCCTGAAAACCACCTACGGCGTGGACGGCACCCCGTTCTTCCGCCCGCCCTTCGGGGTTCACAACGCAGACATCGACCGGGTGGCCGCCGATCTGGGGTACCCCACGATCACCATGTGGAGCGGTGACGTCGGGGACTCACGACCGGAGAACGAAAACAGCCTCATCGGCAACGCCGGGAAATCGTTTCAGCCCCAACAGATCGTGATCACCCACGCCAACCTGCCCACCATCACCCACTGCTACGCCCAACTGCTCGACATCATCCACAGCCAAAACCTGCAAACCGTGACCCTCAACGACGTCTTCGGCTAATTTCGGGTCCTAGCCGGGGTTTCGGTGCGCCCGCCATTAGGCGGTGCAGTGCCGGTGCCAGCTCCACCCAGCCCGCCGTCAGCCAGCGCTGTGCGACATCGTCGGGCACGGTGGCGATCGCGCCGGGTGGATACGCGACGCCGTCGTGGACCACCCGATACAGGTGCGCCACAACAACACTGGTCATGACACCGGCAGCTTGGCGATGCTCAGGATCGCCGACGGACGCTCGACCGCCAGCGCAATCTGCTCTTCGCAGACCCAGCGATAGATGTTACGGATCAGATCATCGTTGGCGAATCCCGCCCCGACCGACAGCGGCTCCCGGACGGCTATCCGCCCAAACTTGGTGGAGTCCAACAGAACTCCGACGCCAGGCGTCAGCTGCGTTGTGACCAACGTGCTGATCCCCCAGGTTCAGTCGACTTCATCCTGGGACGGGTCGGCTGCCACCAAGTGCCGCCCCATCGTGTCTTTCACCCGGCGGATTGCCGACCACGTCTGCGGGTGGGTGACGAACAAATCGGGTTTCGGCCAGCGATAATCCGGTGCACAGCAACGTAATTGAACTCTCGAGCGCGTCGATCGGGTGGCTAGCAGTACTGGCGTCGAACGTCAAAACTCCACTCGCGCCGAGTAATCCGGTCAAATGACCGGTGGTGCCGTCGCCGAGCAGCAGCTCATGGTTCTCGACGCCGACCACCCGGCGCATCAGTTCCTGCTGGACGAACTGGGTGAACGTGTCCCAGTCGGAAATCGACTTCCAGCTCACGCCGACGTGCGCGGCGATCTTCTGCGCCGTCACGGTCTGCGGGGTGGTGGGCATCAGCAATTCGGGCTTGACAGCGCTCTCTGTGCCCGGTCATCGGCTGGCCGACCGCTTGGCTGGCAGCCGCGTCCCACAGCCGCACCGTGGCGTCGGCACCGCCCGAGACGATCCGCTTGCCGTCGGGACTAAAAGCCCTGGGATTTCTCACCGCGATCCCGACGCGGTTGTCTCACGAACCGCTTTATTCCTACACGGAGGTAGTTGGCGGCCTGCGTGCACAACAGAGCAGGTGTCGCTGGCCGAGATCCAGGAGGGTGAGACGATCCAAGATCCCAAGTCCGGTCAGTGGTTCACCGTCGCCCGAACGGCGGACGGCACAACGAGTGTCACTCACAAGGACTCAGATGGCGAGCGGACGGTCATCGAGGGGTATCGCGTCTACTACGGCGACGAACGACAAGGTGAGCACACATCTCCACGATCAGTGGGGCGTCGTCGTCAATCGCGGCCAGAATGTCGAACGACCGCGCCAGGTCGGTGTGGATCTCGCGCTTCACGTTCGGCGCAAGTGCATTGCCGACCTCGTGATCCAAATCCTCGTACTCGCTCTCGATGGTGAGGTCGGACATTCGATTATGGCACTCGCCCGCAGGCGATACTGTCGACGCCGGTCTCAGCTGAGCTGCCCCCAAAAGGTGGTTAGCACTGGAAGCCGCCGGGGTCCTTGAAATAGTCGCCGAAATCCGCGCAGACCGACCGGTTGACATCAACCCATCCAAACTGCGTACATACCGAGTAGGGGTTAGAACTCGGTGCGACTGTTCCCACACTCGCGCAGGGTTGCGTCCACCAAGGTGGTGTACGAGCCGGACTTGATGGTGGACGCCGGCGTGTCGTAGCCGGATAGATGAAGGTCATCGCGTGATTCTTCGAGAGACCGACCAAAGTCACTCGAGCAAAGGAATTCACGCGATGACCACTGCCCACGATATCGACTGGCCCCAGGTGCTGGCCGAACGACTCACCACCACCCACCCCGATGTGCTGCGTGAGCTGCTGGCGACGTTCATCCACACATTGATGGGTGCGGAAGCCGACGCATTGTGCGGGGCCGAATACGGGCAGCGCAGCACCGAACGCACCAATCAGCGCAACGGTTACCGGCAACGGCAATTCGACACCCGGACCGGCTCATTGGATCTGGCGATCCCCAAGCTGCGGCACGGCTCCTACTTCCCGGACTGGCTGCTGGAACGCCGCAAGCGCGCCGAGCGGGCCCTGACGACGGTGGTGGCCACCTGCTACCTGTTGGGGGTGTCGACACGGCGGATGGACAAGCTGGTGGGGACCTTGGGTATCACCTCGTTGTCCAAGTCGCAGGTGTCAGTGATGGCGAAGGAACTCGATATTGCGGTGGAGGCGTTCCGCAGCCGGCCGCTGGATGGCGGCCCGTACACGTTCGTGGCCGCCGACGCCCTGGTCCTCAAGGTGCGCGAGGACGGACGAGTCGTCAACGTGCACGCGCTGATCGCGGTCGGCGTCAACGCCGAGGGCTACCGCGAAATCCTGGGCATCGACGTCACCACGGCCGAGGACGGGGCAGGCTGGCTGACCTTCCTGCGCTCACTGACCGCCCGCGGATTGTCGGGGGTCAAATTGGTTACCAGTGATGCTCACGCCGGGCTGCTGGCCGCCATCGGCGCCACCCTGCCCGGGGCGGCCTGGCAGCGCTGCAGAACCCACTACGCGACCAACCTGATGGCGATCACCCCGAAATCATCGTGGCCATGGGTGCGCACCCTGCTGCACTCGGTCTACGACCAGCCCGACGCGCAATCCGTTGCTGCCCAATATGATCGGATCATCGACGCCCTGGCCGACAAGCTCCCCAAAGTCGCCGAGCACCTCGAGGATGCCCGCGCCGATTTGTTGGCGTTCACCGCCTTCCCCAAACAGATCTGGCGACAGATCTGGTCCAACAACCCCCAGGAGCGCCTCAACAAAGAGATCCGCCGGCGCACCGACGTCGTCGGTATCTTCCCCGACCGTGCCGCGCTCATCCGCCTGGTCGGTGCCGTGCTGGCCGAACAACACGACGAATGGATCGAATCCCGCCGCTACCTCGGCCTCGACGTCCTCAGCAAATCACGAGCCGACCACAGCTCACCACCAGAACAGGAGGCACCCGACCAGGCGGCCCTAACCGCCTAACAATGAGTCGAAGAATCACACGTCAGCCCGTACACCACGCCCATGGACTTGACCTCGCGCAGCCCCCCGAAGACACAAGCGGAGTGTCAACGTAAACCCAGCCAACGCTTGTGCATAACGAATACGAGCCATTTCCTGCTGACTCACTGACCATGCCAGGTTGGCTACACGGCCCCGACGGGGAGTTGGGGTTAAGTGCCGTTGTGGTTGGGGTCACTATTGTTGTGGACAACGGCGGCGGAGGCGGCGGAGGCGCAAAGAAGCTTGAGGACGTGGCCGGGGGTGACGAAGAGAAGTTCGGTGGCGTCGCGCTGGATCGTCCCCTTTCCCACGGGTGCCAGGCGAGCGCGGCCCCAATTGCCAATAGGGCAGTGGCCAGTGCGGCAGTCGGTACCAGCCACCGGCGTCGCGAGTGACGGGGGGCCGCCGAAGCTATTTGCGGCGGTTTCTCCGCTATCGCCACCCTCGGAAGGCTCGCCTGTACGCCGAGGGGACGAACAGCGGGTCTCGTGGCCGCGACCGGAGACAGAATGCCCTGCGCGGATAGTGGTTCAGCCAGAGCTCGGGCGAAATCTCCGCACAGGGCAAAGCGGTCGTCCGGGTCCTTCGCGAGTGCCGCTATGAATATCGGGTCTAGGGCCTTGAGGTGGGGCCAGGTGTCCGCAACAGCTGGAGGTGGTGAGTTGAGATGACGACTGATGACAACAGCAGGATTGGTGTGGGGGAAGATCTGCGTCCCCGTTAGCAGGTGGTAAGCGGTCGCAGCCAGCGCGTATTCGTCGGCCCGCCCATCAATCGCTTCGCCCATCAGTTGTTCTGGGGCCGCATAGGCCACGGTGCCGACGGTCATGTTTGTGGTTGTAATACCGCTGATGTCGTCTAGGGGTCGGGCGATGCCAAAGTCGGCGAGGAACACAGTCGGGTCATCGGTGTCGAGGTCGGCGACAATGATGTTGGCGGGCTTGACGTCTCGGTGCAGAAGAAGCTTCTTGTGGGCGTAGTCCAGCGCGCTGGCGACTGCCGTAACGATGGGGATGGCGAGATCGGCGGGCATGCCTGCTGGAAACCGCTGCTCTACAAGCTCGGCCAGGTCCGTACCGTCGACGTAATCCATCGCGATCCAGAGGTGGCCGTCGTATTCACCCCGGTCGTGGATCCCGACGATGTGGGAATGGCGCAGTCCGGCGGCTAGGTCGGCCTCACGGATGAACCGCTCCCTGAAGGATGGGTCGCGCGATATGTCCGGGCGAAGGATCTTCAGGGCCTCCTGGCGGGGCAGGCGGGGATGCTGCACCAGATAGACCTCGCCCATTCCTCCGGATCCCAGCAGCCGCAGGACGTTGTACCCGGCGAAGGTCTCCCCGATCCTCAGCGGCATGCGCGCATGCTAGCCGCTGACGTGCGACGCTCGACGCGCGCCGCTCCGAGTAAGCCGAGCATGGCGGGCATTTGTGCCCCCCTGGGCGGTCACCCTCAGCGTCAGCGACGACGCGGTGCTGCCCAAGTCGTGCCGACAAGTTCACGAAGAAAATACGCGTGGCGCGTCCGTTCGGTTGATGTGGCGGAACCCGTGACATCTCAAACCTGGCAACATCGCTGCCTATGCTCAGCGGGCCAACGAGATCGGAGATGACCTGTAGCGGGTCGTCATCGTTGTTGAGGTCCTTCTGCCCAAATCTGCGAATCGCGGATAGTTCGGCAAGGTCGGCGGCATGGCAGCGCGCCAACATGGTCCACAGCGTCGGGTCGTTGGGATTGACGACTGGCGTTGAGGATTGCAACTCAACCACGGTCGCGCCCTGGGCGATTGGGTTGTCGCCACTGTCGGGGTTCAAGGGCCGCGAATCGTCATCTGTGACGACCATCGCGAAGCGGTTCAGCACGGCTGTCGCCATCACCTCGACGGCAGCGAGCGACCAGCTCATGTTCCGGCGATTCACGCCGAAGTGCCGTTCGATCAGCTCGGAAATGTATGTCCACAACTTTCCGAGCGAGTCTGTCAGCCGCTGCTTACTGGTGTCGTCCTGCGGCAGCAGATACTGCCGTTTGGCGTGCATCAGCGCCGAGCGCTCAGCGCTATAGATGTTGCGGTAAAGCCAGTCCACCGGGTCTGTCGTGCCGCTGGGCACCAGTTTCGTCAGCGGCACCAGTTGGCCCGCTACCGCCAAGGCGGCAGTAAACCACTGCCTCTCGCCTTCCCATCTGCCGTTCGGAAGCTGCTGCGCAGGCCGGATGTCCGACAGCAGACATTCAAAGGCCAGGAACATATTCCGATACGCGTCGTAGAGATTCTCTGATGTGCGCGACATGCGCACGAACCTGAACACGTCGTGAGCCATCGCTGTCGGTGGCGGTGGCGACGGCGGCACTGTCCCATCGGGGTATGTGACCGTGCCGACAAGATCCAAGATCAACCCGAGTGTCTGCACGACCGTTAACCGCATCACCACCGTGCCCAAGTCGGCATCAGGCCACCAAATGAGGCTTTGATCATGGGCATCACGAATTGCGCAGTCTGCCCGTGCCTGAACAGCCAAGTAGTCCAGCCCCCGGTTTGCCGCCGTCAACGCGTCGGCCAAAGTGCCTACGTAATCTATTGCGGTTGAGGGGCCGTGCGTGACGACCATCTTCGCCCCCCGCACCACACTCGTCACCCAACCGTTAAGCGAGACCGAATCGCTACGTACGGGTGGTTTGCGCAGTAGAAACACAGCACCAGTTCGCCACGTATCGGCAGGGTCCTGCAGCGGCACACCCGCGTATTCCCCAACAGTCACCTTGCCGAGTATGCGTGACTCACATGTCCGGGGTGAGACTGGCGTCAAGCGCAAGCGCCGAACCGGAAAGTCGGCTCGTTAATAGGGGTTTCGGTTCTATTCAATAAGTCGTAGGTCTGCGGTCAGGGCCTTCTGCCCTGCGGTTCCTAGGGTCGGGTCGATGACGAGATCAGAAGACACTCCGCAGTCCCGCAGCATGCGGGCCAGGCTCGGGGCATTTGAGTCGTGGGCGAAGACCGAGGACCGCACGGCGCGCACGCGGCCCGGGCGCAAGGCTGCGATGGACAAGTTCGAGCGCGAGGTCGACCCCGAGGGGGGTACTGACGCCTCAAGAGCGCGCCAAGCGCGCTGAGTGGGCACGCAAGGCACACATGCAGCGAATGGCGATGAAGTCGGCGGAGGCGCGGCAACGGCGCAAGCGGATCTGCCAGAAGTGCGGACAATCGAAAGAGCTTGAAGTGGCGATGTGTACCGAGTGCCTGGGTCGGCTCCGTGAGCAATGAGGGGAAGCAGCCGCTTGGTCCGTGGCTGACGGTTGTGCAGGCCGCTGAGTACTGCGGCGTAGATCGCACCGAGTTGTACTCCAAGATGCTTCGCGATCTTGAGGTTCGGCGCATCGGTGTGCGTGGTGGCGTTTCGTCTTTCGGTCGTCTGATCCGAGTTGAACGGGAATCGCTGCCGCGGCTGCGCAGTGAGCCCGATCAGCCGTCGGCGGAGCTACTTCCTCGATGGGTGACGATGACGCAGGCCGCCGAGTATTACCAAGTCAGCTCACACCTGATTCGCACGCTGATTGCCCACGAACAGCTCGACGCACGCCGGATCGGCGACACGAAAACCATTCGCGTCGACCGCGAGTCGCTGCTCCAGCTGGGTCGATACAACTCTTGGAGGATCTAGTGGCAAGGCGCTACATCACCATCGCTGAAGCTGCCGAGTACCTGCAGATCAGCGATCGGACAGTGCGCCGCTTGATTCACGACGGCGAACTGAACGGCTATCGCATGGGCCGGTCTGGGCGCGTTATGCGGGTCGACCTCAACGAGATGGACGAGCGCCGCTCGTCGTGAGCGAGAATCCCGGCTCGATCCGGGCAATCGCCCGCTGCGGCCAATGCGGACACTTCGCCAGTGTGCACCACGGCGGTGGTGGAGGACGCCCCGGTGGCTCATCGTGCGCCGCCCCGACTGCGACTGCGGCAAGTTCGTGGAAGCCATCGATGCCCGGGTGCCGGGCGACGTGATCCAAGCCGCGGATCGCGGCGGAGCGGAGTTCCACCCGGACCACTGATCGCAAGGATTTCCGTTATTCGCGGCGTGTGCCCGGATAGGGTGCTCTTTGAGTATTCAACTGGCTGAGCCGGGTTTGGCGCTCCTCGGAGAGGAGAACCACTCCAGGTAGTGGCCGAACTTTTCGAAAGTCAAATCGCCATCGTCGTTCGAGAGGCCCTCGATGCCACCACTGCCCGGCTATAAAGTGACCACTACTATCGGCGTTGGTAAGAGTCCGATGCCCTTAGCGCTGAGCCCCGACGGCAGCCGTCTGTATGTCGGCAACGCGGATGGCGCCACCGTCTCGGTCATCGACACCTCGAACAACACCGTCATCGGTGATCCCATCCCCGTCTCCGCTAACCCGCTTGGCGTCGCGGTTAGCCCTGACGGCACCCGCCTGTACGTCGCCAGCATGAGCGGTACCGTCTCGGTGATTCATACCGCGACGAACACCCACGATGTACCCATCACCGGCGCCGGGGTGTTGCCCGATGCCATCGCGCTCAGTCCAGATGGAACGCAGGTCTACATCGCGAACTCGGGCGACGCCACCGTGTGGGTTTTCGACATCACCGCCGACAAGGATGACCCACCCGCCAAAGTCCCAGTCGACAAAACTCCGTTCGCGCTCGCGGTCAGTCCCGACGGGGGAAATGTCTACGTCGCGAATTTCGACAGCGGAACGGTGTCGGTGATTGACGCGACCACCAAGACCATTTCCGGTAGTCCCATCAAAGTCGGGACTGGGGCCGCGGCGCTCGCGGTCAGCCCCGATGGAAAACATGTCTACGTCGGCAACCTCCAGGATTCCCTGGCTGTCATCGACACGACCACGATGAAAAGGGTCTTCATCAGGGCGGTCGGCGGGATTAACGGCCTTGCCCTGAGCCCCGACGGTTCTGGGCTCTTTGCGGCTATCCAAGGCCAAAACGCCGTCGCAGTCATCGACACCACCATTCCGATTACCGGCACCGGCGCCGACACCGTGATGGCCAGTGTCCCCGTCGGGGGTGCTCCTGCTGGAGTGGCGATAAGTCATGACGGGAGAAGTGTTTACGTCGCGAACTCCAATGACAGCTCTGTGTCGGTAATCTCGGTACCCACTGCCTGACGGACACAGCGGCGAGTTCCTCACCGCCAAGGGCAGCGCCTCCAACGTTGTCGCCTATCACAGCGGGTAGTTCATCGTGTCTCGGTTATAACGAATCCCGGATTCTGCTTGTTGAATTCGGCACAGGCGTGCCGCCCAGTCGGAGCTTGGTGACGACATCTCGTGAAGTGGTGACATTCTACGAGTGCTTACCGACAGTCGAGGCCGGAGCTCATCAACACTGAGCAGTAATCGGTCCGCAGACAACGGGTGCTTCTCCCCGGCCACCGACACCGGTCTATCGGTGAGGTACGGCCCTGAAGGTTATCCCTCGCCGCCGAGTTCGGTTTGGTCCCGCTCAGTCTCGGCGGTGTCCTGGGTCATCACCGACTCGTCGAGCCACTGCTGGACATCGCCGCCGAGGCGGTCCGCGGACAGGTGGGCGAAGTCGAGGGCCTGTACCGCCATCGCTGCCAAGACCTTCATGGCCCGTCCGCTGCGGTGGATCTCCGCCATCAGCGCACCGAGCCCCTCATTGTCTTCGGCGCACAACGCCGACAGGTACCGGCGGGCATCCGCGAACTCCTGGTCGACGTGGGCCATCTTCCTCAGGTACTCGTCGGGCGACGGCAGGTCGTCGGGCGTGTCGGTCATGGGTTTATCTTTCGGTGGTGGACCAATCCCATTTTGGGGTTGGTTTGTGCCGGTGGTGTGTTTCTGGGGTTTTTGTCCGGCATGCGGAGTTCGCCTGGCAGGACAAGTACGGGTGAGCGCCCGTCAGTCGGAGTGGGCTTGACCCCGTTTAGTGGACACAGGGTCAGGCGGCTTGTGCCGTCTGATTGAATCGGTCCTCATATTCGACCGGGCTGATCATACCGAGGGCTGAGTGGCGTCTGCGCCGGTTGTAGACCCGCTCGATCCAGTCGCCGACAGCGAGCTTAGCGGCCGTGCGGGTGGGCCATAGATATCGATCATAGAACTCGACTTTCAGTGTCGCCCAGAATGATTCGGCTGCAGCGTTATCCCAGCACACACCAGTGCGGCCGACCGAACGGGCCAAGTTATGCCGGTGGGCGAACCG
Source organism: uncultured Actinomycetota bacterium (assembly GCA_963770305.1). Lineage (GTDB taxonomy): Bacteria > Actinomycetota > Actinomycetes > Mycobacteriales > Mycobacteriaceae > Mycobacterium. Next base: position 29,946 of record CAVYPB010000032.1, read on the forward strand.
CGCCAGCTGTGCGGAGGTGTACTGACAGCCGCGGTCGGCGTGCAGGATCACCGCCTCGGCCAGCTCACCGCGCATCGCGACCGCCATGGACAAGGCCGACTCGACCAGGTCGGCGCGCATATGGTCGTCGATCGCCCAGCCGATCACTCGCCGCGAGCAGCCGTCACGCACCGCGCACAAGTACAGCCAGCCCTGCCCGGTGCGCAGATAGGTGATATCGGAGGTCCACACCCGATCCAGCTCACCGGTGTCGAAACGCCGGCCCACCAGATCCTTCGGTACTGGCGCGTCCAAATCGACCACCGTGGTGGCCGGCGCGAATCGCCGCGGGCAGATCCCGGCCAGCCGCTGCCGGCGCAACGACGCCGCCACCGTCTTCCGCGACACCCGCTGCCCGTCGGCACGCAGATCGGCCAGAACACGCGGTGCCCCGTACACGCCGTCGGAGCCGGCATGCGATGCCGCCACCTTGGCGTCGAGCTCGGCGCGTCGCCGCTGCGACGGGGTGGGGCCCCGGTCGCGACGCACCCGCCATTTGTAGAACCCTGAGCGTGACACCTCCAGCAGCTCACACATCCGCTTGACCGTGTAGGTGGCCTTCTGCGCCTCGATCACCCGGTAGGCCTCTACCGGTTCTGCTCGGAGACGAAGAAGGCCGCGGCTTTTTTCAAAAACTCACGGTCCAAACGTAATTCGGCATTCTCCCGGCGCAGACGCTGCAGCTCTGCGCGCTCATCAGCATCAAGCACCGCGCCAGTATCACCAGCCGAGTCCGCTTGGCGTGCGAGGCGCACCCAACGACCCAGCAATTGTTCGCCGACACCGATCTCGGCCGCCACATGCGCCACCGGACGGCCAGTCTCGATCACCAGGCGGGCAGCCTGCTCCCGGAACTCCGGGGTGTACTTCTTACGCTTGCCCGACATACGGACAACCTTCCCGCAGGACCAGCGGTCCCACCAGTCAGGTGTCCACCATCAGGGGTCAATCCCAGAGTCGAGCACGTGGGCAAGCATCAGGAGCGCGTAAGACTTCGGCCATCACGGGTGGGTCGTTGACATCCAGCCGCAGGCCGACGCCCCGCACCGGTAACCACACACCCACACCAAGGGGCACCCCAATTGGGGTGCCCCTCTTTCGTTGGCAGCATCGCCGTGAAGGGCGCGGGGTCGGGATGATGTTCGGCGTACATGCGTCGCCAGTACGCCTCTTCATCGGCATCTCCCTTGCTACCGCCTGAAGGACAGCGGTCCTGAGGCGCGGCTACGTACCCACGCGGCTCGCCCGCGCTGACGCCCGCTCGGCCGCCGCCCTTCCCGTGAGGCGGTGCCGCTGGCGCAGTTTGGGGTTCGCCCAGGGCTGGGTAGCCCAGTCGCATGAGAGCCGGGTTGGTCCTGACAGCGGTGGGGGTCGTGGCGCTCGCGGCGAGCGTCGTCGGCTACGCCGTCGGCTACGGCGGCTTCGGCACGGCAGCCGGGGTGGTCGCGCTGGCAAGCGTCGGCGTCGGCGTGGGCGCGCTCAATGATTGGTCACGCCACAAGAGCGCGGTCTTTAACCACCGCGCGAGCCGTTCGGCTCTCGTGCGCCAATCGTCGCGGCGCTGATAGCGCGGTGATCGACCGCCAGTCAGCCGCACTCACCCGTGCACGTTGAATCCTCGCCAACTTACCGCGATCAACCCGTCCGTGGAATTACGCCAGCGCGTCACGACCGGTGGTACAAACGAAACAACGGGTGCTCTAGCCATGGGAACTCGACTCGGCGGCCCGGCGGAGTCGAACCCGCGCCGTCGCCAAGTAATCCTTCGAAACGGAAGTCGACCGACCATGTTCGAACAATCGACTAGCCAAAGGCTGGCAGGCGTCGATCAGGGGCGCCGCCCACTCGACCTCGCTGAAGGAATCGTGATGACCCTGCGCCGCACCGATCCCGCGTCGGCATTCGCCGAAATGATCAGCGTCGCCGCCGACCACGGCGTCACCGTGCTGGCACTCGCGCGCGCTTTGATCAACCTCGTGGGCGGTCCCGCTGGGTTCCCTTGCGATGCGCGCGCACGGCACGCGGCCCTGCAACGATGGGGTCCAGCTCTTCAGTGAGCAGCCGTCGCCGAGACTCCTTGGCGGCGACTGACGGACGGCCGCAGCCATTCGCACGCTCGGCGGTCTTCCCTCGAGCTGCCCGTGCATCGGCGGAAGGCGGCGAGGCGACCGACGAAACCGACCAACAGCACGACACCGACGAGTTGGGCTAGCAGCCTCATCGGACGCTAAGCCCCTCCCCGCGCTGCGCGCTCACGATGTGTTGACTGGGGTAATGCAAACGCGTGGGGGCAGGTCGGATGAACGACGTCTACATCATCGAGAGCTGGCTCGGCGAGGTTCAACAGCTTTGGTCCACAGACATTCACTTGCTCATGCGTGGACTCGACGGTGTGCGCGTGGATGTGGTGGGCTGGGGTGCAGGGGATAGACGTCCAGGCGCGGCGCGGCGTGCCAGCTCCTGCCGGGCCCTCTAGGGCCTGCCTGAAACAACATCTGGGTTCTCAGCGGCGGGTTAGGCTGTTCGCCGCAAACGCTGCTGCTGAATGAGAATTTGCCGTTGACAGGTACCGAGCCAATCACGACCTCAGTGGAGCACCGCTATGGCATTGCGGTGCTCGCCGTCGGCGGCGGGATCGATATGGTTACTGCGCCTCAGTTCGAGAAAGCCATCGACGATGTGCTCGCTGATGATCCGCCGACTTTGGTCATCGATCTGACCGAGGTGACGTTTCTGGCGTCAGTGGGTCTACGACTTCTTGCGAGAGCCAACGAGCGGTTCGTTCTTGCGACAGCCAACAAGCGGTGCGGCGAGTCCGGTGGGTTCGCGGTGGTAGCCGCAGCGCCAGCGACTATCAGGCCGATCGAGCTGACGGATCTACACGAGGTCTTCGATGTGTATCTGTCTCTGGACGACGCGTTGGCGGCCATGCGGTCCAGGCATCGCTTGCGGTAACCACCCTGATGTCGGATCACCTTGCGTGTCTTGAAACTGGTCTATTTAGAGGCAGGGGCAACCACTTGCCTGGCCGCCGTCATGGCATCGCCTCGGCCCACTTCATGTGCCCCTCGAAGCCAAGGGATTTCGCCATCGCGCGGTAGCGATCCCGATAGTCGCGGTAGGCGGTGTCGTCGCCGTTAGCCCGCGCCAGCAGAGCGCGTGATCGCAGCAGCCAGATCTCGCGCGTAGCCAGACCCTCATCGGCTGGCGCGGACGCTATCCGCTCGATCGCAGCCTCGGCTTCGGCCACGTCACCGTCGGCACCGCGCTCCAGCAGCGTCTCTACCAAGACAGCGCTGGCCAAAATGCAATACCCGAGATGTCCTGACCGGAACAGATCGTCTATCGCGGCGCGGATTTGGGGTATGGCACCGTCGCGGTCGCCGCGCCTGGCTCGCTCCCGCGCGGTGTACACGTCCACGGCGGCAAGCGAGAACTGGTAGAACCGCCCCTGCAGGCACATGTCGCGGACCTGCCCCAGCACCGGCAATCCGCGCTCACGCTCCGCCGCGGAGTCCCGATGCACCAGCGCCACACCCAGCGCCCACCGGGCAAAGCCCAGCGCGAGATCCTCACTCGATCGCTCGGTGATCTCCAGCGCCTCAAAGACTGTGCCCAGCGCCAATGACGGCAAAGGGAAGCGATGGCGGGCCCGCTACGTCGACGACCAGGGCCGCGAACACTCCAAAGGCTTCGGTAAGAAGGCCGAGGCCCAGGCGTGGCTGGACATACAGACCGCCGCGATTGTCGGCGGCACGCATGTCGCACCCCGTGACGGGCAGCTCACCGTCGAGCAGTGGTGCCTGACGTGGCTGGACGGCTACGCGGTCAACCGGGAATCGTCGGTGCGCGCTGTGGGCTTCCACGTCGAGGCGATTAAGGCGGCGTTCGGGGAGATACCGCTGACGGCGCTCAGACCGTCGGCGATCAAGACCTGGGTGGCGCAGCTGCGCGCCAGCGGCGCGTCCGACCACTACACCTACACGCTGCACTCGAGGCTCTCCCAAATTCTTTCCGATGCCGTGCATGACGGACTGCTCGGGCGTAACCCCTGCAGCCGGAGGACTTCACCGCCGCGCGGCAAGCAGAAGCCCTACGTCGCATCCACGGAGCAGGTGTGGGCGCTGCACGACGTCATGCCGGAGCACCTGCAGGCCGCAGTTCTGCTCGGCGCGTTCGCCGGGCTGAGGATCAGCGAGGCGTGCGGTTTGCGCGTCGACGACGTCGATTTCACCCGTGGCGTCGTCCATCCGCACCAGCAGTACGGTGGAGCGCCGCTGAAGACCGCCGGGAGCGAGGCGCCGATCCCGATCCCTCGCGAGCTGACGCTGATGCTGGCCAGCTCGGTCCAGCGTTACCGGTCCGAGTGGATGGTGACCGACGGTGCCGGAGAGTCGTGTCCGCCGCGGGCGATCGAGCGCGCGGTCCGGACCGCCCGCGCGAAGGTCGACGGCCTGCCGGCGGGCTTCAGTTTCCACGACCTGCGCCACTACCTGGCGTCGCTGCTGATCGCCTCGGGCGCGGACATCAAGACCGTGCAGGCGCGGCTGCGCCACGCAGCCGCGGCGACCACATTGGACACCTACGGGCATCTGTGGCCGGATGCCGACGAGTCCACCAGGGCAGCTGTCGGGGCGGCGATCCGCACCCGGATCGAAACTGCTGCGGACGGACTGCGGACGAATTGACCTCTCAACGGCCCTGCGCCGCAGGTCAGGGTCATAAGCCAAGCGACTTGGCGATGATCACCTTCATCACCTCGCTGGTACCCGCATAAATGCGGGCCACCCTGGCGTCCGTGTACAGCCGGGCGATGGGGTACTCCATCATGTAGCCGTAGCCGCCGAACAGCTGCAGGCAGCGGTCGATCACCCGCTGCTGCATCTCGGTGCAGAACAGCTTCACGCGCGCGGCGTCGGCCGCCGTCAGCTCACCCTCGACATGCAGCGCGACGGCGCGGTCCAGCATCGCCTGCCCCGCCTCCACCTCCGTCGAGCACGCAGCCAGCTCGAACTTGGTGTTCTGGAACGACGCGACCGACGTTCCGAACGCCTTGCGGTTCTTCGTGTAATCGATGGCCGCGGCGATCGCCGACCTCGCCTGCGAAACCGATCCGACCGCGACGGTGAGCCGCTCCTGCGGAAGGTTGTGGCCGAGGTAGCCGAACGCCTCGCCCTCCTCCCCCAGCACGTTGGCGGCAGGCACGCGAACGTCGACGAACGACAGCTCTGCGGTGTCCTGCACCTTGCAGCCCATCTTCTCCAGCTCCCGGCCGCGCGTGAAGCCGGCCATGCCGTCCTCGACAACCAACAGCGTCAGACCCTTGCGGCGGTTGTCAGGATCGGTCGCCGTCCGCGCGACCACGATCACCAGGTCGGCCTGCATGCCGCCAGTGATAAAGGTCTTGGCGCCGTTGACGATCCAGTCGTCGCCGTCACGCACCGCCGTGGTGCGCATGCCTGCCAGATCCGAACCGGTGCCGGGTTCGGTCATCGCGATCGCGGTCAGCAGCGTGCCCGCGGCCAGACCCGGGAACCAGCGCTTCCGCTGCTCCTCGTTCGCGTAGTGCAGGAAATACGGCAGGATCACCTCGAGCTGGGTGCGCACCGTCGACAGCGTGACCAGCGCGCGCGCCGCCTCCTCCTGCATGATGACGTTGTAGCGGTAGTCGGGCATCCCGGCTCCGCCGTACTCCTCGGGGATCGCCATCCCGAGCATGCCAAGCGCACCCATCTGCTTGAACACGTCGCGGGGCATCCGTCCGCCCTTCTCCCACTCGGGATAGTTCGGAACCACCTCCTTCTCGACGAAGTCGTGGGCGAGCCCGCGGAACGCTTCGTGGTCTTCGGTGAACAGATCGCGGCGCATCCGATCTCCTTATCTATGCGATGAGTTCGACCAGCGTGGCGTTGGCCGTGCCGCCGCCCTCACACATGGTCTGTAGGCCGTAGCGAATCCCGTTGTCACGCATGTGATTGATCATGCGTGTCATCAGGACAGCGCCAGACGCACCGAGCGGATGCCCGAGCGCGATCGCCCCGCCCAGCGGATTGAGTTTGTCTTCGTCGGCGCCCGTTTCGGCCAGCCAGGCCAAAGGCACCGGCGCGAACGCCTCGTTGACCTCGAACACGCCGACCTCGTCGAGCTCGACACCAGCCTTGTGCAGCACCTTCTCGGTGGCCGGGATGGGACCGGTCAGCATCAACACTGGGTCAGCCCCGGTGACGGCGCCCGCCCGATAGGTGACGATCGGCGTCAGACCAAGCGCGATGGCGTTTGCGGCCGTCATGACCAGCAGGGCCGCCGCGCCGTCGGAGATCTGAGACGAGTTGCCTGCATGGATGACGCCGTCCTCCTTGAAGGCGGGCTTGAGCCCGGCAAGCTTCTCAACGGTCGTCCCCCGACGGATGCCTTCGTCGGCCACCACAGGCTCGCCGTCGGTGAACACCGGCATGATCTGGGTCTCGAACGCTCCGTCGTCCTGCGCCTTGGCCGCCAGCTCGTGAGAACGCGCGGAATACTCGTCGAGCCGGGTCCGCGAGAATCCCCACTTCTGCGAGATCATCTCGGCGGAGATGCCTTGGTTGAACGAGAAATCTCCATAGCGGGCAAGCACTTTCGGGCCGTATGGCATGCCGGTCGCCCTCGCGGAACCGAGCGGCACCCGGCTCATCACCTCGACACCGCCTGCCACGACGACATCCTGCTGGCCGGACATCACCGCCTGCACGGCGAAGTCCAGCGCCTGCTGGCTCGACCCGCAGGCGCGGTTGACCGTTGTGCCGGGGATGCTCTCCGGCCAGCCCGCGGCCAGCACCGAGTAACGCGCGATGTTGCTGGACTGGTCGCCGACCTGTGAAACGCAGCCCCACACCACGTCGTCGACGATCTCGGGGTCTACACCCGCCCGTTCCATCACCGCGTTGAGGACGATCGCCGACAGGTCGGCGGCGTGCATATCGGACAGTCCACCGTTGCGCTTGCCGACCGGCGTACGCACGGCCTCGACGATTACGGTTTCACGCATCCTTTTGCTCCGATCTCGATACAGCCCATCGACCAGTGAACGCGGGGTTGCGCTTCTCGGCGAACGCCGCGTACGCCTCTGTTGAGTCTGCGGTAGCGAAATTCCCCGGCTGCGCCCGGGCCTCGTTGGCCAGTGCTTCGCGTAGCGTCGCGTTCGCGCCGTCGTTGAGCAGGCCCTTGCTCTGCGCGATGGCGACGGGCGGGCCTTCCGCAAGCCGCCCTGCCAGGTCTGAGACGAACGCATCTATCTCGTTGGCCTGCTTCACCCAGGTGACCAGGCCCATCGACCGCGCCTCCTGAGCATCGATCATCTCCGCGAGCAGCACAAGACGCTTGGCCTGTTGCAGTCCGACCAGCTTGGGCAACAGCCACGAGCCACCCAGGTCGACGGACAGCCCGCGCTTCGAAAAGATCTGGCAGAACCGCGATTCGGGCGTCGCGACCACGAAGTCGCAGCCAAGGGCGAGGTTCCAGCCGGCGCCGACCGCCACGCCTGTCACCTTCGCAATGGTGGGAACCGTCAGTTCGTGCAGTGCCAGCGCGACTTCGGTCAGCCTGCGCAGCTTGTCCTTTGGGTGGACGTCCTCGGGTGTGGAGATGTCCGCACCGGAGCAGAACGCGCCTCCCGCACCGGTGATCACCAAGACACGCAAGTCACGATCGCGCGCCGCGGCCCGCAGCGCGTCGGCCAGCTCCATCCACAGCTGCGGATTGATCGCGTTCTTCCGGTCGGGCCGGTTCAACGTCAGGGTCCGGACACCGTCGCACTCCGACGACAACAGCACCTGTTCCTCGGTCACGGGTACGCAGGCCCGATCGCACCGTCGGCACGCAACCGGCCGACCTCATCCGTGGTCAGCCCCAACTCGGCGAGAATCGCATCGGTGTGCTCACCTAGCCCTGGCACTGCGCCCATCGGCTGCTCGAACCCGCTGATCACCGGCGGTGGCCGCAGAGCCGGGATATCTCCCTTCGATGTGCCGACCGTTCGCCAGCGGTCCCTCGCCGTCAACTGAGGGTGTACCACCACTTCACTCGGGAGGTTGTACCTGGAATTGCCGATCCCTGCCGCATCGGCGATTTTCTGGATCTCGACGAGATCATGTTCGGCACACCAGGATCCGATGGCCTCGTCGAGGATTTTCCGATGCGCGCAGCGGCCGGAGTTGGTGCTGAACCGCGCATCGTCAGCCAAGTCGGGGCGATCGATGATCTCCTTGGCCACCCGCTGCCACTCGCGGTCATTGGTCGTTCCGAGCACGACGGTCTGACCGTCGCGGGTGGGAAATGCGCCGTAAGGCGCGACCGCGGGCGATCCGACCCCGAGCGGTTGTTGGTCGATCCCGGAATGCTGAGTGTAGGTGAGCGCATAGCCCATGACATCGGTCATCACGTCGAACAGACTCAGTTCGACGGACGGCGCCGTCGCCCCCTCGGAACGGCCGCCGCGTGCAAAAAGCAGCGCAAGAATTGAAATCGCCGCATACAAGCCAGTGGTGAAATCGGCCATCGCGGGCCCCGGCTTGGCAGGCATGCCGGGATATCCGGTGATGGCACACGAACCCGATTCCGCCTGCACCAGAAGGTCATACGCGCGCTTGTGCGAGATCGGCCCCCCAGGCCCGTAGCCGTCGATCTCGACGGGTATGACGTTGGGGTGTCTTTGAGCCAGGTCGGCGGCCGCGATGCCCATCCGCGCCGTGGCGCCGGGTGCTAGGTTGGACACGAAGGCGTCGGCACGGTCAAGCAGCCGGTGCAGGAGGTCCATGCCTGCGGGCGACTTCGTGTTCAGTGTCACCGATTCCTTGCCGCGGTTACACCAAACGAAATGTGCAGCAAGGCCTCCTGGACCGTTGACCACATCGTCGTAGTGCCGCGCGAAGTCACCGCCGTTGGGGTTCTCCACCTTGATGATTCGTGCACCGAAATCGGCGAGCACGCGGGTACAGATCGGCGCGGCCACGGCTTGTTCCATCGCCACGACTGTGACACCGGCGAGGGGCGCTGGCGTTGTCACATCACCATGCCGCCGTCGACCGGCAGCACCTGACCGGTGATGTAGGACGCCGCGTTGGACGCCATGAACACGAATGCGCCTGCGATTTCCGACGGGTCCGCCCACCGCTTCATCGGAATCCGGTTCATCATATTGGCCGCGAATTTCTCGTTGGTGCGGATGGTTTCGGTCATCGCCGTCGCGGCCAGCGGGGCCAACGCGTTGACCATGATGTTCTTGGTGGCCAGCTCGCGAGCCAACGACTTCGTGAAGCCGATGATGCCTGCCTTCGCGGCCGAGTAATTGACCTGGCCAAGGGTGCCGGTCAGTCCTGCCGCCGACGTCACGTTGACGATGCGCCCCGTGCCGTCGGTCGGAATGTACGGCAGCGCCGCTTGAGTGACGTTGAACGCGCCAAGCACATGGATGTCGAAAAGCAGTCGCATTGAGTCCTGCGAGAGCTTGTCGAACATCCCCGGCTTCGTCACGCCGGCATTGTTGATCACGATGTGCAGGGCGCCGTCGGCCAGTGCCGCTGCCTGCGCCGCGGCCGCGTCTGCGGACTCACGATCCGAGACGTCCAGCGCGGTCGACTCGGCCTTGCCGCCGCTGGCCGAAATACGTTCGGCCACAGCAGCGGCGGCGTCCTTGTCTAGATCGGTGACCAGCACGGCCGCACCCGCGTCGGCCAACGCTTGCGCCACGGCGGAACCGATGCCACCCGCCGCGCCGGTCACCAGCGCCGAGCGGCCGGTGAGGTCGAAATAGTTGGTCATCAGTAGCTCCTCGGCAGACCGAGCACGTGCTCGCCAAGGAAGTTCAAGATCATCTCCTGGCTCACCGGTGCGATCTTCATCAGTCGCGACTCACGGAAGTAACGAGACACGTGGTACTCCTCGGAGTAGCCCATGCCTCCGTGTAGTTGCAAGGCCCGGTCGGCGGCACCGAAACCGGCGTCGGCGCACAGGTACTTCGCGGTATTCGCTTCGCGCCCACACGGTTTACCGTTGTCGTACAGCCAGGTCGCCTTGCGCAGCACCAGTTCGGCGGCGTCCAGCCTGGCCAGTGAGTCGGCGAGCGGGAACTGCAGTCCCTGGTTCATGCCGATGGGCCGGTTGAACACAACCCGTTCGTTGCCGTACTTGACCGCCTTCTCCAAAGCCACCCGCCCGATGCCCAGCGCCTCTGCGGCGATCAGCATCCGTTCGGGGTTGAGCCCGTCGAGGATGTATTTGAAACCCTTGCCCTCCTCGCCGACTCGATCGGAGATCGGCACGATCAGATCGTCGATGAACACCTCGTTGGAGCTGACGGCGTTGCGGCCCATCTTCCTGATCGGACGGATGTCGACGTGGTCGCGGTTCAGGTCGGTCAGGAACAGCGTCATGCCGTCGGTCTTCTTGGTGACCTCGTCGTAGGGCGTGGTGCGCGTGAGCAGCAGGATCTTCTCGGACTCCAGTGCCTTCGAGATCCACACCTTGCGGCCGTTGATGCGGTAGGTGTCGCCCTCGCGCTTGGCGAAGGTGGTGATACGCGAGGTGTCCAGTCCCGCACCGGGTTCGGTGACGCCGAAGCACACGTGCAGATCGCCGTTGACGATCCGGGGCAGCGTCGCGGCTTTTAATGCGTCAGAGCCGTGTTTGACCACGGGCTGCATGCCGAAGATCGACAGGTGGATTGCGCTGGCACCATTCATCGCCGCGCCGGAACGCGAGATCTCCTCGAGCAACAACGTCGCCTCGGTGATGCCGAGTCCGTGGCCGCCGTACTCCTCAGGAATCGTCATGCCGAGCCAGCCGCCCTTGGCGATGGCGTCGTAGAACTCCTGGGGGAATTCGTGCGCCAGGTCCTTGGTCATCCAGTAGTGGTCGTCGAACTTGCCCGCCAGTTCGGCGACGGACTTGCGGATCAGCTCCTGATCCTCAGTCAGTTCGAAACTCATCCCGCCGGACACGATGACTCTCCTCTGGTCACACGCGAATTCGGCGTGACTGGTCGCGCTGAGCGAAACCAAGCACGCCGAAATCGCTATTCACTCAGTCCTTGTTGCCGGTCAACTCTTTGGCGGCGGCCGCGAAGTCAGCGAAGTTGGCGCCGGTCTTGTCTTTCTTCGAAAGCGCATGGATGGAGACATCGTGGCCTTCGGCGGCCTTGCGTAGGGCGCCCACACTGGCCTGTTCCTTCGGGATGTGGCTGAAGGGGTCGAAGTGATACCAGCGCATCGCGTTCTCATAGGTCATCTTGTTGACCTCGTCATCGGGCACGTTGTGTTCGGTGAGCACCTCATGTAGCTGCTCAGGCGCACCGGGCCACATCGAATCCGAATGGGGATAGTCGGCTTCCCAGCAGATGTTGTCGATGCCGATCTGGTTGCGCAGCTGCACACCCACGTGGTCGGAGATGAAGCAGGTCAAGAAGTGATCGCGGAACACCTCCGATGGCTTCTGTTTCCCGAAGTCCTGACCCGTCCATGTTGAATGCATCTCATACGTGCGATCCGCTCTTTCGAGGAAGTAGGGGATCCACCCGGTGCCGCCCTCGGACAGCGCGATCTTGAGATCCTTGTACTTCTTGATCGGCTTGGACCACAACAGGTCGGCGGCGGCCTGCACGATGTTCATCGGCTGCAGGGTGATCATCACGTCCATGGGCGCATCCGGCGCGGTGATCGCCAATCGCCCCGACGACCCGATGTGCACATTCATCACGGTGTCGGTGTCGACCAGCGCCTCCCACAACGGTGTCCAGTAATCGTCGTGGAAGCTGGGGTATCCCATGGCGGCAGGATTCTCGGTAAAGGTGAGTGCGTGCACGCCGCGTTCGGCATTGCGCCGGACTTCCTTCGCGCACGCTTCGGCGTCCCAGATCACCGGCAGCGTCATCGGGATGAACCGCGCCGGATAGGCCGCGCACCACTCCTCGACATGCCAGTCGTTGTAGGCCTGCAGAAGTGCGAGGCTGAACTCGGGATCCTCGGTGGCGAACAACCGCCCGGCGAAGCCGGGGAACGACGGGAAACAGATCGAGCCGAGGATGCCGCCGGCGTTCATGTCCTTGACGCGTTCATCGACCTGCCAGCAGCCGGGCCGGATCTCGTCGAGACCCTGAGGCTCGAGCCCGTACTCCTCCTTCGGGCGACCCGCCACCGCGTTGAGCGCCACATTCGGGATCACCACATCACGGAACTGCCAGGTGTCACTGCCATCGGGGTTGTGCACCAGCCGCGGCGCCTCATCCAAATACTTCTTCTGCAAGTGGTTCTTGAACATGTCGGGCGGCTCAACGATGTGATCATCAACGCTGATCAGAATCATGTCCTCTTTGTTCACGCCTGTTCCTTTCGATGAAGGTCCCCGGCCCCCCATGAACCAGTACTGTTCTCGATGTGAGGAAACTATCTTCTCACCGTACGAGAATCAATGTCCGAAAGCCACCCTAGGGCCTTCTGGCAGCACCGTTGCATCGCGGGGGCCACCGCCGTGACCGGCGCTTCTGGCCCCTGACGTTGACCATTAGCGCAAAAGGTGGAAACCTGTTGGCTAAATATGAGAATCTGATTCTCGTGAACGAGAGGACACTGCCGGTGCGTTTGCCGCCGCTGCCCGCAGACCAGTGGGATGACGACGTCGACGATGCGCTGGCCGTGATGCTTCCCAAGGAGCGCCGGAACCCGGAGAACGCGAGCAATATCCTCGGGACGTTCGTCCGCCATCCCGGGCTCACCAAAGAGTTCCTCAAGTTCAACGTCCATCTGCTATTTCGGTCCACGCTGCCGCCCCGGCTGCGAGAACTGGCGATTCTGCGCGTCGCCCACCGCACCGACTCCGAGTACGAGTGGGTGCAGCACGTCAGGATGGGCAAGAACGAGGGACTCACCGAGGACGAAATCGCAGGCGTCCAGCGCGGCGAATCCAGCGACGATTTCGACCGCACGGTCCTGACCGGAGTCGACGAATTGATGGATTCTTACGAACTCTCGGACGCGACGTGGTCGGCGCTCGGCGCGCGCTTCGATGAGCGGCAACGGATGGACTTCGTCTTCACAATCGGCTGCTACATCACCGTCGCCATGGCACTGAAGACATTTGGCATAGAACTCGACCAGGAGAGGTAGACAGAGCAATGGCACACTTCCCAAAGCCGGCCGCCGGCAGCTGGACCGAGAACTGGCCTGAACTCGGCACTGCACCGGTGAACTACGAGGACTCCATTGATCCGGAGCACTTCAAGCTGGAGAAAGAGGCGATCTTCAAGAAGACGTGGCTGAACGTCGGCCGGGTTGAGCGGCTGCCCAAGAAGGGCAGCTACTTCACCCGCGAGATGCCGTCGGCCGGCCCCGGCACGTCGGTGATCATCGTGAAGGACAAGCAGGATGTGGTTCGGGCCTTCTACAACATGTGCCGTCACCGCGGAAACAAGCTGGTGTGGAGCGACTACCCGGGTGAGGAGGTGTCGGGCACCTGCCGCCAGTTCACCTGCAAGTACCACGCGTGGCGCTACAGCCTCGAGGGTGACCTCACGTTCGTCCAGCAGGAGGGTGAGTTCTTCGATCTCGACAAGGCGAACTACGGGCTGGTTCCCGTGCGTTGCGAGGTGTGGGAAGGCTTCATCTTCATCAACTTCGACAACGACGCTGCGCCGCTGACGGAGTATCTCGGTGACTTCGCCAAGGGGCTCGAGGGGTATCCCTTCCACGAGATGACCGAGCACTACAGCTACCGTTCGGAGATCAACGCCAACTGGAAGTTGTTCATCGACGCGTTTGTCGAGTTTTACCACGCACCGATCCTGCACATGAAGCAGGCCGAGAAGGAGGAGGCCGAGAAGCTGGCCAAGTTCGGCTTCGAGGCGCTGGCGTACGACATCAAGGGCGACCACTCCATGGTGTCGTCCTGGGGTGGGATGTCTCCGCCGAAGGACCTGAGTATGGTCAAGCCGATCGAGCGGATTCTGCACAGCGGCCTGTTCGGGCCGTGGGACCGCCCCGACATCAAGGGCGTCCTGCCCGATGAGCTGCCGCCGGCCATCAATCCGTCTCGCCAGAAGACCTGGGGCACAGACTCGTTCGAGTTCTTCCCCAACTTCACGCTGCTGTTCTGGGCGCCGGGCTGGTATCTGACCTACCACTACTGGCCGACCTCGGTGAACACACACATCTTCGAGGCCGACCTCTACTTCGTGCCGCCGACGAATCTCCGTCAGCGCCTGTCTCAGGAACTCGCCGCGGTGACGTTCAAGGAGTACGCATTTCAGGACGCCAACACCCTGGAGGCCACGCAGACCCAGATCGGCACTAGGGTCGTCACAGACTTCCCGCTGTGCGACCAGGAGATCCTGTTGCGCCACCTGCACCACACCGCGCACCAATACGTGGACAGGTACAAGGCCGATAAGAACGGCAACGGTTCTGCCAACGGCAAGTCCACCGACGCGGCGACTGAGAAGGATGCGACGCATGTCTAAGTTGCCTGAGGAATTCGCCGACCTCGAGCGGTTCACCGACTGGTGCCTGCCCACCGAGGAGGAGCGCTACTCCAAGCGCCTCAACTCGACAATGGCCGAGATGCAGGAGCTGTACGACGCAGGCATGGCGCGTCTCGAGGACATCATGGTCTACGTCGACGCGCGTTTCCCGCTCAAGGGGATGCCCGAGGACGCCAAGGCGCTAGTGCATCTGGGACAGTCGATCGTCATGGTCTCGTTCCCCGTCGAGGTGTGGAAGCAGCCACGCGTGCTCGACAGCGGTGCCTCCTACATCCAACTCGTCAAGGAGCCGGTGGTCTGACGTTGTCTGCTCTTCGCGCAAGCGACTCATCGCCGCGTGCAGTGACCCTCAAAGCAGCGGGTCTACTCGACGTCGAAGCCGGCGAGATCGTCCGGCCGGGGATCGTTCGTGTCGAAGACGATCGGATCGTCGGCATCGGAGGCCCAGCCGAAGGCGACGTCATCGATCTTGGGGATTCCATTCTGCTCCCCGGTCTGATGGACATGGAGGTCAACCTCCTGATGGGCGGGCGCGGGGAGAACCCCGGGCTGTCCCAGGTGCAGGACGATCCACCAACGCGTGTGTTGCGTGCGGTCGGCAATTCCCGGCGCACGCTGCGCGCGGGGTTCACCACCGTGCGCAACCTCGGATTGTTCGTCAAGACAGGCGGTTACCTGCTCGACGTCGCGTTGAGCAAGGCGATCGACGCGGGCTGGATCGAGGGACCGCGCGTGGTGCCCGCTGGGCACGCGATCACCCCGACCGGTGGGCATCTCGATCCGACGATGTTCGCCGGGTTCATGCCGGGTGTGCTCGAGCTGACCGTCGAGGAGGGCATCGCCAACGGTGTCGACGAGATCCGCAAGGCGGTGCGGTACCAGATCAAGCACGGCGCCCAGCTGATCAAGGTGTGCTGTTCCGGCGGTGTGATGTCGATGACCGGAGAGGCAGGGGCACAACACTATTCGGATGAGGAGCTGCGAGCCATCGTCGACGAGGCGCACCGGCGAGGGTTGCGGGTGGCCGCGCATACTCACGGTGCCGAGGCCGTCAAGCACGCCGTGGAGTGTGGCATCGACTGCATCGAGCACGGGTTCTTGATGGACGACGAGGCCATCAAGATGCTCGTCGACAACGACCGGTTCCTGGTGACCACCAGGCGGCTCGCCGAAGCGATGGACGTCTCGAGGGCGCCGAAGGAGCTGCAGGAGAAGGCCGCCGAGATGTTCCCGAAGGCGCGCACGTCGATAAAGGCGGCCTACGAGGCGGGGGTGAAGATCGCCGTCGGCACGGACGCACCCGCGATCCCCCACGGCAAGAACGCCGACGAGCTCGTCACCCTTGTCGACTGGGGCATGCCGCCGGCCGCGGTGCTGCGGGCGGCGACCGTGGTGGCGGCCGACCTGATCAACAAACCCGATCTCGGCAGGTTGGCCGAGGGCTACCTCGCCGACGTCATCGCCGTGCCGGGAGATCCGCTACTGGACATCAGCGTTACACAGAACGTAGGTTTTGTAATGAAAGGAGGCAAGGTCTATGTCAACAAGAACTGATGATCTCGTTGAGATCCAGCAGCTCCTCGCGAAGTACGCGGTGACCATCACCCAGGGTGACATCGAGGGCCTCGTCTCAGTGTTCACTCCCGACGGCACCTATAGCGCCTTCGGTGAGACCTACGCGTTGGAGCGCTTTCCCGTACTGGTCGACGCCGCGCCCAAGGGCCTGTTCATGACCGGGACGGCGCTGGTCGATCTCGACGGCGACACCGGCACCGGTACCCAACCGCTGTGCTTCATCGAGCACTCCGCCCATGACATGCGGATTGGGTACTACAGGGACACCTACGTTCGGACTACCGACGGCTGGCGCCTGAAAACCCGTGCCATGACCTTCATTCGGCGCAGCGGAGCACACGATCACGGCAAACCGCATGCGGTCGGCCGACCGACTGCATGAACGTCGCTGAGTTCCGGACGAACCTCCGTGCGTGGCTCGACGAAAACGACCTGAAACCACCGTCCGACGATCACTCGCTGGATGCTCACCACACGCAACACGCCCGTGTACTGAGCGCGCTGTACGACGCCGGTTGGATGCGTTGGGGCTGGCCCGAATTGGCGGGCGGGCTGGGCGGGCCGGCAATCCTTCGGGCCGTAGTCGGCGAGGAGGTCGTCGGCCGCGGGCTCGACGATCCAGGACCATACTCGATGCTCGAAGTGCTGACGCCGACGATGATCGACTACGCACGACCCGAACTCGCCGCAGAGATGGTGCCTCGCCTGCTGTCCGGGCGCGAAACCTGGTGTCAGGGCTTCTCCGAACCCGGCTCCGGCAGCGACCTTGCGTCGTTGTCGACCCGCGCCGAGCAACGCGGCGACGACTGGGTGGTCAACGGCCAGAAGGTGTGGACCAGTTTCGCGCAGTACGCGACGCGCTGCGTCCTCCTCACCCGCACCGGCGCGCCGGGAACGCCGAACCACGAAGCAATCACGGCGTTCTTCGTCGACATGGACACCCCCGGCATCAAGGTGCGGCCGCTTCGCACGATGCACGGGGTCGACGAGTTCTGCGAGGTGTACTTCGACGACGTCGTCGTGCCCGCGCACCGCATGCTCGGACAGCCCGGCGACGGGTGGCGGTTGGCGATGGATCTGCTTCCGTTCGAACGGTCGACGTGCTTCTGGCAGCGAATCGCCTACCTGTACTCGCGTTTCGACAGGCTCATCGCCGCGGTGAACGATCGGGACGGCGCCGTGGACGCCCAGGATGATGCCGCTCTGGGGGCTGCCTACCTGGAACTGCACACGTTGCGGTGCCGTTCGCGCGACACCCAGTACCGCCTCGGCGCAGGAACCCGGCTGGGGCCGGACACCTCCATCGACAAAGTGCTGCTCGCGACCGCCGAGCAACGCATGTACGACACCGCGCACGATCTGCTGCCCGGTGCGATCGAACTCGACGAATCGTCCTGGCGGACCGAGTATCTGTACTCGCGGGCGGCGACGATCTACGGGGGCACGGCCGAGATTCAGCGCAACATCATCGCGCGCCGGCTGCTCGAGCTCGGGAAGGAGTGATCGTGGAAGGCGACGATCTGCAACTGCTTACCGAGACGCTTCGCAAGACGATGGCGTCGTCGAAGGGCCAGAACCTCGATAAGGCGCTCGCGGAGCTGGGCTGGCGCGAAATGCTCGAGGAGATCCCCGACACTGCAATCCCTTTGGTCTTTCGTCTGCTCGGCGAAACCGGTGCGCATGCCCCGGTGATCAACGACGTCGTGCTGGCCGAGGCGGGCGGAACGGGGGCGCTGCCGTACGCGGGCGGATCCTGGATCGTCTGGGAGCGCACCGATGAACCCAGAACGGCCGTCGACGACGAGCTGCCGATCCGCCGTGTGGATAGCGGCGAGGCCATGCCGTTGGCCGCGGGCAGGCGGGCGCTGGGTTGGTGGCTCGTCGGCAGCAGCCGCACGATGCTTTCGCTGGCACGCGAACATGCGTTGAGCCGCACGCAATTCGGCAAGCCCGTCGCGTCGTTCCAGGCGATCCGCCACCGGCTCGCCGAGACGTTGGTCGCGATCGAAGGCGCGGAAGCAACCCTGCACGCCGCCACCGACGACTTCACGTCCCTGCTCGCCAAGGCCGCTGCGGGTCAGGCCGCGCTGACGGCGGCCAAGCACTGCCAGCAGGTGCTCGGCGGGATCGGGTTCACCAACGAGCACGAGTTGCACCGGCACGTCAAGCGGGTGCTGGTGCTCGACGGGTTACTCGGCAGCGCAAGGGAATTGACCCGCGAGGCCGGCGCCACCGTGCGGACACAGGGCTCCGCCCCGCGCCTCGTCGACCTCTAACCTCGTCGAGATCGACGAAATGGCACGATCGACTCGCACTTCTTCGCCGAACCGTCGGTTTGGACGCACAACTACTTGATGTTGGCCTTCATCTCGTCCATGTTCACCAAGACCGGCCAGCCGCTCACACTCATCGCGTTGCCGTGGCCCGTCTGGTGGATGTCGAACACGGACTGGATCGCCGCGTAGAAGCCCTGCACATCCAACGTCTGGTTGACCGCCCGCTTCGCCTGGCGCAGGGCGAACGATGGCATTTTCGCGATCTGCTCGGCGAGTGCCCGGGTTTGGATGTCGAGCTCGTCGCGGGGCACGACCCGGTTCACCATGCCGGTGCGCTCGGCTTCCTCCGCGGTCAGCGCGCGACCCGTGAACAGAATCTCCTTGGCCTTACGCGCCCCGAGTTCCCAGGTGTGGCCGTGGTATTCGACTCCCCCGATGCCCATCAGCGCGACCGGGTCGGAGAACAACGCGTCGTCGGCAGCAAGGATCAGATCGCATGGCCAGCACAACAGCAGCCCGCCCGAGATGCACCGGCCCTGCACCGCGGCGATCGACGGCTTCGGCACATTGCGCCAGCGCAGCGAGTAATCGAGATAGCGTCGGCTCTCATGCTGGTAGATCAACTCCAGCGTGATCTTGTCGGGAACCGGTCCGCCACCGCGGATGTCGTGGCCCGCCGAGAAGTGCTTTCCGTTGGCGCGCAACACGATCACCGCCACGTCAGGATCCTCGGCGGCGCGAGTCCATGCCGCGTCGAGTTCGTCGAGCAGCTCGGTGTTCTGCGCGTTGGCGGCCTCGGGCCGGTTGAGCGAGATGGTCGCGATCTTGTCGGCGACGTCATAGTCGATGTACACGGTTGTTCCTTAATTTCGGGGCAGGCCCAGCACCCGCTGGGCAATGATGTTGCGTTGGATTTCTGAAGTTCCACCGGCGATGGTGCCGCCGAAGGTGCGAACGTAGCGTTCGAACCAACCGCTCCGGTACAGGTCAAGGTGATGCGCGCTGTAGGGGCCGGAGAAACTCGGGTGAGCCAGCGCATTGGGCCCCGTCGCGACGAGCGCGTCCTCGGTTGCCGCCTGAGAAGCCTCCGACCCGAACAGCTTGAGCACCGACAGGGCGGCCACATCCTCCTCGCCGCGCGCGGCGCCGGCCAGCGCCACCGAGCCCAGCAGCCGCAGCGCCTGGTTGTCCATCACCAGCCTGGCGTACCGGTCGCGGTCCAGCTCGGACTGCGGACGAAAGTCCTCGACGAGTTCCTGCAAACGGTCGGCATAGCTCAGCCACAGCATGTTTCGTTCGTGACCCAGTGACCCACTGGCCACCCGCCAGCCCTCGTTGAGCGGCCCGACAAGGTTCTCGGCAGGCACCCGCACGTCGTTGAAGAAGACCTCATTGAAGTCCAGGTCGTCTTGATCGCACGCCGATGCGAACGGTCGCCGCACCACACCGGGGAGGTCGGTCGGGATCATCAGCACGCTGATGCCCTTGTGCTTGGGGGCGTTCGGATCGGTGCGAACAAAAGTCAGCAAGACGTCGGCGTGATGGGCGCCGGACGTCCACACCTTCTGCCCGTTGACGACGAAATCGTCGCCATCTCGCACAGCCCGAGTGCTCAGCGAGGCCAGATCCGATCCGGCACCGGGTTCGCTCATGCCCAGCGAGGCCGTCATCTCCGCGCGCAGGATCGCCACCGCCCACTGGCGCTGCTGTTCCGGCGTCCCGAACGAGATCAGCGACGCGGAGATGATGCCCACGCCCTGCGGGTTGTACGTCAGGTATGTGCGCCGGCGCGCAAGTTCTTCCTGGTGAACGTACTGCTGCAGGATCGTGGCATTGCGCCCGCCGAACTCCGGCGGATACCCCGGCAGCAACCAGCCGTTGTCGAACATCAGCCGCTGCCAGTTGCGTGCCCACTCCGGGATGTGGCTGCTAGAACAGGGACCGCTCCAACGCGTCGGCCTCGGACGGCAGGTGTTCGTCCAGAAACGCCACGAAGTCCGCGCGGAAGGCCTCGACGTCAGCGTCGAAAGTCAGCTGCACGGCGCTCCCGGGGGAAGAAAATTCGAAAGACTTCTGTTATCTCCAAAATGAGAATACTATTCTCATGATGAGAAAGTTACAATCTCTGATACGTGAACCGCGAGGGGGGCGAGGACCGCAATGGCAAGGCGTTCTCCGGTACAGTCAGTGCATGTTTTCCCCAATCGGCCAGCATCCGAGCCGCCGGTGACCAGTCCGAGCGAAGAGCCCGCCTGGAAGCAGCGCGCGGTCGAGCGATCGATCAAGACAGCGAAGCTCCGGGCCGCGCAACGCGTTCAGCGTTTCCTCGACGCCGCGCAGGCGATCATCATCGAGAAGGGCAGCACCGATTTCACTGTCCAGGAGGTCGTGGACCGCTCGCGCCAGTCTCTGCGAAGCTTCTACCTGCAGTTCGACGGCAAGCATGAGCTCTTGCTCGCCCTGTTCGAGGACGCGCTGAGCCGCTCTGCCGAGCAGATCCGCGCCGCGACCTCGAGCCAGAAAGACCCCGTCGAACGCCTCAAGGTCGCCGTAACGTTGCTGTTCGAGTCCTCGCGACCCGACCCTACGGCGAAGCGGCCGCTGTTCACCGACTTCGCCCCACGCCTGCTTGTCTCGCATCCCTCTGAGGTCAACATTGCGCATGCACCGCTGTTGGCGCTGCTCACAGAGCTGATGGAAGCGGCAAACGAGGCGGGCGAACTGCGTGCGGGCATCAATCCCAAGCGGATGGCCGCGATGACGATGCAGACGGTCATGTTCGTTTCACAACACAGCGGGGACGCCGAAGACGGGTCCTCTCACCCCATTACCGCAGACGAAGTGTGGGATTTCTGCTCCCACGGATTCGCCGCCAGCTAGCCTGAGAATTACGTTCTCGCTGACGTAGAATGGGGCTTACACTCAGTGCGTGCCCGATCTCTGGTCCGATCTCCTCGCGTGCATTGATGTCCGTCCGGTGCCGTCGGGGGGCACCGGAGACGAGCGCGCCGGCGACGACGTGACCGAGTTCGAGGGCCGCAATCAACAGCTCGATTACCACCGCGTCTTCGGCGGGCAACTCCTCGGCCAGTTCCTCCGAATCGCCTGCCTGTCCTGTCCGGACAAGGCCGCCAAGTCCCAGCATGCGGTGTTCGCGCGCGAAGGCCGGGCCGAACCCATTCGCTACCAAGCCACCCGCCACCACGAGGGTCGATCCTTCGCCACGGTCACGATCACTGCCCGGCAGAGCCGCGGGGTGATGGCTACCTCCGCAATATGCATGCACGCACAAGAGGACGGTCCCGAGCATCAGTCCGTCGACGAGGTGCGCGCCGTCGTCGGCCCCGAGCATCGCCTCACGCTCGACCTGATCCCGTGGGAAACCCGCGCGGCCGTCGACCTCGACGCAACCACCACCGGCCCGCCGCAGTTCGAGGTCTGGATGCGCACCCCGGCCGTCGACCCGCGGCTGGCGCCCGCGCTCGCTGCCTATGCCACGGACCTGACGCTCATCGGTACCGCGCTGCGGCCCATGGACGGTGTCGGGCAGCGTGGCAACGGCACGGCGTTCACCTCCGCTGTCACGTCCCACACGATCTGGTTTCACCGACCCTTCCGCACCGACGGTTGGCTGCTGCTGCGCCAGCACAGCCCACTGCTGGCGCACGGTCGCAGCTTCGGCCGTGGTGACATGCTGGCCGAAGACGGCAAACTCGTCGCCTCCTACGCCCAAGAAGCCCTATTGCGATTCGCGAGTTGAGGACGTCGATGCAAGCAAACCCGTTGTCTCCCAGCCCTACTGACGTTCAGTCGATCCGCGAATACCGGGTCGTTCAATGGGCGACGGGGACCATTGGTGCCCGCGCACTGCGGGCGATCATCGAACATCCACACATGACCCTCGCCGGTGTCTACGTCCACGGGCAGGACAAGGCGGGTCGCGATGCCGGCGGCCTGTGTGGGACGGGACCCACCGGGGTAGCTGCAACGGCCAGCATCGACGACATCGTCGCGCTCCGCCCAGACTGTGTCCTCTACATGCCCGCCTCGCTCAACCTCGACGAGATGTGCCGACTGCTCTCCGCGGGCATCAACGTCGTCACCACCTGCGGCGCGTTCCATCACCCGGCGTCCATGGACCCCGACGTCCGTGCGCAGGTACAGACGGCCTGTGAGCTCGGCAGCACGTCGGTGCACAGCACCGGCAGTAGCCCTGGGTTCATCACCGAGGCCGTCCCCCTGGTGCTGACCTCGATTCAACGTCAGCTGAACGCAGTGACGATCGACGAGTATGCCGATCTGTCACAACGCAATTCACCGGAGCTGCTCTTCGACCTGATGGGTTTCGGCCGCCCCGCCGGGCCCTTCGAGCAGTTCCGAGCCGACTACCTGTGCGCGAGTTTCGGCCCGTCGCTGCGGCTCGTCGCCGACGCGATCGGACTGCCCCTGGCCTCGGTCGAAGCAGGCGGCGAGCTGGCGATGGCCAGTCACCACACGACGATCGCAGCGGGCACAATCGAAGCGGGAAACGTTGCAGCGCAACGCATCACCATCAGCGGCATGCGGGATGGCCGGCCGCTGATGCAGTTCAGGGCCACTTGGTACTGCAGCATCGACCTGGATCCCGAATGGGAGGTCCGCGAGACAGGCTGGCACGTGTCGGTCGACGGCGATGCACCACTGGAGGTCACCCTCCGGATGCCGATCCCACTCGACCGCATGGCGGACGTGTCGCCGGCCTACACCGCAAACCGGGCCGTCAACGCGGTGCCCTTTGTATGTGCGGCGGCGCCCGGCATCCACTCGACTATGGACCTTCCCCAGATCGTCACGGCACTGGGATGAGAAGCCAATTCTTGTAAGCAGAGAGCTTAATTAGCCAGAAATGAGTCCCTTGTTGACACCCCAGCGTCGCCGATGCCAGAGTTGTGAGACAAATTGGAGGCATATGTCTTACGGGACCCTGGTCAAGCGAGAGGCGACAGCATGACGATCAGTGCTGAAAACGATGTCTACTTCGATCCGTATGACGTCGAGATCAACACCAATCCATACCCGGCCTTCGCGCGCCTCCGTGAGCAGGCGCCGCTGTACTACAACGAGCAGTTCGACTTCTACGCCCTGAGCCGGTTCGCCGACGTCAACAAGGCGCTCATCGACCACGAGACCTTCAGCTCGGCGCGCGGGGCCATCGTCGAATTGATCAAGGCCAACATCGAGATCCCTTCGGGCGCATTGATCTTCGAGGACCCGCCGGTCCACACCACCCATCGCAAACTGCTGTCGCGGATGTTCACGCCCCGCAAGATCAACGCACTCGAACCCAAGATTCGCGAGTACTGCGCGCAAGCCCTCGACCCGCTCGTTGGCACCGGCAAGTTCGACTTCGTCAAAGACCTCGGCGCTATCATGCCGATGAAGGTGATCAGCGCGCTGCTCGGCATCCCCGAGGGCGACCAGGAGCTGATCCGCGACCACGCCAACGCGCAGATGCGCACCGAGGCGGGTAAGCCCATGGCGGCCGCGCACGACGGACTCGTCACCGGCGAGATCTTCGAGGCCTACATCGACTGGCGCACGGACAACCCGTCCGACGACATCATGACCGAACTGCTCAACGTCGAGTTCACCGACGAGCAGGGCGTCGCCCGCAAGCTGACCCGCGAAGAGCTGCTCATCTACATCAACGTCGTGGCGGGCGCGGGCAACGAGACCACCACGCGGCTGATCGGCTGGGCCGGAAAGGTTCTGGCCGAACACCCCGACCAGCGCCGCGACCTTGTCGAGAACCCGAGCCTCGTGCCGCAGGCCATCGAGGAGTTGTTGCGGTTCGAGCCACCCGCGCCGCATGTCGCCCGGTACGTCACCCGCGATGTCGAGTTCTACGGGCAGACGGTGCCAGAGGGCAGCAGCATGATGATGCTCATCGGCGCAGCGGTTCGGGACAGCCGCCAGTTCCCGCCCGACGGCGAGGTCTTCGACATCCACCGCGAGCAACGCCAGCACCTGGCGTTCAGCATCGGCACGCACTTCTGCCTCGGGTCGGCGCTGGCGCGACTGGAGGGGCGCATCGCTCTGGAGGAGATCCTCAAGCGGTTCCCCGAATGGGATGTTGACATTGCGAATGCGTCGCTGTCCCCGACGTCAACCGTTCGTGGGTGGGACACGATGCCGGCATTCGTTCAATGAGTTCGCTTCTACGAGTTGGGAATTGAGGTAGCAATGACAGGACGCGTTGAGGGCAAGGTTGCTTTCATCACCGGCGCGGCGCGCGGGCAGGGCCGCGCCCATGCGATGCGGCTGGCGCAGGAGGGCGCCGACATCATCGCCGTCGACATCTGCAAGAAGATCGACACGGTGGATCTGATCGCCGCATCCACGCCGGAGGATCTGGCCGAGACTGCGGATCTGGTCAAGGGTCACAATCGCAGGATCGTCACGGCAGAGGTCGACGTGCGCGACTATGACGCGCTCAAGGCCGCGGTGGACAGCGGCGTCGAGCAGCTGGGTCACCTCGACATCATCGTGGCCAACGCGGGAATCGGCAACGGCGGCCAAACGCTCGACAAGACCAGCGAAGTCGACTGGACCGCGATGATCGACATCAATCTCGGCGGCGTGTGGAAGACCGTGAAGGCCGGGGTGCCCCACATCCTCGCGGGCGGCCGTGGCGGATCGATCATCCTGACCAGTTCGGTGGGCGGCCTCAAGGCCTACCCGCATACCGGACACTACGTCGCCGCCAAACACGGTGTGGTGGGCCTGATGCGGACCTTCGCGGTCGAACTCGGCGCGCAGAACATCCGGGTGAACTCCGTGCATCCGACGAACGTGAACACCCCGCTGTTCATGAACGAAGGCACGATGAAGTTGTTCCGTCCCGACCTGGAGAACCCCGGCCCCGACGATATGAAGGTCGTCGGACAGTTGATGCACACGCTGCCGATCGGTTGGGTGGAACCCGAGGACATCGCCAACGCCGTGCTGTTCCTCGCATCCGACGAGGCGCGCTACATCACCGGCGTCACTCTTCCGGTCGACGGCGGCAGCTGCCTGAAGTAGCAGATGACCATTGCCGAGTTGTCCATTCCGCAGGGATGGAACGAGATCACTGCGGATTGGATGACGGCGGCGCTCGCCGGCCACTTTCCGAACGCCACGGTCGGCGATGTCGCGGTGGTGTTGCGCGATGACGGAACGAACCGGCGTGCGCGACTCCAGCTGACCTACTCGGCAGGTGCGGGTCCGTCGACGGTGTTCGCCAAGGCCGTCGATCCCGAGCACGCCGACCTCGTCGCGCTGACCAGCGGGCTCTATCACGAGCCACGGCTGTTCAGCTCGGGAGTCGTTCTGCCGCTTGACCATCCAACGGTCTACACCGCGATCATCGATGAGGACCGCCGTGACTTCCTGATGATCATGGAAGACGTCGTCGCCCGCGGGGCTGACCCCCGCGACTCGACCCGGCCGATGACGATCGACCAGGTTGCCAACGGTGTGCGCGGGCTGGCGAGGATGCACAGTGCTTATTGGGAGCGCGTCGAGAGCAATCCGGCGCTTGGCTGGGTCGAGCCCTTCGTCGCGTTCGCCGGGCTCGAGTACGCCCCGCTGCACATCGCCCACGAACGTTTAGGCGATACGGTGCCTGCCGAGATCCGGGCGCTGACCGGGACCGAGCTCTTCGTTGACATCTGGGCCCGCTACATCGGCACCCTGACGTCCTCGCCGCAGACGCTGCTGCACGGCGACCCGCACATCGGGAACACCTATGTGCTACCCGACGACGAGGTCGGATTCCTCGATTGGCAGATGGCCCGTCGGGGCAACTGGTCGCTCGATCTCGGCTATTTCCTGCAAGGGGCGCTCACCATCGAGGACCGTCGCAGCGGCGAGCGGGATCTGCTCGACGAATACCGCGCCGCGCTCACTCTTCCTGCAGACGAGATGCCCACCGCCGACGAGGTGTGGCTGCGCTACCGCGCATCGGTCGCGCACGGCCTGGCTATCTGGATTGCAACCCTTTCGGGCGGCGATGCCTGGCAGCGACCCGACATCTGCCTGGCGTTCGCGCAGCGGTACTCCGCGGCGTTCATCGACTTGGAGACCCGCGCAGCGCTCAACACCCTCGACGCCTAGCCCATTCGCCGAAAGCCCCCGGATCGCCTCGCGTCGGTGCTTCGATAGAACCGTCGGAAGCGAACGGGGGTCGAGCGTGAAGCGACTCAACGGCATGGACGCCATGCTGCTGTACAGCGAGACGCCGAACCTGCACACCCATACGCTGAAGGTCGCGATCGTCCATGCCGCCGACTTCCGCGAAACGCACGGCGGCGAGTTCACCTTCGACGTGTTTCGGCGGACCATCGCACGGCGGATGCATCTGCTCGACCCGCTGCGATATCGGCTCGTCGAGATCCCTGCCAGACTCCACCATCCGATGTGGCTGGAAGACTGCCCCGTCGATCTCGACTACCACCTTCGGCGTGTGCAGGTACCCGCCCCCGGCGGCAGGCGAGAACTCGATCAGGTCATCGGTGAGATCGCCAGCACTCCCCTTGACCGCAGCCACCCACTGTGGGAATTCCACTTCGCCGAGGGCATGGCCGACGACCGCTTCGCACTGATCGGCAAGGTGCATCACACGCTGGCCGACGGGGTCGCCTCGGCGAACCTGCTGGCGCGGTTGATGGATCTGGCCGGCTCGGCGCAGGACGAGCGCGACGACTACGTCACATCCGACCCGCCTTCAAAAAGGCAGCTGCTGTGGGAAGCGCAACTCGACCACTTCCAGAACATGGCCGCCTTGCCGCGGCTGATCTCCGACGCTGCGCGCGGGATCACCCGAGTGCGCAAGCAAAACAAGGACCGACCCGACCACCCCGACATGGCCAGGATGTTTCAGGCGCCGCAGACGTTTCTCAATCATGTGGTCTCGCCGGTCCGGACATTCGCGACGGCCACACTGTCCTTGGCCGAGGTCAAGGAGACCGCAAAGCACCTCGGCGTGACGTTCAACGACATCGTGCTGGCGATGGCGGCGGGCGGGCTGCGGGAGTTGTTGCTGCACTATGACGGTCGTGCGGATCAGCCGATTCTGGCGACCGTTCCCGTCAGCACCGACAAGTCGGCGGAGCGGATCACCGGCAACGAGATCAGCGGCATCACCGTCTCGCTCGCGGTGCACCTCGGCGATCCTCTCGAACGCGTGAACCTCACGGCGCTGTCGACCAAGCGCGCGAAGGCAGACCACGACCTGCTCGGTCCCGAACTACAGGGCCGGATGATGGAGTATCTGCCGCCTCCGCTGGCGCCGGCGATGTTCCGCCGTCAGTCCAGACGGGCGGCCCATAACAGGCTGATGAATGTGGCGGTCTCGAACGTGCCCGGACCGCGGGAGCGCGGTCACATCGGCGGCGCACCGGTGAATGAGATC
Source organism: uncultured Actinomycetota bacterium (assembly GCA_963770305.1). GTDB lineage: Bacteria > Actinomycetota > Actinomycetes > Mycobacteriales > Mycobacteriaceae > Mycobacterium. The sequence goes on from CAVYPB010000032.1 coordinate 57,775, forward strand.
TACTCTGTCGGAGTGCTTTCCGCAGGCAGCGCGTTCAACATGACGGTTTGGAGTTACGTCGACCAGCTGGACATTGCGGTGCTGTCCGACGATCAGACCTTCAAAGACGCGCACGAGGCAACGGACGCGATGGTCCGCGCATTCGGCGAGATCCGACGGGCGTGCGGCCTGGCCGACCCAACCACCGTCGGCACCGCGATGGCGCCCGCGACCGCGGCCGACTAGCCCAGCACCGGGAATCGGCGTTCGCGCGCCAGTTCATCGAGCGCCTCTTGCATTACCGCTCTGACATAAGCGTCGACCTCGTCGACGTCGGGCTCCTCGCCGAACTGCGCGGCGACGTCGATCGGCTCGAGAACACGTGTCACGATCTTGGCGGGTAGCGGCAGATTCGGGGGGAAGATCGCGGACAAGCCGAAGGGAAATCCGACGCTGAGAGGCAGTATCTCCATACGCGCCCGGGTGAGGCCCAGGCGCCGGGCGATCGAATCGCCACGAGCGAGGAACAACTGGGTTTCCTGGCCGCCGATCGACACCATCGGCACGATCGGCACCCTCGTCTCGATGGCGGTCCGGACGTACCCGGTCCTGCCGTTGAAGTCGATGACATTCTCCGTGAATGTGGGCCGGTATGAGTCGTAGTCGCCGCCCGGAAACACCAGCACCACCGCGCCATCTCGCAACGCCTTCGCGGCGTTCTCCCGGCTCGCCTCGATGACGCCTGCGCGGCGCAGCCAATCGCCGACGTTGGCGATGAAGACGCCGTAGTGGGCCAGGGTGTATACCGGCCGGTCGAAACCGAACTTCTCGTAGAACGCCGGGGCGAAGATCAGTACATCGGGGGTGAACATGCCACCGGAGTGGTTCGACACCACGAGGGCGCCACCGGCGGCCGGCATGGAATCCAAGTCGCGCACCTCGGCGCGGAAGTACCGCTTGATGGCCGGGCCTACAAACTTCGCGATCTGCCGGGTGAACCCGGGATCCCACTTCGCGACCTCTGGCTTATCCGCCCCATTGCTGCTCATGACGTAAGAGTTCCCGCTTTTCGCCCCGGCCACCAGAACGGTGACTTGAGTATGGTACTTTCCTAAAAAGAGAATGTCATATCCGCAGGTAGGAGGGGCTGATGACCGGAACTGTGCTCGTCACCGGCGGGTTCGGCCTGGTCGGTTCGGCCACCGTGCGACGGTTGACCGACCTCGGCCGCCGTGTCGTCGCCACTGACCTCGACACTCCCACCAACCGCAAGAAAGCCGCGAAACTCCCTGAAGGTGCCGAAGCCCGATGGGCCGATCTGACGGATGCGGACCAGGTTCAGCGCCTGGTTTCCGACATTGCTCCCGAGGCCATCATTCACCTTGCCGCGATCATCGCGCCGGCGATCTATCGCATCCCCAAGGTGGCGCGACGAATCAACGTGGACGCCACGGCAACCCTGGTTCGTATCGCAGAAGGGCAACCGACTCCTCCGCGTTTCGTCCATGCGTCGAGCAATGCAGTGTTCGGCGCGCGCAATCCGCACCGCACCACCCCGCCACTGCGCGCCGAGGATCCGATGCGGCCCTGCGATCTCTACAGCGGACAAAAGGCCGAGGGCGAGGAAATCGTGCGGTCGTCGAGCCTGGAATGGGTGGTGCTGCGGTTCGGCGGAGTGCTGAGCATCGATTTCTCGGCGCTGCCGTTCGGCGCTGACGGCATGTTCATCCAGAGTGCAGTGCCGAGCGACGGCAGGCTGCACAATGTGGACGTCCGCGATGTCGCGTGGGCGTGCGCGGCGGCGACGACGGCTGACGTCGCAGGCGAGATCCTGCTGATCGCCGGCGATGAGTCGCACCGTATGCGCTTCGGCGATGTCGGTCCTGCGCTCGCCGCAGCACTGGGCGTTCCGGGAGCGGTGCCGCCGGGGCGGCCCGGCAACCCCAACAGCGACACCGACTGGTTCGTGACCGATTGGATGGACACCACCAGGGCGCAGGAGGCGTTGAAGTTCCAGCACCATTCATGGCCCGACATGCTCGCCGAGTTGCGGGCGGAGGCCGGATGGAAGCGTTACCCGGGCCGGCTGATCGCACCGGTCGCCCGTGCGGTGATGAAGCGCCAAGGAGCGTATTGGAAAGCACCGGGCCAGTACGCCGATCCGTGGGGCGCGATACGCACCAAATTGGGCGACCCGGCATGGGATCGGCCGTAGTGTTCGCCGGGTGGAGGATTTCAAGGGACGTGCCGCGGTCATCACCGGCGGCGCCAACGGCATAGGCTTCGCCACCGCAAGAGAATTCGCGCGCCGAGGTGCGCGCATCATGCTCAGCGACATCGATCAGGCGGCGCTGGACGAGGCAGTCGCGAACCTTCGCGCCGACGGAGTCGATGCTCACGGTGTCTTGTGCGACGTGCGCAAGCTCGACGACGTCGAGCAGCTGGCCGACGAAGCGTTTGGCGTATTCGGCGACGTCCACGTCGTGTTCAACAACGCCGGCATCGCCTACGCCGGTCCCATTGCGCAGACCAGCCACGACGACTGGCGCTTCGTGATCGATGTCGATCTGTGGGGACCGATCCACGGTGTCGAGGCGTTCCTGCCGCGATTGATCGCCCAGAGGCGGCCAGAGCCACATCGTGTTTACATCGTCGTTCGCCGGGCTGATCCCGAACGTCGGGCTCGGACCCTACTGCGTCGCAAAGTACGGCGTCGTCGCACTCGCCGAGACCCTGGCCCGGGAGGTCAGGCCCAACGGGATCGGCGTATCGGTGCTGTGCCCGATGATCGTGGAAACGAACCTATTGGCCAACACCGAGCGCGTCAGGAGCGAGGACTACGGCCCGGCCCACTCGGAGGCGGAGACCGTCCAGCAATTGGCGTCCGCCCCAGATGACGACTCCGTGCTCAACGTCGAGGACGTCGCCCGCTTGACGGCCGACGCAATCCTCGCCAACCGTCTCTACGTACTACCGCACCGGGCGTCGCGGGATTCGATCCAGCGCCGCTTCAACCGCATCGACCGCACATTCGACGAGCAGGCCGCCGAAGGCTGGACGCACTGACGTCTAACCGGGCCCCAGCTGGTAGTCGCCAGTCTGAGGGTTGTGGTACCAGCCGCCTGCCGCATGCGTTCCGCCGTCGACGTGGATGGTCTGCCCAGTGATGTAACTCGACAGGTCGGAGGCCAGAAACACTGCAGCACCGGCCATTTCGTCGACATGACCAGGTCGGCCCATCGGGATCATGTGGCCGGTGTTCGGCGACAGACCGTCCGGTGACAGCCGCATTATGCCTTCGGTCATGGTCAGGTCAGGGGCAAGCGCATTGACCCGAATCTTGTGTGGGGCTAACTCGAGAGCCGCGGTCTTGGTGTAGTTGATGACGCCGGCCTTGGCCGCTGCGTACGCGGCGTAGCCCGGGGCGGCCCTTGCGCCTTCGATCGATGTCACGTTGATGACGCTGCCCGGTTGTTCGGCGTCCACCAGGCGACGGGCCACGCGTTGCGTGCACAGCAATACGTGGCGAAGGTTGGACCTGTACAACGCATCCCAGCCGTTCTCGGTGGTGTCGAGCAGCGGTGACTTGAACACGCCACCGGCATTGTTGACCAGGATGGACGGCATTCCGAGTTCACTCGTGGTGCGCTGCAACGCCGCATCGACCTGCTCGCTGTCCCGGACATCGGTCACGATGCCCATGGCGCCGATGGCTTCCGCGGCCGATGTGCACGTCTCGGCGTTGCGCTCCCAGATTGCGACCGATGCACCGAATGTGGCCAGCCCTTCGGCGATACCGCGGCCGATGCCCTCTCCCCCGCCGGTCACGACCGCCACGCGACCGGTGAGCAGGATGTCGGACGGATCGATGGCCATCAATGGCGAAGCTATCAGACCTTCGTGCCGTGCATGGCCGGTGCGGTGCCGATCACGCCGTGGGCCTCCAGTTCGTCGATCTCCTTGTCGCTCAGCCCGAGTTCGGACAGTAGCTCACGGTTGTGCTGCCCGAGTAGGGGCGCGGGTTGCACGTGGACTTGGTCGGGTCCGCGCGTAGATGTGAACGGCAGGGTGCTGTGGAGCGCTTTGGCGTTCACCGGATGGTCGACGTCCTCGAAGAAACCGCGAGCCGCCAGCTGCGGCAGCTCGGATTGACGGTGGGGCTGCATGACCTTGGCCACAGGAACGCCGTGGCCCCAAAGGGCCTCGACAATGTCGTCGCCACTGCGCGATTCGCACCATGCGTTGAGATTCTCATCGATGAGATCGTGGTGCCGACGCCGGCCGTCGGCGCTCGCCAGCGCGGGGTCGACGGCCCAGTCTGGCCGATCGAGCGCGTCACACAGTCCCACCCACTGCTCGTCGGTGGCGACGGCAACGGCAACCCAGCAGTCGCGCCTGCCGAACTCGTCGATCTCGTTGGTGCGATACAGGTTTTGCGGCGCCGCCATCGGCCCCCGATTCCCGGCGCGCTGCAACAGCACACCGTACGCCGAGTACTCGATCACTTGCTCGGCCGCGACGTTGAGCGCCGCATCGACCATCGCCGCCTCGATGTGCACGCCCTGCCCGGTGCGGCGGCGATGCTCCAGCGCGAGCAACAGCGCGTTTAGCGCGTGCACGCCGGCGTTGGGGTCGCCGACCGAATACGGCTCGTAGGGATTGCGGTCGGGGTAGCCGGTCAGCCAGCTGATTCCGGACGCCGCCTCGATGACGTACGCGAAAGCCGGGTTGTCCCGCCACGGTCCGTCAAGGCCGAAGCCGGGCATCCGGAGCATGATCGCATCGGGCCGGACGTCTTGCACCGCAGCGAAATCCAGTCCGATCTGGTCCAGCACCCGCGGGGTGAAGTTCTCGACAATGACATCGCATGTCGCGATCAGCCGCATGAGGAGTTCGCGTCCGGTGATGCTCTGCAAGTCGAGCGTCAGTCCTTTCTTGTTCGTGTTGAGGCCCGAGAAGATCGGCGACTTCTCCCACCATTGGTCTTCGGTGATCGGGATGCCCGCGATCAGCCGGGTGCCGTCGGGCCGCCGCGTCGACTCGACATGGATGACCTCGGCGCCGAGCATGGCCAGCATGTGCGTGCACGACGGCCCGGCCCAAAAGGTCGTCATGTCGAGGACGCGCAGCCCCTCGAACGCCCCTTCCCCCGAAATGGAATTCCCGGCTGCTAAGCCGGCGCCTTGACGACCCGGAATTCCATTTCGGCGGTACTGCTCAGTCTGCTCGCCGAGGCGTGGCCCCGGCTGCGGTGCACGGAGCAGCGTCGGACGCATGCGATACGGCTGCCCCGGCTGCGAAAAGCCGTCCCGCGGATTGGTGGTGAATGACCCGCGGGCCTGGAAGTGGTCGAGCGATTCGACGTTGGCGCCATTGGCGACTGGGGCATTGGGAATCCGGAACGCCGTCGCGAGATCACGGATCTCGTCGACGGTTTGGCTCTCAACCCACGCGTACAGTTCGTCGGACTTCTCGTTGGCCTGCTCGGTGATCGACAGTGGTGACTCCTCGTCGATCCAGTCCTGATGTCCAGTCATCGCACACAGGTCGAACCACTGCTGCGCCGTTCCGCAGCCGACGTCGATCAGGCCGTCCTTGGCCCGCGCAATGCCAGGGATGGTGAGCCGACGGGCGTCTCGCCATGGCCTGCCGAGCGTCTCGTAATAAGTGACCGGATAGTAGGTGAGGCCAAGGATCTGGGCCTCGAGCATCGACAGGTCGATCAGCTCCGCGGCGCCCCGCATCCGTGAGGCCAACGTCGCCGCGCTCGCGTACGCGCCTGCGAGATAGTCGCCGACCTGCCCGCCGACGAATACCGGTGCCCGGTCGGCCGATCCGCGGCCGAGGCCGACGATCCCACCCGACCACGCCTGCAGCGTGAACTCGGTGGCCGGTCGGTCCTTCCACGGACCCCGGAGCCCGAACGGCGTGATGGCTGTGACGGTCAGATGCGGATGGACGCGGTGGATCTCGGCAGGTGTGAAAACGCGATGCTCGGCCACAGTCGATCCGCGCGACCACACCACCGCGTCGGCGTCGGCGAGCAACGCGTTGACGAAGTCAACGTCGGTGCCGGGGTCGGCGACCACGCTGCGCTTGGAACAAGCCAGAAAGCTGAACAGCGCACCGTCATTGTCAGGAGCAATCTCGGCGCCTGAGGCCGACCATCGCCGCAGCGGATCCCCTTCGGGCGGTTCGACTTTGATGACGTCGGCGCCGCCGTCGGCAAGTAGCTTCGTGCAGTACGCACCGGCGATCCCCGTGGACAGATCGACGACCACATAGCCGTTCAGTGGCTCCACCACGGGCGTGGCTACTTCTTTTTCTTGCGGTTCGATTTGCTCAGCCGGAAGTCCGGCGGGAACTTGCTGTCATTGTCGTTGACAGCGCCTGCCAGACCGCTGTCGATGGCTTCCATCATGTCCAGGTCGTCCGAATCGTCGTTTGTGACGCCACTGCCCATCGACTCGAAAAACGCGGACAGCAGGCTGCCCATGTACTCGCCCTGGTGCTGCTTGTACACCTCGAAGAAAACCTTCTGCTGGAATACGGTGTCGACGGGGCGGTTGCGCGCGCACGCGCGCGCGTACTTGTCGACCTCGGCCTCGAGCTGATCGCGCGACACCACCTTGTTGAGGAAGTTGCACTGATACATCTCCTCGGCCGTGAACGGCCTTCCGGTGAACACCATTTCCTGGAACTTGCGCAGACCCATCATTTGAATCCACGTCCACATCCGCGGACCCCAGCCGTAGTAGCGGAACGACGGATGCCCGAAGAGCGCGTCGTCGGACGAGATCACCAAATCCGCGTCGGCACATTGGTAGAAGTGCCAGCCGTAGCAGTAGCCCTTGGCCTCGACGATGCTGATCTTCTTGAGCTCCTGCAGCGGCCGGTTACCCGCCTGCACATTCGCATACCACGCGCTGATCGTGGCGCCGTGGCGGAACGATCCCTTGGGCGGATAGCTGACCTCGCCGATGCCTTCGTCCTCCAGCCGGAGTTCGGCCAGGCGCAGCTCGGTGTTGTCGTTGCCCTCCATGAATTCGGGCAAGTCGGCACCGCTTCCGAGGTTGTCACCGACACCGCGAATCACGACCACCTTGACGTCATTGTCGACAGTCGCCGCCCGCAGCAGGTCGGCATACCGCAGGCGCGCTGCAGATGTCGGTGCGTTGAGATACTCGGGCCGGTTGAACGTGATCGTCGCGATCTTGGTCTTCGGGTCCTTCTCGTAGAGGATCAGCTCCTCCGGTTTTGGGCGACTTCCATTGTCTGCCATAGGCACTCCTTCAGCCGATCCCGACGCCCGCGCGACTCCACGACGGGCTGGAGGTAAGCACCTCGGGTCCGTCGCCTCTGATCAGGACGGCGTCGCGACTGAAGACCGCCCCCAAGCCTTCCCGCCACATATAGGCCGTCACGGCCAACACCATGCCGGGCTCCAGCATCTCCGCCGCGGCGGTGGCCCGCAGTTGCGGTGTCACCACCGGCGGATCGAAGCCCAGCCCGAGCCCGTGCGCCACCGGCATCGCAGGCAGCGGCTCCCCGGCCGCCTCGTACGCGGCGAGCAGATCGTTCGCAGGCGAGCCGGGCCGACAGGCCGATAGAAGCCTGTCCCACAACTCATCTGCGCGCTGATACAGCTCGCGGGCGGCCGCGCCGTCACCGACCGGCCAGGTCCGGCCCACCTCGCCGACATAGCCGTCGGCCAGCACACCCGCGGAGAAGGCGACCAGATCGCCCTGCTCGATTAGCCCGTTGCTGCGGGCTCTTCGCCATGGATGCTCCCGTGACGTGATCCAGGCACCGTCCTGGGTGGCGGGTGTGCTCACACCGCCCGCGGCCTGCGCCTCGAGCATCACCCCGGTCAGCGCCTGCTCGGTGGTTCCCTCGCGTAGTTCACCGACGGCGATGGCTAACGAGTCCTCCGCGACGCGCAGCGCCCCGCGCAAGGCGGCCACTTCGTCCGCGGTCTTGATCCGCCGCGCCGCCCGCATCGCGGTCTCCCCGTCGACGAGCTCGGCGTTGGGGAAGGCCATAGGAAGCAACTTCGCGAACGACGGTGTGAGAGCGTCGGTCCCGACCCGTCGGGCGGTCGCCGCACCCTCGATTCCCTGCAACACCTTGACGAGAGTCAGCGGATTCCACGCCAGGCCGTAAAGGTGGTCGTGGGGGATGTCGTCGGGGATGCCCTCGTCCCACGTGCTGTTCAAGTGGATCTCGCCCGTCGACCGGACGACGGTGCAGATCGGTCCGAACGGCCGGGTCCCCGCGACCCACAGTTGCGGAGCACCCGATAAGTATCGGACGTTGGCCTGGCGCCCGAGCACCAGTACGTCGAGGTCGTGCGCTTCCATCTGGGCCAGTGCGCGCTCGCGCCTGCCGATTCGCAGTGCCCGCTCGTCGGGCAGGATCTCAATCGCCATAGGGGGCATAGGGGTAGTCGGTCAACGACACGAAGCCGTCCTCGGTGATAACCACGATCTCCTCGCTTCGATAGCCGCCGGTGCCGTCCTCCCAGACCACCGGCTCCAGCACCAGCACCATGCCGGCGGGGAACACGAAGTTGTCGTCGAACTCCTCGCCGAGATCCGTTCCGATCATCGGCATTTCAGCGGCATTGGTGCCGATGCTGTGGCCGAGATAGAAGTGCGGCAACCACGGCTTCCGTCCACCGTTGGCGGCCATCGCCGCCCGGGCAAGATCGCCGGACGTCGCGCCCGCCTTGGTCACTTTCAACACGGCATCGAGGATGTCGCACCACTGGCGGAACTGATCCTGCTGGCGGGCCGACGGCGCATCACCCACCAACCAGGTCCGCCCGAAGTCCGAGCAGAACCCGGTATAGGTGATGCTGACGTCTGTCCACAGCACATCGCCCGCCGCGAGCGCGCGTTCCGTGGTCAACAGCGGCAACGCGAGATCGCCGTGGGTCGTCCAGGTGCCCTCGGCCTTGGTCACTGGCATCACCTGCCAGATGGCCTCGAGCATGTTGGCCGTCGCACCCAGCTCGAACGCGCGACGCACGAACTGTGCGGACAGATCGATCTGACGGACGCCCGGCGCCAACGCCTTCTGCACGTCGACGACCGCTTCCTCGGTGATGCGGCAAGCCTTCCGGATGCAGGAGATCTGATCCGCCGTCTTCACCAGCTTGGCCGCGCCGACTACCGGTGCGGCGTCGACGGGAGCCCCGCCGGGGAACAGCCTGTCCGCCGCGCGGCGCATCGCGCCGGTCAGCTCGTCGACGGCGACGGTTGCGCCCGCCGGAATGAGCTCGGCGACGATACGCGCGAAATATTCCACACCCTCGTCGAATTCGAGAAACAGTGGCGGGTGGACGTGGTCGTGCGGTATCTGCGACTCCGACAAGGCGCCCTCACGGAACGGCATGAACAGATGCGGATGCTCGTCGTCGGCCAACACAATAGCCACCGGCCGTTCGACGTGCGACAGGCCCGCATCGAGCAGCGGCCAGCTCGTCCCCGTGGCATACACGACGTTGCCGTTGCCCAGCAGGATCAACGCGTCGACGCCGTTGTCGGCCATCGCCGAGCGCAGACGCGCACCGCTCTCACAGTACATACGCGCCCGGTCCGGTTCGTCCGGAATATCGCGTGCGGACGTGACCGCCGCGAGGGAGGTGGTCATCCCTCGATGCCCAGGAACGTCTTGATGTTTCCGCTGACGATCTTGGCGGCGTTATCCGCACCGACGGCATCGACGACCGCCGCAAGCGACTTCTCGGAGTAGCCGAACGTGCTTTCGTTGTGCGGATAGTCCGACGACCAGAACACCTTGTCGACGCCGATCCGGTCGATCAACTGCAGACCGAGCGGGTCGACCATGAACGACGCGCTCATATGGGTATCCCAGTAGTACTGGATGTCGTGCTCGAGCTGATGGTTGAACATGTGCTGATACGACGCCAACAGGTGCTCGGCGTCCTGCAGCGCCCACGGAACCCAGGCGATCCCGCCTTCGAACCAACCGATCCGCAGCTTCGGGTGCCGATCGAGGATGCCGCTGAAGACGTACTTGGAGAACACCTCCCGGAACCCGTCGATGTTGATCATCATCCCGACGACGACGCTATTGAATTCACATGGGGTCTTCGGGGGCGTCTCGCCGATGTGATGGGTCACGGGCAGCCCGGCATCCTCGATCTCATCCCACACCGCTCTCATCGCGGTGCTGCCGTAGTCGATGACGTTGTCGTCGTCGTCCTTGCCGGGATTGATCGGCATCAGAAACGTCTTGAGGCCCATCGATTTTAGTTCAGTCAGTGTCCGCCTGGCCCCGGCTGGATCCCACCAGTTGATAAGGCCGGCGCCGTAGAAATGGCCGTCGGAGCGCTCCTGCAGATCGGCCATGCATTCGTTGTAGATGCGGAAGACCCGCTCACGCAGTTCCTTGTCCGGGTAATGAAAGAGCGCCAGCACGGCGTTCGGGAATGCCAGTTCCTTATCGACGCCGTCCTCGCGCAGTTCCTGGATTCGGGCCTCGATGTTGTTCGTGGCGGCGCCGGCCATGTCGTCATATTGCATCAACACCCTGCTGAAGTCGCCTGGCAGGAAGGTCTGACCCTTGCGGCCGACCATGTAGGCGCCGTCCTCATACCAGATCCGCGGCGCCTTCTCCTTGAGGTCGTCCGGGAACTTCTCATAGAAGATGTCCTCGGCCACCGAGATGTGGTTGTCGGCGGAGAACACTTCGGTTCCCGCGGGGAGCCCGACATCCTGTTTGGCCGCGTGACCGTGCCGGTCCTTTGGCGCGCCGTAACCCCCGGGCGGATGGAGCGTGGAAGTGGAAGTAGACATCGTTGACACTCCAATCGGGCTGGTTACCAGGTAACGGGAAGTTCGTAGACGCCGTAGGCGAGGCGGTCGTGCTTGAACGGCACCTCGTCGAGCGGCACGGCGAGGCGCAGCGTGGGGATCCGTTTGAGCAATGTGTGGAACACGATCTGAAGCTCGGCACGGGCGAGCTGCTGCCCGACGCACTGATGGCGGCCGTAGCCGAAGCCCAGCTGCTGACCGGCGTCGCGGGTGAAATCCAGCTTGTCGGGCTCTGGATAGGCGACCGCATCCCAGTTCGCGGGGGCCAGGTCGATGATGATGCCCTCGCCGGCGCGGATGGTCTCACCACCGATCTCGATGTCCTCGACGGCCACCCGGCGCTGGCCGTTCTGGATGATCGACAAGTAGCGCATCAACTCTTCGGCGGCGTTGGCGATGAACTTCGGGTCGTCGGAATCACGAAGCAGCGCGGCCTGTTCGGGGTTCTCCAGCAGGGCCAGCACGCCGATGCCGATCATGTTGGCGGTGGTCTCGTGGCCGGCAATCAACAGCCCGGTGCCCAGCTGCGCGGCCTCCTTCACGCTGATCTCGCCGGCATTGACCCGCTCGGCCAGGTCCGACACCGCATCCTCTGTTGGGTTCGCCATCTTGGCCTCGACGAGGTCGCTCAGGTACTTGGCCAGGCTCATGGCCCCCTTTTGACCGTCCTCCGCAGAGGCGTAGCGGGCCAGCCCAACGTTGGCGTGGTGCTGGAAGAACTCGTGGTCTTCGTATGGGACACCGAGCATCTCGCTGATCACCCTCGTGGGCACCGGCAACGCGAGCTTCGCGACGATGTCGGCGGGCTGCGGCCCTGCCAGGATCGCATCGATGCACTCGTCGGTGACCTCTTGGATGGCGGAGCGCAAGCCCTCGACGCGCTTGAACGTGAACGGTTTGGACAACATCCGCCGGAACCGCGTGTGTTCCTCGGCGTCCGAGGTGAACACCGACCGCGGCCGCTTGTTCACTGTGGAGAGCATGTGCTCGTTCCAGTGCGGGAAGCCGTCGCGACGGTCGTCGACGCTGACCCGGGAGTCTGCGAACAGCTCCCGCGCCACCTCGTGGCCGGTGATCAGCCACGGGGTGCTGCCGTCCCAGATCTTCACCCGGGAAAGCGGTTTCGCCGTTCCCATCTCGAGCACCTGTGGCGGTGGCGCGAACGGGCAGCGAGCGTCCCGGTCCATCGGATAATCGGGGACCTCTGTTGTGGTTGCGGTCAACGTGTCGGACATGGAGTCCTTCTCATTCCTCGATGTCGATGGCCAGGGCTGGGCAGGCCGCGGCCGCCTTGCGGGCGTTTTCGGCTTGATCGGGTGGTGGGCTGTCAGTGAGCAGCACGACGACGCCGTCGTCGTCGCGCTGGTCGAATACCTCGCCGGCGTTCAGCACGCACTGGCCCGACGAGACGCATTTGTCTTGGTCGACGGTCACTTTCACGTCAGGGGTGCTCCGTGACCGGCGCACGCCAAATCCCGACGATCGCATCGATGAGGCCGGATCCGACTGCGCTCCAACTGGTTCGCGGGACATCGGCGCCCTCGGCGAACGCGCGCTCGAAGTCGGCGCACGTGTGCATCATCAGGTTGCGCGCCATGATGTTGCGTTCCGTCACGACGGCCATGGGCAGCTCGGGCAGGCAGCGGGTGATGCCGTCAACGACCTGCACCAGCGACGGTGACGCTAGCGCGTCTTTGATCACGATCTTGTGGTAGGCGGGGTCGGTCAGCGCCTGGGCGGCGAACCGCGCGTACCACGTGGGGTTGCCGAGTTGGGCCAGGTGCTCGGTGAGTGAACACACCAGGCACGCGATCCAGTCCCGTAATTCCGCGGAGTCGCCGGTTTCGGCCACCATCCGCTCGAGCAGCCGCTCGATGGACGCCCGGTGTTTCTGTTCGATGGCGCGCACCAGGTCGGTCTTGGTGCCGAAGTGGTAGCCGACCGCGGCGTTGTTTCCCTGGCCGGCGGCCTCGCTGACCTGCCGGTTCGAGACGGCTAAGACGCCATGCTCGGCGTACAGGCGTTCGGCGGCCTTCAGTATTGCCTCTTGCGTGCTGCTGGCCCGATCGGCGCGCACGGTCCTGGCGATAGTCACGCGCTTAGTGAACACCGTGGCGCGCCTTAAGTCAAGCGACTGATTTAAACACGTCAATTGCGGGCGATCACCTTGCCCGCCACGGTGCCGCCGTCGATGGGCAGCACGGTCCCTGTGACGTACCGCGAGCGATCGCCTGCGAAGTACAGCGCCGCCTCGGCGACATCGTCGACGGTGCCCTCCCGCTTCAGCGGGCGGTTGGCCCGCATCTGCGCGCGAATCCTCTCCTCGAACTGTTCCAGTTTCTCGAGGTCCTCCGCCGCCGCCGACTTGCGCACGATCGCAGTTCGGATGTTGCCGGGAGCGATGGCGTTGACCCGAATCTCGTAATGCGCCAATTCGATTGCCGCCGACTTGGTGAACTGGATGACCGCCGCCTTCGACGCCCGGTAGGTCATGACGCCGCCACCGGCCTGGATCCCCCCGATAGACGTCAGGTTGATGATCGATCCGCCACCATGCTCCGACATGTGCCGCGCGGCGTCGCGCGTCCCTGCCATCACCGCCCGGACGTTGATCGCCATGACCTTGTGAAAATCCGCTAAGTCGTCGTCGAGGAAGCGGCGGTGCATGGTGCCCGACACCCCCGCGTTGTTCACCATGACGTGCAGACCCCCGAAACGGTCGACCGCAGTCGACACCAGGCCGCTCACCTGGTCGATGTCGGCAACGTCGGCCTCAATGAACAGCGCGTTGTCGCCGATCTCCGCGGCCAACGCCGCACCGCTATCGCGGTCGATGTCGCCGATGAGCACCTTCGCACCTTCGGCCGCGAAGCGTCGCACGAGCCCTTCACCAAGTCCCGACGCTCCGCCGGTGACGATCGCGACCTTGCCCGCCAGTTCGTCAGTCATCTCGCTGCCCCTTCAGGCCACGTTCGCCCAAATGGACATTTGGGAGAGAAAGTTCGAGTGAAACGCACCAGAACGTCGATCTCGACGCAGGCCTCCGCGTCATCAGGCCGGCACCTTTCGTTGCACTTCGGCGAGGAAATCCAGAAGCAGCTCGTTGACGGCCGACGGCTGCTCGATCTGCGGGCAGTGACCCGCCTCGTCGATCACCGCCGAACGCCCGCCGGGAATCTGACTCGCGATGTCAGCCGCCCACCCGGGTGGCAGGAGTTTGTCGCATTCCCCCTCCACCACAAGCGTCGGTACGGCGATGCGCTCGTACGGCCGAGCGCTCGACGGTAGCGACGGTGACTCCAAACCCGGCCGCCGAAACCGCGCAGCCGCGAGCGCCTCCCACGCTCCCGGCGCAATGCTCGACTCGTAGCGCCGTTGTACATAAGCGTCGTCGGCCGGGTATGACGGGTCACAGAAGAGCGCCTCGACAATGCGGCGCATGCCGGAAAGCGTTGCGTCGTAGTCGTAGAGGGCCGCCGAGTGCTCGTTGCGCTGGATCTCGCCGCCACCGCAGATCATCACCATGCTGCGCGCGGGCAGCACGGTGGATTCCGACGTGGCGTCGACGAACATGTTGACGGCGCCCATCGAATTGCCGATGAAGTGCGCGGACTCGACGCCCACGGCTTTGCAGAACCGCGCGATGTGCCTGATCCGCATGCCCCGGCCGTCATTGAAGTCGACGACCTTCGCGGACTCACCGAACCCCAACATGTCCAGCGCGAGCGCGCGATGGTTGGCCGCCAGCGCGGTGATGTTGTTCTCCCAACCGAGTTCCGCGTTGACTCCGAACTCTCCGCCGTGAAGCAGGACGACCGGATCACCTTCCCCCGCTTCGAGATAGCCGGTGGCGAGGCCGTCGACCAACACGGTCTTGCGCTGGACTTCGGTCACGCCTTTTCCCAGGCGGCGCGGGCGAACGTGAGCAGTTGGGTGGCCAGCAGGTCCAGCTGCCCCTGCACCACCGTGTCGGCGAGCTGGCCCGAGGGATCCCATATTTGATCGGCAGAGTTGATCGCGACCCCGAGCGGAGTCGGCCAGGCGCGCAGTGCGTGCCCGATACTGCGCAGCTGGCCCAGTGTTCCAACCGCCGCGTGCCAGCCGTATGCGCAGCTGATGCAACCCCACGGCGTGTTGTCGAGGTAGACCCGCGGATCCTCGCGGAGGTCCTCGATGTAATCCAGTGCGTTCTTGACCAGTCCGGACACCGCGCCGTGATAGCCGGGCGACCCGACGACGACGGCGTCGGCGTCGCGCAACGCGCCGACCAGTTCGAGCGCCTCAGGTGTGCGTTCCAACTCGTGTGGTGCGTACATCGGCAGGTCAAGGTCTTCACCGGAGAAGAACTTCATCCGTCCGCCCTGCCGTTCGACGGATTCCAGGCAGTACCGCAGCGCGCGCTCCGTGGAGGAGTTGGCCCTCAGCGTCCCGCCGAGACCGACGACCAACGGCGCGCCGCCCGTGGTTGTACTTGCAGTCATGGCCTACCTACTTGATCGCGATCGGATTCAACGGCGACCCGACGCCGCCGGTCACTCGTAACGGCGGTGCGACGAGCTGGAATTCGTACACCCCGTCGGCGGCGCAGTCGGCGGCCAAGGCCGTCAGATCCCAGTATTCACCCAGCATCAGCCCCATATCCCGCAGGCAGAGCATGTGCAGCGGAAAGATCGCGCCATCGACCCCAGATACCGGGTCCTCGACCGCCAGATTGTCCGCCGCCACTGCCGCGACATCGTGGTCGTGCAGCCACGACGCGCACCGCCAGTCGAGGCCGGCAGCGGGCTCAGCACCGTCACCGGTCTCCAGAAACCTTGCCCACCAACCGGTTCGAACCAGGACAATGTCACCGCTGCCGACGGTCACGCCCTGAGTGCGAGCGGCTTCGTCGAGCTCCTCGGGCGTGATCGGGTCACCGAGCTCGCAATAGGTTTGAACCCCGCGAAGGCGCACGATGTCCAGCAACACGCCGCGTGACGTGATTCCTTTGCCGTCGACTTTGTCGATGCCGCAATGGAATGCCCCCAGGCTGGTCACCGAGCTCGCCGGGAACCCGTTGTACAGCTTGTCCTCGTAGTAGACATGGGAAAGGGCATCCCACTGCGTGGCGGCCTGCAACGGCATGATGATCATGTCGTCGTTGAAACGCATCGGGCCGATCTCGGAGTACCCACCCAACTGGACGGCCGTCGGGTTCTGCAACCACTTGGGACCGTACTCGAGCAATGTGCTGGCGTCGCCGCCGTCGATCGTCATCACGTGCACCGGGTTCTGCCGGTAATGGAACGCGCCCTGTGGCCCCGACGAGCCGAAGTCAACGCCGAGCGGAAATACCTTGCCGTGCTTGACCAGGCTTGCGGCTTCGCGAACCTTCTCCGCGGTGATGAAGTTCAGCGTTCCCAGTTCGTCGTCGTCGCCCCAGCGGCCCCAGTTGCGGACGCTATCCGCGATGCGGCGAAAGTCATTCATGCTGGCCATTACTCAACCTCTCCGGCTATCCGAGACGTCGCCGAAGACTTTCTCCGCCACGGCACCACCGTCAACCCAAATCACCTGGCCGGTGATATACGACGCCGCCCCGCTGTTGACGAACGCCAGGACGCGCGCCTGCTCTTCCGGACCCGCGACGCGGCCGAGCGGTGTCTTGAACGACTCCAAGAACTCCTGGCCGAATGCCGTGCGCAGTTGGTCGAGGATGGGCGTGTCGGTTACTCCCGGTCCGGTGCAGTTGATCCGAATACCCTTGGCGCCCAGCGTGGCAACGTTGGCCATCCCGTAAAGGATGATCGCCTCCTTCGACAACCGGTAGCCACCGCCGTCGGCGACCGGCTCCGGATTGCGCTGACACCATTCGACTCCCTCGGCCATTGTCGCGGTGTCCAGCAGTCCCATGGTGACCGCGGCATTGGTGCGGTACTCCGACCCGGCGAGCGAGGACACGGTGGCGATCGACGAGCCGGGCAGCATCGACGGGATCAGCGCTTCGGTGAAATGCCGGGTGCCGAGGAAGTTGATCGTGACGACCCGCAACGGGTCACCGATACCCGACGACACGCCTGCCACGTTGAACAGCGAATCGACCGGACCCTTGATGGCTGCGACGGCCCGGTCGATGGACGCCGGATCGAACAGGTCGATCTCGTGGTACTCCGTGAGCTGCATCGCCGGTCGTTTCAGGTCCAACCCGACGACGTCGGCACCGAGCTCAGTCAGCTGGCGCGCCACTGCGGCACCGATGCCGGATGCGCACCCGGTGACCACGGCGCGCCGCCCGTCGTAGCGCCATAATTCGTCAGTCTCACCCATGGTTCATTTCTGGTCGGCGGTCGGGTTCCTGCTCGTCCACCCCTCTCCTGACTTCAGTTTCGCAGCAGCCGCCTCGATGCCGGCGTTCATCTCGTCCATGGCCAGCGACACCTCGTTGGCGGTGTAGTTCTCACGGCCGGTTGGCAGACCGCCGAACGAGTAGCTTTCGTCGAATGCGGGAGCCTTCGACGGTTGCCTGCGCGTCTCGGCCTTCTCGAGGGCGGGCTCCAGCCGCTTGGCCTTCTCGGCGACCGCCTTCTCGTCGCGCTCGATGAATTCGGGCAGGACCTCCTTGCCCATCAGCTCGATGGACTCCATCGTCTCTTCGTGACGGCGGGGCGTCAGCAGCAGGATCAGTTCATCGACGCCGCTCTCCTCGTAGCCGCGAAGGAACTCGCGCACGGTAGCCGGGCTGCCGATCGGACCGCGATCAGGACCGTAGACGATGCTCGCATCCTTCTCGATCTCTTCGAGATGCCGCTTCCACACGCCCGTGCGGCCCGGCGTGTGCATGCCTGTCATGTAGTAGTGCATGATGCCGAACGCGAAGAATCCGCCGCCCTTTCCGAGCCGCTCGATGGCCTGCTCATCGGTTTTGGCCACCATCATTGACAGATCGCCGCCGATGGCCAGGATGTTGGGATTCATCTGCGGGGTGACCGGGACGGCGCTCTCTTCGAACTCCTTGTAGTAGCCGTTGACCCGCTCCGTCAGCGGGCCCGGCCCGGTGTAGGCGAAACTGAGGGCGCCCAAACCTTTCTGCGCGGCCATCGACACCGAGGCAGGACGTGTGCAGGCGACCCAGACGGGCGGATGCGGTTTCTGCAGCGGCTTGGGCACCACGTTGCGCGGCGGCATCTCGATGTGCTGACCCTTGAAGCCGGTGAACGGCTCCTCGATCATGCAGCGGATCGAGACCTCGAGCGCCTCTTCCCACATGGTCCGCTTGTCCGCGGGATCGATGCCGAATCCCCCGAGCTCGCCAACCGACGACGACTCTCCGGTGCCGAACTCGACTCGGCCGTTGGAGATGAGATCGAGTGTCGAGACACGCTCGGCAACCCGGGCCGGATGGTTGACGGCGGGCGGAAGGTGCATGATCCCGAACCCGAGCCGAATGTCCTTGGTGCGCTGGCTCGCTGCGGCGAGAAAGATCTCCGGCGCCGTGGAGTGACAGTACTCCTCGAGGAAGTGGTGCTCGGTCAGCCACACCGTTGAGAAGCCTGCCTTGTCGGCGGCCTCCACCTCGTCGAGGCCATCCTGGAACAGCTGGTGCTCGTCGTCGTCACTCCACGGCCGCGGCAGCGGAAATTCGTAGAACAGCGAGATCTTCATGTAGTTACCTCCGATTGGGATCGCGAGTCGGACTGTTGATGTGCGATGTGTTTGGCGGCGACGTAGCCGAACGTCATGGCCGGGCCGATGGTGGCCCCCGCCCCGGCGTAGCTGCGACCCATCACGGCCGCCGACGCGTTGCCCACGGCGTAAAGGCCTTTCACGACGGTGTCGTCGTCGCGGAGCACGCGAGCGAATTCGTCGGTGCGCAGGCCTCCCGAGGTGCCAAGGTCGCCGAGGATGATCTGGAACGCGTAATACGGCGGCTTGCTGAGGGGATAGAGGTTGGGGTTGGGCAGGGTCGGGTCGCCGTAGTAGTTGTCGTAGGCGCTGTCGCCGCGGTTGTAGTCGTCGTCGTGGCCGTTGCGCGCTAGCTCGTTGAACCGCTCGGCGGTGGCACGCAGGTTTTTCGCGGGCACCTCGATCTTCGCTGCGAGCTCGTCAAAGCTGTTGGCTTCCTTCACCACACCGGAGTCAAGCCACGCCGTGGGCACTTTCCAGCCGGTCGGTACTGGCGCGAACGGCACCTTCGGGATCGGGAGGTGACCCCCGACGACGTAGCGGTGAAAGGATCGGATGTCGGTGATCAGCCAGCATGGGATGTGTGTGACGCCGGAGCGCTGACCCTCGATCATTGCGTGTGCGAAGTCCATGTAGGGCGCAGCCTCGTTGATGAACCGCTTGCCGTCACCGTTGACGACGAACTGCGACGGCATCATCCGCTCGTTGAGCATGAACTGCAGCCGGCCGTCGGGCCAGCAGATCGCCGGGAACCACCAAGCCTCGTCGAGCAGGTCGGTGGAACCGCCGACCTTCTCCCCCGCGCGGATACCGTCGCCCATCGCGGCTGGATTGCCGAAACTCCAATCCTTCTCCAGCACAGGCAGATGCTGTCGACGCCAGTCCATGTCGTGATCGAAGCCGCCGCTGGCCAGGATCACGCCGCGACGCGCATGAATGCGCCGCTGCGCGCCGTCCTGCTCGACGACGGCACCGGTCACCGTCCCGTCCTCATCGGTGATGAGCTCCGTCATGGGCGAGTCCAGCCACAGCGGGACGTCCTGCTGCTTGAGCGCCAAGCGCATCCTGGCCGCCAGCGATTGCCCGATCGCGGCCATCCGGTCGCCGAACACCCGCGCCCGGAACATCCGCCAGATCAGCTTCACCAGGACGGCCTTGCCGCGCCAGTTCTGGCGGACCTGGTAGAACAGCCGAAGATCTTTGGGGGCGAACCAGATTCCCTTGGGCGCGAGTGCGAGTGGACGCAGAAGGTTCTCTTCCTCGTCGCCCAGCTTGCGCAGGTCGATCTCAGGAACGTTGATCGTGCTGCCGAGCTCGGAACCGCCAGGCAACTCCGGGTAGTAGTCGGCATAGCCCGGCTTCCAGACGAATTCGAACCACGGGCTTAGCTTCTCGAGGAACTCCATCATCTCCCGCGCAGTGTCGACATACTGCCGCAGTCGAGCGTCGCTGACGAGTCCGCCGGTGATCCGCTGCAGGTATTCGAACACCGCGTCAGGGTCGGGAACGTATCCTGCCCTGCGTTGGCTTGGCGCGCCTGGCACCCAGATGCCCCCGCCCGACAATGCGGTGGATCCGCCGAACTGCGGCGATTTCTCGACGACGAGCGTGTCGAGGCCGGACGCATCGGCGGCCAGTGCTGCGGTCATGCCGCCGCCGCCCGACCCGACGACCAGCACGTCGACGGTGTGGTCGAACTCGTTCGTGGTCACGGGTTCAGCACCGCCGTCCTGACGGCGAAACCGGCGATCAACTCGGGCGCTGCACGGTAGAACCGCTGCTGCGTCTCGTAGCGTCCATGGCCGGCAAGGGCCGCGAATGCGGCGACCCACGTTCGGATTTCGTGTGCGGAGTGGCCTGCCTCCTGCTCGATCCAGCTGTTCGACCAGGCATCGACCTCGGGGAGTCGGTTCGAGTCCAGCAGTTCGAGGAAAGCCTGGTCCCAGTCGGGATTGAGCGGTTGGAGCGGACCCTGCCCGGCGGCGAACTCGCGCGCGGCTTCCACCACCGCAACCTGCCGAGCCTGTCGCTGTTCGGGGGTCATCGGGTTGCCGTGCACGATCCGCCCCAATGCAGCAGGCGGAGCGGTCGCCAAGGTCGGCACCGGCGGATCATGGGACAGCCCACCGGATCCGATGATCAGGACCCGTTGACCCAACGACGCCAGATACGTGCCAACGGCGGTGCCCAGCGCCCGCACACGGCGTAGTGGCCCAAGCGGTGTGGCTACCGAGTTGATGAAGATCGGGATCACCGGCCGCGCCGCGGCATCGTCGAACAGCTTCTGCAGCGGTTGTACCGTCCCGTGGTCGACGTCCATGCTGGCCGAGATCGCAACGTCGACTCCGGATTCGAGAACCGCCGTGGCGCAGTCGGTTGCGACGTCGGTCGGCACGTTGAGCGGCCCTGCATAGGTGCCGTAATCTCCGACGCCCGCGGCCGCGGTGCCAATGCAGAACGGCGGCATCGTCCTGTAGAAGAACCCGTTGTAGTGATCCGGCGAGAAGATGACGACCAGTTCGGGGTCGTAAGCGGCGACGAAGTCGCGCGCCTGAGCGAGCGCGGACTCGATATCGTCAAGGAGATCCTGTGGCGGTCCGGGAAGGTTCAGTAGCGGGCTGTGCGACATACAGCAGAGGGCGAGTGTCGGCTTCATGAGAACGCGAGCCTCCTCCCTGGGTCAGACAGAGGACTTCGAAGAGTGATGCGGACAGTTCGGGCGCGCGTTGGGCGATGCAGGCCCCGGCTATGCAGCGATCGGGCCGAAGGAACAAGACGGAATCGGTGTGAATGTCGAACCACGACTTCAGCGCGCCGGTGCGATCGCCGACGATGACGACGTCGGGGTCGTCGTGCCCCGTCCACTCCAGCTGGGTCATGGGCCGTGCGGAAACGAACTTGGCTCCCAGCGCTTTCCATCGGTCGAACGCGTAATCGCCGAGCAGTGCACGGGGATTGTTACTCCAGCACAGCACGGCGAAGCCGGGGCCCAGGACGTCGTCGAGCAGAACGTTCTGTTGGTCGCGCGTATCGATGCGCGGCTGGATGAACAGCGTGCCGGTCGGCGAGGTCTCCGAGGGAGGCTCGGCGTGGAAGACCGCACCCTGTTGATACCGCGGCATCGGTTTGAACCGCATCTCCAGGATGTAGCGCTTCAGCGAGGGCACCACCGACGCAGCGTGTATGACGCGGTCACGGAGCGCCGCGACCCGTCGATTCGTCGGCGAGATGACCCGTCCGACCATGGTGGACAGGTCGATCATCGCCCTGGCGTGCTTGCGACGCTCGACGTCGTAGGTGTCGAGCAGCGCATCGTCGGCGTGGCCGTTGACCACAGCGGCCAGCTTCCAGCCGAGGTTGGCCGCGTCGCGGATGCCGCTGTTGTAGCCCTGCCCCTGCCAGACTGGCATCAGATGGGCGGCATCGCCGCCCAACATCAGGCGTCCCTTCCGGAATGCCCCTGCGATGCGCGAGTGATGGGTGTACACCCGGTGCCGAATGATGTCGACGCGTTCCGGGTGCGGGACCAGCTGCGCGAGCATGCGCCTGACGAAGACCGGATCCTCGGCCTCCTCGTCGGACTCGTCGCCGTGAATCATGAACTCGAAGCGCCGAATTCCGTGGGCGATGGAGATCGAGACGTATGGCCGCGCGGGATCGGCGCCGACCTCGCTGTTGGGATGGCCGAGCGGATCGTTGGCGCAGTCGATGACGAGCCAGCGTGTCGAGGACGTCGTGCCGTCGAACGACACACCCATCAGCCGGCGGGTGGCACTGCGGCCGCCGTCGCAGCCGACCACATAGCGGGCATGCGCGGGCTCGTGCCCGTCTGCGAACTCGACCGTGACGCCGTCGTCGGTCTCCGTGAAGTTTTCCATCTGCCGGTTCCAGGTCACCTCGACGTGGTCGAATCGGTCGAGCCCGACCAGCAGTTCGGCGTCGACCATGGGCTGAACGAAGCCGTTGCGCTTGGGCCAGCCGAAACGCGCGTCGGGTGGCGCCATTTCGGCCAGCAGCCGGCGCTTGGCGTCGAAGAACCGAAGGATCTGGTTGGGCACGGTGTGCGGCAGGATGCGCTCGACCAGACCGATCGACTGGAAGGTGCGCAGTGCCTCGTCGTCGAGGCCGACGCCGCGCGGATAGTCGATGAGACTGGGTCGTTCGTCGGCCACCAACGTGTGAACGCCCTGCAGGCCAAGAATGTTCGCCAGGGTCAGTCCGACGGGCCCCGCCCCGACGATGACGACATCCGCGTCGGTGACCACGTCAGCGCCCCAAAAGGAAGTCGAGGTGCAGGGAGTTGAACGTCTTGGGGTCCTCGTACTGAGGCCAGTGCCCACACCCCGGCATCACCTTGAAGCGGGCGCCAGGAATCATCGATGCGACGCGACGGCCCTCGGCGACGTCGGCGGTCGGATCGTCACTGGTCCACACCACCAACGTCGGCGCGGTGATCGCCCCGTACTCGGCGGCACCAAGCAGATTGCGCGCCCGGATCTCCGGATCCTGCAACGCCATAATGTCTTTCATCGCGCCGACGAAGCCCGGCTGGCGATAGACGCGTTGCCTGCTTGCGACGATGTCGTCGTAGTCCTTGGACTTGTCGGCCATCAACCACTTGATGCGCGCCTGCACGGTCTCCCATGTCGGATTCTTGGCGGCGGCCATCGACAGCGTGATGATCCGCTTCATCACCTCGGGATCGGCTTGCGAACCGCCCGCGGTGTTGAGAACGAGCTTGCCGATCCGGTCTGGGTGGTCGACCGCGGCGCGGGCCGCGACCCAGCCGCCGAGTGACTCGCCGCTGATGTGGGCGCGTTCGGCGCCGATGGCGTACAGAAAGGCCATCAGGTGGTCGACGTAGTGCCTCACCTCGAGGGGGTGACCCGGCTTATCGGTATATCCGTGGCCGAGCATGTCGATCGACCAGGTGGAGAAGTGCTCGGCGTGGGCCTGCAGGTTGCGCACGTATGCCTCGGCGTGACCGCCCGACCCGTGCAGAAACACCAACGCGGGGCTGCCGGGGTCACCGGCGTGCAGATAGCGGGTGCGCACTCCGCCCGCGTCGAGGTAGCCCTGCGAGAACGGGACGCCCTGAAGATCGCTCCAGACGCTCTCGAACGCCGCGGACGCGAGGAGCACTGGGGATTCCGCCACGCGTCACCCTCTCTTGACGGCGAGAATCTGATTCTCGTATTTTGTAAGCACTCTGCTCATTTATCGCACATGCACGTGCACTATAGTCAGAGCATCACTCTCGCGGAGTGCATCTGTCAAGGAAGGGGCGCCAATGGCCGACTCGAGCGCCAGCGCCGCACCGAACGGTGCACCCGGCTCGCAGACGCTGGCCAGGGGTTTGGCGGCGCTGCAACTGGTTGCCGCGTCCAGGACCGGCTTGACGGTCCAGCAGGTCGCCGACGACATCGGCATTCACCGGACGATCGCGTACCGGCTGCTCAGCACGTTGGCGCAATTCCGGATGGTCGCCAAGGGCGAGGACGGCAGATACCGGTCGGCCGCCGCGCTCGCCCTATTGGGAGCTTCGTTCGACAACAACGTGCGGCAACTGAGCGTGCCGACACTGCGCAAGTTGGCCGACGAACTCGGCACCACGGTGTCACTGCTGGTCGCCGAGGGCGATCAGCAAGTAGCGATCGCGGTGATCGTGCCGACGAACGTGTTCTATCAACTGTCCTTCCACGAGGGCAGCCGATATCCGCTGGAACGGGGAGCCGCCGGGATCGCTCTGCTGGCCAGCATGCCGCAGCGACCAGGAGAACGCGATCTCGTTCCCCAAGCGCGCCAACAGGGTTGGATCATCACCCACGGCGAGGTCGAACCCAACACGTTCGGGTTGGCCGTACCTGTGCGGCGACGACCGCCGTCCCCGCCGACATGCATCAACCTCATCTCCCATCGCGAGGACGTGGTGCTGGACGGCAGGGACGCGGTCATCAAGGCGGCCGACGAACTATCCGCGATCCTCAGCTGAAGGGAGACAACCGTGACCGACTGGGACAACGACGTCGACGTGGTCGTGCTGGGAAGCGGCGGTGCAGGATTGACGGCCGCGCTGACCGCGTCGACCAGCGGAGCCTCGGTCGAGGTCTACGAGAAAGCGGCGACTGTCGGTGGTACAACGGCGGTTTCCGGTGGCATCGTGTGGATTCCCGCGCATCGACGGTTACAGGACGGTGAGTTGCCGGTCGAGGACGCGATGGACTATCTGCGCGCGCAGTCGCTCGGTTTCATGGACGACGAGCTGGTGGAGACGTTCGTCCAGACCGGTGCGGAGATGTTGGATTTCGTTGAGGCTCACAGTGATCTGCAGTTCGAGGTCGCCGAGGGATTCCCGGATTACAAACCGGAGCTGCCCGGTGGCCGGCCTGCCGGCGGACGGTCGCTGAACGCCAAACCGTTCGACCTCTCACTGCTGGGCGAGTGGCGGGACAGCATCACCTCGTTCCCTGCGGATTTCAGCAACGTCGGCATCGACGCCGAAACCCGGGCACGCATCCACGCGTCGGTCGACAACGAATCCGGTGACTACTGTGTGGCCGGCACCGCGCTGATCGCCGGGCTGCTGAAGGGGCTTCTCGACGTCGGAGTAATACCGCGAACCAATGCCCGCGCCGTGGAGCTCGTCGCCGATCCCCTGGGCATCACCGGCGTTCGCATCAGCCACGAGGGCAAGGATTTCCGGGTGCGCGCCAAGCGTGGCGTCGTTCTGGCAACGGGTGGATTCGAGTGGGACTCCAAACTGGTCGAGGCGTATCTGCGCGGCCCGATGCGCGGTGCGGTGTCACCGCCGAACAACACCGGCGACGGCCTGCGCATGGCGATGGCACACGGCGCCGACCTGGCGAACATGGGCGAAGCCTGGTGGGTGCCGATCGTGCAACTCCCTGGCGACACCTTCCAGGGCCAGCCGCGCAGCCGCAGCGTGCGACTCGAACGGACCCGCCCGCGAAGCATCATCGTCAACCGGGCAGGCAAGCGATTCCTCAACGAGGCGGGCGAATACAACTCGATGGCGGGCCCATTTCAGTACCTGGACCCACGCGACGGGTACGCGAACGACCCGGCGTGGATCGTGTTCGATGCGCTGCATCTCAAACGCTACGGCTTCCTCGGGGTGGCACCCGGCGAGCCGGCCCCGGAATGGTTCTCGCCGTCGGCCGATCTCGCCGAACTGGGCGCCAAGACCGGCATCGACGCCGACGGGCTGGCGCGCACGCTGGCCGCGTGGAACGACAACGTCGGCCACGAGTCCGATCCCGACTTCGGCCGCGGCGCAAGTGCTTACGACGGCTACTGGGGCGACGACAAGGCCACGACCACGGCTGGTAAGACATTGGGACCCATCGACACCGCCCCGTACTACGCGGTGCCGGTGTCGATCGGTGCGATGGGCACCAAGGGCGGCCCGCGCACGGACCGCGACGGGCGAGTCCTGCACGTGAACGGATCAGCTGTCCCAGGCCTGTTCGCCGCAGGCAATGCCATGGCCGGCGCGACCGGTAAGGCGTACGGCGGCGCCGGCGGGACGCTCGGCCCGGCAATGGTATTCGGCTACCGCGCGGGTCTGGCAGTCTCTGCCTGCGGTGAATCGCCCTGACCAGGGTGAGCTCTGGTTTCGCCTATCGGTATTTGGCTACGTAGTCGGTCATGGTGGCGAGTTGGTAACGCGAGACCTCGTCAGAGTTCTCGTCCTCGGCGAAGACCGAGGACACCATGACGGTGTCCGGCCGGTCGTAGAACCCGATTTCGGCCAGCCCGCGGAAGAACTCGTCCCAGTTGATGTCACCGTCGCCGATCTTGAGGTGTTGGTGCACTCGAGCAGGGCTGCCGGGTGGGTTGGTGATGTAGCGCAGCCCGTGGCTGCGGCGGTGATCCATCGTGTCGGCAACGTGCACCAGTCGCAACCTGTCGCTGGCGGCGCGGATGATTTCGGTCATGTCGCCGCCCATGTGATAGGTGTGGCAGGCGACGTAGACCATGCCGATGTTGGGCGAGTTGACGCCACGGATGATGCGCAGCGCCTCCAGCCCGTCTTCGACGAAGTCGTCAGGATGCGGATCGATGCGGACGTCGATGCCTTCGCGCTCGAAGATCGGCACCAGTTCCTCCATGGACCGGAAGAACGCCCGTTCGGATTCCTCGGCACGGTCGGGGCGACCGGAGAACTCGGTGTTGACGACGTTTACGCCGAGATCGACGGTGATCTGAATGACCCGCTTCCAGTTGCGCACCGCGGCCTCGCGGGCGTCCTCGTCGGGTCCTGACCAACGCAGCACCGGTAGCACCGAGGCAATGCCGACACCGGCGTCGGCGCAGGCCTTACGGAACTTCGCGACCAGCTCGTCGTCGGCGCGGGGATGGTTGAAGAACGGGATGAAGTCGCGGTGCGGTGTGAGCTGCAGGTGATCATAGCCGAGATCGGCTACCACGCGCGGAAAGTCGAGCAGCTCATGGTCGTGGTGAAACGGCGTGGGATCGAGCGCGATCTTCATCGCTATCGAGTCCCGTTCTTCGCAAAGGTGGCGACGGCGTCGATGTTCGATTCATCGATGAACGCCGGACCGGTCAGCGTGGGTTGCCCGCCGCCGATGACGTTGCCGTTGTTGAGGTAGAGCCATAGCGAGTCGATGGCCAAATAGCCCTGCAGAAACGGTTGCTGGTCAACCGCCCATTGGATCTTGCGCGCCTTGATCGCGTCGACGAGTTCCGCGTTTGTGTCGAAGGTAGCGATCTTCGCTGTGCTGCCTGCGTTCGCAGCCGATTGCACCGCGGTGAGGGCGATCGGTGCGCCGAGGGTGACGATGTAGTCCACCGACGGGTCCTGTTGGAGTTTCGCGGTGATCGTGGATTGCACCGACGGCATATCGGTTCCGTTCACGTTGAGGTTCTCGACCGCACCGCCGAACCCGGCCTTTAATCCGGCGCACCGGGACTCCAGTGCGACATTTCCTTGATCCTGGATGACGCAGATGACCTTCTTGGCGCCCTCGGCGGCTAACCTCTTTCCGGCTGCCTCCCCCGAGATCTGCTCATCCTGACCGAAGTACGCCTTCGCGCCCGCCGCCTTCCAGTCATCGATTCCGGCGTTGAGCGCCACGACAGGAATCCCTGCCGAGATTGCTTGCTGCAGCGCGGGCTTGATCGCTTCCGGACGTGCCAGGGTGACAGCGATCGCGGCGACCTTGCTGTCAACCGCGTTCTGCACCAAGTTCGCCTGGTCGGGTCCTTGAAGTTCCGCCGAGTACTTCAGGTCGATGTTGTCCTTCTTGGCGGCAGTCTCGGCGCCTTTGCGGATGAGGTCCCAGAAGGTATCGCCGGGCGGCCCGTGCGTGACCATCGCGACCGTGAAGCGCGGGGTATCGGCTTGGCCGGCACCCATACCCGAATCCGACGACCGGGGCTTGCCGCCGGTGCTCGAACACGCCGTCATTGCGACGAGGACGACCACAGAGGCGGTCATGACGCGTACTGCCCTTGATAATGAGGGGTTCCGGCGGTTCATTGATTTCTTCTCTCTGTGTGGGGCGTCAGCTGACGGTGGCGGAGTTGGCCGCCTTGAGGGTGTCGGCGGCGACTTGCAGGCCTTCGAGTTGGCCGAGTTCGACGTCTTCGTGTTCGATGTTGACCGCCATGTCGGGGTCGACGCGTTGCAGCGCCTGCAGGAACCGCGTCCAGAAGGCGCTGTCGTGGCCGCGGCCGACGGCGACGAAGTCCCACGCCGAATCCTCGGGCCACTTGTTCACCACATGGCGCCCTCCGAGCCCGGTCGGATTCTCGCTCAATGGGATTCGGGTAAACCGCTCATCGAGGACACCGTAGATCTTGCAGTTCTCGTTGATCCGGGTGTCCTTCGCGGCGGCGTGGTACACGAGTGGGCCCAGCCATTCGATCGCGGCGATCGGGTCGATGCCCTGCCAGAACAAGTGCGACGGGTCCATCTCGGCACCGACGTTGGTGGCGCCGGCGCGTTCAACCAGCCGCCGCATGGTGGGTGGATTGAACACGAGGTTCTGCGGGTGCATCTCGATGGCGACCTTGACGCCGTTTTCGCGTGCCAAGGCATCGATTTCGGTCCAGAACGGCAGGGCGACCTCGTTCCACTGGTAGTCCAGGGAGTCTAGATAGCCTGAGTCCCAGGTGTTGACGTGCCAGGCCGGCCACCGGCCGCCGGGGTGTGCCTCGGGTAGGCCCGACATCGTCACAACACGATCGACGCCGAGCAGACCGGCGACCTGGATGGCTTTGCGCAGGTCGTCGGCGTCCTCGGGACCCACCTCCGGATCGGGGTGCAGTGGATTCCCGTTGCAGTTCAGCCCCGCGATCGACACGCCAGTCCCGTCGAATGTGGCGAGATACTGCTGAGGTGTGACCGCTCCGGACAGCAAGTCGTCGATTGGGAGGTGCGGCGTCGGCAGGAAGCCGCCTGCGTTGATTTCCGCACCGGTCAAGCCCAGCGAGGCGATGACCTCCAATGCCTCTCTCAGGGGCTTGTCGTGCAGGATGGCGGTGTAGACACCAAGTTTCATCGGGTGAACTCCGTTCTGGTTAGGCGACTTTGACGGCGGCGCCGCCGGACTGGGCGGATTCGGTGACCGCGGCGACGACACGCAACCCGTGCAGGCCGGCGTCGAAGCCTGGCAGCGGTCCAAGCTCGCCGATGCCGGCGATCTGGTCCAAGAAGGCGCGGGTCTGGTAGCCGAACAGATCGGCCACCCCGTGACCGACACCGCCGGCATCCATCGGCAGGCCGCCGCGGATGTACGGATGCTCCGGTCCGATCAACACCCGCCGGGGTCCGCCGATATCGCTGCGCACGTCGTCGGTCGAAATCTCGAACTCACCGGGGCGGTGCAGGTTCCAGGATGCTGAGCCTCGTGAGGCGAACAGTTCGAAGCCGAGTCCGTCGGGCAGGTTGTGCGCAACGCGTGACGCCGAATACGTGCCCACCGCGCCGCATTCGAACGTGGCGGTGAAGGTGGCGACATCCTCGTTCTCAACGGGCGCCCGCTCGTCGCTGACCGCCGCCTTGGTGTGGCCGTAGGTGATGCCGATGGGCACTGGGCGCTCAGTAATGAGCGTGGCGAACGCGGCGCCACTAACCTCGGTGATGGGCCCGCAGATGAACTCCGACAAGTCAAGAAGGTGGCTGCCGACGTCGGCCAGTGCACCCGTGCCGGGTCCGCCGCGATAGCGCCACGTGATCGGAGAGGTCGGATCCAGCGCGTAGTCACACCAGTAACGCCCGTTGAAATGCACCAGCTCGCCCAGGGTGCCCGCGGCGAGTTCGCGGCGGACCTGTTCGACAGCCGGAGACCTGCGGTAGGTGTAACCCACGGCGGTCACCCGGTCCGACCCCTCGGCTGCGGCGACCATTGCCTCGGCGTCGGCTAGCGAGCCGGCCAGGGGCTTCTCGCACAACACATGCTTGCCTGCGGCCAGCAGTCCCTCGACGATCTCGCGGTGCAGGTGGTTGGCGACCACCACGCTGACGGCGTCGATGTCTGGTGCCTCGGCGATCGCGTGCCAGTCGTATTCGGCACGCTCGTAGCCGTACCGCTTTGCGGTGTCGTCGGCCACTGCAGCGTTTGTGTCGCCGATGGCGACCAGGCGCACGTCGGGCCTATCCGTGCCGAACAGGGTGGTGGCGGTGCGGTAGCCGGCGGCATGTGCACGACCCGCCATGCCGCCGCCGATCACGGCCACGCCGATGGATGTTGCTCTAGTCATGTCCCGATTTCCTCCGGAGTGTCGATGTTTAAACCGATCTATTAGACCGGTCTAGTTAAGCTAGTATGGCCCTCGTCACACCGGGCGTCAAGGGGCGCCGGCGACATGCAGAAGGGCTCGTAAGTGATTAATCGGGACAGCGGCGAAGCGTCGCAGCGTCAGCGTGCGGTCACCATGCAGGACGTCGCCGATCACGTCGGTGTGTCCAAGGCACTGGTGTCGATGGTGTTTCGGCGGGTCACCGGACCGAGCGCTGAAACACGCCGGCGAGTGCTCGAGGCAGCGGAGAAGCTGGGCTATCGGCCCAATCGATCCGCCGCGCTGCTATCCCTGCGTCGATCACATCTCATCGGTGTTATGGCCAATATTCGCAATACCTTTCACGCCGAGCTGGTTGAGGACATCGTGGCCGAGGCCGATGGTTTCGGATATGAGGTGGTGCTCGGTGCGGTGACCCCGACGCATGGCGAGATGGCGGTGGTCGAGACACTGTTGGACTTCCGATGCGAGGCACTCATCCTGCTTGGGCCGGAACTCGCTGACGCAAGACTCGCAGAGCTTGGCGAACGGGCACCGGTCGTCGTTGTCGGTCGGCGCGTCCC
The DNA here is from genome assembly GCA_963770305.1 of uncultured Actinomycetota bacterium. GTDB lineage: Bacteria > Actinomycetota > Actinomycetes > Mycobacteriales > Mycobacteriaceae > Mycobacterium. The sequence continues at coordinate 88,607 of CAVYPB010000032.1, forward strand.
GGGCCCATCGGTCGACGTAGTGCGCACCGCCGACGCGCGCGGTATCGGCAGGGTCGTGGATCATCTCGTCGAGCTTGGGCATCGACGGATCAGCCATCTCAGCGGTGGCAGCGGCACCATCCCGAATGACCGCAAATCGGGCTACATGCGCGCGATGAAGCGGCACGGTCTCGGCGATGCGATCGACATCATCGACGGCGACTTCACCGAGCACGCCGGGATACTCGCGGCTCGGGAATTACTGGGCCGAAGAAAACGTCCGACCGCGGTATGCGCCGCCAATGACCGCAGTGCGATCGGACTGCTCGACGAGCTGCGCCGCTCGGGCATCGAGGTCCCGGGCGGCATTGCGGTGGCCGGCTACGACGACAGCATGCTTGCCCAGCTCGCTCACATCGACTTGACCACCGTCAGTCAGGAGCCACGCGAACAAGCCGACCGAGCAGTTAAGGCCGTCGTCGAACGCCTCGATGAAGGTCGCAGGGAGCGGCTCGATGTGCTCCTCGAACCACGCCTTGTCATCCGCCACACCACCATGCCGCACGTCGGGCAGCCGGCCTGACATCGAGACTCACGCGACGACAAGGCATCGACGGTGGCCGGCAAGGCGCGCATCCCCGCAATGGTATTCAGCTACCGCGGTGGCCTAGCCGTATCAGCGCGTTCCTAGCCAGCGACGGCCGAGCCGACGAAATAGCTGCCCAACAGGCACACGGCAATGAGAACAACCCACGCGTCCGTGAGGCGACACAGCCATACGGGGGCATGGCGTACCTCCATGAACTCCCGGAAAATGATGCGCACCTTGATGAGCGCGATCACGATCGCACTCACGGTGACTACGGTGCTGGCTCTTAACGTCCCGTTCTGATCGACCGTGTGATCAATCCAGACGTATGCGAGCGTCATCGACGTCAGGATCAACCAGACGATCAGCAATCTCTTATTGAACGTGGTGCTCACAGATCACCTCACGACGTAGAGCAATGCAAAGATCAGAACCCACAGGAAGTCGACGGTGTGCCAGTAAGTCGCGCACGTTTCGACAAGCTGCTGGGACCGCCGGACCGGGCTCCACAACTGATAGACGACAACGCCAAGCACGATGAAGCCGATCAACACGTGTATGCAGTGGATCGAAGTCAGGAAGAAATAGTGTTGAAAGAATTCGTTGCTGGTGAACGTGTTTCGCATGTGGATCTCTTTGATCCACTCCAGCACCTTGGAGGTCAGAAACACGAGCCCGAAGAACATCGTTAGAAAGGCGTTGATCAACGCCGACCGGTACGCGCCCGTCCTGGCCGCTTGGACGCAACGCGCGATGGCCCACGAGCTCAGCAGCAAGGCGATCGTATTGAAGACCCCGATGCGAAGATCCAGGTCTGCCTGGGACTTCAGGTAGAGCTGCTCGTTCTGAGTGCGGGAGACCAGGTAAACCGACAAGTACCCCGTGAAGAGAAGAGACTCGAAGAGAACGAACATCCACATGTCGGGCTGCCCGGGCACGAACTTTGTCGGCTTCTCGTCGAGTTGTGGCCGTGCGCCTGCAAGGTTAGTCATCGGACCGCCTCTGGTAGCGGTCCTGTCCCGAAGTCTTCGCGTTGAATCATCCTCCGCAATAACACAATGAAGACGCCCGTGTAGAGAACGAACACAACCATGTTGATCCACCAAGCGATCGCACCGTTCCACGCGAAGGCGCCGCGGTGGAAAATCCACGCGGGCGCGACGACAACTTCGGTCAGCGCGTTGCACAGACTGAGGTAGCCGAACCATTTCGGGAACACGCGGTTCTTGTCGAGCAGAATCGCCACCATCCACACCAAGGAGCCGATCATGAACACTCCCATGGTTCCGCTGAACGACAGGAACGCGAAATCATAGAGCCAGTGGACCAACTCGGGGTCACGGTCCGGCCGAAGGGCTCCAGCGGTCATCGCGATGGCCATCACCAGCATGCCGGGGATGGCGGCCAACGAATAGATGATCAAGTACGAGTACGCGAAGATGCGACTCACTGACATCCGTCGCATCGAATACGCGAGGATGGCGTTCATCGGCGCGCACATTCCTGCGACGAGAAATACCACGCCGAAGCCTGCGCGAATGCCGAGGCTGTGGTCATCGAACCACCGCGCGACCGTCGCGGTATCCCATGCAGGGCTTGGCGGAGGCTGTACGCGAGTGACGAAGAAGAACAGCACGCCGTACAGCTGGTAGAAGATCACCATCACCCACCACGCGAACCACAACTCGCGCTTGGGATTGTGGCGGAGATTCCAGACGAACCGGCTCAGCCGTGAGTCCGCGGGCGGATCCGGCGTCGTCACCGACTCCGAAGTCGACGTACTCACGCGGCGACCAGCTCCTGCGCCCGCTGCTGTCGAATCGTCTGGCCGAGAACGATTCCCATGACGACGATCCACACGAAGATCGCAATGTTCTTGACCCAGAACGACAACACGCCATCCCAGGCAAGTGGCCCCGTGGACGCCAGCGCGGTGAAGGCGGCAGGTGCCAGCGCGACCGCAATCAGCAGATTGAAGTGTGCCACCCACGGTTTAAAAACCGGTCGATCCTGCCGATCCCAATAGATTGCCAGCGCCAGCAGCAGGCACTGGGCGATCAAATACGGAACTAGAACGGTGAAGGTGATCCACGCGAGATCGTTGAGTAACTGGGTCAACTCGGGGGCGCGGTCCGGGCGGAAGGCACCGAGCAGCCAGAACATGTTGGCGATGAGAAAGAGCGTGGGCGGGCCGCCTGCGCAGGCGATCAGGCTGTAGGACAGGATCGGCGTGCGGTGAGCCATCCGGCGTATCTGCATCGCCAAAAGGATCACGACCGGGATCAGACCCACGCCGAACCAGTTGAACAGGATCATGCTGTAGCGAATGCGCGCGGTCTCATCGCGATAGAAACCTGCGACCTCCTCCGCGGACATGGTTGGCGACATCGGATGGACGAAGCCGGGAAACAGGAAGAACGCGGACACCCAAATGATCGCCAGTACGGGCAGTGTCCAGAAAAGGATCAACTCACCATCAGTGCGTCTCATCGTCGAACCCTCTACATGGATAGCGTTGGTTGCCGATCGGCAACTCGGACGGTAGCCGATCGGCAACCAAGCGGTCAATCCTCCGCTACCCTCGTCGCTGTGACGTCCACCCAAGCGGACCGCAGGTTCAGCGCGATCACGCGCACCGCCGCTCAAACCCGCGTGCTGGACTCGGCGCTGACACTGATTGCGGAGCGCGGAGTCAGCGGGACGTCCCTGCAGATGATCGCCGACGCGATGGGCGTGACGAAGGCGGCCGTGTACCGCCAGTTCAAGACGAAGGAAGAGATCGTCATCGCCATCACCGAACGGGAGATGAGCAGGCTCGAGGATGCGCTCGAGGCGGCCGAAACAGAGGGGCACCCCCTGCGGGCGCGAGAGGTTCTCCTCGACCGGATGATCGAGCAAGCCGTCGATCGCCGCGGCGCATTCAGCGTTCCGATGTTCGATCCCGTCATCATTCGTCTGCAGGCCGAGTACGAGCCGTTTCAGCAGTTCATCGAACGCCTCTATGCGGCCCTGCTCGGCACGGAGGCCGGGGTTGAGGCGCGCCTACACGCAGCCATGCTGTCGAGCGCGATCAGCGTCGCCGTCATGCATCCGCTGCTCGCCGACGTCGACGGCGAGACGCTGCGCGCGCAGTTGAAGAAGATGACCCGCCGGATGCTCGGACTTCCCGAATAGCGAGGAGGCCACGATGGTGACCCGGTCAATCGCCGACGAACTCGAGATCCGCAGTCTCGTGCACCGGTACGCGGACGCCGCGTCCCGCCGTGATCCCGCCGCAGTCGCAAGCACTTTCACGCACGACGGTGAGTGGCAGGCTCCCGAATTGGGCCGTCACAAGGGCCGCGATGCGATGATCGCGTTCTTCACCTCCATGCTGGACGGCTGGAATGTATTTCTCCAGGGTCTGCAGTCGGGCGTCATCGTAGTCAACGCGGCGGATGCCGATCACGCGACGGGCCGGTGGTTCGTTCAGGAGGTCGGGCAACGCGCCGAAGGCACCAACCTGACCATCGCGGGCGTCTACCACGACGAGTACAGGCGCGAAGCCGGAGTGTGGCTCATCATGCGCCGTCGGTACGACCCGCTGCTGCGAAGCGCCGACGGCGCCGTGACCGCTTTACCGTTTCCCACGGATGTTCGCACGATCGGATGAGGTCATGGCGAGCTGTTCGCGCCGGTGAGCGCGAGGCTGCCAGTTCGAACCGCTGCGACGACGCCGCCGTCGACGAGTAGGTCGATCCCGGTGATGAACGACGCTGAGGGGCTCAGCAAGAAGTCGGCGGCGGCGGCGATGTCGTCGGGCGTGCCGATGCGACCCGTCGCGGAGCTCTCGACCATGGCCCGCATCATCTGACCCGAATCCCCGTCCAGTTCCTGCCGTCCCATTGCGGTGGAGATGATGCCCGGGCTGATGGAGTTGATTCGGGCGCCACGTCGCCCCCATGTACCGGCGGCAGCAGCCACGCGAAGTTGATTGGCACGCTTGGCGAATGGGTACGCCTGCTGGCTGCTGGCGATGACTGCCGGAGCACAGGCTTCCAGGTTCAGCAGCTCATCGGTGGGAGCGGTGGCCAGCTGCAGCTCGACGCCTGGATCCATCGGCGGGTAGAAATGGGCCGCCATGCTCGAGATGATGACGCCCGCTCCGCCGGACTCGATCACCTTGCCGAATTCGTCCAGAGTCAATGCGACGCCGAGCAGGTCGACAGCCAGGACGGCTTCCACCGAGCCCTGCAGTGGCGAGAGTCCGGCCGTGTGGACGACGTGGGTGAGCCGGCCGCACGAGCCCGCGAAATCCGCCAGCTCGGCAACGGAACTCTGCGACGTGACGTCGACCCGCCTGGTGACGACGTTGTGACCGTCACCCGCTAACTGCTCAGCGGCCCTTTCCAATTGAGCTTCACTGACATCGGCCAGCACGATGACACGCCCTGCGCCGCTGCGGCGCGCCACCGAGACGCCCATACCGCCGGCGCCAACAATTACCAATACTTCCCATTGACTGGACAAACTGCCCTGCTTTCTTCTTGAGGTGGTGGCGTGGGTTCATTCTTCGGTGGGGACCGCGAAGAGCTGCTCGGCGGCGGTGTAGGGATCGCATCGGCCCTCCGCGACCGCCTCGGCAAGGCGATCGACTTCGGGGTGGGTGCGCAGCTGGGTCTGCGCCAGCGACAGAATCTGTGCACGGGCACGCGCGGCGCGGCGCTCAGGTGTATCGGCACGGTGAAACTCGTCGATCGCTTCAACGAGTTCTGCAATTCCCTCACCTTGTGCGGCAACAAGTTTCAGAATCGGTGCCTTGGTCTCGGCGCGCAGGTCACGAACCGTCTGGTCGGCTCCGTCTCGATCGGCCTTGTTGACGACGACGATGTCCGCGACTTCGAGCAGTCCCGCCTTGGCCGCCTGAACCGCATCGCCGGCACCAGGATTCAGAATGACAATGGTTGGGTCGGCGACCGCAGCTATCTCGATCTCCGACTGCCCGACTCCGACCGTCTCCAACACGATCAGGTCGTACGACAGCGCCGCAAGCAGCCGGATCGCGGCAGGCACCGCCGCAGCAAGCCCACCGAGGTGACCGCGCGTCGCGACCGAGCGAATGAGCACGTCGGAGTCGTTGATATGCGCGGCCATTCGGATCCGGTCGCCCAGCAGCGCTCCCCCGCTGTACGGCGACGAGGGGTCGACGGCGAGCACCGCTACTCGCATGTCCCGCTCGCGGTAAGCACTCACTAGCGCACCCACGGTCGTCGACTTTCCCGCGCCAGGTGGACCTGTCACGCCCACAATGCGGGGCGGCGTTGTCGCCCCTAGTGCGTCGAGAACCTCGTTGCGGCGGGGACTTTCGACGAGGCTCAACAACTTTCCGGCCGCTCGGGTGGATCCGTTCTGCGCGGCTGAGATGAGCTCGTCGATGGTCATCGATTCGAAGTTTACGGAGCCGGGACCTCGATGACGGTGGCAGAGCCCATTCCGCCGCCGGCGCACATCGCCGCCACTCCGATTCCGCCGCCGCGCCTGCGCAGTTCGTGAACCAGCGTGACGAGCATTCGCGCCCCGGTGGCGGCGACCGGATGACCGAGAGAGCAGCCGCTGCCGCTGACGTTGACCTTCTCCGGATCGAGGTCAAGCAGCTTGATCGTCGCCACGCACATCGACGCGAATGCCTCGTTGATCTCGAACAGGTCGACATCGGCAAGTGAAAGCCGAGCACGGACAAGGGCTTTCGGAATCGCCTCGACGGGGGCCAGCCCGGTGAATGCGGGGTCGACGCCGACAGACGCCCACGACCGGATGGTGGCCAACCCAGGCAGCCCCAGGCGATCGCTCGCGATCGTCAGCACCGCCGCGGCATCGTTGGCCCCGCAGGCATTGCCCGCGGTGATCGAGAACCCTTCGATCTCAGGGTGAAGCGGCTTGAGCGCGGCTAGCTTCTCGATGGTGGTATCGCGCCGGGGATGCTCGTCAGTCTCGAACAGTCCATGCGGGGTCTCGATAGGAACGATCTCGCGCTTGAACCGGCCCTCGTCGATCGCCTGGATCGCCTTGCGGTGCGAGCCGAGCGCCCACTCGTCCATCTCCTCGCGCGACACCCCGGCCTTGACCGCGGCGTTCCAACCGACGGTGATCGACATGTCCATGTTGGGCGCGTCGAGACGGTCAGGGTGCGTGGGCGGGAACCAGTCGACCAATTCAGCGTCTTTGTGGCTGCCGGCCCGGCGTTTGAACTGCGGTGACGTCGACGCGGAGTTCACGCCGCCGGCGATGATGAGCTGGTCCATCCCGGCACGGATACTGGCCGCGGCGCCCTGCACGGCGGCCTGACCTGCGGCGCAGTGCCGATTGACCGCGAGGCCCGGCACCGAGGCGAGGCCCGCGGTGATCGCGGCGTGCCGGGCGACAACGCCGCCGCCGTACAGGCCCTCGCCAAGGATCACGTCGTCGACCGGCACGGAGTCGATATCGGCCGACGCGGCGCCCACGACATGCTCTGCGAGCTGATAGGCGTCGGTGTCCCGCAGGGTGCCCTTCATGGCGGTGCCGATGGGCGTACGCAGGGCACACACGATGACGGCGTCAGGCATGGGTCTCTCCGTTTCGAATGAGAATGCTATTCTCTCAGTTCGAGAGTGCCAGTTGCAAGAAGGGGAACCATATGCAAATCGCAGGTAGCTCGGCGATTGTCGTCGGGGGTGCAGGTGGCCTGGGTGAAGCGACCGTCCGGCGTCTACATGGCGCGGGAGCCAAGGTGGTCGTCGCTGACCTCGCCGATGACAAGGGCAAGGCGCTGGAGAAGGAACTCGGTGTGCGCTATGTGCCCACCGACGCCACCTCCGAGGAGTCGGTCAACGCGGCGGTCGCCGAGGCCGCGTCGCTCGCCCCGTTGCGGATCTCGGTCGACACGCACGGCGGTCCGGCCAGCGGCGGACGGCTGATCGGCAAGGACGGCTCGCCGCTCGATCTCGACGGCTTCAAGAAGACGATCGAGTTCTACCTGACCGCGGTCTTCAACGTCATGCGGTTGTCTGCGGCCGAGATCGCCAAATCGGAGCCGCTGGAAGAGGGCGGCCGCGGCGTCATCGTCAATACCGCGTCAATCGCCGGCTACGAAGGCCAGATCGGTCAGCTTCCCTACTCCGCCGCAAAGGGCGGCGTGCTCGGCATGACGCTTGTCGCGGCCCGTGACCTCTCTCCGCTGGGCATCCGCGTCGTCACCATCGCGCCCGGAACCATCAACACCCCGGCGTACGGAAAGGCGGCCGACCAGCTTGAGCAGTACTGGGCACCGCAGATTCCGTTCCCCAAGCGCATGGGCCGATCGACGGAGTACGCGCAACTGGCGCAGAGCATCATCGAAAACGACTATCTGAACGGAGAGATCATCCGCCTCGACGGCGCGCTGCGGTTCCCGCCGAAGTGAAAGCGCGAAGCGCGCTAGAAGGACGAGTCGCCTTTGTCGCAGGCGCTAGTCGCGGCATCGGCGCAACGGTCGCCGCGGCGCTGGCCCGCGAAGGTGCAGCGGTCGCGGTCGCTGCCCGCTCAGAGCAAGAGGGCAAGGTGCCCGGCACTATCCATGCCGTCGCCGATCGCATAACTTCAGCTGGGGGCCGGGCCCTCGCAGTGTCGTGCGACGTCACGAGCGAAGAGTCGGTGGAAGCCGCTGTAGCTCAGACAGTTTCGGAGTTCGGTGGCATCGACATCCTCATCGCCAATGCAGGCGTGCTGTGGCTCGGCCCGATCGAGTCCACGCCACTGAAGCGATGGCAGCTGTGTTTGAACGTCAACCTGACCGGCGTCTTCCTGGTCACGAAGGCGGTGATTCCCCATGTGCGGGCGCGCGGCGGCGGGTCCCTGATCGCGATCACCACCACCGGCGTCGGCATGATCGAGCATGGCTCCAATGCCTACTGGGTGTCCAAAGCCGGTGCTGAACGGTTGTATCTCGGCCTCGCCGCGGATTTGAAGCCAGACAACATCGCGGTGAATTGCCTGAGTCCGTCGCGGGTCGTGCTAACCGAGGGTTGGCAGGCCGGGGGCGGTGGCATGGAGATCCCGCCCGAAATGGTCGAGCCGCCGGAAGCCATGGCCGATGCCGCGGTGCTGCTCGCACAGCAGGACGCGAGCGGCATCACAGGCACGATCCAGCGCTCCGAAGAGCTCACCGCCTAGGCGCGAGCGACCGCAAAATGCCACCCCATCACGGCGTGTCGGTGTGCAAACACGCTCGCTCGCGGGAGGTTATTTCTTCTTGGCGATGAGCCCGTCGACGATCTTGTTGAAGTCGGCAGTACCGAAGGACACGTATTCGGACAAGTTGGCGTAGTCCAGCGACGCCATCACCGACTTCTCCAGTTGGATGTTCATCAGGCGCTTGGTGGCCTCGACGGCTTGCTGGGGCAGCTCCAAGATCTTCTTTGCGCATGCGGTCGCATCGGCCACCGGGTCGGCGACGACATGGTTGGCCAACCCGAGTTCCAACGCTCGCTGGGCCTTGATCCGCACTCCCGTCAAGGCGAACTCTTTGGCCTGCAGCAGGCTGATCTGCGAGCCCCAGACGAGCGGACCACCGTCCGCAGCCACCAGTCCGATCGACACGTGCGGGTCGGCGAAGAACGCGGTCTCAGCCATGTAGACGATGTCCGAGAGCGCCGCCAGGCTGCAGCCCAGCCCGACGGCCGGACCGTTGACCGCGGCGACCACCGGGACGCGGCATCGCACCATGCCGATGACAAGGTCACGGCCGTGCTTGATCGTCTTCTGGCGCAGGGCTTCGTCGTTGCGCAGCTCGTCGAGGTAGTTGAAGTCACCTCCGGCTGAAAAGGCCCGGCCCGCGCCGGTGATCACGGCCGCCCGCGCGTCGGCGTCCTCGTTGAGCGCTTCCCAGATCTTGGCCAGCCCCACGTGCAACGCATCATTCACCGCATTGAGCTCATCAGGGCGATTGAGCGTGATGATGCGCAGGCCGCCGTCGGCCTTGACGTCGATTTCGTCTGGCATGTCGTACATTTCAGTTCCTTTCACTCTTCGCGCAAGCGCTCATCGCACTCCCAGTCGTAAAATGCGCGAGGCGATGATGTTCTTCTGAATCTGTGAGGTGCCCCCCATTACGCTCTGCGCGCGGCTGTACATGTAGGCACCGAACAACTCGGGATCGCTGGTGCCGACGGTGGCCAACGCGGCGTGGCCGACGGATTGCTCGACCCAGGTCATCAGCAGCTTGTCGAGCGATCCCTGCGGACCGTGGGTGATGCCATCGAGCTGCTCGGAGAGCCGACGCCGCACGTGCAGCCGCAGCATTTCGGTCTGCACCCATGCCCAAGACAGTTCCTCGGGTGTCGCACCGTCCACCCGGGATGCCAACTGGCGCACCAACTTCCCGTACCGCGCGGAGAATCCGAGTGTCGATGGCTCCCGCTCATGGCTGACGACGGTCATCGCCACTTTCCAACCATCCCCCGGCGCACCTACCATCTGGTCGGCAGGCACTCGGGCGCCATCGAAGGCCACCTGACCGAATTCCCTGGTGACTCCGCTGATCATCTTCAGCGGTCGCTGCTCGACACCCGGCTGGTGCATCGAGATGACGAACGCCGAGATACCGCGATGCGTTGGCACGTCCTTGTCGGTGCGTGCCAACAGCAGACACCAGTCGGCGACGTCGGAGTAGCTCGTCCAGATCTTGTGCCCGTGGATGACGTACTCGTCGCCCTCGCGGGTGGCGATGGTAGTGAGCGACGCGAGGTCTGACCCCGCGCCTGGCTCGGAAAAGCCCTGACACCACCGCTCGGTGCCGTTGATCATGCCGGGCAGGAAACGCTGCTGTAGTTCCTTGCTGCCGTGATGGCCAAAGGCGACGACCAGGTAGCCGAGGCTGGGCCGCGCCGGGGCGCCCGCCTTTGCGATCTCCTCGTCGACGATCACGTCGTAGACCGGCGGAAGGTCCTGGCCGCCGTACTCCTTCGGCCATGACGTGCCGAAGAAGCCCGCGCCGTAGAGGGCTTGATGCCAGTCGCCCTGGGCGGCCCAGTACTCGTCGCCCGACGTCGGGAACTTGCCTTTCTGTTCGGTCAACCAATTGCGCAACCGCTCCCGGAACGCGGCCTCCTCCGGCGAATCACGAAAGTCCAATGGAAAGCTCCTCCAGCTTCACCGGCCATAATTCGGTGGCCGTCAGCACTCGGCGCAAGTAGACGTGCGCCAGGCATTCCCACGTGTTGCCGATGCCACCGTGCACCTGGATCGACGTCTCGCAGACAGTCAGTGCCGCACGCGCACAGTAGATCTTGGCCACCTTCCCCGCCTCGATCGCCTCAGCGAGGGGAAGTTCGTCAACCGCCCACGCGGCGTGGCGCAGCACGCTGATCGACCCTTCGATCAGTGCAAGGCTCTCGGCCAGCAGATGCCCGACGGCCTGATAGGACCCGATGGTCGCCCCATACTGTTCGCGGACCTTGGCGTACTCACAGGCCAGCGCATGCGTGCCGCGCGCGGCGCCGACGAGGTCGGCGCAGGTGACGGCCAGCGCCAGGGCACGCCAGCGGCCAGCGTCGTCCTCGGAGAGCTCACCTAACTCGGGGGGCGACTCGACCACTCCGGCAACGCTTTTCGTCAGGTCGACCGACGCAGGCTCCTCGGTCGGCACGGACGGCTCGCGACCAAGGACACGCCTCAGGTCGTCGGCCAGCACCGGCCCCAGGAATGGCACGTCGACCAGGCCCCGTGCGAACTCCTCGGCGACGATCGCCACCTCAACCCCTGACGCGCCATCGGACCGCAGCGTGCGAAATCCCGTCGCGTCGACGGCCTTCTCCAGCCGAGCGATCCGAGTCGCGTCGTCGAGATCTGCGACCGACCCGGGCCCGAGATCGTCGGCCAGCTTGGCCGCGGCCTCCCGCAGCTGCTGCTGTTCACTGGTCAGACGGACGTCCACAGACGCTCCTTCAACACTCTTCGCAGTACCTTTCCCGATGGCAGGCGCGGTATTTCGCCAACGAACACCACGCGGTTCGGTCGTTTGTAGGATGCCAGTCGCTCCCCAACAAGCGCGACGAGCTCGTCGGCCTCAACCGGCCCGCACGTCTTGACGGCGGCGACGATGGCCTCTCCATTCGCCGCGTCGGGCACCCCGAACACCGCACAGTCCTCGACAGCAGAATGCCCGTGTAGCACTGCCTCGATCTCGGCGGGCGCAACCTGAAATCCCCGCACCTTGATCATTTCTTTGGCCCGGTCGGTGATCCGCAGCCAGCCGTCGACGTCCAGGTATCCCACGTCTCCCGTCCGGTACCAGCCGTCCGAAAACACCTGCGCCGTCGCATTGTTCGGCAGGTAGCCGGCCATCACCGAATCCGAGCGCACCTGGATCTCGCCCACCGCGCCCGGCGACAGAAGTTCGCCGTCCTCCAGTGACACGATTCGCACGCGCGCGCCTGGCACCGGCCGTCCGACGGTGTCGAGCCGCGCGCCCTCGATCTCATTGCAGGCGATGACCGGCAATTCGCTGGTCCCGTACGCGGTCACCCAACTCACCCCGGTTCTGCCGGTGACCGCTTCGGCCACGCTCTGTGTGACGGGCGTCGCGCACCACATGATGTAGCGCAACGACGACAGGTCATAGCTTTCCAACTTCGGATGGGCGGCGAGTGCCAAAGCGATTGGTGCGACGGCCATCTCGATGGTGATCTGGTCCGTCTCGATGTGGTGCAGCATCAAGTCGATGTCGAAGCGGCGGTGCAACCGGATCCACGCGCCGGTTTCGAGCGACATCACGATGTTGAGCAACCCGAGGATGTGCGACGGCGGGGTCATGATCTGCATGCGGTCAGCCGAGGACAAGTGCAGCGCGTCGCGCCACTGCCACACCGCGACGGCGAACGACCCATGGGTGTGACGCACCGCCTTGGGCATGCCGGTCGTCCCCGAGCTGAACACGAACAGCGCATCGGATTCAGGCGAAGGGGCTTCGAACGTCCGCAGCCCAGGAGCGATCGCCTCGTCCAGTGACAGCATCGGCATCAACTCGGCCAGCACCGGATGGTCGCCAACGGCGTGCAACGGCGTGGTCAGCGCCAGCGCGTTCTCGACTTCGGTCCGCTTCCACGCCGGGCTCAGCAAGACTGCCGACGCACCAAGCCGCCAAATGGCCCACAAGGCGATCACGAACTCCGGGCGATTGGACGACATCACCGCGACGCGATCTCCAGGCCGAACGCCGCGGTGTTCGAGCACGGTCGCCATGCCGTTGGCGAGGGCGTCGAGCTCCGGGAGGCTGTATTCCCGCTCCTCGAAGGCGAGCGCCATCCGCTCACTCACTTCGCCCTCGCCCCTTTCCGCCAGTTGAGAAGGTGGCCGTTTGTCGAGGAGAATAGTATTCTCTTATTATCAGAATGACAATGCCGCTCGGGAGGGGGCTCATGGTCAAGCCGCACTTGTTCCAGCATGCGACGGTGTCTCGGGTCATCAAAGAGACCGCCGACACGCGGACATACGTGCTGGCGCCCCATGAAACGCCGTTCCCCTACCGGGCAGGGCAGTTCTGCACGTTCAAGGTGCACGTTGACGGCGAGGATCTCTACCGCTCCTACTCGATGTCGAGCGCGCCCGCTACCGACACCGAGATGGCAACCACCGTCAAGCGGGTTCCTGGCGGCAAGGTGTCGAACTGGATGCTCGACAACCTCGTCGAGGGCGACGAGGTGACCATGACACGTGCGGCAGGCACCTTCTGCCTGACCGACACCTCTGTGCCGCTGCTGGGCTTCAGCGGCGGTAGCGGCGTCACGCCCATCCTGTCGCTCGTCAAGAGTGCGCTGGCCACCACCGACCGCACGGTGCGGCTGCTGTGCGCCGACAAGGACCGGGCGTCGGCGATCTTCGATGCGGTGCTTGACGACCTCGTCGCCCGCTACCCGGATCGGCTGACCGTGGTGCGCCACATCGACGACGAACGGGGGCTGCTCGATCCCGCCGCCGTGGTCGACTTCGTCGGCGCCGACACCGATGCCGACTGCTACGTCTGCGGGCCGGAGGGTTTCATGTCGGTCGTCACGTCGGCGCTGCCCGGCCCCGGGAAGGTATTCATCGAGGACTTCGACGCGGCGCCGCAGGCCCACGAGCCCGCTGCCAGCGCAGGGGCTGAAGAGACCAGCGGCACCATCACGATCCACCTCGACCGCAAGAAGGCCGAGGTGCCTCGCAGGGCCAACGAGACGCTGCTGGAGAGCGCGCGTCGAGCGGGATTGTCGCCGCCGTTCTCGTGTGAGGCCGGAAACTGCGGTACGTGCATGGCGAAGCTGTCCGAGGGCAGCGCGACGATGAAGGTCAACGACGCGCTGATGGATGACGAGGTCGAGGAGGGCTACGTGCTGACCTGCCAGGCCGTTCCCGATACCCCGTCGGTCACAGTGCACTACGAAGATTGAGTGGACTGATCCGCTAAACCGCCGTGCTCGTCGAGCAGCGGCGGTGGCCGGTAGTCGGGTTCATAACCGGCGATGCGGATGGGGCTGCCCACCAAACGGAAATCGCCTGCGGTGACGACCGCTTCCGGCGTGGCCTCCAGCGCTTCGGGCAGCGTCCGGACAGCCGCCGCCGGAATTCCGAGCGGCCGCAGCCGTGACTCCCAACCCGCAGCGGTGTCGGTGGCCAACGCGGCGGCGACGACGGCGAGCACTTCGTCGCGCTTCGCCGCGCGCTCGGCCATCGTCGGGAAGCCTTCGATCCCTGCCTCGACGGCGAAGGATTTCCAGAACGCGTCGTGGGTGATGAACAACGCCAGGACGCCGTCCGCCGTCGAGAAAAGCTGAGCCGGAACGTAATACGAATGCGCCCCGAACGGGTACCGCTGCGGCGCCGAGCCGTCGTTGAGGTAGGCCGAGGCCCGGTAGTTCAGCTGCGACAGCATCACGTCGCGCAGCGACACATCCACTTGCCCGCCCCGGCCCGAGACGATCTGTGCGAGCAGGCCGAGTGCCGCGGCAAGCCCTGTCGAATTGTCGGCCGACGAATACCCAGGCAGCGTGGGTGGCCCCGACGGATCGCCAGTCATTGCGGCAACGCCGGTCGCCGCCTGGATGACGTAGTCGAAAGCGGGATCGTCGCCGCCGTCCAACCCGAAACCGGTCATCGCGACGCAGACGATCCGTTCGTTGAACTCCCGCAGAGCCTCGTAGGTGAGGCCGAGTCGGTTGATCGCCGACGGCTTCATATTGACAAGCAGCGCATGCGAATTCGCGACGAGTACGCCAAGCCGCTTACGCCCGGCTTCTGACCGCAGATCTAGACACACACTCTGCTTGTTGCGGTTGAGGCTGGCGAAGTAGCTGTCACTGACCTGCCGCGAGATCTCACCGCCGGGCGGCTCGATCTTGATGACCTCTGCGCCGAGGTCAGCCAGCAGCATCGTCGCGTACGGACCGGCCAGCATCACGCCGACCTCGAGGATGCGGATCCCCGCGAGGGGGCCAGTCACCGAACCTCCGCTGCGAGCTGCGAAATGACCTCCCGCGTACGGTATTTCGATGCGACCAGCTCGTCGCGGGTCTCGCCGATCGGCAGCAGTCGCACCGACAGGTCGGTGACACCGGCATCGGCGAACTTCTTGAACCGCGTGAGGATCGCTTCCTCGTCTCCGGCCGCGGTCAGGTCGCCGACGTCGCGGGCGTCGCCGCGGTCCAGCAGCTTCTGGTAGTTCGGCGACGTCTCAGCCTCGGCCAAGATGCGGTTTGCGCGCTCCTTCGCTGCGTCGATTTCCGAGTTGGCGCATAGGCAAACCGGGATGCCCGCAACGATGCGGGGGGCCGAACGGCCCGCGTTGTCGGCGGCCTTGGTGATTCGCGGCGCGATGTGATCTCCGATCGCGCGCTCGTCCGCCATCCACAGCACCGTTCCGTCGGCGAATTCGCCTGCAATCTGGAGCATCACGGGCCCGAGCGCAGCGACCAGCACCGGCATCGGTGAATCGGCCCCCAGAACGGTCGGGTTGTGCACGGCGAACGTCTCGTTCTCGACGTCGACATCGCCGGGGCCGCTCAGCGCGGTGTTGAGCACCTGGAGGTAGTCGCGGGTGTAGGCGGCAGGCTTCTTGTACGGGATGCCCAGCATGTCGCGCACGATCCAGTGGTGCGATGGCCCGACGCCCAGCGCCAGCCGGCCGCCGGTGCCCGCATGGACCGATAGCGCCTGGCGCGCCAACGCGATCGGATGCTGGGCCTGCAGCGGCACGACCGCGGTGCCGAGCTCGATCCGCGACGTGCGCGCGCCCATCATGGCGACCATCGTCAGGCAGTCGAAGTCGTTGGGTACCTGAGGCATCCACGCGGTGTCGAATCCCGCCGTCTCCGCCCACTCGATGTCCTCGAGCAGCTTCTTGACCTTGCGGGCCATGTCGCCGCGCTCGGCCCCGATCATCACGCCAAGGCGCATATCAGTCCACCTTCTCGGACGTCAGCTTGCGCACCTCTTGGACAAGGACGTCCAACGGCGTGCCCGTGGGAAAGACAGCGGCGGCACCGGCTTCCAGCAGCTTGGGAACGTCGGCCTGGGGGATCGTGCCGCCCACGACAACCGCGATGTCTCCCGCGTCCGCTGCGCGCAGTGCGTCGACGGTGCGGGTGGTCAGGGCCACATGCGCGCCGGAGAGGATCGAAAGCCCCACCAGCGCAACATCTTCCTGCAGCGCGATCGACACGATGTCCTCGATACGCTGCCGGATTCCGGTGTAGATCACCTCGAAACCCGCGTCGCGCAGCGTGCGGGCGACGATCTTCGCGCCGCGGTCATGGCCGTCGAGACCGGGTTTCGCGACGAGAACACGAGTGGCCATGCTATTGCCCTCGCTTCTTCATCGATGGCTCTTCGCGCAAGCGCTCATCGCGGCACAACCGATTCATCAGAACACCACCGGCTGCTGGAACTCGCCCCACACGGCCTTCAGCGCGGAGACCATTTCGCCAACCGTGCAGTAGGCGTTGGCACAGTCGATCAGCTTGTGCATCAGGTTGTCATCACCTTCGGCGGCGTGGGACAGGGCGGCGAGGGCATTCTTGACGGCTGCGGGGTCCCGCTCCGCCTTGACCTTGGACAGACGCTTCAGCTGGAGGTCGCGGCCCTCGGCATCCAGTTCATATGTGTCGATATCGGGCGGCGGCTCTTCGGAAACGAACTTATTTACCCCGACGACCGGACGCTCGCCCGATTCGATCTCCTGGTGGATCTTGAACGCCTCGTCGGCGATCAGCCCCTGCAGGTAGCCGTCCTCGATGGATCGCACCATGCCACCGTGCTTCTCGAGGTCGTCCATTATCTCGATGATCTTTGCCTCGGTGGCGTCGGTGAGCGCCTCGACGAAGTAGGACCCACCCAGCGGATCGGCCACCTTCGCGACGCCGGTCTCGTAGGCGAGGATCTGCTGGGTGCGCAGCGCCAGCGTCGCGGACTCCTCGCTGGGCAGCGCGAACGGCTCGTCCCACGCGGCGGTGAACATCGACTGCACGCCGCCGAGCACGGCGGCCATCGCCTCGTAGGCCACGCGGACGAGGTTGTTCTGGGCTTGGGGCGCGTAGAGGGAGGCGCCTCCGGCGACACAGCCGAACCGGAACATCGACGCTTTGTCGGTGGACGCGCCGTAGCGTTCCCGCACGATCGTGGCCCAGCGCCGCCGTCCCGCCCGGTACTTGGCGATCTCCTCGAAGAAGTCCCCGTGCGTATAGAAGAAGAATGAGATCTGCGGCGCGAACTGGTCGATCGTCATCCGGCCGCGTTCGACGACAGTGTCGCAGTAGGTGACGCCGTCGGCGAGCGTGAAGGCCATCTCCTGAACGGCGTTGGCGCCGGCGTCGCGGAAGTGTGCGCCGGCGACGGAGATCGCGTTGAACCTGGGCACCTCGGCCGCGCAGAACTCGATGGTGTCGGCGATCAGCCGCAGCGATGGCTCCGGCGGCCAGATCCACGTCCCCCGGGACGCGTACTCCTTGAGGATGTCGTTCTGGATGGTGCCGGTGAGCTTGGCCCGCGCCACACCCTTCTTCTCTGCGGCCGCCACATAAAAAGCCAATAGGATCGCGGCCGTGCCGTTGATCGTGAAACTGGTGCTGATCTTGTCCAGGGGGATGCTATCGAACAAGATCTCCGCGTCGGCCAGCGTGTCAACCGCAACCCCGACGCGGCCGACTTCCTCACCGAACTCCGGGTCGTCGGAGTCGTAACCGCACTGGGTGGGCAGGTCAAGAGCCACAGACAGCCCGGTGCCGCCCTGGTCCAGCAGATAGCGGTAACGCCGGTTGGACTCCTCGGCCGTGCCGAAACCCGAATACTGGCGGAACGTCCACGTCTTGCCGCGATACCCGCTCGCGAAGTTGCCTCGGGTGAACGGGTACTCGCCAGGCGCGGCAGGGTCGCCGGAGCGATCGGCCGGTCCGTAGACGGGCTCGAGCGGGATGCCGGAGGGGGTCTGTACAGGCTCGGTCATCAATGGATAACGTACTTGCAAAAAATGAGAATGCCAATACCGCACACCGGAAACGTGCACCAAGAGACGCCCGCCTGAGACCCCTCGCGGCGACCGAAGGCCCGGTACACAGCGATTATGGCGCTCGCGTAAAATGAGAATGCCACTACCATCAGCCCACGACGCGCTCAAGGAGGCCCATGTCCACGTTCACTGACCGCACGCTGGTCGTCTCGGGTGGCAGCCGTGGCATCGGACTCGCGATCGCTCTGGGCGCGGCCAAGCACGGCGCCAACGTGGTGCTGCTGGCCAAGACCGCCGAGCCGCATCCCAGGCTGCCTGGCACCGTCTACACCGCCGTGGCCGATGTCGAGGCCGTGGGCGGCAAGGGCGTCGCGGTGGTTGGCGACGTGCGCAAGGAAGAAGACGTGCAGCGAGCCGTGGACACCGCCGTCGAGCAGTTCGGCGGTATCGACATCGTCATCAACAACGCCAGCGCCATCGCGACCGAACCGACCGAGGCGCTCGCGGCCAAGAAGTTCGACCTGATGATGGACGTCAACGTCCGCGGCACGTTCCTGTTGACGAAGGCTGCCCTGCCTCACCTGCGCAAGTCGTCGGAGCGGACGCGAGGAGCACAAACGGCATCAGCCCACGTGGTGACCCTCGCCCCTCCGCTGAACATGAACCCGCACTGGCTGGGCGCCCACCCGTCGTACACGCTGTCGAAATACGGGATGACGCTGTTGTCGCTGGGTTGGGCCGCCGAATATGGCGACGCCGGCGTCGGATTCGCCTGCCTGTGGCCGGAGACGTACATCGCCACGGCAGCGGTGACCAATCTCGCCGATGGAGACAATATGGCGGCTCGATCCCGAAGCCCGGAGATCATGGCCGACGCCGCGGTCGAGATCCTGTCCCGGCCGCCCGCGGATGTGAACGGCAAATGCTTCATCGACTCTGCGGTGCTGGCCGAAACCGGTATCAGCGACCTGTCCCGCTACGGCGGCGGCGGCGATCCCATTCTTGATATCTTCGTCGACAAACCATGAGTATCTCGTTGCTGCTGGAAATGGCGGCGTCATCGAATCCGGACCGGACCGCGGTCGTGTCCGGCGAGATGCGCCTGATCACAAATGAACTGAGCGCACTCGCCGACGGCGGTGCCGGAGTCATCGCGGCATCAGGCGCAAAGCACGTGGCCTACGTCGGCACCGGCGGCGTGATGCTGCCCCTGCTGTTGTTCTCCTCCGCCAGGGCGGGGGTCGCGTTCACGCCGCTGAACTACCGGCTCAGCGAGGACGGCCTGCGGCAATTGATCGACCGCCTGCCGACCCCGCTGGTGATCGCCGACGCCGAGTACCGCGCCGTAGTCAGCGGTGCAGGCAAGCAGGTGATCACCTCCGAGGAGTTCATCGACGCTGCACGAACCGCCGAGCCGGCCGCCGAGTTTCCCGACCCGGACGCCGTCGCGGTGGTGCTCTTCACATCGGGTACCACCTCGCGGCCCAAAGCCGTTGAACTGACGCATAACAACCTGACAAGCTATGTCACCGGGACGGTCGAGTTCGACGCCGCGGATCCCAGCGACGCGGCGCTGATCTGCGTCCCGCCGTATCACATCGCGGGCGTCAGTGCCGCCCTGTCGAATCTCTACGCTGGCCGAAAGATGGTCTATCTCAGGCAGTTCGATCCGAATGAGTGGGTCCGCCTGGTGCGTGACGAGGGCGTCACGAGCGCGACCGTGGTGCCGACCATGCTGGACCGCATCGTGTCCGTGCTGGAGACCGAGGCGGTCGAGCTACCCACCCTGCGGAACCTGGCCTACGGCGGGTCGAAGGTCGCTCTTCCCTTGGTGCGCAAGGCCCTTGGCCTGCTGCCCGTAGTCGGCTTCGTCAACGCGTACGGACTCACCGAGACCAGCTCGACGATCGCGGTGCTCACCCCCGACGACCACCGGGCCGCGCTGGCCGCCTCCGACGACGCGGTCGCTCGGCGGCTCGGGTCGGTCGGACAGCCGGTACCGAGTGTCGAGGTGCAGATTCGCGGCGAGGACGGCACCGTCCTCGAGCCCGGTCGAACCGGTGAACTGTTCGTGCGCGGCGAGCAGGTGTCGGCGCGCTACACCGATATCGGTTCCGTCCTCGACGCCGACGGATGGTTCCCCACCAAAGACGTTGCGATGCTTGACGAGGGCGGATACCTGTTCATCGGTGGCCGTTCCGACGACACGATCATCCGCGGCGGGGAGAACATCGCCCCCGCCGAGATCGAGGACGTGCTCGTCGAACATCCCTCGGTGCGCGATTGTGTGGTCGTCGGCCCCGAGGATCCCGAATGGGGCCAGATCATCGTCGCGGTGGTGGTGCCCGCCGAGGGCACAACACCGGAACCCGACGAGTTGCGCGAGCATGTGCGAGCGCACCTGCGTGGGTCACGAACGCCCGATCGGGTGGTGTTCCGTGATGAGCTGCCGACCAATGCGACCGGCAAGGTGCTGCGACGAGAACTGGTCGATGAATTGACAAGGAGTCGAACATGATCAAGAACGGCACCCGGCTGCAGAGCCAGGTCTGCGACACGCAAGTGATCGTGGTACGCACCGCCGACAGCCTTGACGACCTCCGCGCCGGCGGGGTACCGATGGTGCCGATCGACAGCGAAAAGGCGTCCGAATTCACTATCGATCCGGCGTTCTCCGATGGCAACGCGATGGGCAAGCGCTACGTCGACGAGACGGGCGCCGAGGTGCTCGTCACCAAAGCAGGGGCGGGAACGCTCAGCATCGGCACCACTGCACTGAATCTGAAGGAAGCCAAGCCGCTCCCGGCCAGCGACTGACACGATGGCCCCATGAGGCCACGCAGCCTGGTCGTTCGATACGCCGCAGGTCTTGCGTTCGCCTATCTCCTTTCGGCCGCTGAGGTCGTCGCGATCGTCATATCGGTAAGCGGTGAGACGGTCATCGGCGCGCAAGCCGTGCTGAGCACGAAAAACCTGATCGCGACAGTGGCGATCGTCGCCGTCGGAACCATCAGCGTCACCGTGGGCGGCATAGCGTTGGTCGCACTTGCTCTCCACCGACGTGATGCGGATCGGGAATCGAGCGCGGCGCTACCGCGCAAGCCTCTGAATGTCACCCGGCGCCAATCTGTGATCCTGCTGACGCCATGGGCAGTCGCAGCAGTTGTGATGATTCCGTTGAACATCGGCGGAGATCTCCGAGTCACGACACTGATCACTTCGTCAATCTTGTTTGGCGCGACGGCGACCGTGTGTACCGGCTTTCTGTTCACCCAACGTGCTTTGCGCTCCCTGATGGTCGCCGCCACAGTGGATTTCGAGCACGCCGAGAGGGCGCCGGGAGTGCGCGCTCGGTTGATCCTGATGTGGGCGATGTGTTCCGCCCTCCCCGGCGCGGGCATCATGGTGCTCGTCCTGTTGCGAGCCAAGGGCTGGATCATCTCAGACAACGCGCCGATCGAGGTGCCCGTGATGGTGCTTGCGCTCGTCGCCGTCGTCCTGGGATTCCGCGCGATGGTTTTGGTGTCGTCTTCGATTTCGGATCCGGTTCATGAGGTCGTCGACGCGATGGCGGAGGTGGAACGCGGGCGCATCGGCAACATGATCGACGTTTATGAGCGCTCCGAAATCGGCCAATTGCAAATGGGATTCAACCGTATGGTTGCTGGTTTGCGGGAACGTGACCAACTGCGGGATCTGTTCGGCCGCCACGTCGGCGAAGAAGTGGTCCGCCGTGCGGTTGAGGACAACGAATCGCTATCGGGAGACGAGCGGGATGTCGCGGTCCTATTCATCGATCTGGTGGGTTCGACGCAGCTGACTTCGACCCGTGAGCCACACGAGGTGGCCGTTGTCCTGAACGAATTCTTCCAAATCGTCGTGGCGGCAGTCGACGAGCGGCGCGGTCTGATCAACAAATTTCAGGGCGATGCCGCGCTGGCGGTCTTCGGGGCACCTCTGCGCACCGACGATCCGGCGACGGCGGCGCTGGTGACTGCGCGGGCACTGGGGGTCGAATTGCGCCGGCTCCCCGTCGACTTCGGCATCGGGGTGTCGGCCGGCCCGGTGTTCGCAGGCAACATCGGTGCGGAAAACCGCTATGAGTACACGGTTGTCGGTGACGCGGTCAACGAGGCGGCCCGGCTGGCGGACCGGGCCAAGGATTTCGACGGACGAGTGCTGTGTTCCGGAGGTGCGATCGACCGTGCTGACGAGGCGGAACGGCGATGTTGGGCAGCGCAGGGCGCAGAGATGTTGCGTGGTCGGTCGCGGCTCACGCAGATCTGGACGCCATCACCACCACACCACTCACATTGGCGTCACTTGTAGCTCCACGAGTTACTTACATGGCGCAAACGGGAACGCACCTGTATGTCGTTGCGCATTCCGGACAGCACGATCGAAGCACGCGCGGGTATCCGGGCAGGTGAGCACGTGGGTCCAACGAGCGGCCTGGCCCCTGGGTTCGTGCAGGCCAACCTGGCTGTGCTGCCCGCCGAGCTCGCGCTCGACTTCCTGCGCTTCTGCGTCCGGAACCCCAAACCGTGCCCGATTCTCGAGGTCACGGCCACCGGCTCGGCGCGTCCTACGACCATGGCGCCGAAAGCCGACCTGCGGACCGATCTTCCCCGCTACCGCGTCTTCCGTGACGGCACGCTCGTCGACGAGCCGACAGACGTGACGCAGTACTGGCGCGACGACCTGGTGGCCTTCTTGCTCGGCTGCTCGTTCACGTTCGATTGGGCGTTGCACGCCGCCGGACTACCGCCCGCTCATCAGACGCAGGGGGTCAACGTTCCGATGTACGTCACTAATCGCCAGTGCGTCGGCGCGGGACGATTCATTGGGCCGTTGGTCGTGTCAATGCGGCCCTTCGCGCCGGACGACGTCCGCCGCGCCGCCGACATCTCGGCGCGCTTCCCGGCGATGCATGGCGGTCCAGTGCATGTCGGTGACCCAGGCGTCCTCGGCATCGATGACCTGGCTGCACCCGATTTCGGCGATCCGGTGCGGCTCGGCGCCGATCACGTCCCCCTCTTCTGGGCGTGCGGCGTCACGCCGCAGGCAGTCGCGATCCAGGCACGACCGTCGTTGGCGATCTTCCACTCACCCGGCCACATGTTCATCACCGATCGACCCCACATCGACTTCGACTGTCAGGAGGAGGGTCATGACAATCCATGACACGCCCGACCGGCATGGCCATCCCAACCCCGAGGTCGTCCGCCGAGCCGTTCGTGGCGCATCGATCGGCAACACGGTCGAGTGGTTTGACTTCGCCATCTACGGCTTCCTGGCCACCTACATCGCAAAGAAATTCTTCCCGCCCGGTGACGAGACCGCGGCGCTGCTCAACACCTTCGCGATCTTCGCCGCGGCGTTCTTCATGCGCCCGCTCGGTGGATTCTTCTTCGGTCCGCTCGCTGACCGGATCGGGCGTCAGCGAGTGCTGGCCCTGGTCATCTTGCTGATGTCCGGCTCGACATTCGCGATCGGCCTGGTACCGAGCTACGAGGTCATCGGCGTGGCAGCACCGTTGCTCCTGTTGTTACTACGTTGCCTGCAAGGCTTTTCGGCGGGCGGCGAGTACGGCAGCGGAGCCTGCTTTCTGGCCGAGTACGCGTCAGACAAGAACCGCGGTTTCGTGGTGTCCTTCCTGGTTTGGTCGGTGGTGGTCGGGTTCCTGTTGGGATCGCTTACCGTCACCGGTCTCGAGGCGGTGCTCTCGGAGAGCGCGATGGATGCGTACGGCTGGCGCATACCGTTCCTGATCGCCGGCGTACTCGGCGCCGTGGGCCTTTACATTCGGCTACGGCTGGGTGACACGCCGGATTTCGAGGAACTACGCGAGAAAGGCGACGTTTCCGAGTCGCCGCTGAAGGAGGCGATTACCTCGTCGTGGCGGCCGATCCTTCAGATCGCTGGACTCGTGGTGATCCACAACGTGGGTTTCTATATCGTATTCACGTTCCTGCCAAGCTATTTCACGAAGACGCTCGGCTTCACGAAGGTAGACGCGTTCGTCTCCATCGCCGTGGCCAGCGTCGTCGCGATCGTGCTCATCCCACCCCTTGGCGCGCTGTCGGACCGGATTGGCCGCAAGCCGCTACTCATCTCGGGAGCGGTTGGATTCGCAATGTTCGCTTACCCCTTGTTCCTGCTCTTGAATAGCGGCGCATTGGCCGCGGCGATCGCCGCGCACGCCGGCCTGGCGGCGATCGAGTCGGTGTACGTGTCCGCATCGCTCGCGGCAGGCGCCGAGTTGTTCGCCACCCGGGTGCGTTCCAGCGGCTATTCAATCGGTTACAACATTTCGGTCGCGGTGTTCGGCGGTACTGCGCCGTACGTGGCGACCTTGTTGGTCGCCCGCACCGGCAACGAGATCGCGCCGGCCTACTACGTGATCGCCGCGGCGATCGTCTCGCTGCTCACGGTGTTGACCATCCGGGAGACGGCTGGCCGTCCGTTGCGCCAGCTGGTATCTGTCAGCGCAACACGCTGAGCGCTCGCACTTCGCCGCAACAACCCACGCAGTCGGCGACGTGCAAAGATCCTGGGACATGCGGGTCGACGGGCGGGACATCACCGTTTCGGGCAGCCTGCTGCAACCACTGACCCGGCGGACCAACGACATCCTGCGACTCGTCCTGGCGGCGGTGTTTCTGGCGGCCGTGATCACGAGCTCGCTGATCACCCGGAACGACTGGGTCGCACTCGAGAAGTCCATCTCCGAGATCGTCGGCGTCTTGACACCCACCCAGTCCAATCTGGTGTATCTCGTGTACGGCCTCGCGATTCTCGCTCTGCCGTTCGCGATCCTGATCGGCTTGATCGTCTCGCGGCAGTGGAAGCTGCTCGGGGCGTACGCGGCGGCCGCGTTCATCGCGTTTCTTGCGCTCTCGATCACCGGCAATGGAATATCTGCGCCGAGATGGCATTTCGATCTGTCCGATCGGCTCCGCACAGTGCTTTCGCAGTTCCTCGACGACCCACGGTGGATCGCGATGCTCGCCGCCGTGCTCACCGTTTCCGGCCCGTGGCTGCCTGCACGTTGGAAGCGGTGGTGGTGGACGCTGCTGCTTGCCTTCGTGCCGATCCATCTCGTCGTCAGCGCGGTGGTACCCGCCCGCTCGCTGCTGGGCCTTGCAGTCGGTTGGTTCGTCGGCGCGCTGGTTGTGCTCGTGGTCGGGACGCCTGCCCTCGAGGTGCCGCTCGACGGTGCCGTTCGTGCCCTGTCCCGGCGTGGATTCGTGGTGTCGGCACTGACCGTGGTGCGCCCCGCCGGGCCCGGGCCGCTGGTGCTCTCGGCGAGCGCACGGGAGCCGGATTCGGTGGCCAACGTGGAGTTGTACGGCCCGAATCAGCGCAGCGGCGGAGTCCTGCGCCAGTTCTGGCGCTGGTTGCGGCTGCGTAATAGAGAAACAGCACCGCTACAGACCTCCATGCGGCGCGCCGTTGAGCACCGCGCGCTGATGGCCATCGCGATCGGCGACCTAGATGTCGCGAATTCCTCGACCCTGGCCATGGCTGCCCTCGACCGGGGATGGACGTTGTATGCGCACACTCCCCCATCCGGCACCGCGATCAACGACTGCGCCGACAAGGGCGCTGTCGCCCGCGTGTGGCAATCGCTCGGTACCTTGCACAGTCACCAGATCTCCCACGGCGACCTTCGCAGCAAGGACATCACCATCGACGGCGGCACGGCGCGCTTCGGCGGGTTCGGCAACGCCGAGTACGGTGCCACCGACGAACAGCTGCAGGCCGACGTCGCCCAGCTTCTGGTGACAACGACCGAGGTGTACGGCGCCACGACCGCGGTCGGCGCGGCGGTCGATGTCTTCGGCAAGGACGCGATCCTGATGGCTTCGCGACGACTGACCAAGTCCGCCATGCCATCACGAATCCGCAAGTCGGTGGCCGATGCCGGCGCCGTCATGTCCGCCGCTCGCGACGAGGTGAAGCGGCAAACCGGCGCCGATCAGATCAAGACCGAGACGATCACCCGGTTCACTCGCAACCAGGTCATCCAACTCGTGCTACTCGTCGCGCTCGTCTACGTCGCCTACCCGTTCATCAGCACCGTGCCTGCCTTCTTCGCCGAACTGAGAACGGCGAACTGGTGGTGGGCGCTGCTCGGGCTCGCCGTGTCGGCGCTGACGTACATCGGTGCAGCTGCGGCATTGTGGGCCTGCGCCGACGGGCTGGTGAGCTTCAAGAACCTTGTGATCATGCAGGTGGCCAACACGTTTGCCGCGACCACAACACCTGCCGGTGTCGGCGGGTTGGCGCTGTCAACGCGGTTCCTCCAGAAGGGTGGGCTCGGCGCGTTGCGCGCGACCGCGGCCGTGGCATTGCAGCAGACGGTTCAGGTCATCACGCACGTTGCATTGCTGATCTTCTTCAGTTTCGCCGCGGGAGCCTCGGCGGACCTGTCCCACTTCGTCCCCTCGCCAACTCTGCTGTACCTGATCGGCGGCCTGCTGCTCGGTCTCGTCGGGGCGTTCCTGTTCGTGCCCAAATTGCGGCGGTGGCTGGGGACGGCGGTGCGCCCGCGGCTCAAGGAGGTGCTCAGCGACCTCGCCGAGCTGGCCCGCGAACCCAAGCGCCTCGCAATCATCGTGCTGGGTTGTGCAGCAACAACTCTCGGCATGGCGCTGGCGCTGTGGGCCAGCATCGAGGCCTTCGGCGGCGACACGTCGTTCGTCACGGTGACGGTCGTGACAATGGTCGGCGGAACCCTTGCCTCGGCCGCCCCCACCCCCGGCGGGGTCGGCGCGGTCGAGGCGGCGTTGATCGGTGGTCTCGCCGCATTCGGCGTCCCCACCGCCATCGCCGTGCCGTCGGTGCTGCTCTACCGGATCCTCACGTGTTGGCTGCCGGTGTTCATCGGCTGGCCGATCATGCGCTGGCTCGCCGACAAAGACATGATCTAAACGTCGTCAGGGTTTGGCGAAACCCGCTGCGTTAAGGACCTTTTGACCGGACTCCCCGGTGACCAGGTCGACGAACTTGTGCGCCAACTCCGGATTCTTGGATTCCTTCAGCACGGCGATCGGATATGTGTTGACAGCGCCTGCGGCCTCGCGGAACGGCACCTCGCCAACCTTGTCGCCCGCCCCCTTCGCGTCGGTTACGTATACCAGTCCGGCGTCAGCCTCACCGGTGGTCACCTTGTTGAGGACGTCGGTAACCGACGACTCCTCGCTCACAGGATTCAACGTCACACCGGTGGCCTGCTCGACTCTCTGGGTGGCCGACCCGCACGGCACCTGCGGCGCGCAGACGACGACGTTGAGACCTTGCTGTGTCAGGTCTTTGAACGAGGCGATCTTCTTCGGGTTGCCCGGCGCGACGGCGATGGTGAGCGTGTTCGAGGCGAAATTCACCGGGTCACCGGCCAGCAGACCGGCCTGCGAAGCCTTGTCCATGTTGTTGTTATCGGCCGACGCGAACACGTCGGCAGGGGCGCCCTGGGTCAGCTGGGTGACCAGGTCGGATGAGCCCGCGAACGAGAATTCCACCGAGGCGCCGGGGTTGTCGGTCTTGAACTGCTCGCCGATGTCGGTGAAGGTTTGCTTCAGCGAGGCGGCCGCGAACACGATGATCTTTCCGCCCGCCGCCGCCGAGGTCGACGGGGCCGACGAACTGGCGGGTGCCGCGTTGTCGGACGAGTTGCACCCACTGACGAGTGCCAGCGACAGCGCGCAGAACAGTGCCAGGCGGCTGGAGTTTTTCACGATTGCCCTCCAGGAGTTTCGACGATCACGGTGGTGGCCTTGACGACGGCGACGGCGACACTGCCCGGCTCGAGCCCAAGCTCGCGCACCGCGTCCGCGCTCATCAGCGACACGACGGTGAAAGGGCCACACTGCATTTCGACCTGCGCCATCACCTTGTCCGTCACCACCTTGGTGACCAGCCCGGCGAAGCGGTTGCGCGCGGAGCTGGCGATGGTGAGCGGATCCTTGGGCGCTGCAGCGGCGTTCGCGTGCGCAAACTCGGCCAGCACGTCGCCGGCGATGACCTTTCGTCCCGACTGGTCTTGGCTTGCCGGCAGATTTCCGTCCTCGATCCAGCGCCGGACACTGTCGTCGCTCACGCCCAACAGCTCGGCGGCCTCACGAACCCGGATCAGTGCCACCGCGAAATCGTAACCGCAAATGCGGCGGAAATAGCTACTTTCATCCGCATCTGCGGATCTGCTATGTGTCGGCGAGCTGTTTTTGGGCGTAGAGGCGCGCCCACTCCTTGCGCGGCCTGATCGACACGTCGACGTCGGCGCCATTGGCGCGCAGCGCTCCGACGTTCGCCTGCTCCCTGGGAGTGTGGGCGAACGGATCCCAGCTGAAGAACCGGCACGAGTTCTGCCAGGTGATCTTGTCGATATCGGAGTCGTCGGCTCCCGCGGCGATGAGCTCGCGCAGAACCTGCTCGGGCGCGTCGGGCCAGAAGCAGTCGGAGTGGGGATAGTCGCACTCCCAGGCGATGATGTCGATGCCGATCTCGTGGCGGAGCTTGAGCGACGTCTTGTCGGTGACGTAACAGGCCAGCGAGTGCTCACGGAACACGTCGCTGGGCAGCTTGTCGCCGAAGTCGCGGCGCAGCCACTTCTGGTTGGTGTAGTGCCGGTCGCTGCGATCGAGATAGAACGGGATCCAGCCGATGCCGCCCTCGGAGAACGCGAACTTCAAATCGGGATAGCCGCGCATCGCGGGGCCCCACAGCAGATCCTGTGCGCACATCGCCGAAACCTGAGTGGCGAGGATGATCATGTTGTCGATCGGCGCGTTGGGCGCCATGCTGATCGCCCCAAACCCGGTGCCGATGTGCAGGCACATCACCACATTTTCTTCAGACAGGGTCCGGAACACCGAACCCCAGTACTCGTCGTCGTGGTAGCTCGGGAGCCCCTCGAGGTGCGGGAGTTCGGGCATCGTGACCGCGCGGCAGCCCTTGGCGGCGACTCTCCGGATTTCGCCGCACATCGCCTCGGGATTCCACGTCGGCAGCACTGCTATCGGGATGAAGCGATCCGGGTACGAGCCCGCCCACTCGTCGATATGCCAGTCGTTGTAAGCCGACACCATCACCAGCGTGACGTCCTCGCGGTGCTGATTCAGATGCCGCGCCGAGAAGCCGGTGAAGGTCGGGAAGCACATCGAGGCGAGGATCCCGTTGCGGTTCATGTCGCGGACCCGCTCGTGGACGTCGTACACACCGGGTCGCATCTCGGCGAAGCCGGCGGGGTCGCGGCCCCACTCCTCGGCGGGCCACGACACCACGGCGTTGAGCCCGCTGACGCCCTGCGGCTTGCCCTGATAGATCCATCGGTCGACGCCCTTGTCGTCGGTGACCACCACCGGCGCCTCGTCCCGGTACCTGGCAGGCACGTGACGGAGGAACATGTCGGGGGGCTCTACGACGTGGTCGTCGATGCTCACCAGGATCAGGTCGTCGGTCATCATAGGTAAGTAGTACCGTCTAGCGGTGTGACCGTCTCTGCGCTTTCGGACAGAGTTTTAGCCGAATCGGCCAACCTGCTCGCTCCTTCCCTCCACCCCGCCCGCCGGGTTATCGAGTTGCGTCGAGGCGGCCGTGCGCTGGGCGGCAGCTACCTGTACCAGGGCGACGCGCTGATCACTGGCTGGCACTCCCACGAGGTGCACCAGATCGAATACGCGATCGGTGGTGTGGTGGAGGTCGAGACGGCGTCGGCGCACTATCTGTTGCCGCCTCAGCAGGCGGCGTGGATCCCCGCCGGCCTTGAGCACCAGGCGACGATGAACCCTGACGTGCGGACGGTGGCGGTGATGTTCGACCCCGAGTTGGTCGCCGACGGCGGTGACCGGGCTCGCATCCTCGCGGTGTCCCCGTTGATTCGGGAGATGATGATATACGCGCTGCGGTGGCCGATCGATCGTCCGCAGGGCGACGCTGTGTCCGACGCGTTCTTCCGCACACTCGCGAATCTGGTGTCCGAGGCGCTCGATCACGAGGCGCCGCTAAGCCTGCCGACGTCCGACAACCCGATCGTGGCGGCGGCGATGACGTATACGAAAGAACACCTCGAGTCGGTGACGGCGTCGGAGGTCGGCCGCGCGGTCTCGGTGTCGGAGCGGACATTGCGACGGCTGTTCCAAGAGACGCTGGGGCTGCCCTGGCGGACGTATTTGTTGCATGCGCGGATGCTCCGGGCGATGGCACTGCTGGCGGCGCCGGGGCAGTCAGTGCAGGAGACCTCGATGACGGTGGGTTTCGAGAGCCTCAGCGCGTTCACGCGTGCCTTCACGCAGTTCTGCGGAGAGACACCGTCGACGTATCGCAAAAGGGTTGGTGGCGCCAGGGTTTGACGGTCGTCCGGGACTACTCAATCGCCAGCATGTCGAAACAGTGCCCAGCGTGAAGTGTCAATCACCTTCAATCCTGGGTTTCGAGCAGCGCGTCGCACAATGCATGGGTAACGAACTTGCCGTAGCGGGTGGCGGACCAACCGCGCTCGAGAACAAGAAGCTCGTAGAGCTCGGGTGCGTGGTACGTCCACAGGACATCGCGGGCTTGTGTGGCGCCGACCTGTAGCTGTCCGGTTTGGGCGAGGTCGGACGCGAACATTGTCATCGCGGTGAGAGTTTCGTGTCGGATCTGTTTCCAGACCTTCGCAGCGTCCTCCGACGATGCAGCACCGTCGCGAGCCAGGAGCTGGACTGGAGCGCTTCGCGGCATGGTGGAGGCCAGGTGCTTGGCGTAGATCTCGATCTTGCGGGCGGCCCCGTGCGCGTTGCGCACATTCTGGATGACGTCTCGCTGGACCATCGGGATCGGTTCGTCGTCGCCGGCGACGGACACATCGAAGAGCGCTTTGAGCACGCCCGCCTTCGTCGCGAAGACCTTGTACACCGTTTCGACTGACACGCCCGCATCCCGCGCGATCTCTGCGACGGTCGTCGCCGCATAGCCCTGAGCGAGGAAGCGCTTTCGGGCGGCCTGAAGCACGGCCTGCCGGTTCTGTTCTGCCTGCTGGCGGCGCCGAGTCGAGTCGTAGCGTCGCGGAGACGGCCTCTTGACAGTTCCCATAATTAAGTGCATGCTCCTGTATCGAATACTGCTTACTGTATCAGAATTAGGGAGCCTGACATGACAACCGCAACCCGCGCCCCCGCCACGCTGTCTAGCGGAGACAGCTCTACGGCGGTGGCGCGCGCCCTGGCGCCCGAAATCACGCAGCGCGCCGACGAAGCTGAGGCTCTGGGAACAATGCCGATCGATCTGGTCGAGCGGCTGCGGGCGGCAGGGATCTTCCGCGCCTTGCAGCCACGGTCGCTCGGGGGCCATGAGGTGGCCCCCGTTGAGTTCATTGAGATGATCGAGGAACTGGCGCGTGCCGACGGTTCCGCGGGCTGGATCGCGGCCATCGGTGCCGGCGCACCAGCATTCACCGCTTGGCTCGAGCCTGGTGTCGCCAACGAACTGTTCGGTTCGAACGCCGACTTCATGGCCGCCACGGTGTTCGCCCCCACGGGGCGGGCCGTCCCCGATGGCAGCGGTCGCTTCTCCGTCGAGGGGCGCTGGCCATTTGCCAGCGGTTGCCGCCACGCCGAATGGTTGCTGGGGGGCATGTTCGTCTTCGACGGCGATGCGCCGCGCATCGTTCCCGAGCAGGGTCCCGACTGGCGACTCGCGTTCTTCCCGCGCGCGGACGCCGAAATCGTCGATAACTGGGATGTGTTGGGGCTGCGCGCAACCGGCAGCAACGACGTCGTCGCCCGAGCCCTCCACATCGCCGAAGAGCACACCATCAGCCCGTTCTTCCAGCCGGCCCGCCACAGCGGGTCACTTTGGAGACTGGCATTTTTCACGCTCGCGGGAGTATCGCTGGTCGGTGTCCCGCTCGGGATTGCACGACGTGCACTCGACGAGTTCACCGACCTCGCGACAACAAAGGTGCGTGCCGGGACGTTTCAGCCTGTCGCCGAGGACCCCGCCGCGCAGGTCGCGTTCGCCCGCGTTGAAGCCAATCTTCGGTCGGCGCGGGCATTCGTTCTCGATGAGGCCAGCGCACTTTGGGAAACCGCGTGCGCCGGTGATTCACCATCGCTAGAGCAGCGCGCCGGCTTCCAGCTCGCCGCGCAGCAGGCGATGCGCGCGGCACGCCAAGCAGTCGACACGACGTTCGACTTGACGGGTGCAAGCGCCGTGCACGCCGCCCATCCCTTGCAACGATGCTTCCGGGACCTACACACCGCCAATCAGCACGTGTACTTCAGCCCCGCCGCCCTGAAGCGCTACGCCAACACCCGCTTCGGCATTACCCAACCGACCCACATGATGTGACATAACCCCGGCCGTTCCGCCGAAACTGCAAAGATGATCAGCAATGACGCGCTGGCATCCGCTCGAACCCGCCGATGACGAGTTCTTCACCTCTGCTCCGCATGTCTTCCGCGACCAGAAACGTTTCGCCGCAACCCCCGAGCAGGTCTGGGCATTGCTCACCTCAGACATCTCCATCGCGGCGTGGGGTCCGTCGGACCACAACCAAACGGGGGCTTAGGCGCTCGGGGGTGACCTCGGCACCGGCCGCGAGATCGTCGATCAGCACCTCGGCGTAGTCGACCAAACCTGCGATGTCGATGCCGTACGGCGCCGGCTTGTCGTTCTGGGCAAGGCCGGCCCACGCGCGGCGAAGCACCGTGATCGCGCCCTTGACGTTGCCGCGCTGTACATGGGTGATGCCGACCGCGAGCTGGGCAAGGGCTTGCCACAGTGTCTTCTCGTCGACGGGGCCGTTCTTCCACGCCGCCTCGAGCACCTCGTGCGCGTTGAATGCCAACCCCCGGTCCAGCAGGTCCTGTGCGTAGGCCAGCGTTTCGGCCGGCGACAATTCGAGATCATCCGGGATGCGCGGAACGCCCTGGCTGCCCTGCGGAAGTGGCCGGCCAAGGGCGTCGCGCGGACGGGTGCTTCGGGGCCGGCCGGATTCGTCGCGATCACGCTCAGCCACGTGCCCATCATCGCAGGTCTCAGTCTTGCCAGAAGTCCATGACGAGCTTGCGCCGCTGGTCGCGTGAGCCCTTCTCGACGAAGTCGGCGATACCTTGTCGTTCGAGCTGACGGGGCGGTGCGACTTCGAAGATCATGCTGTTCGCCAGGTCGAGGTCGGCGCCCTTGTCGAGGAAGTACTTCGTAACCTGCAGCGTGGCAGGGTTTTTGGCGAGTATGACCTCGACTAGCGCGTCGACTTCGTCATCGAGCGCTGCCGGCTCGCAGAGACGGTTGATGAGGTTATGGCGCTCGGCCACTGCGGCGCTGAACATGGCGCCGATGAGGTTCCACTCCTTGGCCTTTCGACGGCCGGCGAATTTGGCGATCTTCGCGGTACCGCCCCAGCCGGGGGTGATGTCCCAGTTGATCTCGGGCATTCCCCACCGGGAGCGGTTGGTGGCAACCACGAAATCACACACCAGGGTGAGCTCCAGCCCGCCGCCCGTACACACGCCGTCCACAGCGGCGATCGTGACGGGCACGAGGTTGTCGATCACGTTGACGGTGTCCTGGTACATGCGGATCTGCCAGATGAAATCCTCAGGCCCCCAGTCGTTGAACTCCTTGATGTCGTCGCCGGCGCAGAACGTGTCGCCGGCCCCGCGAAGGATCACGACGCGACAATCCCGGTCGACGGAGATTTCCTTGACAGCGGCGTTGAGCTCAGCCGACACCTCACGGTCGAGCGCGTTGTGACATTCCGGACGATTCAACGTGATCGTCGTGATCGGCCCGGCACGACTGACGATCAGCTTTCCGGACGGCGACGGTTGATCAGACATGAACGACTCCTCAATCAGAGGTGGGACACGATTTGCCGACCGTATCGACTATGGTCTCCTTATGCAAGTATCTTGTATCGAAAGACCATCTAGGATCGGCCAGACCATGCGCAGCGCTCGAGGAGACCAGGCCGCGGCCGTCGACCTTGACTCGATCTACCGCACCGGCGAAGTCGTCGGAGACGCGTGGTCATGGTTGGTCATGCGGGAATCGGTGATATACGACGTTCGTCGGTTCTCCCAGTTCCAGGCCCGACTTGGCCTCGCCCGCTCAACCCTCGCTGCGCGCCTGCGGCAACTCACTTCTGGTGGCCTGCTGACCGAGCACCCCCAAGCATCCGGGCCCGAATACCACCCCACCGAGAGCGGCCGCGACTTCTTCGCCTGCCTGATGGTGGCGATGCGCTGGAGCGACCGGTGGTACTTCGAGGAGCGCTCGCGTCCGACGGCCGCGATACACGACGGCTGCGGCCAACCGCTCGAGGCGGTACTGCGTTGCGACCAGTGCCACGAGGTGATTTCCGCTCACGACGTCACTGCGCGAAGGCCAGGCCCTTTCACCGCATCGCCGCGGCTGGGCCAACGACGGCGCACACCCGATCTGTCTCTGCTGGAACGGAACCGGACGTGTTCGATCGCGCGAACCCTGAGCGTCATGGGTGATCACTGGACCAGCCTGCTCATTCGAGAGGCGTTCTTCGGGACCCGCCGGTTCGACGAATTCCAACGAAACTTGGCCATCGCGCCAAACATTCTCTCGGGAAGGCTTCGACGCCTCGTGGAACTAGGAATCCTCGTCGCAGCCCCCTACGGCGACTGGCCTGTTCGCCACGAATACCGGCTCACCGAACGAGGACTCGACCTTTACCACCTGCCACTGGCCATGCTCACGTGGGGCCAACGCTGGCTCGACAGCAACGAGTCAGACATCCACCTGATCCACACGGTCTGCGGCCACCAGCTGAACCCGGTACTCAGCTGCCATCGATGCGCCGCCCCCATCGCACGCAAAGACGTTTCCCTGAATTGCGGCTAAGCCGGCCGAACCGACGTCAGCCTTGTTGCGCATCTTCCTCGCGAGCGGACACATCCAACCCAGACGCGTAGCTCTCCTTGACGACTTCGAGGTGCGCCCAACTCTCGACCGCGTTTACGCCGGCCAACGCCCGGACCTGGTCCAGCAACTCAACGAGTTGTGCGGCCGAGAAAGCCCGCACGGTAACGAGCACGTCGAAGCGCCCGAGCGTGCGCGCCACGAAGATCACCGACGGCATCGCCGCCAGCTGTTCGACAACGTCTCGGTGGTCTCCGGCGAGGCGCACCCCGAAACCCATCGCGCTCTGCCGATCCCGACCGGAGTGCCGGACGACTGCGCCGACACGGACGACCTGCGATTCGACGAGACGCACGACGCGTCGCCGCGCTCCGGCCGGCGAAAGGCCAACCACCGCAGCGAGATCGACATAGGAGGCCCGGCCATCGTCCTGCAGGGCTCGCAGCAGCGCCAGGTCGACCTCGTCGACTTCGGTGCGCACCTCGCCGACCGGCCCGATCACGTCGCGGACCACCTCGACGTAGGTGAGGGTGTCAACGCCGACGACGCCGTCGAGAGCTCGCAGTTCGGCGATCGTGCAATCGATGTCGCGAGCCGAGCCGGCGCGTACCTCGGCGACCAGGCCGTGGGGCCCAGTGGTCAGAGACAGGAACGGCACGTCGTCGCGTAGGGCGATCTCGGCAGCCAACGGCGCCGCAGGCCCGCGGACGACAAGGCCAACGTGCGCCAACGCACCTTGACCTATCACCGCGGGGTGAACGGCGCCGCGCACGACCACCTGACCGCTGGTGATGAGGCGCTGCACGCGTGCCGCTGCGGCCGATCGAGACAGGCCCACCGTCCGCGCGATTTCGCGATGCGTCAGGCGCCCGTCGACCTCGAGGAGTTCCACGATCGCCTCGTCAATCTCGTCCATCGAAGACCTTTCGCCCACATTTCCTAAAGATTTTTCGACCCGCTCGATACGACAGATCAGTCGACTATGAACGCGATAGAGCCCATTATGTCGCGATAGACGGGTAGATGCTGGCATATCGTGACGAATGACGCCGAGTTTGCGAATGAACTGCTTGCGGGCCATGTCCGATGGCCATACAGTGACGCACACCACACCCCCGACGCCCAAGGACTCCACCATGACCAACACCATCGGCCCCGTGGACGCCACAAAAACGCCGCGCTTCGCCGGCCCCGCCTCATTCGCGCGGCTGCCGCGCCTTGACCAGGTGCCGTCCGCGGACGTCGTCGTCGCCGGTGTGCCGTTCGACTCCGGCGTCTCCTACCGGCCCGGCGCCCGATTCGGGCCCACGCACGTGCGGGAGTCGTCGCGGCTCCTGCGGCCCTATAACCCGGCCCTGGACGTCTTGCCATTCGACATCGCCCAGGTCGCCGACGCCGGCGATATCGCGGTCAACCCGTTCAACATCCACGAGGCCATCGAGACAATCGAGGCCGGCGCGCTTGAGCTGACGGCCGACGGCACCAGCCTGGTCACGATCGGCGGCGACCACACGATCGCGCTTCCCCTGCTACGCGCCGCTTCCAACAGGCACGGCCCGGTCGCACTGATCCACTTCGACGCACACCTGGACACCTGGGACACCTACTTCGGCGCCGAGTACACCCACGGCACCCCCTTCCGGCGTGCGGTGGAAGAAGGCATCGTCGACACCGAGGCGCTGAGCCACGTGGGGACCCGAGGCCCCCTCTACGGCAAGAGGGATCTCGAGGACGACCGGCGCTTCGGTTTCGGCATCGTCACCTCATCGGACGTCTACTACCAAGGGGTCGTCGAGGTCATCGACAAGCTGCGGCAGCGCGTCGGCGATCGCCCGGTCTACGTTTCCATCGACATCGATGTGTTGGATCCGGCGCATGCGCCTGGCACCGGTACTCCCGAGGCCGGTGGCATGACCAGCCGCGAGCTGCTCGAGATCCTGCGTGGCTTCCGTGGTCTGAACATTGTTGGTGCCGACGTCGTCGAGGTCTCCCCTGCGTATGACCATGCCGAGATCACCGGTGTCGCCGCATCGCACGTGGCCTACGACCTGGTGTCGTTGCTGGCGCTGCGCCATGAGGAGACCGCCGGTGGCTGAGCACGCTCGCAACGGTGGCGACGTGGTCGTGGAAACGCTGACCGCACTGGGCGTTTCGCACGTCTTCGGAATCCCCGGCCAGCATGCGCTTGGCCTGTTCGACGCGATACGGCGCAGTGACCTGAGGTTCGTCAGTTCGAGGGTGGAGAACAACTCGGCGTTCGAGGCCGACGGGTACACGCGGGCCACGGGCGAGGTCGGCGTGCTGTTCCTCTCCACTGGTCCCGGCGCGCTGACAGCGCTGGGCGCCCTGCAGGAGGCCTATGCGACCGGCGTCCCGCTGCTCGTCATCACCAGCCAGGTGCCGCGTGCCGGCCTCGGTCTGCGCAAGGGCATGTTGCACCAACTCGACGATCAACAGCGCAGCGCCATGAACGTCACCAAGAGCACCGCGGTCGCCCGCGAGGCCGCGGAGATCCCCAGCCTGCTGGCCGACGCGTGGGCGCTGGCCCAGTCGGCACCGGCCGGTCCCACCTGGGTTGAGATCCCCGAGGATGTGCTGCTCGAGGCCACCCACGTCCCACCTGTGACGTCGGTGGTGACGCACGTAGCCGAACGTCCTGCGCGAACCGAACTCATCGAAGAGGCTGCGGCCCTGCTCAATTCGGCCGAGCGGCCGGTCATCCTGGCCGGCGGCGGCGTTCGTCGTTCCGCCGGTGGACCCGAGGCGTTGGTGACGCTCGCGGAGTCCTTGGATGCGCCCGTGGTCTGCACCGTCGGCGGCAAGGGCGCCTTGCCCTTCGACCATCCGCTGTCCGCCGCGTCCTGGATCGAGGACCGCTACACCACCGAGTTGCTGGAGAGCGCCGACGTGCTGCTCGCTGTGGGCACGTCGATGGGTGAGGTGACGAGCAACTACTTCACGTTGCGTCCGCGGGGCCGCCTCATCCACGTCGACGCCGAACCGCGCGTGATTGAGGCCAACCATCCCGGCCTGGGCATCCACGCCGACGCCGCGCTGGCGCTACAGGCGATCGCCAAGCTGGTCTCGCCCAGGGGGGCGAGAATAGGAGCCACGATGGCCGCCGAATTGCGAAAGTCGGTGGAGCGCAGGCTAACTGACCAAGACCTGGCTGCCGAACTGACACTCATGCGAGATCTGCGCGCCGCCGTCCCGCCGGCCACCCACACATTCTGGGACATGACGATCGCCGGATACTGGGCGTGGTCAGCGTGGGATCCGCTCGACGGCGCTTTCCACTCCGCCCAGGGCGCAGGCGGACTCGGCTTCGCGTACCCGGCGGCGCTGGGCGCGGCAATCGGCTCGGGCAGCCGTACTTTCGCGGTCTCCGGAGACGGCGGCGCCATGTACTCGATCGCGGAGTTGGCGACCGCGCGCCAACACAACGCCGACGTCACCTGGCTCATTGTCGACGACGGCGGCTACGGAATTCTGCGCGAATACATGACCGGCGCGTTCGGGCAAGCCACCGCGACCGAACTCGCCCGGCCCGACTTCGCAGCCCTGGCAGCAAGTTTCGGCATCCCGGCCCATGTGGCGACGCCCGAGACCGTCGGCCAGATCGTCGCGGAGACATTCAAGACTGCAGGCCCCGCTGTTGTCGTCCTCCCCACCGTCCTCCGCATGTTCGCCGCCACCCATCTTTTGACCAGCTGAAGAGGAGTTTCAACCATGGGCAAGCCCATTGACGTAGCCATTATCGTCGTCTACCTCGTCGCCATGCTCGCGTTCGGCTTCTGGGGCAAGACGCGAACGAAGGACTCCGCCGACTTCCTTGTCGCCGGCCGACGACTCGGTCCGGTTCTGTATACCGGCACGATGGCCGCGGTGGTCCTCGGCGGCGCGTCGACGGTCGGTGGGGTCGGCCTGGGCTACAAGTTCGGCATCTCGGGCATGTGGCTCGTGGTGGCCATCGCCGTCGGTCTGCTGCTGCTGAGCCTCGCCTTCGCCGGGCGCATCCAACGGCTTCGCGTCTACACAGTCGCGCAGATGCTCAAACTCCGCTACGGCGTCGACGCGACATCGTCATCCGGGATCGTCATGGTCGCGTACACGCTGATGCTGTCGGTGACCTCGACGATCGCCTACGCGACGATCTTCAACGTGTTGTTCAACACCAACCGCACACTGTCGGTCATCATCGGGGGCGCGATCGTGATGCTCTACTCATCGATCGGCGGCATGTGGTCGATCACGTTGACGGACATGGTGCAGTTCGTGCTCAAGACCATCGGCGTGTTCTTCCTGCTGCTGCCGTTCACCTGGAACAGGGCGGGCGGCCTCGACGGGATCAGGGAGCGGGCCGGGGACACAGTGTTCGACCTCGGCGCGATCGGGATGCCGACGATCATCACGTTCTTCGTCGTCTACAGCTTCGGAATGCTGATCGGCCAGGACATCTGGCAGCGCGTGTTCACCGCGCGGTCCCCGCAGGTCGCGAAGTGGGGTGGCACGACCGCGGCGATCTACTGCCTGCTGTACGGCATCGCCGGCGCGCTGATCGGCACCGCCGCATCGACGTTCCTTCCCGACGTCAAGGCGAAGGACGACGTCTACGCGCTGATCGCCGAGACCATCCTGCCGGTTGGCATAAGCGGGATCGTGCTGGCGGCGGCCGTCGCCGCGATGATGTCCACCGCATCGGGCGCGCTCATCGCCACGGCCACGGTCGCGAAGACCGACGTGATTCCGTTGCTCGCAAGGATTTTCG
Organism: uncultured Actinomycetota bacterium; assembly: GCA_963770305.1. GTDB lineage: Bacteria > Actinomycetota > Actinomycetes > Mycobacteriales > Mycobacteriaceae > Mycobacterium. Next base: position 128,291 of record CAVYPB010000032.1, read on the forward strand.
GACGCGGTACGGAAAACGTTGACGAGGACGCCGAGCGCGACGTGCACTCCGACCGGCTTTACGTGGTGGTGTTGGGCATTGCGGTCATCGTGATCGCCGCTCTGCTCAACGACGTCGTGAACGCGCTGACCATCGCCTACGACATCCTGGTCGGCGGGCTGCTGGTGCCGATCCTCGGCGGTTTTCTGTGGAAGCGCGCGACCGGCGTCGGCGCTCTCTGCTCGATGGCCGCAGGCACCGTCGTCACGCTGGGCACGATGGTGATCTTCGGGGTCGCCGCCAACGAACCGATCTATTACGGGCTCGTCGCGAGTCTCATCGCCTATGTAGTCGGCAGCCTGCTGAGCTCACGCACGCCGGCAGATGTCCTGCAGGTCTGGGACGACCGGCTCGCCGGGCGCGACGCCTCCGAGGCCGAATCGCTCGACAAGGCCTCGCAGGGCTGAAACATCGGGCTTCAGTGGCCCCGGGCTCATTCGTGCTACACAAGCTGCCATGAGCGCACTTTCCGATCAGACCCGTTGGATGGATGCGACCGATCAGGCGGCGCTCGTCGCATCCGGCGAGGTGTCGCCGAGCGAGCTGCTGGAAGCTGCAATCGAGCGCATCGAGCGCATCGATCCCGCCCTCAACGCGGTCGTCATCCGCTGGTTCGACCACGCCCGCGAGACCGCCGCAAGCGCAGATCTTCCGAACGGCCCGTTCCGCGGCGTGCCGTTCCTCATCAAGGATCTCTTCGCCACGTACGCCGGACAGCGGATCAGCAACGGCAATGTCGCGTTCAAAGAGGCGCACGTCATCGCCGATGCCGACACGACACTCGTCAGCCGCTACCGCGCGGGCGGGCTCGTCATCGCCGGCCGCACGAACAGCCCCGAGCTCGGCAGTGTGCCCACCACAGAGCCCGTCGCGTGGGGTGCGACCCACAACCCGTGGGACACGACGCGCACGCCCGGTGGATCGAGCGGCGGTGCGGCCGCCGCGGTCGCCTCGGGGATGGTGCCGTTCGCCCACGCCAGTGACGGTGGCGGATCGATTCGCATCCCCGCGTCTTGTTGCGGCCTCGTCGGGCTCAAGCCGAGCCAGGGTCGCATCACGCTCGGCCCACTCCGCGACGAGAGCGGACTGTCGGTCGAGCACTGCGTCAGCCGCACCGTTCGGGACACGGCCGCATTGCTCGACGCGACGCGCGGCCCTGGCATCGGCGACATCGTCATCGCGCCACCGCCCGCACGTCCGTACCTCGAGGAGCTCGGTGCGGACCCGGGTCGGCTGCGCATCGGCATCCTCGACCACCACCCACAGGGCGGGCGGGTCGACGCGGAAGTCACCAATGCGGCGCAGGCCGTCGGGAAGCTGCTCGAATCGTTGGGTCACCACGTCGAGGCTGCGTGGCCAAAGGCGTTGGAGGACAAGACGTTCGGCTCTAAGTTCGGCGCGCTGTGGAGCGCCAACGTTGGAATTTCGCAGCGCCGGTTCTCCGAACAGCTCGGCCGCCCGCTGGAGGATCGAGAGTTGGAGCCGATGAACCGGGTCCAGGCCGACTTCGCCAAACACTTCACCGCCGTCGACTACGGGCTCGCGTTGTCAGCCGTCACCCAGTACCGCCGGGCGGTGCAGTCGTGGTGGCACGACGGCTGGGATCTGCTGCTCACGCCGACGCTTGGCGAGCTGCCGCTCAAGCTCGGCACGATCGTCAACGACCCCGATAACCCGATGTCGCCGATGCGTCGCGCGGGCGACTTCGTGCCCTTCACTCCCCCGTTCAACACCAGCGGCCAACCAGCGATCAGCTTGCCGCTGGAGTGGACGGCCGAGGGCTTGCCGGTCGGCGTGCAGCTCGTCGCCGCCTACGGTCGGGAAGACGTGCTGATCCGCGTCGCCAGCCAACTCGAGCAGGCAAAGCCCTGGGCTCACCGCAAGCCAGACATCTGAGCAAAGAGAGTGCGGGCGGTGGGACTCGAACCCACACGCTCTCTCGAGCACGGGCACCTAAAGCCCGCATGCCTGCCAGTTACATCACGCCCGCGGCGTGCCGATCCTACCGCCCAGCGCATCAAGGAATCTGTCGGCGGCGCTGCATAGCTTGGGGCCATGCGATCAGCAGAGCAGTTCAACGCTGCTAAGGGTCTGATTGCCGCGGGGATGAACGACTGCGCGATCGCACGGCAGATCGGGGTGCCACGAACGACCGTGCGCGACTGGCGGCGTCGGCCACAAGTTTCTCGTCGGTTGGCCGCTGGCGGTAGTCCATGTGGCGCACTCCACGACTTTGCAGCGCTTCCGGCTGCACCGTATTGCTATCTGCTGGGCATGTACCTGGGCGATGGCTACATCTCGCGCAATCGCCGAGTGTGGCACCTCAGGATCACGCTCGACAAGAAATACCCGGCGATCATCCGACGCTGCCGTCAAGCGATCGACATCCTCATGCCAGGCCAGCGCGCTGGGATAGTGCAGCGAGTTGGGTGCGTCGACGTCTCTCTGACTTCGAAGCACTGGCCGTGCCTGCTCCCCCAGCACGGACCCGGGATGAAGCACACGCGACGGATTGCACTCGAGCCATGGCAGCAAGCGCTCATCGATCAGGCCACCGAAGAGTTCGTCCTTGGCCTGATTCACAGCGACGGCTGTCGCGTCGTTGCGAACGACCGCGGCGTCATGAGCATCCGCTACCACTTCTCGAACATGTCCGAGGACATCATCGGGCTATTCACCGCCGCCCTCGACGCCCTCGGGATTCCGTGGACTCGGTCGAGCAAGAAAATCGTCTCCATCTACCGCAAAGCCGCCACCGCTCGCCTGGACGAATTCGTCGGGCCGAAGGACCGCGCGGTACCGTTGAATGGTGTCCACTACACGGCGTAGGAGACCGGCGGCCATCGCATTGGTGATCGTTGGCGCCGCCGGCTGCCTGGCCTTGGCCTGGTGGCAGTGGACCCGCTTCGAGTCGGCGTCGGGCAGCTTCCAGAACCTCGGCTACGCCCTGCAGTGGCCGCTGTTCGCCGGGTTCTGTGTCTACGCCTACTACAAGTTCGTCCGGTACGAAGAAGCCCCGCCCGAGCCTCGCAAGCACGACACCGTCACCGAGATCCCCTCCGGCCTGCTGCCCGAAAGACCATCGCCCGCAACGCCTTCCGATAACGACCCCGCCCTCCGCGAATACAACGCCTACCTCGCCGACCTCGCGAAGAAAGACAAGGAACAACCGACGACATGACCGAAGTCCCGACCACCCCCGTCGACACCATCCGCAAGGCCCTGTTGGGTTACCGCGTCATGGCGTGGACGACCGGCATCTGGCTGATCGCGCTGTGCTACGAGATGGTGCTCAAGTACATCGTGCATGTCGACAACCCGCCGAACTGGATCGCGATCGTGCACGGCTGGGTGTACTTCGTCTACCTGATCTTCACCGCCAACCTCGCCGTCAAGGTGCGCTGGCCCATCGCCAAAACCATCGGCGTGCTGCTGGCAGGCACCATTCCGCTGGTCGGCATCATCGTCGAGCACTTCCAGACACGAAACATCAAGGCGCAGTTCGGGTTATGAGCACGACGCCCCGGCGGCGGTGAGCTAGCTACACTGGATGCAGTGTCAGCCAGCCTTGGGGTGCGCTGCAGCCGCACCCCGGCAAGCGACTTGACAGCGACAGCTTCCCCGTCACGTGTTCCCGCTCTTACGGGCCTGCGCGCCGTCGCGGCCCTGCTCGTCGTCGGCACCCACGCGGCCTTCGCAACCGGCAAGCTCACCCACGGATACGTCGGGGCGATCTATGCGCGCCTCGAGGTCGGCGTCGCGATCTTCTTCGTGCTGACCGGGTTCCTGCTGTTCCGCCCATGGGTGCGCGCGGCAACGGGCGGCGCACCGCCACCCAACCTGAGCCGCTACGCGTGGCACCGGGTCCGTCGGATCATGCCGGGCTACGTGGTGACGGTATTGGCGGTCTACGCGCTGTACACCGTTTTCACACCCGGCCCCAACCCCGGGCAGTCCTGGTACGGATTGATCCGCCACCTCACGTTTACGCAGATTTACGCCGACAACTACCTCATCACCCTCCTGCACACAGGCCTGTCACAGATGTGGAGCCTGGCCGTCGAGGTCTCTTTCTACGCTGTGCTTCCCGGGCTCGCCTATGTGCTGCTGCGAGTCCTGTGCAGAGGTCAGTGGCGACCGTCGCTGACGCTGGCCGCTCTCACGGCACTCGCGGCGATCACACCGCTCTGGCTCGTCGTCGGATCCGGCACCGAATTGTTGCCGAACTCGGCAGCGATGTGGCTACCCGCCCACATCGCGTGGTTCGCGGGCGGCATGGCGTTGGCGGTTCTCGAAGCCACCGGTACACGTTGCCACGCCACTGCTGCGATTGGCCTGGCGATCGTTCTCTACCTGGCCGTCTCCACACCCGTCGGCGGGACAATTCTGGGTCCGGACCCCGCATCTGTGGCGGTGACCAAGTCGCTGACGTACGCAGCGATCGCAACACTCGCGGTGGCGCCGGTGGCACTGGGCTCTGCGGGTTGGTATGGGCGGCTTCTGAGCTGTCGGCCGCTGGTGTGGCTGGGCGAGATCTCCTACGAGATCTTCCTGCTGCACGTGGCGATCATGGCGGTGACGATGGACCTGGTACTGCGGTGGCCGTTGTTCACCGGCTCACTGCCGGGCCTGATTGCAGCGACGCTGGCCCTTGCGATTCCGGCCGCATGGAAACTTCACCGGTGGACGGACCTGCGATCTCAGGCCAACTCCCGCAACGCCGGCAGCAGCGCCGCCAGCGCCCGGCCGCGATGCGACGCCGCGTCCTTCTCATCCGGCGTCAACTCCGCGGCCGTCCGCGAGGAGCCGGAAGGCAGGAACACCGGGTCGTAGCCGAAGCCACCGTCACCGCGCGGCTCGGGCACGATGATGCCCGGCCACTCCCCGCGCACCACGGTCTCGCCGGCCGATGACACCAGGGCACACGCCGAGACGAACGCCGCACCTCGCCGCTCGTCGGGCACGTCGCCCATCTGCGCCAGCAGCAGTGCCGTATTCGCGCGGTCGTCGCCGTGCCGCCCCGACCACCGCGCCGACAGAACCCCAGGCATGCCGTTCAACGCATCGACTTCCAGCCCTGAATCGTCGGCCACCGACGGCAACCCCGTCGCCCTGAACGCGTCACGCGCCTTGGCCAACGCGTTCTCTTCGAACGTCGCACCCGTCTCTGGCGCCTCGTCGAACGACGCGACGTCGTCCAACGACAACAGCGTCATCGCCACGCCGGCGCCATCGAGTACCCGTCGCAACTCGGCCAGCTTCTTGCGGTTGCGGCTGGCCACCAGCAGGTCGGTCAACAGGCATTCCCAAACATTCGCAGTGGGGTCGATCCTTTCCCTTAAGTGGTACCAAATGGGACAGCTGACGGAGTTGTTAAGTCGATCGACTTACGTCCAGACCCGTACTGGATCGGGCACACGCATTACCAGCCGGTCTTGCGTGTACCCGTAGGGGTTGCCCCCTGCGGGCCGTGGGCGGCGGTTGCTTGGTATCAGCCAGTACCAGGGAGGGCGCGTGAGCCATCGGGGCCGTCGCACGTCGGATACGCCGCCAAAGTGAGCACAAGGGGCGCGGTCGGCTCGTCAGCTCGTGGGTATCGACCAGTAGGCCACCATGGTTTCCTGCGCGGCGACGTGACCGTCCGTCATCAAGAGCGTCAACCGGTGGGGCCGGATCTCATATCGGGTGCCATCGGCCGGGTTGGTCACGTCGAACCCGCCCGCCGAGCGCACCGCATTTGCGAGTGCGATTAGGGCGCCGTCGCTGAGGCGCACACCCCGGTAGTAGAAGGCGCCGGGCCCGGTCTGACATAGCACCAGCTCGGTCTGCGTCGTGCTGCCCATAGCTGCGGCGGGGCGTCCCGGGTCACAGCGGGCTTCGGAGTTCAGGAAGCCCTGCTCGTCGGTCCCAGCAGGGCGAACACCCCCGTCCGCTGCTGAGCGGTGGGAGCCCGATGTCTCGGTCGGTCGGATCTCGGCCGATGTCGCGGTCCCCGCGCGCGTACTGTCTTGGCTGCTGCCCAACAAACCGGCCTGATACAGCACGGTCACAAGCCCGGTCAGCGCGACGATGGCGCTACCAATCCCAGTGATGATCCCGGGTAGCGTGAGCCACCACGACTTCTTCGTTTCGTCCTCAGCCGTTTCGTCCTCAGCCATTGCCTGTGCCCTTACGTGATGCCGGTAGCCTATCCTCCGCGCCGCACCTTCACTGGCGGCCTGTTTGTCCAAACGGGATCCCGTTCTAAGTGCCGCATGAGCCAGAAGTTCTGAACGGCTGCGTCGCGTCAGTCGTGCTGGGTTGGTCTCCCCGTTTGGTACAGCGGTCCCAGCCGGGTGGCCCCGCAGGGGACGGCTGTGGTGGGCCGTCCCGGTCGGGTTTCATCAGCTCGCGTGGTAGAGACGCACGATGCCGGGCCGGGTTGATGAACCCGAACGACACGCGAGAGGTCGCCGCACCGAGCAGGTCGGTCAGCTTCCGAACGCCTTCTTCGCCACGTCGCCCGACTCTGGCAGCACGCCGGGATACGGCAGCTCCAACGCCTCGCGCTGGATGACAAAAATCTGCTCACAGGCGCCCATCGCCGCGTCGAGCATCTTGTCCAGCGTCGAGCGCGGGAACGTCGCGCCCTCCCCCGTGCCCTGGATCTCGACCAGGGTGCCGGTATCGGTGGCGACGACGTTCATGTCCACCTCGGCGCGCGAGTCCTCCGAGTACGGCAGATCCACGCGGATGCGTCCGTCGACGACGCCGACGCTTACCGCCGCGATCGCACACGACAACGGCCGCGGATCCGACAGCCGACCGGCCGCCGCCAAGTACGTCACCGCATCGGCCAGCGCCACGTACGCGCCGGTGATCGCCGCCGTGCGGGTGCCGCCGTCGGCCTGCAGCACGTCGCAGTCGATCGCGATGGTGTTCTCCCCCAGCGCCGCCAGGTCGATGCAGGCGCGCAACGACCGGCCGACCAGTCGGCTGATCTCCTGTGTGCGGCCGCCAACGCGGCCCTTGACCGACTCGCGGTCCGAACGCTCGTGGGTGGCAGCGGGCAACATCGCGTACTCCGCGGTCAGCCAGCCCTGCCCCGAGCCCTTACGCCAGCGCGGCACGCCCTCGGTGACGCTCGCCGTGCACATCACCCTGGTCCCGCCGAATTCCACCAACACCGATCCGGCGGGATGGGAGGTGAAGCCGCGGGTGATGCGCACCGGCCTCAGCTCGTCGTCGAGCCGGCCGTCTTCTCGTCTGGACACGCGCCAACCCTAACCGGTGCGTCCGACGGGAAGTGCGGACGTGAGGAGCAAGAAGGTTATCTAGGAGCGCGCGACGTCAGCCGCGCTCAGGAGCGCGCAACATCAAACGACTCGTTGCACACCACGGCGTGCACCGGCCCGTCGAACTCCGCCTTCGCCTCGCTGATGACATCCTCGCGCGACGTCCACGGCGGAATGTGGGTCAGCAGCAACTCGCCGACACCCGCCTGCGTTGCGGCCCGCCCGGCCTCGGTGCCCGACAGGTGCAGCTTGGGCGGCCGCGCCGGCGAATGCGTCCACGAGGCTTCGCACAGGAACATGTCGGCACCGCGGGCCAGGTCGATCAGCGCATCGCAGAAGCCGGTGTCGCCGCTGTACACCAGCGTCGCGCCCGACGGGTCGGTGATCCGCAACCCGTAGGACTCGGTTGGGTGGCACACAAGCTTCGACATCACCGTGAGTGAGCCGATCTGCACTGCCTGGTTGTCGACCCAATGCCGGATCTCGAAAATGTCCGAGAAGTCGTCGATTTCCCCGCCCTCGGGCGACGACGCCGCGCCCAGCCGCGCCCACGTGTTGGCCGGGCCGTACATCACGCCCCGCTGCGCGGCCGGCGTCGGGTGATAGCGCCGCCAGACGAACAGGCCGGGCAAGTCCAAGCAGTGGTCGGCGTGCAGGTGCGAAAGCAGCACATGCACCGAGTTGGGATCGGCGTGACGCTGCAATGCGCCAAGCACTCCACCCCCGAAATCGATGACTAACGGCGGGGTGTCGGGAGCGGTAAGCAGGTAGCCCGAAGCTGGCGAATCAGGCCCGACAACACTGCCGGAGCAACCGAGTACGGTGATTCGCACGCTCACTAGCTTGCCATGCCCGCTATCCGTGTGACGAAAACATCGGACGTTTACGCGATAGAAATCATGTTCGGGCGGCAACGTGACGTTGAACAGGCCGAACACCATCCAGAGTGGGACCCAGGAATCGGGCCGCAAGTGTGGTGAACGCCTCAGGGCCGCCCGTCGACTCGAACACCCGCCGGGCCTGCGGAGCGTCATGCGGGCGCAGCAAGTCGAGTTCCGTCAGCACTCTCAGCAAGTCTTTAGCGGTCTCCTCAGCGCTGGACACCAACGTGACGTGATCGCCCATCGCCAGCTGGATCAGCCCCGACAGCATCGGGTAGTGGGTGCAGCCAAGCACCAACGTGTCGACCTCGGCGCGCTGCAACGGTTCAAGATACCCCTCCGCCAAGCCAAGCACCTGGCGGCCGCTGGTCACGCCGCGCTCGACGAAGTCGACGAACCGCGGGCATGCCACGCCGATCACCTCGGTGTCGCGGGCGGCGGCGAACGCATCCTGATAGGTGCCCGACGCGATGGTCGCCGCGGTGCCGATGACGCCGATGCGGCCGTTGCGTGTTGTGGCCACCGCACGCCGCACAGCGGGCAGGATCACTTCGATGACGGGCACTGGCGCATACCGCTCCCTGGCGTCGCGAAGGCACGCCGACGACGCGGTGTTGCACGCGATCACCAGAGCCTTGACGCCGCGCGAAACGAGGTCGTCGCCGATCGTCAGTGCGTGCCCGCGGATCTCGGGGATGGTCAGTGGCCCGTAGGGACCATTGGCGGTATCGCCGACGTAGATGATGTCCTCGTCGGGCAGCTGGTCGATGATCGCCCGCGCGACGGTGAGTCCGCCGACGCCGGAATCGAAGATCCCGACAGGCGCCATGGGAGTGCTCACGACGTCAGGTATGGGTTTGCCGGTTTGCCTTTACGTAGCTCCCGCGCCTTGCGTTCGGGACCGGAGAGCAGGTAGGCCGCGATCACACCGGCGATGCCGCCGCAGAGATGCCCCTGCCACGACACCCCAAGCGTGCCGGGCAGCGCGCCGAGAAGCACGCCGCCGTAGACGAACAGTACGACCACGCCCACGACGATCTCCCACACCTTTCGGGTGAAGAAGCCGAACAGGATGAGAAACGTCAGCCAGCCGAAGATCAGGCCCGACGCACCGATGTGGTTCGTCTCGACCCCGGCAGGCGCACCCCAGTTGCCGATAAGCCAGGTGCCAAGCCCGCCGAGAATCCACACGATCGCGGTGGCGTAGATGAACCGCGACAACCCCAGCAGCGTCATCAGAAAACCGAGCACCAGCGCCGGCCCTGTGTTGGCGACCAGATGGCCCCAATTGGCGTGCAGTAGGGGCGCGAAGACGATGCCCCAGAGCCCGTCGGTCTCCAGCGGACGGATGCCGTTTTGATCGAGGTGGTGCCCGGTCAGGTTGTCCCAGACCTCGATGATGTAGAGCAGTGCTACGAAGCTGACGATCGTGGCCCCGCCGACCATCCACGTCGGCCTCTTCTTCGGCGCGGTAGTCGCGGGAAGTCCCGGTCCGCTCATGCCCATAGCTGCCCTTCCAATGCGTCTTCGGCATCATCCAGGCTACCGGCGTACGCCCCGGTCGACAGATACTTCCAGCCGGCGTCGGCGACGACGAACGCGATGTCCGCGCACTCCCCCGCTTTGACCGCCTTGGCCGCGACGCCCAGCGCGGCGTGCAACACGGCGCCGGTGGAGATGCCGGCGAAGATGCCCTCGATCTGGACGAGCTCGCGCGTGCGCTTGACCGCGTCATACGAGCCCACCGAGTAGCGGGTGGTCAGCACGTCGGGGTCATACAGCTCGGGGATGAAGCCCTCGTCGATGTTGCGCAGCGCGTAAACACCCTCGCCGTAACGGGGTTCGGCGGCCACGATCTGGACATCGGGCACCTGCTCACGCAGGTACCGCCCGGTTCCCATCAACGTCCCGGTGGTACCCAAACCCGCAACGAAGTGCGTGATCTCGGGCAGGTCGGCCAGCAGTTCGGGGCCGGTGCCCTCGTAGTGCGACAAGGTATTGGACTCGTTGCCGTACTGGTACAGCATCACCCACGAAGGATTTTCGGCCGCAATCTCTTTCGCGTGTGCCACCGCCGTGTTCGAGCCGCCCTCCGCCGGGGAGAAGATGATTCGGGCACCGTAGAGTTCGAGCAGCTGGCGGCGTTCGATCGAGGTGTTCTCCGGCATCACGCAGATCATCTGGTAGCCCTTGAGCAATGCGGCCATCGCCAGCGAGATGCCGGTATTGCCGCTCGTCGGCTCTAGGATCGTCGCGCCGGGCTGCAGGACACCGCGGCGCTCGGCGTCCTCGATCATTCGCAGCGCGGGCCGGTCCTTGATGGACCCGGTCGGATTGCGGTCCTCGAGCTTCGCCCACAACCGCACGTGCGGCACGTCATCCCACCGGGGCGAAAGCCGGTGCAGCCCAACCAAAGGCGTGTTGCCCAGCGCCGTCAGTAGCGAGTCGTGCCGGGTCAAGTCATCCTCCAGCGACGGCAGGCAGAATGGTCACCGAGTCGCCGTCGGAGATCTCGGTGTCCAGCCCACCGGAGAACCGCACATCCTCGTCGTTGACATAGATGTTGACGAAGCGCTGCAGCTTGCCCTCATCGAGCAAGCGTTCCGAGATGCCGGAGTAGTTCGACTCCAGATCGCTGATCACGTCCTTGAGCGTGCCGCCAGAGGCGGTGACGCGCTTCTCGCCGTCGGTGTGGGTACGCAGGATGGTCGGGATCGATACGGTAATCGGCATAAGGATGGCCTTCCTGAGGTGTTCTAGTACTGCTCAACGATTTTGACGGGTTCTTCGGTAACCACCCCGTCAACGATGCGGTAGCTGCGTAGCTCGTGCTCGTCAGGGTCGCGGGTGGATACCAACACGTAATGCGCGTCGGGTTCGGACGCATAGGAGATGTCGGTGCGGCTCGGGTACGCCTCTGTCGCGGTGTGCGAGTGGTAGATGCAAATTGGGAATTCACCTGCTTCTTCTAGGGCGCGCCACACCTTGAGTTGCTCGCCGGAGTCGAACCGGTAGAACGTTGGCGACCGTTCGGCGTTGAGCATCGCGATGAACCGCTCGGGACGATCGGATCCCTCCGGTCCGGCGATCACCCCGCAGGCTTCGTCCGGGTGGTCGGCGCGAGCATGGGCGACCATCGCGTCGACTAGGTCGGCTCGGATCACCAACACGGTTGTTCACCTTTCATTCGAACGCTCCCGGCAACAGGTCCTGGTACGTCGGTATTCCGGCGACCGACTCGGCCGCCAGTACGCCGATCAGCACCGCCCGGGCCAGGCAGTCCGCCGCGGCGGCCCCTACCGCGGTGATCAGTGCCGTCTCCGGCGACATCGACGCCGGGGTTGTCGGGTCCGGCGCCACCTCGATGGCGCCGGTGGCCAGCGCGAATACCGTATCGCCATCGAGGGGGGTGTGGCATGGCCGGATGGTGCGGGCCAGCCCGTCATGCGCGGCGACGGCGACACGGCGGCACCCCGCCGGGCTCAGCGCGGCGTCGGTGGCCACCACCGCGATGGTGGTGTTGAGCGGGCTGAGCGCGGTGTGCCGGTCGGCGTAGGCGGCGATCTGGTCGGCCGGCGGCCCAACCAGGCCGAACTCCTCGATCTGATACGCCAGCCAGGGCAGTCCGGTGGCCGGGTCGACGGCTTCGCCGGCGGCGTTGACGATCACCAGCGCCCCGACCGTGACGCCGGACTCGAGCATGATCGACGCCGTTCCCACGCCACCCTTGAGCACACCAACGCGCGCCCCGGTTCCGGCACCCACGGTGCCGATGGCCACGTCGATTCCGGCACTCTCCGCGGCCGCGCGGCCGAACTCCGCTGTCGGCCTGCACTGCCATCCGCCGACAGGCAGGTCGAAGATCACTGCGGCGGGCACGATCGGCACAACGCCGCCCTCCATCGCCACGCCCCGGTCGCGCTCCTCGAGCCAGCCCATCACGCCGTCGGCGGCGGCGAGGCCGTAGGCGCTGCCACCGGACAGCACCACGGCGTCGACGTGACGCACCGAGTTGATGGGATCGAGCAGGTCGGTCTCCCGGGTGCCCGGCGCTCCGCCGCGGACGTCGACAGCCCCGACGGTGCGCGGCGGAGTCAGCACGACGGTGCTGCCGCTGGCCCACCCGGAGCCGAGCGCCGCGTCCGGATCGATCCGCTCGTGATGGCCGACGCGTATCCCGCCGACGTCCGTGATGGCGCTCATCTCTTGTCCATAAGACCCAGCACCAGGTACTCCTGCAGCACCGTCAGCCACTGATACACGTCCAGATGCCCCGCCATGGGATGGTCGGTGGGCAGGCGCTCGGGCCCGCTGGGTCCGATGTCGAGCATGGTACCCAGCGCCAGCCGCACGTCGTTGACCGCGGCGGCCCAGGACTGTGCGTCATCCTCGGTGAGTTCGAACTTCCCGCCGCCCTGCGGGCACGTGTCCAGCAACCGTTGTGCCGCTTGACGTTTGGCGTCGATGATCTCCGGTTCGTGCAGGCTTCGCAATGCGTTGTTGAGACTCTCGACGGTGCCGGAGCCGGCCGGATGATCGGTCTGCGAGCGATAGAAGTCGGGCAGCAGCCGCTTCATCGTGTCATCCTGCGGAGGCTGCGAATTGCCGGTGCGCATCCCCGTAATCTCTTCGAGTTCGTCTGCGGGAGATGAGGATTCGCGCTCCTCGAGCATCCCCAGCATCGACGTGACGAGGCTCTCGAGCAACGCGGCCTCATGAGAGGCCAACGCCGACCGGAAGCGCGGGCCATCGGCGGTGTCGACCCGCTTCCATTTACGCACAGTCGGATCAGCGGTCCTGCTGCATGGTCGCCCACAGGCCCGCGGCATGGAGCTTGGACACATCGACCTCCATCGACTCACGGCTGCCCGCCGACACCACCGCCTTGCCTTCCTCGTGCACCTGCAGCATGAGCTTGGTCGCGTGCGGCTCGCTGTACCCGAACAGCTTCTGGAAGACGTACGTCACGTATGTCATCAGGTTGACGGGGTCGTCCCAGACGATGGTCACCCATGGGGTGTCGATGGCCTCCGCGGTGGAGACATCGCGCTGCTCCCGAGTTCCCGGACGGGTCTTCGCCGGAGTCACCATGCGCTTCAGGATACCGAGGCCTCGAAAACGATACCGTTGCGGTGTGACCGCAGCGTTGCTGACCGACAAATACGAGTTGACGATGCTCGCGGCGGCCCTGCGCGACGGCAGCGCAAACCGTCGCACCACCTTCGAGGTGTTCGCCCGGCGGCTCCCCGAGGGCCGCCGATATGGCGTCGTCGCCGGCACTGCACGCTTCGTGGAAGCGTTGGCGCAGTTCAGATTCGACGACACAGCCCTTGCGTCACTCGAGGATTTTCTGGACCGTGGGACGCTCGCGTACCTCGCCGATTACCGGTTCCGTGGCGACGTCGACGGCTACGCCGAAGGCGAACTGTACTTTCCCGGCTCCCCGGTGCTGTCGGTGCACGGCACATTCGGGGAGTGTGTGGTGCTGGAGACGCTGGCGCTGTCGATTTTCAACCACGACACCGCGATCGCCTCTGCCGCGGCGCGCATGGTCGTCGCGGCCGACGAGCGCCCACTGATCGAGATGGGCTCGCGACGCACCCACGAGCACGCCGCCGTCGCCGCGGCACGCGCCGCCTACATTGCCGGGTTCACGGGGTCGTCTAACCTCGAGGCCCAGCGGCGCTATGCCGTGCCAGCGCTTGGCACCAGCGCTCATGCGTTCACGCTGCTGCACACGACCCGAATCGGGCCCGACGAGCGGGTCGCGTTCAAGGCACAGGTCGACGCGCTCGGCGCCGGCACCACCCTGCTTGTGGACACCTACGACATCACGCAGGGCGTGGCCAACGCCGTCGAGGTGGCAGGCATCGAGCTTGGAGCGGTGCGCATCGACTCCGGCGATCTGGGCGTGCTGGCCCGCCAGGTCCGTAAGCAACTCGACGGCCTTGGCGCCAACAAGACCCGCATCGTGGTATCTGGTGACCTCGACGAGTTCGCGATCGCGGCGCTGCGCGCCGAACCCGCCGACATCTACGGGGTCGGAACATCGGTGGTCACCGGGTCGGGGGCGCCGACCGCCAGCATGGTCTACAAGCTGGTGGAGGTGGACGGCATGCCGGTCGAGAAACGCAGCAGCCACAAGGAATCGCACGGCGGCCGCAAGCAGGCGCTGCGCGTGGCCAAGCAGTCCGGCACCATCGTCGAGGAGGTCGTCCACCCTTTCGGCAGGCCACCGTCGGATCAGCCGTGCCGGGCCCTCACGGTCGACCTGGTGAGCGAGGGCGAGCCGGTCGGCGACCTCAGCATCGGCACGGCCCGTCGGCGGGTGAAGGACGGGCTGCACAGCCTGCCCTGGGACGGCCTGAAACTGTCCAAGGGCGAACCGGCCATCGCGACCCGCATCATTCCCCCCGCCGCCCGACGAGATGCGTAGGAGAAGCCACGGGCGAGACAGCGGAAGTCACCGAACTGCTGGCCAAGGCGGTTGCCGCGTTGGGCGGCGCGAAAAGGCGCGGCCAGATCGAGATGGCCGAGGCCGTCGCGCAGGCGTTCGACACTGGTGAGCACCTCGCCGTGCAGGCAGGCACGGGGACCGGCAAGTCGCTGGCCTACTTGGTTCCTGCGATCGCGCGGGCCGTCGATACCGACCAGCCCGTGGTCGTGTCGACGGCGACGATCGCCCTGCAGCGCCAGCTCGTTGACCGCGACCTGCCGCGGCTGGCCGACTCCCTCGCCGACGCCCTGCCCCGTCGCCCGGAGTTCGCGCTTCTGAAGGGACGCGGAAACTACCTGTGTCTCAACAAGATTCACAATGGTTCGGCGACGGAACCGGAGGACCGGCCGCAGGAGGAGCTGTTCGAACCGATGGCCGCCAGCGCGCTGGGCCGCGACGTGCAGCGGCTGATCGCGTGGTCGTCGACCACCGACACCGGCGACCGTGACGAGGTGACACCCGGTGTGCCGGACCGGTCGTGGTCTCAGGTTTCCGTGTCGGCCCGGGAATGCATCGGGGTGGCCCGCTGCCCGTTTGGCACCGACTGCTTTGCGGAGAAGGCCCGCGACAAGGCCGGTCATGCCGATGTGATCGTCACCAACCACGCGCTGCTCGCCATCGACGCCGTCTCCGACGCGGCCGTGTTGCCCGAACACGAACTGCTCGTCGTCGACGAGGCACATGAGCTTGTCGACCGGGTGACCGGCGTGGCCACCGCCGAGCTGTCGGCGACCTCGATGGGCGTCGCGCATCGACGAGCCGCGCGCCTGGTCGACCAGGAACTCGCGCAGCGGCTGGAGGCCGCGACGGCGACCTTCTCGTCGACGATCCACGACGCCACACCGGGCCGCATCGACGTTCTCGACGACGAGATGACCACCCACCTGACGGCGCTGCGCGACGCGGCGAGCAGGGCCCGTTCGGCGATCGACACGTCACCCAGTGACCCGAAGGCGGCGTCGGCGCGCGCAGAGGCGGTGACGGCGCTGAACGACATCAGCGACACCGCGTCGCGCATCCTGGCGTCGTTCGTCCCGGCTATCCCCGACCGCACCGACGTGGTCTGGCTCGATCACGATGACGGTGCGCACGCGAGGAGCACAAAAGACAAGGGCGGCAACGTGCGGGCTGTGCTGCGCGTCGCGCCGCTGTCGGTGGCAGGGTTGTTGCGCGGCAGGCTGTTTGAGCACTCCACGACCGTGCTCACCTCGGCCACACTGACCATCGGCGGCACGTTCGACGCGATGGCCTCGGCGTGGGGACTGGCCGGAATCGATGAGGTCAAGTGGCGTGGCATCGACGTCGGTTCGCCGTTCGAACACGCGAAGGCGGGGATCCTCTACGTCGCCGCCCATCTGCCGCCTCCAGGGCGCGATGGCACCGGCTCGGCCGAGCAACTTGCGGAGATAGCCGCGCTGATCACCGCCGCGGGCGGGCGAACGCTGGGCCTGTTCTCATCGATGCGCGCCGCCAAGGCCGCCGCCGAGATCATGCGGGAGCGGCTCGACACCCCGGTGCTGTGCCAGGGTGACGACACCACCTCCGCGTTGGTACAGCGGTTCGCCGACGACGCCGAGACGTCGCTGTTCGGCACGCTGTCGCTGTGGCAGGGGGTCGACGTGCCCGGCCCGTCGCTGTCGCTGGTGCTCATCGATCGCATCCCGTTCCCCCGGCCCGACGATCCGTTGCTGACCGCGCGGCAGCGGGCGGTGGCAGCCCGCGGCGGCAACGGGTTCATGGCCGTCGCCGCCAGCCACGCGGCACTGCTGTTGGCGCAGGGCGCCGGGCGACTGCTACGGCGGATCGACGACCGCGGCGTGGTCGCGGTGCTCGACTCCCGGATGGCGACCGCCCGCTACGGCGGCTACCTGCGCGCGTCGCTGCCGCCGTTCTGGGCGACGACAAACGCGACCCGTGTGCGCCAAGCGCTAGAACGTCTGCGCGCCGGCTGAGTTCGTTAACTATCCTGCGTGCATGAGCCGACGCCACGTAGTAGTTGCCGTGATCGCGACCTGCGCGGCGCTGCTCGTCGCTGGCTGTACCACAACCCTTCAGGGCAAAGCGGTTTCGGTGTTCGACGACCCGTTCCACGTCGCCGGGATGCCCGCCACCGATGGGCCGACCGGCCTGCGGCCCGACGCGCAAGGACCGGCGCGCGACGTGGAGGGCACCGACAACGGTGCGATCGACGAACTGGCCGGCAATGCGGTCAGCGACATCGAGGAGTACTGGGGCAGCGCCTACAGCGAGACGTTCGACGGCCAGTTCACCCCGGTAGAGGCGCTGATCTCGTGGGATGCCAACGGGTTCGACGGCACGAAATTCTGCGGCGATGACACCTATGGGCTCGTCAACGCCGCGTACTGCCACGACGACGAGACCATCGGCTGGGACCGCGGCGAGCTACTGCCCGCGCTGCGAAAGGCGTACGGGGACATGGGCATGACGATGGTGCTCGCGCACGAATACGCCCACGCCGTGCAGCACCAGGCCGGGCTGAAGTCCGAAGGCACCCCGACGCTGGTTGCCGAACAACAGGCCGACTGCTTCGCCGGGTCGTACATGCGTTGGGTCGCCGAGGGCAAATCGCCGCGCTTCACGCTGTCCACGGGTGAAGGCCTGAACAACGTGCTCGCGGCGGTGATCGTCTTCCGCGATCCCCTGCTGAGCGAGGGCGATCCCGAAGTCGGCGTCGATGAACACGGCTCGGCGTTCGAACGGCTCTCCGCGTTCCAGTTCGGCTTCACCGACGGGCCCTCGGCGTGTGCGGCAATCGACATGCGCGAGATCGGCCAGCGCCGAGGCGACCTTCCCGTGCTGCTACCCGAGGACCAAACCGGGGAACTGCCGATCACCGAGGAGTCGGTGCGGTCGATCGTCGACGCGATGGGGATCCTGTTCTCGCCGGCCAGCCCGCCGCAGCTGAGCTTCAAGGCGTCCGACGCCGAGGGTTGCCCGGACGCCAGGCCCAGCCCGCCTGCGTCGTACTGCCCGGCCACCAACACGATCGTCGTCGACCTCGCCGAGCTGGAGGTGATGGGCACCCAATCCGACAGCGACGGCCGTGGCGGCCTGGCCAGCGGCGACAACACCGCCTATTCGGTGCTGGTCTCCCGGTACATGCAGGCGATCCAGCACGCGCATGGCGGCGTGGTGCTCGACAACGCCGAGGCCGCGCTGCGCACCGCCTGCCTGACCGGCGTGGCCACCGCCAAGATGTCGAAAACCGTCACCACGCCCGACGGGAACACCATCGCGCTGACGGCCGGCGACGTCGACGAGGCGGTATCGGGCATCTTGACCAACGGCCTGGCGGCCAGCGATGTCAACGGCGAATCGGTGCCGTCCGGCTTCTCGCGGATCGATGCGTTCCGCGTCGGCGTGCTCGGCGAAGCGGACCGCTGCTTCAAACGCTTCCCGTGATCGCCCAAACTCACTTTCGGGCGAGAAAGTGCGAGGTGGATTTCGCCAAAACGTCGATCTCGGCACGAACACGTACGAGCTAGACCTTCTTGGTCACGCCGTACCACGCCGCGATCGCGTCGGAGAGATCCGTCGAGCGAGTCAGGAACGCGTACGAGCGGATGAATGATTCGCCCACACAGCCGTCGATCTTGATATGGAATCCGTCGACCATGATCCAGGGCTTGTCGCCCTTGAACTCCTTCTTCGACACCGGAATGGTGTTGATGAGCCCTGGCTTGAGACCGACGGTCACACCGCCGCCGATGTTATTGCCGACCGCTGGAATGATCCCTTCCGGGAAAGGCGAGATGACGTCGGTGCCGACGCAACCGGGGCGGCCAATACGCATGTCAACACACAGGCGCTGAGCAAGGCCAGGGGACGAACCAGCACAACGCAGCCCTCCTAGGCCGAAGCTCATACCGCCTAGGATCATTACCCGACGGCCGAGCCCCTTGACCAGAGGCGTCTCGCTGGTGCGCGAGTCTTTATGCGAGTGTGACCAGGCCGAGTTCGTTGTCACCTGCCAGCAACGGGTGATGCGGCAACACCCGCACCGTGTAACCGACGGGACCGGCCACCGGCAACGGTGTCGTCGTCGAGAACACTTCGTTGCCGCCATCGGCGGTCCCGGTGTGCTCCATCGGCACCGTCACCGGATCGACAAGGGCGTCGCTGCCGTCGACACGGCCGAGCACGGCCTGGACCACCACCTCGTCGGGTCGCAGCCCGGCCAGCTGCACTGTCGCGGTCAGCGTGAGCTCGGAGCCCAGCAGCGGCGTGTCCGGAAGGCCGTAGCTGTCGACGTCGGTGATCTGGATCTTCGGCCAGGCCTCCTGGACGCGCTGGCGGTAGGCGGCAAGCTCGCGTGCCGCGCCGAACGGCTCCCCGTCCGCACCGGGTTCGACGGTCTTGCGCAGCGACTGCGCGGCAGGGGCGTAGTACATCTCCGTGTAGTCGCGCACCATCCGGGACGCCAGCACCTTCGGCCCGAGCACCTGCAGGGTGTGGCGGACCATCTCCACCCAGCGCGTCGGGATGCCGCGCTCGTCGCGGTCGTAGAACTTCGGCGCGACCGACTGTTCCAGCAGGTCGTACAGCGCGGCGGCCTCCAGGTCATCGCGGCGGCTCTCGTCGGCGAGCCCGTCGGCGGTCGGGATCTCCCAACCGTTCTGGCCGTCGTACCACTCGTCCCACCAGCCGTCGCGGATCGACAGGTTGAGCCCGCCGTTCAGCGCGCTTTTCATGCCTGACGTACCGCAAGCCTCCAGCGGCCGAAGCGGGTTGTTCAGCCAGACATCGCAGCCGTAGTACAACTGGCGGGCCATCGACATGTCGTAGTCGGGCAGGAACGCGATGCGATGCCGCACCTCCGGGCGGTCGGCGAACTTCACCACCTGTTGGATCAACGCCTTGCCGCCGTCGTCGGCGGGATGCGACTTGCCTGCCACGATCAGCTGAATCGAGCGCTTCTTGTCGAGCAGCAGCTTCTCCAGCCGGTCCGGGTCGCGCAACATCAGCGTCAGCCGCTTGTAGGTCGGCACCCGCCGAGCGAACCCGATGGTCAACACGTCGGGATCGAACGCTGTTGCGATCCAACCCAATTCGGCCTCCGACGCACCACGCTCCAGCCACGAGCGACGTAGCCGGGCCCGCACGTCTTCGACCAGGGCCTGACGCAACTGCGAGCGGATCCACCACATGTGCCCCGTATCAACCTGCTGCAGCCGCTCCCACGTCTCGGGCTCGCTCAGTGAGCCGAGATCTTCGCTCCCGAGCAGCTCGCGGCCCAGTTCCAGCCACTGCGGCGCCGCCCACGTCGGCCCATGCACACCGTTCGTGATCGACCCGATCGGCACCTCGTTCGGATCGAACCCCGGCCACAGCTCGTTGAACATGGAGCGGCTGACCCGCCCGTGCAGCAGGGATACCCCGTTGGCGCGCTGCGCGAGCCGCAGGCCCATGTGCGCCATGTTGAACTTCGCCGGGTCGTCCTCCGCGCCGAACGCGACGATCCGGTCCAGCGGTACGCCGGGCAGCAGCCGCGACGTTGAATCGGACGGCCCGCTGGATCGATCCTCTTCGCGCGAGCGCTCATCGGAAGAGCGGCCGAAATACCGCTTGACCATCTCGACCGGGAACCGGTCGATGCCTGCGGGCACCGGGGTGTGCGTGGTGAATACGGTCGACGACCGCACTACCGTCAGCGCGGTGTCGAAGTCCAGCCCGGCGTCGGTCAATTCGCGGATGCGTTCGACGCCCAGGAAACCCGCGTGCCCCTCGTTCATGTGGAACACCTCGGGCGCATGCAGGCCCTCCAATTCGGTGAACGCACGGATCGCGCGCACCCCGCCGATGCCCGCCAGGATCTCCTGCTTGATCCGGTGCTCCTGGTCGCCGCCGTAAAGCCGGTCGGTAACACCGCGCAGATCGTGCTCGTTCTCCGGGATGTCGGAATCCAAAAGCAGCAGCGGGATTCGGCCCACCTGCGCGATCCACACGTACGCCCGCAGCCGGCCTGAGTCGGGCATCGCCAACTCGATCAGCACGGGGTTGCCGTCCTCGTCGGTCAGCAGCCGCAGCGGCAGGCCCTGCGGATCCAGTGACGGGTAGTTCTCGTGCTGCCAACCGTCGGCGGTCAGCGACTGACGGAAATAGCCAGAGCGGTAGTACAGTCCCACGGCGATGAGCGGCAGGCCCAGGTCCGACGCAGACTTCAGGTGATCGCCCGCGAGAATGCCGAGGCCGCCGGAATAGTTCGGCAGCACCTCGGCGACGCCGAACTCCATCGAGAAGTACGCGATGCCGTTCGGCAGCTGCGCGCCTTCCTCGGCCTGCTGCTGGTACCACAGCGGCCGGGTCAGGTAGTTGTCCAGGTCAGCGGCCAGGTCGTCGAGGCGGCGAAGGAACGACGCATCCACGGCCAGTTCGTCCAGCCGCGTCGGTGCGACCTGCCCGAGCAATGCGACCGGGTCGCATCCGACGTGCTTCCACAACTCGGGATCGATGGCCTCGAACAGGTCCTGCGTGGGCTTGTCCCACGACCAGCGGAGGTTGATCGAAAGACGTTCGAGCGCGGTCAGACGATCTGGCAGATGTGCGCGGACGGTGAACCGTCGGAGGGCTTTCACGCGACTCAACCTTACTGACAAATCGGCTCATTGCAGTGCGGTGTGGTGATCGCTTCACCCCCGTTGGGTTGGGCCGACCACTACGGTGGGTATAGGGCGCGACGAGGTTGTAATTCGAGACCAGAAAGCAAGCAGAGCGGCCCGAATGGGCCGCGCCAGTGTTAGGAGTGATGGGGTGGCCGGCCGTATCGAGATCGATGACGTCGCGCCCGTCGTTTCGTCAGGACGGTTTCCGGCCAAGGCCGTCGTGGGCGAGATCGTCCCGGTGAGCGCCACGGTGTGGCGCGAAGGCCATGACGCGGTGTCGGCCACGCTGGTGGTGCGCTATCACGGCACGGCGTATCCACGGCTGGCCGAGGATCCGCCAGGGCGCGTCAGGACCGCGCAACCCGTGCCGATCGAGGACGTGGTCACCCCTGCGCCGCGGAAGAAACCTCAGCTGCTGCCGATGTCGATGGGCCGCACTCCCGA
The DNA here is from genome assembly GCA_963770305.1 of uncultured Actinomycetota bacterium. Taxonomy (GTDB): domain Bacteria; phylum Actinomycetota; class Actinomycetes; order Mycobacteriales; family Mycobacteriaceae; genus Mycobacterium. The sequence goes on from CAVYPB010000032.1 coordinate 150,048, forward strand.
TGTGTTCCACGGTGCCTTCAGCCCCGACAGCGTCGGATTGTGGACCTTCCGAGTGGACGGCTGGGGCGACCCGATCGCGACGTGGCGCAAGAACGTCACGGCCAAGCTCGACGCGGGCCAGAGCGAGAGCGAGCTGTCCAATGACCTGCTTATCGGCGCCCGGCTACTTGAGCGCGCCGCGACGGGCGTGCCCCGCCAGAGCCGCTACCCGGTGATCGATGCGGCTGCCCGGCTGCGCGAGCCCGGTGATCCGTTCACCCGCGCGGGGGCCGCGCTGTCATCCGACGTGACCGAGCTACTGGAGCAGTACCCGCTGCGCGAATTGGTCACTCGCGGCGAGCAATACGGGGTCTGGGTGGACCGGCCACTGGCTCGGTTCAGCGCGTGGTACGAGATCTTCCCCCGGTCGACCGGGGGCTGGGACACCAAGGGCAACCCCGTGCACGGCACGTTTGCGACGGCCACCAAGGCGCTGCCGCGCATCGCCAAAATGGGCTTCGACGTGGTCTACCTGCCGCCCATCCATCCGATCGGCAAGGTGCACCGCAAGGGCCGCAACAACAGCGTGACCGCCGCACCCAAGGATGTCGGCTCGCCGTGGGCGATCGGCAGCGACAAGGGTGGACACGACGCGATACACCCGAAGCTGGGCACCATCGAGGATTTCGACGATTTCGTTGCCGCAGCCCGTGACGACGGGATGGAGGTGGCGCTGGACCTCGCTCTGCAGTGTGCGCCCGACCACCCATGGGCGCGCAAACATCCGGAGTGGTTCACCGTGCTTCCCGACGGGACGATCGCCTACGCGGAAAACCCGCCGAAGAAGTACCAGGACATCTACCCGTTGAACTTCGACAACGATCCCACCGGACTCTACGAAGAAGTGCTGCGGGTGGTTCGATTCTGGATAGCCCACGGCGTCAAGGTGTTTCGCGTCGACAATCCTCACACCAAGTCGCCGAACTTCTGGGCCTGGCTGATCGGCGAGGTGAAGAACGAGGATCCCGACGTACTATTCCTGTCGGAGGCGTTCACCCGCCCCGCACGGCTATACGGGCTGGCCAAACTCGGCTTCACGCAGTCGTATACGTACTTCACGTGGCGCACGGCGAAGTGGGAGCTCACCGAATTCGGTCAGCAGATCGCCCAACACGCCGACTACGCCCGGCCGAACCTGTTCGTCAATACGCCCGACATCCTGCACGAGAGCCTGCAACACGGCGGTCCAGGAATGTTCGCGATCCGCGCCGTGCTGGCCTCGACAATGAGCTCGGCGTGGGGCGTCTATTCGGGATATGAGCTGTTCGAGCACCGACCCGTCCGGGACGGCAGCGAGGAGTACCTGAACTCGGAGAAGTACGAACTGCGCCCCCGCGACTTCGAGGCTGCGCTGGCCGACGGCGAATCGCTGGAGCCATTCCTGACCCGGCTCAACGGGATTCGTCGGGTACACCCCGCGCTTCACGAGTTGCGCACCATCAAGTTCCACTACCCCGACAACGATGCGCTGCTGGCCTACAGCAAGTTCGACCCGGTGACGGGCGATCAGGTGTTGGTGGTGGTGACACTCAACCCGTTCGGCCCGGAAGAGGCGTCGCTGTGGCTGGACATGGGTCTGTTGGGGATGGAGCCCTACGACCGCTTCTGGGTACGCGACGAGATCACCGGCGATGAATATCAATGGGGGCAGTCCAATTACGTTCGCATTGACCCATCCAAGGCCGTGGCCCATGTGCTGAACATGCCCCAGGTACCGGCTGACCAACGACTCAAACTACTGCGTAGGGAGTGACGGAAATGACGCAGACCAACCAACTCACCAGTCCGCATCTGCGGCCGCACACGGCCGACCTGAACCGCTTGCTGGCCGGCGAGCACCACGACCCGCATTCGGTTCTGGGCGCCCACGAATATGGCGACCACACGGTGATACGCGCCTATCGACCGCACGCGGTCGAGGTGGCGGCGATCATCGGCGATGAGCGCTATGTCTTCAAGCACATCGAGGCGGGCCTTTTCGCGGTCGCGGTGCCGTACACGAATCTGTCGGATTACCGGCTCGAAGTCGGCTATCCAGGCGCGGACGGCACAACCGTCTCCCACATCGTCGCCGACGCCTATCGCTTCCTGCCCACGCTCGGCGAGGTGGACCTGCATCTGTTTGCCGAGGGTCGCCACGAGCGTCTGTGGGAGGTGCTGGGAGCGCATCCGCGTAGCTTCACCACGCCCGACGGCGTGGTCGACGGGGTCTCCTTCGCGGTGTGGGCGCCAAATGCCAAGGGCGTCAGTCTGATCGGTGAGTTCAACCACTGGGACGGCAACGAGGCGCAGCTACGCGTGTTGGGGTCGACGGGTGTGTGGGAAGTGTTCTGGCCCGGATTTGAGGTCGGCGGACTCTACAAGTTCCGGGTGCACGGCGCCGACGGCTCGGTCACCGACCGCGCCGACCCGATGGCGTTCGCCACCGAGGTGCCGCCGCAGACGGCGTCGAAGGTGACCCAGAGTTCCTACACCTGGGGCGATGGCGACTGGATGACCCAGCGCACGCGGCAGAATCCGGTGTTCGAGCCGATGAGCACCTACGAGGTGCACCTGATGTCGTGGCGGCCTGGCCTGAGCTATCGCCAACTGGCCGAAGAACTGACCGAATACGTTGTTTCCCAGGGCTTCACGCACGTCGAGATGATGCCGGTCGCCGAACATCCGTTCGGCGGGTCATGGGGCTATCAGGTGACGTCGTACTACGCGCCGACGTCGCGGCTTGGCACGCCTGACGACTTCCGGTTCCTGGTCGACAGGCTTCATCAGGCCGGTATCGGCGTGATCGTGGACTGGGTGCCCGCGCACTTCCCGAAGGACTCCTGGGCGCTGGGCCGCTTCGACGGCACCCCGCTCTACGAGCACTCCGACCCGCACCGTGGTGAGCAACTCGACTGGGGCACCTACGTATTCGACTTCGGCCGGGCCGAGGTGCGCAACTTCCTGGTGGCCAACGCGCTGTACTGGCTACAGGACTTCCACATCGACGGGCTGCGGGTCGACGCGGTCGCGTCGATGCTCTACCTGGATTACTCGCGGCCAGTCGGCGGCTGGACACCGAACGTCTACGGCGGCCGGGAGAACCTCGAAGCCGTGCAGTTCCTGCAGGAGATGAACGCCACCGTGCACAAGGCGGCACCGGGCATCGTGACGGTCGCCGAGGAGTCGACGTCGTGGCCGGGCGTGACCCGTGCGACGAACCTTGGCGGCCTTGGCTTTTCGCTGAAGTGGAACATGGGCTGGATGAACGACACGCTGGACTACATCAGCCATGACCCGGTGCACCGCAGCTACCACCACCACGAGATGACCTTCTCGATGCTGTACGCGTTCAGCGAGAACTACGTGCTGCCGATCAGCCACGACGAGGTCGTACACGGCAAGGGCACACTATGGGGCCGGATGCCCGGCAACGACCACGTCAAGGCGGCGGGGCTGCGCGGCCTGTTGGCGTATCAGTGGGCGCATCCGGGAAAGCAGCTGCTGTTCATGGGCCAGGAGTTCGGGCAGCGCGCCGAGTGGTCCGAGGAACGCGGGGTGGACTGGTATCAGCTGGGCGAGGAGAGCTTCTCCAACGGGATCCAGCGGATGGTGCGCGACATCAACGGCATCTACCGCAGCCGGCGCGCGCTGTGGTCACGCGATGCCAGCCCCGAGGGATACTCCTGGATCGACGCCAACGACTCGGCCAACAACGTGCTGAGCTTCCTGCGCTTCGGCGACGACGGCTCGATGCTGGCGTGTGTGTTCAACTTCTCCGGCTCCGAACACACCCGCTACCGGCTGGGCCTGCCCCACGCGGGCGCCTGGCGCGAAGTGCTCAACACCGACGCCGACATCTACAACGGCACCGGAGTAGGCAACTACGGCGCGGTGGAAGCCACCGACGAGCCATGCCACGGGCGCCCGGCGTCGGCGGTGATGGTGCTGCCGCCGCTGGCCGCGCTGTGGTTCGAACCCGCCTAGCTACCGCCCAAACGGACAAACGGGCGCAGAAGTGCGAGTAGATCTCGCCATTTCGTCGATCTCGGCGACTAGTACAGCGCGTTGGCGAGCTTGCGCCGGCCCGCAATCACCTCGGGATCGGACGGGTCGAAGAGGTCGAACAGCTCGATCAGCCGGGTGCGGACCTTGGTGCGTTCGTCATCGGCGGTCCGCTTGATCAGCGCGATCAGCCGGTCGAATGCCCCCGCCACGTTCTGCTGCAGTATGTCGACATCGGCAGCGGCGAAAGCGGCGTCGATGTCGTCGGGCACCGCGTCGGCGACGGCGACCGCATCTGGCCGCTGTGTCGTGGCGCGCTGAAGGAAGCCGATCTGACGCACCGCGCCCTTAGCCTCCGCCTCGTTCGGGTTGGCGTCGAGCAGGGTTTGGTACGCCGTCAACGCGGCATCGAAGTCCCCCGCGTCCAGATGCGCTCGCGCTTGGGCGAGTTCGGGGTCAACCTGCTCGGGCTCCTCGACATCGGCTGCGTCGCCGAGCTTGCCCGCCGTCGCATTCAGCAGCGAGTCGACCCATTTGCGCAGTTGCTCCGGCGGCTGCGAACCCTGGAAGCTCGACAACGGCTGGCCCGCAGCCAGCGCCACCACCGTCGGGACCGCTTGCACACCGAACATCTGCGCCACCCGCGGGACGGCGTCTACGTTCACCGTCGCCAGCGACCACTTCCCGCCGTCGGCGTCGGCGAGTTGGGCGAGGACCTGGCCGAGCTGCGCGCTGGCTTCGCTGCGGGACGACCACAGCAGCACGACCACGGGCACCTGACTGGACCTGACCAGCACCTCGGCTTCGAGGTTGGCCTCGGTGATCTCCACGCCGCCGGGCGTTGCGGCGGCGCCGTCTCGAGGCGGCGGTTGTTTGAGGGCCGACAGGTCAACCGCGCCGGCCATGGAGGCCGCGATGGGAGGTCGGGGACGAGTCACGCCCACAAGTCTGTCACGTTGTTTCGGGTGCCCGTCGTCCCGGTTGCGCGACGGCAGGAACGGCCTCGGCCAGCCTGATTCGGCCGGTCCTATCGGCCCATATGAGGAAGATCACACTGCACAGCGGCGCGATGCTCGCCAGCAACGCCAGCAACCATGTGCCTGCCGACCATTGCACGCGATTCCTACGAGCAGACCGGCCACCACGAAGGCGATGAAGATCAGTCCGTGTCATGCCGAACACCTTGACGCCGATCTCGGTTCGCGGCGTACCCAGGTACTTGAAGTACACGCCGATCAGCAGACCGACCCAGCTGACGGCTTCTGCGAGGGCGATCAACCGGAACCAACCGGCGGCCGACCGAAGATCAAAGGCGCTTGTCATGGCCGCCATTGTGCCCGAAAAACCCTCCGGCTACTACATTGCGTCGTAGAGGGTTAGCTCGCCCGCAGGATGAGCGCATCGCCCTGGCCGCCCGCGCCGCACAGCGCGGCCACGGCATAGCCCGAACCGCGTCGCGCCAGCTCAAGGGCGGCGTGAAGGGTGATTCGCGCCCCTGACATACCGATCGGATGGCCGATCGCGATGGCTCCGCCATCGACGTTGACCTTCTGCGGATCGACGCCGAGTTCCTTCATCGAGGCCAGCGCGATCGCCGAAAACGCCTCGTTGATCTCGATGACGTCGAGCTGATCGACCGAGATGCCCTCGCGGGCAATGGCTTTCTTGATGGCGTTCGCCGGCTGCGATTGCAGCGTGGAGTCCGGGCCAGCGACGACGCCGTGGGCGCCAATCTCGGCCAGCCACGTCAGGCCAAGCTCCTGCGCCTTGGCCTTGTTCATCACCACGACCGCCGCAGCCCCGTCGGAGATCTGCGACGCGGACCCGGCGGTGATGGTGCCGTCCTTGCGGAATGCCGGCTTCAGCCCAGCTAACGATTCGGCGGTGGTATCGGCACGGATGCCCTCGTCCTCGGTGAACTCGATCGGGTCCCCCCTGTGCTGCGGAATCTTCACCGGCACCACCTCGTCGGCGTAGACGCCGTCTTTCCATGCCGCGGCGGCGTTTTGGTGCGACTGCGCAGCGAACTCGTCCTGCTCCGCGCGGCTGAACTGATCGACGTCGTTGCGCTGCTCGGTCAGCGCGCCCATCGGCTGGTCGGTGAACACGTCGTGCAGACCGTCGTAGGCCATGTGGTCGAGCATCGTGACGTCGCCGTACTTGTAGCCAGACCGGCTGTTCATCAGCAGATGCGGGGCCTGCGTCATCGACTCCTGACCGCCGGCGACTACCACGTCGAACTCACCGGCGCGGATCAGCTGATCGGCGAGCGCGATGGCATCGATGCCGCTCAGACACATCTTGTTGATGGTCAGCGAAGGCACGTCCCAGCCAATGCCCGCGGCGACGGCGGCCTGCCGGGCGGGCATCTGCCCGGCCCCGGCGGTGAGCACCTGGCCCATGATCACGTACTCGACGGCTGACGCGGGAACACCTGCCTTCTCCAGGGCGCCGGAGATGGCGATCGCACCGAGATCGCTGCCCGAGAAATCCTTCAGCGAGCCCATCAGTTTGCCGACTGGTGTGCGGGCTCCAGCAACAATCACCGACGTCGTCATTCCTACCTCCAAAGGCTCTTCTGAACCGCTCAAGTCGCCGATCGGCGAGGCGCAATCTTTCCCGCCAGGTTACCGTTACGTTATGACTGCCGAGCAAGTCGATGCCCGCCCTTTGCTGGCCACCGCGCTAGTGACAGCAATCGATCACGTCGGCATCGCGGTGCCCGATCTGGATGCGGCGATCAAGTGGTACCACGACCACCTCGGCATGATCGTGCTGCACGAGGAGGTCAACGAGGACCAGGGCATCCGCGAGGCGATGCTGGCCGTGCGGGGCGCGCCCGTCGGCAGTGCTCAGGTGCAGCTGATGGCCCCGCTGGACGAGACCTCGACGATCGCCAAGTTCCTCGACAAGCGCGGTCCCGGTCTGCAGCAGTTTGCCTACCGGGTAAGCGATATCGACGCGTTGAGCGAGCGGTTGCGTGAGCAGGGCATCCGGCTCATCTACGACGCCGCCCGGCGCGGCACCTCGAACTCCCGGATCAACTTTATCCATCCCAAGGATGGCGGGGGCGTGCTGATCGAGCTGGTCGAGCCTGCCCGGGAAACCTAGACGACTAGGACCATCTGCGCGTCGGGCCGCGCGTTGCCCGGTGCGTCCAGCACGGGGTGTGCCAATGGCGCCGATCGTCGGCTGCGCTGTCACCCATATCGGCGGGCCATACCACCAAATGTGCTGTGCCAATGATGATTTCGTGATCACATCCGGGGCAGCGGTAGGTTTTGGTCGCGCGCGAGGCCGCGATCGGCCTTACTTCGTATTCGTGACCGTCGGGACCGCTCTCGATCCGGCGGGCCACAGGCAACGGCGGTGACGCGCGTTGCCGGCGAGGCGGGTTCCGGCGCCGGGGCATGTCGACCAGTCTCTCAGAACAGCCGAAACTCGTCGCTGTCCATGCCACGCATCTGGTCGTAGTCCAAAGTCACGCAACGGATCCCGCGATCGGTGGCCAGTGTTCGAGCCTGGGGCTTGATCTGTTGTGCAGCGAAGATTCCCGCGACCGGTGCCAGCACGGTGTCACGGTTGAGCAGCTCGAGGTATCTGGTCAACTGTTCGACGCCGTCGATCTCGCCGCGCCGCTTGATCTCGACGGCCACCGATCGGCCGTGGTCGTCGCGGCACAGCAGGTCGACCGGCCCGATGGCGGTCATGTACTCGCGCCGCACCAAGGTGTAGCCGGCGCCGAGCAGCTCGACGTGCTCGGCCAGCAGAGCCTGCAGGTGCGCCTCGACACCGTCCTTGACCAGTCCGGGATCGACACCGAGGTCGTGGCTGGAATCGTGCTCGATGTCCTCCACCGTGATGCGCAGCTGCTCGCCGGCCTTGTTCTCAATAACCCACACCGGTGCCGGCCCGTCGAGATCTTCGATGACCCAGCACGGCGGGCTCATCCAGTTCAGCGGCTTGTATGCCCGATCGTCGGCGTGCACGCTCACCGATCCGTCGGCCTTGAACAGCAGCAGACGGCGGGCGGACGGCAGGTGCGCGGTGAGGCGCCCTACGTAGTCAACGGTGCACTGGGCGATCACGAGACGCACCCGAACACCTTATGCGGCACTGCAGGCAAATTAGGCTGGGGCCACGATGAACGCCCACAAGAGTGTCGCGCATCGGCTGGGCCGGGTCCTGGAGGCAGTGACCCGGCAGAGCGGCCGATTGCGAGAGACCCCTGATTACGGGTCATGGCTATTGGGCAAGTCCTCCGAAAGTCAACGGCGCAGGCGGGTGCGCATTCAGTTCATCCTGACCGTGTTCATCGTCTCCACGAACCTTCTCGGCATTGCCATCGCACTGCTGCTGGTCACCATCGTGATCCCAGTGCCAAGCGTCTTCGCCGACGCCCCGATGTGGGTCACCTTCGTCGCGGCACCGGCTTACGTCGCCCTCGCGCTCGTGCTCGGCACCTTCTGGATCACCCGGCGCACGGTCAGCGCACTGCGATGGGCAATTGAGGAGCGAAAGCCGACGCATGAGGACCAGCTCAACACCTTCCTGGCGCCGTGGCGGGTGGCGAAGGCGCATCTCATCCTGTGGGGTGTGGGGACGGCGCTCCTCACGACGCTGTACGGGCTGGCTGACACGAGGTTCATTCCGCGGTTCTTGTTCGTCGTCAGCTTCGCCGGGGTCGTCGTCGCAACTGCGTGCTACCTGCTGACCGAGTTCGCGCTGCGCCCGGTGGCGGCGCAGGCACTGGAGGCGGGCCCGCCGCCGCGTCGCCTCACCGCCGGAATCATGGGCAGACAGATGACCGTGTGGTTTCTCGGATCGCTGCCCGTCGTCGGAATCGCGCTGCTCGCGGTGTTCGCAGTCTCGTTGCAGAACCTGACCCCGACCCAATTCGCTATCGCCGTATGGATTTTGGCAGCTGTCGCGCTGCTCGTCGGCTTCATGTTGATGTGGATCGTGTCGTGGCTCACCGCGACGCCAGTTCGCGTGGTGCGCGCCGCGCTCAATCGCGTCGAGCAGGGTGATCTCGACTGCAAAGTGGTTGTCTTCGACGGCACCGAACTCGGCGAGCTGCAACGTGGGTTCAACTCGATGGTCGACGGGTTGCGCGAACGCGAACGGGTGCGTGACCTCTTCGGCCGCTACGTCGGGCGTGAGGTGGCCGCCGCAGCCGAACTGCGGCGACCCAAGCTCGGCGGCGAGGAACGCCACGTCGCGGTCATCTTCGTCGACATCATCGGGTCCACCCAGTTGGTGACGGGCAGGCCGGCGACGGACGTCGTTGACCTACTCAACCGCTTCTTCGCCGTGATCGTGGATGAGGTCGACCGTCACCACGGGTTCGTCAACAAGTTTGAGGGCGACGCGGCATTGGCGGTATTCGGCGCGCCGAACGATCTCGACAGCCCCGAGGATGAAGCGCTGGCGGCCGGCCGCGCCATCGCCCGGCGAATCCGCAACGAGCTGCCGGAGTGCGAAGCGGGGATCGGTGTCGCGTCAGGCGAGGCGGTCGCAGGCAATGTCGGCGCCAAGGAGCGCTTCGAGTACACCGTCATCGGTGAGCCGGTGAATGAGGCCGCGCGGCTCTGCGAACTCGCCAAGTCCACGCCCGCCCGCCTGCTGGCGTCGTCGGAGACAGTCCAGAACGCGAGCGAAAGCGAGCGCGGCCATTGGACTTTCGGTGACACGGTGACGTTGCGCGGCCACGACGAGCCCACCCGGCTGGCCCTGCCGGTCTAGCGGCCTATCCGCTCGGGGTAGCCTTTGCCGAGGCCGCCGCTGCAGCCGCCTCCCTGCCTTCAGGACTTGCGAGCGAGTTGCCAGAGGACGTTGCCGAGGCCACCGGCGCACCGCAGTTGAGTGAGATAAGAATTTGGCTGACCGGCGAGGCGCTCGTGTTCTCCGGCGGCGCCTCGGTCCTGCCTTCCTGCTGAGTGACGATGCAGTTCGGCCGGGTGACGGTGTCGCCCACCGTGGTCGACACCACCACCGACACGCCAGCCGCGGAAAGTTGAGCAGCAGCATCGCTGTACTTCTGTCCTACGACGTTGGGCTGCGAAGCGGCGTGAGCCACAACGCTTCCGAATATGGCCGTCACTACGCATGTGGCGGTGACGCTCGCGCTGACAAGAACAGCCTTGTTCACTTCAGACGACCTCAGTTAGAGACTGGTGACAGTTGCATTGCATGAAACGATGCTGCCTCGATTCCTGTAAAGCAGGCTGTCCTGGCGCTGTGACTCCCTATAACGTTGGCTGGCCGACGGTTGAGAACTGCGCTCCGTTTTCAGGGACTTTGTGCATCAGTACTGTTGAATTACTGGCAATCGCCTTCAAGTCCACTTAAACGTCGTCCGGGCGATTGATTGTGAACGGTCCTCGACGTAGAAACGAAGTTGGAGTTCGAAGACGCGCTCTTGTCGGATTTTTGAGACTCCCCTGATAAGCAGCGAACCCATCCGATGTGACGAATCCGGTTCCGCTGCTGGAGGTAATCGATGCGTACACAACGGTTTATACGGCTCTCAGCAACACTGGGCGGTAGCGCGATCATTGCGGCAGCCACCCTGGTTCTCACGCATCCGGATGCTCCGAATCCGCACAACGTCGCTGGGGGATCCGGAGACTCGTCCACCGGAGGGACATATGCATCTCCCACTGTTCCGGCGATGTCGGTCGACCCGACGGCCATGAAGATGGGGGGCACGGCGACCGCTGCTCCGCCGGCGGCGACCCTCGCGACGTCCGTCGCCGCGCCGACCTTCAAGGCCAGTCCTGCACCGGGATGCGTCAACAACGGGCAATGCCCCTGAAATCACCAGCTCAATGCGTTAGCACGGCAAACCCGCAGGGTCCAATGGTGTTGGCCACAGCTTGAATTCGTCACCATCGAACGCCTCTCCGTCCAGCCGGACACAGTAGACGACCTTGAGGCAATGCGAATGGCCAGGCCACGATCCCGGGGCGGGCAGACCGCGGTCGATGACCTGCGTGTTGCCTATGACGAAGCGCCGTACGAATAGTACGCACACCCCCAATCTGCACCTGGACAACTTGCCGCGGTCGCGTGGGCGTTCGGATTGGATCCACCCGACGTGGCCCGCGCCCGGGTGCTCGAAATCGGTTGTGAGGCTGCAGGCAACCTGATCCCGTTTGCGGTGACGCATCCGCTGGCGCGCACGGTCGGCATCGATCTGTCACAGGTGCACATAGACCAGGGCCGCCGACGGGTCCGCGCCTTAGGGCTTGACAACGTTGAACTGATGCACGGCGATGTCGCGCATCTCGACCTCGCGGCAGTGGGGCAGTTCGACTTCATGATCTGTCATGGGGTGTACAGCTGGGTGCCAGACGAGGTGCAGGACGCGATCCTGGCTGCCTGGGGCCAGTTGCTCTCCCCGCCGGTGTGGCATACGTCGGCTACAACACGTATCCCGGCTGGAAGGCCAAGGAAATTGTGCGCGACGCGATGCTCTGAGCGCCGGCGACAGCGCGACGATTGACGAGAAGGTGCGCCGCGCGCAGCATGGTCGACTTCCTTCAGAAGGTGGCCCACCCGACAGCGTAGCTGACCAAGGCACTAAACGATTATCAGCTGATGACCGCCACAGCCGGCGACTACTACCTTCTGCACGAGGAACTGGAGCTATTCAAGGCGCCGTGCTACTTCTGCGACTTCGTTGATCGCGTTCGGGTGCAGGGTTTGGACTATCTCGCCGAGGCCCAGCCCGAGTACACGTTCGCCCGCAACGATGGACCGACGGTAGTTGTGATCACCTGCTCGATTACGCAGACCACCAAGTACTTCTCGAGCAGCACCTTGACTTCGCCGTCAACCGACACTTCCGTCAGACGCTGCTTGTAGACGCCGAACGGGCAACCCAGATCAGTCGCACATTTGACAGAAACCGCTGCCGCCGAATGCATTTCGCCGCATCGTTGCCGTCCCTCACTGGAGAAACTCGGCTCGATGACTCCAGCCAGCAGTACGGTGAGCCGGATGGAAGTAATCTTGTCACGCACGACGCCGCGCTCAAGGCCGCCATTGATGCGCTATCCGACCGCTGGCCGTGGACGATATCGTGGCGGGAGCTGGTGAGTTCGGCGCGCGCCTGGCTCGCGTTGGAATCGAAGCTGGGCCCGACGTCGAGGCACGCATCGACGGCCTTCTCGAGTGCCTAATCATTCAGGGACAGGCCCGATACCGCCTCGCTCCGGTGTTGCCGGAGCCCGCGTGCACGCCGGTTCGACACTACGAGGCGGCGAGGCGCATGGCCGAACTGACCCGTGAGGACGGACGTTGTCAGCCAGGAACTGATCCGGATCGATCGCGACGACGCGCAATTGCTGGACGAAGAAGGCATCGACGATGTCCTCGCGCAGCAGGTCGACGACCTACCTCAACGTTTGACGGAAATGAAGCTGATGAGCGTATGCGATCACGCAGCGGTGGTCGACCACCGTCGACGGACGCAGCCAAGGTTTCCTCAATCTCGTTGATAGCAAACGGTTGTCGATCTGTTACCGGTTACACAGCCCGCGCACATGGCCACCACAGAGCCTGACAATGTCCGCCCCTTAACGTCACTCCGCATGTGGCAGGAGTGCCACATCAACGAGAAACGGAGTGAGAAAATGACTTTCAAGCGTGCTTTATCCGTATCAGCACTGGCAGCCGGAATCGGTTTTGCAGGACTGTTCGGCGTCGGCCTCGGAACGGCCAGTGCAGATCCCTGGGGGTGCGACCGTCCAGGTACCCCGCCATGCGGTGACCATCGCGACGACCATAGAGACGACCGTGGCGGCCCCGCCCCTGTCGACTGGCACGGTCGCGGCGTCGACCAGGGCCGCTTTGATCACCAGCCCTTCAACTGGATGGGCCAGCAGGTAAACCCTCTTCCCTCCGGCGACGGAAACGGGTGGGGCTTCTGGTTCCTCGGCCAGTGGATTCCACTGTAAGTCAATATAATTCGAGGCGGGTCACTACACCTAGTGACCCGCCTCGACGCGCTCAACCAGCCCTCAAAATTTCTCGTTTGGTTCGGCAAAGCCGGCGTCGGCGAAGACCTTCCGGCCAGAGACACCCGTGACGTCCTGGATGAACTTCGTCGCGAGTTCGGCCTGATCTGAATTCTTCATCGGCGCAATCCATGACGTGACCGTTGCGTCGGCCGCCTCGGGAAAGGCGAACCACGGGACGTTGTCCCCGACGTTCAGCGCGTCGGTCTTGAATACCAGTCCAGCATCGACTTTCCCACTAGTGATGTCCTTGAGCAAATCGCTAGCCGTCGTGTCGACGTACTGAGGGTGAAGCTGAACCCCTGTGCGGTCCTCGAGCTGCCGGATTGCCGACCCGCAGGCACCGGGACCTCCACATACGGCGACACGCACGCCCGGTCGGGCCAGGTCCGCAAGTGAAGCGACATTGTCGTGGTTGCCCGGAGCCGTAGCGATAACCAGGCTGTTCGCCGCGATCGGCACCGGAGTTGAATCAATCAAGCCGGCAGTTGCGATGGCTGACATGTTGTCGTGGTCACCCGATACGAACACGTCCGCGTCATTGCCGTCCGACAACTCCGCCGAAAGATCCGACGAGCTCGCGAAGATGAAGGCCACTGAAGTCCCGGGGTTTTCAGCCTCGAACTGTTTTCCGATCGCAGTCAGGCTCTTGATCATCGCCGACGACGCGAACACCGTGATGGACGTCGTCGCCGGGTGCGACTGCGAGCTGCAGCCGCTCGCCGGGACCAGCAACAGGATCCCGACTGCCATCGTGTGCTTTAACCGGCGACGCATCGGTCCTGACGATACCGATTCCGACTCAGCGAACTAAATTCCTGGCGCATGTCTTTTTCGGCGCGTCTAGCAGTTTGTTGTGGACATGCGCCGCATCCGCTGCCAATTGGCTTGCGTTGAACCCATAACCCGCCGCTTCGCGTCAGGCTGGAAGGCATGGGTGACGTCGGAGGCATGGGCATGCAGCAGCCCGCGCGGATATCCGTCACCCCGATGAACGATTCCCTGGTGGGACGTGCCGCGGACACGAAGCGGCGAGACTACGGACGAGGACGCTTGCGCTTCCGCGTGGGTCGAGGGTTGTTGGTGGTCGAGGGGCTGGTCCTCGGTGTGCTCGGCGGCGTCGCGCTGGCGTGGTCGATGGGTTACACCCACTTCAGCGCGGACGGCATACCAATGCTCGGTCTCAAGGTGACGCCGCTGCACGCGGGGCTCCTCTTGACCGTGGGGGCGCTGGCGTTGCTGTCCTGCCTCGGACGACGGACAGCGTTCGTCTTCAGCGCACTTACGGCATGCGGTTGGGCGGCATTGACCGTCGTCTGCGCGCTCAAGGTTGCTCATCACGCGCCCGGAGTGCTCGGATTCGATCCGCGAGACAGCCTTCTGTATGGCGCGCTGAGCGCCTACAACCTCGTGACGTGGTCCTGTTTGGCTGGCCCGAATTGGTTCGGATCGCCAGAATGTCAACGGCCATAGCCACGAACCCCCCAATCAGCTGGAGCCGTTCTGCGCGGCGGGGAGCGCATCTAGGTGCCCAAGGCGATGACAGCGGCGGGCTCGGTTAACGCCGTTGATCCCCGGATGCTAGCCAGGAGCAACTGTCGGTGCCCGCGGCGCCACGACCCGGGGGCGTGACTGTTACTGCGAGGGCCCGAGCGTCCCACTGGACTATCGGCGACACCGTGACACTGCGCGGACACGCCGAACCCACCCAGCTGGTACTCCCGGTCTAGAGCCGAGCCTGGAGAACTTTCGCGGCTGTGACCGCGTCGTCGAGCGCGCCGAACACCACCGCGTCGAAGTCGTCCCGGTTCTCGGTCCGTACCACAGCGTTGTCCGGGTCGACCAGGAAGCCTTCCTTGCCCACCGATGACAACGTCGCCCGCATGCCGGCGAGCAGGCCTCGGGCGGCGTCGTTGATGGTGTCGACCCGCGCGACGTCAAGGATCGCCACATCAAAGTCGTCCTTCTCCCGCTCAACCCTGCGCAGCACCTGCTCGGCGCCGGCGAACAACAGGTCGCCGTGAAGTTCATAGACACGCACCCGGTCGCAGGCGTCAGAGATGGTCCTGATGGTCGACCGCGATTCTCGCGTGACGGTGAGGAAATGCAGTCCTAGCCGTTGGGACAAGCTACGGCACACCCGGACTCCGCGGACACTGTTGCCCTTGTCGTCCAGCAGCGGCGAGTAGACACCGATTCCGAGCTGGCCGGGCAGTACGGCGACGATGCCGCCGCCGACGCCGCTCTTGGCGGGCATTCCGACGGCGCTCACCCAGTCGCCCGCGGCGTCGTACATGCCGCACGTCACCATCACCGAAAGCGTGCGCTGCACGACTACGGTGTCCGTTACCCGTCGCCCGGTCATCGGGTTGACGCCTCCACGGGCCAGGGTGGCGGCCATCCGAGCCAGGTCGGTGCTGGTCACGTTGAACGAGCACTGCCGGAAGTAGACGTCCAGCACCTCGTCCGGGTCACCGTCGAGCACACCGAAGCTCTGCAGCATGTACGCGATGGCGCGGTTGCGGCTGCCGGTCTTCTTCTCCGAGGCGTATACGTCGGGA
The DNA here is from genome assembly GCA_963770305.1 of uncultured Actinomycetota bacterium. Classification (GTDB taxonomy): domain Bacteria; phylum Actinomycetota; class Actinomycetes; order Mycobacteriales; family Mycobacteriaceae; genus Mycobacterium. The sequence continues at coordinate 165,655 of CAVYPB010000032.1, forward strand.
TCGATGTCGAGCGGTCGTCCGGCGAACGCCGAGTAGAACTCGCGGATGCGTGCGAACCGCTCTTCGGGTGTGGCGCCAGGGACCAGCGAGACCGCCGCGATCGCGCCGGCATTGATCATCGGGTTCTTCGGCGTCTTCGTTGCCACATCGACGCTGATCTCGTTGAAAGCCTCACCCGACGGCTCAACCCCGATTCTGGCATCCACCGCATTCTGGCCGATCTGATCGAGGGCGAGCGCATACGTGAACGGCTTGGATATCGATTGGATCGTGAATTCGACTGTGGCATCGCCGGATTCGTAGACATATCCATCGGAGAGCGACAGCGACAGCCCGAATCCGGTGGGTTCGACGCCGGCGAGCTCGGGGATGTAGGTGGCCAGCGCTCCATCCGTGACGCTCGCGTGTTCGTCTCTGATCTGGTCCAGGTACCGCTGAACCAGTTCGGCCACGGCTTGGATTCTAGCTAGATCGGGTCGGGTTCACGACGATGTCGTTTTTCCGCCAGTGATGTCGGTGTGCACGTGTAAGTGTTTAGGCATGCACGAAGACTTCGACCGCTGTTACCGGGCCGTCCAATCCAAGGACGCCCGGTTCGACGGCTGGTTCGTCACCGCGGTGCTGACCACGAAGATCTACTGCAGGCCCAGCTGCCCGGTCCGTCCGCCGTATGCCCGCAACATGCGGTTTTATCCGACCGCGGCGGCCGCTCAGCATGCCGGCTTCCGCGCCTGCAAGCGCTGCAGGCCCGACACCTCGCCTGGTTCACCGGAGTGGAATGTGCGCGGCGACGTGGTGGCCAGGGCGATGCGGCTCATCGCCGACGGCACGGTTGACCGCGAGGGTGTGACCGGGCTGGCTGCCCGCGTCGGCTACACCACCCGCCAGCTCGAACGGCTGCTGCAGGCCGAGGTCGGCGCGAACCCGCTCGCGCTGGCCAGGGCACAGCGCAGCCAGACCGCCCGGGTGCTGATCGAAACCACCGAGCTGCCGTTCGGCGACGTCGCGTTCGCCGCAGGGTTCTCGAGCATCCGTCAGTTCAACGACACGGTCCGGACGGTGTGCGACCTCACGCCGACGGCCCTGCGTCAACGTGCTCGGACACGATTCGGGCGTGGCGACGTCGGCGCCACGGGTTCGTTGTCGCTGCGGCTACCGGTACGGACGCCGTTCGCATACGAGGGATTGTTCGGTCATCTCGCGGCGAGTGCCGTGCCCGGCGTCGAGGAAGTGCGCGACGGCGCGTACCGGCGGACGCTGCGGCTGCCCAACGGCAACGGAATCGTAAGCCTCACACCGCAACCCGATCATGTGCGCTGCCAGCTCGTGTTGGACGACTTCCGCGACCTGTCCACGGCGATCGCGCGGTGCAGGCGGCTGCTCGACCTCGACGCGGATCCCGAGGCCGTCGTCGACGCACTGAGCGCCGACCCGGACCTGACCGCCCTGGTGGCCAAGGCGCCGGGGCAACGGATTCCCCGGACGATCGACGAGCAGGAGCTTGCCGTGCGAGTGGTGCTGGGCCAGCAGGTGTCGCTGAAGGCCGCACGCACCCACGCCCGGCGCATCGTGACCGCCTACGGCCAGCCGGTGACCGATGCCAACGGCGGTCTGACCCATGTGTTTCCGGCGATCGAGCATCTCGCTGAGATCGATCCGGCGCATCTGGCGTTCCCGAAGTCGCGGCAGCAATCGCTGACCACACTCGTCGGCGCGATGGCGGACGGCGAGGTGGTGCTGCACGCGGGCTGCGACTGGAACCGCGCACGCGAGCAGCTGCTAGCGCTGCCGGGGATCGGCCCGTGGACCGCCGAGGTGATCGCGATGCGCGGCCTCGGCGATCCCGATGCGTTCCCAGTCAGCGATCTCGGCGTTCGGCTGGCCGCCAAACAGCTCAGCCTGCCAGAGGATCCTCGTCCGCTCGCCGAACACAGCGCCCGGTGGCGACCGTGGCGGTCGTATGCCACCCAGCACTTGTGGACAGCCCTTGATCATGCGGTCAACGAATGGCCGCCGAAGGAGAAGTGATGGAAGCGCTCCAATTTCGCTCGATGGACAGTCCAGTCGGGCAGTTGACTCTCGCGGGCATGGACGGACGTTTGATGCACCTGCGGATGGTCGACCAGACGTACGAGCCGAGCCATGACGGCTGGGAATCCGACGACGATGCGTTCTCGGAAGCTGTTGAACAGCTCGAGGCGTACTTCGCCGGCGACCGGACGGACTTCGATCTGGAGCTTGACCTGGTTGGCACGCAGTTTCAGCGCCGGGTCTGGGCTGCACTGCAGACGATTCCCTACGGGCAGACTCGGTCTTACGGCGAGATCGCCCGGCAGATCGGATCCCCCGGGGCGTTTCGCGCCGTCGGCTTGGCGAACGGCCACAATCCGATCGGCATCATCGTGCCGTGCCATCGGGTGATCGGATCGAACGGCAGCCTCACCGGTTACGGCGGCGGGCTCGGTCGGAAAAGGGCCTTACTCGAATTGGAGAAAAGCCGCGCAGCACCCGCACTATTCTGATTGACCAATGCAATAAAAATGCCTCTGCCCTCCAATCGAAATTGGAGGGCAGAGGACTTTAATGTGTGTTCGGCGGTGTCCTACTTTTCCACCCGGGTTGGGTAGTATCATCGGCGCTGGCAGGCTTAGCTTCCGGGTTCGGGATGGGTCCGGGCGTTTCCCTGCCGCTATTGACCGCCGTAACTTTATTCACTTTTTGAGTGTCCCCACGGGGGTGGGGAAGTGTTTTTGGTGGTGGGGTGTGAATGCTTGTTGTGCATTCGTGGATTGTGTGTGGTTGCGGGCTTTGTGGGTAAGTTTTCGGCCGGTTAGTGCCAGTTCCCTGAACCCCTTGCGGGGCGTGTAGGTCTGGTCTATTGATCCCGTGGTCTGCGGGGGGCCTTATCCTTCTTAAAAGGTGAGAAGCCTGGTCTTGGAGGGGGTTTCCCGCTTAGATGCTTTCAGCGGTTATCCTGTCCGAACGTGGCTATCCAGCGGTGCCCCTGGTGGGACAACTGGTGGACCAGAGGTTCGTCCGTCCCGGTCCTCTCGTACTAGGGACAGGTTTCCTCAAGCTTCTGACGCGCGCGGCGGATAGAGACCGAACTGTCTCACGACGTTCTAAACCCAGCTCGCGTGCCGCTTTAATGGGCGAACAGCCCAACCCTTGGGACCTGCTCCAGCCCCAGGATGCGACGAGCCGACATCGAGGTGCCAAACCATCCCGTCGATATGGACTCTTGGGGAAGATCAGCCTGTTATCCCCGGGGTACCTTTTATCCGTTGAGCGACACCCCTTCCACTCGGGGGTGCCGGATCACTAGTCCCGACTTTCGTCCCTGCTTGACATGTTCGTCTCGCAGTCAAGCTCCCTTGTGCACTTACACTCAACACCTGATTGCCGTCCAGGTTGAGGGAACCTTTGGGCGCCTCCGTTACATTTTAGGAGGCAACCGCCCCAGTTAAACTACCCGCCAGGCACTGTCCCTGAACCGGATAAACGGTTCGAGGTTAGAGGCCCAATACGATCAGAGTGGTATTTCAACAACGACTCCACAACCACTGGCGTGGCCGCTTCACAGTCTCCCACCTATCCTACACAAACCGTATCGAGCACCAATACCAAGTTGTAGTGAAGGTCCCGGGGTCTTTTCGTCCTGCCGCGCGTAACGAGCATCTTT
>CAVYPB010000033.1:0-10719 GCA_963770305.1 uncultured Actinomycetota bacterium
GACGCGAAAACGTGGCTGCGGAATCGATCGATGATATGGACGTCGAAACGTTGTTGCGACATGTCACAGAAAGCAAACCTCAGTCATGACGAAGACCGTCGAAGCGGTGAAGACACCGCGGTCCAAACCTCATGACGCCGGTTCGGGACGCGGGATCTATTGCGATCTACACTTTCTCACTCGTGAGTCATAACCCCCTGCAGCGTCTGTCCGACGCTTTGACAATGACCGCGATGCGCCCTCCGGTGACCCCTCAGCTGCTGCTTTACGGTCCCACGCGGGACGCTGTCGAGCTACGCGGTGCGCGCGTGCTGCTCACCGGAGCGTCGTCAGGCATCGGTGAGAGTGCCGCTGAGATGTTCTCGCGCTGCGGCGCCACGGTTGTCGCGGTAGCTCGCCGTCAGGACCGACTGGACATGCTGGTCCAGCGCATCACCGAGGCTGGCGGTTCGGCTGAGGCGCTGGCCTGCGACTTGTCCGACCTTGATGCTGTTGACGAGGTGGTCGCCACCGTCGAGCAGCGTCTTGGCGGGGTCGACATCCTGGTCAACAACGCCGCGCGATCGATACGCCGACCCCTGGCGGAGTCGTTGGAGCGGTGGCATGACGTCGAACGCACGATGCGCCTCAACTACTACTCGCCGCTGCGACTCATCCGGGGGTTCGCGCCCGGCATGCTAGAGCGCGGAGACGGGCACATCATCAATGTCTCCAGCTGGGGAGTGATGTCGGAGGCCGCGCCGCTGTTCGCCGCCTACAACGCGTCGAAGAGCGCCTTGTCGGTACTGAGCCGGGCGATCGAAACCGAATGGTCCTGCCGCGGAGTGCATTCCACCACCCTCTACTACCCACTGGTACGCACGTCGATGATCGAGGCGACGTCCGCTTACGACGAATTGCCGACACTGAGCGCCGACGAGGCCGCCGGCTGGATGATCACCGCCGCCCGTACCCGTCCGGTACGAATAGCGCCCCGGCTCGCCGTGCTGACCAAGGCCCTTGACGCCGTGAGCCCTGAGTTCGTCAACTTCTTCATGAACAGGACGGCGGATCAAGCTGAAGCAGACCATCCGACTGCGCGGGCTGCTCCGACCGGACTGCTCGCTCGTGCAGTCAGACGCGCCGTACTTCCGGCTTTCTGCATGCGCGGTGACCACGTCGCTTCGGGCGGTGAGGTCAAGGCGGTCTACCCGGGCTAAGTGACCCCAATAGACGATGCGGTGCGGTTGACTGTGGATCTCGGTGGCAAAACCGAGTGCGCCTCACCCACCGCTGATGCTTAGGGGCGAGAGCACACCGAAAGGACGTGCGTGCTGCAATACATCGCTCATCTGGCCATCGCCGCGCCGCGTCGGATCATCGTCGTCGCGGTGCTGGTCATGGTCGGTGCCGCCGTCTTCGGTATTCCGGGCATCAAGAGCCTCTCGGCCGCCGGGCTTCCAGGATCCGACGGCCGAGTCGGCGCGGGCCGCCGAACTGCTGTCCGCCAAGTTCGGTCGGGGCGACCTGCAGATGATCTTCATGGTCACTTCTGAGAATGGTGCGCAAAGCTCGGCCGCCCGCGCCGTCGGCACCGATATCGTTGAGCAGTTACGCAGCTCGCCCTTTGTCGCCGAGGTGTACTCGGCGTGGACGACCCCGCCAGCCGCTGGCCGCGCCGCTGATCAGCAAGGACGGCAAGTCGGGGCTCGTCGTCGCCGGCATCACCGGCGGGGGTACCGACGGTCAGAAGCACGCCAAGGCACTGGCCGAGCGGCTGGGTCATGACCGCGACGGTGTCACGGTCCGCGTCGGCGGCGCTGCGATGGCCGACGTGCAGATCAACTGCCCAATCAGAACGTGACCTGCTGCTGATGGAATCCATCGCGCTCCCGCTCAGTTTCCTGGTCTTGGTGTGGGTGTTCGGCGGTCTGCTTGCGGCGGCGCTGCCCGTAGCCATAGGCATCGGGGCGATCACCGGTGCGATGGCGGTGATACGCCTGATCACATACGTCACGGAGGTATCGATTTTCGCGCTGAACCTGACCATCGCGATGGGTCTGGCGCTCGCCATCGACTACACCTTGTTGATCGTCAGCCGCTTCCGCGACGAGCTGGCCGGCGGCGCCGACCGCGAAGAGGCGCTGGTGCGCACGATGACGACTGCGGGCCGGACGGTGCTGTTCTCGGGCACGACCGTCGCATTGTCGATGGCGGCTTTGGTGCTGTTCCCGATGTACTTCCTCAAATCATTTGCCTACGTAGGCGTCGCGACCGTCACATTCGTGGCATTAGCCGCGATCGTGGTGACCCCGGCCGCGATCGTGCTGCTCGGTGACCGGCTCGACTCACTCGACGTGCGCCGGCTGGGCCGTCGGGTACTGGGCCGGCCAGAGCCGGTGCTCCGACCGATCGAGCAGAGCTTCTGGTACCGCTGCACCAAGTTCGTGATGGGTCACGCCGTCCCGATCGCGCTCGCACTGACCGTGCTGCTGCTGGTGTTGGGCGCACCATTCTTCGGCGTGAAATGGGGCTTTCCCGACGACCGGGTGTTGCCGTCCTGGGCCTCGGCACGCCAGGTCGGCGACGAGCTGCGCAGCAACTTCGCCGACAACTCCGCGAGTGCGGTGACCGCCGTCATCCCCGACACGTCCGATCTCACCCCTGACGAGCTGGCTCGCTACGCCGCGGAGCTGTCGCGCGTGCCGAACGTGTCATCTGTATCGGCGCCGGGCGGCACGTTCGTCGACGGCGCCCTGGTTGGGCCGCCGAGTGCCGCGACAGCGATCAAAGACGGTAGCGCGTTCCTGACGATCTCCAGCACCGTGCCGCTGTTCTCTCCGGACTCCGAAACGCAGCTCGAGCGACTCCATGCCGTCGGGGGCCCGTCCGGCGAACATGTGCAGCTGGCCGGGGCCGCCCCGATTAACCGCGACAGCGCGGCGGCGATCAACTCCCGCCTGCCGATTGTGCTTGGCCTGATCGCAGTGATCACTGTCGTGCTGTTGTTCTTGCTGACGGGCAGCGTGGTGCTGCCGCTGAAGGCGTTGTTGCTCAACGTGTTGTCGTTGACCGCGGCATTCGGCGCGTTGGTGTGGATATTCCAGGAAGGTCACCTTGGGCGGACTGGCCACCACCGCGACCGGAACGTTGGTGGCGAACGTACCAGTGTTGTTGTTCTGCATCGCTTTTGGATTGTCAATGGACTACGAGGTGTTCTTGGTGTCCCGCATCCGGGAGTATTGGTTGGGCTCGCGCAGGACTCCCGCGGACAATGACGAGAGCGTCGCGCTGGGCCTGGCCCGCACGGGGCGGGTAGTGACCGCCGCAGCGCTGGTGATGTCAATCTCGTTCGTGGCCTTGACCGCCGCGAACGTGTCGATCATGCGAATGTTCGGCGTGGGCTTGACGTTGGCGGTGCTGATGGACGCCACGTTGGTACGCATGTTGTTGGTACCGGCTTACATGCATGTGCTGGGTCGCGCCAACTGGTGGGCCCCAAGGCCGTTGGTCTGGCTGCGCGATCGTTTTGCGATCAGCAAGACCGTCAGCCACAGCGGGAATGCGCCCGCGGCATCGCCTTTCGGAGACGCCTTGACCGGCGCGAAGCATCGCGAGATGGCCGCCGCCAAAGCCAGTGCTACGCGAGATAGGAACGGTGAGGGCACATGCGGGTAGTGGTTACCGGCGCATCCGGGGGGATCGGCACGTGCATCGTCGCGGAGTTGCTGCGCCGTGGCCATGACATTCACGGCTTGTCACGTGGGCCGCATTCGCTGAGTGCACCCGGCTATCGACATACCCGCGCCGATGTCCGCGATGCCGAGGCGCTGGTGCGGCTGATGGCAGGCGGCGGTGCGCCCGCGGATGCGGTGGTGCATGTGGCATGGTCCAGACACCGCGATCGCGGCGCCGACAGCTATGCAGTCAACGTAGGCGGCACCCGCGCAGTGCTCGATGCGGTAGAACGGGCGGGGGTGTCCCGGCTGGTGGCGATGTCGTCGGCGATGGCATACGGCGCCCATTTCGACAATCCTGCGCGGCTGGTGGAGTCGGATCCTTTGCGACCCAACATCACGGACCGCGACTCGCTGCACACGGCGCGTGCCGAAGAGCTGATCACCGATTCCGGTGTCAACGCGCTGCTGGTGCGCGCGGCGAACGTCATGGGCCGCGAGTCGGCCAGAGTGACCCAACGGCGCTTCGCCGCTCCGTTCACCCTCGGCGTGAAGGGCGGCCGCAACATCGTGCAATTCATCCACCCCGACGATCTCGGGCGCTTCGTCGGCGACGCGGTGGAGCACCCGGGGTGGACCGGCCCGGTCAACCTGGCCGCTCCTGACGTGGTTGCGGTGCGTGAAGTTGCAGCCATGCTGGGCAAACGCTACTTCGAGTGCGATCCGAGGCTGCTAGCCGCGGTGCTCGGCTTCCGGTGGAATCGCCGCCTGTTCTCGATAGATCCGGGAGCGATCGAGTCCATGCTGTATTGCCCGGTCATCGATACCGCACGGCTCAGGGATCTCGGCTTCGTCCCGGCGTGGACGGCTTCCGAATGTGTGACCGACTTCCGCCGAGCCAACCGCGGCCATGTCTACCTGGGCTCGACGCGAGTGGCGGTGCCCTGGCGGTCGCCCTGGACGCGGGTGCCGTCGCCGGCCCGCGACAGACCGCAGCACCGCCCGGCCAACGACGACGGTGCGGGCGGGGAATTCGACACCGACGTTGACCCCGCCTGGTCGGCGTATACCGCGGCGAACACCGCCGAGGCGTTCCCCGGCCCGATGACCCCCCTGTCGCTGGAACTGTCGCTGGAGGCGGGGCGCACGACTGGAGCGCTCAGCGCCGACCTTTTGCAGATGAAGGGGGAGGTGCGCAGGGCGCTTATCGAGGAGCAGACCGGTTCGTTCGGCCACACAGTTTACCTCAATATGAGCGTCCTTTTGGCGACCACTCCGGTACTGCCCGGTGCAGAACCTGCGGCGTGGGAGAATCTGCTGTTCGGGGTGGGATCGACCGCCGAGGTTTCGAAGGCCGACGAGATCGGGCCGTGGGGGATGGCCTGGCGGCTGCCCAGGATGGTCGCCGTGATCGCCGGCGCGGCCAGTGAAACCCGTCGCATGGACCGCGAAGCACGCAGGCAGCAGCGCGATGCTGCGTACTACGCGGGCCTGACGGATGAGCAGTTGCAATGCCAATTGCGTTGCATCCGCGACGAAGTGGTTAACGCTTGGGCTGTGGCGGGGCTCGCCTCGTTGGCAGTCGTCCCAATTGTGGCGATCATCGAGAAGCAGGCCGGGAAGCGATTCGCCACGCAATTCAGGGGAGGAACCGAGGGCCTGGTGAGCGCCGGGCTGATCCGGGGCGCTCATGAGCTCGGCGAGTTGGCCTGCGCCGACGCGTCGATCGTGACGATCCTTGCCGAGTCCGATCCGTGTGTCGCGCTGAACCGTTTGGAAGCGGAGCACCCGCTGTTCGCCGCCCGGCTGCACGGCAGTCATCGCCGAGTATGGTCACCGCGGCCCGGGGGAGACCGAGCTGATCAACCCGGTGTTCGCCGACTCGCCGGCCCGGCTGCTCGACGTCGTCGCTCAAGCTCACCCGTACCGCTGAACGAACGGTGCAGCCTATGCCGCCGGCGGGCCCGAAGCTGCGGCTGCTGGCTCGACTGGGCTGCCGGATTCCAGCAGTCTCGCGAGCGGGCCCGCGACGCCGCCGTTCGGCACACGCACTGCTATCGGCTGATCACTCGCGAGATCGGCTCGCGGCTGGCACGCGACGGGGTCATTCAACATCCGGACGACGTGTTTTACCTCATCCGCGACGAGCTGCTACATCCACCCGCCGATGTACGGCACCGCGTCGCACGCCGTCAGGCTGAACAGGCAAGGTTGGCAAAGTACCGGCCGCCGATGAATTTCGTTGAGCGCTGGGAACTTCGCGCGGAAGACTTCACGGAAGCGGCCCCCGGTGAGTCGCTGAGTGGAATACCGGTGTCAGCGGGTATCGCCAAGGGTCGGGTCCGAGTTTTGATGGCGGACTTGACCAGCGAATTGCAGCCCGGCGAAGTTCTAGTCACCGAATTCACCGACATCGGATGGACGCCGTTCTTCGCCTACGCCGCCGCCGTCGTGGTCGACACCGGCGCGGAGATGTCGCACGCGGCGGTCGTCGCACGCGAATTCGGGATCCCTTGTGTCGTTGGATCGATCGTTGGGAGCCGTGTCCTACGCACGGGCCACTTGGTCGAGGTTGACGGCTCATCAGGGCGCGTCACAAGGGTTGAGTGAGATCGGAGACGACGTCCCGATCGCGCAGATCGTCTTACGAGCGGTTCTTGCACTGACTTCCATCGGGTCGTCGGGTCGCATGCCGCGGGCCGGCAGGACGATGACGATGGCAATCCATCGTCGAGAGGCGGTACGGTGCATGCTTCGGCGACGTCCGGAAGGCGTCTCTGTGGGCCGTGGAGACGCCTGGAGTCCGGTCTGGTTTCTGAAAGTTATTGTGCGTGGCCGGCTTTGGCTTCGGCATCGCGGGTCAGTCCCGCAGCGAGGATGAGTTCCTCGTGTAGTTCGAACCACACGGTGTGGTATGAGTCGACGACGGCGCGGGTCAACCAGATGGTTTCTCCGGCTTTGACCTTCTCCAGCGCAGCGGCCAGCTTGTCGCGGTATGCGCTTAGCCGCGGCACCTGCAGGGTCGCCGCGGCGATGATCGGTACGACCAACTTGTGGATTCCGTTGAGCCGATCCAGCACTGCGGCGTCGTAGTCGGCGTCGCCGTGAGTGTTGGGCTCGCCGTCTTTAAGCTGCCAGTCGCGAGACCAGTGCCTTGAAGTCGGTGTTGACCGCGCGGAAATCGTGGTAGGCGGCTGTGATCGCGGCGGTGTCGATGCCGGAACGTTCCTCGGCCAACAGCGTGTTCAGCCGCTCGCGGCCGTCTGGACTGATTCGGAGCATTTCGGCTTGGATGAGGAGACCGGCGGCGGTCAGTCCTGCGATGGTCGCGGCCACGCGCCTGGGGTCCTCGTCAAGGGTCGCTGCCACGTCGGCCGGGGTTACCCGGCCCTTCAGCCGGATGGCCTGCAACACCTTCAGCTCACTCATCGGATACGTCCAACCGTTGTCGCCGACAACGTCGCCGTCGGAGGTGAGCCGCAAGGCGGTCAGCATCGTGATGAGAGGCGTGGGAGATACCACGTCGGTGTGTCCGGCTGCGAGTGCGTCGCGGACCGCGGCGTCGGAGTTACTCTCCAACACCGGGTAGTCGCCGGTGGCGTGTGCGCGCAGCGGGCTCATCTTTCGGGCCAGGTCGGCCACCTCGCGCAGGTCAGGGGTGTCGTTCTCCGACCATGCGGTCAGCTCCAGAATGCCTTCGCGCACTTCACCTTCGGTGCCGTCGATGGTGATCAGCTTGCCGTTGAGGGCCTCGGCCACGCCGGTCCCGCAGCCGACGACCGCCGGGCGGCCGATCTCGCGACTGATCACCGCCGCGTGGCTGGTGGCGCCGCCGATTTCGGTGACGATGCCGCGGGCGGCCAGCATGCCCTGCACATCTTCGGGGCGCGTTGACGTGCGGACCAGAATCACGTCCTCGCCCTCATCGGCGGCATCGAGCGCCTCATCGACATCGGCGTAGGCACGACCGGAAACGACACCAGGAAAAGCCGGCAGGCCGTTAGCCAGCAGCGTCGCCGTCAACCGCGTCTCAGGCTCAAGCGTCGGCAACAGCAACGTCTCGACGTGATCCGGCGTCACCCGGCGCAGCGTTTCAGCGTCGTCGATAAGTCCCTCATGACGGAACTGCAGTGCCAGCCGCACCGCGGCCTGCGAGGAACGCTTGGCTGCCCGGGTCTGCAGCAGCCACAGCCTGCCCTCTTCGACGGTGTACTCGATGTCCTGGACGTCGGCGCCGAGTTTCTCTAGCTCCCCGGCCGCGGCCCTCAGCTGCTCGTACACCTGCGGTTGCACGTTCCGCAATGCGCTGATCGGCTGGCAGTCGAAATTGCCCGAGACGACGTCCTCGCCCTGACCGCCCGGCAGCCATTCGCCGAACGGCTCGTCGGCGCCGGTCATCGGGTTGCGGGAAAACAGCACTCCGGTGCCAGAGTCGCGCTCGCAGTTGCCGAACACCATCGCTTGCACCACGACGGCGGTGCCCGCCAGGTCGTCGAGACCGTGGTACTTGCGATACGTGATCGCACGCGGTGAGTTCCACGACGCGAACACCGCCTGGATCGCCCGACGCAACTGGATGAACGGGTCATCGGGCACGGTGGCTGAGTTGTCACCACCCAGCACAATGCGGCGGTACATCTCATTGAACCGGCGGCGGGTGTCGCGCGCGAACTCCGGCGTTCTGGCCTCGCCCAGCGCGGCTTCGACAGCATCATCCATGCCGAGGTCCAAGACGGTGTCCATCATGCCTGGCATCGACTGTGCGGCGCCGCTGCGCACACTGATCAGCAACGGGCGTGGGCCGCGTCCGAAGGTGCGCGACGTCGCCTGCTCGAGCCACCGCATCCGCATCAGCACGTCGTTCCAGATTGTGTCGATGGTGTGGTCGGGATTGGCAAACCACTGCGCGCACACCTCGGTGGTGATGCCGAACGCCGGCGGCACCGGCAGCCCGTGCCTGCGCATTGCGTCGATGCCGTATCCCTTATTGCCCAGGATCTCTCGCGGCAGCCCGGCGGTCCCGTCCAGCAGCACCACACGTGGATGGGTCGAGGTAGCAGCGGCCTGCGCCGAGCCGCCCTCCGGTGGAGGACCAGTCATCGCTCCTTAGCTTCCTGCGGCGGTGTTCGACGAGCAGCCAATTAGTGCGCTTAAGGCCAACTACTACGGGCCCCTGCAACGCACCGCCAAACATCAGTTAACCGCGGCGGCCGTCGATTCTAGGACCATTTGGGGACCACACGTTGCGCACGATGTTGAACGACCTGCGCTTTGTGAACCCTCGCCCCGCCGAACATTGCCGTCTGACACCACCGACCCGCGTAATCGCTTTACCGCAATTACTGTCGAACAGAACAGGGTGAAACAGATGCGAACAAGCGCGACGTTTTGGAACAGGCTGGACGGCTGAACGCCGCTGACGTGCAGCTACGAGACCGATTGCACTGGGGGAGACCGTCACCGGTTCGCTCATAACCCAGAGGTATCGATGAGCGAGCGAGCACTGTTATGTCACGTAACACGCCGATGCATATCCCCAGGACAAAAGAGTCACGTAACAACACGCCAGCACAAAAGCTCCACTTCAAACGGCCTTTTCGCAGCTCAGCTGGGGGGTTCGAGTCCCCTTAGCTCCACCCTACCTCCGCCATATAACTCCCTGGCGGTCAGCCCTCGGCCTGCTGCCGTCGTGCAGCCAACCCGGGATGGTTCAACATTCGGAGTAGCGTCAGCCTGGCCATGGCGCAATACACGCTCGGCCAGGACGGGGCCGAGGAGTTCGAGCGGGCGCGGCTCGCGCTCCTCGAGGAGGTTCACGATCCGTATACGGTCCGGCAGTTCGATGCGATCGGAGTCAGCGAGGGCTGGCGTTGTCTTGACGTGGGCGCTGGCGCCGGCTCCGCGACGCGGCTGCTTGCGGCGCGGGTGGGCGATACGGGCTCGGTCGTCTCGCTCGACCTCGACGTGCGCCTGCTGGAGCGGCTCGCAAGTGATCGCGTCCAGGTCCGCCGACATGATGCGGTCAGCGACCCGCTTCCCGAAGCAGCGTTCGATCTTGTGCATGCCCGCAATTTGCTCATGCATCTGCCCGCACGGTTGGACGTGCTCGGTCGTCTGCTCGCCGCAGTCCGACCCGGGCGCTGGCTCGCGGTGTGCGAGCCCGATTTCAACGCCATGGCGGTCACGCCCTGGAGTGCGGCGTGGCGCCGTGCGTGGACGGTGTTCTGTGACGCGGCGATCAGCGGCGGTTGGGATCCCGGCTACGGCACACGCCTTGTGGGCGACCTGGAAGCGCTTGATCTCGCGGATCTCCAGGTTGAAGTCATCGCACGCCTGGTGCGCGGCGACTCCGTGGGCGCGCGCTTGTTCGCCGATTCGCTCTTGCGGCTCGAAGAACGGATGCTCGCGCTGGGTGCCCGCGACGACGATCTCGCGGAAACGCAACGGCTACTGCGAGATCCGACCGTAACCTTCCGCGCACCGTCTACCACGATCGGCTGGGGTCGTCGACCGGACTGACTTGTCGGTCGGCCGACGCGGCCGGTTCGGCGGCGTACGTGACCGCAGAAGTGGGTTCGGAGCTACCGGCTCAATCCACAGGCTGGCCGAAGTGCCGCGTTGCTCATGCTGCCCATGGACTGCGTCGTGGCGAGCCCAACGGCGGCACTCCAGCAACGAAGCCCAGCGCAAGACCATTGACGCCCGGTTAACCGTAGTCGCAGCTGAGTCGTCGCTCACTTACAGCGGTGTAATCGGCCCTGTCACGCGCGTGTCTCCAGACGACGAAGGCCGCGCTGTCAACGGCCGTGAGACGCCGAGGCTGCTGCACTTGCTGCGTGCAGTGTTGGGAACGGATTTGGGAACGAAACGCGGCGTAACTGCCGCGATCCAGTGAGACACGGCGTGATGGCTGCGACGGGCGATTCCGCGTGACCTGCGCCTTTGAGACCTGACGGGCGATTGGAGACGGCGACTGGTTGGCTCATAACCCAGAGGTCGCAGGTTCGAATCCTGTCCCCGCTACCAGCGGAAACGCGTCCGGAGGGCTTCGCCCCTGGCGGTT
>CAVYPB010000034.1:0-16364 GCA_963770305.1 uncultured Actinomycetota bacterium
AACCCCTTTGTGCTCCTCTCGTCCGCGGCCGGCTACGGCGCCCACTGCCATCCGCTGGCGTAGATGCCTATCGACAGCAGCAGATAGATTACCCAGCCGGCCATGGCCAGTCCGCCGATGATCGCCCCAACCAGCGCGATCGCGTTGCCGTCCTGGCCGGTGCGTTGGTCTCGCGCATCCCGATGACGCCCAGGATCAGTCCCACGATCGACGGCAGGCCGCAACAGAACAGCCCCACCAGGGACGTGACCAAGGCGGCGATCGCCTTGCCGTTCGTGCCTGGCGGCTTCATCGGCCGGTACGGGTCGTAGCCGCCCAGGTAATATCCGGGCGCGCCCGGATAGCCCGGATAGCCGGGGTAACCCGCCGCGCCGGGATAGGGCGGCGGGTAGACCGGCGGCGGCAACACGGCATCCGGCGGATAGTCGACCGGCGGGTACGGATCGGGCTGCTTCGCAGAGTCCTCCAGCGACGGGTACTCGGCGGCGCCGAAGGGCTGCGACGGCTGCTCGGGGTCGCTGGTGGTCACCGTCAGTTACTCAGTGCGAGGTTCATCCAGATCAAGTTGAGCAGGAGCGTCACCGCACCGACGACGATGCCGGCGATCGCAATCCCGTGGCCGCCCTCACGGGTCTGCTTGATCTGGTTCAGCGCGACGATGCCGAGCGCGATGCCCACGATCGAACCGATGCCACACAACACACCGACGCACGAAGCGACTATCGACGCGATCGCCAACTGGTTCGTCTTCTGGCCCGGCTGTGCGTAGGCACTGGCGTAATCGGGTGCCGGATAGCCGGTCGGCGGCGGGCCGTAGCCGGGAGCCGGCGGCGTCCCGTATTGCTGCGGCGGGTACGACGGCGCGCCGTAGCCAGACGGACCGGGGTAGGGCGGGGGCGGGTAGCCGGGTTGTACACCGCCGGGCGCCGGATACTCCGTTGGCGGCGTGTAGTCAGGTGAGGGAAAATTCGGGGGCGGATAGCCCGACGCCTGCGGGTAGCCGGGCGCCTGGTATCCGGGTGTCTGGTATCCGGGCGGCGGGGTGTACGCCGGGGGCGGGGTGTAGGCGGGCTGCTCGGCCGGCTGCGGTGCCTCGGGTTGGCTCGGCTGCTCCTGCGACTGCTGCTCGATCGACGGCGCCTCGTCGCCGCCCGACGACGGCTCCGACCCCCCGCCACCGGAGTCGGATGATGCCGTTTGGCTTGCGTCCTCGCCGGGATTTGTCATGCTGATCAACCTAGCGCAAGTGCAGGGCACCATTACGGCCGTCGGGGCGTTGGTCCGGATGAGAGCAGCTACGAAATTCAGGTGCGCATAGAGGAGATGGAAGACCGATGACCAGCCCGTTTCAGCCTGGACAGACCCCCGGCACGACGCCGGGTGCGCCCACTCCCCGGCGCGGTGGCCCGGCCGCCCTGCCCACCCCGCCGAAGGGCTGGCCGATCGGCTCCTACCCGACCTATGGCGAGGCGCAACGCGCCGTCGACTACCTGTCCGATCAACAGTTCCCGGTGCAGCAGGTCACCATCGTCGGCGTCGACCTGATGCAGGTGGAACGGGTGACCGGCAGGCTGACCTGGCCCAAGGTGCTCGGCGGTGGCGTGCTGACAGGAGCGTGGCTGGGCCTGTTCATCGGCCTGATCCTCGGTTTCTTCAGCCCCAGTCCGTGGGGCGCGCTGGTCACGGGTCTGATCGCCGGTGTGTTCTTCGGCTTGATCACCTCGGCGATCCCCTATGCGATGGCGCGCGGCACAAGAGATTTCAGTTCGACGATGCAGCTCGTCGCCGGCCGCTACGACGTGCTGTGCGACCCGCAAAGCGCTGAAAACGGCCGGAATCTGCTGGCGCGCTTGACGATCTAGCGCTATTTCCCGCGAGGGTGCGTGTTCCCGCGCGAGCGGGAGGTGCCCCCAGTACCTCGTCTACGCCGCTATAACAGGGAGTTTGCGGACGCTCGCGATTGAGTAACAGTGTGCGACGCGCGCGCCGGAAGTGTTGCAAATCACGCGTATGTGGCTCTACGGTTTGCCCGCGGGAGGTCCCCGGCGGACGGGAGGCGATCGGTGCGCGCTCGGCGGCTAGGTGCTGCGGCATTGGCCGCGCTGACGACGGCGTCAATGCTGACGGCGTGCGGTTCGGGCGGCGGCGGACTCGTCATCAATTACTACACGCCGGCTAACGAGATGGCCACGTTCACCGCAGTGGCCAAGCGCTGCAACGAAGAACTGGGCGGCCGCTTCACCATCCAACAGATCAGCTTGCCGAAGGGCGCCGACGATCAGCGATTGCAGCTGGCGCGACGGCTCACCGGCAACGACAAGACGCTGGATGTGATGGCACTGGACGTGGTGTGGACCGCTGAGTTCGCCGAGGCGGGTTGGGCTTTGCCACTTTCGGACGATCCGTCCGGCCAGGCTGAAGCCGACGCCACCAGCAACACGCTGCCCGGGCCGCTGGAGACCGCCAAGTGGCAGGACAAGCTGTACGCGGCGCCAATTACAACGAATACTCAATTGCTTTGGTACCGCGCTGATTTGATGGACGAGCCGCCGACCACGTGGGACGGCATGGTTGCCGAGGCGACGCGGTTGCACGCGGCGGGTGAGCCGAGCTGGATCGCCGTGCAGGCCAAGCAATACGAGGGTCTGGTGGTGTGGTTCAACACCTTGCTGGAAAGCGCTGGCGGTCAAGTGCTTTCCGACGACGGCAAGACCGTCACGCTGACCGACACGCAGGAGCACCGCGCCGCGACCGTCAAGGCCCTAGAGATCATGAAGGCCGTTGCTACCGCCCCCGGCGCCGACCCGTCGATCACCCAGACCGACGAGGGCACTGCGCGGCTCGCACTGGAGCAGGGCAAAGCGGCGCTCGAGGTGAACTGGCCGTTCGTACTTCCGTCGATGCTGGAGAACGCCGTCAAGGGCGGTGTCACTTTCCTGCCGCTGGACAAGCAGCCTGACCTGGCAGGCAGCATCAACGATGCCGGGACGTTTTCGCCTACTGACGATCAGTTCAAGGCCGCGTTCGAGGCCAGCAAGAAAGTGTTCGGCTTCGCGCCGTACCCGGGCGTTCAGCCGGGTGAGTCCGCCAAGGTGACGCTGGGCGGGCTCAATCTGGCGGTCGCCAAGACCAGCCGGCACCGCAAGGAGGCGTTCGAGGCGATCCGCTGCATGCGCAACATCGAAAACCAGCGGTACACGTCCGTCGAGGGCGGGCTGCCTGCGGTGAGGGCCTCGCTCTACGACGACCCAACGTTCCAGGCGAAGTACCCGCAATACGCGATCATCCGAGAGCAGCTGACCAACGCCGCGGTGCGGCCAGCGACCCCGGTCTACCAAGCGGTGTCGACGAGGATCTCGGTCACGCTGGCCCCGATCACCAACATCGATCCGGAGCGCACGGCCGACGAGTTGACCGTGCAGATCCAGAAGGCCATCGACGGTAAGGGGCTGATTCCATGACCGCGCCGCCGATCACTGGAGCGCAAGCCCCCGCCGCGACGACCGGCGGCACCGACGACAAGAAATCGGAACGGCGGCTGGCGTTCCTGTTGATCACCCCGGCGGTCCTGTTGATGTTGGCGGTCACCGCGTACCCGATCGGCTACGCGGTGTGGCTGAGCCTGCAGCGCTACAACCTGGCCACCCCCGAGGACACGTCATTCGTCGGGGTGCAGAACTACATCACCGTCCTCACCGACCGGTATTGGTGGACGGCATTTGTCGTGACGCTGGCGATCACCATCGTTTCGGTGGCGATCGAGTTCGTGCTCGGCATGGCGCTGGCGCTGGTGATGCACCGGACGATCTTCGGCAAGGGTGTGGTGCGCACCGCGATCCTGATTCCGTACGGCATCGTGACCGTCGCCGCGTCGTACAGCTGGTACTACGCGTGGACGCCGGGCACCGGCTATCTGGCGAACCTGCTGCCCGACGGTAGCGCTCCGCTGACCGAGCAGCTTCCGTCGCTGGCCATCGTGGTGCTCGCGGAGGTGTGGAAGACGACGCCGTTCATGGCGCTGCTGCTGCTCGCTGGATTGGCCCTGGTGCCACAGGATCTGCTGAACGCCGCCCAGATCGACGGGGCCGGCGCGTGGAAGCGGCTCGTCAAAGTGATTCTGCCGCTGATCAAACCGGCAATCCTGGTGGCGTTGCTGTTCCGCACGCTGGACGCGTTCCGGATCTTCGACAACATCTACGTGCTCACCGGCGGTGCCAACAACACCGGCTCGGTGTCAATCCTGGGCTACGACAACCTGTTCAAGGCTTTCAATCTCGGTCTGGGGTCGGCGATCAGCGTGCTGATCTTCCTGTCTGTGGCGATTATCGCATTCATCTACATCAAACTCTTCGGTGCCGCGGCGCCCGGATCCGACGAGGACAGGCGCTGATGGCCGAACGGGTCGGCGCGGGGCGTGCGACGGGCTGGACCGTCGTCAACATTCTGGTCGTCGTGTACGCGCTGTTTCCGGTGCTGTGGATCCTGAGCCTGTCGCTCAAGCCGACGTCAACCGTCAAGGACGGCAAACTGATTCCATCGCAGATCACTTTCGACAACTACAAGGGGATCTTCCAGGGTGACATCTTCACCTCGGCCCTGATCAACTCGATCGGCATCGGGTTGATCACCACGCTGATCGCGGTGGTCATCGGTGGCATGGCGGCCTACGCGGTTGCGCGACTGGCGTTTCCCGGTAAGCGGCTGCTGGTCGGGGTCGCACTGCTGATCGCGATGTTCCCGCAGATCTCGCTGGTGACACCCATCTTCAACATGTGGCGTAGCATCGGGCTGTTCGATACATGGCCGGGCCTGATCATCCCGTACATCACGTTCGCGCTGCCGCTGGCGATCTACACGCTCGCCGCGTTCTTCCGGGAGATTCCTTGGGATCTGGAGAAGGCGGCGAAGATGGACGGCGCCACACCCGCTCAGGCGTTCCGCAAGGTGATTGCACCACTGGCCGCGCCGGGCATTGTCACCGCGGCGATCCTGGTGTTCATCTTCGCGTGGAACGACCTGCTGCTGGCGTTGTCGTTGACTGCCACCCAACGGGCCATTACGGCGCCGGTGGCGATCGCCAACTTCACCGGCAGTTCGCAATTCGAGGAGCCGACCGGATCGATCGCGGCCGGCGCGATGGTCATCACCATCCCGATCGTCATCTTTGTTCTAATCTTCCAACGACGGATCGTCGCCGGCCTGACATCCGGTGCGGTGAAGGGGTAGCTCCATGGCCGAAATTGTGTTGGACCGGGTGACCAAGAGTTACGCAGGCGGCGCGACGGCCGTGAAAGACCTGTCGATCACGATCGCCGACGGCGAGTTCATCATCCTGGTCGGCCCGTCCGGCTGCGGAAAATCCACCACGCTGAACATGATTGCCGGCCTCGAGGAGATCTCCTCGGGGGAGCTGCGCATCGGCGGTCAGCGGGTGAACGAGAAGGCGCCCAAGGACCGCGACATCGCGATGGTGTTCCAGAGCTACGCCCTCTATCCGCACATGACCGTTCGGCAGAACATCGCGTTCCCGCTTACGCTGGCCAAAATGAAGAAGGCCGAGATCGCTCAGAAGGTCGAGGAGACCGCGAAAATCCTAGACCTGACAGACTTTCTGGACCGCAGGCCCGCCCAGCTGTCCGGTGGGCAGCGGCAGCGGGTGGCGATGGGGCGGGCGATCGTGCGCGACCCCAAGGCGTTTCTGATGGACGAGCCGCTGTCGAATCTCGACGCCAAGCTTCGGGTGCAGATGCGTTCGGAGATCGCCCGTCTGCAGAACCGCTTGGGCGCCACCACCGTTTACGTCACGCACGACCAGACAGAGGCAATGACACTGGGGGATCGGGTGGTTGTGCTGCTGGCCGGGGTGGCCCAGCAGATCGGCACGCCGGAGGAGCTGTACAACAGCCCCGCCAACCTATTCGTCGCGGGGTTCATCGGCTCACCGTCAATGAACTTCTTCCCGGCCACGCTGACCCATGTGGGGGTGCGGTTGCCGTTCGGCGAGATCACGCTGACCGAAGAGGTGCACGACCTGCTCGCACAGCACCCCAAGGCCAACAACGTCATCGTTGGTGTGCGCCCGGAGCATCTCGAGGACGCCGCGCTGATCGACATCTACGCGCGGATCCGCGCGCTGACCTTCGAGGTGAAGGTCGACTTCGTCGAATCGCTGGGCGCCGACAAGTACGTGCACTTCAAGTCCGAGGGTGCCGGTGCGCAAGCGGCCCAGCTCGCCGAGCTCGCCGCCGACTCCGGAGTCGGGGAAAACGAGTTCGTGGCACGGGTTTCCACCGAGTCGAGGGTGACGCCGGGCCGGACCATGGAGCTGGCTTTCGACACCTCGAAGATCGCCATCTTCGACGCGGACACCGGTGCCAACCTCACTATTGCGCCACGCGGGTCCAACGGTCAGTCGCCCGAACCGCCCGCTGCAGCGCCGGCTCCGTCGGTACCCCCTCCTGCACCGGAGACTCCGGCGGTGCCGCCTCCTGGCGAGCAGACACCGCCGCCATCGCCGCCGGCCGAGTGATCGACGTCCTGGCCCAGGTCGGCGCACAGCTGCGCGATCACTTCCAACGGGCCGGGATCACCACGGAACCCGACCAGGCCAGCGTGACGTTCCTGGGTACCGAACGCATCGACGTGCTGCGCTTCGGCCCCGATGAAGACGGCGTCAGTCACTATGTGTCGCTTGGCTGCTCGCGCCATCCGATGTTCGAACCGACGGAGCTGGTGACAGACGCACTGCACGGTCCGCGCGCCGAGGCTGTTGTCGCACTGCGGGGACAATCGCAGAAGGGCCTGGTGCGTTCGCTGGCGATCCTGGCCGCGGCGCCTGCTGTCGAAGGGCTGATCCTGGAGCCGGACGCGCTGATCGATTTCGAGACACCGCTGTGGGATTCCGCGCCCTTCACCGCTTTTCTGTTGGGCCGCAGTGACATTGATGACATCGCACTGACGGCGCCGCTACCACCGGTCGCGGTGCTGTCGGCCACCCCGATCACCGCGACCGAGGCGGCGTGGGTGCGGCTCAAAGGCGCCGACGCCATGCGCGAGGCGTGGCAGCAGGACGGCGTCGACGTGCTTGATCCGGGCCGGCATGCATCCGCGCCAGGCTACTAGAAGGGTAGGCGGCGGTTGATCAGGATTGCCGCCAGCGCGGCGGCGGCCAGCACCAGTGCGCCCAGCCGCAGCCAGCCTGCACTGGCGTCGCCGCGGGCGGATTCGTAGCCGACCTGTTCCTGCAGTGTGGAGTAGACCTTCTTCAATTCGGCAAGAGTGGACGCGTCATACGCGGTTCCGCCCGACAGCTGCGCGATCTTCTTCATCATCTCGTCGTCGACAGGGACCGGTTGGCGCTGGTCATTCATCTCGACGTAGCCATTCTTCGTCCCGAACGAGATGGTCGAGATCGGCACACCCTGATCCCTTGCCGCGCGCGCCGCGGTGTAGCAACCCTTCGGGTTGTCCGGATTCGACGGCACCGTCTCCTTTCCGTCGGAGAACAGCACGATGCGCGCCGGCGGCGGGGCGTCACCGCCACCGATCACCGCGCCGACCGTGCTGATGGACTGCAGGGCGGCGAAGATGGCGTCACCGGTGGCCGTCCGATCGGCGACCTGCAGAGCATCGATCCCACGCTTGGTCGCGTCGCGGTTAATCGTCGGCGACACCAAGACCATGGCCGAGCCCGCGTACGAGATCAAGCCGAGGTTGATACCCGGTGTCAGTTCATCGACGAAGTGCTTGGAAGCGTCTTGCGCGGCAGCCATTCGGCTGGGCAGGACATCGGTTGCCCGCATCGACTGCGAGACATCGATGACGAGCATCACGACTGCACGGTTGCGCGGGATCCGGGTGTCGGTGGTTGGGCTGGCCATTGCGACAGTGAGCAACACCAGCGCGATGGTCAACAGGATCGCCGCCAGGTGTCGCCACGGGGATGGACGTTGCGGTGCAACGCTTTCCAGCAGCTCCGTGTTGGCGAACTGCAGCATTCGTCTGCGGCGGGCCAACTGAACCCCGACGTACAGCCCGACGAATCCAAGGGCGACGAGCAGATAGAGCAAATACCACTTGTGTTCGAAACCCGAAAGCGTCATCGGGCCTAGGCCTGGCAAGGTCATGTCATCACCGATGGGGCAGGCACCGGCCGCACGGGAAATCGGAACGGTGGGCGTGGACGGTCGGAAGTCACGCGATGGTGCCAGAGCGATCTTGCGACGCGCTGTGCTGACGTCGCTGGTGGTGGCGAACCGCGATCTGGACGATCTCGGAAACGTCCGTATCGGCGACCAGGTACACGTGACGTCGCCCTTCCTTGCGGGAGCGAACGATGCCAGCGAGCTTGAGCTTTGCCAGGTGTTGGCTCACCGCGGCTACGCTCTGGCCGACCTCTCCAGCGAGCGTGCCGACATCTCGTTCGCCGTCGCACAGCAGCCAGATGATCTGCAGGCGTGCGGTTGCCGCGAGCATGCCGAACATGGCAGCAGACTCCTGCAGGGGGCCGGCATCGATTGGTCCTTGCGGTCTGGGGCCGAGCTCCATCACGTGATCCTCCGGTTGCGCCTAGCGTGGCATAGGGGCGTTACTTGCGCAACTGATTGACCTTTGATCGTGCTGGCGTTGTAATGGCAGTGGACGCTTGGGCTGCTCGCGTGGATTTGGCCGCTCCGGGCGTAGCGTCGATCTTGGTCTCAGCGGCACACGGGCCGGGACCGGTCCGGCCGTAAGCGACTCCCCGAAACCGACTGGAGGTTGGCGGCATGACCACGAGTCGTCAATGGGCGCGTCCCTCGTTGCACTCGGGTAGCGCAACGCCGATCCGGCCGACTCATCGCAATCGAACGGGGTGGTCACGCTGACCCCGCCGGTGTTGCGCGTCTCCGACAGCGGCAGAAACGGCGCGTCGGTGTTCGAGGTGTTCACGGCGCTGTCGAGTTCGTCGCGCGGCTTGACCGAGGACGAGGCCACACAGCGCTTACTGACCGTTGGCGAGAACCGCCTGCCTGCCGATCGGCTGCCGTCAGCAGGCGATCGACTGCGTACGGCGTTGGGAAGCCCATTCCTGGTACTGCTCGGCGGCCTCGGGGTGGTGCTCGGCGTAATCGGCGACGTTCGCGGATGCGTAACCGTCGCGACCATGGTCGCGTTGTCGGCCGGAGTCCGCTGGTGGCAACGGTCACGGTCGGACAGGGCGATGCGCGCGCTCCGTGACTTCGCAACGCACACCGCGACGGTACGGCGTCGTCCTTCGCCTGGCTCCCCGGCGATCGAACGCGAATTGCCGGTCGAGGATCTGGTCCCGGGTGACGTCGTGATTCTGCGTCCGGGTGACGTGATCCACGCGGACCTGCGGCTGATCGCAGCCCACCGACTGCAGGTGGACCAGTCGCCGATATCCGGCGAGTCGCTGCCCGTTCGCAAAGATACTGAGCCAAGGGGCGGCGAGCGCACCGGACCACTGAGCCGCCCCGACATGTGCTTCGCCGGGACATCCGTGGTCAGTGGCTCGGGAACCGCCGTCGTGATCGCGACCGGCTCACAGACTTTTTGGGGAGCGGCGACTCGAGCCGCGAACGCCGCCCGCCCACCGAGCAGCGTCGACGCGGGCGTCAAGTCGGTCGGCAAGGCCCTGTTGCGCTTCATGGCCGTGATGGTCCCCATCGTGCTTGCCGTCAGCGGTTGGATCACCGGGCAATGGGCGCACGCGGGGTTGTTCGCGGTGTCCGTGGCCGTCGGGCTGACCCCAGAGCTGCTGCCAGTGATCGTCGCGGCGACCTTTCTGCGCGGTGCGGCCAACCTCGCCAAGCGCAGGGTGATTCTCAAGCGGCCAGAGTCGATATGCGACCTCGGTGCGATCGACATGCTCTGCGTGGACAAGACAGGCACGCTCACCGAAGACCGAGTGGCCTATGCCTACGCCGTCGACATCGACGGACGCCCAGACAGCCAGGTCGATACCTATGCCTGCGTGGCCGCGGCTTTTCAGGCCTTGCCCTACAACCAGCTCGACGCCGCCCTGGCCGATTTGCTTTGTGCCGATGACCAAGTCGTCGTCCGGGCCCGATTCACAAAGATCACCGAGTCTCCCTTTGACGTCTACAAGCGACGGTCGACGGTGGTGGTTCAAGAGCAATCCGACGAGCGAATCGTGATCACCAAGGGCGACCCCGATGCGATCTTGGGCCTGTGCAGCCACGTTCAGGTTGCCGGGATCGTCACCGAATTGTCTTCGGATCTGGCCGATCAGGGTCGCGACCTCGTCGCGTCGTACGAGAAGCAGGGTGTGCGCGTGCTCGCTGTGGCTGCGAAAGCCATCGCGGTGTCCAGCCGCTTCGAGGAGTCGCCGACGGACGTGAACGGCATGGTGCTTGTCGGGTTCGTCGGTTTCGTCGACCCGATCAAGTCGACCGCCGCCGCTGCGGTCCGCCAACTCGGAGCGGCCGGTGTCAGCGTGAAAGTGCTGACCGGGGATGCGCCGAAGGTTGCGGAATATTTCTGCGCGATGGCCGGGTTACCGGCAGGCCGCATCGTGACCGGCGCAGACATCGACAAGCTGTCGGATGCCCGCCTCGGCGAAATTGTCTGTCGGAGAACGGTATTCGCCAGAATTGATCCTCAGCAGAAGGCCAGGATCGTCACAGCGCTAAGGGCCAGTGGGCACACGGTCGGATTCATCGGCGACGGAATCAACGATTCGAGCGCGCTGCGCGTCGCCGACGTCGGGATCTGTGTCGATACCGCGACCGAAGTCGCCAGGCACGCGGCGGATCTGATCCTGCTGGACAAGGATCTGACCGTCGTCGCTGACGCGGTCACCGAGGGACGACGCACCCTCGGCAACACCATGAAGTACGTCAAGATCACGACCGCCTCGAACTTCGGAAACGCGTCCAGCGTTGTCCTCGCCAGCCTGCTGCTGCCCTTCCTTCCGATGCTGCCCATCCAGTTGATGGTCCAGAACCTGCTCTACGAGACCACGCAATTGACCTTGCCCTTCGACGGCGTCGACGACGAATATCTGCGTTGCCCCCGGCGTTGGCAACCGAACGGGCTGGTCGGTTTCGCGGTGATGTTCGGGCTGCTCAGCTCGGTCTTTGACCTCGCGACGTTCGCGGTGTTGTGGTGGGTTCTCGGCGCCAGCAGCGGCGCCGAACAGACTGTGTTCCAGACGGGTTGGTTCGTGGAGGGTCTGCTGTCCCAAGTGCTTGTTGTGCTCGTGCTGCGCTCTCAGCACGGCCTTCGCGCGGCCCGCGCCCCAGCGCTTCCGCTGCTCGCAGCCGTGATCGCCGTTGTGGTTGCCGGCCTGTGCCTGCCATTCCTGCCGGTCGCTGGCTGGATCGGGTTGGCGCCATTGCCCGCGGCGTACTTCGGATGGCTGACGCTGATCCTCGCGGCGTATCTGGCTGCCGCACAGTTACTTAAGAATCGATGGGTTCGCCGGACCGAATTGTTTCCCTGATCCGCCGCGCAGCCGACGCCTGGTTCCGGCTGCCGCTCACGTCGGCAGCCGGCGATTGACCAGAAGCGCGGCCAGCGCCGAGGCCACCAACACCATTGCACCCAACCGGAACCAGCCTCTGCTGCCGTCACCGCGAATTGTCTCGTACCCGAACTGTTCCTGCAGGGTCGCGTACACCTCCTTGAGTTGATCGACGTTCGCGGCGTTGTACATGCTGCCACCCGACAATTCCGCGACCTTCTTCAGCGTCTCGCCGGCGACTGGCACCGAAAGATGCTCGTTGTCGAGATCGATGTACCCGTCGGGCGTCCCGAACGAGATCGTTGAAATCGGCACACCCTGATCCTTGGCGGTTCGGGCGGCGGTAAATGCACCGTTCGGGGCATCTGGGCTGGTCGGCATGTTTTCCTCGCCATCTGACAGCAACACGATTCTGGCGGGCGGAGGGGTATCTCCGCCGCCGATCACCGCGCCGACCGTCGCGATGGTCTGCAATGCGCTTAAGATGCTCTTGCCGATGACGGTCCGCTTGATCAATTGCAGCTTGTCGATCGCGATCTTGGTAGCCTCGCGGTTGGTGGTGGGCGACACCAAAACGATTGCACTGCCCCCGAACTCGATCAGTCCCAAGTTGATCCCCGGTGTCAGCTCGTCGGCGAACTGCTTGCCTGCCTCCTCTGCTGCGGCCAGCCGACTCGGCGACACGTCGGTGGCCCGCATGGACGGCGAGACGTCGATCACCAACATCGCCACCGCGCGATTTCGGGGAATGCGCACATCACGCGTCGGGCCGGCGAGCCCGACGGTCAGCAGCAGCAGCGAACACACCAGCAGGATCGGCGCCAGGTGCCGCCAGCGGCTCGGCCGATTGGACGACACGCTGTCCAGCAGCTCCATGTTCGCGAACCGCAACACCCGTTTGTGACGTGATAGCTGAACTCCGACATAGAGCCCAACAAGCCCGACGACAACGAGTAGGAACAGGAAGCACCATTTGTGTGAAGCCCGACGCCGTCAAGGGTCCCAGCATCGGCACGGTCATCTCAGAATATCCTTCCGGGGCTGGTGAATTCAGCGATCTGACTCGCGCACCATCGTTGGTCAGTGGTGGAAATCCCGAGTTCGGTCATCGCCGTCGCCACCAGGCGCGCGCGATCACGACCAACACAAAGAGGCACAGTGCCAACAGGATTGCGCTGCCGATGAGTGCCTGGGTTCGGGTGTACACCGGCAGCTCCGCGGCGTGAGAGAACAAGGCCCCGCCGGTTGGGCTCCACCCAATCGTCACTGCCACGTTGACGCCCGCTACCACGTTTGTGGGTACTCCGTCCTATCCGGTGGGAAGTGTTGGCGCCGTGCGCCAAACACCGCCCGCCAGGTTGACATTGTTATCATACTTGCGCAACTGATTGACTTTTGAGCACGATGCCTGTGTAATGGTCACGGCGCAGAGCCATCTGCGGCCGTGGTTGAACTATGGGAAGCGGGGTGAGCGGCACATGCCGGACGACAGTATCGGCGCACACCGTTGGGCCGCCCTCGCGGATTCGGCTTCTGCGGCGTTGCGTTGATCTTGGTCTAGGCGGGTTCGTCGGCATGCGTGCCGGCTGACCTGCGATTCGTCTGGCTTTGTGGCGACCACACCCCGACGTCGACGGGAGGTTGCGGCATGAATTCACCGATGATCGGCGTCATCTGGGGGAGAGCCGATTCGTTCGATGCGCTTGAGGTGACCGGATGACCCTGCTTCGTTCCTACCCGTCGCGCGATGCGCTCGAGCGCCCGCGCAGTCGGGCCGTTGACGTCGTGGTGTTTCTGGCCGCCGCTGTGCTGCTAGGGGTGATCGCGCGGGTGTCGTCGGGGATCAATGTCCCGTTCGATGCGACATCGGCGCCTTCGAGGGTATCGACGGACCCAGCGCAGCTGCCCTATTACGCGGCTCGCTCGTTGCTACGGATGTTCGCCGCACTCGGTCTGTCGCTGCTGTTTACGTTTGTGTATGCCACAGCGGCGGCGCGGCTACGGCGCGCGCAGAAGGTGATGCTGCCGGTCCTCGACATTCTCCAGTCGGTGCCGATCCTCGGGTTTCTCTCGGTCACGATCACCGGGTTCATCGCCCTGTTTCCGGGTTCGCAACTCGGACTGGAATGTGCGTCGATCTTCGCGATCTTCACGTCGCAGGCCTGGAACATGACGTTCGCCTTCTACCACAGCCTGTCGAGCCAACCCCGCGACCTCGACGAGGCCGCCCGGAATTTGAGACTCTCACGGTGGCAACGGTTCTGGCGGGTCGACGTGCCAAGCGGCATGATTCCGCTGGTATGGAACGGCATGATGAGCTTCGGCGGCGGTTGGTTCTTTCTGGTCGCGTCGGAGGCGCTCAGTGTCAACAACCACCACTATGTGCTGCCCGGCATCGGCTCGTATGTGGCGATCGCTACCGCTGACGGCGATCTCGGGAAGGTGTTCATCGCAATCGGCGTCATGGTGATCATGGTGGTTGGTGTCAACGTGGTGTTCTGGC
This sequence comes from uncultured Actinomycetota bacterium, assembly GCA_963770305.1. Lineage (GTDB taxonomy): Bacteria > Actinomycetota > Actinomycetes > Mycobacteriales > Mycobacteriaceae > Mycobacterium. Next base: position 13,989 of record CAVYPB010000034.1, read on the forward strand.
GGCCACTCACCGCATGGGCTGAGCGATTCCGCGTCGAAGAGTCGGAAGCCACCGACGCGCCTCGCAGCGTCGTCCTGAACTTGCTGCGGCGCTCGCACGTCCCGACGCTGATGGGGCGGCTGTTCGGTTGGCTGGTTTCGCCGCTGGATCGGTTGATGGCGGTATTCGGGTTGGCCGAGCATCCGTTGCGGACCTCACCCGGGCGTCGCCGGGCCGGTGACGTCGCCTTCGCCGTCGTGGTCCTGGTGGCGGTGAGCTACGGCGTGTTTCGGCTCGGCGCCTATATCAACGCCACTGCCGGCTTTGGGGAGGTACTCCATGCGCTGGGCCTCGGTCTGGTCACGTTCGGGCGCGTGATCGTGCTCGTCATCGCCGCAACGTTGATCTGGGTGCCGATCGGAGTGTGGATCGGCTTGAACCCCAAAGTATCTCGACTGGCGCAGCCCGTCGTGCAGGTGCTCGCCAGCTTTCCGGCGAACTTCTTGTTCCCGATTGCGACCGCCATCCTGGTACACACCGGCATCAGCCTGAACTGGGGTGGCATCGTTCTGATGAGCCTGGGAGCGCAGTGGTACATCCTGTTCAACGTGATCGCCGGAGCCAGCTCGGTTCCCAACGATCTGCGCGAAGCCGCGGCCAATTTGCAGCTGCCAAGGGCACTGTGGTGGCGCAGGCTGATCCTGCCCGCGATTTTCCCGAGCTATGTCACCGGTGGCATCACTGCAGCGGGCGGGGCATGGAACGCCTCCATCGTGGCCGAGGTCGTCAGTTACGGCTCAATCACGTTGGTAGCGACCGGGCTTGGCGCCTACATCTCCCAAGCGACGAGTGCCGGCGACTCGCCGCGCATCCTCATCGGCGTCCTCGTCATGAGTTTCTACGTCGTCAGCCTCAACCGATTGTTCTGGCGGCGCCTGTATGCACTTGCGCAGCGCCGCTACTCCCTCTAACCCTCCCCACCCCGAAACAGTAGGAGCCGGCCACATGACGACACCGACAACGACAGCCTCAACTCGCGAAGTGCTCATGGATGTCGACGGGGTCAGCAAGAGCTTCCCCGGCGCCGCCGGAGACGAGCTACGCGTCCTCGACTCGATCGATCTGCAGCTGCGCAGTGGTGAAATCGTCGCCCTATTGGGTAGATCCGGATCGGGCAAGTCGACATTGCTCAGGATCATCGCCGGCCTTATCCCGGCGACCTCCGGCACTGTGCGCTACCGCGGAACCGAGCTCAACGGCGCCAACCCGGGTGCGGCGCTTGTGTTCCAATCCTTCGCGTTGATGCCATGGCTCACGGTCCAGGACAACGTCGAACTCGGACTTGCCGCCCGAAGGGTCTCGCCCGCGCAACGCCGGGAACGTGCGCTCGACGCAATCGACATGATCGGCCTTGACGGCTTCGAATCCGCTTATCCCAAAGAACTTTCAGGCGGCATGCGGCAACGCGTGGGCTTCGCGCGCGCCCTCGTTCTTGAGCCCGACCTTCTGTTGATGGACGAGCCGTTCTCCGCGCTCGACGTGCTTACCGCGGAGAACCTCCGGACCGAGCTGGTGAACCTGTGGTCCGCTGATAACTTCCCCACCAAAGCGATCTGCATCGTCACCCACAACATCGAGGAAGCCGTCCTGCTCGCAGACCGCGTCGTCGTGCTCGGCGCCAACCCGGGCCGGATCCTCGCCGAAGTCCGCATCGACCTCGAACGCCCCCGAGACCGACGTGCCCCCGCGTACGAGGTGCTCGTCGATCAGCTCTACGGTCTCCTCACGGGTCGGGAAACCGTGGAGGTGATTCCTGAAACGACTGCCGCCACACCCATTACCCGGCCGTTGCCCAACGCGTCGGTCGGCGGTCTCGCCGGCCTCGTCGAGATCGTCTATGCGAACGGCACCCGGATCGGGCTCGCCGACCTTGCCGAAGAGCTGAATTTCGAGATCGACGATCTCCTTCCTCTCGTCGACGCGGCCCACATGCTCGGCCTTGTCACGATCGCCGACGGGGAACTCAACCTCACAGACATCGGCATCCGGTTCACCACCGCCGATATCCAAAAGAGTAAGCAGATCTTCGCTGGCCAGGCGCGCGGCCGGGCACCGCTGGTGCGCGCCATCTGCAAAGCCTTGACCGGCAGCGCCGACGGCAATCTTCGTGCCGAGTTCTTTCTCGACTTGCTACGGCGCGGATTCTCCGTCGAGGAGGCGCAGCGCCAACTCGACATCGCCATCGACTGGGGCCGCTACGGCGAGCTGTATGACTACGACAGCGTCAGCGACGAGATCACCGCTGACCCAGCCGCAGGCATCCACCCAGGTGTTGCGTCGCCGGCGAACCGAGCGACTGGCGCCGCGCAGCAGCCGAACTAGAGCCAGTGGTTGCGC
>CAVYPB010000035.1:0-37856 GCA_963770305.1 uncultured Actinomycetota bacterium
ATGATCACTCCGCTGCCCAAGCGCAAGCCGTGGGAGGTGGCCAGCCAGGCGGCGACGCTTGACCGCCTCAGCGGCGGGCGGGTCATCCTGTCGGTCGGGCTCGGCGCGCCGGAGCGACGCGGTTCTAGATGTTCGAGGACGACCCCGGGCGCAAGGTGCGGGCCGAGATGCTCGACGAGGGCCTGGCCATGCTGGCCCTGATGTGGCGCGGCGAGCCGTTCGAGTTCACCGGCAAGCACTATCACGCGCACCGTCCGGAGATGATGATGCCGCCGCCGTCGTAGCAGCAGCCGCGCATCCGCGACCTGGGTGGTCGGGCTGTGGCCGGCGCCGCGGTCCATGCGCCGCTCGGCCCGGTGGGACGGGTGGCTGCCCAACGTCCGGCGAACCCGAGGCGCTGAACCGGCCGACCACGGAGCAGCTCGCCGAGGCGGTGGCGTGGCTGCGGGCCGAGCGGGCCAAGGCCGGGTCTGTCCATGGACGACTACGACGTGGTGATGGACGGCACGACCGAGCCCGGCGCGGCGGCGGTGGACACCGTGCGTACCTGGGAGGAGGCCGGCGCGACCTGGTGGCTCGAGGCGAACTGGGCGGTGCCGGCCGAGGAGGCGGTCGAGTGGAGCCGCGGCCGAGCTGCGGGCCGGCCCGCCCCGCGCCGTGACCCGTCCGCGGGCACGCGCGGCGGTGACCCGGCCCGACGGGCCGGCGTGATCGGGAGCATCACGTCGTGGCGGGCGCGGGTGCGGATGGTGGTGGCGCAGCGGCGGGCGGGCCGGACCGGCTGGAGCGGCTGTGGACGCCGCATCGGATGGCCTACGTCATCCGGGGAGACGCTCCCGTCGGCGGCCGAGCTGGCGACGCCGAGCAGGGGTGCCCGTTCTGCCGGGCCAAGCGGGGGCCGGACGAGGACGGTCTGGTCGTCGCGCGGGGCGCCGCGGTCTTCGCCGTGCTCAACCTGTACCCGTACAACCCGGGCCATCTGATGGTCCTGCCGTACCGGCACGTGGCCGACTACCCCGACCTCGATCCGGCCGAGACGGTCGAGTTCGCGCAGTTCAGCCAGGCCGCGATGCGCGTGATCCGAGGGTCAGCGCGCCGCACGGCTTCAACCTCGGCATGAACCAGGGGGCGGTGGCCGGCGCCGGCATCGCGGCCCACCTGCACCAGCACGTGGTGCCGCGGTGGGGCGGCGACACGAACTTCATGCCCGTCATCGCCCGCACCAAGACGGTGCCGCAACTGCTGGCCGACACCCGCGGTGCTGCTCGCCGAGGCCTGGCAGACCCTGACTGCCCGCCCACGTCGCTGACATCCCGCGGTGGGCCTGGGGCCGGAATGATCTTGTGGAGTTTGCCGGCGTCAGCGAGGAAAAGTCCACGCGATCATGGGCGCAGCCGTGGCCGTGGGCTTAGGCGCGGCCGTGGAGTGCGAAGCCTAGTTGGGGTTCGGCGGGAACCTCCTGGACGTTGGCGTGCGTGTTTCCTCCGCGGCTTGTGCGCGCCGGCTGCTGCGCGTCCTCGGGCGTGCGTACCGGGCAATGAGGCGGTTGAATGTGGCGATATTGACCGGAATGAACGGGGACGTCATGGGGGTACGGGTCGTCGAGAGCTATCCGCGCGGACCTGGCTGGTTCGGCCGGGCGGTCACCGGGGTGAGCGGGGCGGGGCTGCTGGTGGCCGCGGTATTCGTCGCGCTGCTGCCGATGGTGAGCGGAACCCTGATCGTGGTCGACGAAGGGGACGTGGTCGATCCGACGCGGCTGTTCGACGGGCGGGTGATCGGCGTGGTCGTCCTCGACCTGGTCATCGCCGCCGGGCTGACCTGGGCCGGCCTGCGGCTGTGGCACGGCCGGCGGCGGCTGGGGCTCCTGGTCCGGCGGGCGGGGTACGAGCCGGGGACGGCGACGGTCAGCGAGATCGTGGCCGCCACCACGTACCGGTCGTGGCGCTTCCTGGTCCTGGACGACAGTTCGCTGGCCGGGCCGGCGCCGGCCCGGCGATGGCTGCCCGTGCGTACCGCGCCGGTGGTCGCGACCGTCGCGGTGCTCGGGGTCTGGTGGGTGATCGGCGGCTGGACGATGGTGTCGTTGGTGCCGCCCGCGTTCGGGGTGGCGATGGTCGTGCTCGCGCTGGCGGCCATCGTGGTGGCGGCCGTCTGCGTGGACGCGCTGGTGCTCGATCCGGTCCGGCTGGCTCGCCGCCCGGAGGGGATCGTGGTGGACGAGGCGCGGCTGCGCCGGCTCGGCGGCCGGAAGTCTGGGCCGCGACTCCGGGTGGCCAGCGTTGCGCCGGCCCGTTGGTCCGGGGCGTTGGCCGGGTTGGCCGGCGCCGGCGCCGCCGGTGGTGGTCGATGTGTCTACTGTGGACGATCAGCTGCTCGCCGACCTGGCGGAGTTGTTGGCCGGTGGCCGGCTCGTGCTCATCGGTCGCCGCGACCACGTGGGCCGGCTGGGCTCCGCCGCTGTCGCCGCGGACTCCGTCACCGTTGCCGCGGACGGAGCCACGGTAGGCGCGGATGGAGCCACGGTAGGCGCGCCGACCACAGACAGCGAGGAGGCGAGCGACGGCCGCGGGGAGGCGGGCGTCCGCCGCGGCGCGGCGGGTGACGGTCGTGGGGAGACGGACGGGGTCACCGTTGCGGTGGCGGCTGCGGGACGGGTGGCCGGGGGCGGCCTTGGGGAGGCGGGCGCCGGCCGCGGGGCGGTGGATGGAGGCACCGTCGCTGTGGCGGGCGCTGGAGGCCGGCGCGAGAAGGCGAGCGCGGATGATGCGTACCGGCGCCTGGCCTTGCTTGTCGACGGGCACGACATCCTGGTCTACGGCGAGCGTGACTCGCCGCGCCAGGCCGCACGGTCCTTGCGGCGCAGGCTGGACAGCGTGGCCGGGAGCCCTGCGCCGGATCGTGGCCCGTCCCACGCGTGAGCGGTCAGTGGTGGGCGGCGGCGGCGTGGTCCTTGCGGACGGCGTCGGCCAGGTGTGACGGCATCGGGTCGTAGCGGGCGAACGGCCGCGCGTGAACGTGCCCGCGCCGGAGGTCATCGCGCGCAGTTCGACGGCGTACCGGACCAGCTCGGTGGCCGGCACCTCGGCCCGGACCAGGGTGCGCTCGTCGCCGGCCGGGTCGGGCTCGGTGCCCAGCACCCGGCCGCGCCGGCCGGACAGGTCGCTCATCACCGCGCCGACGAAGTCGTCCGGGACCCGGATGGTGACCTCGTCGACCGGCTCGAGCAGCGGCACCTGGCCCTTCTCGGCGGCCTCCCGCAGCGCCAGCGCGCCGGCGGTCTGGAACGCGGCGTCGGAGGAGTCGACGCTGTGCGCCTTGCCGTCGACCAGGGTGACCCGCAGGTCGACCACCGGGTAGCCGGCGACCAGGCCGCGCTCCATCTGGGCGCGGACGCCCTTCTCGACCGACGGGATGTAGTTGTGCGGCACCGCGCCGCCGACGACCTTGTCGACGAACTCGAAGCCGGAGCCGCGGGGCAGCGGCTCGACCTCGATGTCGCAGACGGCGTACTGGCCGTGCCCGCCGGACTGCTTGACGTGCCGGCCGTGGCCCTTGGCCGGCGCGCGACAGCGTCTCGCGCAGCGCGACCTTGACCGGCTCGGTGTCGAGCTCGACGCCGCCGGCGCGCAGCCGGTCGAGCACCACGTCGGCGTGCGCCTCGCCCATGCACCACAGCACGAGCTGGTGGGTCTCGGGGTTGCGCTCCAGCCGCAGCGTCGGGTCCCCGGCGACCAGGCGGCCGAGGTTCTTGGCCAGCGCGTCCTCGTCGGAGCGGGTCTTGGCCACGATCGCGACCGGCAGCAGCGGCTCGGGCATGTCCCACGGCGCCGATCAGGAGCGGATCGTCCTTGGTGGAGAGCGTGTCGCCGGTCTCGGCGCGTGCCGGACTTGGTGATCGCGCAGATGTCGCCGGCGACGCAGTACGGCACCTCGCGCAGCTGGCCGCCGAGCGGGGAGTAGAGGTGCGCGACCCGCTCGTCGGCGTCGTGGTCGGGGTGGCCGCGCTCGCTGCCAGGCCGTGCCCGGACACGTGCACCGGCGTCTCCGGGCGCAGCGTGCCGGAGAACACCCGGACCAGCGAGACCCGGCCCGACGTACGGGTCGATGGTGGTCTTGACCACCTCGGCGACCAGCGGGCCGGCCGGGTCGCAGGTCAGCGGCTCGCGCGGCGAGCCGTCCAGGCCGGTGACCGCGCGGCAGCGGGTGCTCCAGCGGCGACGGGAAGCGCGCTGGTGAGCACCTCGAGCAGCGCGTCGAGGCCGACCCCGGTGGCCGCGCAGACCGGCAGCACCGGGTAGAAGCGTGCCGCGCGCGACCGCCTTCTCCAGGTCGTCGATGAGCGTGTCGGTGTCGATCTCCTCGCCGCCGAGGTAGCGGTCCATCAGCGTCTCGTCCTCGCTCTCGGCGATGATCCCCTCGATCAGCTCGTTGCGGGCGTCGGCGATGGCCGGCAGGTGCTCGCGGGTCGGGCTCGCGCGACCGCCGGCGGGTAGCCCGCGGTGTAGTCGAAGACGCGCTGGCGTGACAGCAGGCCCGATCAGCGCCGCGCCGACCGGAGCTGCGCCGTCGTCGCCGAGCATCGGCAGGTAGAGCGGCAGCACGCCGTCGCCGAAGACCCGCTGGCACAGCGCCAGCGGTCTCGTCGAAGTCGGCCCGCGGGTGGTCGAGCCGGGTGATGACGACCGCGCGGGGCATGCCGACCGCGGCGCACTCCTCCCACAGCGCGGCGGTGGCGGCGTCGATGCCGTCGACGGCGGAGACGACGAACAGCGCGGCGTCGGCGGCGCGCAGGCCGGCGCGCAGCTCACCGACGAAGTCGGCGTAGCCGGGGGTGTCGAGCAGGTTGACCTTGACGCCGTCGTGCACCAGCGGCGCGCAGGCCAGCGCGACCGAGCGCTGCTGGCGGACCGCGGCCGGGTCGTGGTCGCTCACCGTGGTGCCGTCGGCCACCGAGCCGGCCCGGCCGATCGTGCCGGTCGCCGCCAGCAGGGCCTCGACCAGGGTCGTCTTGCCCGGCTCCGGAGTGGCCGACCAGCACGACGTTGCGGACCCTGCTGGGCTCGATCCACCACCGGCGCCGGGCCGGTGACTCCCTTCTCCTGGGTCTTCTGCGCCATGTCGCGACTCCTGTCTGCGGCCGGCCGCGTGCATCGCGTCACGTTCACCGGCGCTCTGTCGATCGCGCGCCAGCGTGCCACCGGCCGATCTTGGCCTGATCCCACACCCGCGAGCGGCCTGCCGGCACAACCCCGACGGCGCATCCCACCCGTGGTGCACGCGCCGGTGCACGCCGATAGGCTCAGCGCGCCATGGCGAAGATCTTCGGCTCCTTCAAGAGCGGGGTCCGGGCGGCGTTCGACCCGCTGGGCCGCGCGCTGATCCGCGCTCGGCGTCACCCCGGACGCGGTCACGATCGCTCGGCACCGTCGGCGTGGTCGCCGGCGTCGGTCGTCTTCGCCGCCCGCGGCCACCTCGTGATCGCGGCCATCGTGATCATCACCCTGTGCTGCGCTGCTCGACGTGCTCGACGGCGCGATGGCCCGGGCCCGCGGCCGCGTCCACCCGGTTCGGCGCCCTGCTCGACTCGACCATGGACCGGGTCGCCGACGGGGCCATCTTCGGCGCGCTGGCCTGGTGGCTCGCCGACGACCGGCCAGCACGTGCTGGCCGCGGTCGGCGCTGGTCTGCCTGGTCGGCGGCCAGGTCGTCTCGTACGTGAAGGCCCGGGCCGAGGGGCTCGGCTTCACCTGCAACGTCGGCATCGCCGAGCGCATGGAGCGGCTGATCCTGGTCGGCATCGGCGGCCTGCTCGACCGGCTTCGGGGTGCGCTGGGGCCTGGCCGCCGTGCTGTGGCTGCTGGCCGTGCTCGACCGTGATCACGATCGTCCAGCGGCTGGTGCACGTGCGCCGGCAGCGAGCTGGCGGCCGACGCCGAGCCCGCCGCGCCGGAGCCGGCTGCGACGGCGTCGATCGAAGGACCGGCGCGGTCGAGCTCGGCTACGCCGCCGGCTGGCGGCTGGTCCGGGCGCTGCCGCGAGTCGGTCGGCCTGGGCCGCTGTTCCGCGCCGGCGCCGACCGGGCGGCCCGCAAGCGCGGCCCCGGCGCCCAGCGGCTGGCGCGCAACCTGCGCCGGGTCGTCGGCCCGGACGTGCAGCCGAGGCCGAGCTCGACCGTGCTGGTCCGCGACGGCCTGCGCTCGTACGCCCGCTACTGGCTGGAGGCGTTCCGGCTGCCGGCGCTGCACCCGGCAGCAGGTCCTGCGACGACTTCCGCATGCGAGCAGCGGCCACCTGCTCGGCGAGGCGGTCGCCGGCCGGCACCGGCTGCGTGATCGCGCTGCCGCACGCCGGCAACTGGGACTGCGCCGGGGCCTGGGTCTGCGCCAACGGCTGGCCGCTCACCACGGTGGCCGAGCGGCTCAAGCCGGAGAGCGCTGTACCAGCGGTTCGTGGCCTTCCGCGAGTCGCTCGGCATGGAGATCATGCCGGCCACCGGCGGCGACCGGCCGCCGATCGACGTGCTGGTCGACGCGGCTCGGCGAGGGCCGCGTGGTGCCGCTGCTGGCCGACCGCGACCTGTCCGCCCGCGGCGTCGAGGTCGACGTTCTTCGGCGGCCGGACCCGGATGCCGGCCGGCCCGGCGCTGCTCGCCCTGCGCACCGGCGCGCCGCTGTTCGTGGTGTCGCTCTGGTACGAGGGCGACAGGCCGCGCGGCCGGGTGGCCGGCCCGCTGCCGGTGCCGGACCGAGTCGGGCGCGCTGGACGTCCGGGTGCAGGCGCTGACCCAGACCGTCGCCGACGCGCTGGCCGCGGGCATCGCCGAGCACCCGCCCGACTGGCACATGCTGCAGAAGCTCTGGCTCGACGACCGCGGCACGCCGGCCGGTTCACGCCGAGGCACCGACCGACGGACCGGTCGACGGAACGCTGACCGGATGACCGGGCGACCGTGCGCATCGGCATCGTCTGCCCGTACTCGTTCGACGTGCCGGGCGGGGTGCAGGGCCACGTCCGCGACCTGGCCGAGACGCTGATCGCGCTGGGCCACACGGTCAGCGTGCTCGCCCCGGCCGACGACGACGCCCCGCTGCCGCCCTACGTGGTGCCGGCCGGCCGGGCGCGTTCCGGTGCGCTACAACGGTTCGGTGGCCCGGCTGACGTTCGGGCCGGTGTCGGCCGCCCGGGTCCGGCGCTGGCTGGCGGCGGGCGAGTTCGACGTGCTGCACGTGCACGAGCCGTTCACGCCGAGCCTGTCGCTGCTGGCCGTGCTGTCGGCGCAGGACGAGCCGATCGTCGCCACCTTCCACACCGCGATGACCCGGTCCCGGGCGATGCAGGCCGCCTCGGGCGTGCTGCAGCTGGTGCTGGAGCGGATCACCGCCCGGATCGCGGTCAGCGCAGCTGGCCCGCAAGGTGCAGGTCGAGCACCTCGGCGGCGACGCGCTGGGAGATCCCCAACGGCGTGTCGGTGGCCCGGTTCGCCGACGCCGAGCCGCTGCCCGGCTGGCCCGGCGACGGGCGGCGCGATCGGCTTCCTCGGCCGGTTCACCGAGCCGCGCAAGGGCTTCCCGGTGCTGCTCGACGCGTTCGCCGCGCTGGCCCGGCCCGGCCCGGGCTGCGGCTGCTGGTCGCCGGGCCGGGCGACCCGAGCGAGCTGCTCGAGGACGTGCCGCCGGCGGTCGCGCGACCGGATCACCTTCCTCGGCATGGTCTCCGAGGCGGACAAGGCCCGGATGCTGCGCAGCGTCGACGTCTACGTCGCGCCGAACACCGGCGGCGAGTCGTTCGGCATGATCCTCACCGAGGCGATGGCGGCCGGTACGCCGGTCGTGGCCAGCGACCTCGACGCGTTCCGCCGGGTGCTCGACGGCGGCCGGCCGGCGCTGTTCCCGGTCGGCGACGCCGCCGGCGCTGGCCGCGCGCGCTGGCCGAGCTGCTGGACGACCCGGCGCGCCGGGCCGAGCTGGCCGCGCGCGGCCGCGACGGTGGTCGCGGCGCTACGACTGGCCGGTCGTGGCCGCGCCGGGTCCTCGAGGTCTACCACCTCGCCGATCGAGGCGGCGCCCCGGCCACGGCCCCGCCGCGCCCGCTGAGGCCCGGTGGCCGCGAGCAGCCGCGTCGGCCGCGGTCGAGGTCCGGTCAGCGCGAGCGGGCACTCAGGATCGTCCGAGTCGACTACGATGCGTGACCATGTGGCTCGTCGTGACGGTCGTGGCGTCGTGGTCGTGCTGGTCGCGACCTACGTGACCTGGACCGCGACCCGGGTCGACCGGCTGCACGCCCGGGCCGCGGCCGCCTTCGCCGCGCTGGACGCGCAGTCGGTCCGGCGGGCGGCGGCCGCGATCGAGCTCGGCGAGCGCGACGGACTGGCCGGACGTCCAGGCGGCCGCGCAGGCGGTGCTCGACGCGCACCCGGACGACCGCGAGTCGGCCGAGAACGACCTGACCCGCGCGCTGCGGGCGGCGGCCGGCGAGTCGACCCGGACGAGCCGTCGCGGCGGTCGACGAGGCCAACCGGCGGCTGGCGCTGGCCCGGCAGGTGCACACCGACCTGGTCCGCGACGCGCTGGCGGTGCGCCGGCAGCCGCGCTGGTCCGGCTGCTGCGGCCTGACCCGCCGCCACCCCGCAGCCGCGCTTCTTCGACATCGACGACCCGGACGCTGGCGACCGCCGAGCTACCGCTCAGCGACCGCCGTCACGACCGTCGGTGCACGGTGGCCTCTGCCCGACAGCATGCCGCCGGCGCGCGCAGCGTGGCACATGACGGGAGTCCCGCTGACCTTCGGTCACCGCGGTAGGATCGCGCAGGTGAGTGCACGCCACGCGAGCCCGAGGAGCAGCCGCCATGTCCGAGCCAGTCCCACGCGCGACCGACGCCGCCGTCACCGGCACCGCCCGGGTCAAGCGCGGCATGGCCGAGATGCTCAAGGGCGGCGTGATCATGGACGTGGTCACGCCCGAGCAGGCCAAGATCGCCGAGGACGCCGGCGCGGTCGCGGTGATGGCGCTGGAGCGGGTGCCGGCCGACATCCGGGCCCAGGGCGGCGTGTCCCGGATGAGCGACCCGGACATGATCGACGGCATCATCGCCGCGGTCTCGATCCCGGTGATGGCCAAGGCCCGGATCGGCCACTTCGTCGAGGCCCAGGTGCTGCAGTCGCTCGGCGTCGACTACGTCGACGAGTCCGAGGTGCTGACCCCGGCCGACTACGCCAACCACATCGACAAGTGGGCGTTCACGGTGCCGTTCGTCTGCGGCGCGACCAACCTGGGCGAGGCGCTGCGCCGGATCACCGAGGGCGCGGCGATGATCCGGTCCAAGGGCGAGGCCGGCACCGGCGACGTGTCCAACGCGACCACCCACATGCGCAAGATCCGGCGGCGAGATCCGCCGGCTCACCTCGCTGAGCCCGGACGAGCTGTACGTCGCGGCCAAGGAGCTGCAGGCGCCGTACGACCTGGTCGCGCGAGGTCGCCGAGGCCGGGCAAGCTGCCGGTCGTGCTGTTCACCGCCGGCGGCATCGCCACCCCGGCCGACGCCGCGATGATGATGCAGCTCGGCGCCGAGGGCGTGTTCGTCGGCTCCGGCATCTTCAAGTCCGGCAACCCGGCCCAGCGCGCGGCCGCGATCGTCAAGGCGACCACGTTCTACGACGACCCGGACGTGCTGGCCAAGGTGTCCCGCGGGCTCGGCGAGGCGATGGTCGGCATCAACGTCGACGAGATCCCGCAGCCGCACCGGCTGGCCGAGCGCGGCTGGTAGCTCGACCTCAGCGCAGATCGCGGTAGTAGTGCTCGCTGACCCGCGGCTGCCACTTGCGGAACACCTCGCGCAGGCCACCGTCGACGCCGGCGGCCGCGTTGGCCTCGCTGGGCATCGGCGTGCACGAACACGTCGCTCGCGCCCAGGTCGAAGATGCCGCCGCCGACATCGGGGTCCTTGAAGATGAGCAGCGGTAGCCCCAGCCCGAGCAGGACGCCGGCCTCGAGCTGGTTCCACGGGGTCGGGACCGAGGTCGGGCTGTCGATCTCGGCCTCGTCCACGGTGCCCGGCTTGCGGATGCCGGCGGTGATCCGGGTCTGTTCGACGCCCAGCACCACGCCACCGGAGCAGTGCCGGGCGATCGCGGTGGACCTCTTTGAGCGGGAACTCGATCGGGTAGTCGGTCTCGCCCAGGGTGCGCGGCTCCAGCCCGAACTCGGTCAGCAGCAACTCGATCAGAGCCTTCGCGCGCTGCTGCGGCTCGGACAGGCTCGTCGGCGTGGACACGAATACGGGCATCCGCATGGGAGAACATCTTGCCGCAGTGCTGACCGGCTCACCCGCCGGGCATGCCCAGGTCTGGACGTTTGCCTGAGCGCGGGCGGTTCCTGACGCGGAGGCGGGTCGCTGCGGCGCGACGTACGCTCCTGCAGGCTGGAGAGAAGAATCCGAGGGGCGTAGTGGATCAAGCGCACGACTTTCTGTCCAAAATGGTCAAACGAGAGCAACGCCTCATCGCGCTCCGGGTCACCTTCTCCATCCTGGCCGTGGTCGCGCTGATCCTGGGCTTCATCGGACTCGAGATCTACCTGCCCAGCCCGCTCGGTTGGGACAACTGGCGCCGCGACCTCGACCTGCTCTACTACGACCTGCAGTTGTTCGTCCTCAGCGCGAATCCGGTGCAGGGCGGGCCTTTCCCGTGGCAGCTCAACGTGGCCCGGTTCCTCGCGCCGTCGACGACCGCCTATGCCATCGGTGCCGGCGGCCTGGCAGGCGTTCGCCGATGCGTGGACCGCCCGGCGGCGCCGGCTGGCCCGCGGGCATGTCATCGTCACCGGTGACACCGCAGCGGCCGACGCGATCACCGCCGCGCTGCGTGGCCAGGGCCGGCGCGAGTTCCGGTCGCGCCTCGGGCCTGCCGCAGTCGCTCCGGGACGTCGGCATCACGGGCGCGGCGATGCTGTTCGCCTGCGAGGACGACCGCGAGGACAGCGTGGTCAACGTGAGCACCGCGCTGGCCGCGGCCCGGATGCGGCCGCAGTCCGAGCTGACGGTCTATGCCCAGGTCAGCGACGCCGACCTGGCGCTGGCGCTGCGGGCCCGCCGGCTCGGGGTGCGCCAGACACGCAACCGCTGCGGCTGGACTTCTTCAACGTGGAGGACCTGGCCGCGCGGATCCTGGTCGCGCGCGAGGAGTCCGTGGCGGGACGCGCCAGGCGCTGGTGGCCGGGCTGGGCGCGTTCGGCCGGGCGTGGTCGATGGAGCACGCAACGGTGTGGCGGCGCCGGGCCGGGCGTACCGCGCAACGCCTGCCGGTGACGCTGGTCGATCCCCACGCGACCGAGGCGGCGCAGCAGATCGTGGCCCGCTGGCCGATGGTCGCCGAACAGTGCGAGCTCACCCCGGTCGATGGCGACGTCGGTGAGGCGCTGGCCCGGGTACCGGAACTCGCGCAGGGCCGGATGTACCTGTGCTACGAGAACGAGGAACTGGCCCTCAACACGGCGCTGACCGTGGTCGGGCTGTGGGCCGGCGGCCAGGCCTCGCTGGTGGTCCGGCTGAGCCGGCTCTCCGGCCACGTGCGGGCCTTTGACCACGACCATGCTGGAGGACCCGGCGGCCGGCTCCGGCTGGTCGGGGTAACCGAGCTCGGCTGCGATCCGGTGGAGATCGCGCGGGACCAGGTCGAGCGGTTCGCCGAGGCCATCCACGACAACTACCTGCTCAAACGGCTCGGGTACGAGTCATCCCCGGGCGTCGAGCGGGTGCCGGTGCCCTGGCAGGACCTGTCCGAGGCGGGCCGGGAGGCCAGCCGCGCGCAGGCCCTGGACATCAGCGCCAAGCTGGTGCTGGTCGGGATCACGCTGGCACCGCGGTCGAGCCACGACCCCGCCGTTCGTGTTCACCGCCGAGGAACTGGACCGGCTAGCGATCTACGAGCACGACCGCTGGTCGGCCGAGCGGCGCGCCAGCGGCTGGGTCTTCGGGGCGGTCCGCAACGACGACGAGAAGATCCATCCCAGCCTGGTGCCGTGGGACGCGCCTGTCCGCGCCGGAGCGGGACAAGGACCGGGAGGCGGTGGAGAACCTGCCGGCCGTCCTCGCCGACGCCGGCCTGCAGTTGGTCCGCCTGGGCCAGCCCCCCGCGGCGATGGCTGTGTCGTCCGGGACGGTGTCCGGCCCCGTGGGCGACGGCGCCAGCCCGTAGGGTTGGCAGCGTGAACGCCGGACCCGTCGTCGGCGTGCTCGCCCTGCAGGGCGACGTGCGCGAGCACCTGCACGCCCTGGCCGAGGCGGACGCGGTGGCCCGGCCGGTCCGCCGGCCCGAGGAGCTCGACGGACGTCGACGCGCCTGGTCATCCCGGGCGGCGAGTCGACCACGATGAGCAAGCTGGCGATCGAGTTCGGACTGCTCGAGCCGATCCGGCCGCTGATCGCCGAGCGGCATGCCGGCCTACGGCTCGTGCGCCGGCATGATCATGCTGGCCAGCGAGGTGCTCGACGGCCGGCCCGACCAGCGCGGCTTCGGCGGCATCGACATGACGGTGCGGCGCAACGCGTTCGGCCGTCAGGTCGACTCGTTCGAGGCGACGGTGAGCTGGACGGGGTCGACGGCGGCGCGTTCCACGCCGTCTTCATCCGCGCGCCGTGGGTCGAGCGGGTCGGCGCGGAGCGTCGAGGTGCTGGGGCGGGTCGAGCGAGGGTGCCGCCGCCGGTAGGATTGTGGCGGTTCGGCAGCGCGAACCTGCTCGCCACGGCCTTCCACCCCGAACTCACCGGTGATCTTCGCGTGCACCGGTTCTTCGTGGACATGGTGCGCGAGCGCGCACGTTCAGAGCGAAGGGGTAGAGCCGATGTCCGGCCATTCAAAGTGGGCGACGACCAAGCACAAGAAGGCGGTCGTCGACGCCCGGCGCGGCAAGCTGTTCGCCCGCCTGATCAAGAACGTCGAGGTGGCGGCCCGGACCGGCGGCGGTGACCTGGCCGGCAACCCGACGCTCTTCGACGCCATCCAGAAGGCGAAGAAGAACTCGCGTCCCCAACGACAACATCGACCGCGCGGTCAAGCGCGGCTCCGGCCAGGAGGCCGGCGGCGCCGACTACCAGACCGTCGATGTACGAGGGGTACGGGCCGAGCGGCGTCGCGGTCCTGATCGAGTGCCTGACCGACAACCGCAACCGCGCCGCGACCGACGTGCGGACCGCGTTCACCCGCAACGGCGGCTCGCTGGCCGACGCCGGCTCGGTGTCGTACATGTTCGCCCGCAAGGGCGTCGTGATCGTGCCGAAGGGCACGCTGACCGAGGACGACGTGCTCGGCGCGGTGCTCGACGCCGGCGCCGAGGAGGTCAACGACCTCGGCGAGGCGTTCGAGGTGGTCTCCGAGCCGACCGACCTGGTCGCCGGTGCGGTACCGCGCTGCAGGCGGCCGGCATCGACTACGAGTCGGCCGAGTCGTCGTTCGTGCCGAGCGTCACCGTCGAGCTCGACGAGGACGGCGCCCGCAAGATCTTCAAGCTGATCGACGCGATCGAGGACTCCGACGACGTCCAGAACGTCTACGCCAACTTCGACGTCTCCGACGACGTCATGGCCCTGATCGACGCCTGAGGCCCGAGCCGCGGTTTTCGGCGAGGTCGACGGCGTGGATCGCCGGAGTCGCCAGACGCGACCCGGAACGGCACGGCGGCAGAGTCTGGCGACGGCGTGACGACCCGGGGCGCGTGCCGGCGGGGTTGCGCGGTTGCGTCGACCGGCCAGGACTCGCGGCGTGACCTCGCTGTACGAAGCGCCGGCCGCGCCGCGGTCCGATGGCGCCGGCGCTCGTCCGGGGCTCGCCGGGCGCTGGTCGAGTTCGCCGAGCGGTCTCCGGCGACGCAGTCCGATGTCGATCAGGTGATGCGGGCGCTGGCGTCCCACGACGACTGGTATGTCCCGGTGCTGTTCGCCGGCGCACGCCTGGGGCCAGACCCAGTTCGATCAGACGCTGCTGTTCGCCGACGCGGCGCCGACCCCGGTGCTCAACGTGTTCACCGACCTCGAGTCGGCGCAGCTGGCCGAGGGCGAGGCGATCGGCGTGTACGGCGGCCCGGTCTCCGGCATCCGGCTGCTGCGCGGCCTGACGGCGGACTCGAGGCGCTGGTGGTCAACCCGGCTCGCCGCGCGAGCACCAGTGGTACATCGCGGCCGGCGGGCTTCCAGATCGCGGCCGGCTGGGCCACCGCGATCGCGGTCGAGCGGGCGCTGGCCGAGCGCGGCAACGGCCCGGTGCCCGGCGGCGGCGCTGCTCGGGCACACGTACCAGCTGCTGCTGGAGCAGGCCACGCCACGCGCTGGCCCAGGTCTACCTGCCCGACATCGACGGCGCGGTGGCGGTGGCGTTCACCGCCACCGACCGGGCCGAGGAGTTCGTGTCCAGCCTGCCGCCGGCGACCCGGCCGCTGGCCGACCTCGCCCCGCTCGCCGGCCCCCAGCTGTTCGAGATGATGCGCGGCGTCGGCGCGGCCGGCCTGGTCGATCAACGCCGGCTCGGACGACCAGACCGCGCTGACCCGCGAGGACATCACCGAGATCCTGGCCGCCTCGCCGCGCTGACACGCAGGACGCTCGAGGCGCCGGTCGCCAGGCGGCGTCACGCGGCGCGGGTGCGGACGGCGGTACGCGTGCGGCGTGGCGCCGACCCGGCGGGTGAAGTGGTGCCGCAGCGTCGCCGCGTCGCCGAACCCGGCCCGGGCCGCGACCGCGTCGACGCCCAGGTCGGTGTCCTCCAGCAGCGCCCGGGCGACCAGCACCCGCTGGCCGGTGATCCAGTCGTGCGGGGTGGTGCCGGTCTCGGCCCGGAACCGCCGGGCGAACGTGCGCGGCGCCATGTGCGACCCGGGCGGCCAGCTCCTCGACCGGGGTCGGCCGGTCGCAGGTTGGCCGACCAGCCAGGTCAGCAGCGGCTCGAGCGTCGGCGCGTCCGGCGTGACGCGGCACCGGGTGCCTCGACGAACTGCGCCTGGCCGCCGGAGCGCTGCGGCGGCACCACCATCCGCCGGGCCAGCTTGGTGGCGACCGCGGAGCCGTGCACCTGGCGGACCAGGTGCAGGCAGGCGTCGATGCCGGCCGCGGTGCCGGCGCTGGTCAGGATCGGCCCGTCCTCGACGTACAGCGCGTTGCAGCTGCACGTCGGCGAGCGGGAAGCGGCGGGCCAGCTCGTCCGCGTACCGCCAGTGGGTGGTGCAGCGCGCGGCCGTCGAGCAGCCCGGCCTCGCCCAGCACGAACGCGCCCGGAGCACAGGCTCACCACGTACGCGCCCGCGGGCGGCCGCCGCCGACGCAGCGCGGCGCCGAGCTCGTCCGGGATCGGCCGGTCCATCGGGTGCGCCGGCACCACGACCAGGTCGGCCGTCGGCGAGCGGGGCCAGGTCGGCGTCGGGCGTGAGCGTGAAACCCGACGAGGTACGCACCGGCGGCGCCGCCGGGCGAGCAGAGCGTCGAACTCGTAGGCCGGGAACCCGTCGGCCGCTCCGGTCGGTGCCGAACACCTCGCACACCACGCCCAGCTCGAACGGGGCGACGCCCGTCGAGGACGACCGCCGCGACGCCGCATCGCACCATGCCGGCAGCCTAGACCGAGAACTGGCAGTAAATCGAGGGCACTATGGCATTCCTGCCACTGTGCGGCCGCGTCAGGCGGCCACACTGGTACACTGGTCGATGCGCACCGGCCAATCACCTGTACAGGGAAGGGTCTTGGCCATGTTGGGCAATCGTCTTCGTCATCGCCGGACTGCTCGGGCTCGCCGTCGCCGGTCGCGCTCGGCTGGACGCGCGACACCACGCGCCCGGTGCGCCACTGGTATCCCGCCGGCCCCGACCCGGAACCCTGGCGGTCACGAGGACCTAGAGGACCTTGCGGCCGTACATCTCGCCGAGCGGATCGGCGAGCAGCTCGAGGCGGGCGCCGTCGGGGTCGCGGAGGTAGAGCGAGACTGCCGCTCTCGCACCTGGTACTCGACCCCGGCGGCGTCGAGCTTGTCGCGCAGCCGCTGCCAGCGCTCGGGCTCGACCGAGATGGCGAGGTGGTGCAGGCCGCCGAGCACCTCGGCGTACGGCGCCGAGGTCGAGGCCGGGCAGGTCGAAGAAGGCGAGCAGGTTGCCGTTGCCGATGTCGAAGAAGAAGTGGTTCGAGCCCTGGTAGTCCCGGTTCTCGAAGATCTCGGTGAGCGGGAACTCGAGCAGGTCCTGGTAGAACCGCGACGGTCCGCTCCACGTCGGAGCACAGCAGGGCGACGTGGTGCACGCCGCGGGCGCTGCTGGCGCGGCCGCTGCTCGCGCAGGTGGTCGTCGCCGGATCCGGTCCCGCTCGCCGTCGATGCGTTCGTAGTCGAGCTCGCATGTCGACCCCTCGGTGTGACCTCCTCGGCAGCCTAGATCCGGAAGAACGAATTGAGAAACGCTCGGCCAGCGCGACGTCGGCGGAGTGCGGAGTTGCTGCGGAAGCGGTAGCACGAACTGATGAACTACACGCGCAGGAACGTGGCGTGTAGGACAGGGCGACTACAAGAGTTGTGACGTGATGATGGATGCACGGTGGTGCAGCTGTGGTAACAGATGAACATGAACGACAGCATGTCGGCATCGTCGGCGTGCAGCGCAGCCGGACGCGGCTCGGTCCGGCCGGCGTGCCTGTGCGCCTCGGCTGGACCCCCCATGGTCGCGTGAGCCAGGTCACGAAGAATCGATTTACGGAACGGCTCCGTTTCGTCATACCCCCGGTCTAGGGTGAGACTAGTTACGAGACCAGGCCGTATCGAATTCGGCTTGACAGCCCTGGGGGACCGCAGTGACAGCACGCATCATCCGCCCGAGCCCGCCATCGACGACCCGCGTGGCCGAACCACACATCGAGCCGGCGCACGCACCAACATCCGGACACCCGCGGCGCTGGACCATCCTCGCCGTGCTGGTCGTCTCGCTGCTCGTCGTCGTGCTCGACAACACCGTGCTCAACGTCGCGCTGCGCACCATCGCCGACCCGGTGCACGGCCTCGGCGCCAGCCAGGCCGACCTGGAGTGGGCGATCAACTCGTACACCCTGGTCTTCGCCGGCCTGCTCTTCACCGCCGGCGTCCTCGGCGACCGGATCGGCCGGCGCCGGATGCTGGTCATCGGCCTGGTCCTGTTCGGGCTGGCCTCGCTGGCCTCGGCGTACTCGCACACGCCCGGCCAGCTGATCTGGGCCCGCGCGCTGATGGGCATCGGCGCGCGCGGCGGTCATGCCGTCGACGCTGTCGATCATCTCCAACGTCTTCGACCCGCGCGAGCGGGGCAAGGCGATCGGCGTCTGGGCCGGCGCGGTCGGCCTCGGCGTCGCGATCGGCCCGGTCGTCGGCGGCGCTGCTGCTGGAGAACTTCTGGTGGGGCTCGGTCTTCCTGATCAACGTGCCGATCATCGTCGCCGGCCTGGTCGCGATCGCGATCCTGGTGCCCGAGTCGCGCGACCCGAAGCCGGGCCGGGTCGACCTGGTCGGCGTGCTGCTGTCGATCGTCGGCCTGGTCGCGCTGGTCTACGGCATCATCGACGGCGGCGAGCACGGCTTCGGCCGGCTCGCAGTCGTGGGGCGCGATCGTGGTCGGCCTGGTCGTGCTGGCCGTGTTCGTCTGGTACGAGACGCGCACCGACCACCCGTCGCTGGACGTGCAGCTGTTCCGCGACGCCGCGGTTCTCCTCCGCGGTCGGCTCGGTCGGCCTGGTCTTCTTCGCCGCCATGGGCACGATGTTCTTCCTCGCCTTCTACCTGCAGCTGGTGCGCGGCTACACGCCGCTGCAGGCCGGCCTGCTGATGACCCCGTTCGCGGCGGCCCAGCTGATCTTCGCGCCGCGCAGCGCGGCGCATGGTCAAGCGGTTCGGGCCGAAGGCGGTCTGCGCGGTCGGGCTCGGCGCTGGTCACGGTCGGCCTGGCCGGCTTCGCCCTGGTCGGCGCGACCACGCCGATCTGGGTGCTGATCGTGCTGACCTTCGTCCAGGGCGCCGGCATGGCCAACGTGATCCCGCCGGCCACCGAGTCGATCATGTCCTCGCTGCCGCGGGAGAAGGCCGGCGTCGGCTCGGCGGTCAGCAACACCGTCCGCCAGGTCGGCGGCGCGCTCGGCGTCGCGGTCCTCGGCTCGGTGCTCTCCGCGCGTCTACCGCGGCCAGATCGCCGGACGCGGTGACCGGCCTGCCCGGCCCGGCCCGGGACGCCGCGTCGGAGTCGATCTCCGGTGCGTACGGGGTCGCCGAGCACGCCGGGGCCGGCCGGCGCGCGCGCTGATCTCGGCCGCCAACGACGCGTTCGTCACCGCGATGCACTGGGCCGCCGGCGGGTCCGCGGTCGTCGCGCTGGTCGCGATCGCCGTGGTGCTGGCCTGGATGCCGCGCCGCTCGGCGGCCCACCCGGCGGGCCGTCCGCGCGCCGGTGCCGGCGAGCCGAGGTGCCGGCCGAGGCCGGGGCGAGGTCGGAGCGGCGGCCGAGCCGCGGTCGTCATCGGTGCCCCGGCTCGTGATCGGCCCGCCGCGGCGTGACGACCGGGTCAGCGATCGGCCGGGTCCGGCGGATCGGTCGCAGCTGACGCAGCCAGCGACAGCTGGTCGAACGCGGTAGTCGGCGTCACAATGTTCGGCATGAGCACCACGGACGCTGCGCCGGCCGACCCGGACCGTAAGGGTCCGGGTCGGCCGCGCAGCGCGCGCGTCGACGAGGCGATCATCTGGCCGTCGGTGATCGAGCTGCTCGGCCGACGGCACGACCGCGGAGGCGCTCTCGATCGAGGCGGTCGCCGCCCGGGCCGGGGTCGGCAAGGCCACCATCTACCGGCGCTGGCCCAACAAGGACGCGCTGCTGGTCGACGCGGTCGCGTCGCTCAAGGGCCCGCTGCCCGAGATCGAGGGCCGGTCGGTCCGGGACGACCTGATCACCCTGCTCCGCCCGGTCGGCCGGCACGAGCCGGCCTCAGGCGGCCCGGGTGCTGCCGTGCCTGATCTCCGAGCTCAAGCGCAGCCCGCTGCTCAACCAGTGCTACCAGCAGGTCATCGAGCCGCGCCGGGAGCTGATGCGCGACGTCCTGCGCCGCGGCATCGCCAGCGGCGAGCTGCGGGCCGACCTCGACATCGAGGTGGTCATGGCGATGCTGGTCGGCCCGATGCTCGCCCAGTCCATCTTCGACTGGAACCCCCACCTGGACCGGGAGAAGCTGCCCGACCAGCTCGTCGACGCGATCTGGCCGGCGATCGCCGCCCACTCCCTGACCAGGCCCACCGGCGGTCGCGCATCGCCTCGCGCCGGTGCGATAGTCGACGCGTCGCGGTGGGAGCGGCGCGGCCGGCCGGCATGCCGGCATAGCTGGTGCCGAACGGGTCTGTACGCCTGGCGCGGTGGCCAGGGGAGGGCGGGTGCGGGTGCTCGGCGTGGACCCCGGCCTGACCCGGTGCGGCGTCGGCGTGGTCGACGGCGAGCCCGGCCGGCCGTGCCGCCTGATCGCGGTCGAGGTGGTCAGCACCGACCCGGCCGCGGAGCTGTCGCACCGGCTGCTCGCCCTGGACGAGGCGCTCGACCCGGCTGATCGCGCGAGCACCGGCCGGACGCGGTCGCGGTCGAGCGGGTCTTCAGCCAGCACAACGTGCGCACGGTCATGGGCACCGCCCAGGCCGGCGCGGTGGCGGTGCTGGCCGCGGCCCGGGCCGGCCTGCCGGTGCAGCTGTACACCCCGAGCGAGGTGAAGGCGGCCGTGACCGGCTCGGGCCAGGCCGACAAGGCGCAGGTGACCGCCATGGTGACCCGGCTGCTGAAGCTGACCGCGGCGCCCCGGCCGGCCGACGCGGCCGACGCGCTGGCGCTGGCCATCTGCCACGTCTGGCGCGGCGGCACCCAGGCGAAGATCCTGGCCGCGAAGCGGGCGGCCCGAGACCGGCAGCATCACGGCGAGAGGAGCGTCATGATCGCGAGCGTGCGGGGCCGGGTGGCCGCGGTCGTCGCCGGACGGCGCGGTGGTCGAGGTCGGCGGGGTCGGCCTGTCCGTGGTCTGCTCGCCCGACCACGCTGGCCGACGCTGCGGGTCGGCGAGGAGGCCCGGCTGGCCACCAGCCTGATCGTCCGGGAGGACTCGCTCACCCTGTACGGCTTCGCCGACGACGACGCGCGCGGCCTGTTCGAGCTGCTGCAGACGGCGAGCGGGGTCGGGCCGCGGCTGGCCCAGGCCGTGCTCGGCGGTGCACGCGCCGGACGTGGTCCGCAAGGCGGTCGCCACCGGCGACACGGCCACGCTGACCCGGGTGCCCGGCATCGGCAAGAAGGGCGCCGAGCGGCTCGTGCTGGAGCTGCGCGACCGGATCGGCGCCGATCGGCGGACCGGCGGCGACGGCGCCGATGTCGCCTGCCGGTGGCCGGCATCACCTGGCAGGACCAGGTCCGCCAGGCCCTGATACGGCTGAGCGATGTGGGAGAACTGCGGCGGGCCGATCTCGGCGTCAGACCAGATGCCCTGAGCCGACGCTACCGCGATGCCCATCCACTGGCGCTGGCCATCCTCGCGAGCACCGGCCTCAGCATGGAGGAGGGCGGAAAGTCAACCTGGACTTTCCTTTTCCGGACACCGGAGGCCGTCGAAGAGGGCCTGCGCAATTCGCTGCGCACACACCTTGAGCCAGCCTGGAAGGTCCAGAAAACGGCCAAAATCCTGCTCGGCGATCGCAATAGAAGCCTCAACCCTGACCTTGTCTTCGGCGACAACGAAGCTGTCGGTGACGTGAAGTACCGTCTCACTGCCGACGGAGAAATCAAACGGGGAGACCTGAACCAGGTCACAACCTTTGCCACGGGATACCACGCGAAGAAGGCGACCGTCATCGCGTTCGGTCCGTGCGAGACAGGTGAGGAAGTGCACGTGGGATCGGTCCAGGTGAACGGGTTCAACTGGAACTCCGACGCAGCGACACCCGAGCAAGCCGCCGCAAGGCTCGCCGAAAGAGTCGGAAGCTGGCTCACCCCAAGCTGCGGTCGCGACGTGCTGGACGTCGAATGAAGGTTCTCGCGCCAACGGCACCAAGTTCGGGCGTGCCGCGCAAGGTCGACGACGCCGACGCCGCCAAGGCCCGCAGCCTCCGGGACAAGGGCATCACGGCCACCGACATCGCGAAGATGCTGGGCGTCTCCCGCGCCACCGTGTACCGGTACCTCACCGAGGACGGCGCAGCCTAGAACCTGCGGAGCCGCAGCCCCTGCTCAACGCCGATCAAGCCGCCCCTGGCCCGGCGGATGAAGGCCAATGGGGAGACCGCCCCTCACCATCTGCGAGACGCTCGGCAAACCTGTGGCTCGCTTACCCCGACGCCACGTCGGCGGTATGCGCCAAGCTCACCGCCAACATGAGCCACCAACAGTGGCGGGACTGGGTGTCACCCGACATCGACTACATCAAGGTCTGCCCCGACCTCCCGTCCCGGCTGACTGAGCAACCACTTGCCTCCTAGATGCGCTCTGGCGGCTGCATTACGGGACGGCTTCAAGAAGGAGTAGTGCAGTACTCACGCCAGCCCACCAGATCCGGGTGGATGATTCCTTCGCACCCTTGGCGGGTTTCGCACGCTCGCAGGGGAGCGAGGAGGTCAACGATGCGTGCTGATACTGCGGACGCGCCGGAGTTGAACGATCGGGGTCAAGGAGCGTCGTTCACCTACGACGCCTTCTTGTCCTACAACCACCAAGACGGGGCCGTCGCCGCCGGAATCCAGAAGGGCTTGCACCGCATCGGTCGCCGGATGGGCCAGTTGAATGCGCTGCGGGTGTTTCGGGATACCACCGACATGGCCGCCAATCCCGAACCTGTGGGGCAAGGTCACCGACGCGATGGACCGCTCCCGCTACCTGATCGTGGTGCTGTCCCCACGGGCGGCGGCCTCTGAGTGGGTCAACAAGGAGGTCGCCTACTGGCTGGAGCAGCGCGGGCCGGACCAGCTGTTGATCGTGGTGGCCGAGGGTCACCTGCACTACGACGAAGCCACCGGACGGTTTGACCCGGACCGCTCCGATGTCGCGCTGCCGGTGCTGACCGAGCCCGGAGTGCTGGCCGCCGAACCGTCCTACGTCGACGTCAGCGCCGACGCGCCGTGGGACCCGCATGCACCGACGTTCCGGGACAAGGTCACCGACCTGGCCGCCCCGATCCACGGCAAATCCAAGTACGAACTGGCCAGCGATGATGTGCGCGAGCAGCGCCGCTTCCGCCGCCTGCGGCGTGCCGCGATCATCGGCCTGGTCGTGCTGACCGTCATCGCGGTCGTCGCGGCAGCGATCGCGATCGTGCAACAACAAGAAGCGATCGCCAACGACAGAAGCGTACATCAACGGAATGAGGCAGATAGCTCGGCGGCTGGTCGTCCGAGGCCGCAGTCGATGCTGGCCGGTACCCGTTCCGGTGGCGATGTGCGCGCCTTCCAACAACTGCTTGCGGCACGACGACTTGCGCAAACACCGGATGACGGCCCACTGCTCAATGCGCTGGTGAAGAGGATCAACACAATCAAGATCGCCGAAACGACGTCGCCGGTGTTCGGTGTGGCGTTCAGCCCCGACGGCAAGCGGATCGTCTCCGGCGGCGACGACAACACGCGTGCGGCTGTGGGACGCCGACACCGGCCAACCCGTCGGCCAGCCGATGACCGGCCACACGGGCTGGGTGTACAGCGTGGCGTTCAGCCCCGACGGGCACCGCATCGCCTCCGGCAGCGGCGACAACACCGTGCGGCTGTGGGACGCGGACACCGGCCAACCGATCGGCGAGCCGCTGACCGGCCACACGGACACGGTGATCAGCGTGGCGTTCAGCCCCGACGGCACGCGGATCGTCTCCGGCAGTGACGACAACACGGTGCGGCTGTGGGACGCGGCCACCGGCCAACCGATCGGCCAGCCGATGACCGGCCACACCGGCCAGCGGTGACCAGCGTGGCGTTTAGCCCCGACGGCACGCGGATCGTCTCCGGCAGCGCCGACAACACCGTGCGGCTGTGGGACGCGGCCACCGGCCAACCGATCGGCCAGCCGATGACCGGCCACACGGGCGCGGTGTCCAGCGTGGCGTTCAGCCCCGACGGCACGCGGATCGTCTCCGGCAGCGGCGACAAGACCGTGCGGGTGTGGGACGCCGACACCGGCCAACCCATCGGCGAGCCGCTGACCGGCCACACGGACACGGTGACCAGCGTGGCGTTCAGCCCCGACGGCACAGCGGATCGTCTCCGGCAGTTCCGACAGCACCGTGCGGGTGTGGGACGCCGACACCGGCCAACCGATCGGCGAGCCGCTGACCGGCCACACGGACGCGGTGTTCAGCGTGGCGTTTAGCCCCGACGGCAAGCGGATCGCCTCCGGCAGTGCCGACAACACGGTGCGGCTGTGGGACGCCGACACCGGCCAACCCGATCGGCCAGCCGCTGACCGGCCACACGGACGCGGTGACCAGCGTGGCGTTCAGCCCCGACGGCAAGCGCATCGCCTCCGGCAGTGCCGACCACACCGTGCGGCTGTGGGACGCGGACACCGGCCAACCCGTCGGCCAGCCGCTGACCGGCCACACGGACGCGGTGTCCAGCGTGGCGTTCAGCCCCGACGGCACCGCGGATCGCCTCCGGCAGTGCCGACAACACGGTGCGGCTGTGGGACGCCGACACCGGCCAACCCATCGGCGACCCGCTGACCGGCCACACGGACGCGGTGTCGAGCGTGGCGTTCAGCCCCGACGGCAAGCGCATCGTCTCCGGCAGCGACGACAGCACACTGCGGCTGTGGCCCGCTTACGCCGACGCCGCTCGACGTTGTGCGCCAAGCTCACC
Source organism: uncultured Actinomycetota bacterium (assembly GCA_963770305.1). Taxonomy (GTDB): domain Bacteria; phylum Actinomycetota; class Actinomycetes; order Mycobacteriales; family Mycobacteriaceae; genus Mycobacterium. The sequence goes on from CAVYPB010000035.1 coordinate 23,846, forward strand.
ACCAACATGAGCCACCAGCAGTGGCGGGACTGGGTGTCGCCCGACATCGACTACATCGAAGCCTGTCCGGGATTGCCCATCTCACCGGACGGGTCCCGCTGAGGGGGTGAGCTGTGTCGCGGGTGTTTTTGAGTCATTCCAGCCGTGATAGCCGTCAGGCGATCGCGGTCAAGGCGTGGCTGATCGAGCAGGAGCCGGGGTTGGCCGAGGAGATCTACTTGGATCTGGACCCGCACACCGGTATTCGGCCCGGGGCACGCTGGAAGCAGGCGCTGCAGCAGGCCAATGCTCGCTGTGAGGCGGTGATCTGCCTGCTGTCGAAGCAGTGGGAAGCCTCCCCGGAATGCCAGACCGAGTTCCGGTATGCCGAGACGTTGAACAAGGCGATCGTGTGTGCCCGGCTGGAGCCGGTGCCCGACACCAATATCACCTCGGAGTGGCAGCGCTGCGACCTGTTCGTCGGCGACGGCCCCACCACCGAGATCAGCGTCGATGGGGGCGAGCCGGTGGGGTTGTCCACCGAGGGCTTGCAGCGGTTGCTGAATGGGCTGCGCGCGTTGGGGATTGGGGCGGAGCACTTCCGGTGGCCGCCGCCAGATGACCCGGAGCGCGCCCCGTATCGGGGGTGGGCACCGCTGGAAGAAGCCGATGCGGCGGTGTTCTTCGGGCGCGACGCCCAGATCGTGCAAGGCCTAGACGAGTTACGAGGCATGCGCGCCACGGGGGTGAAGTCGCTGCTGGTGATCCTCGGCCCGTCCGGGGCGGGCAAGTCGTCGTTTCTGCGGGCCGCCGGAGAACGTGAAAACGAGGTCGTCAGTCGCGCACAGAGCGACGAACAGGGGCTGGCCGGTATGGCGGGACCCCCCGGAAACGATCTTGATCCCTGCGCAGGGGTCGTGTTAGATCTCGGACACGGTGTTGTCGACGTCGAGCAGCACATAGTCGGACGGGTGCCAGCGGCCCCGCAGCGGGTGATCGTCAGGCAGCTCGAAGCGATGCACCTGCACCGCCTTCCCTGAACGCAGAGCATCCACTTTCGGCGACAAGGCATCCGACGCATACTGTGCCGACTCCGCACCGTCATCGAGCAGGGTGGCGCACATCAGGCGGCGGAAGTCCTCGGCACCGGCAAGCACATACGCACGGGTTGCGGCATCGCCGACCGGGCTAGCTATTCGCGCCATGCCAACGCACCATCGCGGCGTGCTGATGGCGGGCAGACTTGGCCTGCACCTCCATGTTGGGGTCCAGCGACTTGATGAGCGAGTGCATCGAAACCTCGGTCTGGCGCACCACACCGGCCAGCTGGCTGATCTGCTGGGCAGTGGCGTCCGGGTCGGCAATCGCAGCATCGGCGCGCTTGCGTAGGGCGGCCAGCCGGTTGGCCATCACCTCGACGCTGGCCAGTGTGGTCTTCTCGACACTGGTCCACTCCGTGCCCGGCGCAAGGGCGGCGTTCAGCTGCGCGATCAGGGCCTGACCGGGCGTTTTCTGGGCTGTCATGGGACTCAGTATGACCCCGCGTAAAGGAAGTGCGATGCACCCAAGGCGGGAATGTATGCCGGGAGGGTGGCCGCCAGCCGCCGGTCGGAGGGTAGCCCCAGATACGAGTCATAGTGTGGCGCTCTTACAGCCCTGAGCGGTCCCGGGCCGGGACGGCGGGGTCCTCCTTCTCCCCGCCATCCCGCGCCTGATTCCTACCCGTCAGGTCCGTGCTGGGGGCGACGTAAACCCGACCCCTGGTGTCCACGGTGCCGCGAGGCCCGTGCGTGGCTCTAAAGGTGCGCTGGATTGTCCTGACCCCGATTTCAACTAGCTCGTCCGCCCTGCCAGCTACCATTCCCCCGCATGGGGAGGATGTTGGTCGTGCTAGCGGTCATCGCTGCACTGGCGGGCTGCGGGATGCCGACGGGGCCGCACACCACCAGCACGTCCACACCGGCGTCCGCCACGCTCGATCAGCCGGTGCGTGATGGTGAGTTTGAGTTCGTTGTGTCCGACGTAGGGCCGGTGCCCGAGCCATGGTACGGCCCCCACCCGCCTCCACCTCCTGGTGGTGAGTGGATCATCGCGACCATGACGGTGCGCAACGTCGGGATCAAGCCGCAGTCGTTCTCTGTGCGTAATCAGAAGCTGATCGATTCGGCTGGGCGTCAGTACGGGCCGGACATGTCGGCGGCGGTCGCATTGAACCCCGCCTTCATGGTCTCGGTGAATGACGTCAATCCAGGGTTCGCGATCGGCACACTGAAGGTGCCGTTCGGTGTGCCGATCGGAACTCAGGCCGCCGCGATCGAGGTGCACGATTCGGCGTTCTCCGGTGGCGCGCGGGTGGGGCTGGGCTGAGCGCAGCCGCATGGCCGCGAGCGTCGGGAGCCACCTACGCAAGCTTGTGCGTCGCAGCGGGGATTAAGCCGATTGACATCGCGGAGCTCATGGGCCACCGAGACGTCAAGACGACGCTCACCGTGTACGCCCACCTGATCAATACCGACGACCACGCGGGCAACATGGCCGCGCTCGGTGCATTGGGGACCGGGCCGACGCCGAGCTACGGCGGAAACGTGGTGCCGCTGCATGGTTGAAACGATTAGGACAACAAGCCTTCACTGACGGCGCGTTGGCGGCGTCTTGAGTTGCGGGCCCGGCAATCGCGGTAAACCCTTTCGCTGAGCGAGATTCGGTGCTCTCACATCTTGCGGATTCCCCGCAGAATCTTCATGAAGGGCAAGGCGGTTGACAGGCCGCGGCTGAGTTTGGGCTGGATGGTGCTCGCGTTGACCAGCACCGGGTACCGGACACCATGATCGCGGTACGCGGCGAGCTGATCGAGAATCTCGTCGGGCGTTCCGCTGAGCAGACATTGCCGAATGCAAAGACAGCGGCGCTGCGGCGACGTGGGAGAGCACCGTTGCCTCGTCGAGTAGTCTGCGGCAGAATGTCCTGAAAGCCGGTGAAGTCCTCTCCCATCGGATGGCGCGCACCGTGCTTGGCCCACTCCGAGTCCGGAACAAGGAGGGAATACGCGCGCACCGGCACCGAGTCCAAGGCTTCTTCGACCTCACCCGCACTCCGCCCGGTCACGACGAACTGCGCGTTCGCCGCGATGATGGAGTGCGGGTCGCGGTTTGCGTTGTCGGCGGCCGCCTGGACCTGCTGCAACCCATCTGCGTACCGTTCTGGGCTGAAGATCGCCACCGGGAACCACGCATCGGCGTAGCGACCCGTCGCGCGCAGCATCCGCGGTCCGTGCGAGGCGATCCAGATCTCGCGGCCAGGTGCCTTTCACCGGGGGCAGGGTGAACTATCGCGTTGCGTAGCGGAAAGAACTCCGAATCCCGGCTGACGAGTTGCCCGTTCGAGTTCCACAGCGCGCGGATGGTGGCCAGGGCTTCTTCGAACCTCGCCACCGGCTTGGACCAGTCCACGCCGTACGGCTCGTTGCCTTCGCGCTCCCCGGTTCCGATCCCGAGGATCGCCCGGCCTCGGGTCATCAGGTGCAGCGTCGCCGCGGCCTGCGCCGTGACGGCCGGATTCCGCCGCGCGGTGTCGGTGACGCAGGTGCCGAAGCGTATCCGGCTGAATCGGTGGCGGCCGGCGAGGTGACCCGAGCGTCGTCCACGGCTCGAGGAACGCGTCGACATCGGGCACCAGTCGGGCCTATCCCGCTGTACTTCGGCGTCATCACGGCCCGGGGCAAAAAGGCGTTGAGGTGGTCGGGCAGCCAGTACGAATCGGCACCGGTCAGCCGAGCCGTCCGGTAGCCCATTTCGGGCACCATCATCGCCCGAACCGGCTGTGCAAGGGCGCTTCTGCGACACCAAACTTCACTGATCCCCCCAAGATAGTTTGGCGAAGTATCGCATCACTGTGATCGGATCGGGGCAGACTCGGTCAATTACGTGCATGCGGCCTCGCGTACGGGACCGTTACGGGACCGCCGACCCATACGGGCGGGCAACGGGGCGGGTTTGACCTGGTGAAGCTGGAGCCGATGACGGGAATCGAACCCGCGTATTCAGCTTGGGAAGCTGCTTCGGCACACTTCACTCGTTCGCTAGTCTCCAAAGGTCACCGGAAGTCAGCCATGCGGCAATCGTGTGGACGTGGGTAACGCCCTCCGTGCAAATAGGGCCGTGGTCTCGGTTCTCGATACCACGAAAGAACTTGGTATTGAGGACCTTTCATGAAGAAAACCGCCGATTCTTGGTGCCGGGTATGTTGACCAGCGAGAGAGAGGACTCTATCAATGGCAAACATGACCACGGGGGAAGCCGTCAAGGCCACATCATTCAAGCGGACATTGCTGATAATTCTCGCAGTGGCCGCAGCTATGGCCATCGTGGTCGCCGTAGCAGCTCTTGTTGCAAATATCAATCACAATCCCGTGGTGGACGAAACGCATCAACTCCAGCCGGGGCGGCCGGGCCAACCGGGACAACCCGGCCAGCCAGGACAACCCGGCCAGCCTGGGCAGCCAGGCCAAGGCGGCCAGGGGGGCCAGGGCGGTAAAGGCGGGCAACCCGGTCAGCCGGGCGAAGCTGGGCAACCCGGCCAGCCAGGTCAGCCGGGCGAAGCTGGGCAACCCGGCCAGCCAGGTCAGCCGGGCGAAGCTGGGCAACCCGGCCAGCCAGGGTAATGGGAGCATTTGCGGCCCGCCGGGGAAAACGGGTCCAGCCCGCTATCGGCTCAGGCACACCCCGAACGTCGCTGCGCCGCGGCAAGTGCCATGAAAGCGTCAAGTGTAAAGCCGCTTCCGGTGATCGGAGCCGATGACGGGAATCGAACCCGCGTATTCAGCTTGGGAAGCTATTTCCACACCCGAACGGGTGAGCGAAAACGCCTGGTAGACCGGCCGCGGAGCAAACCCAAATTGCAACGCTACCTGCAACTTCGGTACGCCTAGCGCACCGCTACGGTACGTCTGCGGTACGGCTACGGTTCGGGTGCGTATACGGGACCACTCCAGCGGTCGCGTAACACGCGCCGCGACACGCAGGGGAGTGTCGGCGGTCCTTGAGGAGAATGGATGCATGAGCGCGGTATCCGGGGGCCCAACGCCCGCTGCCGGTGCCGGGGGGTGGCGTAGTCGGGGTCCCGGATCATGGCGATCAGGTCCGCGCGCAGCGGGTCGTCGGGTTCGGGAGGGCTCTCCTCGAAAAACTCCTCCGTTATCCCCTAGTGCATCTATCTCTTACTCAGTTTCGCGAGTACCAGGCCGAGTGTGCGGGTCGTAGCCGACGAGTGGCCCGACGGTAACTGCGTGATTGCCGGGCCGGGTGCCCTTGGCATCGGTACCGGAGGCAGTGGCCTCGGCCGCATCGTTGCGCGCCACATTGCCCACCCCGAGGTGCGGGGTGTCCTGCTCGGACACGTGGGTGCCGATGTCACCGTCGTTGACGGCACGTTGGCTAGTGATGGAGCCGAACCCGTTGGCGATGTTGGTGCCGTCCGCATCGACGGGCGTACCGGTGGACTGGGTTTCAGCACCACCGTTGGCGCCCCGCTCGGCCGGTTGCGCCGCGGCGACGGCGGTGCCGACCCCCAGCGTGGCCAGCCCCAGCCCGGCGGAGACGATGACCGTTCCCGTCGCGACAAGGCGCAGGGTCGGATCGGTGGGTTTGCGGTGTTTCGCCATCATCTGGTCCTTTCTCTTGCGCCCGCGAGGTCAGCTGTCGGGTTCGGGCTGGAAAGGACGCCCGGCCGGGCCGTGAATACGGCATCGGCTTCACCCCAAGGAGCCGCAAGCGGCCCCTGGTCCTTGTCGGTGGACCGGTGGGTCCCCCGCCTCCATCCACGGTGTTCGTCGGTGTCCCCGCCCAATGGATGGAGCTCGGCGCGAAAGGGAGGAGAAGGCCCGCCGCTGGGAAGGCTCGGCCAGGCTTGGGTCACGACGGTAACGTGTGGTGCAGATCACGTCACCTTTTGCGAAATCAGCGATTCCTGCTTAGGGCAAACCTTAAAAGGCCTCTAAAACTCCACAAAACGTCAGCATTTCCCCAGGTCCAGACCGATCTCTACCTACCTGTAGCCATTTCGTAATCATTTCGTGATGTGGCGTAAATCACAGTTGCTCGCCCACGCACCACTCTGGGACTTGCTCTGGACATGGCGGCGTGTCCCAATGGCTGAGTAGCTGAGGTCACTAGCGGCGAAGCGGCTACTTGCCGCGCTTCCACTTGGGCACTACGGAGCTCTTGGCGCGACGGCCGACCTTGGTGTTGCCCTTGGCCCGCGCCTGACGGGCGAACTTGGCGCGAGCGGCCTTGACCTTCTTGGTCGCCATCTCGTGTTCCTCTCGGTTGGGGCAGCCGGAGCGGGCGAACCGGAAGTAACACCCGCCCCGAGCCGACTAGGGGTGTGCAGCCGTGCGGGCTCGTCTGGCCGTAGCCACACGTTCGCGGTTGGCGCGGGCGACGGCTATCGCGTAGGCGCAGCGGGGGCCACTTACCGGGCCACCGGCCCCGGTGAAGCCGACCGAGATACCGACCAATGTCGTGCAGCTACGACGGTCGGGAACCATTTAAGGCTCGGGACTTGGCAACGGATACGCTTGGGCGACAATCTCGGTCGCCACTTCTATAGCAGCCTTCGCCTCGGCACTTGTGATGGGTTCCTTGCCATGTGTGGCTCGTGTGCGTGTGCGATTCAGATTGTCCGCGAACGTATTCGGCACAGTGGCAGCGTTCAGGTCGCGGGTGAGCGCTGCGCGCCTGTCAAGGCCGCGATTTCGGTCGAGCAAGGTGCTGCGGATAACCGGATCGACATCAACAAGTTTTCTTTGAAGTAACTCCGTCAACGCAAGTTCCGTAGCCGAGCCAGCGTCTATAACGGCGCGACGGCAATCCCCTGCACGCAACAAGGAACGCGCGTCTCGGATGAAGAGCCATTCGGTCTCTGGACACAGGTTGTCGGCAACGAGGCCCATAGCCATCTGCAACTCAGATGGATTGAGAACGCCCACTTCGGGACTGACCGCAAATCCCGCGTAGCCAATGCTGCCCCTACGAAGGCCGTTCTCGTCCCCGCTCCACGCATGGAATCCGTCGGAGAAGAAGTCTGGCCCTCGTCTACCAAGGCCAGTGAGATCCTGCTCCGTTAATACGCTTAACCAATCGCTCACCCAACCCCACCAGTCGTCGAGTTCTTCTCCGACTAGCCTCACCGCATCCATGAACGCGTCTTCATCAGCCGCGTGAACCTCGGTTGTGATGATGCACTGCCTGACACGTGCGCTCATGATGATCGGCTCACCGCCGACATATGTCCGAAGTGACGAGAGCACACCCCATTCCTCATCGGCCGCATGGCCGTCTGGGTCCCGGCCCTCTACGTTGAATTTCCAAACCGGGCGACGTAGTGGTGCGCCGGGGCGATTGTCATCGAGATTGGGCAATGTGATCGTGACGTCGTATGAGGCCGTTTTCGTCTGGAAGCTCCGCCCCAGGCACTCGGGGCTGACCATGAGCCCGCTCCCGCAGGTGAAGAACCCTTCAAGCAGCCATCGCTCGCCGGTTTGTTCAGCCGGTGGTTTTTGATCGTCGTCGGGCGGTCCGTCATCATCCACATCTCAATCGTCGCACCGGAGGCCGACACGCCCGTCAGCCCCGGCTTTCACCCCGGCGTCACCCCGGCGACCGGGGGCGCTTTCTAGCCGTACCGGAGCCGTACCGCGACCGTACCGGCAACGCCCGGAGTTACTGTCTTACAGTCGATATGCGGCAATCCAGCTACCTGTTTTCACTGGTCACAGAAACCCACACTGCCGTTCTTAAAATCCGTCCGGTGTCGGTTGAGTCCGACCGGCAGACGCTCACGTGGACCTTGACCCCGCTTTGGTCATCGGCGCTTTTGATCAACAGCGGGACGGACTTGTGCCGCATTGAGTTCCCTTTCGGGGCAACGGAATCGGAGGATCGACAAACGACACTTGTCGCAACCTGCTGGCGGTGTCGTTCGCATCGTTCGCGGGCCTTGTTGGCGAGATCCCGCTGGGGCCTTGGCCGCTGGCTGGCGACGCTCCGTCACTGATCGCGCGGGCTGGCCAGGGCCGTGGGAACCCGCGAAATCCTCCGCGCGCGCCTGATTCCCGGCGCTGAGAGGCCCGCAGAGCGAAGATCACGACCACCCCGGTGTCAGGGGGATAGGCCGGACTCGGCGATCGACCTGGGTATTCGTCGATCGCGCACTTCGTCGATCGCCTCTGGTGTCGTCATCGGTGGGGCCTGTCCCGCTCTGCCGCCTTGCACTGGGGGCACACGTCGTCCTCCGGCGCCCTGCTGACGTGGCAGCGCCAGCAGCGGTTGGGGTCGTCGTCGCGGTAGGCGCACTGGCCCTGGTGCGCCTTGTGCCGACCACCCAGGTCACCGCGCCGAACACCGGCGCGTCCAGGCAGGGGTCAAAACTGTCTTGGGGGTTCTCCGCCAACTCGGTCATGACCAAGGCTTCTTGGGACGGGGGGCTAGGTCGAGGCGATAGTGTTGTTTCATGTCCATGGCGGGGCCGCCGGTGACCGTGCTCGGCGAAGACGAGTGCTGGAGTCTTCTGTCCAGCTTGTCGTTAGGCCGGTTCGTCACCTGTCTGGACGGGCGGCCCGAAATCTTCCCGGTCAACTTCGTCACCCAACGACCTACGGTGCTGTTCCGAACTGCCGAGGGCACCAAGCTCTTCGGCGCTGCGACGCACCCCTTCGTGGCTTTCGAGGCCGACTACCACGACGCCGAACTCACCTACGGGTGGAGCGTCATCGTCAAGGGCCGGGCGCATGTGTTGTCGACCAGCGCCGAAATCGGCGAAGCTGAGCGGGCGCACCTGCGGCCGTGGACCGCGACGCAGAAGCTTCGCTATGTGCGGGTGAACTCCTCGGAGATCACCGGTCGCCGGTTCAAGTTCGGCCCAGAACCTGACCACGCAGTCGTCTACGACTGACGCGCCACTTGCCGATCCGACGCCCCTCGGCACCCACACCGTCGACCGATCAGGAGGACCGTCGCAGCTGCGCCACAGCCACGACGGCCAGCACCCCGGCGATCGTCGCCACACCCCATCGCCACTCGCGCAGCACTTTTCGCGCCTCAGCCGGTCCGCACGACGCCCGGTGCATAAATGCGCTTAGCTCACACGTAGCGCGGAAGTGGGCACACCTGACCGAGCCTGCGCGCCAGCGTGAGGTCGAGGCCGCCGGGCGCGCAGCCATGGCGGACCTGTACGAGCGTGAAGGCAACTGGGGCACAAAGACCCTAAGAATGGGTGCTGCCTGGCCCTTGGTGTTCCCCTGTGCCACACCTACTTTAAACACGTCCCCGACGGCGTCGCCCTGAGCCGTCCGCCACACGAAACCAGGTCACTGTGATGAGTGGTTTAAGCATCGTTGCGGAGGGCGCCGGTCGATACGTCCACTGGGGCGTCATTCAAATCTCTCAAACGAATCTCATCATCATCGGCGTGATGGTCCTCCTGTTCGTCCTCGCGTTGGTGGTGCCTTTCCCGTCCGGCCACGGCGATCATCCCGATAAGCAAGGGTGCGGGCGATGACGACCGACGCCGACGAAACGACGTCGGACACGACGGCCGACACATCAAACTGGACCAACTGGCTTCGCACCAAGATCGTGGGACTCGTCCCGCCGGGGCAGGCACTTCCAGACCGCCAGCCGGTGTACGTCGCGTCGTGGATCTACGTGTTCGGTGTGTTGACCCTGGCGTCCTTGGTGGTCGTGATCGGCTCGGGCTGCGTGCTGGCCATCGGCGGGTCGGGCTGGTGGCACGTCTCTTCGCTGGGCCACTACGTCAACTCGGTTCACCTGTGGAGCGTGGAGCTGCTCTTCGGGTTCATGGTCATCCACCTGTGGGGCAAGTTCTTCATGGCCGCCTGGCGCGGCGAGCGGTCCCTGACCTGGATCAGCGGTGTGGTGCTCTTCGCCGTTTCGATCGGGACGTCGTTCACCGGATTCCTGGCCCAGACCAATTTCGACGCCCAGTGGATCGGCGGGCAAGCCAAGGACGGCCTCAACTCGGTGGGCGTCGGAGCCTGGTTCAATGTGCTCAACCCGGGACAGATGCTGATGTGGCACATCGTCCTGCTGCCGCTGGTCGTGGTCGCTCTGACGGTGATGCACGTGATCCTGGTCCGGCGCCACGGTGTCGTGCCGCCGATCGACGCAGCGCTGGAGCGCTGAGCAATGACCTCGAAGTGGCCGCCGCGCGGACGGCGACGGGACAACACCCCGGACTCGCATGACTTCCCGACCCGCCCGTACGACCTCGTCAAAGAGTTCGTCATCGCCCTGGTCGTCGTGTTCGTGCTCAGCGTCGGGCTGGCCGCCACCTTCTCCTCACCGGACGAGAAGCCGATCACCATGGCGGCCTGGGCCAACGCCGAACCGAACGACGTCGTCCTCACTGCGGTCGGCGAACTCGCCGGAACCACCACCAGTGCCACGTACGGTCCGCCGTACAACAGCGCTGCCGAGGGCCAGAAGCTCGGACCTCTGCCCCTGCAGAAGTGGGGCGGCGTGCGGCTGCCGGTGGACTCCGCCGGTCTGGTGGTGGAACCGCTCAGCAACGTCAGCGGCAACCCGACGCTGACTGCGGCGCTGTCGGCCTGGAACACGGCCACACCCGACCAACGCACCACCTGGGCAACGGCCTACGCCGACGCCATCGGTGCGCCCGCCGCCGACGGCGAACCTGCCACCGGGGCGGGCGGTGATCCGGCGAAGGTCGCCACGGGCGACTACGGTCCCGTGCCAGCCCTGTCCGCCGCGTTCCTGCAACTGGCCCGAACGGGTGGACTCGAAGGTGCGCTTACCTCCTCGGGCAACTTCTACGGCGGGGACACCACGAAGTCACTGCTGCTGCTCTCCGACGGGGCCTACCTCGAGGATCAGGCCCGCGCCAAGAATCTTGCCGGTGACCAGTGGGGCATGATGAACGAGGTCGGCAACGCCCCGGGCCAACCGTGGATGTGGCTCTACACCTTCTGGTACCAGGTGCCGCCGTTCTCCAAGTCGGACAACGCCGATGCGTTGGTCTGGGGTCTGATGATGGTGCTCACTCTGCTGTTGATGTTCGTGCCGTTCATCCCGGGACTGCGGTCGATCCCCCGCTGGATTCCCCTTCACCGACTCATCTGGCGCGACTACTACCGCAACGCCAAGCACTCCTGAACTCGCCGAGCGTCGACTTGTTGCAGCTCATTGCGTTTCCCGTTACCGCCTTCCGGTAGCCACATACCTCGTGGATGTCGGCGCGGGGGCGCCTGCGCCGACTCCGCCCGTGGCGTCAGGCCGCAGGGCGGCGGTGTCACGAAGATCACGCCCCGGCGGCGTGTCGGTACCTGCTGTTGGCGCGTCGGCCTGACTGTCGTGCTCGCGGTGGTCGACGAGTTGACGTCCCGAGGGATCTGATTCCGCAGTCTCACCGAAGGTCTGCACACCGACGGGCCGATGCGCACCGCCATGCTCACCATCATGGCCGCCTTCGCCCAACTCGAACGCGACACCATGATCGAGCGCACCCGCGCCGGGCTGGCCGCTGCCGCAGCCAACGGGCGTAGAGGCGGGCGCCCACGCAAGATCGACGACGCTGATGCCGTTAAGGCGCGTGGCCTCCGTGAGAAGGGCATCGCGGCCCGCGACATCGCGAAGATGCTGGGCGTCTCCCGCGCCACCGTGTATCGCTACCTCGCCGATGGTGTGCCGCTCTCTGCGTGATTCGTAGTGTCCCCACACCACCGGCGACCATCCAGCGCATCGACAACAACGGGCAGCGGCACGCCGCACTCCACTCGGCAATGTCGTCGGGCTTGAATTGCGTGCGCCGCCGGGTCAATCACTAGCAGACTGGATTACGTGCAGACGCCGCCGGTAATTCGTGCCGATCTGCCCCGTACCCGGAGCAGGATCAACCACCTACAGCATTACGTCGCGGACAACCTCCTAACTGACGAGTTCATCTGTTCTCACCACGACACCTGCGTCGACTCTTGCCGCCCCGGTGACGTGCTCCGGCCGGGAATCATGAGCCACATCGGACGACATTTCGATCTGTTCCTGGACGAGAAGCCCCTCCGTATCGTGGTTGTCGGGCAGGAGTCCGGATTCCCCAAAGAGGCCGCCGAATGGGCCTCCGGAGTGACCATTGCCGCCCGATACCAACAGGTTCATGACGACTCTGGGCTGAAACGTCACTACTACCGGGAGGGCGAACACCCAGGGCGTAATCCCCACATGCGAGGCACGACCTCTGCGCTGCGAGTGCTGCTCGGACAGGGTGTTGGGACAGACCACGGCGGCGAGTTCATACATCCGATCAAGGGCAAGCCGTTCCACATCTTCGACGGCTTCGCCCTCGTCAATCGGCTCCTATGCTCCGCCGGTCCGGTGAAAAGCAGCCAGGGTCGGCCAACGCCGACGATGTTCAGCAACTGCAGTGACCACTTCAGCGCCACCTTGACGATTCTCCAACCAACCATTGTGATCCTCCAGGGTAAGGCCGTGGAGACGTGGACCAGCACCGTTCTGGAGCGCGGCCGCATCTACGACCGGTTCCACTACGAAGCCCACCTCGGTAGCCACCGCATGATCGTTTGCGCGTTCTCCCATCCATCCGCTCACGGAGACTTGCGGTGGGGCGACAAGCCAACCGCCCCGTATCTGAAAACGATCGTCGCCCCCACCTTACGAAAGGCACTGCGTAGGTCTTAGCGCGCCAGGAACGAGCTGTCCGAAGGCCCGGGAATCCAACGGAGAGTGCTAGGTCGCGGGTCGCTGCCTCGATCCGAGACGTATGGCATAACCCTGGTGTCCAGCACGGACGGCATCGACTCGTCCACCCCCGCCGGTCGCATGATGATCGGCGTCCTGGGGTCCTTGGCCGAGTATGAAAAGGGGCTGATCAAGGAGCGCACCGCATTGAAGAGGGAGGCGTCGCGCGTCAACGGCACGAAGTTCGGGCGTCCCCGCAAGGTCGACGATGTGAACAGTATCGCCACCGCGAAGCGGATGAAGTCCGACGGCCACACCGGCAAGGACATCGCCAAGTACCTCGGGGTAAGCCGTGCCACGCTGTATCGATATCTGGCCGAGGACAACGCCGCCTGATCAGGTAGATGCCGACGAGGACGGGCAGTCGCCAGGATTGGGCACGGCTATTCGACAGTGCCTGACGGGTTAGCGCAGGCGCACCACGACTTGTTCGTTGTTTCCGGTGTAGGCCAGATACTCGAACGTACGGCCCGTCTGCGCGATGAATTCGTTCCAGGCGCGAAACTCGTGCCGCTGCCACCCGGGATAGTTGAAGAACTCATCGAATAGCAGCACCGCATCGAGGGCAAGGCGATCACCAGCCAGGTCCAATACCGTCTTGGTTGAGGAGTACAGGTCGCAATCGAGATGCATGAACGCGATCTGCTCGTCGTTTTGGGCAAGGAAGCCGGGCAGCGTGTCCTCGAACAGCCCGATAACCAGCTGAGCACCGGGAATATCGGGCACCTCCGCCGGTGCGAACTCCCCAGCGGGGAATCCGGTCCGCCACGTCTCCGGCAAGCCGGTGAATATGTCGAATCCGACCACCGTGCGATCGCTTGACACCGTCTCGGCGATGATTTTGAGCGTGGTCCCAGTTCCCACACCGAATTCCACCGCCAGGCCGGGTCCCTTAATCTCGCCCAGCGCGAAACGCAGCGTGTCGTGCGGATGCCAATACACCGGTGCCTTCGGCAAGTGCTCAAGCACGAAAGCCGCGCTCTCTTCAGCCGCAGCGACGTCGAGAGAATACGCGATATCGCGGCGCGCACGTTGTTCCAGCTCATCCAGGCGGTGATTCATACCATCGCTTACAGCACTGAGGCGATCGCTCAACCTGTCGAGCACCGCCGTGGTTTCGGAGTGCATGTCCTGTAGCCGTTGTTGCGATCGAGCCAGCTCCGTCTCGACCACCTCTGCCACCGCTCGTTGCAGCTTTTGTCTCGCGGCGGCTTTAAGCCGGTCGAACATCCACCAGTCCTCTC
>CAVYPB010000036.1:0-237220 GCA_963770305.1 uncultured Actinomycetota bacterium
GCGAAACGATGACCACCGCCGCCATGGTGACCTACGCCTACGACCAAATCGACCAGGCCCGAGCAGAACTGAATGCCGTCTCGGAATAGACGAGATACGAGAGTCTCGAAAGTCAGTCGCGATTGCCGCGTTGACGTGGGTTTGTGTGACATCCTGTGCGGGTGTCCGCGGGGGTGCCACCTTCGGGGGTGGTGACGTTTCTGTTCACCGATATTGAGGGTTCGACCCGTCGGTGGGAAGCCGACGCGGATGCGATGCGGGAGGCTCTCGCCGCGCATGACGAGGTGTTGCGCGCCGCGATCGAGGCGCACGACGGCTTCTTGTTCAGCCACACCGGTGACGGCGTGTGCGCCGCATTCACCTCGCCGAAGTCTGCTGTCGATGCCGCGGTGGCCGCGCAGCGGGCACTGGAGTTGCCGGTGCGGATGGGGATTGCGACCGGTGAGGCAGAACTGCGCGACGGGGACTACTTCGGCACGGTGCTCAACCGGGCGGCGCGGGTGATGGCCGCCGGACATGGCGGTCAGATCCTGGTGGCCGACTCGACGGCGGGTCTGCTCAGCGGAGTAGACCTGGTCGACCTGGGGCCGCGACGGTTGCGTGATGTGCCGGTGCCGGTCGGGGTGTTCCAGGTCCGAGCAGCCGGACTGCGGACAGAATTTCCGCCGTTGCGTGGAGCTCGACTCGAATCCCGGAAATTTGCGTCCGGCGATCACGAGCTTGATAGGCCGCGACGCCGAGGTCTGCCAATCTTCAAGCGGCCCTGCGCTCGCATCGGTTGGTGACCTTGGCGGGCGTGGGTGGAGTGGGCAAGACCCGGCTGGCGTTGGAAGTCGCGACGCAGTTAGCCGACGAATTTGTCGACGGGGTCTGGGTTTTCGAGTTGGCGGCGGTCGCTGATCCTGCTGCGGTACCCGATGCGGTGGCGGCGGTGTTGGGCATCACTCAACAACCGGGCAAGAGCGTCGGCGAGTCGGTGGCTTCGGCTTTGGAGGGCCGGTCGCGGCTGTTGGTGTTCGACAACTGTGAGCACGTCGTTGACAGCGTCGCGGATCTGGTCGCAGCGATCCTCGCGGCGTCGGCCACCGTGAAGGTTCTGGCCACCAGTCGTGAGGGAATCGGTGTCGCTGACGAACAGTTGTGGCGGGTGCCTTCACTGGACGTTGGTGCGGCCGTGGAGTTGTTTGTCGAACGCGCTCAGAGCATGGTGTCGGACCCGTTGGCCGATGAGGCGACCGCCGTGGAGGATGTTTGTCGTCGCCTCGACGGGATCCCACTGGCGATCGAGTTGGCGGCCTCGCGGATGGCGTCGATGACGGCGGCAGAGGTGCGTGATCGTCTTGATGACCGATTCAAACTGCTGGTGGGATCACGACGCGGAGTGGAGCGCCACCAGACACTGCGTCACGCGGTGGCGTGGTCTTATGACCTGCTCGATGACGCTGAAAAGACAGTGCTGGAACGCTGTTCGGTGTTCGCAGGCGGGTTTGACCTTCAAAGTGCTTGCGCGGTGGTGGGATCCGAAGACGTCGATGACTACGCCGTCCTGGATCTTCTCGACGCGCTGGTGCGCAAGTCGCTGCTGGTCGCCGACCGATCATCGGGGCGGACCCGATTTTCGATGCTGGAGACGATCCGCCAGTTCGCCGAGGAGCAACTCGTCGCGAGCGGCGAGGCCACCGAGGTCCGCACCGCCCATGCTCGCTACTTCGCCGGGCGTGAAACCGACATCCTGGCCCTGTGGGACAGCCCCCGACAGCGCGAGGCGTACGACTGGTTCACCGCCGAACTGGCCAATCTGCGCACCGCGTTCCGGTGGGCCGCCGACCACGGCGACCTCGACGACCGCCGCCACCATCGCCACCTACGCGGGGTTCCTCGGCTACTGGGTCGAGAACTACGAGCCGATCGCCTGGGCCGAAGAGGTGATCGAGCCAGCCCGCGCTGTCGACCATCCCCGGCTCGCGTTCCTGTATGTGATGGCGTCGCAGTGCATTTTGTCCGGGCGCGTTGAGGCGGCTGTGCGTTACTGCGACGGCAGGCGTGGCGGTCGTCGAGAGCGGCCGGGGCGAGGTGCCGTTCGGCATCGAAGGCCTGCTGTCCACCATGTACCTGTACGCAGCCCAGCCTGAACGGGCCGTCGATTGGTGTCGCAGCCGGGTTCAGAGCGGTCGTGACACGCACAGATGTCGAGGGTAAGCCTCATCCTCTCCCAGGCCGTCGCCCAGCTGATGAGGAGGCGATCGCAGCCACCACCGGGCTTGTTGAGGCCGCCGAGGCCACCGGCAATCCGTGGGCGCTCTCATTCGCGCTGCTCGGCTTCGGGGCCGCCGACCTCATGTACACGCCGATCCGTCCGGTGCTCTCCAGGCAGGTCGCCGCGGGCCGCAGGTGGCCGAAGGCAGCGGCAACCGCGTTGAACGGGACAAACCTGGCGACCGTCGTTGCCCGAATGGAGGGCCGAGTATGGTGACTCGCTTCGCGCGCTTCACTACGTCGCCGTTGCGATCCGCAATTACCACGACTCGAGGCAGCCCAACGAGTATGCGAATCCCTATGGCTACCCTCGCGACGATTCTTGACCGAATGGGCCGCTACGAACCCGCAGCCACGATCGCCGGTTTCGCGTCAACTTCCTTCACCGTGGCGACGGTACCCTGAACTGATCACTACGACAGCTCATCTGCGCACTGTGCTCGGTGACCAAGACTACGAATCACTCGCACGCAAGAGCGAGACAATGACCACCGCCGAAATGGCGGCCTACGCCTACGACCAAATCGACCAGGCCCGAGCAGACCTGAACGCTGTCTCGGAATAGACGAGTTGCGAGAGTCTCGATAGTCAGTCGCAGCCCGCTGCCAAATCCTTGCCCCGCGACCGCCGTCCAACATCGATGACGAAGCCGTATCAGCGCGTCCAGATCCGTGATCACTCGTTGCGCTGGCGAGCCGGTAGCTGGACTACCTGCTCCAGTGGACGCGGATGCGTGTTTGCGGATGGTTCACTGGCTCTAGGACACCGTTAGGACACACGAACGGGTCGTTCGCACACGCCAGGCCACGCCGCGGAAGCGGAAGGGAGCCGAATACTGCAACGTGCGCGTCGCCTACATGAGGCTCGGATTCTCGCGACGGTACCGCCATCCTGAGCATCCAGGTCGCAGCAACCGGTGGAGCGGTTGCAGCTTCCTTGTTCGCGCACGATTCTGTCGACGTGGCCTGGCGCGTGGGCCTCGAACTGAAATCGACAGACGATCCGCTCGTCTGGAGGGCTGCCTGGAAACTCAATCCCGACCTCCTCCCCTGTTGGAGGTAGGTAACGTCAACAACGCAGACGCCGACCTGGGGTCCGATCGACGTAGGCCCCATCCCGATGGGTTTTCCTCAAGCCCGAGACCGGCGACGGTGAATGGGTCACGGGAGAGCGTGCGCAGGCCGAACTCGTCCGCATTGAGGCCTTGAGGGAGCAACGTTTCACAGCACCACTCATAGCGCCGGGTGCATCGCAGAGTGCACCAGAATTTCTCGTCTCGCCATCGCTGATGACCTCGTCATCACCCAACCGCAACGTGTACCGGGGATCTCACTAAGGCCGGTGTCGACGGTTCTCGGCGATGATGTCCGATCTGTTCTTAACCGCATGCTTCTGCAGCGACGA
Organism: uncultured Actinomycetota bacterium; assembly: GCA_963770305.1. Taxonomy (GTDB): domain Bacteria; phylum Actinomycetota; class Actinomycetes; order Mycobacteriales; family Mycobacteriaceae; genus Mycobacterium. The sequence continues at coordinate 3,661 of CAVYPB010000036.1, forward strand.
TTCCGACAGCGCCTCCCAAGGCGACCATGGCTTGAGCACGTGCAGAGTGCGAGGCCTGCGGTCTTGATCGAATGTCACGTTAGAGCCGATACAGCCACGGATGCCAAGACATTCGGCAGCGAAGTGATCAAGCGATTGCTGGACATGATGACCCTGCGTCGCGACGCAGCGGCACGCTTGATCGCTGGCATTGTTGCGAGCCCGAATGAATCGGGCCGTCTTGAGATACGCGAGGTGTGGATCGAACACACCGGGTATCACGGCAACCTACTTGGCGGCGTGATCGCAGGCGAGGACGTTCATCAGCTCCAGGAGTCGTGGAACGGCCTGCAAGCCAATCCCCGCGCCCAGCTGTGGGTGTCGCTGTACGCCGATGCGGTGCGCGACCCTCGCTGGGACTACCAGTTCTTTCGGTGCTTCAATCTCCTAGAAGCAATCGCCGACACAGCTGTGCAACCAGGTGTCGTGATCATGGATGAAGCGGGCAACCCAAGACCGTTCCGGAGAGACAAGAGCGGCAGTTACACCACCAGCAGGCACAGGGCAAGGTCTACACGCTGCTGTCGCACTTGGCTGGAACGGCCGCGGACGATCAACTGTGGGACGAAGTCGGTAATTGGGTTCAGGTTCGAAATGACGTTGCTCACGAAGGGGCGTGGCAGCCGCCCGACGCGGCCGAAACACCCGAGCACGCCGCGACGCGCGCTGCCATCGCCAGGAGCGGTGGCGACGGCACGTTCGAATCTGGAGCCCAAGCAATCGTTAAGGAGATCCGCGAGTCCGTGAAACGGGCGCTGTATGCAGCGATATTCGGCACGTTGTGAGGCAAGGGCTGGTCGCCATTAGCACGTGACCGCGCTGGCCAATGGTGAAGCTGCCCGGCACGCCGCGCTGCGGACGCAAACGCCGCCGGAACCGCCGAAGCCGCTCGACGACAAGCAAAGTGAGGGGCCATCGGAGCGAATGCTCTATCCGCTCAAGGAGGACAGCACAGGCTGAGCATTAGTCGGTCGACGATGTTTCAGTTGGTGGGCGACGGCCAACTTCCCAGCGTGAGGATCGGTCGCCGCCGGTTCGTCACTGCCGCCGCCCTCGACGTGTACATCGAGGGACTACGCCCTGAGTGATGAGTCTCCTCGGCGACGAGGATGGCGCGCCCGTCGTGCGCTATGACGCGCGCATCGACGGCCTCACGGACGGCACGGGCGTCGCGAAGGTCCGATGCTACAGCGTCGACAAGGTCAGGTGTCTGGCCATTCTCGCGGGGTTCCTGGCGTGCGAGATGGCCATGATGCTCAGCCCAGGACGTCTGCATCTACCGCCCGGCGTACCCGGCTAACACCGAAGTAACCCCGGGCACACTTGGGTCCGCGTTGCCCAGCTCATGCATCTGCCACACCTGTTCTGTGCACAGCCACTTGATCGCAGCGCCGACCTCGTAGGCTGCCTGGTCCATCGACAGACCCGCGCGCGGTGCCGTGACGCCTGCGACGGTCAGGGCGTCATTCTGACTGGTCTGATTGCGCAGCCCGCTGCATACCGCGTACCCATTGGTGAGCAGCTGGTCGCTGGTGCCCGGAATGCCGTGAGCCTCGAGCTGATTAAAGGACGAATGCCCGCCTGCGCGGCATCGGCGTGCGCGCTACCCGTCGCCCACAGCGGTAGCCAAAGGGCACTCGCGACGAACGCTGCTCTGACAAGTCTCATGATCCAATCACTTCCTTCGGCGTGGGTCCGGGTCGGCGCCAACCAGCGAACCCCTTGCCTTAATGGGCTTTCGTCATCGTGAACGTTTCGTGGTAGAAACCTGGTGCGTCGCCACATGTTGCACCGTGCTGAGTGTCGTAAGTTCCGGTCGAGGTCGCCGGGTCCCACGTATAGATGCTCGTTCCAGGTGCTGAGGTGCCGTCCGGGCAATCTACAGCGTCGGCGCGGGGCACAGTCAGCGTCCAAAGTCCGTGGTTAAGCACGGCATCGCCGTTCAACCCCGAGCTACTGCTGACGTGTGCGGTGCATCCTTGGTCGGCGCAGTTTGAGGTGATTGTCCATACACTGGTCTTGCCGGTGCTCCCGGTGATGTCGTAAACACCGCTTGGGTTTGGCGCGGCGCTCGCACCTGGGGCGAGCAAGATGGCTGCGGAGACGGCAGCAAGGATCGGAACGGTGATCTTCACCGCTTTGTCCCTCCCATACTCGATTTGGTGTTGACGAGTGGACTGCTAACGAACACGGCCCGTGATGGATTAGAACGACGAGACATTGTCGACGCTGACGAACATCCCGTGGCCGGTGCGATCGTTGGTGAATCGCGTGCCGTCGAAGCTCGGCAGGATTGTCCAGCCGTTGATGTGATAGGTCTGGCCGTAGTTGAGCACGATGTCACTCGCCAGACCGTTGGGGGCGGCGGCTGCCACGCGGGGTTCTCCGCGTCCGGCTGGCAGTGGATGACCTTGTAGTCCCAGTGCCAGCCCGGCTGGCAGGGGCCCGGCGGGATCGGAGGGTATGCCATCATGTCGTTTACGCGGTGGCCTGGCAGCGATCATCCCAAAAGGCCCTGCGGTAGTGCTACCCACGTCCCCGTGGTTTCGAATGCCCCGACGTCGCACTGCAAGAGGTGTGCTCGGCGGCGGTGACCACCACCGCCTCGCGGGCACTCCCATCGAGGATGCTTAACGCTCACGATCCCCATCGATCTTCGGCCACCTGTTTCCCCCTCGTGAGCTAGGTGAACGTGCCGTTCACCCATGTGCCGTTGACGCACGCTAGGAGATAGTTGTTGTCCTGCGAGAGGGCTCCGCCCTCTGGATCGGTGCACGCAGTGCCAGCGTCGTGGTGGGCCAATCGCGGCATCATGGGCAAGAGGAACCAAGTTCGGGTGGCCGTGTCACAGACGAGAAGGTGGTCACCCGCAGGGTCGCCCGGAGCGTTCTGGCTGATTCTGCCCACGTCACTGCAAGGTTGGCGAAAAGCGTCGGCGTGGGCAAGCCCCGCAAGCAGCAATTGGCCCGCCAGGGCACTGCATAAGGTGACCGACGCTGCGAGGGCTTGCTTCGTCATGGTTTGCTCTCTTCCCGATGCAACTGCGAAACTGTCAACGCGCGCACAGTGGCTGATGGGCTGATGGGCTGATGCTCCTCCGCTAGATGGGTCGGCGTTGTCTTTTTGCGAATCTTGTGGTCCCACAACAGATTCCTGAATATGGGCTGTGAATATGCTGCCTGGAGAGTCTTGAAAGTCAGTCGCAGTTGGCCGAGTGGTAGAGCGTTCGGTGTGACATTCTGTGCGGGTGTCCGCGGGGGGGCCGCCTTCGGGGGTTGTGACGTTTCTGTTCACCGATATCGAGGGGTCGACTCGTCGGTGGGAAGCTGACGCGGATGCGATGCAGTCGGCCCTCGTCGCGCACGACAAGGTGTTGCGCACGACGATCGAGGCGCATGACGGATTCTCGTTCAGCCACACGGGCGACGGTGTAGTGGCGGCGTTTGCGTCGCCGACGTCGGCCGCGAACGCTGCGGACCCTGCGGCAGTGCCTGACGCGCTGGCAGCGGTGCTGTTTTATCACCCAGCAACCGGGCAAGAGTCCGGCGGGGATCGTCGGTGAGACGGTGGCCCCGATGATCGCCGCCGGGCTCAAGGGACTGCGGACCTGACGCTCCATGGCCGAGCTGGGAGCACCTCCCGCTTGCGGGGGAACACACAAAGCACCCGAACCTGCGGCGTGTCGGGAGATTGTGCGTCTGGTCGTTGGTGATCGCGGCCGTGGTGATCGTGGTGGTCAACCTGACCGTGGCCCGATTGCCCACGATGCCGTCGGCCGACGGCAAGTACGTCAGCCTGCGCGGCAAGGAGATTCACTACGTCGAACAGCCCGGGCAGGGTGTGCCGGTCGTGCTGCTGCATGGGCAACCGGGCACCTACAAGGATTTCGAAAAGGTGACTCCCGAACTGCCCGGGCTACACCTGATTTCGATCGATCGTCCGGGCTACGGCTGGTCCCGTGGGGGTTGGCTGCCCTATCAGGACCAAATCGATCTGGTGCACGAGTTGTTGGCGCGGCTCAAACTCGCCCCGGTGATTCTGGTGGGTCAGTCGTTCGGCGGCAGCCTCGCGCTCGGTGTTGCGCGGCGATACCCGCAGGATGTGGCGGAGATGATCCTCGTCGCGCCGGCGGCGGGGGGCACCAGGTCGACAACGCAGGATCTTCTGCAGGCCCGCTTCATCCTGTTCAGTCACTGGCCGGTGGTGCGCACCGTCATCGACGTCACCGTGGGTGACGTCATCAAGCGGGTCTCCGCGACGGCCGCCGCGACGAACGCGTTCGCCCCCGAACCGGTGGATCCCATCTATGAGAGGCGGCTGCTGTCGGTCAACATGACGCCAGGCAATCTCGACGCTCTCGCCTACGAGGAGCTCGAGTTCGACGACGTATCACGCTGGCTGGATGAGAACGTGGCGCAGATCCGGGTGCCCTCGGTGATCATCGGGGCGCTCGGCGATCAGCTCGTCGCGATCGACGATGTCCGGCGGTTGGCGGATAAGCTAGCGGGCTGCGAGCTGATCACCGTCGACGGCAATCACATGATCGCGTACACACACCCCGACGTGGTGGCCGCCCAAATCCGTCAGGCCGCCACTAGCGCCGTGAGGTGAGCGCCTTGAGTTTCTTTTTTGCCGCGCACCTCTGAAGGGACTTCGGTGAATGGTGATGTGCTGCGCTGCAGCAGCTCTGGGGCCGCGGTGAGTCGTCGACGGTGTCACGGGAAACGGGATGAGAAGGAGATGATCACCACCCTCACGAAGGGACTGAAGGGACTGCTGGCCGTCGGTCCCGGGGCGTTCATGCTGGCGTTGGGATCGCATGCCGTCGCCGACACCAACGACAACGCCTACGTCAATGCCATGGAGGAGAACAACATCCACTTTGTCGGGGGTCCCGCCGACCTGATCTATGCAGGCCACCAACTGGCACGACGCTGGCCGTGTACACCTGCTGATCCCAGGCTTCGGGTTACTGTCGCGGCGCTATTGCTGGACCTGAGGGAGTGCCCTGAGATCGCTGGTTATCGCCTGTGACTCTGACTGATAACCGCCTTCTGAGACATCCCACACCTCTATTGTTTGGAACCCGGTCAGCCCGGGCCAGATAGCGGTGGAGGGTCGGATGACGGCGGCGACATCGTGCCGGACGTGCGGCACCGAGCCGCTGGAGAACGCTCGGTTCTGTCACCGATGTGGCTCACCCGTAGCCGAGTCGGCTACTCACGCCGAGTACAAGCAGGTGACGGTGCTGTTCGCCGAACTCGTTATTCGCCAAAGAGATACAAGACCGCACAACCCATAAAGGCGGAGCACCGCTGGACCACCCACGCCGAACCCCGAGGAGAACCCGATGCGCACCGATATCACCTTCCACTCCGGCGACGACTGGTGCGCCGGCTGGCTGTACCGGCCTGAGGGCTTCGAGGGACCGCGGCCGCTGATGGTGATGGCGCACGGCTTCAGCGGGACCAAGGAGATGCGCCTCCCCGCCTACGCCGAGCGCTTCTGCGCGGCCGGGATCGGGGTGCTGCTGTTCGATTACCGCCACTTCGGCGCCAGCGGCGGCGAGCCCCGCCAGCTGCTCGACATCTCCCGCCAGCACGCTGACTTCCGCAGCGCGCTGGCGTACGCGCGCGACCTCGACTGGGTCGATCCGGAGCGCGTCGGCCTGTTCGGCAGCTCGTTCTCCGGCGGCCACGTGCTGGCCGTCGGGGCGGCCGACGGACGGGTCGCAGCGATCGTCTCGCAGTGCCCGTTCACCGATGGCCTCGCGACCCTCCCCGCGCTCGGGCTGAAGGCGATCATGCGGGTCGCTGTCGCCGGGCTGCGCGATCAGGTCACCGCGCTGCGTCGCGGCGCGCCGTATTACATCCCCGTCGTAGCACCGCCCGGCGGCTTCGGCGTGATGACCAAGGACGATGTGGTATCCGGCTGGACCACGATCCTCGAGCAGTCGGTCGACCCGCAATGGGAAAACCGCGTCGCCGCCCGGATCGTGCTGCGGATGGGGATGTACCGCCCGGGTCTGAAGGCAGCGAAGCTCCCCTGCCCGGCGCTGTTCTGCATCGCCGACCAGGACTCGGTCGCGCCCGCAGAGCGACGGCCAAGCTGGCCGCGCGGGGACCGCGAAACGAGATCAAGCACTACCCGATCGGACATTTCGACCCTTACGTGGGTGAGGACTGGGAGCGAGCGGTCGCCGATCAGACCGAGTTCCTCGTGCGGACGCTGAAGCCGTAGCTGCGCCCAGTCTCAACCCAAGAACGCTGCCACGGATTTCGGTAGACCCCCGCCGTGGATCGAATGACCGGCGGGGTTTCTCATTCTGGCGTCCGAAGCTCAGCCCTCAGCGGCCCGCTGGCCAATGAACGGGACTGAGGCTGCATAGATCCCCGCCTGGGCGGCCGACCTCCTCCACGCTGCTAGAGACACACCTGCAGCGCCGCCGCCAGTCAGCGCCGGATCACGTTTCCTCCCAACAGAATCCCCAGGACGCGCCCGAACCCATCCCCGCGGGCGTCGGCGTCGGTGCGTCAGCGGCGATCTGGGCGGGGCGAATCGGGGGGATCCCACACGACCGGCGCGCCCTCCTCCGGGGAGCAGCTGCTCCACGTGCCGCAGGCCAGCACCACGACCGGCACCAGTGGGTGGGGCTTCGGGTTCTCGGCGCGCAGCAGCCACAGGCTGCCATCGGTCCGGGTGGTGACCTCCGGGTGGTGACCTCGGAGGCTTCGATGCTGGGCGGGCGAAGAATATCGAGGCGCGACCGATTCTGGAGGGTCATCTGGGTGGTCCGCCAAGGGCGCTGTCCCACCTTGCCAAGGAGGTTAAAGCCGATCTGGTGGTGGTTGGCAACGTGGGACTGGGCACGCGCAGCGACAAGTGGCTTGGCTCGGTACCTGGCAACGTCTTGCGCAGGGCCAAGACCGACGTGCTGATCGTCCACACAACCGACTGAGGCATCGTTTTAGAATCGTTCGGCGTCGGGCCACAACCTGTATCTCAGAATACCGACGGGACGGCTGCTTGGGATTCGCCACGCACGGGGCGATGGACTGGGCGTCGACCTACCAAGGCGTGCCCTGAAGCTAATTTGCTGTGCCGTCAACTCGTTCGAACCGTTCGGACAAGCCGTCAAGTCGTTCGAACGATATGCCTCGCGGCTCGCGCCAAGAGCGGAAAATAAGCCGTCTGCGGGAAACAGCCCGAGCGGGAAGCGACGCGATGGAGTGATGGTGGCAAATCAAAACATCGAGATATCCAAGAAGGGGTATGCGGCGTTCGACAAGGGCGACGTCGAAGCTGTCTTGAACGACTACGACGACAGCGTCGAGTTCGTCATACCCGGTACCAACGCGGTCAGCGGAACATATCGCGGCAAAGACGGGGTCAAGGAATTGTTCGGGAAGATCGCCGAGCAGAACTTTAAGATAACGCCCAGCCGTTTCCTCGCCGACGACGATGTCGTGGTCGTCCTCTCGCAAGTCAGCGCGGGTGGAGAATCCGGACTCCAAGCCGATGCGTTCACCTACCGCGATGGCAAGATCGTCAAGGTCCAGAACTACGGGGACACCGCCTTGTTTGAACGGGTCTTCGGCAGTAAGTAGCAAGCGCAGGAATCTGTAGGTGGTTGGGAAGCGGCGGGTTGCCGGGCGGGCAGGCTCGCCGCCTTTCCTCGTACCCGGTTGTCTCGCCCGTAGCCGGTTGTCTCGAAACCACCACATTTGAGACAACGAAGTCAGAACCTTTGGGTCAAGAGTTTCTGCAGGTCATCGTGTCTCAAATGTCCGTCTCAATTTGTCTCGGCGCAGATTTCACCACGCCGCACCGGGTCGCCTGTCTCGCCTCAAGCCGCCGCCGCTCGGCCGCACGCCAAGGACCCGGCCTATGGCCAGCACGTTGCGACCCTGCCGCCTAGACACTGCACACCCGTGTGGTTCCAGGATTCGCCACGAAAATGAGACGAAAGTGTTCGCCACACAAGTGAGACGACGATAGATCCGCTGGTCAGGGCATCACCGTTCGCCACGAAGTTTGAGACCCGACATTGCTCGCGCTGTCGCACCTCGGGTCCATGCGGGCCGTCGCCGACACTCACCATCTGACGACGTCGACCGTGTCACAGCAGATCGCCGCGCTCGCAAAGGAAACCGGCGCGCAGCTCATCGAGCCCGAAGGCCGCCGCGTCCGACTCACGCCGGCCGGGCAGCGCCTCGCCGACCACGCCGTCGCGATCCTGGCGGCCGTCGACAGCGCCCGCCTCGACCTCGACCCGGATGCCGAGCCGGCGGGCACCGTGCGGGTCGGCGGATTCGCGACCGGTATCCGGCTCTCGCTGTTACCGATCGCCGCCGAGCTCGCAGAGAAGTTCCCCAAGGTCCGCTTCGTGATCAGCGAGTACGAACCGATCGAGGCGTTCGCCCTGTTGACCAAGGACGACCTCGACCTGGCGCTGACCTACGACTACAACTTGGCACCGGCCTCGCCGAGTCCTGTGCTCGAAACGGTCGCGCTGTGGTCGGTTCCGTGGGGACTCGGCGTGCCGGCCGACACCCCGGACGGGCCTGCAGCGATCGCCGACTACGCCAATCGAACGTGGATCGTCAACTCCCGCAACACCGCTGACGAAGATGCCGTGCGCACGCTGGCGTCCCTGGCCGGTTTTGTCCCGCGCATTGCGCACGAGATCGACAGCCTCGAACTGGTGGAGGATCTGATCCTCGCCGGCTACGGCGTGGGGCTGCTGCCCATCGGCAGGCCAACCAGCGCCGGCGTCAAGGTACTTCCACTGTCCGAACCCAACGCCATACTCACCGCCTACGCCGTCACACGCAGAGGCCGGGCGACGTGGCCGCCGCTGCGCGCGGTGCTGGAACGGATGCGGCCTGCGCACGGGTCCGAGCTCCCCCGTCCCAAGTGGCCGCGCCCAGTCCCCGGGCCGTAGGAGTCTCAGACCCTGGTTACCGCAGCCGGCTGGCTTCGTTGCCGCGGCAATGTTGGCAGTCGGTTGCCCGTTAACGTTGCCGGAAGGTAGATCGCGATTGGAAACACAAAGTCCTCGATCAGGCGACGAAGGTAACGCTCATCCCGGTGCCCGACATAGGCGTCCAGCCACGATATGCACTGCCGCACCAGATCGGGTTCCACGGGGATTCGTTTGATGGCAACCCATTTGAGTAGTGTGTAAATCGCCGCGAACGTTTCACCGGCGCCGATTGCCACAAAGGTGTAGTTGCGTTCAAGGGCGTCCAGGTGCGGCTTGGCGGCTAGCGCGAGAGCCCAGGCCAAATTGGCTTCATCTCGGATCACCTCTCGCGTGTCCTTACTAACTCCCAGGGGCAGACCACGCGCAGGCTACCCTCGCTTGTCTTGACCTGGATAAGGATGGTGCCGACGTCCGTGATAGTGCCGACGCGCGCACCGACTCGCACCACGTCACCTATGTGAAAATTCACTTGCATACCTCCAAGGCGTCCAAACCGTTGCCGTCATGGTCACTTGCACCGTCAGGAACGTCACGGCCATCGCCGTCCGAAATCGAGTCGAGGGATGGCCAACTCGTCGCGGGGATGCCAAGACAGTTGGCCTCTTCCGTTGCGCCAGTAGACCTTGTACCGAATCGCGTCCGAGTCGACGATCGTGCCGACGCCGCGCCTATTGTCGGCCCGTAGCAGCACGGTGTCGCCGATTACCGCGTTGCGCGGATTGCGCCCGACAATCATCGCCCACCTCCCGATCGATGCCTGATTTCAGCGACGAACAATCGCCCTTGGTTGTCGACAACGTCCCAGGAGTAGGGACCGCGCAACTGTGTAGTGCCCAGCGTGTGCACGATGCGGCGCGCATCCATCTCCGAACGGATATCGGCTAGTCGCCGTCCGTCACTAGTGGTGAGCATCCACATGGCTACGGCCGTATGCGTAGAGCTCATTGACGAAGTCCGGATCTGCCTCGGGGTATGCTGGCGCGGCCAACACGGTAGCGGCGGTCAGGTTTTCAGTGAGCCTAGTAATGTTCATATAAGCACTTCCTCCACACGTCATTCGTCGCTCGAGCGGACGACTACCGGCGGATTGGCCATCTGGCGTGTGCGGGCAACGCCATTTGAGATCGGCGCGGCCAGGCTGATCGGTGACGTTAGGCGCAGGCGCGTCGAAGTGGGTTGCTGGCCGGCTGAGTCGGCCGATGCTGTGCCGAGTCCGGTCATCACACTCCTTCGGCGTTCTACCTGATCCACACCGACGGCGGTAGCGCTGGGGTCCAGCAAGCCCGGCGGTGGAGACTGACGATTTACGTTTTTTGTCAGTTTGCACCCGTGTTGTCAGGCTGTCAAGGGATGCGGCCGCTGCTCGTTGCACTGTCAAACAGCTGACGTAAATCGTCGCGTGTATCCCAACTTTGCCTGGCGACGCAAGGTCCGAGCGATCCAGCGGCTACCGGCTAGGTTCGTCGTTCGACGAGGCGCGTCGAGTCAACGGTGTCCGGCGGCGCTGGCGAGGGGTCGTTCGAGAGCGATCAGGCGGGTTCGAACAGGGCTACCGGATCACGGGGCGTTCGGGCCGGCGAAGGCAGGCGTGACGAAGCGACGCAGTATGGACCGGTAGCGCTTGAGGTCACCGTCACCATCCTCCAAGCCGCGCATCACCATCTTCGCGAGGTTGCCCAACCACAAGTAGAAGTCCGCCCGGGGCAGCCCAGGTGGCAGTTCATTGTTAGCGATCGCGGCGTCGAGGTAGGGATCAAAGAAGTCGGCTCTGAGCATCCCCGACGTACCCGAAGCGATCATTCGGCGGCCCAGGTTCGTGCCGTCGGGATCGATCACGTACCGGGTCAGGGGGTCGCGGCGACCGTGGTCGGCGACGTAGAGGAGCCCCTCGATTATCTGATCCGGAAAGTTGCTCTGCCGCGACATGGACTTGTGTGCCCGATTGAGCATCGCCCGCGCGTGCCGGATGTTCAGTTCGATCAGCAGATCGTCGCGATCGGCGAAGTAGCGGTACACGCTGGGCCGCGACAATCCAACCTCGGAGGCAATGTCGTCCATCGTGGTCTTGCGGATTCCGTGGCGATCGATACAGCGTTCGGCGGCGGCCAGGATGCGCTCGCGTGTGTCGTCCGTACTCGCGGATTCGGCTGGCTGGGTGCGGGATCCTCGAGGCATGGATCTGATGTTACACGTTACGTCAGACGTCCGGTAATCGTTGCCCCGCGCGTTATCCGATTGCCGCCAACTTGACACTTGCCGACCGCTAGGTAGACACTGACTGCTGACATTTAACGTAATTTGTCAGCCTGCCCACCTTGTCGGACGCTCGTAGAGCCTGACCGAAGGAGTGCAATGACTCGCCTTGTCATGCGCGCATGGGTACCTCTGGTGATGGTGGTGGTGGTGGCGGTCGCGGCGTTCACGGTTTCGCGCCTGCATGGGGTGTTCGGTTCGAACATGTACCGTCCTGATGTTGGCAACGCCGATGCGATCGTTCAGTTCAACCCGAAACGGGTGTTGTATGAGATTTTCGGCCCGGCGGGGACGGTGGCCGACATCAACTATTTGGATGCGGATGCGCAGCCGCAGCGTGTTGATGCGGCGAGGTTGCCGTGGTCATTGGAGCTTGTCACGACGCTGACCGCGGTGGCCGCGAACGTGGTGGCCCAGGGCGACAGCGACACCATTGGTTGCCGTATCACGGTCAATGGTGATGTGCGCGATGAGCATTCGGTTGACGCCTACAATGCTCAGACCTCTTGCCTGGTGAAGTCGGCATGAGCACCCGGCACAGCTTGCCTTCCGACGTGCAGAAGCGGCCGTTCATTGCGCGCACGATCCGGTGGTTGTCGGTGCCGATCATCCTGGGCTGGCTGGCACTGACGGTGGTGGTCAATGTTGTGGCACCGCAGCTCGAAGAGGTCGGTGCGGCGCACTCGGTGCCGATGACCGCCAAGGACGCTCCGTCCACGATCGCGATGATGCGCATCGGCAAGGACTTTCAGCAGTTCGATTCCGACACCACGGCCATGGTGTTGTTGGAGGGCCAAGACAAGCTCGGTGATGACGCGCACCACTTCTACGACACGCTAATCCAAAAGCTGTCGCAAGACACGACGCATATCGAGCACATCAACAACTTCTGGGGCGACCCGCTGACCGCGGCGGGCTCACAGAGTGCTGACGCCAAGGCCGCCTACGTGCAGTTGAATCTGCGCGGCGATCAAGGCGGCACTGAAGCCAACGATTCGGTGGCCGCGGTGCAGCGCATCGTCGACAGCGTGCCCCCGCCGCCGGGAGTCAAGGCCTACGTGACCGGTCCCGGGCCGCTGGCCACCGATCGGCGCGTGTACGGCGACGAAGGCGCCAAGAAGATCACCCTGGTCACCCTGGTGGTGATCGCGGTGATGCTGCTGCTGGTCTACCGCTCGCTTTTCACCACTGTCATCTTGCTTTTCACGATCGGGATGGAATTGCTGGCCGCGCGGGGTGTGATCGCGGTGCTGGGCAATAACAACCTGATCGGCCTGTCCACCTTTGCGGTCAATCTGCTGATCGTGCTGGCGATCGCGGCATCGACCGACTACGCGATTTTTTGGGTGGGCCGCTATCAGGAGGCCAGATCGCGGGGACTGGATCGTCAAGCCGCCTACTACAACATGTTCAGCGGCACCGCCCATGTGATCGTGGGATCGGGACTGACGGTGGCCGGGGCGATGTATTGCATGAGCTTCACCCGGCTTCCCTACTTCCACAGCCTGGGCGCGCCGTGCGCGTTGGGTCTGCTGGTGGTACTGGCGGCCTCCCTGACGCTGGGTCCGGCCATGGTTGTGGTGGCCAGCCGGTTCGGGGTTTTGGACCCCAAACGAGCCCACAGCGAGCGGGGGTGGCGCCGCATCGGCACCGTCGTGGTGCGCTGGCCCGGACCGGTTCTAGTCGCCACCACCCTGGTCGCCCTGGTCGGGTTGCTCGCGCTGCCGGCCTACACCACCAACTACAACGACCGCTACTACATCCCCGGCAACACCCCGGCCAACATCGGATACCACGCCTCGGATCGGCACTTCCCGCAGGCCCGCATGGAGCCCGAACTGCTGATGGTCGAGGCCGATCACGATCTGCGCAACCCGGCCGACATGCTGGTGCTGGACCGCATCGCCCGCGGCGTCTTCCACATCCCCGGCATCGCCCGGGTGCAGAACATCACCCGACCGCTGGGCACCCCGATCGACCACAGCTCGATCCCGTTTCAGATCAGCATGCAAAGCAGCCAAACCATCATGAACCAGAAATACATGCACGACGCCATCGACAATCTGAACAAGGTGAGCGATGAGCTGCTCGTCACCATCAACATCACCCAGCACATCTCAGACCTCACCCATCAACTCACCGACGTCACCCATGATTTGACTGGCCAAACCCACCAAATCCAGGCCGACACAAGCGATCTGCGCGACCACATCGCCGACTTCGACGACTTCTTCAGACCGATCCGCAACTACTTCTACTGGGAACCCCACTGCTTCGACATCCCGATCTGCTGGTCGCTGCGATCGATATTCGACACCCTCGACGGCATCGACAAGCTCACCGACGACATCGGCAACGTCACCAACGACATCGACAAAATCGATGCGATCCTGCCGCAATTGGATGCCCAACTGCCGCAGCTGATCGCCACCCTGAAGACGGTGCGCGGACTCACGATGACCACGGCAAGCACCTTCTCCGGGTTGATCAATCAAATGGACGCGTTCTCCCAGAACGCCACCGTCATGGGGCAGGCGTTTGACGCGGCCAAAAACGATGACTCCTTCTACCTGCCACCCGAGGCGTTCCAGAACCCAGACTTCGTCCGGGGTCTGAAACTGTTCTTGTCCCCGGACGGCAAATCCGCGCAATACATCATCACCCACAAGGGCGATCCGGCCACCCCGGAAGGCATCTCGCACATCGACCCCATCATGCAGGCCGCAAGCGAGGCGGTGAAGGGAACACCCCTGGAGAACGCCAACATCTACCTGGGCGGCACCGCGGCCACCTACAAGGACATGCGCGACGGCTCCACCTACGACCTGCTCATCGCCGTCACCGCGTCGATCGCCCTGATCTTCCTGGTCATGCTCGGCCTGACCCGAAGCCTGGTCGCCGCCGCCGTCATCGTCGGCACCGTCACCGTCTCGCTGGCCTCCTCCTTCGGGCTATCGGTGCTGCTCTGGCAGCACCTGTTGCACATGCCGCTGAACTGGCTGGTGCTGCCGATGGCCATCGTGATCATGCTGGCCGTGGGATCTGACTACAACCTGCTGCTGGTCTCCCGGTTCCAGGAAGAGATCCACGCCGGGCTCAAGACCGGCATCATCCGCTCCATGGGCGGCACCGGCGCGGTGGTCACCGCCGCCGGGCTGGTATTCGCCTTCACCATGGGATCGATGATCAGCAGCGACCTACGCATCGCCGGCCAAATCGGCTCCACCATCATGCTCGGACTGCTCTTCGACACCCTCGTCGTGCGCTCCTTCATGACACCAGCCATCGCGGCGCTGCTCGGACGGTGGTTCTGGTGGCCCCGACGCGTGCACACCCACGCCGCCCCCCAGCCGGCTGCGGGCGCCCCCGCCCGCAGCTCAGCCGCAGACGACACGACCACCACCCAGCCACTCGGGATGGGTGCGATGAGTCCCGAAGCACAGCAATGAAATACCGCAAGCTCTCTGCGCTCGCGTCGATCACGGCCGCCGCGGTCACCCTGGCCGCCCCGGCGCACGCCGACGTCGACACCGATTTCGCCAATCAGCTGCACACTTACGGCATCTACGGACCGCGCGACTACAACGCGTGGCTGGCCAAGATCACCTGTCAGCGACTGGGCAACGGCCTAGACCACAGTGCCCAAACATCGGCGGTGTTCCTGTCCCACAACCTGCCGCGGGGCACCGACACCACGCAGACCTGGCAATTCCTCGCCGCCGCCATCAGCACCTACTGCCCAGAGCAGCAGCCAGCCCTGGCCGCGGTCGCAGAACCAAACCATTGAAATGTGTTGAGGCACCCATGCACCGACTAGGGCTCACGACAATCCGCCCGGTTTCGCGAGCCGTGATCGCCGTCCTCACCGCAGCATTCGCGGCCACGGCATTCCCCGCAGCCGCGGCCGCCGATGCCACCGACGACTACCCCATCCCCCACCGGATCATCGTCACAACCTGTACCGCCGAACAGATCCTCGCCGCCGCAAGAGACTTCGCGCCAATCTATTACGAGCGCTACATCATCGACAAGCACAACAAGTCACCCGACGTTCAGCAAGCCGCCACCGACAACGCGCACTACTTCTTCTCGCTGAGTCCACAGGACCGCAGAGCCTACTCAGAACAGATGGCCACCAATTTCGCCGATCCGATGACCGCGTCGTGGCCCAACTGGGCGAAGATCTTCTTCAACAACAAAAGCATTGCCGCCAACGAAACCGACAACTGCACCAACTACCCACCCAACGACATGACCGTGTGGGACCGGTAAGTGAATACCTTCGCAGCAATGTGGTTTCGGCCCATGAAACCCTCAGCCGGCGATTGAACCCAAACCAGAACACCAGCGATTAAGCGTCCACGACAGATGAGGAGCTCATCGATGAGCGATATCGCGACAGCGGTCAACCTCGGCACAATCGGGGTGCATTACGTCGAGGAGGAACTGACACCGCAGGCGGCAGCCGAGGTGGAGCGCCTGGGCTACACGGCTCTGTGGATCGCGGGCACGCGCGCAGCGCGCCTGACCACCGTGGAGCAGGTTCTCGCGGCGACCGAGACGCTGGTCGTGGCCACCGGCGTCGTCAACGTCTGGCACATTGACGCGCGAGCCGTCGCGGACACCTACCACTGGATTGATACCGCCTACCCCGGGCGGTTCCTGCTTGGTATCGGCGCGGGGCACCGCGAGTTCGGGGCCGATTTCCGATCCCCGTATCAGGCGCTGATTGACTACCTGGACGTGTTGGACGAGCGTGGCGTTCCCAAACAGCGGCGGGTGCTGGCCGCGCTCGGCCCGAGGATGCTCAAACTGGCCGCTGAACGATCCGCCGGGGCATACCCGTTTCTGGTGACGCCCGCATACACGCGGCGGGCGCGCGAGCTGCTCGGCCCGGACGCGCTGTTGGCGGTGGAGCACAAGGTGGCCCTCGGTGACCCGGACAGCACCCGCGCCGCCGGTCGTGACGCCATCAAGGTCAACCTCGGGCTGGCGAACTACCGCGCCAACCTGACCCGAATGGGCTTTGGCGAAGAGGACCTGGCCGACGGCGGTAGCGACGCGCTGGTCGACGCTCTTGTGGCGCAGGGTGACGCGGCCACGGCGGCCAAGCAGCTGCGCACTCAGCTGGAGGCCGGCGCCTCACACCTTGTCGTGCACGCAGTTCCGACGGCGGATCGGCTGCGAATCTTGACCGCGCTAGCTCCCGAACTCGGCGTCGCGGCGCAGTAGGGACGCCGCGCAGTCGTCCGCTGCAATTCGCTGCCACGCCCGGCCTGCGCTACCCCACCCGCGTATGGGTTCGCACGGAACGTCATCGCCTGCCGGATGGCGTGGTCAACTACGTGAGGCGCTTCGTGCTGCAGCATGTGCCCGGCTTGCGGAACATGCAAGTGGGCGGCGCCAGGGATGCCGCGGGCCAACTCGCGGGAATGCACGGGTGGTGTCAACGGATCAGCACCTCCGCTGACAACGACCGTCTGCGCGCGGACCGAGCCCAAGGTCCGATACACGTCGTAGTCACATAGCGTCGGCAGGAATCCAACGGCGGTTGACACCGGTGTTGTCGCCAGCGCTGTAGCAGCTGTAGCGGCTAGCACCGTGCGCTGCGCGGGCCAACAGCTACACCATCGGCTCAGCGCCGCGCACGCCGGCCCTGCCAGCATTTTCAGAGCCAGATCGGGGGTGTGCTCAATGAGCTTCAACAGCAGCGGCGTGGCAGGGGTGCCCAATAGCCGGCCAAGACCGCGATGGGCGAGTTTTCCGGCGGCGGTGGCGACCAGGACGAGTCCGTGGGGATCGACGGAGCGCTCGCTGGCGGGACGGCTGAGGTACGCCAGCGCCGCCATCGCGCCCATGGAGTGGCCGACGAGGGTCAGTGGCGCGGTGACATTAAGGGCAGTAAGCACCTCGTCGAGGTCAGCAGCGAGCCGATCGATCCGGTAGGCGCCCATGGGAGCGGCGCTCGAGTCGCCGTGACCGCGGTGATCGTAAGCGATGATCCGGGTGCTGTCGCCGTAACGCTCTAGCAGGTAATCGATTTGGCGCGCCCACGAGGCACGAGAAAGGCAGAACCCATGCAGGAAGACGACGGTTTGGGTACGGCGGGGAGGGTCGTAGTCGCGCACGGCCAACTGCACGCCGTCGCCGGTGGTTACGTACACATCGTTGTGGGGCCAGCGGATTGGACCAAAATCTGATCGGCGACGGTCCCGCAACCCGCGGTAGGGCTGGACATCGCGATCGCGGCCACAAGTACAGCCGGGCCGAAGTTTTACCACCGCGTTCATAAGCGGTCGATTTCACGGGACATGCGGGCACGCTCAAGGTAGTACGGCGGGGAGTACGGACGCCGGTGTGACGCGTTCGTCCATCCCGCCAACACTCGCCATAGGCCGGCGAGGAGCCGGCGGCTGGCCCCTTGATGCTGCGGCGCCACAGCGGCGGCAGTGCTGAAAACCACTTCCTGTCCGGTGATCAACACGTCGGTGGCAGGCATCTCAATCGACGGGGCAGCCGCCGGAGCCTCGGGTAACTGCTCATCGACGGCATCCGAGGTCGTGGCGGATGCCCTTGGTTGCTCCTGCATTTTCACACACCTCCATGCCGTATCGGGCCATCGAAGCCACGCCGCGCCCCGCCAACCACGGCGACATCCGACATTTTACGTTTTATGTCAGTCTACGCCTTCGGATCCTATTTGTTTAGGTCGCACAGTCCAAGCAGGGATATGGATTGATCAGTGGACGTATGACGTAATGGGTAATATGTCTCTCTCCAGGCGCCCGCAACTTACCGCCACGCCAGGACGGTGAAATGGAAATGCGTGGGGTGGCCGTCACCCCGGGCTACTGGCAACGCGACGATCTAACCGGCGAGCCGTTCACCAAGGATGGCCGGTTGCGCACCGGCGACGTCGGCCACCCCGGCGAGGGCGGCTTCGTTCACATCACCGGCCGCATCAAGGAAATCATCATCCGCAGTGGCGAGAACGTTGCGGCACCAGCTGCGCCGGATTGTCCGCGGACAGCAACTGGCGCTACGGGCCCGACCGCGCCGTCGCCACGGTTCGAGCGCCGTCAGAGGCTCAGGCCGCGTCGGACTGCCGGCGGGTGCGCTCGCGGGTATCAATCGACCACAGGTGGCCGCAGTTGGGACACTGCAGGTGGACCAGCGTGCCCTTATTGCTCAGCAGGTACTGCCAATGCGTGGCGCAATTCGTCGTGGTGCTTTGGCACTCGTCGCAGCGGGCGCGGTGGCTGCACTGGGGGCACGGGAGCCAGGCACGACGACCCGGATCGGCAGTCGGATCAATCGGCAACACGATTCACCGTCCGATCCGGCAGCACACCTGCGTTGACCAGCTCGTCGTAGATCCGCTGCTGCTCCTCGTCGGGTCGGAGTAGAGCATGTCGTAGGCCGTCTGCTCCTCGGCGAGCACCGCGATTGGATCCCAGTCGTCGCCGATGGCCTCCAGCACAGCGGTCCGCCGGCGGGCCTCATCCAGCGTCAGGTCGTAGGCGAACTTGAGGTCGGCCATCGCGCTCCCAGCCACTAGGTAAACAAACGAATAGTTAGGTTGGCCTAACTCCGTCCGATTCTGCAATGACCTGTGTCACATCGGGCGATTGAAATTCGTCACAATCGGCTGAGCCGCCACTGTTGCTGCCTGCGGACGAACGCCGCATCGAGCACCGCGCCGTGCCCGGCACGAACACCGCATCCTCGCCTTCCTCGAGGACTCGCTCCACCGTCGATCAACATGGCTCCGGCCCGGCCATAGACCAGCCCACGGTGACTTCCAGGAACGGGAGACGACAGCGGAGCACCGCGTCGCCCAGCCGTTCCCAGATGAAGTTCACTGCCCAAGCGTGAGGGCCTGCGCCGCGCGGTACTGCTCGAGCACACGCGGCGTCGGATCCGCCCTATACGGCGGCGCCACCGCGAACGACCACGACGGCGGCGAATCCTGTTGCGACAGCGTCCATGCCGCCTGCGTGGCCGCCCCAAGCGCGACATACTCCGCAGGCGTCGGCACGTGCACGGGCGCAGCCAGGACCGCGGGCGCGATGCGCCGGACGGCTTCCGAGCGCGCTCCCCCGCCGATCATAATGATGCGTTGCACATCGACGCCCTGCGCTGAGATCTTGTCGACGCAGTACGCCATCGAAGCCAGCAGCCCCTCCACAGCGGCGCGGGCAACGTTGGTGGGCAAGAGATTTCGTGTCGTCACGCCGTGTAACGCACCCGCGGCGTCGGGAAGATTGGGCGAGCGCTCGCCCTCGAAATACGGCACCAGGATTAAACCCTCGGCCCCGGGTGGCGACGACAACGCCATCCGGTCCATCTCGTCGAAATCGACGCCGAGCATCGTCGCCACGGCCGCCAACACGGGAGCCCCGTTGAGTGTGCACACCAGCGGCAGTTGGCGTCCGGTGGCGTCGGCGAAACCGGCCACAATCCCCTCTGGGTCATGCGGTGCGGCCTCTCCCACCGCGCTCACCACACCGGACGTGCCGAGTGAAACGACGCAATCACCTGGGCCAGCGCCGAGGCCCAGCGCCGCCGCGGCGTTGTCGCCGGCGCCGGGACCGAGCACCGCTTCCGCTGCGGTCTGCCCCGCAGGGTCCCTCGGGCCGAGCACGGTGGGCAGCGCGGGCCGTCGCCCCCGCAGCGCCAGCTCGAGCAAGTCGGTCTGGTAGCTGTCGGTCTCCGACGAGAAGTACCCGGTGCCACTTGCGTCACTGCGGTCGGTGCGCAGCGTGGTGATATCCGTCGAGCCGCTCAGCCGCCACGTCAGCCAGTCGTGCGGCAGGCAGACCGCCGCCGTCGCGTCCGCGTGCGCGGGTTCATGGTCGGCCAGCCACCGCAGCTTCGTCGCCGTGATCGCCGCGACGGGCACCACGCCGATCCGCTTCGCCCACTCGCCGGCGCCGCCCAGATCATCGATGAGCTCGGCCGCCGCCGCGCTCGAGCGAGTGTCGTTCCACAGCAACGCATCTCGAACAACGGTGCCTGCGCCGTCCAGGCACACCATGCCGTGCTGCTGGGCGCCGACCGACACCGCCGCCACGTCTTCGAGTCCCCCGGCGGCATCGATGCTGGCCTGCAGTGCGGACCACCACAGCTGCGGATCGACCTCTGTGCCGTCGGGATGAGGCGACGACGCGGACCGCACGATCTCACCGGTGTCCGCGTCGCACACGACCACCTTGCAGGACTGGGTGGACGAGTCGATTCCCGCGACGAGTGCCACGCCTGCGAAGCTACTCCCATGCGATGGGTCGCGGTCACCGCCTCGGTGCCGGGGCTGGCGGGCCGCGACGCCGGCTGACCGATGAGTTCCCCGCCCGCGTGACGTCAGTACGTATATGCGAAAACTCGTGATCACCCAGAACATCACGCTGGATGGGTCCGTCGAGATGCTCGACGACTGGTTCGACCCCCAGCTCCTGGACGAGGATCTGCTCGACGAATCGCATCGCCAGGACTCGCAGGCCGATGCGCTGCTGGTAGGGCGGCAGACGTTCGAGGACTTCCGCGCCTACTGGCCCAAGCAGACCGACGACCCCACCGGTGTGACCGACTACCTCAACAGGGTCGCGAAGTACGTGGTGTCCGCCACGATGAGCGACCCCGACTGGCAGAACTCGACCGTGCTCACCGGTGACCCGGTCGAGCGGGTCACCGAGCTGAAGTCGGAGCCGGGTAAGGACATCGTGCTGACCGGCAGCATCAGCCTCGCGCACGCGCTGATTGCAGGCGGGGTGGTCGACGAGTACCGGTTGTTCGTCTATCCGACGGTGCAGGGCCGCGGCCGTCGCCTCTTTCCCGACGGGACCTCGATCCCGAAGCTGACATTGGTGGAGCCGCCGAAGTCCTTCCGCCCGGGTATCACGCTGCTGCGCTACGCCGCGTGAATGCCGCCGATCGCGCCATCGCGATCAGCCAGACTGTCACAATTGCGGCGTGGATGACATCGAGCATCCGGAGGCCCAGAAGAGATGGGACACCGACCGCGACGAAACGGAAGCGCAACGGCTCGACCGTAATTGGTCCGGCCTGCTGCAGGAGTTGCGGGTTGCCCAAACCGGTGTCCAACTGCTCACAGGCTTCCTGCTCACGCTGCCCTTCCAGCAGCGTTTCACTCAGCTCGACGGCGTGATGCGCACGGTCTATCTTGTCACGGTCGCGTGCTCGATCGGCGCAACCGTGTTGCTGGTCGCACCGGTAAGCATGCATCGCCTGCTATTTCGCCGGCACCGCCTCAACACCGTGGTGTCGGCCGCGCACACCTTCGCGATGGTGGGAATAGTGCTGCTCGGCGTCGCCCTCGCCGGGGTGGCCGTCGTCATCTTCGACACCGTGATCGGCAGGACGGGCGCCTGGGTCGCGGGCGCGTGCACATTGCTGGCACTCATTGCGTTCTGGTACGTGACGCCACTGCTTGGACGCAGCGACAAAGACAACCGCTACTAGGGTTTGCGCCCCGCCGGGCCGGGGAACTCAGGGTGCATGTTGATCCGACGAATTGCGCGCCCGATGTTGTCGGCGGCTTTCATCAGCCGCGGCATCGATGCTCTGCGCAGCCCCAAACCCGCGGCCGACGCGGCCCGCCCAACGCTTGAAGGTCTGAGCAAGCTACCGGATCCCGTCGGCACGAATGTTCCGTCCAATGCCGAGACGGTCGCCCGCGTGAACGCCGCGGTGCAGATCGGTGGCGGGTTACTGCTTGCCACCGGCAGGCTGCCGCGCGTGGCGTCTGCGGCGCTCGCCCTTAGCGTGGTGCCGGGAAGCCTTGGCGGACATATGTTCTGGAGCGAATCCGACCCACAGCGCAAGGCCGACCAACGTCGCGCGTTCTTGACCGACGTCAGCCTGATCGGCGGGCTGATCATCGCCGCCGTCGACACCGAGGGCAAACCCTCGCTCGGCTGGCGCGGGCGCCGCGCCGCCCACAAGGTGTCCGAGGCCGTCAGCACCGCCCTGCCCGCCGGTGCGGCCACCGGCGGAGCGCTCGCCGACAGCGCGCTGGCCGAGAAGGTGGGACACGGTCTGCAGGTCGGCGCGGAACGCGGTCGCGAACTGGCCCATGTCGCCCGCGAACGTGGCGCGGAGTTTGCGGAAACCGCCCGCGAGCGCGGCGCGGAATGGGCCGAAGTCGCACGTGAACGCGCCCCCGAACTGGCGGAAGCCGCCCGCGAGCGCGGCGCGGAATGGGCCGAGGTAGCGCGAGAACGCGCCCCCGAACTGGCGGAAACCGCCCGCACCCAGGTCGAGCAGCGCCGCCGCCGCTGGCGCTGACCCAAATTGCGTTGCGTGGCAATGACCGGTTGTTGGGATCTGCGCGCGTGAAACTGCGCGCAGCTGTGGCGGCCTGCTCCTGCGGTTCGTCGCCCGGTTAATCGACGGCATCATCGTCGACATCGTCGCCGTGGTTATCGTGCTACTACTCGATGCGCTGACGAACATCTGGGTAACCGGTGTTCACCGGGCTGCTGACGTTCCTCTACTTCTTGGCATACTTCTTGGCATTCGCGACCACCCAGGGGTGGACGCCCTGCAAGAAGATCCTCGGCCTGAGCGTGCACGGCCCAGGCGGCGCGCCCAAGCCCACGGCCCACCAGTCGGCGATCGCAATGTGTGGACGCTGGCCTGCTGGCGTTCATCGCGATTGTGGTGATCGCGGTGGCGATCAACGGCAGCCCGACCAAACGGGCAAGCACGACGAGCTCGCGGGCGGCACCCACGTCGCCAAGGGCTAGTCCCCGGCTTGCGCGTGGGCCCACGTCAGATCACGATCCCGAGCAGCAGCACCAGCACCAGGCCGGTGACCGACAACACGGTCTCCATGATCGACCAGGACTTGATGGTCTGACCCACGGTCATGCCGAAGTACTCCTTGACGAGCCAGAATCCGGCGTCGTTGACGTGGGAGAAGAACAGCGAGCCGGCGCCGACCGCGAGCACGATCAGCGAGACCTCACCGGTGCTCATGCCTTCCACAAGACCCAGCATCAGCGACGATGCGGTGATGGTGGCCACCGTCGCGGAACCCGTTGCGAGCCGGATCAATACGGCCAGCACCCAGGCCAGCAGGATCACCGAGATACCGGTGCCCTTGGCCCAGTCCGCGAGCATCGTGCCGATGCCGGTGTCCACAAGGACCTGCTTGAATCCGCCGCCTGCGGCGACGATCAGGATGATACCGGCGACCGGGGGCAGCGACGTCTCAAGACATTTGACGATCTGATCGCGCGTCATCGCTGCGCCGCGGCCCAGTGTGAAAATGCCGACCACAACCGCGATCAAGAGCGCCATCAGTGGGCGGCCCAGAATGTCGAATGCCTGGCGCAGCACGTTGTTTTTGTCGTCGATGAAGATGTCGACCAGGGCCTTGCCCATCATGAGGCCAACGGGCAACAGGACGGAGAACATCGTGATGCCGAAGCTGGGCCGTTGGCGCTCAACGCGCGCCGCGGTTTGGGTCGTCGTGCCCTCACCCTCACTGCCCGCCGCCGCGGTCGTCACTGAACCACCGCCGTTTCCGGCGAAGTCGTCGGCGTCGAAGCGGTCCGGCACGTCCAACACCACCCAACGGCCGGCGAGGCGGCCGAACAGCGGGCCCGCGACGATGACCGTCGGGATCGCGACGGCCACGCCCAACGCCAGCGTGACGCCGAGGTCGGCATGCAGCAGACCGATCGCGGTCAATGGCCCTGGGTGCGGAGGCACCAGCCCGTGCATGGCGGAAAGCCCTGCCAGCGCTGGGATTCCGACAGTGATGAGCGAGAGCTGCGACCGCTTGGCGACGAGGTAGATGACCGGCATCAACAGCACGAGGCCGATCTCGAAGAACATCGGCAGGCCGATGATGGCACCTACCAACGCCATTGCCCACGGCAGCGCGCGCGGCGATGCACGTCCGACGATGGTGTCAACGATCTCGTCGGCGCCTCCCGAGTCGGCGAGCAACTTGGCGAACATCGCGCCGAGTGCGATCAGAATGCCGACGCTCGCCGCCGTGTCGCCGAATCCCTTGCCGAACGAGTCGAGGACATCCCCCGGGTTCTGTCCCGCAACGATGCCCACGGTGATGGCGCCGAAAATCAATGCGAGGAACGGGTGCAGCTTGGCGACGGTGATCAGCACGACGATCAGCGCGATACCCGCCAGCGCGGCCAGGATCAGCTGCCAGCCGCCAGCTACGGGTTCGACCAGCTTGGTGTCGGCCGCAAGAATGTTAATTGTCGAGGTCATCGGTTCTCCTGTTCGGTGTGCGCGTCGCGGATAACGAGACATAGTTGTCGACAATGGAATCGATGTTCTGGTCGACATCGATGACGATGCCGCCTTCATCGGGCTCAAGCGGCTCAAGCGTGGCGAACTGCGACGCCAGCAGGGACGCGGGCATGAAATGTCCCGGCCGACTCGCCTGTCTCTTGCCGATGACCTCGGGTGTGCCGGCCAGATGCAGGAATTCGACGTCCGGACAATGACGACGCAACTGGTCGCGGTATTTGCGCCGCAATGCCGAGCAGCTCATCACCCCTCCGTCGCCGCAGTGCTGGGCGAGCCACTCCCCGATCGCCTCGAGCCATGGATAGCGGTCGTCATCGGTGAGCGGATGACCGGCTGTCATCTTGGCGACGTTGGCCGGCGGATGAAAGTCGTCGGCGTCGGCGAACGGCACCCTCAGGCGCTGCGCCAACGCCGCGCCGACGGTCGATTTACCGGAGCCAGAGACTCCCATGACGACGATTGGTGACGCCATCCCCTCCACCTACCCAATTGTGCTTGACGTCACACAGAATGCCTTAATAGTCATATGATTGCAACCCTGAAGCTAAATCATATGGTTTTAATAACGTCAGCAAAGCTATGACAAGATGTATGCGTGACCTTCGAAGCAAACGTCGGCGCTCTGCACGACAATTTGCTTACCGCGCTCGGCACCGCCATCGTGTCCGGGGAGTACCCGGCGGGACAGGTGCTCACGCTCGAGGGGGTCAGCGCGCGGCACGGCATGTCGCGCAGCGTCGCCAGGGAGGCGATCCGCGTGCTGGAGTCGATGGGCATGGTCGCATCGCGCCGCCGAGTGGGCATCACGATTCAGCCAGCCCAGAAGTGGAACGTGTTTGATCCCCAGTTGATTCGCTGGCGGCTCGAGGCCGGCGACAGGGCGGCCCAGCTGGTGTCGCTTTCTGAGCTGCGGCGCGGATTCGAACCGGCCGCCGCGGCCCTGGCCGCCCGGCGCGCCGACCCACATCAGTGCCGGATCATGGCGGCCGCGGTGTCGGACATGGTGGTGCATGGCCGCTCGGGCGATCTCGAGGCATATTTGTTGGCGGACAAGATCTTCCACCAGACGCTGCTCGAAGCCAGCGGCAACGAGATGTTTCGGGCACTGAACGGCGTCGTCGCCGAGGTGCTCACGGGCCGCACCCACCACGGCATGATGCCCGACGTGCCGAACCCTGCGGCCATCGAACTGCATGATCAGGTCGCGCGCGCGATCCGGCTGCGCGACGAGGAGGCCGCGCAGCGCGCCATGCTGGCGATCATTGACGAGGCGGTATCGGCTGTGGCCGAGGAATTCTCGGAGCCGTCTTAGGGCCGGGGCGTATAGCTGTAGTTGATCTTGTCGCCCTCGACCGTGGTAACCATCAAGATGAGCGACACCGTGTCGGGCCCGGTGACGACGGTGCACTCAACGCTGTTGCCTGGCCTGCCCTCCAGGTTGCCCGAGCATCGCGCCGAGTCGGGTCGCCGCCGCGTCTGGATCGCGAGTTCGTTGAGCAGCGAACTCTCGACCTCCGCTTTCGTCAGCACCGGCACCACGTCGAAGTTCATCATCAGACCCTCGACGGTGTTCACTTCGACCGTGCGCCGCAGTTTGACTCCACCTGAGTCGACCTCGCAGTGGGCGGTCGCGCCGACCTTGCCGTCCAGGCCGGATTCGCACGACACCGACGCGGGCGGTGCATGCGCAGCGTCGGCGACAAGCCGCGACACCGCCTTCTCGAGTTGCTGTTTGGACACCGCCGGGCTCATCTCGTAGTTGATGGCGCTCCCGTCGACGCCGGTGACGGTGATGACCGGCTCGAAGCTGTTCGTCGCGCTCATCACCACCTCGCAGCGCGTCGTCTTGCCGACCTTGCCGATCAGGTTGTCTTCACACGTCACCGATTGCGGTTGTTCGCCGGCCTTGACGAGCCGAGCGGCGATGTCAGTTTGCAGGGCATCCCTGCCGACGGCCGGTGTGCCGCCGATTCCGACGTTCGCATCACACCCGGAGACCAGTGCCCACGCGGTCACCAGAGCGCCCACCCCTGGACTCACCGTATGCAAGGGCCGCCTCCTGGACCGTTGCTGGCTGAACGCCACCCGGGCGTTTGCACGGACCATAGCAAGTTGGCTGCGGACGTGATGATTAACTGCCAAAGTGGGCAGACAACCTTCGCTTGCGCGCCGCTTCTTTGATCGCTTCGAACCGGTGCACGCCGTCACCTATTTTGCTCCCGAGGCCCGAACCGCCCTCGACGGGCTGGGATTTCGCGGATTCTGGATGGGCTACTTCGCCTCTCGGTCCGCCCCGTTCGGGGTGGTGCCGACCGAGGTCATCACCGCCTCGTTCTACAACTTCACCCCTGAACGCGTCGGCAAGGCGCTACCCGCGGCGTGGGACATCGCCTCGCCGTCGGACGTGCTGCGCGTCCGCCAGGATTCAGCGGTGGCGGCGCTCCGGCGCTACGGCGTAACCGACGACGACGCAGGCGCGGCGGCCGAACTGGCGGAGAAGGTTGCGCGCAGCGCGCCGCTGGACGGTCGTCCGTTGTTCGCGGCGAACGTGGCGCTGGACTGGCCAGACGAACCGGTGTCCAGGTTGTGGCACGCGGTCACACTGCTGCGCGAACAGCGCGGCGACGGGCACGTGGCCGTGCTGTCCACGCTCGGTGTGTCGGGCCGGGAGTCCAACGTGCTGCACGCCGCCGCGGGCCGGGTGCCGAAAGAGATGATCATGCGCAGCCGTGACTACGACGAGGAGCTATGGGACCACTACCGCGAGCGGCTGGCCCGTCGAGGGCTGCTCGACGTCGACGGCGCACTCACCGACGCAGGCCGAGACCTCAAGCAGCGCATCGAGGAGACCACCGACAGGCTGGCGCTGTCGGCGCTCGACGTTCTGGACGACAACGAGATCGAGAGGCTGTTCAGGTCGCTCACGCCGATCACCCGCAAGGTGGTCGCTGCAGGCGATGTGCCTGCCGCGACGCCGATGGGCCTGGGCCGCGACGAACTCCACGACGACAGCGCCCACCTGTCCTAAGGCCAGTCGCAACCCGTGAGTTCGGCTGACAACTCCCACAGCCGACCGGCCACCACCGGATCGCGGGCCTTCTTGCGCAGACCGGTCACTCGCGGCTTGCCCCACTGGTTGAACCGCGGCGCCAGATACGTTCCGCTCGGCAGATCGGTCGTCAGCGCCTGCAGGCTCGCCCGGGCGCCCTGGGCTGGGGTGTGCAAGATGTGCCACACCGGATTGCGCTCACCCACGGGCAGCCCGCGGGCGGCGCTTCTCGCGATGCCGGTATCGGTCATGCCCGGATCCGACGCGTACGCCCGGATACCGCGAGTGGCCAGCTCGCGGACGAACAGCAGGTTCGCCAGCTTGGATTCCGCGTAGGCCGCCGTTCCCGAATACCTGCGGATCTGCCAGTTCGGGTCGTCGAAATGGATTCGGGCGAAGACGTACATCGCGCTCGCCACCGAGATCACTCGGTCTTTGATCCTGTCGCCGAGCAGGCAGGTCAAGGCGAAGTGGCCGAGGTGGTTGGTCCCCATATGCGCCTCGAAGCCATCGGCGGTACGGGTCATCGGCAGGCCCATCACGCCGGCGTTGTTCACTAGACGCCGCTATTGCCGCCGGTGATGATGATCCGCATCAGCGCGGGGCATACATGATCAGGCCCACACCGATCAGGCTGACAACGGCTCCGGCGTATGCGGCCAGCACTCGTCCGAAGTGGTCCGGTTGGAAGGCGGCGACAAAACCGTAGGCGCCCAGCGCGATAACCCCGGCGCCAACCCACAGCCACCCGCGATGTTCTCGCACGCCCTGCCAGACGAGCCACGCCCCGCCGATCTCGAGCAATGCGGCGAGCACGAACAAGGTGATGGATTTCAGCACTCTCTCAGCTTGCCGCGAGCGACCGCATTTGTACGCGACTTCCGGCGTGTCTACGTACAAACACGGTCGGTCGCGGTCAAAAGGAATTGCGGTTCCACTCGACCCAGCCGATGCCGGTGCGGCCGTCGTCGGTGGTGACCGTGGCCCAGGCGCGCGGG
The DNA here is from genome assembly GCA_963770305.1 of uncultured Actinomycetota bacterium. Classification (GTDB taxonomy): domain Bacteria; phylum Actinomycetota; class Actinomycetes; order Mycobacteriales; family Mycobacteriaceae; genus Mycobacterium. Next base: position 32,288 of record CAVYPB010000036.1, read on the forward strand.
AAGTGGCTGACCCGCCCGTCGGGCGCCGTCAGCAGCACGGGTGCGTGCCCCCGTACGTCGATGGTGGCGGTCAGGTCGCCGTAACTGAGCGTCGTCGCCTGCGGTAAGTCGTTGTCGCCGAACGTTTCCCGCGCAGTCACGGCCTGTAGTTCGACCAGCGGCCGGCCCGGTTGCTGCAGGTACCCAACGCCTATCGGCGGTGCGCCTGGGATGCGGATGTCCACGCCGTGGAGATGCGTGCCGTCGTCGAGATGCAGCGCGCTCCACACCCAGTCCATGGCCCACCAGTCGCGCACCCCCCACGAGTGGTCGCGCTGACCGGCGACCTCGTGCACGACGACCTCACGGCCGTCGACAGTGACCGTGCCCGACACCGTGCACGGGATCTCGTAGCGCGGGGTGATCCGATATTGATACGGCGTGCCCGCCGTCGTCCACACCAGATCCATCGTCAGCTCGACAGGTCTGCCGGCTTCGGCGCGCAACAACGCGGCTGGATCGTCATAGGCGTGACCCCGCCCGCGCACCTTCGCCCGGCATGTCAGCAGCGGCTCGGTCGCCTCCAGGGCGAGGTCGATGGCGTCGGTGCGAACCGCGCCGAGGTCGTCGGGCAGCACGGCCTCGAAGTCGTTGACCGCGATGGTCGGCATGTCGGGTCCGCACACCAGCGCATTGATCCATCCGGTGTTCTGGTTTGGGTAGAGCCCTAGCCGTATCCAGCCACCGACACCCTGCTGCGCGTCGGCAAAGTCGAAGTACCAGCTTTCGTTCCACAGCGGCTCGTCGGTCGAGATATGCGGGCCCTCGTCGTTGGCCGCTGGCAATAGTGGCTCGGCGGCAGGGTTTTCCGAGGGGTCGGGCAGCGTGCTCAGCGCATCGGTGTCGAGCACATGCTGGCAGTGTCGCCGCAGCATCACCATGAACATCTCGTCGCCTCGGTCGGTTTGTTCGACGAGCATCGACGAGACGATCGCCATCATCACCCCGAAGAAGCTCGCCCGGCGCACACCATCGCGGACATCGTCAAGGCTGATCGCCGTGTCGGGGCCGAGGGAGTCGTGGTAGGCGCGCAGCAGCGCGTCGTACTGGTCGCGGCGGTGCTCGTCGGCCAGCGCGCAGCCGAGAAAATACGCGACGTCGGTCATCGCCGGGCCCCACGTGACGGTCTGCCAGTCCACCACCGTCAGCGGGCGGTCCGCGCCCGGCTGGCCGAAAAGCATGTTGTCCAACCGGTAGTCGCCGTGCACAAGCCCGTGCAGGCCGCCGGCTTCCGAATCGAGATAGCCGTCGAAGCTGCGAACTAGTCGCTCGCACACGTCGCGATGCTGCGGCGCGATCTGCTCGCCATAACGCGCTGAGAATGCGGCATACAGCTGACCGATCAGTGCCTGGTTCATCGGCGACTCGCGGTTGAGCCAGTCGGCCTGGGCCATCGCCGGGTCGCCCAGCAGCGGGCCGTGGAGCCGGCCCAGCTCGGCAAGCGCCAGTGCGGCCTGTTCGATTGTGGCGCCGCGAATCTCGTCGCCGACGACGGCCGGTCCCGCATCTCCCAGCAACAGATGGAACGCACCGGTGTCGGTGTTGAACCCGGCGTGATGGCACGGTGCGATCGGCCCGCCCAACTCCGGCGCGATGTCGCTGTAGAAGCGCACCTCGCGTTCGTACAGACCCAGAGCCAGGCCGGTCTGCCTGCTCACGGGATCGGTGGCGGCAACCTTGAGCACGACAGAAGCCGGACCGTCGCAAGCGTTAGCGTACGACAGTGCGACGCGGTAACACTCGCTCATCTGGCCCGTGCCGATGCGTTCGAAGGCGAAGTCGCTCACCGGGACGCCCAGCGCCGCGGTGAGCCATTCGACCGTCAGATCGGACGGCCGCTCCACGATGTCAGTGGTGCGCACTGGTGCTCGGCATGTGGCACATGTCCGGCGGCGTCCCGACCACGTCCAGCGACGGGTTGCGGTCGAAGAACCCGAACGGCTTCAGCCAGAAGGACACCACGTCGACGGGCATCACCGGCCAGTCCTCCGGCCGGGTGATGTGGTGGATGCCGAACACATACCACATCACCACGTCGGTGTTCTCGATCGAGCGGTTGGCCAGCGTCCATCGGCCCAACCCGGTGTCCTTGCTCGACTGGTTGACGAATTCCCCCGCCGGCCAACGCTCATCGGGCCGGTTGGGGGTCACCCACAAAGTGTGCAGGACGACGTTCGCACGCTCGACGACGGGTGACTCGGGGTCGAGCATCAGCGGAATCGCCCCACTCGGAACCAATTTGTATGACGGGTGGGTGCCGAGACCGTTCACCACGTTGGTATTCACCACTTTCCAGCTGCGTTGCGTCGCAAAGTTGACGTCCTACTTGGCCTGGCTCTCGGTGCGGAGCGGGATGTTGCGGGTCACGAGCGAAAGCCCGTGTGGATTGTCCGGACCCATCGGTTCCACGTGGGACTCCGTCATGTAGACGGTGTTGTCGCTGCCGTCGATGTCCATATCGAGCCTGGCGACCAGGAAGTGTTGGTGGAACGGCGCATACGTGCGTTCGTCGACCAGCGTGCCGTTCGGATGCGGCTGGCCCGGCGCCACCGGCGTGGTCACCATGATGCCGGTGGCACGCACCCGGTCGTCGGTCACCGACACCATGCTCTTGTATGTGGCATTGCTCGACCGCTGCAGACATGTGACTTCGGCGCGTCGCGGCGGTGGCGGTCCCCCTTCGTCGAAGGCCTGCAGTTCGGCCTTGTCCGGTTCAGCTAACTCGATGGAGGCGAACCGCCAGCCGTTGCCGACGCCGTGGTCGCGCTCAAGGATCGACGCGACCGCCGTGAACTCGTCGCCGTTGAGCGGATCCAGCGGATGAGCCACGGGATTACGCAATCACAACCGCGCCACAACGCGCAGCCGATTCGGCGAGGGCGTCAGCCGGTGGCGAGGGAAAAGCCTTCCCACGCCTGCCTGCGGTCGGCGTGCGGGTCGTATTCGACACGGGGACGGCGATCGAACACCATCACCGCACGGTCGGCGCTGGTGTACGCGGGCCAGTCCTCGCCGGGTGCGCCGGTGCGGCTGAAGGCACGCCAGCGGGCCTGCACGTCGTCGCTGACCCGCATGGCGGACCGCCTGTCGGCCGCGGCGGTGAGCAGCCGGCCGAACTTCGTGCGGTAGACATCGAACACGGCCAACAACTCGGTGGCGTGGGTGGCGCCAAGGCCCGACCAGCGCAGCGTGCGCGGCGCATAGTCGTAGCGATATAGGTAGGTCGGGGCGTGCCGGCTGTGAGCCTCAGCGATTTGCCACGCGGCTGACCCGAACGCGAAGTCGCCGCCGAACTGGATGCAGGCTGCAGGGTCCGGATAACCCGGGTACGCGGAGGTAATGCGTTCTCGCTCACCGGGTTCCGCGCCGGACAGCAACCGCTCGATCGTCGGCTCGGTCATCGGCAGGAGCCTGAGGAAACGGCCGAAGAGCCTGGCCTCCTCGGCGTTGGTGCCAACGATGAGCGGCACGCGGTGCGCGTTGCCGCCACGCATTGCCTCGACCGGGTCCAGTGGCAGATAATCGCTACCGCGAGTAGGGCCAGCGGCAAACGCGCCGAGCATCTCGCGCTGCCCCTGCCTCACAAGCCGGTCAAACGCGTCCACCAACTCCGCCGGACGCGCCGCCATCGCGGCGTGGGCGCCGTCCTCCTGGCGGGCGCCGAGCAGTGCAGCGAACTTGGTTGCGTACTCGATCGCAATATCCGCAGAGCGAACCATTCCGGCGGCCGGGCTCTCCGAAATCGCCCGGGCAAACAGGCCTTTGGCGGCCGGGACGGCCAACAGGGTGGCGACTGCGTGCGCCCCTGCACTCTCGCCGAAGATCGTCACCTTGTCGGGATCGCCGCCGAACACCGCGATGTTCTCGCGCACCCAGCGCAGCGCCATCACGAGATCGCGCAGGAACAGGTTGTCGTCGATGGTGATGTCGCCGTTCGACAACGACGACAGGTCCAGACAACCCAGCGCGCCCAGCCGGTAGTTCACGGACACATACACACACCCCCTGCGGGCCATCGCCGCGCCGTCGTAGATCGGCGTCGCGGAACTGCCCATGAAGTAGCCGCCGCCGTGGATGAACACCATGACCGGCAGCGGGTGGTCGGCAGGACGTTTGGGGGTGACGACGTTGAGTGTCAGGCAGTCCTCGTTCATCGGCTGGTATTTGCCTGGCGCGAGGATGGTGTACTTGCGCTGCTGCGGCGCGCAGTAGCCGAATCCGTGGCAGTACCGCACGCCCGGCCAGGGCTCCACCGGCTGGGGGGCGCGCAGCCGCAACCGGCCCACGGGCGGACGCGCATATGGAATCGATCGCCACCGGTTCACCCCGTCGCGGGTGAAGCCTTCGACCGTGCCGGACTCGATCGTTGCGTGGACAACATGTTCGTGCATGATCCGACGGTATCGAATGGGGGTCCCCGCCGCGCCTGGCCAGCGATCACGTGTCGGCGCGCTAGCCTTGGCCGTTATGCGGATTGCTGGGCTGATCGCGGCGTCTGTGCTGGTGGCGGGGTGTTCACACTCGGTGGGCGGAGACGGCGAGCGGACGTCGCCGTCGTTGACAGTGCCGCCGAGCACGACGCGCGCCGCACCATCGACCACGTCACCCACCTCGACGACTCCCGCCCGACCGCCCGGCCAAGGTGCGCCGATCGCCGACGTCATCGCCTGGGTCGAAGCGGGCGCACCGGCCGACCCCGGTTCGTATCACTCCGCCACGCGCGGCGGCGAAACGACAGAACTCGGCGAGGACGTCGCATTCGTCACACCGTCGGGGAAGGCCAACTGCATGACCGACTCGAAGGACAGCGTCGGCGCGCTGGCATGCCTGGTTGATCTGAAGAACCCGCCGCCGCGACCAGACGACGCATACGGAGAGTGGAAGGGCGGCTGGATCGACTACAACGGTAAGGGCGTCTTCGTCGGCAGGGTGAAGGGCGACCCCGGCCGATTCTCCGCGGGCGCCGGCCCGGAACTGCCGTACGGCCAGTCACTGGCCTTCGGCGATTACCGATGCCGCAGCGACCCGACCGGCTTGTACTGCGTGAACTACGCCCACCAGTCGGCTGCCCGGTTCAGCGACGCGGGGGTGGCGCCGTTCGGGTGCCTGAGACCGTCGGCGCCGATGCCGCAGGTCGGTGAGGTGTTCAGCTGTTGAGCATAGCGTCGTGCGCGGGGTACGCGTGCACGATCACCGAGCCGAGCTTCGGAATGCTATGGGCCAGTTCATGTTCGGCGCCGTGGGCAACGGTATGCGCGTCGGCCAGGCTCAGTGACGGGTCGACGTCGAGTTCGGCGTCGGCTTCGAGTTGATGACCGACCCAGCGCATCCTGACCCGTCGAACTGCGCGGACTCCCGGGCGGGCGGCCAACACCGTGGTGGCGCTGTCGACCAGTCCGGGGTCGACGCGGTCCAACAGCCTGCCGAACACATCGCGTGCCGCGAAGATCAGAACGACACCGATAACGCCCGCGATCAGAAGACCGATGATCGGATCGGCCGCCGGAAATCCCAACGCCGCGCCGATGGCGCCCGCGACCACCGCCAACGACGTCAAACCGTCTGCGCGCGCATGCATTCCGTCGGCCCGCAATGCGGCCGACCCGATGCGGGTGCCAACCCGAATGCGGTAAAGCGCGACCACTTCGTTGCCGAGGAACCCGACGACGCCGGCGGCCGCGACCCCGCCCAGATGCGCCAGTGGGACGGGATCGACCAGCCGCCGGACCGCCTCGACGGCGGCGACCACCGCGGAAAGCGCGATCATCACCACCACGAACAACCCGGCCAGATCTTCAACCCGCCCAAAGCCGTACGTGTACCGACGCGTGGCGGCGTGCCGGCTCACCGAGAAGGCGATCCACAGCGGCACCGCGGTCAACGCGTCCGAGAAGTTGTGGACGGTGTCGGCGAACAATGCGACCGAGCCCGATATCGCGACGATGACAAGCTGCGCCGCGGCGGTGATGCCCAGCACCACCAGGCTGATTTTGACGGCTCGGAGACCGGCGGCGCTGTCTTGAAGGACGTCGTCGACGCTGCCGACGTGGTCGTGGTTCCCCGCAAGCGGGAGGTGCCCCCAGTGACCACCGTGGCCGAGCCACGAAAAATGACCTGAGCCCATCAGCCCGTCCCCTCTTCGTGCAGCAGCCGCAGCTCACCGTCGTCCAGGTGGTGCGCAGGTACGCCGCCGCCCGCGGCGTGCTCGGCGTTGTGCACCGCATCGGTGACGAGCTGCCGGACGTGGTCATTCTCCAGCCGGTAGAACACCTGGGTGCCCTCACGCCGGGTGCTCACCAGCCGCGCCATTCGCAGCTTGGCCAAATGTTGTGACACCGACGGTGCCGGCTTGCCAACCCGCCCGGCGAGGTCGTTGACAGCCAACCCGCGGTCCGCGAGCGCCCACAGCAGCTGAACGCGGGTCGAATCGGACAGCATCCGGAACACCTCAACGACCAGGTCGGCCTGCTCGTCGGCCAACCGGCGGTCGCAGACCTGCTTATCTGCATTCATACGCAGATAATAGCGCTTCTCAGGCCAGCCTGGCGTTCTCCCGTGCCCGGGTGGGATAGATCTGCGTCATCGCCATCGCTCCGACGATCACCACCACGGGGATCACCGCCTTGGTCCAGTTGGTGGTGTCCGGTGCCGTGACGGCCACGTATCCGAGGACGGCGATGAGGGCAAATACCAGCGCCCACATCAGCGTCAATACCTGATTGGTCCGGCGGAACGCCGCCTTCTCCCAATCCTGTTGCGGCGCAGACTCAGGCGCGTACTGCGCGGTGAAAGGCACGAACGCCAACGAGCCCAGCGCCATCACCGCGAGCACGCCGCTGGACAGCGTGGTGGCATGGGCGTCCATCCAGTCGCGGTCCTCGGCACCCACGACCATGCCGACGATGGTCACCGCCATGAAGAACATGATGGTCACCACCTCGAGCAGGCGGGGTGCGCCCCGGCCGGCCGACACCCCGAGAATCAGTGCCGCAATCACCGCGCAGATCGAGCCGAACATCCACGTGCTGGGACCGTCGGCGACGACCCAGTAGATGATCCACGGCACGAACCCGATGAATGGGCTGCGCTCAAACCATTCGTCCACGCCTCAGCTTGACTTGCTACGCCGCGTGAGAGACGCAAAAGCACCCAAATTCGCCGGCGTTTTTTGGCTTGCGCGTGGGCGCAGCCGGGCAAAAAGCAACGACTCTGCCGATGCGAGCCGTTGAGGCGATCGCGCGGCAGAGCCGTTGGGCGAGAATGTTATTCAATTGTCAGAGACGGAATGTCCCATTGACCAGGGTCGGGGTCACCTGCGTGCCGTTGATGGAAGAGCTCATGGAGCCGTTCTGCAGCTTCGTGATCTGCTGGGCCGCCAGCAGAATGCGCTTGCTGCGGACCTGGGCCTGGAATTGCGCATCCTTGAGCTGCTGCAGTTCGGCCTGCTCGAAGTCACGGCCGCTGACGCCACCATTGAACTGCACGCCGATCGCCGACCCGTCCTCCCGGACCACCCACGACGCTCGGACACCGTCCAACGCGGCGGTGTACATGCCGGCCGCGCCCGACACCGGCGACGCGGTGAACTTGTAGGCGACACCATTCATCGTCAGATCGCCGCCGACGTCGGTGCCGTTGAACTCGGCCTTCAGGGTGTCGCGGAACCGCGACTTGATGTCGATCTTGCCGTCGGCCTGGTTGCCGAAGAACCAGGCTTCGTCGTCGGTTCCGTTGCAGGCGTACGCGGCTATCGATGCGCCATCGACGGAGATGCCGATCGTCATGGTCTTGCCGTCGGCCGCCTTCATGTCGGCGATGTACCTCGCCGACTGAGGGAACGGGGTTGCGGTCGCCTGCGGGGTGGTAACCGCCTCGGACGTGGGGGTCGCTTCGGTGGTTGTTCCGCTGGAGCAAGCAGACAGGGTGCCCAGTGCGATGAGCGCGCTGACAGCCACCAGCAGGATGCGTAGGTGCTTTTTCATGTGACCAGCATGAATCGCTGCGGGCGGCGGTACATGAAGAACGCGTGGAGATCGGCGGGCGTACGACGAGCGATGCTCGCTCAGCCCGCGACGAAGGCGTCAACCTCTGCCCGGAACACCTGCCATGCCGGCTCGGCCGCCGTCAGCAGATGGTTGTTGCTGGACAGCGCGACCAGACGGGAATCGGGAATCAGGGCGGCCAATTCCTCACCGAAGCGCATGGGCACGCGGTGGTCGTCGCGGGAGTGCATCAGCAGAGTCGGTCAGGCCACCTGCTGGGCTTCGTCACGCACGTCGATACGGCCGAACTCCTCGAGAAACCGGATCGCATTTTCCGGTGAGGTGGTGCGCCGCTGCAACTGATCGAATGCCGCCCAATCCGCGCGGGTGCCGTCGGGTTGGAACTGCGCGGCGAACACCTGACGAAACGCCGGGTCGTCACGGCCCCAGCCGACCCGGGCGAGATCGAGATCCAATGCGGCAGCCCGCTTCTCGTCGTCGCCGATAGCGCGCACCGCGCGGCCGCGCGCGTACGCACTGCACAGCACCAGGTGGCTGATCCGCTCCGGGTGGCGGGCGGCATATGCCACCGCAACGGCGCCGCCTTGCGACACCCCTAGCAGTGGAAAGCGCTGCAGCCCCAGCGCTTCCACCACCGACTCCAGGTCGTCAACCCAGTCGTCGAAGCAGAAATCGGTTGCGTCCCAATCGGATAGGCCGCAGCCCCGTTCGTCATAGCGGATGAATTTGTATCGCAGAGACAGATCGCGGACCCAGTGCTTCCAGACCGGGCTTTCGATGTCGTAGCCGAGGTGGGTCATCCAGTTGGCCGCCCTGACAAGCGGCGGTCCCTCCCCCGCCACCGCGTACGCGAGGCGAACCCCGTCGGCCGCACGGCAGAACGCGATGTGTTGACGGGGCGCAGGCGGCTCAGAGGGCGGTTTGGCAGGGGCTTCTGCCTTGGTGTCGGGGAGGATCGTGCCGACGAAGCGCCCGCCCCACACGGAGTCGAACAGCTCCTCTTTCGTGACGAACCGATGGGAATTGCGGACCAACTGCGTGAGCACGTCGAACACCTGCGGCTCGACACGGATCACGTCGTCGCCGGAGCGCAGTTCGTAGCGTTGCGTGTCGAGGACAAAGGCGTCGAAGCGCCACACGCCGGTTTCTGCAGGTGATATGGACACCGCGTTCCCGTCTCGGTTTGTCGTTGGCAATCGTAGAACGGGTGTCCGGCCCGTGGTGTTCACCGCGAAAAGAGGTCGCCGGCTATCGCCAGCCGTCGGCCGCCTTCGCAGCCCGCATCAGTGCGTCGCACAGTTCCCGCAGTTCGGGGCCTTCTGCTCCCTCTTCCACGGCGGTCGCCACGTCCTCGGCAGCGCATCTGACCTGGTAGACGCGGTCGGACAGCTCAGAGGCCTCGTCGGAGGTGAGGACGACGGAATCCGGTGCCAACGAGGTGCCCCTTACCATCGCTCGCTGCTCGTAGGCGCGCTGGCGGCAGGACTGCCGACAGTACTGACGGCGCCGACCCAGGCCGACGTCGGCGACTTCACGACCACACCAGCGACAGGGTTGAGCACGAAGGCGGCGTACCACGGAACCTGACTGTAGACCGCCCGGTGCCTGGATCCCGGTATCATCAACGGTCGAGTCGGGAACTGCGCGTCGCATTGCTGCGTTGATTCTCCGGATGAATAGTTACTTGAGGAGTGTTGACGATGGCTGATCGTGTCTTGAGAGGCAGTCGCCTCGGAGCTGTGAGCTACGAGACTGACCGCAACCACGACCTGGCGCCGCGTCAGGTCGCCCGCTACCGCACCGACAACGGCGAGGAATTCGACGTCCCGTTCGCCGACGACGCAGAGATCCCCGGCACCTGGGCATGCCGCAACGGCATGGAGGGCACCCTGATCGAGGGTGACGTGCCGGAGCCGAAGAAGGTGAAGCCGCCGCGCACCCACTGGGACATGCTGCTCGAGCGTCGCTCGGTCGACGAGCTCGAAGAGCTGCTCAAGGAACGCCTCGACATCATCAAGACGCGCCGCCGCGGGAACTAGCGCGTAACGCCGACTCCGCGGGCCCGGTCCATACGTCCGCGGATACCCCACTCCGCGACCTTGAACAGGGCTTCGCGGATGTTGGATCCGCTCATCTTGGATTGACCGAACTCGCGTTCCGTGAAGGTGATCGGCACCTCGACGACGATGAACCCGTTGTTGATGGTGCGCCAGGTCAGGTCGATCTGGAAGCAGTAGCCCTTCGAGTCCACCGCGGCCAGGTCGATCTTCTCGAGCACCTCGCGCCGGTAGGCGCGGTAGCCGGCGGTGATGTCGTGAATGTCGACACCCAGCAGGATCCGCGAATAGCCGTTCGCGGTGCGGGACAGCACCATCCGGCGCCGCGGCCAGTTGCGCACCTCTCCGCCCGGCACGTAACGCGAGCCGATCGCCAGGTCCGCGCCGCGATCGACGGCGTCCAGCAGCCGATGTAGCTGTTCGGGCGGGTGGCTGCCGTCCGCGTCCATCTCGACGAGCACCGAGTACTCGCGATTCAGGCCCCAGGCGAACCCCGCCAGGTAGGCCGCGCCGAGGCCGCCCTTCGAACTGCGGTGCATGACGTGCACTCGGTCGGTGTCGGCCAGCGCCAGCTCGTCGGCCAGTTCACCCGTGCCGTCGGGGCTGCCGTCGTCGACGATCAAGATGTGTACGTCAGGCCGCGCCTTGTGCACGCGTCCGACGATCAACGGCAGGTTCTCCCGTTCGTTGAAGGTCGGGATTATGACCAGAGTGCGCTGACTCGGGCGCTGATCGCCCTGGGCTGGGCTTTCCCCTGGTCGCTTCGCTCCGCCCCCAGGGACACTCATGTAGCTCCTTCATCCTTGCTGCGGCGGCCGAGCCGACGCACGAAACTCCCATTGTGCAGTATTGCGGTGATCACAGCGGCAACCCCGAGGGCCACGAGCAGGCCCTGGACCACCGGGCCCCACCGCGTTGCGGGCGTGAGCTGCGTCTTTAGCCGCACCTGCATGTCGAGGTAGGCGGGTTCGAAGAAGGCGGTCTGGGCCAGCTCGCGACCGTCGGGCGCGATGATCGCGCTGATACCCGTGGTGCCTGCGACGACAACATATCGTTCGTGCTCGACCGCGCGCAGCCTGCCAAACGCAAGCTGTTGCTCGCTCATCGCCTCGTCGAAGGTGGCGTTGTTGGACGGCACGGCCAGCAATTGGGCACCGTTTTGCACCGACTCACGCGCGGCGCGGTCGAAAATCACTTCCCAGCACGTCGTCACCCCGATGGGCACACCGGCGGCGTTCACCACCCCGTTGCCGCTGCCGGGCACGAAGTAGCCCGCCCGGTCGGCGTAAGACGACAGATGGCGGAAGAAGCTACGCCACGGCAGGTACTCGCCGAACGGCTGCACGATCTTCTTGTCGTGCCGGTCAGCCGGACCGGTACCGGGATCCCAGACGATGACCGAGTTCGTCGACACCGGGTTGTCGGGACTGTAGCCCGGGGCGGCGACGACGCCACCGACCAGGATCGGCGCCTTGATCGCCGTTGCGGCGACGGAGATCTCGTCGCGAGCGTCCGGATTGGCCAGTGGATCGATGTCGGAGGAGTTCTCCGGCCAGATGACAACCATCGGCTGTGGCGCCCGGCCTGCGTGTACGTCATCGGCAAGCTGAAGCGTTTCGCGGACGTGGTTGTCGAGCACGGCGCGGCGTTGCGCATTGAACTCCAAGCCGAGCCGCGGCACGTTGCCCTGGACGGCGGCGACGGTGATCGCCGGGTCGTCGCCCGCGCCGAGACCCGACTGCCTGACATGCGGCCACGCCACCGCCGTGGTCAGCAGCACGGCGCTGATACACACACCGGGTAGTACCACCGCCGGCGGCGCCGCCTTCTGGCTGTCGTCGGTGTACCGCCACCACTTTACGATTTCGAAAGTTATTGCGGCCAAACTAAATCCAGTCAGCACCACCGCGAACGACAGCAGCGGCGCCCCGCCGAGTTGCGCGATCGCCAGCAACGGGCCGTCGGTTTGACTGAAACCGACTACACCCCAGGGGAATCCACCGAACGGCACTGTCGACTTCAGCCATTCCTGCAAAGCCCAGAGCGCCGCGAACCAGAACGGCCAGGCCGACCGACGCCGCACCGCGACCGCGGCCAACCCGAACAACGCGGGGAACAAGGCCTCAAGGACGCACAGGACGAACCACGGGAACGCTCCGACGAACCCGCCGATCCACGGCAACAGCGGAAGATAGAACGCCAGCCCGAACAGAAATCCGTAGCCGAATCCTCCTGCGAGCGTGGTGGATTCGCGCGTCAGCACCCAGGCCAGCAGGCCGAACGCCGCGACGGCCAGGTACCACCAGCCGAATGGCGGGAAGCTCACACACAGCGCCAGCCCTGCCGCGATGGCGACACTCAACTGAGGCAGCCGGTCGACCACCCGCTGACCGAATCGCTTGAGCCGAGACCGGACTTTGGCTAACTTGTCGGACTCGGCGGACTGCGGGTCGTCCTCACGATCTCCGGGCTCGGCGTCGTCATCGGCGACGGCGGGGGAGGTGTCCGTATCGTCGGTGGCGCGGCCCCACTCGCGCCTGCGGCCGAACTTAGCCATGAATGACGGCACCCCGATGCACCGTCTGCCTGCACCGCGGCAACCGGCCGTCGAGTCGAGGCAGGGCAGGAACCCGCGAGCGCTGGTCGGTCGACCAGCGCTGCACCGCATCGGACGGAGCGCTGACCTCGAACTCGTCGGCCTCCCAAATCACGTAAGAAGCGGGTGCGCCGGGGATCAGGGTGCCGGTGATGCCGTCGCGTACCCCGCCGGCGCGCCATGCACCGCGGGTTGCGGCGGCGAACGCCGCCCGCGCCGAGATCCGCGCTGCCCGGGGTGCGGTGCCGGGTCGCCGCACGAACCGTCGCCCACGGGTTCATCTCGGTAACCGGGCTGTCGGAACCGAAGGCGATTGGCACGCCTTGGGATGCTAACAGCGCCAAGGGGTTCAGCCTCGTGCTTCGGTCAAGGCCGAGACGCTGCGCATACATGCCGTGATCACCGCCCCACAGCGCATCGAAATTGGGCTGCATGCTGGCGAAGACGCCCCAAGAGCCGAGTCGGCCTGCCTGGTCGGCGGTGACCATCTCGAGGTGTTCGAGCCGATGCCCGCAGCGGGCCACGGCCGGCGCGCCAAAACGGTCGACGACTCGCTCGAGCGCGATCACAACGGCGGTGACCGCGGCGTCACCGATGACGTGGAATCCCGCGGTGATGCCCGCCTCGGTGCAGGCGTACAGGTGGGCGGTGATCGCGTCGGTATCGAGGTAGGTGTTGCCGCAGCAGTCAGGCGCGTCGGCGTACGGCTGGTGCAGCCACGCGGTGTGTGAGCCGAGAGCGCCGTCGACGAACAAGTCGCCCGCCAAGCCGCGTGCGCCGGTGCGGTCGATCAGCTCGCGGGCCTCGTCGCCGGTGCTGACGTGTTCACCCCAGTAACCGACGACTTCGACACCGTGGTCTGTTTCGCGAACCTCGTGCCAGTCGTATAGGCCCCCGATGTCGGGTCCGGCGCATTCGTGGACGGCGACGATGCCCGACGCGGCCGCGGCGTCGAGGGCGGCCAGCCGCGCTAGCTGACGCTGGTGGGGCGTCAGCCTGTCGCGGGCGGCTGCTCGCACCAGGTGGTGCGCGTCACTGGTCAACGGCCGCTGCGAGTCGAAACCTGCGGCGTCGGCGAGGCCAGGCACGAGTCGGCGCAGCCCGGTCGAGGCAGCGGCAGAGTGGACGTCGACGCGGGCCAGGTAGGCGGCCCGGTCACCGAGAATGCCGTCCAGGTCGTCGGTGCTCGGCGCGGTGCGCTCCGGCCAGCCCGATTCGTCCCAGCCGTGTGCCCAGATCGGACCGTCGGGTTGCTTTCGCGCGTAGTCGCCGATGAGTTCGAGGCAGTGCCGCAGCGAGCCGGCCGGACGAAGGTCCAGCCCGGCCAGCATCAGACCCGTGGCTGTGAGGTGGACGTGACTGTCGACGAATGCGGGGGCGACGAAACCGCCGCCGAGGTCGACGATCTTCGCGCCCGGAAACTGTTGGCGTCCAACGTCATCGCTGCCGAGCCACGCGACTATGCCGTCGCGTACCGCGATCGCGGTGGCGTCGGGCATGGCGGGGCTGTGCACCCGCCCATTGAGGAGGAGGGTCGTCACTTATTCGGGCTTGCGCTCCACGGCCGGTGGTTCGGCGTCCACGACGTCGATGACTTCGCCGTCAATGTAGTCGCCGCTCCCTGCTGCGGTGTATCCCCAGCCGGGAGCGGCCGCACGGGCGGCGGTGACCAATGGCACCCGCCGGGCAGCCATCGCGGTCACCAGCGGACGCGCGGCAGCCCGGGTCGGCGGCAGCAGCAGCAGGGCGCCGAGAACGGAACTGGCCAAGCCCGGGATCACGACGAGCACGGTGCCCAGCGCGACGAGCACGCTGTCGGCCGCCGCCCCCTGCACGGTGGCGGCGGTCAGCCCGGACTGCAGCCGGCGAATGTGACGCTTGACCTGCGATCCGGCCAGGGCGAGGCCGACGACGAAGGTGGTGAGCAGGAGCAGGACGGTCCAGCCGAAACCGATCGTCGAGACCAGCGCAACGATGACCGCCAGCTCGACGAGCGTGTAGACCAGAAACAGCCGCATCGCCATAGTCTGCCAACGCTTCGCAAGCCCGCCGGGTTCCTACGCCGCCTTCAGCTCGACGCCGACGCTCTTCTTGTCCAGCCCCCGCAGCTTCATGTACACGCCGAACGCCCGGCCCAGAACGCCGTACCGCTTGTTGACCGCGCGTTGGACGGCGAGGGCTTCGGATTTGTCGAGGACCGTGGCGACCGCCTCGATGGAGTCGCTCTTCGGCTTCCCGCGTGGGTCGCAGATCGCCAGCGTGACTCGCGGAGAATTGCGGATCCGCTTGACCTTCCACGAGTCCTCTTCGGTCATGACCAGCAGGCGATCACCATCGGGCGCCGCCCAGATCGCCGTCGGCTTCGGCTTGCCGTCCTTGGTGAACGTGGTCAGCAGGATGTAGCGGGCCTTGGCGACTTCGTCGAATGTGGGAGCCATGATCACGCCGCCTTGAGTTCGATCGTCACGTTGTTCTTCATGCCGCCGCGCAACTTGGAGAAGACGTTGAACGTCTTGCCCAGCAGCCCGTACCGATTGCCGATCGCGTCGTACGTCGCGCCGTTGGCCGACTTGTCCAGAATCGCGGCGGTGGCTTCGACCGCCTCACCCTTGGCGTTGCCGCTTCGGTCGCACGGGGCGATGGTGACGCGCGGGGTGTTGCGGATCCGCCTGACCTTCCAGGATTTCTCCTGGGTGATGACCACCAATCGATCGCCGTCGGGCGCGGCCCAGATGGCCGTCGGCTTGGGTCTGCCGTCCTTTGTGAACGTGGTCAGCAGGATGTACTCGGATTTCGCGATGTCGGCAAAGGTGGTAGGCACGACCCCAACCTAGCCTTCAAGATCGCCTTCCGTCTCGAGCAGGACCGAGCGCAGGCCGTCCAGGGTGGCCTGGTCCGGCTGCGCCCACATCCCCCGGCCTGCGGCTTCAAGGAGGCGCTCTGCCATACCGTGCAGCGCCCACGGGTTCGACTCGGCCATGAACTTGCGGTTCTCGTCGTCGAGTACGTACTCCGCCGAGAGCCGCTCGTACATCCAGTCGGCCATCACGCCGGCGGTGGCGTCGTAGCCGAACAGATAGTCGACGGTGGCGGCCATTTCGAAGGCGCCCTTGTAGCCGTGCCGCCGCATCGCGGTGATCCAGCGAGGATTGACGACGCGGGCCCGGAACACGCGGGTGGTCTCCTCCGACAGGGTGCGGGTGCGCACGGCGTCGGGCCGGGTGTTGTCGCCGATGTAGGCGGCCGGCGATTGTCCGGTCAGCGCCCGCACGGTGGCGACCATTCCGCCGTGGTACTGGAAGTAGTCGTCGGAGTCGGCGATGTCGTGCTCTCGGGTGTCGGTGTTCTTGGCGGCCACCACGATGCGCCGGTATTGCCGGTTCATGTCATCGGCGGCAGGAGCGCCGTCCAGCCCGCGGCCGTATGCGAAGCCGCCCCATGCGGTGTAGACCTCCGCGAGGTCGGCGTCATCGCGCCAGTTACGGCTGTCGATCAGCTGCAACAGGCCCGCACCGTAAGTGCCCGGTTTTGATCCGAAAATCCTTGTGGTGGAACGACGTTGGTCACCATGTTCGGCAAGGTCGGCTTTCGCGTGGGCCCGGACGTAGTTGTCGTCGGCAGGCTCGTCGAGATTCGCGACGAGTTGCACGGCGTCGTCGAGCATGGTGACGACGTGCGGGAAGGCGTCGCGGAAGAAGCCGGAGATGCGCACGGTCACGTCGATACGGGGCCGAGCGAGTTCGGCCAGCGGGATCGGCTCCAGGTTGACCACCCGTCGCGACGCATCATCCCAGACCGGCCGGACGCCCAGCAGCGCGAGCACTTCGGCGATGTCGTCACCCGCGGTGCGCATGGCAGAGGTGCCCCACACCGACAGCCCGACCGATTGCGGCCACCTGCCGTAGTCGTCGCGGTAACGGGTCAGCAGCGAATCCGCCATCGCCACACCGGTTTCCCAGGCCAATCGCGAGGGCACCGCCTTGGGGTCCACGGAGTAGAAGTTGCGGCCCGTTGGCAGCACGTTGACCAGGCCGCGCAGGGGCGAGCCGGACGGCCCGGACGCGATGAACCGGCCGTCCAAAGCCCGCAGAATCTGATCGATCTCCCCGGCCGTCTCGGCCAGTCGCGGCACCACCTCGGTGGCAGCGAAGCGCAGGATGTCCGCGACACCAGGATTCCCGGTGAGGGCGTCGACGGCCGCTGCGTCCCAGCCGGTTTCCTGCAGCGATGCGACCAGGTCGCGGGCGGCGGCCTCGGCGGCGTCCACCGAGGCTCGGTCGTCACTTCCGTCCTCGGCCAGGCCGAGCGCCTGGCGCAGCCCCGGCACGGTCTGATCACCGCCGAACAACTGGCGCGCGCGCAGAATGGCCAGCACCAGGTCGAGTTCGACACTGCCCATGGGTTTTTGGCCGAGAACATGTAGCCCGTCGCGGATCTGTACGTCCTTGATCTCGCACAGCCAGCCGTCCACGTGAAGCAGCATGTCGTCGAAAGAGGCGTCCTCGGGCCGATCGTCCAGGCCCAGGTCGTGGTCCATCTTCGCCGCACGCATCAGCGTCCAGATCTGCTGACGGATCGCGGGCAACTTCCCCGGGTCGAGCGCGGCGATGGCGGCGTGCTCGTCGAGCAGCTGCTCCAATCGCGCGATGTCGCCGTAGGTCTCGGCGCGCGCCATCGGTGGGATCAGATGGTCGACCAGCGTGGCGTGCGCGCGGCGCTTTGCCTGGGTGCCCTCCCCCGGGTCGTTGACCAGGAACGGGTAGATCAGCGGCAGGTTGCCCAGTGCGGCGTCCGAGCCGCACGCAGCGGACATGCCGAGCGTCTTGCCGGGCAGCCACTCCAGGTTGCCGTGCTTGCCGAGGTGCACGACGGCGTCCGCGCCGAAATCGGCGGCAATCCAGTGGTATGCGGCCAGATAGTGGTGGCTCGGCGGCAGGTCGGGGTCGTGGTAAATGGCGACCGGGTTCTCGCCGAATCCCCGCGGCGGCTGGACGATCAACACCACGTTGCCTGACTGCATGGCGGCGATCACGATCTCGCCGCCGGGATCCTGACTCCGGTCGACGTACAACTCACCGGGCGGCGGGCCCCAGTGCGTGACGACCGCGTCGGTGAGCTGTGCAGGCAGCGTGGCGAACCAGTCGCGATAGTCCTTGGCCGACAACCGGATTGGATTGCCGGTCAGCTGCCCGTCGGTCAGCCAATCCGGGTCTTGGCCGCCGCGCTCGATCAGCGCGTGGACCAACGCGTCGCCGTCCTGAGCGTCGACGCCGGGAACATCGCCGATTGCGTACCCCGCGTCGCGCATGGCCCGCAGCAGCACGACGGCACTGGCCGGGGTGTCCAGCCCGACGGCGTTGCCGATGCGGGCGTGCTTGGTGGGGTATGCCGAGAACACGACCGCCACGCGTTTCTGGGTGGCCGGAATCGCCCGCAGCCGGGCGTGTTTGATGGCCAGCCCGGCGACGCGGGCGCAGCGCTCTGGATCGGCGACATAAGAGATCAGACCTTCGTCATCAATCTCCTTGAACGAGAACGGAACCGTGATGATGCGCCCGTCGAACTCCGGCACAGCGACCTGGGTCGCGACGTCGAGCGGCGACAGCCCGTCATCGTTCTTTTGCCATTGCGCGCGGGAACTCGTCAGGCACAGGCCCTGCAGGATCGGGATGTCCAGCGCGGCCAAATGGGCCACGTTCCAGCTGTCGTCGTTGCCACCGGCCGTCGCGGTGGCTGGTGTGGCACCGCCCGCGGCCAGCACCGTCGTCACCATGGCGTCGGCGTTCGCGAGCAGGTCCAGCAGCCCGGCGTCGGCCGTGCGCAGGGAGGCACAGAAAACCGGCAATGGCCGACCGCCTGCATCCTCGATGGCCCGACACAGCGCCTCGATGTACGCGGTGTTGCCAGCCAGGTGCTGGGCACGGTAGTAGAGCACCGCGACCGTCGGGCCGTCGACCTCGCGGGTTGCCCGGTCGAGGATGCCCCAGTTCGGCGTGGTCACCGGCGGCGCGAACCCCAAGCCGGTCATCAACACCGTGTCGCAGAGGAAGGCGTGCAGCTGCCGCAGGTTCGGGATGCCGCCGTGGGCGAGATAGATGTGGGACTGCAGCGCAACGCCCGCCGGTGGCGTGGAATGCCCCATCAGGTCGGCGTCCGGTGACTGCTCACCGCTGACGACGACGGTTGGCACACCGCTGGCCACCACGGTGTCGATGCCGTCCTGCCAGGCGCGGTATCCGCCAAGGATGCGTACGACGGCGACGTCGGCGCCGGCCAGCAGCTCCGCGAGCTCGCCGTCGACCAGCCGCGACGGGTTGGCCCACCGGTAGCCCGGGCCGCATGCGCGGGCGGTGATCAGGTCTGTATCGGACGTCGACAGCAACAGCACGGTCGGCACCTCGGTCGGCTCTGTCACCCACCATTCGTACCGCACCGGCCGATCACGTGGTGCGATCGGTGCTCAGCCGTCGCTACCCCAGCGGCCGTGCCACATCTGCGGGCAAGGCAGACCGAGGGCCGCGATCAGTACAAGTAGGAGCGCGCCGAATGCGATTAGTGCGAACACCGTCGTTCCTTCCGTGACATTCGGTTACTGCACACGCGTGCAGTAGTCAGAACCTACGGCGCGACGGGTCAGAAATGATCATCTTGTATGGGATGGATCACTGACGGGCCGCGCTGTGGCAGCGGTCACATTCGTCAGGCGGTCCGAACGTCGAAGTCGTCTGTCCGCGGCGAGATCAGCAGCTCGCGGTGCCGCACCGGTGTCCACGGGAACAGCTCGGGCAAACCGTCCTTGCCGAGATACCAGCTCTTGCAGCCGGTCACCCAAACCGTTTGCGGCATGGCGGCCTTCATGTCGTCGTTGTAGTCCTTGGTCGCCGTTTCGGTCGGCGCCGCGGCGATGACACGGCCGTCGCGGATCTCGTTGATCCACCACATCGCGTAATCCGCCTGGTTCTCGGCGATCATCACCAGCGATTGATTGCCGATCGGCGAATGCGGGCCCATCAACATGAACAGGTTCGGAAAGCCGGGGACCGCGACCGAGCGGTACGCGCGGGGCCCCTCTTCCCAGGCCTCGTCGAGCGTGAGGCCGTCCTCACCGACGATCTCCATCGGACGAACGTAAGCGCGGGCGTCGAACCCGGTTGCCAGCACGAGCATATCCACTTCGTGCAGTGTCCCATCTGCAGTGACGACGCCGTTCGGCTCGACATGGTCGATGGCCTCGCTCACGAGTTGGACGCCGGGCTTCTGGATGGCTTGGTAGTAGTGCCCAGCGAGTACCTGACGCTTGCACATCGCCTGGTAGTCGGGGGTCAGTCTGCGGCGGAGTTCGGGATCCCGCACCGAGAACTGCAGATTAAGGCGACAAAGTGCCGCCATCAGCCGGCGTTGCCAACACGGTTCGACCGCCGCGCGACCCAATGCATTTTCGATGTAACCCTGCCAAAACCGATAACCGACCCTGTTCAGGGTGGGCCAGCGCTGAAGCACCGCCTTGGTGAATCGTGAATAGCGCACGTTCGGAGTGGGAAGCACCCATTGCGGCGTGCGTTGAAAGATTTTGAGCCCTCGTACTTTTCCACCGAGCTCCGCGGTGATCTGCACGCCGGTGGAGCCCGTACCGATCAATGCGATCCGTTTGTCGGGTAACGAGACCGAGTGATCCCAGCGCGCGGAGTGAAACGACGGACCCGCGAAGCTGTCGAGCCCCGGGATGTCTGGGTACCGCGGGACCCGCAGCACGCCGGTCGCGGTGATGAGGACGTCGAACACTTCCTCACCATTTTCAGTGCCGACCCACCATTGGCCGTCCCGGTATCGGGCCGACGTGGCTTCCGTGCCGAACCGGATGTGCGGGCGGATGCCGCGTTCGGTCGCGACCTGCCGAAAGTAGGAATGGATCTCCGGTCCCGGCGACATGAAGCGTGACCAACCGGGGTTAGGCCGGAACGAATACGAATAGAAGCGCGACGGGACGTCGCACGACAACCCTGGATAGGTGTTGTCGCGCCACGTGCCGCCAACCTCGTCGGCCTGTTCGAAGATCGTGAACGTGTCGATGCCTGCGTCCTGCAGCTTGGCCGCCATGCACAGGCCCGACATTCCGGCACCGATGATCGCGACCTTCAGTGAGCGCTTCTGTGACACCGTGACCCCCCCCCCCGACGCTGGCGCGCGAATGGCCGAAGGGTATGCCGAGCCGCAACGCGAATTGACGGTTTTGACATTTTTGCCATCGAGCAAAGAGTTCGGATCGCGGTCAGCCAAACGGTTGACCTCGCGCCCGACACCTGCGGAAATGAATCCGTGACTCAATTCATTGATGTGGTGAAACTGGGCGCCAACATCGGCGCCCGCATCGACGGCGTAAACCTGACGGGCGATCTCGATTCCGAGACCGTCGCTGCGATCAACGGGGCCCTGCTGGAGCACAAAGTGATCTTCTTCCGCGACCAGCACCACCTCGACGACGACGCCCAGCTTGCATTCGCAGGCAAACTGGGCACACCGACGACCGCTCACCCGACGCTGTCGCACGGCGAATCGGTGCTGCCGATCGACTCGCGCTACGACAAGGCCAACAGCTGGCACACCGACGTGACGTTCGTCGACCGCATCCCGAAAGCGTCTCTGCTGCGCGCTGTTACGCTGCCAGCCTACGGTGGCACGACCGCATGGGCATCGACCGAGGCGGCCTATGATCAGCTGCCCCCGCCGTTGCGTGCGCTGACCGAGAATCTGTGGGCGGTACACACCAACACCTACGACTACGCGGCTGACTACGACGGTCGACACGATGAACTCACCGCCACAGTGCGCGAGTACCGCAAGGAATTCGTCCGCGAGTACTACGAGACCGAGCACCCGGTGGTGCGGGTGCACCCCGAATCCGGCAAGCGCGTACTTCTGCTCGGCCACTTCATCAAGCAGTTCCTCGGACTGGGCCAGGCGGAGTCCGCGACGCTGTTCGGTCTGCTGCAGGCCCGGGTCACCAAGCTGGAGAACACCATTCGCTGGAGCTGGCTGCCCGGCGATCTGGCCATCTGGGACAACCGCGCCACCCAGCACTACGCCGTCGCGGACTACGACGACCAGTACCGGCGGCTCAGCCGCGTCACGTTGGCCGGAGACATCCCGATCGACATTCACGGCCAGCACAGCCGCGCCGTCGTCGGTGACGCCTCACCGTATTCGGACGCGGTCAGTCCCATCCCGCTGGCGAGCTGATCGCCGTCAGAGCCTGTCCATTTCGCGCGACATCAGCGCGTTCTCGAGGTAGCCGTACCGCTTCGGGTAATGCCGTCGCGCAGGTGGCTTTTCAGAGGCTGCGAACATCGCGTGCAGCGCTCCGGTGACGGCCAGGACGGTGTCGCTCCACCGACGGGTTTTCGCCGGAGGTAGCGCCACCGCCGCCGCCGTGCTGAAGAGCACCTGCTGTTCGGTGATCAGCGCTTGCGTCTCGGTCGAGGTCGGCACCGAGGTAACCGGCGATGTCTCGCGGCTCTCCTTGATCCCGGGGCTGGATGACGTTGCCATGTTGATCATTTGAGTTGCTCCCACCGTGTGTTCCGTGATGTCCGGCTGACCCGAACCCCTCATGGATAGAAAATTAACGCCGCCGAGAGCACATCTCACGCGTAGACGAGTACCTGTTTATCTGGTTAACTCACGCAGCCATACGCGGGTAGCGAGCCGACTACTCATGGCACAGGTTGACATTGGCGTTGACGTGGGATTTGTGCGAACTCCTGTCGTGATGGCCGCCTTCCGCACTGGCCCCACGCCCGACCCAGCAACGTTTGACGGGTTGCGCGGCACCGCTCAAAGCCTGAACATCTCCCGCGTCATGCGGGAGTCCTCGAGGTAATCGTTGCGCGCCGGGTAGTGCTGCCGCTTCGGCCTGGCCTCGTTGCTAGATGTCACGACTGCCGCCCGCACGCCTGTTCCGATAGCGCGCACCGCCTCGAACCAGCGTCGGCCGATCTTCGCGGGCTGCAACGGCACTGCCGCGGCCGTCGCGAACATCACCTGCTGTTCGGTGATCAAGACGGGCGTGCGCGGCGCCGCCTCGGTGACGTCGGCAAGTTGTTCGACCACTTCCGGCTGAGCGCCCAATGGCGCTAGCAATTCAGACATTTCACTTTCTCCCCTTTTCCGTTGACGTTCCGGGCCGGCGACCCAGGCTGTCGGATAGGAGAAATTTTCGGTCGTTGATTAGCAATTCCTACGAGTATCGAACTACCTGTATATCTGGACTACTACCTGCTCATGCGGATCTGGCAAAACCGCATTGCGTCAGTACCTGGCGATTTCAGGTTACGTAGCAACGTCATCGCGTCATGTGGTCGCCGGGCTGGTCATCGCGCCGTACGGTGATCTGGTGGCCAGAACCCGCGATCGCGACGCCTGCCCGGGGGCGCTGCAGCTGCACCAGGCGGCAGACGGCGCTCTGGCGCGAGTGCGGTTACCGGGCGGCATGATCTCGGCCAGACAGTTGGAGGAACTTGCTCACGCCGCAACGCGGTTCGGCTCACCGGCCATGGAACTCACATCACGCGGAAACATCCAGCTGCGGGCCATCACCGACACCGCGGCGGTCGCCGAGATGATCGCCGCGGTCGGCCTGTTGCCCTCGCCGTCGCATGAGCGGGTGCGCAACATCGTCGCGTCGCCGCTGTCCGGCCGGCTCGGCGGAACAACGGACATCCGGGGACTGGTCACCGAATTGGACGAGGCGATTCAGTCCGAGCCCGCATTGGCCGAGCTGCCGGGCAGGTTCATGTTCGGTCTCGACGACGGCCGCGCCGACATCTCGGGACTCGCCGCCGATGTTGGCGCACACTTTCTCGACGAGGCGACGGCCGCCCTCCTTCTGGCGGGCAGCGACACCGGCCTGCGGCTGACACGGCCCGACGTCGTGCCCGCGCTTGTCGCAGTCGCCACGCGGTTTTCCGCCATACGCGGAAAGGCTTGGCGGGTAGCGGAACTGGCTGATCCTTCTCGGCTGCTGGAGCACTTCACTGCCAGCGCCGCGCCAGGGGCGACGTGGCCGCCGGTCGTCCGACCGCCCGTCGGCTGGCTGCCGCAGGACGACGGACGCGTGGTGCTGGGCGCCGCGGTGCCGCTTGGCGTGCTGCAGGCCAGGGTCGCTGAGTACCTCGCGGCGATCGGCGCACCGCTGGTGATCACGCCGTGGCGCTCGATGCTGGTTTGCGACCTCGACGAGGGTGTGGCCGACGCGGCGTTGCGTGTGCTGGCCCCGATGGGGTTGGTGTTCGACGAGAACTCGCCCTGGCTGACGGTCAGCGCGTGTACGGGCAGCCCCGGCTGCGAACATTCGGCCGCCGACGTTCGCGCGGACGCCACAGCGGCGCTCGATGAGCCCGCCGATGGGCACCGACACTTCGTCGGCTGCGAACGGGCGTGTGGCAGCCCACCCGTCGGTGAGGTGCTGGTGGCAACCGGAGACGGATACCGGCTGCGCGCGCCCCACCCGTAGGGTGAGCGGGTGCTCGACTACATCCGCGACGCGGCCGAGATCTATCGGCAGTCGTTCGCGACGATCCGCGCCGAGGCGGACCTGTTGCGGTTCCCGGACGACGTCGCGCGGGTGGTGGTGCGGCTGATCCACACCTGCGGGCAAATCGACGTCGCCGAACACGTCGCCTTCAGCGATGATGTCGTCGCCAAGACCCACGCCGCGTTGGTCGCCGGCGCGCCGGTGTTGTGCGATTCGTCGATGGTGGCCGCGGGAATCACGAAGTCCCGGCTGCCTGCCGACAACGAGGTGGTGTCGCTGGTCGCCGACACCAGAGCGGCAGATCTGGCCGACCGCACCGGCACGACGCGATCGGCGGCCGCGGTGGACCTGTGGGCGGACCGGCTCGGTGGCGCCGTGCTGGCCATCGGCAACGCGCCGACCGCGTTGTTCCGGCTCCTGGAGCTCGTCGACGACGGCGCCCCGACTCCGGCCGCGGTGCTGGGCGGCCCCGTCGGGTTCGTCGGTTCGGCGCAGTCGAAGCAGGAGCTGATCGACCGGCCCAGAGGCATGGCGTACCTGGTGGTCCAGGGCCGCCGCGGTGGCAGCGCGATGGCCGCCGCCGCCGTCAACGCGATCGGGAGCGATCGGGAATGAGCAGGGGCACGCTCTGGGGTGTCGGGCTAGGGCCCGGCGATCCCGAGTTGGTTACGGTCAAGGCGGCCAGGGTGATCGCCGAGGCCGACGTGGTCGCCTACCACAGCGCCCGGCACGGCCGAAGCATCGCGCGCGGGATCGCCGAACCGTACCTCCGGCCGGGTCAGATCGAGGAGCACCTGGTCTACCCGGTCACCACCGAGACCACCGACCATCCGGGCGGCTACGCCGGTGCGATGGAGGACTTCTACCGCGAGTCGGCCGAGCGCATCGCCGCGCACCTCGACGCCGGCCGCAACGTGGCCCTGCTGGCCGAGGGCGATCCACTGTTCTACAGCTCCTACATGCACCTGCACACGCGGCTGACGCTACGGTTCGACGCCGTCATCGTCCCTGGTGTGACGTCGGTGAGCGCGGCTTCGGCGGCCACCGGCACCCCGCTCGTCCAGGGTGACGAGGTGCTGACGATCCTGCCCGGCACGCTGCCTGTCGCGGAGCTAAAGCGTCGGCTGGCCGACACTGACGCCGCCGTGGTGCTCAAGCTTGGCCGCTCGTATCCCGCTGTGCGAGAAGCACTTTCGTCAGCCGGTCGACTGGACGAGACGTTCTATGTGGAGCAGGCCAGCACGCCGCGTGAACGCGTGATGCCTGCGGGTGAGGTCGACGAGACCAGCGTGCCGTACTTCTCGCTCGCGATGCTCCCTGGCACTGCACGGCAGGACGCGGCGGTCGGCAGCGTGGCGGTAGTGGGTCTTGGCCCCGGCGACACCGATTGGATGACCCCGCAGAGCCGCCGCGAACTCGCCGCTGCAACAGACCTCATCGGTTACGGCCCGTATCTCGACCGCGTCACGACTCGCGACGGCCAGCACCGCCACCCCAGTGACAACACCGACGAGCCGGCTCGTGCCCGGCTCGCGTGCACGCTGGCCGAACAAGGGCGCGCGGTCGCGGTGGTGTCCTCCGGCGATCCGGGCGTGTTTGCCATGGCGACGGCCGTGCTGGAGGAAGCCAAGCAATGGCCGGGCGTGCACGTGCGGGTGATCCCCGCGATGACAGCCGCGCAGGCCGTCGCCAGCCGGGTCGGCGCCCCGCTGGGCCACGACTACGCGGTCATCTCGCTGTCCGATCGGCTCAAGCCGTGGGACGTCATCGAACAGCGGCTCACCGCCGCCGCGCGAGCCGACCTCGTGCTCGCGATCTACAACCCGGCGTCAAGGAGCCGCACCTGGCAGGTCGCCGCGATGCGGGATCTGCTGCTGGCCCATCGCGATCCCGGTACCCCCGTGGTGATCGGCCGCGACGTATCGGGGCCACGCGAAGATGTGAAGGTCGTCAGGCTCGCGGACCTCGACCCTGCCGATGTCGACATGCGATGCCTGCTGATCATCGGGTCGTCGCAGACGCAGTGGTATGACGATCGCGTCTTCACGCCGCGCCGATACCCGACCTAGGATCTGACCTCCATGCAGACCATTCCACGCGGGCCGTCCGATCTAACGCCGGCATGGCTCGGTTCGGTGCTGGGTGCCGACGTTCGCGATGTCAACGTGACACCGATCGGCACGGGTCAGACCGGCGCGACCTACCGGGTGTCTGCGACGTACGCGACGGACGGCGTTCTGCCTCCCACGTTTGCGATCAAGCTGCCCGCCCAGGACGACAGCGTCCGGGAACGCGTCGCCCTCGGCTACCTCTCCGAGGTGGAGTTCTACACCGACGTCACCGACCGGGTGCACATCCCGGTGCCAGGATGCTTCTACAGCGACATCGCCGACGACGGGACGGATTTCGTCCTGGTGCTCGCCGACATGGCGCCCGCCGCGCAGGGTGATCAGATCACGGGCTGCACGCCGCAGGAAGCCCAACTGGCGGTGGAGGCGCTGGCCGGGCTGCACGGCCCGAGCTGGTGCGATCCGGTTTGGCTTAGGCTGTCCGCCATCTCGATGCCCAAGCCGGGCGACGAGACGGCCGCCAAGGGCCTCGGCGATGTCTCGAAGATGGCCGCCGACGTCACGATCGACAAGCTCGGCGATCGGATGAGCGCCGAAGACCGGGAAACTCTCACCGCGGCAATGGGATTGGTGACGCCGTGGCTGCTGGCCGAGCCGAAACGGTTTGCGCTGATGCACGGTGACTACCGGTTGGACAACATGCTGTTCGACCCAGACCGCACACGCATCACCGTGGTCGACTGGCAGACGATGGGCGTCGGCCTGCCCGCCAGGGATCTGGCGTATTTCACCGCGACCAGCCTGGCACCCGAGGTGCGATCGGAGATCGAGGACGATCTGGTCCGCCGGTATCACGAGGCCCTGTTGGGTTACGGTGTCACGGATTACGACGCCGACACCTGTTGGCGCGACTACCGTCTCGGCGTCATACAGGCGCCGTTGATCACGGGGCTCGGCTTCGCCTTCGCCGCATCCACCGAACGCGGTGACGAGATGATCCTGACGATGCTTCACCGTGGCTGCCGCGCGATCCGAGAGCTGGGAACGCTCGACCTGATCAGCAGCTACCGGTCGATCTGACCCACGCGGCGGCGTCGTCGACGGTGCTCACCGTGGCCACACCGGGCGGCAACGGCGGCCGGTCCACCATCACCACCGCAACGCCAAGCGCCGCCGCGGCATCCAGTTTGGGCCGGGTCATCTGGCCGCCGCTGTTCTTGGTCACCAACGCGTCGATGCGGTAATCGCGCAGCAAGGCCAGTTCATCGTCGTAGTGGTATGGCCCGCGGGACAGTACCAGTTGGTGGTGGCGAGGCAAGGTATCCGCGTTCGGTGCGGTGACCGCACGGATCAGAAACCACGCGTCGATGTCGGCGAAAGGCGCCGTGCCGGATCGCCCGGTGGTCAGAAATACACGCGAATAATGCTCGGCAGCAACGGTTTTTGCTGCCTCCGTGTCGGACCCCACGCCGATCGCATCACCGCGAGGCCAGGCGGGACGGGCCAGCACTAGGTGTGGCAGCCGCAGTTCGTCGCACACCGCTGCGGCGTGGGCCGTGATGGTAGTGGCGTAGGGATGGGTGGCGTCGACGACGGCGTCGACCATCGAATCGATCAGCCACCGCCGCATCCCGTCGACACCGCCGAACCCGCCGATTCGCACCTCGCCCATCGGCAGCGCGGGATCAGGCACCCGGCCCGCCAGTGAGCTGATCACGTCGACGTCCGGGTGCAGTCGCGCGGCAAGCGCGCGTCCTTCGGACGTACCGCCGAGCAGCAGTACCCGCATCAATGCTCCCGTTGCCCTTCATGCTCCTCTCGTCCGCCCCCATGCCGGGCCCGTCCGGACGAGTACAGGTAGCTGTCGGAAAAGCCTTCGGCGGCAAGCACATCCCCTACCACGATGACAGCGGTGCGGGTGACGCCTGCGGCCTTCGTCTCCTCGGCGAGGTCCGAAAGCACGCATCGAACCACTGTCTCCTCTGGCCAGGTGGCGAATGCCACCACGGCACACGGGGTTTCCGGCCCGTAACCACCGGCCAGTAGTTGTGGCACGATCGCGTCGATCTGCGCGGCGGCCAGATGCAGCACAAGCGTCGAACCCGGCGCCGAGAGCGTCTGGAGGTCTTCCCCCGGTGGCATCGCGGTCGACAGTGTCGCCACCCGCGTCAACGTCACCGTCTGCGCGACCCCGGGCACGGTGAGTTCGCGTCCTAACACCGCTGCTGCGGCGGCGAACGCCGGTACGCCGGGCACGATCTCGTAGTTGATGCCCAGCGCGTCAAGGCGTCGGCATTGTTCGGCGAGCGCGCTGTAGATCGACGGGTCACCCGAGTGCAGCCGCGCCACGTCGAGGCCCGCGGCATGGGCATCGGCCAATTCGGTGATGATCTGGTCGAGGGTGAGCGGGCCGGTGTCGAGCACCCGCGCGTCCGGCGGGCACAGCGCCAGCAGGTCCTCGGGCATGATCGAGCCGGCGTACAGACAGACTGGGCAGCTGCTGAGCAACCGCTGACCGCGCACGGTGATCAGATCGGCGGCGCCGGGCCCGGCCCCGATGAAGTACACGGTCATTGCTTGGTCACCGACCACTGAGTGACGGGCATCGCGGGCCGCCAGCCGGTGAACCCGCCAACCGGCTCGCCGCGGTAGTGCTGGAACCGTCGAAGCTCCCCACCGAACCGGGAATGCCACTGCACGAGAACGGCTTCGGACTCGGCGGTGACTGCGTTGGCGACCAGCCGACCGCCTGTCGGGAGCCGTTCATAGCAGGCCTCGAGGAGCGCGGGTTGGGTAAGGCCGCCGCCGATGAAGACCGCCGACGGTTGCGGCACCCCGTCGACGCCCCCGGCACTCGGCACGGCTTCGTCGAACGCACCCGGCGCCTCGCCCCGCACGTCCACTACCGCGCCGTGCACCAACGCATTCTCTGCGATCCGTTTGCGTCGTTGCTCGTCACGTTCGAACGCCACTGCCCGGCAACGCGATCCGCTGCGGCACCACTCGATCGCGACGCTGCCCGATCCGGCACCCACGTCCCACAGCAGCTCGCCCACCCGGGGCGCCAGCGCGGCGAGGGTGACCGCCCGCATCGACTGTTTGGTGATCTGCCCGTCGTGGACGAACGCGTCGTCGGGCAGCACCGAGAGCCGCGAATCGTCAGGCAGGTAGTGCACCGCCACCACGTTGAGGTCGTCGACGTCACCGGGCGGATTCGCCGCCCACTCACGCGCGGTGGCGTCGCGACGGCGCTCGGTCGGCCCGCCGAGCTGTTCGAGCACTGTCAGTTCGGAGTCACCGCGACCGCCGTCGGTGAGCAGGCGGGCCAGCGCGGCAGGCCCGGCCCCGTTGCGGCAGAGGATGACGGCGTGTCCAGCCCGCCGCACGGCCGTGTGCGGTTCCGCGGTCATCAGGCTGATCACCTCGGTGTCCTGGACCGCCCAGCCGAGCCGCGCGCAAGCCAGTGTCACCGACGACAAGTGCGGCAACACCGTGACCTGGTCCGCGCCGATCATCCGGATCAGCAGGCGACCGACGCCGTGCAGCATCGGGTCGCCGCTGCCGAGCACATGCACGTCACGATCGATGGCGCGAAGGGTATCCAGTGCCTCCAGCATCGGCGACGGCCACTGCCTGCGCTCCGCCTCGACGGTGTCATCCAGCAGACCGAGCTGACGGAGCGAGCCGTAAACGACAGTCGCCCTGCGTAACTCGGCAAGCGACGGCGCAGCCAGCCCAGACATCCCGTCGGCCCCAATGCCGACCACGACGATCATCGGAGTCCTCGGCTCTTCGCGCAAGCGCTCATCGCGGCATCCTCCGCCACACGAACTGAGGCAGCATCCGCATCGCGAGGAACATCGGCCGCAATGCCCACGGCACCCACACCGCGCGTCGTCGCTTGGCCAATGCACGCACCGTCGCCGCCGCCACCTGGTCCGGAGTGCTCGACAAGGGTGCCGGCGTCATGCCCTTCGTCATGCGACCGATCACGAACCCCGGCCGCACGACCAACAGGTGCACCCCCGTGCCGTGCAGGGCGTCGGCGAGGCCACTGCTGAAGCCGTCCAGGCCGGCCTTGGCCGACCCGTACACGTAATTGGCGCGGCGCACTCGGACCCCTGCCACCGACGAGAACACGACGATCGATCCGGAGCCCGCCGACCGCATGGCGTTGGCCAGCACCGTGAGCAGGCTGACCTGGGCGATGTAGTCCGTGTGCACGATGGCCGCCGCGTGCCCGGGGTCCTTCTCCGCGCGGGACTGGTCGCCCAGGATGCCGAAGGCAAGCACCGCGGTGCGGATCGGGCCGTGCTCGGCGACGATCGATTCGACCAGGGGTGCATGGGACGCAAGGTCGTCGGCATCGAACTCGCGCACGTCCACAGCGGTGGCCCCGGCGGCCCGCACGGCCGCGGCCTCGTCGTCGAGCTTGTCGGCGCGACGGGCCGCCAGCAACACGGTCGCGCCGGGCGCTAGCCGCGTGGCCAGCTCGACCCCGATCTCGCTGCGGCCGCCGAAAATCACGATCAACCCGCCGCCCGTGTCCTTCACGGTTGCGATTATGTCCTGCGCTAGCGTGGGATCTGATGGCGAAGGCAACTACCAGGCTCACCAACGACGCGCTGGCGTTTCTCAGCGAACGGCATTTGGCCATGTTGACGACGCTGCGCTCGGACAATACCCCGCATGTGGTGGCGGTCGGTTTCACCTTCGACCCGAAGACGCACATCGCCCGGGTCATCACCACGGGTGGGTCGCAGAAGGCCGTAAACGCGGACGAACGTGGTGTCGCGGTGCTCAGCCAGGTCGACGGCGCCCGGTGGCTGTCGTTGGAGGGCAAGGCCTCGGTCAACAGTGAAGCCGAGGCGGTGCGCGACGCAGAACTGCGCTACGCCCAGCGCTACCGCACACCAAGGGTCAACCCCAAGCGCGTGGTGATCGAGGTCCGCGTCGAGCGGGTTCTCGGCTCGTCCGACCTGCTCGACCGCGCAGAGGATTAGCCCAACGCGCCCGGGCCAGCGGGCACCACGACCAACTCGCGCGGCCGGTTGTTGACCGATAACGCGCCGTCGGCGGTGACGACGACGATGTCCTCGATGCGCGCACCCCACTGACCGGTAAAGTAGATGCCCGGCTCGACGGAGAACGCCATGCCCTCCTCGAGCGGAAGGGCGTTGCCCGCCACGATGTAGGGCTCTTCGTGCACCGACAACCCGATGCCGTGACCGGTGCGGTGCACGAACGCATCGGCCAGGCCTTCGGCCGCGAGCACGTCACGCGCGACGGCGTCCACCTGTTCAGCGGTCACCCCGGGGCGCACCGCCTCGACGGCGGCCTGCTGGGCGCGCTGCAGCACCGCATAGCGCCGGGCCACTTCGGGATCGGGCTCGCCGATGCTGTAGGTGCGCGTCGAGTCGGAGTTGTAGCCCGGTTCGTAGGGGCCACCGATGTCGACCACCACGATATCGCCGGCACGCAGTTCGCGGTCCGAGCATTCGTGGTGTGGGTCGGCGCCGTGCGGCCCGGAGCCGACGATGATGAACGCTACCTCCGAATGTCCTTCTGCGACAATCGCTTCGGCGATATCGGCGGC
Source organism: uncultured Actinomycetota bacterium (assembly GCA_963770305.1). Classification (GTDB taxonomy): domain Bacteria; phylum Actinomycetota; class Actinomycetes; order Mycobacteriales; family Mycobacteriaceae; genus Mycobacterium. Next base: position 64,178 of record CAVYPB010000036.1, read on the forward strand.
CACGTCGGCCTCGGTCCTGCCGGGCACCAGGAACTCCGGCACCCTGGCGTGCACGCGGTCGATCGCGGCACCGGCCTTGCGGAGGGCGTCGATCTCGGCGGCGTCCTTGATCATGCGCAGGCGACGCAACACGTCGGTGGCCAGAACCGGGACAACACCCAGCACGTCGGCCAGCGGCAGCAGGTGCAGCGCGTGCATGGAATCTGTGACCGCGGTCGCGACGGCGAGCCGTCCAGATGGCCCGGCGGGTGCACCACCGAGCGCGTCGGCCACCAGTCGGTACGGGTCGTCGCCGTCGACCCAGTCCCGCAGGGCCAGACCGAGTTCGGTCACCGCGGATTCCTTCAGCGAGGCCAGTTCCAGCCGCGGCACCACCACCGTCGGCTCACCGGTGGCCGGCAGCACCAGCGCGGTGAGCCGTTCGAACGTCTGCGTCCGCGAGCCGACCAGGTAGCGCAGGTCATAGCCAGGCGTGATGATCAGGCCGGCCAGACCCGCATCGGCTGCGGCGGCCGCGGCAGCGCGAAGTCTTTGCGAGTAGACGTCGGTGCTGAATCGCCTGGCGGTCATGAGATGAAGGCTAATCGCGGGCCGAATAGCTGGCGACCTCGATCAGGTTGCCGTCGGGATCGCGGCAATAATGCGACGTCATCGGGCCGCGCGCGCCGGTCTTGGGAACCGGGCCAGCGGTGATCTGGACGCCGCACTCCCGCAGATGGGCGCCGATGTCGTCCGGGCTGAGGTCGGCGATGAAGCACAGGTCCAGCGAGCCGGGGGCGTCGACGGCGCCGGTCTCCCAGTTCGGCGCGCCGCTGGGGCGCACGTTGATCTTCTGGTTGCCGAAGACCAGCGCGATCCGGCCCTCGCCGAAGACTTCGCGCCGCATGCCGAGCACCCGCACGTACCAGTCGACGGTGGCGTCGACGTCGCGGCAGTTGAGCACCACGTGGTCGATGCGGTCAACAACAATTGCCATGCGTTTCTCCAATGTTCAGCGCTGGGCCGCGACCCGGTCCAACTGCCAGGCACCGTCTCCCAGCAGTTCCAAGCGGTGCTGGTGATGCGCCTCTAGCGAGCTGCGATGACTGACGCTCACCACGATGGTGTCCGGCAATTCGGCGCGCAACAGCTCATACATCGCGAGCGCAAGGCCCTCATCCATCGCGGAGGTGCCTTCGTCGAGGAATACCGCCTGCGGTGTGGTCAGCAACACGCGGGCGAACGCGACGCGCTGCTGCTCCCCCGGCGAAAGGACCTTCGCCCAGTCCTGCTCCTCGTCGAGCCGGTCACGCATATGGGGCAACGAGACTCGTGTCAGCACATCGCGAAGTCGTTCGTCGTTGATGTCGCCCGATCTGGCCGGGTACGAGACCACCGTGCGTAGATCGCCCAGCGGCAGATACGGCAGTTGGGACAAGAACATCGTGGCGTGCGCTTCGGCCGGCCTGCTCCACCTGCCGGTCGTCGCAGACCATAACTCGGCAAGGCTGCGCAACAGTGTGGTCTTGCCGCTGCCCGACGCGCCGGTGATGACCATCGACTCGCCGCGCTCCAGCCGCACGTCGAGCGGATCGATGAGCCGGTCGCCGTCAGGTGTGCGCACCTCGACACCGTCGAGCTCGACGGCGTCGTCGGGGCTCGGCTCGGTCGTCAGCACCGGCAGTTCGCGTGCGCGTTCGTTGGCCTCGATGAGCCCGTCCAGCCGGATGATCGCGGCGTTGTAACTGGCGAACTGGCTGTACGCGTTGCGGAAAAACGACAATCCCGACTCGATCCTGCCGAACGCGCCCGCAGACTGGGTCACGTCACCCAACTTGATGGTGCCTGCGAACAACCGCGGCGCCTGGAGCACGAACGGCAGCGGAAGGATCGTTTCGGTCACCGAGTAGTTCCAGCCGATCAGGCCGAGTGTCCGTCGGACATAGCGCCGATAGTTGGCGATGACGGCGACGAACCTCGCACTGAGTTGCGAGCGCTCGGCTTGTTCGCCCCGGTAGAAGCCGACTGCTTCGGCGGAATCACGCAACCGCACAAGGGCATAGCGAAACGCGGCGTTCGTCTGCTCGTTGCGGAAACTCAGCCGGATCAGCGGATGGCCGATCCGGAACGCGATCAACGACGCGGTCAGCACATAGGCGATGACGACCCAGAACAGCGCCTTGGGGATCTCCACCCCGAACAAAGTCAGGGGCCCCGAGAGGCGCCACAGGATCACGGCGAACGACGCGACAGAAGCCACCGAGTTGACCGCCCCGAACAGCAGCATGCTTTGGCTGTAGTACGTCGGAACGTTGGGACCAGTGCCTATCCCGGTGGTGAAGACGTCGATGTCCTGCTGTATGCGCTGATCGGGGTTGTCGATGGCGGGTTCGATGAATCGGCCGCGGTAGTACGCGCGGCCGGCCAGCCAATCTCCGGTCAGACGGTCGGTCAGCCACACCCGCCAGGAGATGATGAAGCGCTGGGTCAGGTAGGTGTCGAAAAGGATCCGGAGGATGTGGATTACGGCCAGGATGCAGAAGATTCCGATCGCGACCCAGAAGCCGTGGATTCCCGAACCGCGTTGCGCCGCGTTGTGCGCGCCGACACCCTGGAACGCCATTTGAAGCGCCGAGTACAGGTCGTTGTTGTAATAGCTGAGCAGCACGGCGATGCGCACTTCCAGGATGACCGACAGCAGCAGAACCGCCAGCGTGGCCCAGACGGGCAGACTGGCTCTGCCGGTGAAATAGTCGCCGGTGATGCGCCAGAACCTCCTCGCCCATGTGGTGTAGCGAATCAGCAGGACGCCGATCACCAACACACATGCGGCGCTGATCGCCCAGGCTTCGAGGATCCACCACGCCGATGTGACGACCTGATTGCCCCAGTCGATTGAAGGCTTGAATTTCTCCAACGGACCACCCTTCGGTTCGGTGGTACCTGGCGGCTACCACAAAGGAATTCGCGCGCAGGTATCGCTCGCCGAGGACGATCGGGCCCGGCGCCGGCGGTGCCGTTGCGGGATGAGTATCGGCCGCTCGTCTGAACAATGTCGAAACAAGCACGACGCAGGCCCCGATTCGCTCGTCGGTGAGGAGCGATCGTGGCACACGCGGGCGCCAACCGCTGCTACCGTTCGGCTACACAGTCCGTCAACAGGAGTCGCCGCTGTGCCGCCGCTGCTTCGTGACTTGCTCCGCCCGTACCGGCGGAATCTGGTAGTTATCTTGGCGTCGACCTTGGTGTCGATGGCTATGAGTCTGGCCACGCCGTGGCCGCTCAAAATCATCCTGGACAACGTCGTCGCGAGCCATCCCCCTCCGGGATGGATTGCCTGGCTCCTGCCGATGGTGGGCGGCACGAGCAAGACCCACATCGCCGCGGCGGCAGGGGTCGTAACGGTGTTCATCGCCCTGGTGAGCGGTGCGGCTTTCTATGTCGCCAGTTATTCGACCGAAAGGTTGGGGCAGTGCGTCGGGAACGATCTGCGCGTGCGGCTGTATCACCACTTGCAGGAACTTTCCCTGGCCTATTACGACACCAACCGGGTCGGCACCATCCTCAGCACCCTCACAACCGACGTTCAGACGATCCAGAGTTTCGCGTCGACCTCCGTCCTCAACATCTTCACTGACGCCCTGACGCTAGTCGCGATGATTGTTGTGATGCTCATGCTGCGTTGGGATTTCGCTCTGATCGCGCTGGGAGTGACCCCTCTCCTGATCGTCTTCCTGGTGCGCGTCAACAAGGCCATCAAGACGGCGGTCAAGGACGTGCGCACTCGCCAGTCCGATCTGCTCGCCACGCTGCAGGAGGGCCTGCAGTCGATCGAGGTGGTGCAGGCCTACTCCCGTGAGGACTACGAAGACCGTCAAGTGCGGCAAGTCAGCAGGGAGACCGTTATGGCGTGGCTCAAGACACGACGGTTGTCGGCGCTGCTCTCGCCGGTAGTCAGCGTGGTGATCGCGTTGTGCACCGGCCTGGTTCTGTGGCGCGGCGCTCTTCTCATCCTGGCGGGGACGATGACTGCGGGCGCGTTGACCGTATTCCTCGCCTACCTCGCCCGGTTCTTCCAGCCGGTGCGCGCGCTCTCCCAAATGACCAACACGATCGCCCAGGTGTCGGTGGGGTTCCAGCGAGTCACGGCGGTGTGTGACGCCGACATCGTGATCCCGGAGCGTCCCTCGCCGGCCGAACCGCCGCCGTTCAAAGGTGAGATCACCTTCGAGAACGTCTCCTTCGGCTATGACCCCGAGGTGTTGGTACTACGCGACATTTCGTTCACGATCGCTCCAGGGCAGATGGTCGGCATCGTCGGCCCCACCGGCAGCGGCAAATCCACCCTCGTCAGCCTCATTCCACGGTTCCGGGACCTACACGGAGGTCGGATCACGATCGACGGAGTCGACATTGCCGACTACGCACTTCACGGACTTCGCACTCAGATCGGCTTCGTACTGCAGAACACCATCCTGTTGCGGGGAACAATCCGCGACAACATCGCTTTCGGCCGCCCTGATGCCACCGACGACGAAATCATTGAGGCGGCCAAACTCGCCAACGCCGATGAGTTCATCGCTCGCATGCCGAACGGCTATGACAGCTTGGTCGGCGACCGCGGTTCGACGCTGTCCGGCGGTCAGCGCCAACGCATTGGGATTGCGCGAGCGCTGATCCGTGACAACCCGATCCTCATTCTCGACGAGCCGACGGCGGCGCTGGATGCCGAGTCCGAGCATCTGGTGATCGACGCCCTGGAACGACTGATGGCAGGCCGGACTGTCGTCACGATCGCCCATCGCCTGAGCACTCTGCGCGACGCGCACAAGATCATCGTCATCAAGGACGGCTTGGTGGTGGAAGACGGCACCCACGAGGAGCTGTTGGAACTGGACGGCGTCTACGCCGAGCTGCACCATCTGCAGTTCGACCAGCCTGCATAAGGGGGGCCGGCCGCCCTTCGCGAACGGGGTTCGCTGCGTCCGAATGGATGTCGTACCAACTGCGGTTAACAGTCGACGAGCCCAAGCGCACGTACGAAGGCGTTCCCGTCAATCCCGGCGCTCAGAACGTTTCCCGCTGCTAGCATCCCGGCTTAAGCACCTGGAGTTCCTAGACCAACACACCAACAAGGAGATGAGCGATGCTGACGATGCGAGATCACGGCGTTGCGGATTACGAAGAGTTGCCCGACATGGACGCCACCGATGTCGGGGAATTGCACGAGGACGACCGCGTCTGCCTGGAACAGCTGGGCCAGTATCTCGTCTCGACGGATACGTGGCAGCGCTTCGGTATCTGGTTGCTGCACAAGCATTTCGAGCCCGAGCCGGGAGAGGTGTTCGTCGAGCACACGATGCGTGATCCGCGCAGGACCGCGACCACTCCGGTCGAGCGGTCGGTGTTCCCCGAGGAAGGCTTGAGCACCACGGCGATCCGATTCGACGATTCGGTCACCAATGGTGTCGGTGTAGTCGGCATGGAGTTCGCCCAGCCAGACGACTTCGGTGACGCCTCGCCGCTGAGTGACGACGACGAGGCCGTCCTGGCCGGCATCGCCGAGCAGTTGCAGGCCCACGACAAGATCCAGCGCTTCGGTGTCCGATTGATTCGCAACTCGCTGGGCCTCTCCGAGCATGAAATGCTTCACGAAACATGCGACAGCACAACGCGGACGCTGCACTGCACCGTCGGTGAGCGCGACGCGATGCTTGCCGCTCAAAACGTCATCCAAACGGCCTGGCGGTGGCGAGTGGTGCAGGGGGGCACTGACGCCATGGTGATGCAAGACTGCACCGCCGGCTGTGTCCGGGTGGGTGAGGGACACGACGTTGCCCACACGGCCTCAGGGACGGATGACTTCGACAACCCCACAGAGGGCGAGCCGAATCAGCCCTTCTGACGTCATCAACGAAGGCTTCTTCGGTGACCCGAAACCCTCTGCGCCGTGGGCAGAATGATCTCCCCGGCGAGCAGGGCTTGTGAGAACGTCTCGATCCCAACTCTGACATCGTCCACGACCCTAGGTAACCCCCTGGCAGGATGACGGCATGTCCGCTCCCCTCTTATTACTCGACGGCGCCAGCATGTGGTTTCGCTCCTATTTCGGTGTGCCCTCGTCGATCACCGCACCCGACGGTCGGCCCGTCAACGCGCTGCGCGGATTCCTCGACGCCGTCGCGACGCTGATCACGAGGGAACGCCCGGCCCGGCTGGTGGTGTGCCGCGACGACGACTGGCGACCGCAATGGCGCGTCGATCTGATTCCGTCATACAAGGCACACCGCGTGGAGGAGATCCAGGCTGAAGGGCCCGACATCGAAGAGGTGCCCGACGATCTCACCCCGCAAGTCGACATGATCATGGAGATCCTGGACGCCTTCGGCATTCCTACCGCGGGTGCGCCCGCGTGTGAGGCCGACGACGTTCTCGGCACGCTGGCCTTCAGGGAGCGCCGAGACCCGGTCGTCGTGGTCAGCGGGGACCGCGATCTGCTGCAGCTGGTGTCCGACGACCCGGTCGAGGTCAGGGTGCTTTATCTGGGCCGCGGGCTGGCGAAGGCGACGAAGTTCGGGCCGGTACAAGTCGCCGAGACCTACGGCGTGCCCGTCGACCGCGCCGGACCCGCCTACGCCGAATTGGCCTTGCTGCGGGGCGATCCGTCCGACGGGCTGCCCGGCGTCCCTGGTATCGGCGAGAAGACGGCCTCGACGCTGCTGGCGCAGCACGGTTCACTCGAGGGCATCCTGGCCGCCGCACACGACCCCAAATCGAAGATGTCCAAGGCGCATCGGACCAAACTGCTGGGGGCCACCGCCTACATCGATGCCGCCGGGCCGGTGGTGCGGGTGGCCGCCGACGCCGACGTCGAATTCTCGACGCCATCGGACACCCTGCCGCTGGCGGCCAAGCACCCGCGCAAAGTCGTCAAACTCGCCGAACAGTACGGCGCTACGTCGTCGATCGGACGATTGCAGAAGGCGCTCGACGCGCTGCCCGGCTAACTCGGCACGCGCTGCGGGCTACTTAGGCCGACCCACCTCGTAGGTGCCCTTGTCGTCCTGGAACGTCACAGTCACCTGGCGCTTGGTCCCATCGATGCTGACTTCGCAGTTGAAGGTGTCACCCTTTTTCACCGTGGGGCTCTGGCCGCTGTTGCACTTGACGTCCTTGACGTTCTTGGCGCCGTAGCCGTTGGCCTCGTCGGTGAGGATCTGCTGCACGCCGGATTGCGCGGCGCTGATGTCCAGCTTGGTGGTGACGAAGAAGCCCGGCTTCCAGAAGCCCAACACCAGCACCACGGCCACGATGATCGCGGCCAGCAGGCCGATCACGCCACCGACGACGGCCAGCGAGCGCTTCGAGCCCTCCTCGGAGCCCGGCGCACTGTACGGCGGGTATTGCCCGTACTGGCCCGGCTGTTGGCCGTACTGAGCCGGCTGCTGACCGAATTCCGCGCCAGGCTGCTGCCCATACTGCTGGCCGTACGGGCCGTACTGCTGGCCATACTGGCCGGGCTGGCCGGGCTGGCCGGGCTGGGGGTACTGAGTCGGGTACGCCTGCGGGCTGTACTCGCCGGGCTGCTGGCCGAATTGCTCGGTCGACGGATACTGCTGCGGCGGCTGGTAGGCCGGGGCGGCAGGCTGCTGCGGGTACTGCGGATACTGCTGCTGTTGTGAGTCGTAGGCCGGCGGCTGCCACCCGGGTGCCGCGGTGGAGGGTTGCTCGGCCCCGGAGGCCGGCGGCTGCCATGGCTGGTTGCCGGACGGCTCGCTCGACGGCTGGTCCTTGTCAGGCTCGGGCTCGGGCTGCTGACCCGGCCACGGCTGCGTCGGATCAGATCCTTGCGGTCCGCTCATTTCTCTCCTTGCTCATGGGTCGCGCTGCTGGCGAACACACTACCCGGCATCAACAGCGACGACGCCGCGTCGAATGTCGTTGATAGCGCGTTTCGCGGTGGCGCGTAGCGCCGGCGTGGGTGCGGCATTGCGGACCTGATCGAGCAGGTCGAGGACCTGACGGCACCACCGCACGAAATCGCCCGCCGACAGCGGCGTCCCGGTGCCCGATGCGTCGGACGCCGCGAGCGCTGTGGTCAGGTCGCCGGTGTTGGCCCAGCGGTAGATGGCCGCCACGAAGCCGTCCTCGGGCTCGCGGCTCTGGGCGATGCGGTGTCGCTGCTCGTCGGCCCGCAGCTCGGTCCACAGCCTGCGCGTCTGATTCAGGGCACGGCGCAACGTGCCGGTGGGTATGTCGGTTCCGCCGGGCGCGCCGGGCGCGTCGCCGCGTGACTCGTAGAGCACCGATGACAGCACTGCCGCGAGCTCGGCGGCGTCCAGTCCCTCCCAAGTGCCGCCGCGCAGGCATTCGGCGACCAACAGGTCGCTCTCGCTGTAGATCCGGGCCAGCAGTCGGCCGTCGTCGGTCACCCTGGGGTCGCCGTCTTTGCTGTCGATGAACCCGCGCTCGGTGAGCAGCACGACGATGCGATCGAACGTGCGCGCCAGCGAGTTGGTCGCCGCGGCGATCTTCTGCCGGATCTGTTCGTTGTCCCGCTCGATCCGCAGGTAACGCTCGGCCAGCCGGGCCTTGGCTTCGCGCTCCGGCAGGTCGTGCGCGGGATGCCGGCGCAATTGTTGACGCAGCCCGGCCAGTTCGGGATCGACGTCGCGCTCCTTCGGCGGGCCGCTGCGCTTGGCCTTCACCGATGGGACGTCCAGCCCGGCGGCCGCGGAGCGCAGCGCCGACGCCAGATCGCGGCGCGTCCGCGGGTTGCGGTGTTCGACCCGCTTGGGCAGCGGCATCGTGCCCATCGGCTCCGACGCGCCGGAGTAGTCGGCCGACGAAATGCGTCCCGCCCAACGGTGTTCGGTCAGCACGAGCGGCCGCGGGTCGTCGCCGTCGCGGTCGGCGTCCAGCACGACGGCCAGGCCGCCGCGGCGGCCGTGCGTGATGGTGATGATGTCGCCGCGGCGCAGCGCCGCCAGCGCGTCATTGGCGGCCTTACGCCGTTGCAGCCGCGACGCCCGGGACTGGGCCCGTTCACGTTCGGAGATCTGCAGGCGCAGCCGCACATAGTCGAGGATCGGCGCGTCGTGCCCGCCGAGTTCGCCTGCGATCTCGTCGCGTAGCCGTTCGCCGCGCTCGACGCCGCGCACCAACCCGACCACCGAGCGGTCGGCCTGGTATTGCGCGAACGAGCTTTCCAGCAACTTGTGCGCCTGCGTCGGGCCCATCTGGTTCACCAGATTGATGGTCATGTTGTACGTCGGCGCGAACGAGCTGCGCAGCGGGAACGTGCGCGTCGAGGCCAGGCCCGCGACCTCGGCGGGGTCGATGTCGGGATGCCACAACACCACCGCGTGGCCCTCGACGTCGATGCCGCGCCGCCCGGCGCGGCCAGTCAGCTGGGTGTACTCCCCAGGCGTCAACGGCATGTGCTGCTCACCGTTGAACTTGACCAACCGCTCGAGCAGTACCGTCCGGGCCGGCATGTTGATACCCAAAGCCAGTGTCTCCGTGGCGAATACGGCCTTCACCAGTCCGGCGGTGAACAATTCCTCGACGGTGTGGCGAAAGATCGGCAACATCCCGGCGTGGTGGGCGGCCAGACCCCGCAGCAGCCCTTCACGCCATTCGTGATAGTCGAGCACGACGAGATCGGCCTCGTTGAGGTCTGCGGTGCGGCGGTCGATGATCTCGGCGATGCGGACCCGCTCCTCGTCGGAGGTGAGCCGCAGCGACGAGCGCAGGCATTGCTTTACCGCCGCGTCGCAGCCGACGCGGGAGAACACGAATGTGATTGCGGGCAAAAGCCCTTCGCGGTCCAGCGTGCCGATGACGTCGGGCCGGCTCGGCGGCCGATAGATGCTCGGGCGACCACGGCCCCGGCCGCGCGGCTGCCAATCGGCCAGCCGGTCGGCCTCGCGTCGGTTTGCGATGTGGCGCAGCAGATCGGGGTCGACGAGAAGCTCACGGCCGGACTTCGCCGCCCCAGAGGAGCGGTAGTCGAACAGGTTGAAGAGCCGCTTGCCCACTATCACGTGCTGCCACAACGGGACTGGGCGGTGTTCGTCGACGACGACGGTGGTGTCGCCGCGCACGGTCTGGATCCAGCCGCCGAATTCCTCGGCATTGCTCACCGTCGCAGACAGGCTGACCAGCCGCACCTCGTCGGGAAGATGCAGGATCACTTCTTCCCAGACCGCGCCGCGCATGCGGTCGGCCAGAAAATGCACCTCGTCCATGACGACGTACGAAAGGCCATACAGTGCTCGTGAATTCGCATAAAGCATGTTTCGAAGCACTTCGGTGGTCATCACCACGATGTCGGCGTCGCCGTTGATCGACTGGTCGCCGGTGAGCAGACCGATGCGCTCCGGCCCGTACCGGGCCACCAGATCGTTGTGCTTCTGGTTGCTCAGTGCCTTGATCGGCGTGGTGTAGAAGCACTTTCGGCCCGCAGCCAACGCGAGATGTACGGCGAATTCGCCGACGACGGTCTTGCCCGCACCGGTCGGTGCGCACACCAGCACGCCGTGGCCGTTCTCCAGTGCCTGACAGGCGCGTTGTTGAAAGTCGTCCAGCGCGAAGGGCAGCTGCTCGGCGAAGCTGGCCAGCTGGCCGCTAAGTGGCGTCGTCATCGATTACGAGCCGGGCCGGTGTGGGCACAACGGCCGGCGGTTCGACCGGTTCGACGCCGCCGATCGGTGCGGCCTGCTCGTCGGGCACCTCGTCAAGCGCGGCACGGCGGACCTTGCGCCTGTCGTTAATCCGAGCGATCTGGATCGAGACCTCGAGCAGCAGGGACAGCGCCAGCGCCAAAGCCAGCATAGAGAACGGGTCGGAACCCGGTGTCGCGAACGCAGCGAAGACGAAGAGACCGAAGATCAGTCCCCGCCGCCAGGCCTTCAGCCGGTCATAGGTCAGCACGCCGACAAGGTTGAGCATGATGATCAGCAGCGGGAACTCGAAGCTGATGCCGAACACCAGCAGCAGGTTGATCAGGAACCCGAAGTACTGATCACCGGACAGGGCGGTGACCTGCACATCGCTACCGACGGTCAACAGGAAGCGCAGGGCTTTGGCCAGCACGACGTAGGCCAGTACGGCTCCGGTGACGAACAGCGCGGCCCCGACGCCGACGAACGCCATCGCGAACCGGCGCTCCTTCCTGTACAGGCCGGGCGTGATGAAGGCCCACAGCTGATAGAGCCACACCGGGCAGGCCAGGATGGTCCCGGCGGCCAACGCCACCTTGAGCCGAAGCATGAACTGGTCGAACGGGGCCGTGGCCAACAGCCGACATTCACCGTTGGGCGCGATGGTGGCGCGGGCGGATGCCGGCAGCGAACAGTACGGCCCTCGCAGCCATTCGCCGAGGCTGTGGAAACCCAGCACGCTGTGGCTGTACCAGAAGAACCCGACAATCGTCGTCAGCACCACCGCAGCAACCGCGATCAGCAGGCGGGTACGCAGCTCCTGCAGATGCTCGACCAGCGACATGGTGCCGTCGGGATTGGCCCGCGAGCGACGCCGACGAGGATCGAGTTTCTTGAAGATTCCGGGGGTTTGCACGGGCGTATGAGGTGGCGCGGCCTAGAGACGCGGCGTCATGCCGCGCTCCGGGTTCGGCCTGCGGTCAGGCCGGGCGTTTGTCGGTCGGCTGCTCGGCGTCGGGAGCCGGGGTATCGGCCCGTTCCGAGGCGATCGGCGTGGCCGGCGGCGCCGATGCGTCCGGCTTGGAGTCGGATTGCATCTCTTTGATCTCAGACTTGAAAATCCGCATCGACTTACCGAGCGATCGCGCTGCGTCCGGGAGCTTCTTGGCACCGAAGAGCAGCACGAATACGGCGATAACGATTAACCAGTGCCAGGGTTGTAGACCACCCAATTTGGTCACCTCCAGACGTCTGGACCGAGTCTACCCGCCGACGTTGTCCGCGCCGACCTCATAGGCGCGAAGCGCCGCGGTGGCTGACTCGCGCACCCGCTGCGCGAGCGACTCGGGTTGAAGCACGCGCACGGCGGATCCGAAGCCGAGCACGAACCGGGCCATCCACTCGTCGGACGCGTAGGTCATCGCGGCCTCGCAGGCGCCGTCGGGCAGCTCGCGGACGACGCGAAGCGGGTAGTAGTCGAACATCCACGACGCGGACCGGTCGATGAGCAACGTGGCCGAAGGCAGCGACGGGTCGGCGTCGAACAGCGAGGTGTCGGGGCCGGCCTGCACTGCGGGCGGCGGAGGAGTCGACGGCTCGTCGAGGACCTTGGCGTCGACGATGCGGTCGAACCGGAACAACCGCACTCCCTCCGCCGACCGGCACCAGGCCTCCAGGTAGCTGTGGTCGGCCACCAGGACCACCCGGATGGGGTCGACGACCCGGCCGGACAGCATGTCGTGGGACGCCGAGTAGTACTCGATCCCGAGCGCGCGGCCGTTGCGCACGGCGGTGCGGACGGCGGCGGCCGCCTCGCTTTCCACGGGGGCGGGTTCGTCGACGGCGGCTTCGGCCCCGTGGTTGAGCGTTCCTGCGGCGGACTCGATCTTGGCGATCGCGCTGCGCGCGGCCTCCGGATCGACCATGCCGGGCACATCGAGGAGGGTCCGTAGCGCGACGAGGACGCCGGTGGCTTCGGGCGATGTCAGCCGCAGCGGATGGTCGATGCCCGCAGTGAACGTGACTTCGATTGTGTCGCCGGAGAATTCGAAGTCGATGAGGTCACCGGGGCCGTAGCCGGGCAAACCGCACATCCACAGCTGGTTGAGGTCGTCGCGCAGTTGCTTGACGCTGACGCCGAGATCCGATGCGGCTTCGGCGTAGGTGATCTTCGGGTTGGCCTGGAAGTACGGCACCATGTTGAGCAGCCGGACCAGCCGGGCCGAGACGGCGGTCATGCGTCTACCTCGTCGGTCTGGCCGGCCTGTGCGCGAAGCCGGGCCAGCACGTCGTCGCGCAGAGATTGGGGCTCGAGCGCGACGGCGTCGGGGCCGTAGCCGGCGATCTCGCGGGCGAGGCGGTCGGGCATTCCGATGTCGACGGTGATCTCCTCGCCGGCGCGGCCGCCGAGGGTGCGGGGGCCGACGACAATGGCGCGGCGGCGCAGCGCGGTGGCGCGGGCGTCGGCGACCCAGACCCGGGCCTGGCCGGTGTTGGGCCACTCTCCAACCGCGCGGTCGACGATCTCGCGCAGGTTGATCCCGTCCGGCCGCTTCACCGCGCCGGGTGGGCCGATGGGGGTGACGTCGGCGCCGATGCGGGAGAGCCGGAAGGTGCGGGTGGCGTCGCGGTCACGGTCGTGGCCGACGAGGTACCAGCGGCCGCGGTCGGTGACCACACCCCACGGCTCGACGGTGCGGGTGGTGTAGGGGTCGCTGCGCGAGGGCCGGTGCGGGAACCGCACGGCTTGCCCAGAGTCGATGGCGGACAACAGGATTCCCAACACGTCCTCGGAGCCGCGCAGGCCGGGTAGGACGGCGGTCGAGGTGATCGCGATGCCGGAGTCGGACGCGTCGACGTCGACGCCGGCGGCGCGCAGCTTGAGCAGGGCGCCCTGGGTGGCGGTGATGAGCTCGGGCGATTCCCACAGTTGTGTCGCGACGGCGACGGCAGCGGCCTCGTCGGCGGTCAGCTCGACGGCGGGCAGGGCGTAGGCGTCGCGGTTGATGCGGTAGCCCTCGGTCGGGTCGAATTGCGACACCCTGCCCGTTTCGAGCGGGATGCCCAGGTCGCGCAGCTCGTTCTTGTCGCGCTCGAACATGCGGGAGAACGCCTCGTCGGTGGCGCTGTCGGAGTAGCCGTAGACGGTTTCGCGGATCCGTTCGGCGGTGATGAAGCTGCGGGTGGACAGCAGCGCGATGACCAGATTCATCAACCGCTCGACTTTGGAAATCCCCACTCGCAACACCTTAGGGCGTCAGGATCCGAGTCATTTGGCAGCCGAGCCGGCCAGCGCGTCGGAGATCAGCACGCTCAGATGCTGCCAGTACACCCAGTCGGCGATCGCCGTCCGTTGCGCGGCGGCCTCGGCAGCGGTGTGCGCGCGATACAACGCCTGTTCCTGCGCGTGCGCGGCGTAGTTGACGAACGCCTCGAGATGCGCGACCCCGCGATCGGGGTTCGTGCTCATCATCGGCTTCATCACCTCGAACCAGAGCTTGGTCGTCTCATCGGCGGGCGGGTTCGTGTCGGACGGGGCGGGTGGCAGCAGACCGGACAGACCGTTATCTCTGACACCGGCCAGGTGCGACGCCGCACCGGGAGCAATGACCTCTAAGCGGTTGCGGCCCTGCATCTTTCCGCTTTCGGGGATGTCATCGGATTGAAGAGTGATCTTGGCGGTGCCGGGATCGAAGTTCTTGAACTGATCTTCAGTCGCCACCACGGCGCGCAATCGCACATTGTGGTGTTGCGCCCAGCCCTGGACGGCGAGGATCGGATACGTCGCCCACTTGGCGCGGTCGCCGACCGGAATGGATTCGTCGGCGCTGGCCATGCGGACCTGCTCTGGAAGATTGACGCCCTCGGGGATGTACGCGAGCCCGTAGCTGTTGGCGACGACGATCTGCCCGTCCATGGTCACCGCTGTCACCCAGAAGAAGCCGAAGTCGATGTTGGGCTCGGCGTTGAGGGCGGCGCCGATGCGACGGGCCATCTGCAGCGGATCGCCGCTGGCGGCGGATTGGCGGCGCAATGCCCCGGCGGTCGCGGCGGCGACTGCGGCGTCGCGCTCGGCGCGTGAGGCCGAAACCGGCACCGGCGCAGGCGCTCCCACGGCGCTGGTCGCACCGGCCGCCGAGGCTGGCGCCACGCCGGGCCCGATCGGCCCGGCCGGGGCCGCACCTGGAGGAGCCACGGGGCCCGCCGTCGGAGGTGTGGGTGGCGGTCCCAGCGGCATCGGGGGCGCGGGCGGGGCACCAGCGCCAGGGGCAGCGCCGGCAAGAGGCGGCGGTGGGGCGGCGTGCGCGCCTGGGGCCGACGGAGCGGGCCCGCTGGGCGGTGGTGCGGGCGGCGGGGCCGGGGCGGGAGGCGGCGTGGGAACCGAAGGCTGCGCAGCCAACGGGGTGTTGGCGAGCTGCTGGGTCAGAGGCGGCGTCAGCGGCGGGGTGCCCGTGGGCTGGCCGCCCGCGGCCGCCCTGGCCCAGTCCGTCGCGGGCGAGCCAGACCCGGTAGCGGCCGAATGCACGGACGGACTGCCCGCAGAGCCCGAATTCGGGCTCGAACCCGATGACAGCGGCGAACTGGGACTGCTTATGCCCGGCGAACCCGAAGAGCCGCCCACGCTTGGACCTGGCCCAGACGGCGCGGCGGGGGCGGGCCCTGGGCCCTGAGGTAGCGGCGGAGTGGCCGTTGGGGCCGGCGGCGTAGGGGGCGTCAACCCCGCGCCCTGTTGATTCCCACTCGAACGAACTGCTGTTTGGACGACAGGCTCTGGCGACGAGGGCAAAACCCCCTTCTCGACCAGCAGGCCGCCGCCGGAGCGACCAGTGGGCTGCACCGTCGCCGGAGGTGGCGTTCCTGGAACAGCCTTCCCGCCGCTTGAGAAGTCATCACCGCCGGATCGCACCAGATTCAATCGACCTTCGCCTGGGGAAGCTTCCCCACTCGGATCAGGCGGCTTAGGTTCTCCAGGCGCATCAGGCGGCGATGCGGATATGTCGGGTTTCCAGCCCAACCCCGCTGCTAGCCCTTTGATGGTCGCGACGTTCTCGCCATATTTTCGTTGGACGACGGCCTGAATCGCACCCTCAGGATTCTGACTTGTTTTCGCGGCTGTCTTCTCAATTGTCCCGATTTCGTGTTGACCCGCCTCCACATTGGTGGTGACCGTTTCCTTGACGTTCGCGATGTTGGTCGCGGCGTTCCTACACCAGTCCCGGGCATCGCGGAGTCGCTGCTGGTGCTCCTGCAGGGCGTTGGTCGCGCCCTCGACTGCAGACCCGGCCGCAGCGGAGGCATCGCCCGACCACACATGCGGCCCGTTAAATATCGACGCTTGGTGTTTTTGCCAGCTGTCAAGAGCTCCCGTGACCGATGACAAAATGCCATCCAGTTCATTCGCGCGGTTGGTATAGGTGTCCTCGTCCGTCTCTGGCCATGCTCCCGCTCCTGCCATCTCGTTGGCATGCGGACCTGTCGGCTTTGCTTTACCCATGACCGGCTACCCCCCGGCCGCCTTGCAAGCCGGATTGATGGTCATTGCAAGCAGCGTCGATACCTCGGAGAGGTAGTTGTCGGCTGGCGTGTAATCCGGAAGCGCCTTCACAATTGCTCGTCGGTATTGCGCCGAAAGCACTGCGAAGTCCTGAAACGTCGGGTTGTCGCTGCTTCGGCCAAGCTGCTCTGCTGTATCTGCGAACGCGGCCATCACGGGTGCTGCCGCGTCTACGACTGACTTCTGCTCCGGACTCCATTGCGCGGCCGCAATATTCGGATCCATCTTCCGCCAATCCGCAGTGTCGGCGTCGAATTTCTCATAAGCCGAAATCCAATCGGGACAGACCGGGTCGGGCGTTGTGATAAAGCGACTCGGACTAGCTGGATCCCCCGGCTCTGACACTTGCGAAGGAGGTGCGGCCGTTGGCACGAATGGCGCCTGCGCTGTTGCAGAGCCAAACTTGATGGCGGCGCAAATGTTTACCAAGGCACCCTCTATCCCGTCGACGACGCCAGCCACATAATTGGCTTCGGGTTTGTACTCCGGCACAGAGCTGTTGAACGCTCGTGCATACGCGATGAACTGCTCGTACAGCTCACTAACAACTCGATGCGGCGTCACTTTGACCAAGCTCTCCGCTTGATCGGCCGCATTGTTCATCGCCTTGCCCACCGTCTCATACATAGTGCGCTGATCAGGTGTCCACGCTGAGGCCGGCACCGAAGAATCCCGACTGCTCCAGCCGACCCTTGTCTGAGTGGCGACGTACGTGTCAGCAATGCGGTTCCATGCGTCGCAGGTCGGGTCTTCAGTGATAATGCCAACGGGCCCTTTGTCATTCGCGCTGGCGAATTCCGAGCCATTGCCGGCCGTTGGCGTCGGCGACTCGCCACCACCAGCGCCCTTGCCGACCACCAAGACCGTGATGACGACGGTCACCGCGATCACCGCAAGCACGGCGATCCCAGCCAGGATCCACTTGCCCTTGCCGCCACGGCGGGGCGGCGGCCCCGGCGGAGGGCCCCACGGCTGCTGCGGACCCCACTGCGGAGCCCCAGCCGGTTGGCCTCCAGGCGGAGGTCCCCACTGCGGCACGCCTGCGGGCTGACCGCCCGTCGGCGGTTGCGAGCCCCACTGATTAGGAGGCGGGGGCACACTCATCGGCACACCATCGCGTCACGAAAGATCATCAAAATCCACTTCGACTGGAAACCCCGGACTTCAGTCTGGGGAGGGGGCCGATCCCGAGGATTGCGGGGCGTGCTGGGTTGTCGGTGGTGGCGGTTACGTTGCGGGTATGTCGCGGTTTCGACTGTTGCCGACCCCTGAGCAGGAGGAGGCGCTGTTGTTGCACTGCCGGGATGCGCGGTATGTGTGGAATTTGGCGGTGGAGCAGCAGAAGCACTGGCAACCGGGCCGCAAGGCTCCCGGCTATCTGGAGCAGTGCAGGCAGTTGACGGAGGCCCGCGCCGAGTACGCGTGGCTTCGTGCCGGGAGTCAGACGGTGCAGCAGCAGGCGCTTCGGGATTTCGCGCAGGCCATGCTGAACTTCTTTAATGGCACACACCGCCGCCCGACCTGGCGCAAAGCCGGTGTGCACGAAGGGTTCCGGCAGGTGGCGGTGAAACCGCACCATGTCGAGCGGCTCAACCACCACTCGGGTCAGGTCTGGGTACCCAAGGTCGGGTGGGTGCGATTCCGGCTGTCGCGGCCGGTGCCAGACGGTGTCAAGTCCTACCGAGTTACCCGTGATCGGGCTGGCCGCTGGCATATCGCCTTCGCCCATGTACCCGAGCCGATCCCCGGTCCGGGTGACTGCAGCGTTGTCGGCATCGACCGCGGTGTCGTGGTGTCGGCCGCGCTGTCGACCGGCGAACTGCTGCACGCACCCGGACTTAGCCCGGGTGAGTCGAAACGGTTGAAAGTGTTGCAGCAACGGCTGGCGCGCGCCAAGCGCGGTTCCCACCGCCGCGCCAAGACGAAACGGGCGATCGCGCGACTCAAGGCCCGTGAGCGGGACCGGCGCAAAGACTGGGTCGAGAAGACCACCACCGACCTCGCGAGCCGGTTCGACGCAATCAGGGTCGAGGAACTTGACGTGCGGGCGATGACCCGGTCTGCGCGCGGCACCGTCGAGCAACCAGGCGTAAGGGTCGGTCAGAAGCGTGGGCTCAACCGCGCCATCCACCGAAGCGGCTGGGGCCAATTGGTCGCACGATTGCAGCACAAGGCTTCCGGCCGGGTCGAAAAGGTCCTGGCTGCGTACACGTCGCAACGATGCTCCGCGTGCGGGCACGTCGCACCCGGAAACCGCAAGAGCCAAGCGGTTTTCAAGTGCGAAGCCTGCAGTGCCGGTCGGTGCAACGCCGACGTCAACGCTGCACGCAATATCGCCGCCGGACGGGCGGTGACAGCACGGGGAGACCTCGCCGATCGGCGGTCTGCGAACCGTGAACCTCAACTCTCTACTCCTGCCGCATAAGTCGATGGGATGGGGTTGGAATCCCCAGGCTCCAATCCGGGGAGGACGTCAAGTCACAGAACGCTTTCCGGTCCGGACGTCGCCGGCCGCGTCGGCGCCGGCTTGTGCGGCCGCTGCGGAACATCCGGCGAAGGCTGTCGACTCCGGCCCCGTCGCCGGCGCTCGTTCCGCATTGCTCGGTCCCGCGGCACCGTCGGACGGCGCCGCTGGCCTTCTCGTTGGCGGATTCGGCGTGCTTCGCCTCGTCCGGCGATCCTTCGCCACCCGACTCCGGATCGGTCTCTTCCCCTGTGTCGCCTGCCATTTGGCCGACTTGCTGCATCGCGCTTTGCACGCCCTGCATGATTCCCTGCGGAATCGACGCCGCCATGCCAGCCAATTGCATTGGTATCTGGGCAGCCTGTTGTGCCATCTGCATCGGCATGCCCATCAGCTGGCCCATCTGGCCGGCTTGCTGCGCAGCCCCCGCGGCCGGAGTCGCGCCCACTGCCGCAGTGCTCGCCGGGGCGCCAGCCAAGCCCGTCTCCCCAGCACCGGTAGCTTCGGCGCCCTCCATTTCGGACAATGCCTTGAGAACTTGATCTGCGAGCTGTTGATCGACGCCCTCGTACTTAGCGGCCGCCAGAATGATGTTCTGCGCCGTGCGCAGCGCTTCCGCTTTTGTCACCGGCATACCCGCGATTAACGGAGCCTCCATCGCCTGCGTGCGCGCATAAAGAATGGTCGACAACGCATCGCCGCCAACCGCGGTGAACGGGACGGGCGGCAACGGAATGTCGCCCGCTGCGCTCAAAAGGCCCTGGCCGCCACTCTCCAGCGGGGCGGTATCAACCCTGAGCTCCCCCGGCATCAGTCCGACCCCCCTGCCAAGTCGCATCCAGTTGCTGACATCGCCGTCCTCAGCACCGTCCCAACCCGGTCTGCACCACTAACGCGCGAAAGTGAGGAACGACCACAAGTCGCTACAACAGCACCTAGCAACGGCTCTCCAGGATCCATCAGGCGCTCGGCATTCCGCGTCACGCAGGCTCTGTAAAGTCACTCGGCCACCTTCAGAAACACCCGAACAGCGCCAATTCGCGAAGGTACGATCCCGACGCGCACATTCGGCATTCCCTCCAGCAGTCGTGCAGCAAAATGCTACCCGAGCCGTGACAACCCCCACCGCGCCAATTTGTCGTGCGGCGCGAAAACTACATCGACGCGATGAGCCGCTTAACGCGTTCGTCGACCGACCGGAACGGGTCCTTGCACAGCACCGTGCGCTGGGCCTGATCGTTGAGCTTGAGGTGCACCCAGTCGACGGTGAAGTCGCGGCCGGCTTCCTGCGCGGCACTGATGAACTCCCCGCGCAGTTTGGCCCGCGTGGTCTGCGGCGGGGTGTTCACCGCAGCCTCGATGTCCTCGTCGGTGGTGATCCGGGAGGCCAGGCCCTTGCGCTGCAGCAGGTCAAATACGCCGCGCCCCCGCTTGATGTCGTGGTAGGCCAGGTCGAGCTGGCTGATCTTCGGGTCGGACAGCTCCATGTTGTAGCGGTCCTGGTAGCGCTGGAAAAGCTTGCGCTTGATGACCCAGTCGATTTCGGTGTCGACCTTGGCGAAGTCCTGGCTCTCGACCGCGTCAAGCTGGCGTCCCCACAGGTCGACGACCTGCTCGATGTGCGAGTTCGGTTCCCGCGTCTGCAGGTACTCGACCGCACGGGCGTAGTACTCCCGCTGGATGTCCAGCGCGCTGGCTTGCCGCCCGCCGGCCAACCGCACCGGGCGTCTGCCGGTCAGGTCGTGGCTGACCTCGCGGATGGCGCGAATCGGGTTGTCCAGCGAGAAGTCGCGGAACGGCACCCCGGCCTCGATCATCTCCAGCACCAGCGACGCGGTGCCCACCTTGAGCATCGTCGTGGACTCGCAC
The DNA here is from genome assembly GCA_963770305.1 of uncultured Actinomycetota bacterium. Taxonomy (GTDB): domain Bacteria; phylum Actinomycetota; class Actinomycetes; order Mycobacteriales; family Mycobacteriaceae; genus Mycobacterium. The sequence continues at coordinate 84,708 of CAVYPB010000036.1, forward strand.
ATGTTGGAATCGCCGACGATGACGTGCAGCCGGCGATACTTCTCGGCGTCGGCGTGCGGCTCGTCGCGGGTGTTGATGATCGGCCGTGACCGCGTCGTCGCCGACGAGACGCCTTCCCAAATGTGTTCGGCGCGCTGGCTCAGGCAGAACGTCGCCGCCTTCGGCGTCTGCAGCACCTTGCCCGCGCCGCAGATCAGTTGACGGGTGACCAGGAACGGCAGCAGCACGTCGGAGATACGGGAGAATTCGCCAGCCCGCACGATCAGGTAGTTCTCGTGGCAGCCGTATGAGTTGCCCGCCGAGTCGGTGTTGTTCTTGAACAGATAGATGTCGCCGCCGATGCCCTCGTCGGCCAGCCGCTGCTCGGCGTCGATCAGCAGGTCCTCGAGCACCCGCTCGCCGGCGCGGTCGTGGGTGACCAGCTGGGTGAGGTTGTCGCACTCGGCAGTGGCGTACTCGGGGTGGCTGCCCACATCGAGATATAGCCGCGCCCCGTTGCGCAGGAACACGTTCGAGCTGCGGCCCCACGACACCACCCGTCGGAACAGGTAGCGGGCAACCTCGTCCGGGCTCAGCCGGCGATGGCCGTGGAACGTGCAGGTGACACCGAATTCCGTCTCGATGCCCATGATTCGTCGCTGCACCTCATCGAGACTACTGGTTGCTGCCCGACCACGGCGCGCAAGCCGCGCCGAAGCGGCCGGTTGACAGTGGTTGGGGCGTCCGTCAAGGTCGGCCCATGACCGCCCCGTGGCGCGCCGTCGGGCTGTTCCTATTGCTAACGATCTGCCTCACCGGCATCTTCTGGGTGCTGATCAACGCGACCCAGACCGTCAACGCGGCCTACATCTTCGGGTTGATGTGGATGCCGGCGGTGGCCGCGATTCTCACCTGCCGAATCTTGGGCCGGCCGCTGCGCACGCTTGGCCTGGGACCTGGAACGGCCGATATGTGGTCGGCTACCTCATCCCGATCGCCTATTGCCTGGTGGCATCGCTGCCGCAGCCGGTTTAACCGCCCACGGCCAGCGAGCCCGCAGGCGCTCCGAGGATCCGTTCGAACGCCTCAACATATGCGGCGAGCACGCCCTGGATGTGCGGACCACTCAGGTCCGCGCCGACCGCGCCGTCGGCATCCAGCGCGTCGATGAAGGCATCCGTCAGGTGCAAGGCCATGCCGGTGATGATCACCGCCGCCTCGCGCGGATAGTCGGTGTCGAAAACCCTTTCCTCACAACCCTGCCGAATGATCGCCTCCAGCAACGGCGCGGTTGTTCGCATTGACCCTTGCGACAACTTCTGCCGCAACAGCGCGTTGTTCTCGTCGCGCCACAGCCGCATCGTCGTGGACACCGCCGTGACATTCTCCGCCTTCCATGCACTTGAGGCCGCGAAGTACGCATGCAGCTTGTCGAGGGCCCCGAGGTCAGGATCGGCGACCACCGCCTCCAACTCGCGCACGCCGCTTTCGCCCATCATCTCGACAATGCCTTCCAGCATTGCGCGCTTGGAGCCGAAGTAGTGATAGAGCGCGCCCTTGGACATCTGAGTCTTCGCCAGGACGTCGTCGATCGTCATCCGCTCGTAGCCCTTGTCGTGCATCAGCTCCAGCGCAGCATCGAGGATCTCTCGCCGTTTCGCCGCGTACTCGTCGGGCTTCACGTGTCGCGCCACGTATATCGCCTCTCTCCAGTGTTGACGACGACTGCGCGACAAGTTTAGCCTATTAATAGACCGCTAGTCGGTTTATTAATAGGAGTGATAGCGATGTCCCAGGTCAACCCAGATTCCGCACAGCGCACTCGGGCGTTCGCGCGTGTCATCGGTCCATTCGTGGCGTTGGCCACGCTGATCGTCGCGATCCGGCTGCCCGATCTGACAGGTCTGATCGACGATCTATTCGCCAACGCCGTTCTGCCCTGGATCCTCGGGGCGATGATGCTCATCGCCGGGCTCATCGTGATCGCCTTTCATCAGTACTGGCGTGGGGTCACCGCCGCGCTCATCTCGCTGTTCGGGTGGTTTGTTGCCCTGCGGGGTCTGACGATGATGGCGTTCCCCACCGCGATCGAGACGGGCGCTGGTGACACGCTGGCCAGCCCGGGCCTGCTGTTGGCCGCGCGCATCTTCTTCGGCTTGATGACGTTCATGGGGCTGTGGTTGACGTACGTCGGTTGGCGGCGAGTTACGACCGCCTAGGTTCTGCTTGCCGAGCAGACGCAAAGTCTCACCCGACACGCCGACAAAATAGGGAACTTTGCGTCTGCTCGCGAGGAGAGCGAAGCCTGTGGATAACTTCTGCGTGACGGTGCACGAATCTGTCAGCATGAGGCATGGGGGGACGAACCGAAGTCGATCTGACACAACTGCGAACTGTCGCCAACCATGTCATGCAGGCGGCAGACGCCATCGCTGAGATGCGTTGGCCTGGACTGGATCCCGATGATCTGCAAGGGTCAGCCGTCGGGCGCATCGCCGCACCGGACCTCGTCGCGGCACGGCTCACCGATGTCGTCGCCAACATGCGCGGCTGGGCTGTGGCGGCGCACATGTCCGCCGACGCCCTCGAGCGCACCGACCGCCGCAACGGCGAGCGCTTCGGACGGTGACGCGGCCGACCGTCTCGCAAGCCGAAGCGTGGCAGCCGGATTCACTGCGGCGGCTCGCCGACGAGTGGGACGGGGCGGCTCGCCGTCTGACGGCGCACGTCGACTCCGTCATGCGAGAAATCCGACGCAACCACGAATTCTCGGCGGGCGCCACGGCCGACGCCGCCCGGGACGATGCGCGCGGCATTGCGGCCGCAGGCGACGACGCGGCGCGGCGCCTCATCATCGCGTCGATCGCCGCGCGCGACGGCGCCGGTCAGATCACCGCGGCTCTCGCGGCGGTACAGGCGCGGGTCTCCGCAGCCCGCGGCGGCGGATTCGATGTCGCCGACGACGGGACGGTGTCGATACGCGCCGGTCCGCCTGCGCTGCTCGTCGCGCTGTCCGGTGGCGATCCTGTCGTCGCGCGCGACATGCTCAAGATGCGGGCCGACGAACTGAGCGGGCAGATCGCGGACGCATTGGAGCGGCTTGGTGCGGCCGATGACGACGCGGCCGCCGACATCTCCGAGGCCTTCGCGCCATCGCCGATCCCCCGTGCGGCAGCCGCGACGGTTCCCGCCGGTGCGTGGCCGGTTCAGGCGTCCGACGTGGTGGCGGGATGGCCGGCGATGCCTCAGGACCGAATCGGCGAACAGATCGCCGCCATGAGCCCCGCGCAGCGAGAACGACTGATCACCGAATTCCCGCAGCAGGTCGGCAACACCGACGGGGTGCCCTGGGACATGCGCGTCGCCGCCAACCGCGTCAACATCGCGCAGGCGATCATCGACACGGAGGATCCGGGACGTATCACGGTCTATCGCGACCTGCTCGGTGAGATCGACGACCCTGCCCACAGTGGTCAGCGGGTCGATCGGCAGATCCTGGCGTTCGACCCCGCGCGTGCGTCGCTGGTGGAACTCAACGGCAATCTATCGACCGCGAAGAGCGTGGCTGTGCTGGTCCCGGGGCTCAACACCACGATCGAGGGCTCGGCACCCAACACCCAGACCGCTCGCCGGTTCGTCTCGGCCACGCGCGGCGACGTCGCGACCATCACTTATCTGGGCGGCCCCTTCCCCCGTGGCAACCCGGTAACCGGGCTCGTCGACGCCGCCAACCCCCGGTATGCACTGGACATGGCGCCACGGCTGGTCGCCTTCAGCGAGGACGTCGACCGCACCGTCGACGACACTGGACGGCCCATTGCGGTCACCTACATCGGCCATTCCTACGGCGGATCGATCGTGGGCACCGCCGAAGCGCTCGGCCTGACGGCTGATCGGACGCTGTATGTGGCCGCGGCGGGCGCGGGCGTCGGTGTGGACGACCCCAGCGACTGGCACAACCGCAACCCGGATGTGCTGCGATTCTCGATGACCGCCCCGGGAGACGTCATCGAGGCCGTGCAGGGCGTTCCCGGCGGGCCACACGGCGCCGACCCCGACGAGATGCCCGGTGTAATCCGTTTAACCACAGGGCATTACGACGACGGACGGTTGATGGCGGGTCCGCAGGCGCACAGCGACATACTCAACTGGCCGTCGGATGCGTGGCGCAACATCCTGGCAGTCATCACGGGTGATTCGGAAACCTTGCTCCAATCCGGCTGATGTATGGCCAGAATGGGCCAATGTGGTCGCGCAGCTCGCCCGTCGACGGGTTCCGGTTGGCCTTCGACCGCTTCGGGACACGGGGCGCGCCTGCCGTCGTGCTGCTGCACGGATGGCCCGGCAACCGGCTTGACTACCGCCGGGTCATTCCGATACTCGGCGAGGTCGCCGACATCATCGTTCCCGATCTGCGCGGTTTCGGCGGTTCCGACAAACACGAGGTGGCGGTGCGCCATTTCTACAGCGCCACCGCGCAAGCCAGCAGCATCGTGGGACTGATCAAGGAATTGGGCCTGTCGGATGTCGTGATCGCCGGCTACGACGTCGGCAGCCGAGTCGCGCAGAGTGTGGCCCGGATGCATCCCGATCTGGTGCAGGCCCTTGTCCTCTCTCCCCCGCTCCCCGGCGCAGGCGATCGCGTACTCACCGCCCACGCGCAGAGCGAGTTCTGGTATCAGGCCTTCCATCAGCTTCCGCTCGCCGGGCAGTTGATCGACGGCAATCCCGACGCTGTCCGAGAATACTTGCGGCATTTCTGGAATCACTGGTCGGGCCCGAATTTCACGCTCTCCGAAGATGATCTGGACCGCCTGGTAGCCGACTATGCCCTTCCGGGCGCCTTCACCGCATCGATCGCGTGGTACCGCGCGGGTGCCGGAATGATCGCCCAGTCACTGACCGAGTTGCCGCCCGAGCGGGCCATCAAGATCCACGCCCCGACGGATGTGTTGTGGCCGCAGCATGATCCGCTGTTCCCACAGCAGTGGGCCGATCGGCTGGAGCATTACTTCATCGACGTGCGCGTGCACCTCGCTGACGGTGTCGGGCACTTCACGCCGCTGGAGTGCCCCGATCAGTTCGCTGAGCTCATCCTGGTTCAACAGCCGACGTAGTTCACCGACACGTTCACGGCGAGCCCGCCGGTCGACGTCTCTTTGTATTTCGAACTCATATCGCGCCCCGTAGCGCGCATGGTGGCGATCACCTCGTCGAGGCTGACGCGGTGGGTGCCGTCGCCGCGCAGCGCCATACGCGCCGCGTTGATGGCCTTTCCTGCCGATATCGCGTTGCGTTCGATGCATGGGATCTGGACGAGTCCCGCGATAGGGTCGCAGGTCAACCCGAGGCTATGCTCCATCGCGATCTCGGCCGCATTCTCGACCTGTTCCGGTGTCCCGCCGAGGATTTCGGCCAGGCTGCCTGCCGCCATCGATGACGCGGAGCCGACCTCCCCCTGGCAGCCGACCTCGGCCCCGGAAATGGATGCCCGCTCCTTATAGAGCGATCCGATGGCGCCCGCGGTGAGCAGAAAACGCACCGCCACATCGTCCGCATCCGATGCGCCCGCCTCGGTGTAGTGCACGGCGTAATGCAACACCGCGGGGATGATCCCGGCGGCACCATTGGTCGGCGCGGTCACGATGCGCCCACCCGACGCATTCTCCTCGTTGACGGCGAGCGCGACCAGGTTCACCCAATCCTCGGCGAAGCGCGGATCACGGTGGGGATCTTCCTGAATGAGGCGTTGATGCCATTGCCCCGCGCGCCGGCGTACCTGCAGCGCTCCGGGCAACAGCCCGATGCGGCCGATGCCGCGCTGCTCGCATTCCACCATGACGTCACGCAGATGAAGCAGGTTCGCGCGCACCTCCTCGGGACTGCGGATGCGCCGCTCGTGGGCGAGCATCACCTCGCTGATCGACCTGCCGGTGCCCGAGGCGAGCGCGAGCAGCTCTGCGGCCGACGAGAACGATGTGTCGTCCTCGTCGGCGATCACGGGTTCGGTGGCAGCCTCGCTCTCAGTGACCACGAATCCACCCCCGACGGAGAAGTAGGTCTGCCGATGAAGAGTGCGGTCGTCGGCGCCGTACGCAGTGAGCGTCATGCCGTTGGGGTGGAAGTCCAGCACCGTGCGGGTGTACAGCGCGATGTCGTCCTCGGACAGGGCGATGGGTACTCGACCGCCGAGCATGATCTTGCCGGTGTTGCGCAGGCGCTCGCGCCCAGCTTCCATCTCCCCGGTCTCGATGGTTTCCGGGAGGTACCCCTCGAGCCCGAGCAGGACCGCGGGCAGCGTGCCGTGGCCGCGGCCGGTCGCCGCGAGCGACCCGTAGAGCTCGACCCGGACATCGGCAACCCGGACGAGCACATCCATCGCGTCGAGATCGGCGACGAAGTTCTCGGCCGCTCGCATCGGGCCGACGGTGTGCGAACTGGACGGACCGATGCCGACCTTGAAGAGCTCGAAAACACTGATGGTCACTGAAAGTCCTTCCAGGGCTACAGGTGCGGGTAGAGCGGATAGCGCCCGGCGAGGTCGCCGACGGCCCTGGCCAGCTTCGCGGTGTCCGAGTCAGACGCGGCGATCAGGCACTGCGCGATCAGATCCGCCACGGTGGCGAAGTCCTCGGCCTGAAAGCCGCGCGCCGCTAGCGCCGGGGTGCCGATGCGCAGCCCCGACGTCACCATCGGCGGGCGAGGATCGAATGGAACCGCGTTGCGGTTCACGGTGATCCCGATCGCCGCCAACCGGTCTTCGGCCTGTCGTCCGTCGATGTCCGCATCGCGCAGGTCGACGAGCACCAAATGGACGTCGGTTCCACCGGTGAGCACGGCGATCCCAGCGTCACGAACATCGGGCTGGGACAACCGCTCGGCGAGGATCTTCGCGCCTTCGATGCATCGCCGTTGACGCTCAACGAAATCGGGCCTGGCGGCCATCTTGAAGGCCACCGCTTTGCCCGCGATGACGTGCTCCAACGGCCCGCCCTGCTGACCCGGGAAGACCGCCGAGTTGATCTTCTTGGCGATGTCGACATCGTTGGTCAACACGATGCCGCCGCGCGGACCGCCGAGCGTCTTGTGCGTGGTGGACGTAACCACATGGGCATGCGGCACCGGCGACGGGTGCAACCCGGCGGCGACGAGACCCGCGAAATGGGCCATGTCGACCATCAGGTAGGCACCCACCTCGTCGGCGATCTCGCGGAATCGCGCGAAGTCCTGGTGGCGCGGGTAGGCCGACCAGCCCGCGATGATCATCTGGGGCCGATGCTCGCGGGCGGCCTCGGCCACCCGATCCATGTCGATCAAGTAGTCGTCGCGCGAAACCTCATACGCGGCAACGTTGTAGAGCTTGCCCGAGAAGTTCAGCCGCATCCCGTGCGTGAGGTGACCACCGCAGTCGAGGGAGAGGCCGAGGATCGTGTCACCCGGCTTGATCAGTGCATGCATGACCGAGGCGTTCGCCTGCGCACCGGAATGCGGCTGCACGTTGGCGAACTCGGCGTCAAACAACGCCTTGATTCGATCGATCGCCAGCTGCTCGATGACGTCGACGTGCTCGCAACCGCCGTAGTAGCGCCGCCCGGGGTAGCCCTCCGCGTACTTGTTGGTCAGTACCGAACCCTGGGCCTGCATCACCGCCAGCGGCGCATGATTCTCCGACGCGATCATCTCCAGGCCACTGCGCTGGCGTTCGAGTTCCATGCCGATCAGCTCGGCAACCTCGGGATCGAAATCGCTCAGACGTTCATCGAGGACGGTCATGCCGATGCTCCGTTCGTGGGGTCTGGGGAATGAATACCAGATTGGCGATAACTGATATATCAGTGTGTGATCGGTATCATAGCTGGCTGTCGCTTTGAGGGTCAAGGCCCCGCGCAGCTAACGCCCGACCTGCGAATTTGATTTCACACTTCCCCTTGACAGTGACGTACAGCACAGTCCAATCTGTTGCATGTAGAGGGTTCTATTGCGCGATACGCAACGTTTGGCGTTGCTGGGCGAGAGGCCGAGGTGGCAGAACACCTGAATCTGTACATCGCGGGTGAATGGCGCCCGTCGCTCGACGGAACGCGCCGCGAAATCCGATGTCCCGCGGACGGCCAGCTGGTCGCGCAGGCCGCCGAGGCATCCACCGAGGACACCCATGCCGCGATCGCCGCGGCGCGTGAGGCGTTCGATGCGGGACCATGGCCGCGGACGCCCGAACGCGAACGAGCAGACGTGCTGCGCCGCACCGCCGATCTGATCGACCGCGACCGCAAGGATTTCGTGCGCGCCGAGGCGCTCGACACCGGCAAGCGGATCGTCGAAGCCGAATACGACATGGACGACGTCGTGGCGTGCCTGCGCTACTACGCGGGTGTCGGCGGCACCGAGGCCGGCCGCGTTGTGGACACCGGCAAGGCGGATGCGATCAGTCGCCTGGTCTACGAACCGGTCGGCGTCTGCGGACTGATCACTCCGTGGAATTACCCTCTGCTGCAGGCAAGTTGGAAGGTCGCCCCAGCGCTGTTGGCGGGCAACACGTTCGTGCTGAAGCCGAGCGAGCTGACGCCCTCCACCGCGGTGCTCTTGATGCGGGCGCTGGAGGAAGCCGGTCTGCCCGCCGGCGTCGCCAATCTGGTTCTCGGCGCGGGACCCACGGCCGGCGCCCCACTGTCGGAGCATCCCGACGTGGACATGGTCTCGTTCACCGGCGGTGTCCCATCGGGCAGCCGCGTGATGGCCGCTGCCGCACCGACTGTCAAACGCGTCGCACTCGAACTCGGCGGCAAGAACCCCAACGTCGTCTTCGCCGACGCCGACTTCGAGACAGCAGTGGATTTCGCGCTCACCGCCGTGTTCCTGCATTCGGGCCAAGTGTGTTCGGCTGGTGCCCGCCTGATCGTCGAGCAGTCACTTCACGATCGGTTCGTCGACGAGGTTGTCGCACGCGCCGAGCGGATCAGGCTCGGCGGACCATTCGACCCCGACGCCGAGACCGGCCCGCTGATCTCGGCCGCCCACCGGGACAAGGTAGAGGCCTACGTGGCAGCAGGTTTGGCAGAGGGCGCCGTGCTGCGGTGCGGCGGACGCCGGCCGGAGGACGCGCATCTGCGCGACGGCTTCTTCTATCCCCCCACGGTTCTGGATGGCTGCCACTCGGGAATGTCTGTGACACAAGAGGAGTCGTTCGGTCCGGTGCTGACCGTAGAGACATTCACCGACGAAGACGACGCAGTACGGCTGGCCAACGACACCGTCTACGGACTGGCAGGCGCCGTGTGGACCCAAGACGCAGGCAAGGCCCAGCGCGTCGCAAACCGGCTGCGGCACGGAACCATCTGGATCAACGACTATCACCCCTACGTGCCGCAGGCCGAATGGGGCGGAATGAAGCGCTCCGGCAACGGCCGCGAACTCGGTCGGGCCGGTTTCGACGAATACCGCGAGATCAAGCACATCTGGCAGAACACCAACCCACGGCCCGAGCGGTGGTTCCGGGGATAACCCCGCAGGCCCGCCGCACGCCGATTGACCGACAGCCCAATTAGTTAGGAGATTCCGGTGGCCATTCACACAGAGAGTGCACCCACGGCGGTGGTCGCGCCGCCCAGCCCTGGCCGCGGCGACGCGGAACTCAGTGTCGAAGGACTGTGGAAGGTCTTCGGCACCAAGGCTTCCGACGTCGCGTGCGACGACAGCATGGAGAGGCTCAGCGTCCAGGACATCAAGAAGAAGACGGGGTGCGCAGTCGCCGTGCGCGACGTCAGCTTCGACGTCGGCTGCGGTGAGGTGTTCGTGGTGATGGGTCTATCCGGTTCCGGAAAGTCCACGCTAGTGCGATGTCTGACGCGGCTGATCGAGCCGACCAAGGGCCAGGTGATCTTCCAGGGCACCGACATCACCGCCGCCGACGAGAAGGAGCTGCGGGATCTGCGCCGCCGCAAGGTCTCGATGGTCTTCCAGCATTTCGGCCTGCTGCCCCACCGCCGGGTGCTCGACAACGTCTCATACGGCCTCGAAGTCCGTGGCACCGACAAGAAGGACAGAATGAAGCGCGCCGGCGAGGTCACCGAGCTGGTCGGGCTTGCAGGGTACGAGAACTCCTACCCGGATCAGCTATCCGGTGGCATGAAGCAGCGGGTCGGGCTGGCGCGCGCGCTGGCCAGCGATCCGGACATGCTGCTGTTCGACGAGCCGTTCTCGGCGCTGGATCCGCTGATCCGGCGCGATATGCAGAACGAGGTGATCCGGCTGCACCACGAGATGGGCAAGACGATGGTGTTCATCACCCACGACCTGTCCGAGGCGCTCAAGCTCGGCGACCGGATCCTGATCATGCGCGACGGAGCAATGGTCCAGATCGGTACCGGTGACGAGCTCGTCGGCGCCCCGGCCGACGACTATGTCCGCGAATTCGTCAGCGACGTACCACGTTCGCGGGTGCTGACGCTGAAGTGGATCATGCGCGAGCAGCGGGCAAGCGATCCGCTCGATGGCCCCGAGATGGCGCCCAACACCGTCATCCGCGATGCCGTCGACCCGGTGCTCGCCGCCGACAAGCCGATCAAGGTGGTCTCGGACGGCAAGTTACTGGGCATCGTGGGCCGCAGTGAGATCCTCGCGGTGATCGGCAAGGTCGACGAGGGCGGCGCCTGATGGCCACCATCGCGGTAGGGGCCCCTCCCGCGCAGCAGGCACCGGAGGCACAGCCGCGCACGTCATGGTTCGCCGAACGTGGGCCGGCACAGTTCATAGCGGCCATCACCGCGGTACTGGGTCTCTGGATCGTGCTGTTTTTCTTCCTGCGCGGCCGCAACACCCTCGCTCTGGCCCCGGCCGACACGAAACCGCTGCACGTGTGGCTGTCCGATCTGCAAACCCGCGTCGGCGAGGGCCGAAACACCAACCCGCTCTTCACTTACTTCTTCAATCCGATCCGGTCGGTGATCGACGCGTTCGGCACCGCGATCGCCGACCTGATCGCGCACCCGGTTGACGGGCGACCCGTCCCCTACATCGGCTGGCTCGGTGTCGTGGTGCTGTTCACGTTCCTGGCCTGGATGCTCGGCAACTGGAAGGTCGGGCTGCTCACCCTGTGTGGCTTGTTGTTCATGGGCCTGCAGGGCCTGTGGCAGGAGAGCATGGAGACGCTGGCGCTGACCATCGCGGCGGTCGCGATATCGCTGCTCATCGGAATCCCGTTGGGCATCTGGGCCGGGATATCGGACGGGTTCAATCGCTTCATCACCCCGGTGCTGGATTTCATGCAGATCCTGCCGTCGTTCGTCTACCTCGCTCCGCTGACGCTGGCGTTCCTGATCGGCCCGGCCGCGGCGATCATCGCGACCGTGATCTACGCGGCTCCCCCGGTCATCCGGCTCACCGCGCATGGCATTCGGTCGGTCCCCTCAGAGTCTCGGGAAGCGGTCGAGTCACTCGGCGCGACCCGATCCCAGGAGTTGTTCGGGGCGCTGCTGCCAATGGCCAAGCGCACCATCGTGCTCGGCATCAACCAGACCATCATGGCCGCGCTGGCGATGGTGACCATCGCCGCGCTGATCGCCGCACCGGGTCTCGGCCAGGTGGTGGTCCAGGCGTTGTCGACCCAGGACGTCGGCACCGCCTTCAACGCCGGCGTGGCGATCGTGATCATGGCCATCATCCTGGACAGGACCACCACCGCGGCCAGCGAGCGAGTGGAGACCCAACGGCGAAAGTCGGCCGAGCCCAACAGGTTTCGGCGGCCAGGAATCGTGATCGGCGCCGTAGTGACGGCGATCGCGATCTGGTTGTCCTACACGTACCAGCTGGTGGCGCTCTTCCCGTCGTCACTGCAGCTCGGGTCGGTGCACATCGGGCTCGATGTCGGCACGCCCATTATCAACGCCGCGAACGCGGTAACCAACTGGGCGCAAACCAGCTTCTCCGGCGTGACCAACGGCATCAAGGACGTGGTCACCGCGTGGGCGCTCGATCCGTTGCAGACGCTGCTGGACAGCTCACCGTGGTGGCTCACCTTCGCGGCGATCACCGCGATCGCGGCGATCATCGGCGGCCGATGGTCCGCGCTCATCACGGCGGTGTGCCTCGCCGTGATCGCTTGGCCGCTCTGGCTGTGGCAGGACACCATGGACACCCTGGCCGCGGTGCTGGTGGCCACCGTGATCGTCGTCGTGCTCGGGGTCGTGGTCGGCGTTTGGATGGGCCGCAGCCCCACCGCGGACAAGATCGTGCGACCGTTCCTTGACGCCGCGCAGACCATGCCGTCGTTCGTGTACCTGGTTCCGTTCCTGGCGTTGTTTTCGGCGTCACGATTCACCGGCATCGTCGCGGCGATCGTCTACGCCGCTCCGGTGTCGATCAAGATCATGGCCGACGGGATCCGCGGTGTCTCGCCCGAGACGGTCGAGGCGGCCCGCTCGGTGGGGTCGAACACCTGGCAGGTGATCACCAAGGTGCAGCTGCCGATGGCCGTTCGGTCCCTGACACTGGCCACCAACCAGGGCCTCATATATGTGCTCTCCATGGTGGTGGTCGCCGGTCTGGTCGGCGGCGGCGCGCTGGGCTACCTCGTGGTGGCCGGGTTCGCGCAGACCAGCCTCTTCGGCAAGGGCCTGGCGGCGGGTCTGGCGATCGTGCTGCTCGGCACGATCCTCGACCGAACGACCGCGGCCGCATCGCGACGGATAGGACGGGTAAGCGAATGAAACGTACAGCCATGGTCGCGGTTGCCGCGGCGCTCGTGCTGCTGATCTCGGGGTGCAACGCCACCAAGGTTTCGGACCTGCAAGCCCGCGGTCAGTTGAAACCCGGCAGCAAACCGTGTGGCACCTTCAACCTGGCCGTCAACTCGTGGGTCGGGTACGAGGCCAATGCAGCGGTGATCACCTATCTCGCGGAGAACGTGCTCGGCTGCGTGGTCAAACAGAAGCACATCGCCGAGCAGGTCTCCTGGCAGGGCATGTCGACCGGGCAGGTGGACGCGATCCTGGAGAACTGGGGTCACGACGACCTGAAAAAGCAATACATCGACAACATGGGCGTGGCCCAGAGCGCCGGCTCCACTGGGATCAGAGGGGCCATCGGTTGGTACGTGCCGCCGTGGATGGTCGAGCAGTACCCGGACATCACCGATTGGCGCAATCTCAACAAGTACGCCCACCTGTTCAAGAACTCCGAATCCGGCGACAAGGGGCAGCTGCTCGACGGTGATCCGGCCTACGTGACCAACGACGCCGCGCTGGTGGCCAACCTGAACCTGGACTACAAGGTGGTGCAGGGCGGCAGCGAGACGGCGCTGATCTCCAGCATCCGTCAGGCACAGCGACAACGGACCCCGCTGCTCGCGTACTTCTATTCGCCGCAGTGGCTGTTGAGTGAGGTACCGATGGCCAAGGTGGATCTGCCGCCCTACACAGATGGATGCGACGCCGATCCGGCCAAGATCGCCTGCGACTATCCGGTCTACGACCTGGACAAGATCGTCTCGACCAAGTTCGCCGAGTCCGGAAGCCCGGCCTACACGCTGGTGAAGAACTTCCAGTGGACGGAGCAGGACCAGAACTCCGTGGCCCGGTCGATCGCAGTGGACGGGATGAGTGACGACGAGGCCGCCAAGAAATTCATCGATGCGCACCCGCAGCTTGTCGCCAAGTGGCTGGCCGGCACGGGAGCCGAGAACGCGGCGTAGTCAGCGCTGTTCAGACCGGGTGCGCGACGTCAAAACTCGCGGGCCGCAGCTCTTGACAAGGCCGGGCGATTTCCATCAGGCTGTTGCATATTACGAATCAAGTTTCATAATCCGCTACAAAGAACCCATTCGGGAAGGTTGAGGTCGTGCTCGAAATCTGTCCACTTGCGGCCCTGCCCCGCGGTGAGGCGAGGCGGGTCGAAGCGGATCCGCCCATCGCCGTCTTCCACACCGATGACGGCGACGTGTTCGCAATCGACGACACCTGCACGCATCAGGACGCTTCACTCGCCGACGGCTGGCTGGAGGGCTTTGAGATCGAATGCCCGCTGCACGCCTCGCGTTTCAACCTGCGTACGGGCGCGGTCGACGCGCCGCCGGCCAAGCTTCCGGTGCGCACACACGAGGTGGTCATCGTCGACGAAGTGATCAACGTCGTGCTCGACGACGCTCCGCCCAACCTTCCCCCCGGTGTCACGACTCGTGCGGCCGGCGAGGCGGCGCAGTGAAAAGCGTTGCGGTGGTTGGGGCGTCGCTGGCTGGCCTGTCGGCGGCTCGCGCATTGCGCGCGCAGGGTTTCGACGGCGAGCTGACGATCGTCGGCGCTGAGACGCGGCGGCCCTACGACCGTCCCCCGCTGTCGAAGGAGTTCCTTGCCGGCGATGTCGGCGAGGATGCCTTGGCCCTGGAAGCCGACGACGATGACCTTAAAGCGCAGTGGCTGATCGGCGTGCACGCGACCCGCCTGGACGCGGCGGCGGGCGCCGTTCACCTCGACGACGGAACCACGGTGCGCGCCGACGGCATCGTCGTGGCCACCGGTGCCCGGGCCCGGTCATGGCCCGCCTCAGCGCGCCTCGCCGGAGTGCACGTGCTGCGCACGGTTGACGACGCCATCGGCCTTCGCCGCGAACTTCGACCGGGCGCACGGCTCGTGGTGATCGGCGCCGGATTCATCGGGGGCGAAGTCGCCTCGACCGCAGCGAAATTGGGACTGCACGTCACGGTCGTCGAGGCCGCACTGGCACCACTGGCCGGCCCGCTCGGCGTGCGACTCGGGGCCGCGGTGGCACGGCTGCACACCGAGCACGGCACGCGGCTGTTGTGCGGAGCCCCGGTCGCGGACCTCACGGGCAGGGACCGAGTCACCGGCGTGCAGTTGGCCGACGGCCGTCGGCTGGCCGCCGATGTCGTGCTGGTCGGAATCGGCGCGATCCCCAACGTCGAATGGCTGCGCAACAGCCCGCTCGAAATTTCCAACGGCGTTGTATGCGACGAGGGCGGGGCAACGTCGATCCCGAACGTGGTCGCGGTGGGCGACTGTGCGGCCTGGCATGAGCCGTCTGTCGGCTGGCCGCATCGCGTCGAACATTGGACAGGCGCGTTAGAGCGCCCCGCCATCGCGGTCGCCACGCTGCTCGCCGGTGGACGGCACGATGGCGCGCCGGCCAAACCCCCGTATTTCTGGTCGGATCAATACGGCCGCCGGATCCAGTTCGCCGGCATCGCAGCGCCCGGTGACGAGATCACGTTCGAGGTAGGCACCCTCCGCGACGCCAGTTTCCTGGCCGTCTACCGCCGCGGAGGTGAACCGGTCGCCGTGCTCGGCGTGGACCAGCCGCGGTTGTTCACTCGCTTGCGACGTCAACTCGCCGTCGTCCCGGTTCCCGCCTGACTCCCCTATCTATATCCGCGCGGCACAGCAGAGGAGAGATCGCAATGACGATGGTCGGCCTGCCGGAGAGCCTTATCTCGACGCTGCCCGGCAGTTATTACACCGACGCCACCATCTTCGCGATGGAACAGGCGTCGATCTTCGAGTCGATGTGGTTCTGCGCCGTGCGGGCCGACGATCTCGACAAGCCAGGAGCCTTCAAGACCGTGCAGGTCGGCCGCGAGAGCGTGCTGATCACGCGGTCACGCAGCGGTGAGATCCGCGCGTTCTTCAACGTCTGTCGCCATCGCGGCGCGCAGCTGTGCACCGACGAGACCGGCGAGGTCAAGCGCGCGTTCCAATGCCCCTACCACGCTTGGACTTACGACCTCGACGGCAAGCTGGTGGCCGCGCCGAACCTGACCAAGATGCCCGACATCGACCGGGTCGAGTACGGCCTGCGACGCATCGCGGTGCAGGAGTGGCTGGGCTATGTGTGGGTGTGCCTGGCCGATACCCCACCTTCGTTCGACGAAACGGTCCGCAAGGACGTCAGCGATCGGCTCGGCAACGTCGAGTCCATCGACCATTACGACACAGCTCACCTGCGCGTCGGTCGCCGGATCCGCTATGACGTAAAGGCGAATTGGAAGCTCATCATCGAGAACTTCATGGAGTGCTACCACTGCGCCACCATCCATCCGGAACTGACCGAGGTGCTGCCCGAGTTCGCCGACGGGTTGGCGGTGCAGTACCACGTCGGACACGGCGCCGAATTCGGCAAGGACGTCGAAGGATTCACGATCGACGGTTCGGCGGGTCTCGACCAGATCCCGAGCGTCGCCGAGGACCAGGACAGGCGCTATTACGCGATCACAATCAAGCCGCTGGTGTTCGTCAACCTGGTGCCCGATCACGTGATCCTACACCGGATGTTTCCGCTCGCCGCGGACCGCACCGTCATCGAATGTGACTGGCTTTACCTACCCGAGGTGGTGGACTCTGGCAAAGACCTGAGCCGCTCGGTCGAATTGTTTCACCGGGTCAATCAGCAGGACTTCGCGGCATGTGAGCGCTGCCAGCCGGCGATGAGCTCACGCACCTACCGCGACGGCGGGGTGCTGGTGCCCAGCGAGCACCACATCGGCGACTTCCACGACTGGCTGCGGGCGAAGCTGACAACGTGACCGCGCCAGTCTCCTCAGTCGAGGTGGCCCATCCGGTGACCGATCGCCGCCGCGGCGGCGACGACATCGGGGGTCACCTCGCGCATGCGTTCTTCGGTGAAGCGGTAGACCGGACCCGATACGGACAGCGCCGCGATCACGCCGCCGGTGTGGTCGCGGACCGGGGCGGCGACAGCGTTCAGCCCCTGCTCCAGTTCCTCGACAGAGAACGCGTACCCGTCGCGCGCGGCCGCCTCGACCTGCGCCTCAAGTTCGCGTTCCGAGGTGATCGTGTGGGCGGTGAGTCGGGCAAGCCCGTGCGAAGCCAACAACTTTCGGCGATCTTCGGGTGTCATGAACGCGAGCAGGATCTTGCCGCTCGAGGTGGCGTGCAACGGCGTCAGCTCACCGACCCAGTTGTGCGTAGCGACGGTGCTCGGTCCGCGCGCCTGGTCGATATTGACGACGAAATTCGACCGCCGCACCGCGATGTTGACGGTCTCACCGAGCTGCGCGGCGAGCTGCTCGCAGATCGCACGGGCCTGCTGGGTGACGTCCAATTGCCCGGGCACCGCGCTGGCCAGCCGCAGGATGCCGAAGCCCAGGCGGTACTTTCCGCGGTCCTGGGTCTGCTCGACGAGTTCGCGTTCCTCGAGCGCCGCGAGCAATCGGAATGCCGTCGACTTGTGCACGCCGATGTCCGCGGCGACTTCGCTGACGCCGGCTTCACCGCGTTGGGCCAGGATTTCCAGCACGCTGACGGCGCGATCGACCGACTGCACACCCCCAGCGCTCTCACCGCGCGCGTTGCTCATGACGCAACTATACGAGACGCAGTTGCACATAGAGAAACGTGATGCGCATAACGCGTCGCGGCGATAGCCTTTTCCCACGATCCGCAGGAGGACAACGATGACATCTACGCGGTACGACTTCGTGATCGTCGGCGGTGGATCCGCAGGATGCGCGCTCGCCAACCGGCTTTCGGCCGACCCGGCCAATAAGGTTCTGGTTTTGGAGGCGGGCCGCAACGATTCGTTGTGGGACGTGTTCGTGCACATGCCTGCGGCCCTGCCGTTTCCCATCGGAAGTCGTTTCTACGACTGGAAATACGAGTCCGAGCCAGAGCCGCACATGAACGGCCGGCGCGTGTACCACGCCCGCGGCAAGGTACTCGGCGGCTCCAGCTCCATCAACGGGATGATCTTCCAGCGCGGCAATCCGATGGACTACGAGCGCTGGGGCGCGGACCCCGGCATGGGCGACTGGGACTTCGCGCACTGCCTGCCGTACTTCAACCGGATGGAAAACTGCCTGGCCGCCGCTCCCGACGACCCGTATCGCGGGCATGACGGTCCCCTCGCGCTGGAGCGCGGGCCGGCGACCAATCCGTTGTTCGAGGCGTTCTTCACCGCGGCCCAGCAGGCCGGTTATCCCCGCACCGATGACGTAAACGGTTACCGCCAAGAGGGTTTCGCGAAATTCGACCGCAACATCCGCAACGGGCGGCGACTCTCGGCCGCCCGCGCCTACCTGCACCCTGTCATGCACAGGCCGAATCTGGACGTGATCACCCGGGCGTTCGTTGAGCGGGTGATCTTCGACGGCAAGCGCGCAGTCGGCGTCGAGTACCGGCACCTGGTCGGCGGCACGAAGCGGGTCAGCGCCGGCCACGTCGTGCTGTGCGGCGGGGCGATCAACAGCCCGCAGCTATTGCAACTCTCCGGCGTCGGCAACGCCACAGATCTGAAGGCGCTCGGCATCGACGTGGTGCACGACCTACCCGGCGTCGGCGAGAACCTTCAGGACCACCTCGAGGTCTACATCCAATACGCTTGCAAACAACCGGTAACCATGCAGAAGTACCTGAAGTGGCGGTACCGGCCGTGGATCGGCGCCAACTGGTTGTTCCTGCGCCGTGGCCCCGGCGCGACGAACCATTTCGAGGGCGGGGGCTTTGTCCGGAGCAATGACGACGTCGCCTACCCGAACCTGATGTTCCACTTCCTGCCGATCGCGGTCCGCTACGACGGCTCGTCGCCCGAAGGCGGCGACGGCTATCAGGTGCACGTCGGCCCGATGTATTCCGACGCGAGAGGCAGCGTGAAGATCACCAGCCGCGACCCGAAAGTGCATCCGGCGCTGCGGTTCAACTACCTGTCCACCGAGCAGGACCGACGCGAATGGGTCGAGTCCATCCGGGTGGCGCGTGGGATCCTCAACCAGCCCGCGATGACACCGTTCAACGGGGGGGAGACCTCGCCCGGCCCGAGCGTGGAAACCGACGAGCAGATCCTCGACTGGGTGGCACGCGACGCCGAAACCGCGCTGCACCCGTCCTGTACGGCCAAGATGGGGACGGATGCGATGTCGGTCACCGACCCGCAGACGATGGGTGTGCACGGCGTCGAGGGCCTGTCGGTGGTCGACGCATCGGTGATGCCATATGTGACCAACGGCAACATCTATGCGCCGGTGATGATGGTCGCCGAGAAGGCGGCGGATCTGATCCTCGGCAACCAGCCGCTGCCGGCGGCGACGGTGTCGTTCTACCGGCACCAGCCCAAGCAGCAGGCCAACGACCAGGAAGCGGCCCGCCACGGCTGAGGCCCGCGGCGGAAGTCAGCTGCCGCGAGCGATCCACTCTGCGAGGTGCGGAGCTTCGGCGCCGATCGTCGTGTCGTCGCCGTGCCCGGTGTGCACCACTGTCTCCCCCGGTAGCGTGAGCAACCGGGAGCGGATCGACTCGATGATCGTCGGGAAGTCCGAATAGGAGCGGCCCGTCGCGCCGGGCCCGCCCCGGAAGAGGGTGTCACCGGAAAACACGGCACCCAAGGCCGGTGCGTACAGGCACACCGAACCCGGCGAGTGCCCGGGCGTGTGGATCACCTGAATCTCGGTACCCGCGACGGTAATTCGTTGACCGTCGGCGAGCGGCGAATAGTCCACCGAGGGGTGCGTCTGCTTCCACAACACCTCGTCGTCAGGGTGCAGGAGAACCGGCGCGCCGAATTGCTCTGCGAGTTCTGGCGCCACGGTGACGTGGTCGTTGTGCGCATGCGTACAGACGACGGCGACGACGGTGCGATCGCCGACGGCGTCGATGATCGGCTGCGCGGTGTGCGCGGCATCGACGATTAGCACTTCGGTGTCGTCGCCGGTGAGCCAGATGTTGTTGTCGACGTCCCAGCAGCCGCCATCGAGGCAGAATTGCCCGGACGTGACAACCCGGTCGATGCGCGGGCTCACAGCACGACGACCGAACGCAGCACCTCGCCGCGATGCATCGTCGTGAAGGCGTCCTCGACCTGGTCCAGCTTGATGCGCTCGCTGACAAACTTCTCCAGCGGCAGCCGGCCCTGCTGGTAGAGGTCGACGAGTGCGGGGAAATCCCGCTCCGGCAGGCAGTCGCCGTACCATGACGACTTCAATGACCCTCCGCGGGAGAAGAAGTCGATCAGTGGCATCTCGAGCTTCATGTCGGGCGTCGGAACACCGACCAGCACGACCGTGCCCGCGAGGTCGCGCGCATAGAACGCCTGCTTCCAGGTTTCCGGACGGCCAACCGCGTCGACGACCACGTCCGCACCGAAGCCACCGGTGAGTTCGGCCACCGCCTCGACCGCATCGGCCTGCGACGCGTCGATCGTGTGGGTCGCGCCCAATTCGGTTGCGCACTGCAGTTTTTTCGGATCGCGGTCGATGGCGATGATCGGCGAGGCACCGGCCAGTCTGGCCCCCGCGATCGCGGCGTCGCCCACCCCGCCGCAGCCGATCACCGCGACGGAATCGCCGCGCGAGACGTTGCCGGTATTCATCGCGGCGCCGAGTCCGGCCATCACACCGCAGCCGAGCAAGCCGACAACGGCGGGGTCGGCGTTCGGGTCGACGCGGGTGCACTGGCCCTCGTGCACAAGGGTTTTATCGGCGAACGCGCCGATCCCCAGCGCCGGGGTCAGCTCCGTTCCGTCGGCCAGGGTCATCGGCTGGCTGGCGTTGAAGGTGTCGAAGCAGTACCAGGGCCGGCCGCGGCGGCACGCCCGGCAGCTGCCGCAGACGGCGCGCCAGTTCAGCACGACGAAGTCGCCGACCTCGACATGGGTAACCGCGCTCCCCGCTTGTTCGACGATGCCTGCCGCCTCATGGCCGAGCAGGAACGGGAATTCGTCGTTGATGCCGCCGTCGCGGTAGGTCAGGTCGGTGTGGCACACCCCGCATGCCTGGATCCGCACGACCACGTCGCTCGGGCCGGGATCGGGGATGGTGATGTCGACGAGCTCGACGGGTGCGCCCTTGCTGCGGGCGATGACGCCCTGGACCTGCTGTGGCATGAGAAGACCTCTCTGATTCGAAATAGTGAAGGTGAACGAGTGTTGTGGGCGCTAGCGCTTCACAGCGCCAGACACAACCGGTACGCGTCGAATACCGCCGCGTGAATGTTTCTGCTGGCCACCGCATCTCCGACGCGGAACAACTGATAGCGGCCGTCCGGATTGCGATGCACCTGCTGTGGGCTCAGATCGAGTAGCGCCTTTTGGTCTACCTCGCCGAGGTTCGATGAGTCCGGCACCAACGAGAAGTACAGCTCATCCTGGGCAAGCGTTCCGTGTTCGACGACCACCTGATCGACCATGCGTTGCCGTGTGGCGTGCGCATATTCGTTGTACAGGTCAACCTCGAGGCGACCGTCCTTGCGCCGCACGGCCGTCAGCCGTTCGTTGAGGGTAACCAACACGTTGTGCTCGGCGAATACCTTGAAGTATCCGGGATAGTTGACGCCACCGACGTCGGGCGCCAACGTCCTTTCCGGAGTGACAAATTCGACGTCCACACCGGCTCGGGCCAGCACCTCGGCGGCATCCAGGCCGGGGTGCCCACCGTTGTCGTCGAAGAGCAAGACCTTACCCTTTGCCTTGAACGAGCCGCTCAGCACATCCCATCCGTCCGAGACCAGATGCGCTCCCTCGCTAAGGAATTCGGTGTTCGGGATGCCGCCAGTCGCGACCACCACAACGTCGGGATCTTCAGCGAGCACGTCTTCGGCCTCGGCGTAGGTGTTATACCGGACATCGACGTCGACGTGTTTGCACTCGGCCAGCCGCCAGTCGATGATCCCGATCAGGTCCCGCCGCCGCGGCGACGAGGAGGCGAGCCGGATCTGGCCGCCTGCGGCGTCGCTGGCCTCCAGCACGACCACTCGATGCCCCCGCACGCCGAGCACCCGCGCCGCCTCCAGTCCCGCCGGCCCGGCACCGATGACGACGGCCTTGCGAGGTGTTCCCGTGGCCGGTGGCACGTGGTGGGGCAACCGGTCCTCACGACCCGTCGCAGGGTTGTGGATGCACTTGGCGTCGCGAGCCTGGTAGATCTCGTCAAGGCAGTAGCTGGCGCCAACGCAGGGCCGGATCCGGTCCTCTTCTCCCGATTGGATTTTCGCGACGATGTGTGGATCGGCGATGTGCGCACGGGTCATCCCGACCAGGTCGAGCAGTCCGTCGCGAATCGCGTGCCGGGCGGTGGCCACATCGTTGATCCGGGAGGCGTGCATCACCGGCACCCCTACCTCGCGTTTGATTTCGCCTGCGAACTCCAGATGCGGCGCGACGGGTGTGCCCATCGGCGGGATGACCCGCGACAGTGCCTCGTCGCTCGCCATGTATCCCCGAATGACGCTGATGAAGTCGATGCCCTCAGGGACGACCCGCTGCGCGATCGCCAGCGCCTCCTCGCGGCCGAGTCCTCCCGGCATCTCTTCGTCGAAGGACATCCGGATGCCGACGATGAAGTCGGGGCCTGCGGCCTCGCGCACCGCACGAATGACTCGAAGCGGGAAGCGCAGGCGGTTCTCGAGTTTGCCGCCGAACTCGTCGTCGCGGTGATTGGTCAGCGGTGACCAGAACGCATCAAGCAGGTGGGTGTAGGCCTCGATTTCGATGCCGTCCAGGCCGGCCTCGCGGCATCGGGAAGTGGCGTCGGCATACGCCCGCACGATGCGGTCCATGTCCCATTCCTCGGCCACCTTCGGGAAGGCCCGGTGCGCGGGCTCGCGTAACGGCGAGGGATAGACCACCGGCAGCCAGTCGCCGTCGTAGTTGCTGGTCCGGCGGCCCAAGTGGGTGATCTGGCACATCACCGCCGCGCCGTGCTCGTGAACGCCGTAGGCCAGTTCCCGCAGCCATGGCACGATCTCGTCCTTGTAGATGTGAAGGTTACCGAACGCGGCCGGGCTGTCCGGCGCGACGACCGCGGATCCGCCCATCATCGTCAGCCCGATGCCGCCCTTCGCCTTCTCCTCGTGGTAGAGGCGGTATCGCTCCTTGGGCATCCCGTCTTCGGTGTAGGACGGCTCGTGCGATGTGCTGACCACACGGTTTCGCAGCGTGAGGTTCTTCAGCTCGAAGGGCTGCAGTAACGGGTCGATGAGCTGGCGATTCATGGGCACTGCCTCTGTCACATCGTATCGCTGGAAATTGGGGTGTACTCCTCGGTTGCGTCGAGTAGCCAGTCGGCCACATACCGGGCGAACGAGGAGCGCACGAGGATGCGGTAGTCGGTACCGCCGCCGTCGACGGCCAACAGGATGACGCCAGTCTGGCCGAGCATCGTTTGCACGGCTCCGCCCCCGCCGAAGGCGCTGGGATGCAGATCGATCGCGCAGCCTTTGGCGAGCACGTCACGGCTGTGCGAGCCGCGCAGCCTTAGCGTGGTGCGCTGCCCCGAAACGTCGACCGCGGCGCCGCCGTGCGGAGCGACGGCTTCGCGCAACCGTGCTTCCAGGTCCGGCCCGGCCAGCGAGGTGCCGGTGACCAGCCACTCGTCGGGACCCAGCCAAATCACCGTGGTGTCAAGGCTATTGGCGTAGGTGGACGCGGTGGTTGGCAGCTCGACACCGAGCCATTGTGCCGCCGCCGCGGCGCCGGGACCGGATGGCTCGACGCGGAGTTCGACCATCGTGATGAACGGTTCCTCGACGATCGCCACCGAATCCGGCAACTGCGCGAACCTTTCGGCCCACTGCTGTAGCGGGCTGGTGCGTTGCAATGTGTCAGCCATCTCGGCGCGCTCCTTCCGGGTCGACCAGCACCGAACCTGTGACCTCGACGGGGATCAGCGTCCCGTCGACGGGCACGTGCAGGGTTTCGCCGATGCGGGCCTGGCCGGCCTTGACCAGTGCCAGCGCGAATGTGCGGCCGAGCTCGGCGCTGCGATAGCTCGAGGTGACGTGGCCCAGCATCGGGACAGGTGGCGGCGGAAGCGCCTCGTCCGTGCAGAACTCTACGATCTGCGAGCCCTCTGGCAGTCGGGTGACCCGGTCCACCGGCAACAGCCCCACAAGCTGCTTGCGCAACGGATTCTGGTTCTCGACCCGGCTGAATGAGCGCTTACCGATGAAGTCTGGCTTCTTCTTCGACACCGCCCACGCCATGCCGAGATCGTGCGGGGTGACGGTGCCATCTGTGTCCTGCCCGATGATCGGGTAGCCCTTCTCGGCGCGCAGCACATGCATGGTCTCGGTGCCGTAGGGGGTGATGCCGTAGGGGCGACCGGCGGCCAGTAGCCGCTCCCACACCGCGGGTGCGTGCCACCAATTGACATTGACCTCGAACGCGAGTTCACCGGAGAAGCTGACCCGCGCCAGACGGACGGGCACTCCGTCGAGGGTGGTGTCGCGCCACGTCATGAACGGGAAGGCGTCGTTGGTGACGTCCACGTCACCGAACACCGCGCCGATGACGTCCCGGGACCGCGGGCCGACCACCGGGAACGTCGCCCAGTGATCGGTCACCGAGGCGAGAGACACCTGCAGCTGCGGCCACTCGGTCTGTTCCCACTCCTCCATCCAGTCAAGGATTTTCGCCGCCCCACCGGTGGTGGTGTACACGAGGAACCGATCCTCGGCGAGCCGCAGCACAGTGCCGTCGTCGATCACCATGCCGTCAACGCCACACATCACGCCGTAGCGGATCGAACCGACCTTCAGGCTGCTCATCAGGTTGGTGTAGATGCGGTCAAGCAGCTCGGCGGCGTCTCGGCCGGACACGTCGATCTTGCCGAGCGTGGAACCGTCGAGGATGCCGACGCCGCCACGCACCGCCGCGCATTCGCGCAGCACCGCAGCGTCCATGTCCTCGCCCGGGCGAGGGTAATGACGCGGACGTTTCCACTGCCCGACGTCCTCGAACACCGCACCTTGTGCGACATGCCAGTCGTGCAGCGCCGTGGTGCGCTCGGGGTCAAACAAGGAGCCACGGTCGCGACCTGCCAGCGCCGCGAATGCGACGGGGGTGTAGGGCGGCCGAAATGTGGTGGTGCCGAGCTTTTCGATGGACACGCCGAGCAGTTCGGCAGTGATGCCGGAGGCGATCACCCCGGACGTCTTGCCCTGATCGTGCGCCGTGCCGATGGTGGTATAGCGCTTGATGTGTTCCACCGAGCGCATGCCCGCGCCGACCGCCCGCGCCACGTCGGCGACCGTGGCGTCGCGCTGGACGTCGACGAAGCTGATCCTGTTCGCGGCCGGGCACGCGCCACAGCACCAGGCCAGGCGCGGACTCGGCCGGTGGGACCTCGGGGAGCGGCGCCGACTCAGCCTGTGACAGACCCAGTTCGGTCAGCGCTGCCGCGGCGGAGTCCCGGCCTTCGCGCAGGCAACCGGCCAGGTCCATGACGCCGTTGGCCGCACCGGCGACGCCGACCCCGTCCAGGTGCTCGCCGGGGACGAAGCCGCCCAGCGCCGGGTCATAGCGCAGCTTGCCGCGGGCCTGGCTGAACAGGTGCACCGCCGGATTCCAGCCGCCGCTCAGCATCAGAGTGTCACACGAAACCGCCTCAGCGGCACCGACCTTCACCCCGTCGAAGTCGGCGACCAGGGCATCCGTGATGCGATCGTCGCCGCGAGTTCCAGTGACGACCGCGCCGGCCCGCACGGAATGCCCCGTCGGTCGCATTCGCGCTGAAGCACATCGGACACCTGCATGCGGGCGTCGACCACCATCTCGATCTGCACACCGGCGTCCGCGAGGTCGAACGCCGCGGCATACGCGCTGTCGTTGGTGGTGAACACGACCGCGGTGCGTCCGACCATTACGCCGTAGCGGTGCAGGAACGTCCTCGCGCTGTGCGCCAGCATGATGCCCGGCAGGTCATTGTCGGCGAACACGATCGGACGCTCGTGGGCGCCGGTCGCGATCAGCACGTGCCCGGCGCGGATCCGCCACACCCGCTGACGGGACAGCCTGGCCGGGGCGGCGTTGCCGAGATGGTCGGTGCGCCGCTCGAGGGCCAGCACGAACCCGTCGTCATAGTGACCGAACGCGGTGGTGCGCTGCAGGTGTCGCACCTCGGGGTAGGTCGCCAGTTCGGCGACGGCGGTCCGCACCCATTCGGTCGCGGCGGCGCCGTCGATGCGGTCGGTGCTGCCGAGCAGCGAGCCACCTGCCTCGGACTGCTCGTCGACCAGCGACCACCCGGGCGCCGGCACGCGCTGCGGTCAGCGCCGCCGTCAGCCCAGCGGGTCCGGCGCCGACGACGAGCACATCGGCATACACATGCATGGCGTCGTAACGCGCGGAGTCGGCGATGTCGGCCAGGCGGCCCTGCCCTGGAATGCCCCGCGCGGCAAGCCCGTCGTGCAGCTCGACCGTCGAGGCAAGCAGCATTGGCTCCGGGAACGGCGCCTCGATCTGTACGAGCCCACCGGTGTCCTCAGCCCATGCCGCCGAAATCCCCCGCGGGCGGCCGAGTTTGATGCTCGTCGCGATCTTATGCACGCCGTGGGACAGCAGCGCCGACGCCAGCGTGTCACCGGGATGTCCCGTGTAGATACGCCCGTCGAATGTGAATTCGAATTGGCTACTGCGGTCGATGCGCCCGCCCGCCGGGGTGCGGAACGGCGCAGTCACGAGATCACCGGCATCGGCTCACCCATGCGGTACACGCCGTGGAATCGGTAGGTTGCGGTGTCGCGCACGGCGTTGAACCAGCGGCGGCATCCCACGCTGTGGCACCACCGCTCAGCGAACTCACCTTTGGGGTTGGCCCGGAAGAACACGTAGTGCGCCCACTGCTCGTCGGTCAGCGCGGCGGGGTCGTCAGGGTATGCGACGTGTGCCTGGCCGCCGTAGTGGAATTCCGTCTCCTCCCGCGGACCGCACCACGGGCATTCGATCAGTTGCATCGTTGCTCCAGCTTCCGAAGTGTTGGGCGATTCAGTGCGCGACCGCGGCGGCGCCGTGCTCGTCGACCAGCGCACCGGTGACGAAGCGGTCCAGGGTGAACGGAGCCACGTACGGGTGTGGCTCGTCGCCGGCGATGGTGTCGGCCATGCACCATCCGATGCCGGGCGTTGCCTTGAATCCACCAGTGCCCCAGCCGCAATTGAGGTACAGGTTGCGGTACGGGGTGCGACCGATGATCGGCGAGGCGTCGGGCGTGACGTCGACGATTCCACCCCAGGTCCGCAGCAGATGTGCCCGCGCGAAGATCGGGAAGAGCTCGACGGCCGCAGCCATCTGACGCTCGATGATGTGGAAGGCCCCACGCTGCCCGTAGCCGTTGTACGAGTCGATGCCTGCGCCCATCACCAGTTCGCCCTTGTGCGCCTGTGACACGTAGACGTGCACGGCGTTGGACATCACGATCGTGGGGTGGACGGGCTCGAGAAGTTCGGACACCAGCGCCTGCAGCGGATGGCTCTGCAGCGGAACCCGGAATCCCAGCATGTCGGTAAGCACAGACGTGTGCCCGGCCGCGC
This sequence comes from uncultured Actinomycetota bacterium, assembly GCA_963770305.1. Taxonomy (GTDB): domain Bacteria; phylum Actinomycetota; class Actinomycetes; order Mycobacteriales; family Mycobacteriaceae; genus Mycobacterium. The sequence goes on from CAVYPB010000036.1 coordinate 111,947, forward strand.
ACATCGCGACCTTTCCTGCCGCTATGTCGCCGAGCGTGGTGCGCACACCGGTGATCCGGTCGCCGTCGGTGACGAACCCGGTGACCTCGCAGCCCTGCAGCAGATCCACTCCCGCCGCATCGGCGCGGCGCGCGAAACCCCAAGCGACGTAGTCGTGTTTGGCGATTCCCGCGCGCGGTTGGTAGGTCGCCCCGAGCACCGGGTAGCGCAGGTCGGCCGAGATGTTGACGATCGGGCAGAGCTTCTTGACCTCGTCGGGTTCCAGCCACTCGGCGTCGACGCCGTTCAGCACGTTGGCTTCCACGCGACGCACGCTGTCGCGGACGTCCTGCAGGCTGTGTGCGAGGTTCAGCACACCGCGTTGGCTGAACAGGATCGGATAGCCGAGGTCGTCTTCGAGGCCCTCCCACAGTTTCAGCGAGTGCTCGTAGATCGCCGCAGCTTTCATCCCAGAGATAGTTCGAGCGGATCAGGGTGGTGTTGCGGGCCATGTTGCCGCCGGCGAGCCAGCCCTTCTCGAGCACAGCGACGTTGGTGATGCCGTGGTTCTTCACGAGGTAATGGGCGGTGGCCAGGCCGTGCCCGCCGCCGCCGATGATCACGACGTCGTATGACCGCTTGGGCTCCGGGTTGCGCCAGAGGAAGTCGGGATGATCGGGCAGGTGCGCGCCCGGGGCCTGTGGAATCACGCGGCTCTCCATCGAACAGTCGTTGGTAACTGATATATCAGTTGTGGGCCACAGTATGGTACTTTGATATGCGCGGTCAAGAGTCAATCGGACGGGAGACGAACGATGAGCGTGGAGCTGGCCGAGACCGGCGAGGGCACCACCCAGTCCAACGCCGACCTTGCGTATCAGATCATTCGCGAGCGGCTGATCATGCTCGACATTCGCCCCAGCGAGCCGATCAACGATGAGGGCTTGGCCCGGCAGCTTGGGTTCGGACGAACACCGGTGCGCGAGGCGCTCAAACGGCTCGAGCGCGATCGGCTGGTCATTGCGTATCCCCGCCGCGGCACATTCGCCACCACGGTCGACATCACCGATCTCGCGCACATCCAGGAGATCCGCAGGCAGCTAGAGCCCGTCGTTGCCGCCCGAGCCGCGAGCAGCGCCCCGCTGGAAACCCGGGTAAAGCTGGCGGAGCTCGCCGACGAGATCGCCAAGCTCGACCCCAACGACGATCCGCGTACCCTGTTGCGACTCGACGTGCGGGTGCACACCGCGATCTACAAGGCATCCGGCAATCCGTATCTGGAGGACGTGCTGGTGTGCCAGGACGCCCACGCGACCCGTATCTGGTGCCTGTTCCTGGACCGGCTGGCGCACGTGGCCGAGCACGTCACCGAACACGTCGGCTTGCTGCGAGCGATCGTCGACGGTGACGCCGACCTGGCGGCCAAGCTGGCTTCCGAACACGTCTTCGGGTTTGAACAGGCAGTGCGCGCAGTCCTTTAGGTCGGCCCGTCGACTAGCGAGCCCGAAGGCCGTCGAGCACGAAACCGAGGTGCCGTCGCCAGACGGCGTCGTCGCCGTTCGACAGCGCGATGACTTTCGACATCGCACCGATCATGGTGGTCAGATCGTCGGCGCCGAAGTCCTCCCGAAGCACGCCGGCTTCCCTGGCCCGGTTCACGACCGACTCCAACACTCCCCCGGCGCGTCCGCATTCGGCGGCGACATCCACCTGACCAACGGGAGTGCGTGCGATCGCGTCGTTCATCGAGCGATTGCGCGCCTGGATGACGAACAGCCCATCCATGAAGCTGGTGAATCCACGCCATGGATCGGGGTCGGCTAGCGCGGCCTCGGCCAGGCGATCGACCTCGGCCACCCAGTCCGGCAGCACCGCGTCGAGCAGTGCCCCGCGATTCGGGAAGTGGTTGTACAGCGTGCCGATGCTGACGCCGGCCCTCCGCGCGATCTCGTCGAGCGGCACGTCTACGCCGCGCTCGGCGAACAGGTCGGCGGCGGCCGTCATCAAATGTTGACGGTTCCGCAGAGCATCCGCCCGCAATGTCGCCACCAGGCAATTCTAACTAAGTTGAGGGCTGACTCAAATTCTGGTACTAAGTTGAGCATGTCCTCAACTTCTGCTCCCGTGATCCTTGTACTCGGCGCCGGCCCCGGCCTCGGCATGTCCGTCGCACACCGTTTCGGCAAGGAGGGCTACCGGGTCGCACTGATTTCCCGCAGCGCCGACCGGCACGCCGACTACCTGAGCTCCCTCGCCGACGCCGGTGTCGACGCGGCTGCGTTCACCGCCGACGCCGCCGACCCCGACAGCCTGCGCCACGCCGTCGACGCCGCCCGCACCCACTTCGGCCGCATCGACGTTGGCTATTACGGACCTGCCGCGATGATGTCGCTGGCAGGCGATATCACCACGCTCTCCGCAGCCGATGCCGACTCCGCGCTACGGGACGTCGTGCCCGCAGTCGACTTCGCCTCACTCCTGCTTCCCGAATTCACCGACCGCGGCGACGGCGGACTGTTGTTTGCAGGCGGGCTGAGCAGTGTCGTGCCGATGCCGCCGCTTGGCGGATTGGCCCTCACCTCCGCGGCACTGCGCAATTACGCGATCACCTTGCATGCGGCACTGCAACCGAAGGGAATCTATGTCGGCACCATCACGATCGGCGGCCTGATCGACCGCGGTGACATCCATCGGGCGATGCAGGCCAGCCCGGATCTGTTTGGCAGCGTCGACGTGGCCACGCTGAACCCCGACGAACTCGCCGAAACCGTGTGGCGCCTCTACACCGAACGCACCAAGGCCGAAGCGGTGATCAACGCGTTGGCGGCCTGACCGCGCGTGGCCTCGTCGACCGCACCGGAAGGCCGAATCGTGCCGCCACACCGTCGCTGTACGTCACGTGATCCGGCGCCCGCTTGCCGAGATCGCCGAGCCCGACGGACGCGAGCAGACCGTCATCCTCGAAGCCGATCAGCTCGGCCCGACGCAGCGGCCAGACGGGATGTTCGTTGGGCAGATACCAAGTGCGGCCCCCGCGAACGACGTGGAAGCCCCACCGTGCGGTCAGATGGTGCTCGAGCGGTCCGGACGTCAGCGGATCGCCCACCTTCACCTCGACGAAGCTCGATGCGCTGACTCCCCGCCAGCGCAGCGTCGAGGTGTAGGTGCGACCGTCCGCCTGCTCCCGGTAACTCATTCGGGCCCACCGATACGGCACGCCGAAGATCCACCTGCCCGCCGCGACCATGTCGAGCCGGTTGGTGTCGAGGCACAGGAAAACCACTCCGCGGCGACCCGTTCGGTCGACCGAATACAGCCTGACATTGGTCTCCAGGAACGTGCCGAAGAACGCGGGTCCGCGGGCGAAGCCGGTGTCGGCCATCTGAAACGGCACCACGCCAACGAAACTGTTGCCCTCGAAGGTGTCGGGCTCGGTGTCAGGCGGATACAGGTGGGCGATGCTCGCAGGCTCGACGGCCCAATGCAGGAAGGACAGGTTCAGCCAGCTCTGCCGCAGAATTCGCGGCCAGGGCAGGATCGGTGCCTCGGGCGTCACCAATTCCGCCATGACGACGATCTAGTCGCCGTCCGACTTTTCAGCGCCCGAATTCTCTTCAGGCAGAAGCGCTTCCAGCGCGGAGCCGGTGATCCGCCGGAAGGCCCGGCGCGGGCGGTTCGCGTCGAGGATGGCGACCTCCAGCGTCGACGGCCCGAGCGTGCGCGGCTCCGAGCCGCCGTTCGCGGAGCCCGCCTTCAGCGCGTCGATCGCGATCCTGGACGCTTCCGAAAGACCGGCGTTCTCCGTGTAGGACTCGTTCAGCGCCGTGATGATCGGCTCGGTGGTGCCGCCCATCACCACGAAGTGCGGTTCGTCGGCGATCGACCCGTCGTACGTGATCCGGTACAGCTCAGGCGGTTTGGTTTCACCGAAATGGGCGACCTCGGCCACGCACAGCTCGACCTCGTAGGGCTTGGCCTGCTCGGTGAAGATCGTGCCGAGGGTTTGTGCGTACACGTTGGCCAGCTGGCGGCCCGTCACATCGCGGCGGTCGTAGGCGTAACCGCGGGTGTCGGCGAACTGGATGCCACCGCGGCGCAGGTTGTCGAACTCGTTGAACCGGCCGACGGCCGCGAACCCGACGCGGTCGTACAGCTCGCTGACCTTCTGCAGCGACCGCGACGGGTTCTCCGCAACGAACAGCACGCCGCCGGAGTAGGCCAACGCCACCACGCTGCGACCGCGGGCGATGCCTTTGCGCGCGAGCTCCGAACGCTCGCGCATCGCCTGCTCGGGCGAGATGAAATATGGAAAGCTCACGAGTCTCCCCGCGCGTCGTGCGACTGAGCAGCACTGTCGGGACCGAAAGTATCTTGACGAGAACGGCTTTCGATCACCTCGCGCGCCAGTGCGGCGATCCGGCTCTCCGCCACATCCTCGGCACCCTCTGCACCAAGAATCACCGCGGTCGGATAGATGCCACGCACCAGGTCTGGTCCGCCCGTCGCGGAGTCGTCATCGGCCGCGTCGTACAACGCTTCCACCGCCACCCGCAGCGCCGAATCCGCATCAGTCACTTGCGAATAGAGTTTCTTGATCGACGACTTCGCGAAGATGGAGCCCGATCCCACCGACTGGTAACCCTCTTCTTCGAGGTTCCAGCCACCGGCCGCGTCGAACGACACGATCCGCCCCGCCGCCTCCGGGTTCGGGTCGTCCAGGTCGTAGGCGGCCAGCAGCGGAAGCGCAACGAAGCCCTGCAGAGCTGCACCCAAATTGCCCCGCACCATCGTCGCCAACCGATTGACCTTGCCCCGGAAAGTGAGTGGCACACCCTCGGTCTTCTCGTAGTGCTCGAGCTCGACCGCGTACAGCCGGGCGAACTCCACCGCGATGGCCGCCGTGCCTGCGATCCCGGTCGCCGTGTAGTCGTCGGTGATGTACACCTTCTGCACGTCGCGGCCTGCGATCATGTTGCCCTGGGTGGACCGGCGGTCGCCTGCCATCACGACGCCGCCGGGGAATTTCAGCGCGACGATCGTGGTGCCGTGCGGCAGCGCCCCCGAGGGCACCGCATCGACGGGACCCGACCTGTTCACGGGCAGAAGTTCAGGCGCCTGACGGCGCAGCAGTTCAGAAAAGGACGACAAGTCCACTGGGACGGAAGGTGCTACCGGGGCGTGGTGGTAGAGGGAAGTGGGAAAGGCCAGCTGTTCGCGGTGCGGCCAGGTCACTGTCCACCCTTCTGGACGTACGCGCGGACGAAGTCCTCGGCGTTCTCCTCGAGAACGTCGTCAATCTCGTCCAGCAGGTCGTCGGTCTCCTCGGCCAGCTTCTCGCGACGCTCTTGCCCGGCGGCCGTGCTGCCGGTGAGGTCATCGTCCTCGCCGCCACCACCACCACGCTTGGTCTGCTCCTGAGCCATCGCTGCCTCCTGCGTATGTCAATCGGCGGGTTCACAGCTGCCCGCCGGTTACTCCACACTACCGGTCAACGCCCGGATTGCCGGGCATAGCGCGCTTAGGTGGTGAGCTGTTCCACCAGTTCGGCGGCGCTGTTCACGGAGTCCAGCAGGGCTCCGACGTGCGCCTTGCTGCCGCGCAGTGGCTCCAGCGTTGGAATCCGGACGAGCGAATCGCCACCAAGGTCGAAGATCACCGAGTCCCAGCTGGCGGCCGCGATGTCGGCGCCGAACCGGCGCAGGCACTCGCCCCGGAAATACGCGCGAGTGTCCGTCGGCGGCTTGTCCACGGCGTCGATCACTTGCTGCTCGGTGACCAACCGCTTCATCGAACCCCGCGCCACCAGCCGGTTGTACAGGCCCTTGTCGAGCCGCACGTCGGAGTACTGGAGGTCCACCAGATGCAGCCGCGGCGCCGACCAGCCGAGGTTCTCCCGTTGGCGAAAACCCTCAAGCAGCCGCAGCTTCGCCGGCCAGTCCAACACCTCGGCGCACTCCATCGGGTCACGCTCGAGAAGGTCGAGCACGTTCGCCCAGGTTTCGACGACGTCCGCCGCGCGCGGATCGGGATCGCGGCTGTCCACCAGCTTTGCCACCCGGTCCAGGTAAATCCTTTGCAGCGCAAGGCCGGTGAGCTCGCGGCCGTCGGCCAGCGCGACGGTGGCGCGCAACGACGGGTCGCGGCTGATCACATGCACGGCATGCACCGGCCGGGCCAGCGCCAGGTCGGTGAGGTCCATGCCCTCTTCGATCAGGTCCAGCACCAGCGCGGTGGCACCCAGTTTGAGATAAGTGGACGTCTCGGCGAGGTTCGCGTCGCCGATGATGACGTGCAGCCGTCGGTATTTGTCGGCGTCGGCGTGCGGCTCGTCGCGGGTGTTGATGATGCCGCGCTTCAGCGTGGTCTCCAGGCCGACCTCGACCTCGATGTAGTCGGAGCGCTGCGAGAGTTGGAATCCGGGCTCGTCGCCCGACGGGCCGATCCCGACCCGGCCGGAGCCGGTGATCACCTGGCGCGACACCAGATGCGGCGTCAGTCCCGCAATCACCGCCGAAAACGGCGTCTGACGCGACATCAGATAGTTCTCATGCGACCCGTAGGAGGCACCCTTGCCGTCCACATTGTTCTTGTAGAGCTGCAGCTTGACCGCGCCTGGAACGCTCGCGACGTGGCGCGCGGCGGCCTCCATCACCCGCTCGCCGGCCTTGTCCCAGATCACGGCGTCCAGCGGGTCCGTGCACTCGGGCGCGGAGTACTCCGGATGCGCGTGGTCGACGTAGAGCCGCGCGCCATTGGTGAGGATCATGTTGGCGGCGCCGACCTCGTCGGCGTCCACCACCGGCGGCGGGCCCGCCGACCGGCTCAGGTCGAACCCGCGGGCATCGCGTAGCGGCGACTCGACCTCGTAGTCCCAGCGGGTGCGCTTGGCGCGCTGGATCCCGGCGGCGGCCGCGTATGCCAGCACCGCCTGCGTCGACGTCAGGATCGGATTCGCGGTCGGATCGGACGGCGACGAGATGCCGTACTCGACCTCGGTTCCGATAATCCGTTGCATGTCCCAAGCCTAGGGGACGCCGCGCAGTAGCCTGCGACCGTGCCACCCGAGCAGGAACAACGCGACGCGGCCACATACCAGTTCGTCGCCGCGCTCGGCGGCGCCATTTTCGCGGCCAACTACCCGGTGACGATGGTGAGCGAGACGATGGCCGCGACGTCGCGCGCCTATGGACTCGAGAACCAGATTCTGGCGCTCCCGAACTACGTCCAGGTCGGCAGCCCGACCGGCGACGGTCTCTACATCGCCAACCCGGACTTCGATCTGCGCTACGACCAATCCTTTCCGCTCGCCAAGTTGGTGGCACGGGCACCGTCGGGCATGATCGATCCCGACGAAGGCATGACCGAACTGGAGCGAATTCGCAACCAGCAGAGGCGATTTCCCGTCTGGGTCACGATCTTGGGCTATGCGGAGCAGAGCACCGGCCTCGCTCTGATCCTGCAGCCGCCGATCTGTTCGTTTCTCGTCGCGCTGATCGTGTTCACCTCCAACGACCGCTGGCAGGTCGGGGTCGACAGCCTGCGCGCGCTGGCCGCACCGTTGGCCACCTTCCTGCCCGGCGCCGCAATCACGCTCGCGGTCATCGAACTGTCCACGCGCCCCAACACACCGCCGACGGTGTCGCTGGTGCTGCCGGGCTTCTGGCGGTTGGTGCAGGGGTCGCTGGGCTTCATGGGTGTCACCCAGCTCCTGGGCACCCACAGCACCGCGGTCTTCACAGCCACATTGATGTCGATCGCCGTCGGCGTCCAGACCGGGCTGTTGCTGTGGCGCGCTGCGATCCAGCTGACGTCGTCACCGAACCGGCGGGCCATGCATGATTGACGTGACGCGGCGGCGGGCCGCCGATGCATGGTTCCTTGACCGAGGTCTGCCTGCGGTATTGCGGCCAGGCGCCCTTGTTCGGCGGCTCTGGCCCCGGTCGGCGCCCGCGTTGGCCGGGTTAGCGGTCTTCATGGCCAACTCCGCGCTCCTCGTGGCCATCACCGGCAAACACACCATCGACATCGACGGCCACCCGACCCGAACGGAATGGTTCGTCCTGGCGCTGCTCGTCCTTGTGCTGCCGATTGCGGTGTTGGTCGGCTGGCTGGTTTCGCGCATCTCCACGGTGCGCGGCAAGAGCGTCGCGGCAACCGTGGCAATGACCATCGCGATCGCCGGCGGGATCCTCGGCGGCCCCAGCCCTCGGGTATTGGTGGACCTCCTGTTCGAGGGGGTCGTCGTCGCCGCGATCCTGGTGCTGACCGCTTGCGGCGCCGGCTCGATTCTGGGCTGGGCCATGCAGATGACGATCTCGAACCTTGCCGCAGTGGGATCGTTGGTGACCCGCGCCCTACCGCTGCTATTGCTGACGTTTCTGGTCTTCTTCAACTCCCCGGTGTGGCTGATGGCGTCGACGGTCTCGCGTCCGCGACTGTGGCTGGCGCTGGTGTTTCTCACCCTGATCGCGGCGGCGTTCGTGGTATCCGTCACCGCCGACCGGGTCAGGCCGATCATGGAGGCCGGCGACCCGGCCGACGACTACTCGGCGCGGCTGACCGGCACACCGTTCGAGGCGATGCCGGATCCAGCGAGTGTCCGTGCGCTCAGCCGCGGCGAGCGGCTCAACGTCCTGTTCATTGTCGCCGCATCGCAACTCAGCCAGATCTTGATAATCGCGGCGATGACCGCCCTGCTGTTCTTGATCCTGGGCCTCATCCTGCTGTCCCCCGAATTGCTCGCGGCCTGGACGCGTAACGGCCGCAGCGACGGCAGCGTGCTCGGCATGACAATCCCGGTGCCGGATTCGTTGATTCAAATCACGTTCTTCCTCGGTGCCCTGACGTTCATGTACGTCAGCGCGGGGACCGTCAGCGACGTCGAATACCGGACACGGTTCTTCGACCCGCTCATCGACGACCTACGGCTCACGTTGAGAGCCCGCAACCGTTACCGCGCCGCCGTAGCGGCACCCTGAGCCGTAACACTTCCATCCGTCCAGGCGCGTCCGATCTCGCGCGCTAATCGAGCGCTCGGCACCGATGGTCAGCGGCGTCGGTGCGGTGATATCGCTGACGATGATGCTGGCCGAACTCACGGACGGCGATCCCGATTTCGGCTATGTGATCCGGCTAGGCGTGCTGACACTGCTGCTGATCGCCGCGCCGTTCGCGCTCTATCTGCTTCATCGGGCCGGCACAAGGCTTCAGCGAGGCGGGCCGACGGTCGGCGGCCCTGCTGGTTATGGCGCTCTTCGTGTTGGGCCTAATCCGTGGCCCGAACCGCGGACGATGTTGTAGCCCAACGATTGTCAATAGGACATCGCTCGGCGGGCAACTACGCAGTCACCTCAGAATGGTTGCGGTGCCTCGACCTGGGCCCACGCGCAAGCTGGGGAACGCAAAGCCCCCGAATGTTGGTGATTTCGAGGGCTTTTGCGTCTTCTCGTGCTGGTAGCGCTAGAGGTACTGGCCCAAGTTCGACTCGGTGTCGATGGCCCTCGACGCACTCGACGACTTGCCGGTGACCAGTGTGCGGATGTACACGATCCGCTCGCCCTTCTTGCCCGAAATCCGCGCCCAGTCATCGGGATTGGTGGTGTTGGGCAGGTCCTCGTTCTCGGCGAACTCGTCGACGATCGAGTCGAGCAGGTGTTGGATTCTCAGCCCGGGCTGACCGGTCTCCAGCACCGCCTTGATCGCGTTCTTCTTCGCCCGGTCGACCACGTTCTGGATCATCGCGCCGGAGTTGAAGTCCTTGAAGTACATGACTTCCTTGTCACCGTTGGCGTAGGTGACCTCCAGGAACCGGTTGTCGTCGATCTCGGCGTACATCCGGTCGACGACCTTCTCGATCATCGCCTTGATGCAGGCCGTGCGGTCGAGGCCGAACTCGGCCAGGTCGTCGGCGTGGATCGGTAGGTCCTCGGTGAGGTACTTGCTGTAGATGTCCTGCGCCGCTTCGGCATCCGGTCGCTCGATCTTGATCTTGACGTCCAACCGGCCTGGCCGCAGGATGGCCGGATCGATCATGTCCTCGCGGTTGGAGGCGCCGATCACGATCACGTTCTCCAGACCTTCGACACCGTCGATCTCGGAAAGCAGCTGCGGGACAACGGTGGTCTCCACGTCGGATGACACACCCGTACCGCGGGTCCGGAATATCGAGTCCATCTCATCGAAGAACACGATCACCGGGGTGCCCTCCGACGCCTTCTCCCGTGCGCGCTGGAAGATCAGCCGGATGTGCCGCTCGGTCTCGCCGACGAACTTGTTCAGCAGCTCCGGGCCCTTGATGTTGAGAAAGTACGACTTCGCCTCCCGCGCATCGTCGCCGCGGACCTCGGCCATCTTCTTGGCCAGCGAGTTGGCGACGGCCTTGGCGATCAGCGTCTTGCCGCAGCCGGGCGGCCCGTACAGCAGCACACCCTTGGGCGGCCGCAGCGAGTACTCCCGGTAGAGCTCCTTGTGCAGAAACGGCAGCTCGACGGCGTCGCGGATCTGCTCGATCTGGCGGCTCAGGCCGCCGATGTCGAGGTAGCTGACGTCGGGAACCTCTTCGAGGACCAGATCCTCGACCTCGGCCTTGGGGATGCGCTCGAACGCGTACCCGGCCTTGGTGTCGACGAGAAGCGAGTCGCCGGGGCGCAGCTTGCGGGGGCGCAGATCGTCCTCGACTTCGTCGTCGTAGCCGTCGGGCAGGTGATCGCCGGCGACCAACGGCTCGGCCAGCCAGACGATGCGCTCCTCATCGGCGTGGCCGACCACGAGCGCACGGTGCCCGTCGGCCAGGATCTCGCGCAACGTGCTGATCTCGCCAACGGCCTCGAAGTTGCCTGCCTCGACGACGGTCAGTGCCTCGTTGAGGCGCACGGTCTGGCCCTGCTTGAGCGAGTTGGTGTCGATGTTGGGCGAGCATGTCAGTCGCATCTTGCGGCCGGAGGTGAATACGTCGACGGTGTCGTCGTCTTGCACGGAAAGGAGCACGCCGTAGCCGCTGGGCGGCTGACCCAGCCGGTCGACCTCCTCGCGCAGCGCCAGCAACTGCTGACGGGCCTCCTTGAGGGTTTCCATTAACTTCGCGTTACGGGCGGCAAGCGAGTCGATCCGCGCCTCCAGCTGGTGCACATCGCGGGCGCTGCGCAGTCCACTTTGCGGACCTACCGCGTTCTCGAGCTGCTCGCGCAGCATCGCGGCCTCACGACGCAGCTCTTCCAACTCGGCGGCATCATCGCTGGACATCCCTGATTCGTGGGGTGTCCCGTACGCTTCAGAACGCTCTGACTCATTCATGTTGCGCCCCTCCCCGCACCGGAAGTTGGTGCAGTAACAACTTCAACGCTACCGGCGATTCAGCCATTGTGTGCGCTCTAGGAATTCGACACACCAGCAACACTGTTAACCTCTCTGGTGAGTTGGGCCGATCGAAAGGACAACCGTGACCCTGAAAACCCTCGTTACCGGCATGGCAGCAGCCGCTGTGGTGGCCGGTGCGGCGGCAGGTGTGACTTCCGTTGCATCCCCCGCTGTGTCGTCCGCCCCGGCCGTGCAACCGGTCGTGTGGGACATCCCGATGCCGCAGGCACCGGCGCCAGAATTGCAGCCCCCACTCCTACAGACGCTGCAGGCCCTCGCCGGGGGCGGCTCGTTCATCGGTAAGGCGTCCTACATCCAGGGCGGTATCGGCCGGATCGAAAGCATCGCCGCCGACCGGGCCTACAACACGGCGGCCGCGGAGGGCAAATTCCCGCTGACGTTCGACGTTGCCAACATCGACCAGGAAGGTGGCGTGGCCAACGCCGACGTCACCGCAACGTCTGCTCTTGGGACAACCGCCACTCAGAGCGTCCAGTTCGTGGCTGGCCCCAGCCCCAGCGGCTGGCAGATCTCCAAGGCGTCCGCCATGTCGTTGCTCTCGGCAGCCGACTGATCGACTGAGTGCATCGCACGTTTGCCGCAGTCCTGAGCGCCGTCACGATAGTGGCGGCGCTCGGGCTCAGCGGGTGTAGCGACGACACGAGTTCCGCACCGAGCCCGAGCCCCGTTCCCCTCACGAAGCCCCCGACTGGTGCGCCGTCGCCGACCGATACCGGGGCGCCATTGCCGCCACCGACCGCGCTGACCGACGTGATGGGCCGGCTCGCCGACCCCGCCACCCCCGGCGCGGACAAAGTCGGCCTCGTTCAATACGGCACACCTGCCGACGCAGAGGCACTGGACAGGTTCGCAAAGGCGCTGCACGACAGCGGGTACGCGCCGTTGACCTTCGAGGCCGGCGATCTCCTCTGGGCGCAGGACCAAACGGGCAACGTCATCGCCAACATCACCATCAAGGCCTCCAACCCGCAGACCGCCGGTCACGACCTGAATTTCCCGATGGAGTTCAGTCCGCAGGGTGACTCGTGGCAGCTGACCCGGCAGACCGCGGACTTGCTGCTCCAGCTCGGCCAGCAGCCAACGACCACGCCAACCCGCTGAGCAGGCCGGCGTGTGGATCGGCTGGCTGGAGTTCGACCTGCTGCTCGGCGATGTGCGATCGCTGAAGCAGAAGCGCTCTGCCATCCGTCCCGTGATCGCCGAGCTACAGCGCAAGTTCGGGGTGTCGGCGGCCGAGACCGGAGCGCAGGACCTCCACCGTCGCGCCAACGTCGGGATGTCAGTGGTGTCGGCCGATCGAGGGCACGCCGTCGACGTGCTCGACGCCGCCGAGCGCTTGGTGGCGTCGCGGCCCGAGTTCGAGCTGTTGTCTGCGCGCCGCGGTCTGTTGCGCAGTACCGACGACTAGATCTGACGCTTGCGCCTGAGCGGCATGGGCGTCACGGCGCCGGGCGCCAATTTGCGCACGCTGATCAGAAAGGCCGTGTGCCCGCGCATCGTGTGCTGTGGGCGCACCGCGAGGCCGACGACATGCCAACCGCGCTGCATGCTCTCCCAGGCCCGTGGCTCGGTCCAACACTGCTGCTCGCGCAGCACTTCCACGGTGCGCGACAGCTGCGTGACGGTGGCGACGTAGATCATCAGCACCCCGCCGGCGACGAGGGCCTTGGCGACGGCGTCGAGGACCTCCCACGGCGCCAGCATGTCGAGCACCACGCGGTCTACTTCGGGACCGGCGTAGTCGGCGACGTCGGCCGTGACCAGGTCCCAGTTGGCAGGACGCTCACCGAAGAATGTCGTGACATTGCGGGCGGCGTGCTCGGCGTGGTCCTCGCGGACGTCGTAGGACGTCACCCGTCCCTCGGGCCCGACGGCGCGCAGCAGCGAGCACGTCAGCGCCCCGGAACCGGCGCCGGCCTCCAGCACCCGAGCGCCGGGGAAGATGTCACCCTCGTGCACGATCTGGGCCGCGTCCTTGGGGTAGACGACCTGTGCGCCGCGCGGCATCGACATCACATAGTCGACCAGTAGCGGACGTAGCACCAGAAACTGGTCGCCACTGGTCGACTTCACCACGCTGCCCTCGGGCAGCCCGATGACGGCGTCGAGCGAGATGATGCCGCGATGGGTGTGGAACTCCCCGCCCGGCGTCAGCAGCATCGTGTAGTGCCTGCCCTTCGCGTCGGTGAGCTGCACGCGATCACCGACTTCGAACGGACCGGTCCTTGGCACAGCTGATCAGCCTGCCAGCAGACGCGCCGACACAGCTGCTCGGGGCTGTCGGAGCATGGTCATACGCTGGCTTTCATGAGCGACGAGCCGGCCCCGCACGTGCGTCGGCCCGCGCTGTCTCCGTCACGGGCCAGCGACTTCAAGCAGTGCCCGCTGCTGTACCGGTTCCGCGCGATCGACCGGCTGCCCGAACCACCGTCGACGGCGCAGGTGCGCGGGTCGGTCGTGCATGCCGCCCTTGAGCAGCTGTACGCGCTGCCCGCCGCCGAACGTGTGCCCGACACCGCGATGACGCTCGTCGGCCCGGCATGGGACCAGGTGGTGGCCGCCCAGCCGGAACTGGCGGCCGAGATCGAGCCGGCAGTGCGGGCCGAGCTGCTCGACGAGGCACGCGCGCTGTTGTCGGGTTATTACCGGCTCGAGGACCCGACGCGGTTCGACCCGCAGAGCTGCGAACAGCGGGTCGAGGTCGAACTCGAGGACGGCACCCTGCTGCGCGGCTTCGTCGACCGCATCGACGTTGCACCGACCGGCGAGCTGCGGGTGGTCGACTACAAGACCGGCAAGGCGCCGTCGGAGGCGCGGGCGCTGGCCGAGTTCAAGGCGATGTTCCAGATGAAGTTCTATGCGGTCGCACTGCTGCGGTCGCGCGGCGTGCTGCCCGCCCGGCTGCGGCTGCTCTACCTGACCGACGGTCAAGTGCTCGACTACACCCCCGATCTCGATGAGCTGTTGCGGTTCGAGAAGACCTTGATGGCGATCTGGCGCGCCATCCAATCAGCCGGCGCCACAGGCGATTTCAGGCCGCATCCGTCACGGCTGTGCGACTGGTGTGCGCACCACGCCCACTGCCCGGTGTTCGGCGGCACTCCACCGCCGTACCCCGGATGGCCGGTGGCTCCCGATGAGGGTGACGATGACACGGTGTTGCACACTTCGGAGCCTGCTGCGTGATCGACTGCCTCTATCGTCGGCTTGCTACCGACGGTGAGTTTCAGATTTTCGAGTCCACCGACGGCACCCGCAGTAACTGGGATCCCGAAATCCAGCACGGCTCACCGCCGCTCGCGCTGATGACCAAGCTCATCGAGGAGCTGGCGGCCGATTCCGGCTTGCGCGTCGGGCGGGTGACGCTGGACATCCTCGGCGCGATCCCCGTCACGCAGGTACGGGTTCGGGCCTGGGTGGAGCGCCCGGGTTCACGGATCTCCTTGATGGCGGCCGAGATGCTGGCTCCACGTCCCGACGGCGCCGAGCGCACCGTCGCCCGCGTAACGGCATGGCTGCTCGCCACCAGTGACACCACCGACGCCGCAACCGACCGGTATCCCCCACTCGTCGAAGGCGCGGCGGCCTCGGTTCCGCACAGCTGGGAGACCGCGAAGGGCTACCTGGAGACGGTGTCCTGGCGACGGCAGGCGGATGTCGAGGGCGAGTCGAACGTGGCCTGGCTCAGCCCGCGCGTGCCGCTGGTCGGCGCGGAGGAGGTGACGCAACTGCAGCGCCTGGCGATGGTGGCCGATTGCGCGAACGGTGTCGGCGCGGCGTTGGATCCCGAACAGTTCGTGTTCATGAACACCGACACCACCGTGCACCTACACCGGATGCCCACCGGTAACGACTTCGCGCTGCGGGCCCGTGGGTCGATCGGTCCGGACGGCATCGGTGTCACCACCGCGGACATCTTTGACCGTCAGGGCTTTATTGGAACCGTGGCTCAGACACTGCTGGTGCAGCGGCGAGCCTGAGCTTCGCCGGACCTCGTTTATATATGCGCTTGAATCTATATAGCTTATTTGCAATACTGTCGTCATGGATGTCTTCGAAGCCGTCGCCGAACGGAGTCGGCGCGCGCTGCTCGACGCACTCCTCGACGGTGAACGGACCGCCGGCGAACTCGTCGAGACTCTCCCCAGCCTGACGCAGCCGACGGTGTCACGCCACCTGCGGGTGCTGCGTGAAGTCGGGCTCGTCGAGGTTCGTCCCGACGCGCAGCGCCGGATCTACGCTCTGCGCGCCGACGGGCTGGTCGCGATCGACGACTGGATCGACCGTTATCGCCGCTACTGGGTCGATCATCTCGACGCCCTCGAGTGGCATCTGCAACGCAAGCACAAGGAGTCGCGATGAGTGAACGCAATGGGCGGCTGACGGTCGACGGTGAGCGCGCGGTGCTGAACTTCGAACGCCGCCTGCCCTTTCCAATCGACGTCGTCTGGTCGGCCATCACCGATCCCTACGAACGCGAACAGTGGTTCGGCGAGACGACGATCGATGCCCGCGAAGGCGGGATGATCGAGATGGTCGCGACGGGCCCACCATTGCCACCCGAACGCAAGCGGATGACGGGCCGCATACTCGTGTGGGACCCGCCCAATGTTCTCGAACACGAATGGAAGCAGCCGATCGTCGAGGACGGGGTGGTGCGCTACGAGCTGACTGCCGACGGAGACGGCACCCTGCTTCGCTTCACCCATCGCGGCCTCGGTGTGCGCAACGCGTCCGGGTTCCTTGGCGGCACCCACGCCTATCTGGATCGACTGGAGGCCTACCTCTCCGGCGGCGAATTGCCGGAATGGACGACGCGACGCCAGGCAGTCAATCAATCGCAATCGGAGTGGAATTAGCATGGAACACAATGGTTCTCACATCGCCGCCCCCACCCTGGCGATCGCCTACCATTCGGGCTTCGGGCACACCGCGCTGCTGGCCGACGCCGTCGCAGCAGGATCGCGGGAGGCAGGCGCCGACGTGACCGTCATCGCCGTCGACCGGATGACCGACGTCGATTGGGACATCCTGGACGCCGCCGACGGAATCGTGTTCGGCAGCGCGACGTACATGGGCAACGTCTCCGCCGGCTTCCAGACGTTCGCCGAACAGACCGGACGTCGCTGCCTGAACGGGACATGGCGCGACAAGATCGCGGCCGGGTTCACGAATTCCGGAGCCAAGAGCGGCGACAAACTCACCACCCTGGTGTCGTTGGCGGTGTTCGCCGCCCAGCACCACATGCATTGGGTCAGCCTGGGTCTGGGCGCGGGTTGGAACAGCGCGACCGGCAGCGAGAACGACCTCAACCGACTCGGTTTCTGGTTGGGCGCGGCCGCTCAGACCGATGTAGACGCCAACGCCGACCAGCTGCACCCGTCCGATGTGCAGACGTGCCGCCACCTCGGCTTCCGAGTCGCGATCGTCACACGGCAGCTCAACATCGGCCGGTCCGCTAGTCCAGCGGCTTCATCTCCTCCAGCATCGTCGGCACCAGCTCGCTGACGGTGGGGTGGATATGCACGGTGTGTGTCAACGTCGTGTACGGCGCACCCGCGGACATCACGTCAAGAATGGAATGGATCACTTCGTCGCCGCCGACGCCGAGGATGGCCGCGCCGAGGATCTTGCCGTTCTCGGCATCCACGACGACCTTCATAAACCCTTGTGTCTCACCCTTTTCCACCGCACGTCCGACCCGGGTCATCGGGCGAAAGCCAACGAGAGCCTTCCGGCCGGACTTCCGGACCTCGTCGACGGTCTTGCCTGCCCGGCCGAGCGGCGGGTCGATGTACAACGCGTAGGTGGGGATCCGGTCGCTGACCTTCCTCGGCTCGTTGTCGAGCAGGTTGGCCGCGATGATCTCGAAGTCGTTGTACGAGGTGTGGGTGAACGCGCCGCGGCCGTTGCAGTCGCCCATGGCCCAGATGTGCTCGACATTGGTGCGCAGCTCGTCGTCAACGACGATGTATCCGCGTTCGTTGATCCCCACGCCGGCATTGTCCAGACCCAGGTCGTCGGTGTTGGGCTGACGGCCCACCGCCACGAGTAGGTGCGTTCCGGTGATCGGCTCCGCCCCGTCTCGAGGTATGACCTGAAAGCCGCTGTCGCGCTTGGTGAATTGAATTGCCGTGGCGTCGACCACCACATGGATGCCTTCGGCTTCGAGGATCGCCTTTATGGTCGCCGAGACGTCCTCGTCCTCCTTTGAGGTCAGCCGCGGACCCTTCTCGATCACGGTGACCCTGGCACCGAACCGGCGGTACATCTGGGCGAACTCCAGGGCAATGTAGCTGCCGCCGATGATCACCAGATGTTCTGGCACGGTATCGAGTTCGAGAACCCCGACGTTCGTCATGTAGTCGATGTCCGATAACCCAGGTAGGTCGGGCAGCACCGCGCGGCCACCGACGTTGAGGAAGATCCGGTCGGCCTCCAGTACCCGCCCATCCACGCTGATCGTATGGGGGCTTTCGAAGCGGGCATGGCCGCGGATGAGTGTGCAGCCCTTCATCCCTTGCAGCCAAGATTCGACGCCGCTGCGGTCGTCGATCATGATCTTGTCCTTACGGGCCTTCACCTTCGCCATGTCGACCGTGATTTCGCCTGTGCCGACGCCATATTCGGCTCCCCGACGCGCCAGGTGCGCGGCATGCGCGCTGGCCACCAACGTCTTGGTCGGGATACAGCCGGTGTTGACGCAGGTGCCGCCGACCAGCTTGCGTTCTATCACCGCAACGGTCTCTCCGGCGTCGGTCAGTCTGCCTGCCAACGGCGGGCCAGCCTGACCCGCGCCGACGATGATCGCGTCGAACTTCTCTGCCATGAAACAGCTCAGACGAGCGGAGCGAGGCTGACCAGGAATGCAATCAGGAATCCGCCGCCGACCGCGACGACGTCTTCGCCGATTGCCACCGGCCGGTCCTTGCCGCCGTTGGCAGCGGTGAGGCGCGCGCGCGCTTCCGCACCGCCCAGCGTGCCCAGCACCGCACCGATTATGCCGGCGCCCAGGCCGATGAACGTGTGGTGCGAGGCGCTGCCGATGACGGCGCCGGCGAAGGCGCCCATGATGAGACGCGCCGTGAATTGCGGTGGCGTCCTACGGCTCGGCGTCTTCGGCAGCTGGTCGGTAACGAGTTCGATGAGCAGCAAGATCGTCAAGACGATGACGGTAATCGGATGAGCCACCCACTCGGACCATTTGCCTGCGACGTCGATCCAGCCGAGGAACGCACCCCAGGCCACTACCGCCGGCGCGGTCAGTGCGCGCAGACCGGCGATCACACCGATCGCCAGAGCGAGCAAAATTACGATGACCTGCGTCATGGATGCCTCCCGATCCGTGAAAAGGACAACCGGACGCTAACACGCACCGCGCGGATGATCCGGCTGAATCAGAAGCGGCAGAACCGGATGTCAGATGCCAGGATCGCCTTGGCGCCGATCGCTGCGATTTCGTCCATGATCGCGTTGATATCTCGGCGTGGCACCAGCGCCCGCACGGCTACCCACGCCGGATCGGCCAGCGGGGCGATCGTAGGCGATTCCAGTCCCGGAGTGACCGCCGTGGCTTCGTCAAGGACGCTGCGCGGGCAGTCATAGTCCAGCATCAGGTATTGCTGGCCGAACACCACACCCTGCACCCGAGCCGCGAGCTGATCACGCGCGGCGGCGTTCTCGTCGCCGGCGTTGTCGCGTTCGATGAGCACGGCCTCCGAATCGCAGAGCGGTTCCCCGAACGGCACCAGGTCGTGCAATCCGAGCGTGCGACCAGAGCCGACCACGTCGGCGATCGCGTCGGCTACCCCGAGCTGAACCGAAATCTCGACGGCGCCGTCAAGCCGGATCACCGTGGCCTCAATCCTGCGCGCCGCTAAGTCTTTTCGCACCAGGTTGGGGAACGCCGTGGCGATCCGCCTGCCCGCGAGGTCCTCGACGCGCCATTGGCGCCCGGCAGGCGCGGCGTAGCGGAACGTGGATGAGCCGAATCCGAGTGCAAGCCGCTCGCGGACGGGCGCGTCGGACTCGGCGGCTAGATCGCGGCCGGTGATGCCGAAGTCCAGCTGCCCTGACCCGACGTAGATGGCAATGTCCTTGGGTCGCAGAAAGAAGAATTCGACGTTGTTGACCGGGTCGATGACGGTGAGATCCTTGGGATCGCTTCGCCGCCGGTAGCCGGCCTCCGACAGGATCTCGGCGGCTGGTTCGGACAGCGTGCCTTTGTTGGGTACGGCGACCCTGAGGTTTCCGTTCATAGTTTCGCGTAGACGTCGTCGAGGGTCAGGCCGCGGGAGATCATCAGCACCTGCGTCCAGTACAGCAACTGGCTGATCTCCCCGGCCAGGGCGTCTTCGCTCTCGTGCTCGGCGGCCAGCCAGACCTCGCCGGCCTCTTCGAGAACCTTCTTGCCCAACCCGTGCACGCCGCGGTCGAGCGCGGCGACGGTGCCGCTGCCCGCCGGCCGGGTGCGTGCGCGCTCCGTCAACTCGGCGAACAGGGCGTCGAAGGTTTTCACGGGACGCGATTGTTTCACGCCGCGGCGAGCAAAGTCACGGCGGTTTCGCGGCGGGCGCGCAGCAGCTCAGTGCCCGGCGGGATGCGCCTCGTGGTGATACGCCTCCCGATGCATGTCCTCCAGGTGCATGCCCTTGGTCTCCTGGACCCATCGCCACACGAAGAATCCCGAGAGCACCGCGCACACCGCGTAGAACCCGTAGGCGAGGCCGAGCGTCTCGCGCAGCGCAGGGAACGACACAGTGATCGCCCAGTTCGCCGCCCATTGGCCCGCGGCGGCCAGGCCCAGCGCGGCCGCCCTGATGCGGTTGGGGAACATCTCGCCCAGCAGCACCCACACCACCGGCCCCCATGACATGCCGAACGCCACCACGAACAGGTTGGCCGCGATCAGTGCGACAGGACCTGCAACATCGCCGAGAACCGGCTTCCCGTCGACCACTGGCGCTGTTCCGAAGATCACCGCCATGGTGCCCAGTGTGACCGCCATGCCGGTCGACCCGACCAGCAGCAGTGGCTTGCGCCCGACTTTGTCGATCAGCGCGATCGCGATCAACGTCGTCAGGATGTTGGTGATCGACGTGATCACCGTGATGACAAACGATGACTTCTCCGTGAATCCGACGGCCTCCCAAAGCACATTGCTGTAGTAGAAGATCACATTGATGCCGACGAACTGCTGGAAGATCGACAAGCCCAAGCCGACCCAGACAATGCCGTAGAGCCCACCGGTCGGCTTGCGCAGATCCCGCCACGACGGCGGCTTTTCCGCCTTCAACGATTCCTGGATGCGCGTGATCGTGATTTCCAGGTTCTTTTCGCCGAGCAGCATGCTCAGTACGCGGCGAGCTTCCGGAATGCGGTATTGGGCAACGAGATAGCGCGGCGACTCTGGGATGGTGAAGGCGAGGCCGCCGTACACAACGGCGGGCACAGCCATCACGAGGAACATCCACCGCCAGGCCTCCAGGCCCAGCCACAGCTCCTCGCGCGATCCGCCGGCGAGTTGCGCCAGCCCATAGTCGATCGCCAGCGACAGGAAGATGCCCGACACGATCGCCAGCTGCTGCAGCGAGCCCAGCCGCCCGCGAATGCGTGGCGGCGACGTCTCGGCGATATACGCCGGCGCGATGACAGACGCGACGCCAACGCCGATGCCGCCGATTATCCGGAAGACCACGATCAGCCACACACTGTTTGCCAGGCCGGCGCCGATCGCACTGATGAAGAACAACAGCGCGGCGATCTTCATCACGTGGAGCCGGCCAATCCGGTCGGCGAGCCGTCCTGCGGTCAGCGCCCCGAGCACGCAGCCGAGCAGTGCCGAGGCGACGGCGAAGCCTAACGTGGCGTTATCGACCTGGAAGTGGTCCTGAATGGCCGACACCGCGCCGTTGATCACCGCGCTGTCATACCCGAACAGCAGGCCACCGAGCGCGGCAACGGAGGCTATGCGGACGACCCGTCCGTTGTGCTCGGATTCCTCGTAGTCCAAACCAGATGCAGAATCACCGACAGGTCCGTGAGTCATGTGACGCCCTTCCACAGCATTGCGTGATGGAAATCACATTCAATCACTAACGCCCTTGTCAGGCGGTGCGTTCTCCAAACTCAGAGCTGAGTTCGTCGAATACCCGTCGGAGATCGGCCACTCCGACATCGGCCAGCGACGAGATATGCCTGCGTCGTGGACCACGAGGCACCGCTACGTCGTTGGGTACCACCAACACCGGGCAGCCGGCGCCCTCCGCTGAGGCCGTGCCGGTGACGGAATCCTCAATGGCCAGGCATGCGTCGGGCTCCAGTCCCAGCAACGCCGCCGCCCGTTGATAGGCGTGGGGAGCGGGTTTGCCACTCGGCACTTCATCGCCGCATACCGTCGCCGAAAAGTAGTGGCGACCAATACTGTTCAACGCTCGGTCGGTAAGCGCGCGCTGGGTGTTGGTAACGAGCGCCATCGGAGTCCCCTCGGCGGCAAGCGCTTCCAACAATTCCTGCGCCCCGTCACACCAGGGCAATCCTCGGTCGAACAATTCGGCTGTGTAGGCATGCAGCCAGCGGATGGACTCTTCCATTGCGACCGGATCCAGCTCGAGTCCCAGATCCGTGTACACGGTCCGAATGGTGTCCTCCGCGGACCCACCCACCAACGACACACGCACTTCCGGAGTCAGCGTGCCGCCGAGCTCTTGGTAGAGCGCGGCCAGCGAGATATCCCAGAGCTTTTCGGAGTCGACGATGGTGCCATCCATGTCGAACAGCACCGCTTGCATGCCACCGATTCTGTCACGGCGGCGAGCCGCCAATCTGTCAGGGGCTGGACGTACGTTATGAGTTGTGACCATCCTCGTGACCGGCGCCACAGGAAACATCGGCCGCCGCATCGTCGACCATTTGATCGACCTGGGCGCCAACGACATCCGTGCACTGACCAAGAACCCCGCGAAGGCAAACCTGCCCGACGGCGTGGAAGCCGTCACCGGCTACCTCGGCGACCCCGAGTCGCTGCCCGCCGCATTCGAGGGCGTCGAGCGCATGTATCTGGCCCCACTACCCAAGACACTCGGCGCCACACTCGACCTGGCCAAGCAGGCGAATATGGAGTACGTCGTGGCGTTATCCGGAGAGGCGCACTGGCAGGCCCATGCCGACGCCGTCGCCGCGTCTGGCCTGGTCCACACGCAGCTCGGGCCCGGCGAATTCCTGGACAACTTCGCCGTATGGGGCCGGCAGATCGCGGCGACGCGCACGGTGCGGGAGCCCTACCCGACGGCCGTGGAGGCGCCGATCGCTATGGACGACATCGCCCGGGTGGCCGCGGCGTTGTTGGTCAAACCCGACGAGTCACACTTCGGGCGGATCTATCCGATCACCGGGCCCGAGGCGCTGACCCGCGCACGGATTGCCGAGCAGATCGGCGCAGGAATCGGCGTACCGGTCAGCTATGAGCAGTGCGACAGGGCCGAGGCCGAAGCGGCATTCCAACAGGCCCTTGGCCCGAACGCGGCCTGGTATCTCGACCAGGTCGACGACGCCGTCGATCATCCGCAGGCGGCCAACGACCTGGTCACGGAACTGACGGGCGCACCGGCTCAGTCCGTGGCCCAGTGGGCCGCGCAGAACGCCGAGATGTTCCGCTGACCTAGGTGTTGAAGTACTTCGCCTCGGGATGATGCAGGACGAACGCGTCGGTGGACTGCTCCGGGTGAAGTTGTAGCTCCTCGGATAGCGTCACACCGATGCGTCCGGGCTCCAGCAGCTCCGTCATCTTGGTGCGGTCATCGAGGTTCGGGCACGCGCCGTAGCCGAACGAGAACCGCGCGCCGCGGTAGCCGAGCTTGAAATAATCCTCGACCGAGTCGGGGTCTTCGGCAGACATCACGTGATCGGGGAACGTCAGCTCCTCGCGCACGCGCCTGTGCCAGTACTCGGCCAGCGCCTCGGTCAACTGAACACCGATGCCGTGCACTTCCAGGTAGTCGCGGTAGGAGTCGGATGCGAACAGCTCGTTGGCGAAGTCGGCGATCGGCTGGCCCATCGTCACAAGCTGGAACGGCAACACATCAACCTGGCCACGGTCAACAGCCAGCTCGCGCGACCGGATGAAATCGGCGATGCACAGAAACCTGTCGCGCTGCTGACGCGGGAATGTGAATCGGAACCGTTCTGGCGCATCGGGTCTCGGCTCTGTGAGCACGATGACGTCGTCGCCCTCGGACACCGCGGGGAAATATCCGTAGACCACGGCCGCGTGAGCCAGGATGCCGTCTGTAGACAGCCGGTCCAGCCAGTACCGCAGCCGCGGCCGCCCTTCCGTCTCGACCAATTCCTCGTACGACGGGCCTTCGCCGCCGCGCACGCCGCGCAGCCCCCACTGGCCGAGGAACAACGCACGCTCGTCGAGCAGGCTGGTGTAGTCGTGCACGGCGACACCCTTGACGACGCGGGTGCCCCAGAACGGCGGCACCGGCACCTCGACGTCGGCGGCAACGTTGGACCTCTCCGGCACCTCGACGGGAACTTCGGCGGCTTTGCGTTCGGCCGCAATGCGTTTCGACCGCTCGTGGCGCGCCTTACGCTCCGCTTCCTTCTCCCGGGCCGCGATCGCAACGGGGCTATCGGTGTCGGGTGCTTCGCCGCGCTTAGTGCTCATGATGGTGTCCATCAACCGCAGGCCCTCGAACGCGTCGCGCGCGTAGTGGACTTCGCCCGCGTAGACCTCGGCGAGATCGTTCTCCACATAGCTACGTGTGAGCGCAGCACCTCCGAGGAGCACGGGGAATTTGTCGGCAACCCCGCGGGTGTTCATCTCCTGGAGGTTCTCCTTCATCACCACGGTCGACTTCACCAGCAGCCCGGACATGCCGACCACGTCGGCGCTCTTGTCCTCGGCCACCTCGAGAATCGTGTTGATGGGCTGCTTGATCCCGATGTTGACGACCTCGTAGCCGTTGTTGGTCAGGATGATGTCGACGAGGTTCTTGCCGATGTCGTGCACATCGCCCTTGACGGTGGCGATGACGATACGACCCTTGCCCGCATCGTCATCGGCCTTCTCCATGTGCGGTTCCAGGTACGCCACCGCAGCCTTCATCACCTCGGCGGATTGCAGCACGAACGGGAGCTGCATCTGACCCGAGCCGAACAGCTCACCGACGGTCTTCATGCCTGCCAGCAGGTTCTCGTTGATGATCGCGAGCGGCGGCTTCTGCGTCATCGCCTCGTCGAGGTCGGCGTCCAGGCCGTTGCGCTCCCCGTCGACGATGCGTTGGGCCAGCCGCTCCAGCAGAGGCAGTTTCGCCAGTTCTGCGGCACGCGACTCCTTCGAGGACGCCGCCGAGACACCCTCGAACATCTGCATGAGTTCCTGCAGCGGGTCGTAACCCTCGCGGCGGCGGTCGTAGACCAGGTCGAGCGCGACCTCGCGCCGATCCTCCGGAATCCGATTGATGGGCAGGATCTTCGACGCGTGCACGATCGCCGACGTCAGGCCGGCCTCTTGGCACTCGTGCAGAAACACCGAGTTGAGTACCTGGCGTGCAGCGGGATTGAGACCGAAGGAGATGTTGGACAGGCCGAGCGTGGTCTGCACGTCGGGGTGCTTCTGCGTAAGCAGCCGGATGGCCTTGATGGTTTCGATTCCGTCCTTGCGGGACTCCTCCTGGCCGGTGCAGATGGTGAAGGTCAGGGTGTCGATAAGGATGGACGATTCGTCGACCCCCCAGTTGCCGGTGATGTCGGCGATCAGCCGCTCGGCGATCTCCACCTTCTTCTCTGCGGTACGGGCCTGCCCCTCCTCATCGATGGTCAGCGCAACCACCGCGGCGCCGTGCTCGGCAACCAGCTCCATGGTCTTGTGAAAGCGGGACTCGGGGCCGTCGCCGTCCTCGTAGTTCACCGAGTTGACCGCGCACCGACCGCCCAGATGCTCCAGACCCGCTCGCAGTACCGGGGTTTCGGTGGAGTCCAGCATGATCGGCAGGGTCGATGCCGTCGCCAGCCGACTGGCCAGCGCGTTCATATCGGCGACGCCGTCGCGGCCCACGTAGTCCACGCACAGGTCGAGCAGGTGGGCGCCGTCACGGGTCTGGTCCTTGGCGATGTCGAGGCAGCGCTGCCAGTCCTCTTCGAGCATCGCCTCGCGGAACGCCTTGGAACCGTTGGCGTTTGTCCGCTCACCGATCATCAGAATCGACGCGTCCTGGTGGAACGGTGTTGCGGAGTACAGCGATGCCACCGCGGGCTCGAAGGTGACGTGGCGCTGCGCTCGCTGCACACCGGGAATGGCCTCGGCAACCTTGCGGATGTGTTCGGGTGTCGTTCCGCAGCAGCCACCGACCAACGAGAGTCCGTATTCGGAGACGAATCCTGACAGCGCCTCGGCGAGTTCGTCTGGCAGCAGCGGGTACTCGGCGCCGTTGGCCCCCAGCACCGGCAGCCCGGCGTTGGGCATCACCGACACCGGTGTGCGGGCGTGTTGAGACAGGTAGCGCAGGTGCTCGCTCATTTCGGCAGGCCCGGTGGCGCAGTTCAGGCCGATCATGTCGATCCCGAGCGGCTCGACCGCCGTCAGCGCCGCGCCGATCTCGCTCCCCAGCAGCATGGTGCCGGTCGTTTCCACCGTCACGTGGGCGATGACCGGGATATGGCGGCCGAACTGAACCATCGCCCTGCGCGATCCCAGCACCGCGGCCTTCAGCTGCAGCAAATCCTGGCAGGTCTCAACGAGGATCGCGTCGGCGCCGCCTTCGAGCATGCCGAGCGCGGCCTCGGCGTAGGCGTCGCGGATGGTCGCGTACTCGGTGTGGCCCAGCGTCGGCAGCTTGGTGCCCGGGCCCATCGAACCCAGCACGTACCGCTTGCGGTCGGGCGTGCTCATCTCGTCGGCGACCCGTCGGGCGATCGCGGTACCCCGGTGCGAGAGATCCCGGATCCGATCGGCGATGTCATAGTCACCGAGGTTCGACAGGTTGCAGCCGAAGGTGTTGGTCTCGACCGCGTCGGCGCCTGCCTCGAAGTAGTTGCGGTGGATCGTCTCGATGACATCGGGCCGGGTGTCGTTGAGGATTTCGTTGCAGCCCTCGAGGTTGTTGAAGTCGTCGAGCGTCAGATCGGCCGCCTGCAGCTGCGTGCCCATAGCGCCGTCGCCCACCATGACCCGCTTCGACAAGGTGTCGAGCAAATCGGTGTCGTACGCGCGATCGTTCACATCAGTCACATCGACAGGGTAGTCGGTCTACGCAAACCAAGCTGTGGCGTGATGCCGCTCGTAGCCGCCACGCAGGGCTTACGCTGGCTTGGTGACCCCGTCGGATGCGAGCGGCCGAAGGCCGGCCGACCTGCCTGAACTGCATGACACCATCGTCGTCGCCGCCTTCGAGGGCTGGAACGACGCCGGCGACGCGGCGAGCGACGCGCTGGAGCACCTGGACGCGATCTGGGAGGCCGAAACGATCGTCGAAATCGACGATGAGGCCTACTACGACTATCAAGTGAACAGGCCGGTGATCAGGCAGGTCGACGGCGTCACCCGCGAGCTGGTCTGGCCGTCGATGCGGATCTCACACTGCCGCCCGCCGGGTTCCAACCGAGACATCGTGCTGATGCACGGCGTGGAACCGAATATGCGGTGGCGCACGTTCTGCGCGGAACTGCTGGCGATCGCCGACAAGCTCAACGTGCAGACCGTCGTCATCCTCGGGGCGCTGTTGGCCGACACCCCGCACACCCGCCCGGTGCCGGTGTCGGGTGCGGCCTACTCCCCCGACTCGGCGCAGGCGTTCGGCCTGGAAGAAACCCGTTACGAAGGCCCGACGGGCATCGCGGGCGTGTTCCAGGACGCCTGCGTGCAGGCCGGCATCCCGGCGGTGACGTTCTGGGCGGCCGTGCCGCACTACGTGTCGCAGCCGCCGAGCCCCAAGGCGACGGTGGCGCTGCTGCGTCGCGTCGAGGACGTGCTCGATATAGAGGTACCGCTGGCCGATCTGCCCACCCAGGCCGAGGAGTGGGAGCAGGCAGTGAGCGAGATGACGGCCGAGGACGACGAGATCGCCGAATACGTCCAATCGCTCGAAGAGCGCGGTGATGCCGAGGTCGATATGAACGAGGCACTCGGCAAGATCGATGGCGACGCGTTGGCGGCGGAGTTCGAGCGCTACCTACGCCGCCGCGGCCCGGGCTTCAGGAGCTAGGCCTTAACGCGGTCGGCTTTCCGGGCTTCACGTTCGAGATAGCGGGCCTTCGATTCTCCGAACTTCGCCGCTTCGCAGTCCATTCGCTTGAGGTGCAGCGCAAGCTCGTCGCGTCGCCGCGCACCTTCCGGACCGAAGTCGTCGCGCTCGAAGATTCGCCATTTGCGAAGCACCGGCAGGACGACATCGTCGAGATGCTGGCGCAGATCGTATATTCCGCCGACGGCGATCTTCACCGCATTGCGGCGAAAGTTTGGTATCGCGAACCCCGGCATCTGGAAGTTGACCAGTATTCGCCAGATGGACGTCATGGCCTGGTCCGGTGCAAGGTCGAGTGCCGCCGCGGTGAGGCCGCGATAGAAGATCATGTGCAGGTTCTCGTCCGCGGCCACACGCTTGAGGAGTTGGTCGGCGATGGGCTCGGCGCACGCTTTGCCCGTGTTCCGGTGAGAGACGCGAGTGGCCAACTCCTGGAACGTCACGTAGGACAGCGCGTCCAGCATCGAGTCTGGCCGTATCGCGCGCTGGCCTTGCTGGCCCGGGCTGAAGCCGGCGGTCACCTGCGCAATTCGGGCTTGCTCCAAGGCAATCGGGTCCACCGCCCTGGTGACGACCAGGTAGTCGCGCAATGCGATACCGTGCCGGTTCTCCTCGACGGTCCAACGATTCACCCATGCCCCCCACGCATCGTCGATGCTGAAGTACTCCGCGATCGTGCGGTGATAGGACGGCAGGTTGTCCTCGGTGAGCAGGTTGGTGACCATGGCGACCCTGGCCACATCGGAGAGCCGCGATTGTTCGGTGTCCCACTCCTGTCCACCCAATGAGGCGTAATTGCTGCCGTCCGACCAGGGGACATAGTCGTGCGGATTCCAGTTTCTCGTCGACGCGAGATGCTGATTGAGGCCGGCTTCTGCGATCGGTTCGAGTTCGTGGATGAGCTCGAGGTCGCTAAGAGATTTCGCCATGCCCGCCCGTCGTCCGGCGTAACGCTACCGCCGCACCGGTCGGAATCCGGGGAGGCTCAAGCGTGTCGCCGCGGCTACACCTTGACCGGCTGCGGAGCCTTCCAGACCCCGTTGAGCGCGTCCGGCTTCGGCCAGTACAGCCGCAGCACCAGCGCGAACGGCCCCTTCGGCGCCGGTAGCCAGTTGGACTCCTTGTCGATGCCCGGCGACTCGTTCTGGATGTAGAACGTGTAGCCGCCGTCGGTGTCAGGCACCAGGCTGGGCAGCATCGGCGAGTTGATCAGGTACCGGTTCATCGGGTTGGCAACCAGCAGGCTCTTCGGCAGTTCGTACATGGTCAGCGACCAGAACGCGTTGACCGGCGGCAGCTGTCCTGAGGCGAAGTGGAAGGTGTAGTTGTTCGCCCCCGTCAGTGGCGCGCCTGCGGAGTCGTTCGAGAAGCTCGGGTAGATCGCCTCCGCCGCGGTGTTGCCGTAGATGCCGAGGACCGCGCCGGCCATCCGGTACAGGTAGTTGCCCTTCAGGTCCGCCGGTGTCCCGAAGAACTGCGCCGAACCGACCTGGCCGGTGTCGACTTTGTCCTTCTTGAAGGTGTTGAACTCCGCCCAGGCATCGGCCATCCCGCCCTCGATCGCCGACCGCATCTCCGGGGTCAACTTGTCGGCGTCGAAGTCCCCGTCGGGTCCGATGCCGATCGTCGCGAACCGCGCACGCAGATCCTTTTCCGACGGCAATACCGGGGCAAACCGCAGGGCGAAGTTGAGGATCTCGAAGAACTGCGGCGACGTCCTCTCCTGGTCGGGAGTCAGCGGCGGCGCGAAGTCGATCGGTGGCGCCGGGGCGGGAGGTGGCTGTTTGAGGTACGCCGACAGCGGCTGAACCTGATAGCCGGCCTGAATCTTCTTGACGCTGTCGAGATCGGACGGCCCCAACAGCTGTGTGCGGTACAGACCCATCGCCAACTCGGTGTCGGAGCGGATGACCTCGTTGACGCCTTCGGGTTTGTCGCCTTTCCAATTCGGCCCGGCGAGAAGGTATTTCCCGCCACCGTTACCAGTGGTCCGGCTGCCGACGTAGGCGAAGTTGTACGTGTAACCGTCGACGAACTGCAAAGAGTAGTACCGATCCTGCTCGATCGGCGGCACCGTCAGCACCAGCGGCTCGGCCCGCAGGTCGGCACCCACCGCGGAGTATGGCGTATCTGAGTTCGGTGTCTGGATCGCCGTGTCCTCGGGGGTGTAAGCCCTCGCAGTGTTGTGGATCTCGTTCCAGCCGCCCTTGTATTCGGGGTCCTGCTTGTTGACGAAATACGCGTACTGCACCCGGTAGTTGTCGACCATCGGAAAGCCGTAGATATAGGCCTCCTTGGCGATCGCGCGGGCCTGGTCAGGCGTCACGACCGCCGGGCTCGGCGGCGGCGCGGCCGTCGTCGTCTCCTCCGAGCCCTTGGTGCTGCAGGCGGACAGGAGCCCAAAAACGGCCAGTATCACGCCGATTCGGCGGATCAATGCTTTTCCAGCGCTTCGGTCCTGGCGCTGAAGTTGCGGCCGAGGGCGGCGGCTTCGGCGTCCATCCTGGGGAGCAAATCCGGCGTCAACTTACGTATGTCACGCTCGAGGACTGGCGTGGCTATCAGCGGTCGCATCCAACGCATCAGGCCGACCCACCCCGGGCAGTAGATACGACTCTTGCGTCCTTCGATGCCCTTGACGAACGCCTCGCCACATTTCTCAACCGACGTGGTTTTCTTCAGCGGACCCGGCAGGCTGGCGATCAATTCCCGGAAAGTCGCCAAATCGGCCTTGCTTTCCTTGACCAGTGGCGTATCGATCCATGACAGGTGCGCCGACCCGACGTCGACTCCGCGGTGTGCAAGCTCCAGACGTAGTGAGTTGGCGAAGTGCTCGACACCGGCCTTCGAAGCGTCGTAGGAGGCCATCCCCGGCCCCGCCACGAACGCTGCGAGTGAGGAGACGATGAGCACGTACCCGCGGCGGTCGATGATCGACGGCAGCGCGGCCCGCACCGTGTAGAACACGCCCATAAGGTTGACGTCGACAACGGTTTTGAACGCATCTGGATCGATTTCCAACACAGACCCGAAGCTGCCGATGCCCGCGTTGGCCATCACGATGTCGATGCCGCCGAACCGCTCGACGCCCTTGGCGACAGCCGTCTGCATCGCCGAAAGGTCGCGGACGTCGGCGACGACCGTCAACACGCTGTCCTCGCCGAGTCGCGCCGCCACCTCTTTCAGCAGCGCCTCGTCGAGGTCGGTGAGAACGAGCTTGGCGCCCTTCTCGTGCAGGCGGCGGGCCACTTCGGCCCCGATACCGTTAGCGCCGCCGGTGATCAGGGCGACCTTGCCATTCACAGAACTCATAGCGGTCAACGTACCCCGCACGACGCGGCGTCGGGCCGGTCTTGCAGTTCTACAGCTCGACGCCGAGCAGCGCGTCGGCGGCGGTGGCCACTGTGCGGGCGGCTTCGGTGTGGTGGCCGCCGTATTCGAGCGCATCGGTGGTCCAACCATCAAGTGCGGCAAGCGCTTTCGGGGTGTCGAGGTCGTCGGCCAGATATTGGCGCACCCGGGCCAAGACGTCGGTTGCGTCGGGTGCCGCGGGCAGCGCCGTCGCCGTGCGCCACCGGTGCAGCCGCGCGTTTGCCTCTTCAAGCACCCGATCGCTCCACGACCGGTCGGCGCGGTAGTGACCGGCGAGCAGACCGAGCCGAATGGCGGCCGGGTCGACGCCGTCCGCGCGCAACCCGGATACCAGCACGAGGTTCCCGCGGCTCTTGCTCATCTTGTGCCCGTCCCAGCCGATCATCCCGGCGTGTACGTAGTGCCTAGCGAATCGCCGTTCCCCCGTTACGGATTCGGCGTGCGCGGCGGAGAACTCGTGGTGTGGGAAGATCAGATCGCTGCCGCCGCCCTGGATGTCCAGACCGGTGCCGATGCGGGACAGCGCGATCGCCGCACATTCGACATGCCAGCCGGGCCGGCCCGGTCCGAACGGCGACGGCCAGCTGGGCTCGCCGGGGCGCTCCGCCCGCCACATCAATGCGTCGAGTTCGTCGTTCTTGCCCGCGCGATCGGGGTCGCCGCCACGCTCGCTGAACAGCCGCAGCATGGTGTCGCGGTCGTATCCGGATTCGTAGCCGAACTGCACCGTGGCGTCGGCGCGGAAGTACACGTCCGGGTATTCGGGATCGTCGACGACGTAGGCCGCGCCGGAGGCCAGCATCTTCTCCACCAGCGCGATGACCTCGCCGATAGCCTCGGTGGCGGCCACGTAGTCGTGCGGCGGCAGCACCCGCAGGGCCGCCATGTCTTGGCGGAACAGCTCGGTCTCGCGATCCGCCAGCTCACGCCAGTCGATGCCGTCGCGCTGGGCCCGCTCGAACAGTGGGTCGTCGACGTCCGTGATGTTCTGCACGTAGTGCACCGCGTGCCCCGAATCCAGCCACACCCGGTGCACCAGGTCGAACGCCAGGTAGGTGGCGGCGTGACCCAGGTGGGTGGCGTCATACGGGGTGATACCGCATACGTACATCGTGGCCGCCTCGCCGGGCGTGACCGGGCGGATCTGACGGTCGGCGCTGTCGTAGAGCCGCAGCTGCGGGCCGCGCCCCGGCAGCGCCGGGACGCTCGGAGCCGGCCACGATTGCATAGCGTCGACTCTAAGGTGTTCGCTCAGGACGGCCTCCGATGGTGTGTTGCTTACCGCAGAGCTACAACGCGGGAGGACAATCCATTCCCAATCACCGGTCGCGATACGCCGACCAGATACCGTCGAGCAGCGCATCGGCCAGTTCTGCGCGACACATCAGGAAGTCGGGCAAGTAGGGGTCGCGCCGGTTGTAAATCAGCGGGGAACCGTCCAGCCGCGATGCGTACAGCCCGGCGGCCTGCACCACTCCGGCCGGGGCGGCCGAGTCCCATTCCCACTGGCCGCCGGCGTGGACGTAGGCGTCGACATCGCCGCGGACCACGGCCATCGCCTTGGCGCCTGCCGACCCGATCCGCACCATCTGGATGTCCATCTGGTCGCGCAGCCGCCACAGCACCGCGGGCGGCCTGCTGGCACTGGCGGTGATGCGAATGGGGCCCTCCGAGCGCGGCGGCGGCGCGGTGACGGTGTCGGTCCGGTACACCTCGCCACGGGCGGGAAGCGCGACGGCTGCGTCGGTGATGCCGCCGTCGGGCCCGCCGCTGCGCTGCCACAGCGCGACGTGCACCGCCCAGTCGGTTCGCCCCGGCCAGGAGAACTCGCGCGTGCCGTCAACGGGGTCGACGATCCACACGCGGTCGGCATGCACCCGCGACAGGTCGTCGACGGCCTCCTCGGAGAGCACCGCGTCACCGGGGCGGTCCCGAGCAAGCCGATCAAGGATCAGAACGTTGGCCCGCTTGTCGCCGGCGTCGCCGAGGTCATACGGGTCGTCGAAGCCGACCTCCTCCCGCACCGCGAGCAGCAGTTCGCCGGCTTCGGCGGCCACCTCGGCGGCCAGCGCCGCATCGGTCAGGCTCACCGGCCCAGTATTGCCGACCGTCCCGGCAGCAGACATGACCGGACCTGCCGCCTATCCTCTTGTGACGATGAGCACAGCAAACCAGCCTTCCAACTCTCTGACCGAGGCACTGGCGAAGGCACGGATTCCCGTCAGAGAACCACGAGTTCATTCGGCGCTTCACGAACGCCATCGGCATCGCCATGTACCGCTCTCTGAGGAGGAAATCGTCGGTGTCGCAGGCAACGCCGCTGAGCGCAAGACCAGCTCGCGCAAGGGAACCTAGTACGTAGCGCACCCAGAAACCAAGGTGTACGACGGTAGTGCGCCTACTCGCTCGGCAAGCACCCGTCGCGAAGCTGGCTTCTGCGACTGCGGTATGCAGTTGTCTTTGACCGGAGTATGTGCCAACTGCGACTAGGTCAGAAGGCCGGCCACGGGATCGGCCGCCGTCTGTCTGGTGACGGCATCACCGGATTATCAAGCAGCGCAACCGTTCTAGCGTGCAGCGCGTCCACCTCACGGCGGGTGATGAGGGCACACAGCTGCTCGCCGAGGCGGCCTCGCAGCAGATCGCGCAACCGGGTCACCGTCTCCAGCGTGTCGTCGTCGACGGGCTTGCCTGCCCAGCCCCACAGCACGGTGCGCAGTTTGTCCTCGATGTGCAGGCTCACCCCGTGGTCGACGCCGTACACGTGCCCGTCGACACCCGAAAGAATGTGGCCGCCTTTGCGGTCGGCGTTGTTGATCAGCACATCGAAGACGGCCATCCGACGCAGCCGGAGGTCGTCGGCGTGCACGAGGGTCACCTCGTCTCCGGCGTAGTCGTAGGCCTGCAGCACCGGCAGGTAGCCGGGCGGAATGTGCCCCGCGGGCAACAGGTCGATGAGGTCCGGCCCGGACTCCGGTTCGTCGCCGACCTCGTCACCGGGCTGGTCCACCCACAGCTGCAGCATGCCGCGGCCTGCGGGTCCGTCGCGAATGATGGTGTAGGGCACGATGTTCCAGCCGAGCGCATCAGAAACGAGGTACGCGGCCAGTTCACGACCGGCCAGCGTGCCGTCCGGGAAATCCCACAGCGGCGCCTCGCCTGCGATCGGCTTGTAGACGCAATGTGCTTGCAGTTCACCGAGATGCGCCTCGCAGAGGAAGGTGGCGTTGCTCGCTGAGCGGATTCGTCCGATGACGGTCAACTCACCGCGTAGGCACACCTCATCGAGGTCACCGGAGTCTGGCCCGCCGCTACGAATCGGCGTCATCGTCGGACCCGGCAAGGGCGCCGCGCCGGTAGCCGTTGGTGCGCACGCAGATGTGGCCCTCGGGGTCGAGCGGCTCATCGCATAAGGGGCACGGCGGGCGGCCGGCCGAAATGACGCGGTTGGAGCGCGTCGCGAATTCACGCGCCGACTCGGGTGAAAGGAACACCCGCACTGCGTCGGGTCCCTCCTCGGCGTCGTCGAGCACGACCGACGCGTCGAACTCGGTGTCCGACACCGCGAGCAGTTCGACGACGACCGTCTGTGCCTCCGAATCCCAGCCCAGCCCCATCGTCCCAACCCGGAATTCGGCGTCGACCGGCGTGATCAATGGGCTCAGGTCCTCGATGTCGCCGGTGTCGGGCGGGATGGGGGTGCCGAACCGGCGGTTGATCTCCAGCAGCAGCGCCGCGATCCGCTCGGCGAGCACCGCAACCTGCTGCTTCTCCAGGATCACCGATATCACGCGTTTGTCATGGACGGCCTGCAGGTAGAAGGTCCGATTTCCGGGCTGCCCGACGGTCCCGGCCACGAAGCGGTCGGGCGTGCGGAAGACGTGAATTGCGCGGGACATGGCACCCTCCAAAATACCGGCATCGACACGTCGGCCGTAATTTGACGCCTGGCCCTCAACCGGTCGAGCCACCGACCACGGCGTCATCGGGCGGCACCTCGCCGTCCTTGTTGTCGGCCTCCCCGTCGGCCTTGGCGGGCTTGGCCAGCAGTCCGGCGGTTAGTGCGTCACCAGTGTGATTGACATGGATGACGAACGGACGCAACGCGGTGTAACGGATCACACTCATCGACGCCGGATCGGCGGTGATGCGCTGGAAGCTGTCGAGATGCGTGCCCAGCGCGTCGGCCACCACGGCCTTGATCACGTCGCCGTGCGTGCAAGCCACCCACAGCGCGTCACCCTTGTGAAGTTCGGCCAGCCGGCGGTCGTGCTCACGGACCGCGGCCACCGCGCGAGATTGCACGTGGGCCAGCCCTTCGCCACCGGGGAAGACAGCCGCGCTGGGCTGCTGCTGCACCACCGCCCAGAGCGGTTCTTTCACCAGGTCACCGATCGTGCGGCCGGTCCAGCTGCCGTAGTCGACCTCGGAGATGCGCTCGTCGACCACGGGATCCAGCCCGAGGGCGGCGGCCAGCGGCTCAACTGTTCGACGGCAGCGCAGCAGCGGCGAGCGCACGATCGCACGGATCGGCAGCCCGGCGAGCCGCTCGACTAGTCCCTGCGCCTGCTCGCTGCCCTTGTCGTCGAGATCCACGCCGTCTGTGCGGCCGGCCAGCGTGTGCTTGGTGTTCGACGTCGACCTACCGTGCCGCAACAGGATCACGGTCATGTCGCGGACACCACCCCTGCGCCCAACAGGATCAGCACCACCGTTCCGAGCGCAACGCGGTAGCCGACGAACCAGTACATGCTGTGGCGCACCAAGAAGCGCAGGAACCAGGCCACCGCGGCCAAGCCGATCACGAACGCGATCACCGTGGCCACCAACAGCTGCGGGCCGCTGGCGCTCATCCCCTCGCCAACGGGGTGGAACGCGTCGGGCAGCGAGAACAGCCCGGACGCGAACACGGCGGGGATGGCGAGCAGGAAGCCGAACCGTGCGGAAAGTTCGCGGTCGAGGCCGAGGAACAACCCGGCGCTGATCGTGGCGCCCGACCGTGACACGCCGGGCACCAGCGCCAGGCATTGCGCCAGGCCGACGATGATGCTGTCCTTCCAGCGGAGGTCTTCGGCGTGGCGGTTCTGCCTGCCGTAGTACTCGGCGGCGGCGATGACGGCGGAAAAGACGATGAGAGCGCTCGCGATCAGCCACAGATTGCGTGCGCCAGTACGGATTTCGTCCTTGAACAGCAGACCCAACACGCCGATTGGGATCGTGCCGATGATGACGTACCAGCCCATCCGATAGTCGAGGGTGCGGTGCGCGGCGACGAACAGACCGTTGAAC
This sequence comes from uncultured Actinomycetota bacterium, assembly GCA_963770305.1. Lineage (GTDB taxonomy): Bacteria > Actinomycetota > Actinomycetes > Mycobacteriales > Mycobacteriaceae > Mycobacterium. The sequence continues at coordinate 148,210 of CAVYPB010000036.1, forward strand.
CACGCCTTGAGGATGCGGCCGATGTCGCGGGCGAAGTACAACAGCACTGCCAACTCGGTGCCCAGCTGCGTAACGGCAGTGAACGACGCGCCTGCGTCGTCGTCGAAGAAGATGCGCGAGGCGATCGCAAGATGACCCGAGGACGAAACGGGCAGGAATTCCGTCAGTCCCTGCAGCACCGACAGAACGACTACTTGCAGCCATGACATCGCCGGCGCGTCAATCACGACGACGACCGTACCGTGGGGCTGCTGTTAGCGCGCTGTGCGTATCACCGGCTGCGCGGCGGCCACCGCGTCCCGCACGGCCGCGGACACGCTGCGCTCGTCAGTGAGATCGATGTCGGTGAGCTTGCGGCTGGCGACGGCCACGACGTCCTCGGCCTGAGGGACAGGCCCCGAAATACGCGGCCGATAAACCTCGACGAGAAGCACCTGCTTTTCGATATGGAACGAAAAGCTACGACCATCCCCTACCTGGCCAAACCCGCTGGCGTGTAGACCAGTAGTGATGTCCTCGATTGCAAACTGGTGGTTTCTCAAATCCCTGTCTGCGGCGAGGGTCATGACCGAACCATACCGCCGTCGACGGCGCCGGACGTGCCGGACGTGGCCATTTGTTGATCGCGGTTTTGCCTACACTTGCTTGTCCATCCAGATCCCATTCGCACATCCGAGAGCTACCCCTTGCCGCGCTGCCTAAACGCCGCAGTCCAGCTAATTCGCGTCAGTGCTGTTGCGCTGGCAACGGCCGGATTGTTGGGTTGCTCGGCTAACCATGCCGACGCCCCGCCGCCGACGATCGTTCCCGCCCAGGCCGCGCAATCCCCTCCTGTCACCGGAGAACCCGCAGGCGTGGTGCGACCGCTGGCCGGGAACGCCGAGGCTGCCGTGTTCGACGCAGCCACGGCATCATTGGCGGTGCTCAGCCCTGGTGTCGGCAGCCAGTCGATGGTCACTGTGGTGCCTTCGTCGGGCGCCCCGCGACCGGTGCCACTGCCCGGCCCCGCGACGGCGATGACGGGTGACAACGACGGCCGGGTGTATGCGTCGACGCGCGGCGGCTATTTCCGCGTAGACATGCGCGCAGGCACGGCCACCAGGGTGGATATCGAGGGCCAACCGGGAGCCGACTTCACCGCGATCGCCAGGCGCGCCGACGGCAAGCTGGTCCTCGGCAGTGCCGACGGCGCCGTCTACACATTGAGTTCCGACACTGGCGTCGGCGCTTCATTGAAGATCTTCTCACGGGTGGATGCCCTTGTTGCACAAGGAAATACGGTCATCGTGCTGGACCGCGGACAGACGTCGGTGACCACCATCTCGGCCAGCGGCAACGACGCCGATCACGCCCTGCGGGCAGGCGAGGGGGCGACCACGATGGCGGCCGACTCGGCGGGCCGGGTGTTGGTCGCCGACACCCGCGGCGACGAGCTGCTGGTGTTCGGCACGGACCCGCTGATCCTGCGCCAGCGCTCCCCGGTTCGCGACGCCCCGTACGGGCTGGCAGGATCGTCGAAGCTGGCCTGGGTGTCGCAGACAGCGATTAACACAGTGGTTGGCTACGATTTGGCTACCGGTATCCCCGTGGAAAAGGTGCGTTATCGAACCGTGCAGCAGCCCAACTCCCTGGCCTTCGATGAAGCGTCTGGCACCCTGTATGTGGTGTCCGGCTCGGGAGCGGGTGTGCAGGTGATTGCGGGAGCGGAATTCGGCTGATGACGGCGATGCACCGCGGCCGGATGCCACCAGGCTGGGACAGCGATTTGTCCGACGAGTACGAGTGGATCCCGCTACGGTTGCCGCCGGATTTGACCCGGATCAGCGCATCCACCCGACTGTCGATCGAGGCCGAGTACCGCGGATGGGAGCTCACCCGGGTCCGGCTGTACACCGACGGCAGCAGGCGTGTGCTGCTGCGCCGTAAGAAGACCGCCGCGGACAGGCTGGGCATTCCGGATCAGCCGGGTTTGTAGCGATGAGCGCTCGCGCGGCGATGAGCCTCTTGGGCGAAGAGAAATCAATCGAGAGCCGATATTGATGTACCGCGCGCTGCGGCGGGCACTGTTTCTGGTCGCCCCCGAACGCATTCACACCTGGGTTTTCGCTTTCTTGCGCGGCGTGACAGCGGTTCTCCCGCTGCGCCGCGGGCTCGCGCGATGGCTGGCGCCCCGCGATCCGGTGCTGGCCAGCACGGTGTTCGGGGTCCGGTTCGCTGGCCCGCTGGGCCTGGCCGCCGGGTTCGACAAGGACGGCAGGGGGCTCAGCACGTGGGGCGCGCTGGGCTTCGGCTACGCGGAGGTCGGCACCGTCACCGCGCAGGCACAGCCAGGCAACCCGCCGCCGCGGATGTTCCGGCTGCCCGACGACCGCGCGTTGCTCAACCGGATGGGGTTCAACAACCACGGCGCGGGTGAGCTCGCGCTGCGCCTGGCCCGGCACACACCGGAGGTGCCGATCGGGGTCAACATCGGCAAGACCAAGGCCACGCGGCCAGAGGGCGCGGTCGACGACTACGCCGAAAGCGCCCGGCTGGTCGGGCCACTGGCCGCGTTTCTGGTGGTCAACGTCAGCTCACCGAACACGCCCGGGCTGCGTGATCTGCAGGCCGTCTCCTCGTTGCGGCCGATCCTGTCCGCGGTGAAGGAACAGACGTCTACGCCCGTGCTGGTCAAGATCGCGCCGGACCTGTCGGATGACGATGTCGACGAGATCGCCGATTTGGCAGTCGAATTGGGCTTGGCAGGCATTGTCGCCACCAACACCACCGTGTCGCGCTCTGGGCTCGCGACACCGGATGCCGAGGCGCTGGGTTCCGGAGGTGTTTCAGGGCCGCCCGTCGCGCAGCGCTCCGCCGAGGTGTTGCGCCGGCTGTACCGCCGGGTCGGCGACCGGCTGGTGCTGATCAGTGTCGGCGGCATCGAGACCGCCGACGACGCATGGGACCGCATCACGTCGGGCGCATCCCTGCTGCAGGGCTACACCGGCTTCATCTACGGCGGCGCGCTGTGGGCCAAGCACATTCACGACGGCCTCGCCCGCAAGCTGCGCGAGGGCGGTTTCGAGTCGATGGCCGATGCCGTCGGCTCGGCCATCGAACGCTGACTACCTCTGCTCGTAGGTGCCGTGGATGACTGCGCGCGCGATCGCGTTCATGAACAAGTTGAAACCGAGGTAAGCGGGGCTGGCGTCCCCGTCGAGTTCGAGCTTCTCGACCTTGACGGCGTGCACCGCAATGAAATACCGGTGCACACCGTGCCCGGGTGGCGGAGCGGCGCCGATGTAGCGCTTCAGGCCGGCGTCATTGGCCAAAGTGATTGCGTCGCCCGGAAATCCGCTGCTGCTGCCGTCGCCGACGCCTGCGGGCAGGTCGGTGACGGTCGCCGGCAGGTTCGCGACCGCCCAATGCCAGAAGCCCGACGCCGTCGGCGCGTCCGGGTCATACACCGTGACCGCGAAACTGCGGGTCTCCTCCGGGAAACCGGACCAGGAGAGCTGCGGCGAGACGTCGGAGCCGCCTGCACCCATGATGCCGCTGACTTGGTCGTTGGCCAGCGGCTGTCCGTCGGTGATCGACTCGGACGTCAGCGTGAACGTCGGGAGCTTCGGCAGAAACTCGTAGGGGTTATAGGGAAATGCCATGGTCGTCCTTTCTGGTGGTCAGCAGTTCATCAGGAAATGCTCGAGAACCTCGGTGCCGAATTTCAGCGCATCGACGGGTACCCGCTCGTCGACGCCGTGGAACAACGCTGCGAAATCGAGCTCGGGTGGCAACCTCAGCGGCGCGAAGCCGAAACAGCGAATTCCCAAGCGGGCGAATGCTTTTGCGTCGGTACCACCCGGCAGCATGTACGGGACTGTGCGGGCGTCGGGGTCGACGGCCAGAATCGCGGCGTTCATCGCATCGACGAGATCGCCGTCGAACGTCGTCTCGTACGGCGGCAGCGCCGTGATCCACTCGCGCGTCACGTCGGGGCCGATGAGCTCGTCGACCTCACGCTCGAAGGCCGCCCGGCGGCCGGGCAGGATGCGGCAGTCGACCACCGCTTCCGCGGTGGCTGGGATGACGTTGGCCTTGTAGCCGGCCTTCAGCATCGTCGGGTTGGCGGTGTCGCGCAGCGTTGCGCCGATGAGCCGCGCGATCGGGCCGAGCTTGGCGATCGTCCCATCCAAGTCAGGCGACGCCGCCTCGAACGAATAGCCCGTCTCCTCCGCGACAGCCTGCAGGAACTGCTCGACGGTATCGGTCAGCACCAGCGGAAACCGGTGCCTGCCGAGTTTTGCGACCGCCTCGGCGACCGCGGTGACGGCGTTGTCATCGTGGATCAGCATCCCGTGCCCGGCGCGGCTGCGCGCGGTCAGCCGCATCCACATCATCGACTTCTCCGCCGCCTCGATGAGGTAGAGACGCCGCTCACCTCCGTCGCGGCGGGGAATCGTCAGCGAGAAGCCGCCCACCTCGCCGACCGCCTCGGTGACGCCGTCGAAGAGATCCGGCCGGTTGTCGACCAGCCATTCGCAGCCGTATTTCCCGCCGGCCTCCTCGTCGGACACGAACGCGAACACCAGATCCCGCGGCGGCACCGTCCCGGAGCGTTTGAACTGCCGGGCGACCGCGATCATCATGCCGACCATGTCCTTCATGTCGACCGCGCCGCGACCCCACACGTATCCACCCTCGACAGCGCCGGAGAACGGATGCACGCTCCAGTCCGAGGCCTCCGCAGGCACGACGTCGAGATGGCCGTGCAGCATCAGGGCACCACGCGAGGAGTCGGCGCCCTCGAGCCTGGCGAAAAGGTTGCCCCGGCCCGGCGCTCCGGCCTCGACATATTCAGTCGTATAACCGACCACTTCCAGCTGTTCGGCCACCCACTGCGCGCACTCGGCCTCGCCTTTGGTGGTGCCGGGTTCGCCGGTGTTGGACGTGTCGAAGCGGATGAGCGCGCTGACGAGGTCAACCACCTCTGCTTCGGCTTTGGGGGGAGGCGTCACAGTCACATTCGTACCACCCTGGGGGCCGCTGGGTTTGGGTCCGGGCTGTCCCATCCGATAGCCTTAGCTGCCCACGAACAGGTCCGAGTGGCGGAATGGCAGACGCGCTAGCTTGAGGTGCTAGTGCCCTATTAACGGGCGTGGGGGTTCAAGTCCCCCCTCGGACACCATCGCTTTCATGCCTCGTTGGGCATATTGGTCCAGCCCTTGCGGTCGGCACGGGCATACCATCCGGAAGCGGCCAGCGTGCCGCCGTCCACCGGAATCGTTTGCCCTGTGACGAACCGGGCGTCGTCGGATGCCAGGAACTCCACGACGGCCGCGTAGTCGTCGGGCCGACCAAACCGGCCCACCGGGATCCAGGTCCTGATCAAGTCGGGGTCGCGGCCCCGCAGCATCAACTCGGCGGGCGTCTGCGGCGTATCGGCGAGGTCGGGGGCGATCGCGTTGACGCGGATCGCGTGTTGAGCCACGTCGACGGCAAGGCTGCGGGTGAACGCCACCACTCCCGCGTTGAACGCTGCGTATGCAGCGGCGTACGGGATACCGCGAAAAGCCTCCACAGTCGCGTTATTGACGATAGCGCCGTGCCCACGGCTCACCATTGCGGGCAACACGGCGTGGCACATGCGCAGCACATGGAGCAGGTTCGTTTCGTAGAGCGTCTGCCATTGCTCCTCAGTGCTGTGCAGGAAATCCCTCGCCGCGGGGCGGAAGTCGCCGACGTTGTTCACCAGGATGTCGATCCGCGAATCATCAACGGCCAGAGCGGTTTCAGTCACGGAAGCCACGGTGTCGCGGTCGCGGATATCGCCGACGACGACCGTGCAGCGCCCTCCTGCCTCGATGATCGTGTCGTGGGTGGCCGAGGCCGCGTCGGAATTGATGTCGGCGAGCACCACGTGCGCGCCGGCCGCCGCCAGCCGCCGGCTGATGCCGCCACCGATACCCAGCGCGCCGCCAGTGACGATCGCAACCTGCCCGGAGAAGTGCACTCCGACAGAGTATTGCCAGGAGACGTCGCGGACGTAACGCTTGGCGGCCACCAACTCACGTTTGTAGTTCGTGGGCGTGCTCTTCCGACATCGAGCCGTGCCTTCGAATGATCGCCGTCAGCACGGCGTCGACGTCCTCGGCCATCGGGGCGGCATCACCGCAAACGTAGAAGTGTGCGCCATCGTCGAGCCAGCGCCACACGTCGGCGCCGTAGTCGAGCATCTTGTGCTGGACATAGACGCGATCGGCCTGGTCGCGGGAGAACGCGAGGTCCAGCCGGTTGAGGAGGCCGTCGCGGGCCATGTCCTCCAAATCGTCGCGGTAGTAGAAGTTTTCGCCGCGGTGCTGGTCGCCGAAGAACAGCCAGTTGCGTCCGGCGTGACCCAGGGCGCGTCGCTCCTGCAGGAAACCGCGAAACGGCGCTATGCCGGTGCCAGGGCCAACCATGATCATCGGTGTCCCGCCGTCGTCGGGCGGACGGAAATGCGGTGAGCGTTGCAGGAACACCGGCGCCGCGGCCGCCCGGTCGGCCAGGAACGTCGAGCACACCCCGCCGGGCTGACCCCGGCGGCGCCGCAGCGCCACGTCGGTGCCGGGCTTGATCTGCAAAAGCAAATCGGCGCAATCGAAGTCGGTGTACGAACCGGGCGGGCCGTCAGCGCCGAGGGACTGCTTGTATCCGGTTCCCGCGCTGGCCATGCACAGCCGCGAGTTGGATTCGATGTGCACCGTCTGCATAAAGCCCTTGGCGAGCTTGGTGGCGAGATACTGGGCCTCGATGGAAATCTGGCCCGAGACATAGAGCGCGACGGCGTCCGGACCGTGCTCGTCGATGATCGTGCGCAACTGCCTGCCTGCCATGACGGGCATGCCCGAGTCGGGATCTGCGGCGGTTTCCACCTGGATGCCACAGCCGACGCCGCAAATACGAGCACGCCGTCCTGGTCACCACGCGTTCATGGTCGGCTGCGCCTGCTCCGGGTGGTTTCCGCCGACGTTGTCGCGAGGAAAATTGATGCTCACCGCGTAACAACCCGCACGGTGAGCGGAGTTTGCGCAGGTCAGACAGCGTGGCCTGCGTTACACAGTCGCGCGATACTGCAGGAATGCGCTCTCTGCTGGCTGCGAGTGCTGCCCTTCTTCTCGCAACGGGGTCGGCTGTTCGTCCAACCGCGGGTCACCTGGCGTCACGACGGTCGTCTTTGACGGCCAAACCTACACAATCAACGGACAAGTCTCCTGCGTCAAAGAATCCGACGGAGGGCTCCTGATTAACGCAGCCGACGGTGGCAAGAAACTGATCCGCGTGCGGCTTAGTCAAGAAAGTCGACTAGGGCGTGTCTCCCTAATGTGATGCCGGTTGTCGGTCAGTGTGGTTGGCGTGACTCGTGATGCGGTGTTAAGCGATGCGCAGTGGAGTGTGATCGAGCAGTTGTTGCCGTGCTCGGATGGGTTGCGGGGTCGACCGTTTCGGGATCACCGCCAGGTGATCGAGGGGATCATCTATCGCTATCGGTGTGGTGTCCCGTGGCGGGATCTACCTGCGGATTTTGGTCCGTGGCAGACGGTGTGGAAGCGTCATCGCCGGTTCGCGGCCGACGGCACCTGGGACGCGGTGTTGACCGCACTGTTGAGCTTGGCCGACGCCGATGACGTCATTGATTGGTCGGCGGTGGCGGTTGATTCGACGTCGTGTCGGGTGCATCAGCACGGCGCGAGCCTGGCGCGCGACACAGGGGGCAGCCGTTGAATTACACGAATTTGTGCGATGAACCCGCCGATCACGCCTTGGGTCGTTCGCGCGGCGGGTTGACGACGAAGATCCATCAGCTCTGCGACGGGCGTGGACTGCCGCTGGTGGTGCTCATCGGCCCTGGCCACGCCCACGATTCACCGATGTTCGACCCGCTGATGGGCCAGCTGCGAGTGCCGCGGGTGGGCCCCGGTCGGCCGCGTACTCGACCGGCAGCGGTGCTGGGCGATAAGGCCTACTGCCTCGCGCGCGCACCGGGCACGTCTGCGCGCCCGGGGTATCTGCGCGGTCATCCCCGAACAGTCCACCCAAGTCGATCACCGCCGACGCCGCGGCAGCAGAGGCGGTCGCCCGGTCGGCTTGGATGCCCAGAAATACAAGCGCCGCAACGTCATCGAACGATCCTTCAACATCGTCAAGAACTGGCGCGGCCTGGCCACCCGCTACGACAAGCTCGCCCTCACCTACCGTGCCGCAGCAGTCCTCGCCGCCATCTGCGCATGGCTACGACATTTAAGAGACACGCCCTAGTCGTCGAACAAGCTGGCTTCCGCTTTCTTGCCGTCGGAGGTTTCACCGATGACTCAAATGAGGCGTGGTCGGCCAAAGCCGATAACACCTACACGATCAGCGGTCGTATGCCTCCCGATGACGGGCAGACAGCAGCACATCAGTTCAAGATTGAAGTCACCTGCTCGCAAGTCGAGGAGTTTCGACCAGGACCACGACGAATACCACGAATCCCACGAGCATGACGACCAGGTTGCCGCGTCAGTGTTCGTCGGGTTTGACCGAGAGAACCGGCTTGGGGCACTCCAGGAGAAGCTGCTGCGAAACGCTGCCGAGCAGCAGCTTTCCCACCGGGCTACGGTGCCGGATGCCGATCACCAGCAGGTCGGCGTCGTGGCCGTCCATCGCCTTCAGCAGTTCCTCGGCGGTGTCGACGCCGACGGGCTGGGTCAACTCGAATTCCACCCCGCAGTCCGCGAGCCGCTTTTCGACGTCATGGACCTCGCCGGCCCGGGCGAATCGGGGATCCGCGTAGGCCTCCCCGGACGTCGAGTTGATCACCTTTAGCGTGGTGCCCCGCAGCTTGGCCTCTTCGATGCCGTGCTCGAGTGCGGCCCGGCCGAACGGGTCAGCGCTGTATCCGACGACGATCATTTTTCCACCCACAAGCGGTCGTCAGCGATCATGCTTCTGCCTTCTCTCTCTGATCCTTGTCGTCCTCGACGATCAGGAGTGATTCTTCGGGGCGATGCATCAGCTTGAGCACCAACGGCATCAGCAGGAGTATGGCCATGAGCACATACACAACGATCGCGACGGGTTCTTTGAACAGGCTGATCCAGTCCCCACCACCGAGTTGCAGCGATTGCCGCAGCTGACGCTCGATGCGTGGCCCGAGGATGACGCCGATGATCAGCGGTAGCACGGGCAGTCCGAACCGCCGCATCATCAGGCCCAGCAATCCGAAGACCAGCAGCAGTGCCAGGTCCAGCGCCTGCACATTGACGGCGAGCGCACCTAGCGTGGCGAAGAACAGGATCCCGGCATACAGGTAGGGCCTTGGCGTCCGCAGCAGCTTGGCCCATAGCGGTGCCAGCGGCAGGTTGATCACCAGCAACAGGAAGTTGCCGATGAACAGGCTGGCGATCAGCGTCCAGATCAGCAGCGGCTCCTTCTCGAAAAGCGTTGGGCCGGGCTGAATCCCGTACGACACAAATGCAGTGAGCATCACCGCCGCGGTGGCGTTGGTCGGCAGACCGAGCGACAGCATCGGCACCAAAGTGCCCGCCGCCGATGCGTTATTGGCGGCCTCCGGCCCGGCGACGCCTTCGATAGCACCCTTGCCGAACTCCTCCTTGTGCTTCGACAGCCGCTTTTCCGTGATGTACGACAAGAACGTCGGCAGCTCGGCACCACCTGCAGGCAGCGCGCCGAACGGGAAGCCGTATGCGGTGCCGCGCAGCCACGGCTTCCACGACCGCTTCCAGTCCTCGCGCCCCATCCACGGCCGGCCCACCGGAATGACGTCGGCCGGCCGCCGCCGCAGGTGTGCGGCGACCCAGAGCGCCTCGCCGACAGCGAAGATCGCCACCGCGATCACCACGATGTCGATGCCGTCGGACAGCTGAGGCAGGCCGAACGTCCCACGTGGTTGACCCGTCAAGAAGTCGATGCCGACAACGCCGATCGCCAAGCCCAAGAACAGAGAGATCGCCCCGCGAAGCTTCGAGGCGCCAAGAACCGCGGTCACCGCGACGAGGGCGAACAACATGATCGCGAGGTACGACGGCGCGCCCAGTGTCACAGCGAATTTCGAGATCGGCGGCGCGAAGGCCGCCAACAACGCGGTGCCAATGGCGCCCGCGACGAAGGAGCCAATTGCCGCCGTGGCCAGCGCCTGCGCGGCTCGGCCGGCCTTGGCCATCTTGTTGCCTTCGATCGCGGTGATCACCGACGACGACTCGCCGGGTGTGTTCAAGAGAATCGATGTTGTCGATCCGCCATACATGCCGCCGTAGAAGATGCCCGCGAACATGATGAACGCCGCGCTGGGGCTGACGTTGTAGGTGATGGGCAGCAGCAGCGCCACCGTCATGGCGGGGCCAATGCCCGGGAGCACGCCGACGGCGGTTCCCAGCAGCACGCCGATCACGGCGTACAGCAGGTTCATCGGGGTCGCGGCCTCCGCGAAGCCCTGGAGCAGCCAGTTGAAGTTGTCCATGTCAGAGAATTCCATCCAAAATGCCTGCGGGCAGCGGGATCCCGAGTCCGGAGTAGAAGGCGTAGAAGCTGATCAACGACAGCAAAGCGCCGATAGCGATGTTGCGGACGTAGTGCCGGCTGCCCAGGATCGTTGCCGCACCGGCGAACAACATCGTGCCGGTGATCACCCAGCCGAGCGGCTCGACGAGCAGGATCACCGCGACGAACAAGCCGACGAGCATCCCAACCGTGCGCCAGTCACCCGGGCTGTTCGGGTCGACGTCCTCCCCCGCGTCGGCCTCGCCGACCGATCCCCGGGGAATCGCGATCGCAAGGATGACCGCCAGCACGATGAGAACGATGCCGATGGCCAATGGGAAGAACCTCGGCCCGACCGGGTCCACCTTGGCGAAACCGGCATCCAGGGTGAGCGCGTCGTAGGTGAGGAAGGCACCGACCGCGACAAGAACCGCACAAACGATGTACTGCGCCTTGTCGACGGGTTTGGCGACCGCGTTGTCTTGTGGCTCTTCGGTGGTGGTCATACCAGCCCCAGCTCGGTCAGGGTCGACGAAACCCGGTTGTCCTGATCCTTCAGAAACTGTTCAAACTGTGCACCGGTCATGAACGCGTCGGTCCAGCCGTTCTTCACCAGCGCCTCCTTCCATTGCTGCGTGCCGTGCAACTCCTCGAGCACTTTCACCATCGCCTGCTTGGCGTCATCGGAAATCCCCGGTGGCGCAAGGACTCCGCGCCAGTTGGCGAAAGTGAGGTCGATGCCGGACTCCTTCAGGGTGGGCGCGTCAACGCCCTCGACCCGTTCGTTGCTGGAAACCGCGAGCACGCGGAGTTGACCTGCTTCGATCTGGTCGATGAGTTCACCCGGACTCGATGTGCCGACCGTGATTTTCTTGCCGAGGAGTGCCGTCAGCAGGTCGCCACCGCCGTCGTAGGTGACGAAGTTGACCGCCTTCGGGTCGACGCCGACGGCTTCGGCCAGCTCCATCGGGAACAGGTGGTCGGGCCCGCCGGGGGAAGAACCTCCGCCGATCGTCACCCTGCTCGGATCCGCTTTCCACGCCGCGACGAAGTCCTGGATCGTCTTGAACGGCGAATCGGCTGGTACAAAGACGGCGCCCGGGTCCTCGATCAGCTTCGCGAGCGCCGTCGCGTCGGACGCCTTGATCTTGGACCCGTTGGTATAGGTGGCGCCGACAACACCGAGCCCCATCGTCATCATGAGGTCGTTGTTGCCCTTTTCGTTCATCAGCCGCGCCATCGCGACTGTGCCGCCGGCGCCGATCACGTTGAACACCTCGATGCGCCCGGTGATGTCGTCGTCTTCCATGATCTTCACGGCGGTGCGCGCCGTCAGGTCGTAGCCGCCGCCGGGGCTGTTCGGCACCATCATGCGCAGCCGATGGAAACCGCGCTCCTGCTCACCGCGTGTGACACCGCAGGCGGAAAGCAGTAGCGCTGCGATCATGGCGATCACCAGGCCGGTGATCATCTGTTGCCGTCGCAACATGTTGTCCCCAATCACTTCAGTTGTGATGCTCAGCAATACTGGACCCCGGCAGTGACCCACGTCACTGATGAGAACGCAAAGGAAGTTTTGGTCATTTAGAACAGTGAACTCACCGATTCGTAGCTTTCGTAGCCTCGCGGGCCAGTTTCTGGTGTTCCAGGTGCTGGTGGTCGCCGTGGTTCTGGTGGCCGTCGGCGCCGCATCGGTGGCGCAGTCGACGCGAGAGTTCCGCGATGTGCGTGGGCAGCGGATGATCGCGGTCGCCGAGAACATGGCCTCGACACCGGTTGTCCGGGATCGTTATGGCGACCCGTTTGCCGCCCGCGTACTTGCACCAGAGGTGGACCGCGCCGTCGCGCTGTCGGGGGCAGGCCTGGCAGAGATCCTCGATCCGGGTGGAAAGGTGCGGGTGTCGTCGGACCCGGAGCGTACCGGTCGGCGGATGGACCTCGGGCCAAGCCGGGCTGACGAGGGCAGGGCCTGGTTCGGCGACGACGACATCGACGGTGTACACAACCTGGTCGGTCAGGTGCCGATCCTGTCCACCACCGGCGACGTGCTGGCCGTCGCGTCGGTCAGCGAGCGGTACCCGTCGGTGTGGGAGCTGCTCAGCGGCGCCGGCGAGCGGCTGCTGATCTACCTCGGACTGGGCGCGGCGTTGGGGCTGCTGGCGTCGTGGCTGTTATCGCGGAGGATCAAGCGGCACACCCGTGGGCTGGAGATCGCAGAGATCGCAGGCCTGGCCGATCATCGGGAAGCGTTGCTGCACAGCATCCGCGAGGGTGTGGTCGCGGTGAACAACGAGGGCGACATCACGCTCCTCAACGACAGCGCGCAGGAGCTGCTCGGGGTGACGGCGGAGGCCGTCGGTCGCCACGTCGACAGTGTCGGCCTGGAACCCGCGGTGGTCGAATTCCTGTTGTCCGGCGAGGACGGGCGCGACGTGGTGATCGCCACCCGGACGCGCGTTTTAGCGTTGAATCGGCAAGCGGCGACCAGCCAGGGCCAGCGGATCGGAACCGTGACGACCATGCGTGACAGCACCGAACTTGCTGCGCTGCAGGGGCAGTTGTCGTCACACAAGAGCGTCACCGACACGCTGCGCGCGCAGACGCACGAGTTCGCCAACCAACTGCACACGATCTCGGGCCTGGTGCAGCTGGGTGAGTACGACTCGGTGCGTGATCTGGTGGGTGCGCTGACTCGGCGGCGAGCGGAGATCAGTGACGCGGTGACGCAACGGATTTCCGATCCAGCCGTCGCGGCGTTGTTGATCGCCAAGACGACGCTCGCCGCGGAGGGCGGCGTGTCGCTGATGATCGGGCCCGAGTCACGCCTCGGTACATTGGACCCGGCGCTCGCCACCGATGTGATCACCCTCCTGGGCAACCTCATCGACAATGCGGTCGACGTTTCCGTTGGTTCCGATCCCGCCAACGTCACCGTGACCATCAAGGATGACGATGGCCTGATGATCTCGGTGGCCGACTCCGGACCCGGTGTGCCCGAACATCTTAGGGAGGCGATCTTTGCCCACGGGGTCACCTCGAAACCCGACGTCCCGGGCGGGCGGGGTATCGGCCTGGCGTTGGTGCGGCTGGTCACCGCGCAGCATGGCGGGACGGTTGAGGTGAGCGACGACCCTTTGGGAGGTGCGGAGTTCGTGGTGCGACTGCCTGTCGGCATTGCCGCGGTCTCGGCGGAGAGGGCCGGACATGCGTGACGTGCTGGTGGTCGACGACGATTTCATGGTTGCCGAGATCCACCGCCGGTTCGTCGAGCAGGTCGACGGCTTTCGCGCGCTGGGCGTGGCCCGGACCGGCGCCGAGGCGCTGTCGGCGGCCCGCGAGCTTCAGCCGGAGCTGATCCTGCTCGACGTGTATCTCCCGGACATGACCGGCCTCGAGGTGTTGCAGCGACTGCGATCCGACGGTGATCGGGTTGGCGTCATCATGATCACGGCGGCCCGCGAACTGGACACGGTGAAGGGCGCCCTGGACGGCGGAGCCGCTGACTACCTGATCAAGCCGTTCGAGTTTCCGCAATTGAAGGCGAAATTGGAGGCGTTCGCCGCGCGCGCCGATGCACTGGAATCCACGGGCGGCGTGGATCAGTCGTTGATCGATTCGCTGTTCGGCGGACCCTCCGCCACGTCGCCGCTGGAGGTGCTGCCGAAGGGCCTGGGTGCGGAGACAGGCCGGTTGGTGTTGGACGCGGTGCGGGATGCGGGCGAGGTGTCGGCGGCCGAATGCGCCGACTTGGTAGGTATTTCGCGTGTCAGTGCGCGCCGTTATCTCGAGCACTACCTCGGCACAGGAGCGCTCGAGTTGCGGCTCCAATACGGCGTCGGCAGGCCCGAGCGGCGCTACCGCTTAGGCCGCGTGTAGGTCGGCAAGAGCAACACCGATTCTGACTTCGACCTCGCTGACGGCGATCGACGGTGCCCCGGGCAGCGGTGGCGCCGTCGAGCGATACCGCGCACCCGTCGGTGTCACGAATTCGGCTGAGTGCACACCGTTTTCGTCGGCTGCAGTGACTCGCCAACCCGGTGCTTCCTTGGTGTAGTTACACCGTTCACACTCCCCCAACCCATTGGTGGCAGTGGTCGGTCCGCCGCGGTTGCGAGGTGTGGCGTGATCACGATGCCGAATCGGTGCGTCACAGTACGGTGTGCGACACGTTCGGTCCCGCACGCCGATGAATCCCGCCAGACCCTTGGGAAAGACCGCGATCGCGACTCCATCGCCACCAACGATCCGCTCTTGGGGTCCCGATACAGCCGCCGCAGCGTCGCCAACGACCGCTCGTCGACCACCGCATCCCGCACCAAGCGCTGCGCCACCGACGCCGGAATCGGCCCATAGCCGTCGAGCACCGCAGGCGCGTTGTCCTGACCCCATAGCGCCTGATCCGACATCACCAAATTCAGCGCAACGTGCTCGGGTTCCTCGGCCGGGTGCCCGGTAACCCGCTCCACGAGTGTGTCGGCCATGACTTGTCCTCGGGAGCGGTCATCGAAGGTGGTGTCGGCGGCGCGCTTCAGGACTGTTTGGGTGGTGCAACAAAAGCGAGCGACCCTTACGACGACCCTCGTCCCTGGAAAAGGCGCGCATAGGCGCGTGTCGCTCGTCGCGGCACTCGGTGATGGCGGCAAAACACCGCCGTGGTCCGCCACCGCCGACACGGAAGGTCCCGCCGAACTGGTTTGGCTGGCGCGTCATGCCGTGTACGGCCTCGCCTGATTCTTCGCCGTACTCGATACCGGCGGCCCCGGCTTCCCCCGATCGGTGGACAACCAATTCATCCGCCTCACCCGCCATTCGCCCGACATCACAAAGCGGGTTCGCGGCGGCACAGTTATTGCAGGGCCGGAACAAACCGGCTCAACACATGAAAACCCAACTCTGACAGGAGAATTCACGAAATGAACACAGACATTGCTCGCCGCGTCGCCCGCTGCATAGCGCTGCCGGCTGTGGCAGCCGGGATCATCGGCGGAGCTGCCCTGGGCCTGGCCGGCACGGCCAATGCCGCCGAGGGCAGTTGGTCGTACGACCCTCAGGTCCGTACGGGCATTGTGGCAGAGCCGAAAACCAAGGCGAAGCCACCTGCCGAGGCATATCCCGGCGCCTGGTGGCACCGGCATAACGGTTGGTTTCTCGGATAGCGTGCCTGCACCTACAGTGAGACCCTCCCCGACCTAACTTGCGGGGAGGGTTCCACTGGTTGGGGAAGATCATCGACGACGAGGATGCCGGGCAATGATCCCTCGGACGTGCCGAACCTGCGACCAGACGGTGTATGGGCCGCCATTCAGCGCCGCATACACTCCGACCCCCTGCGCTACCGGCAACAACGCCGTCACATACGTCATGCAGTCCGGCGCGGGACGGATGGTCACGGTGCGGTCCGCCTCGGCCTTGGCCGCGCGATCCACCACCGCCTGCGCATCCAGCCGGGCGGCGATCTCCTTGGCCGCCGCGGTGATCCGCGCGTCTCCCATGCCCTCGAGCTTGCTGATGTCGGCGCACAACTCGGCATCCAGCCGTCGCCGGTCCTCAATGTCAAGGCACGCCGATTCGCGCACGATCAACGTCGACCGCCACTGCGACAACGCGCCACACTCGAGCGCGGCCAGGGTGTGCGGCATCTCGTGCACCAAGGCTTTCGCGAAGCCGAGGTGCCGTCCGCCGCGTGCCGGGGAATCGTGTCGCGCCAGTGCCACCTCGCTGGCCACCCCGCGACCCTGTTTCGCCTTGGGCACTCCGGCGGCGGCCTCTTCGGCTCGACGCTTCTGATCCAGTGCGGCCGTCGCGCGCGCCTGACCCGCCGCCGCGGCCGACTTGACCTGCTTCAACCAGGCGATCTGTTCGATCAGCGCCGCCTCGTCGGCGTGCGGATCCACCGCCGCGAGCGCCCTCCAGATCGAACATACATTCGACTATAGGGCGGACCCTCCGACAAATATGGTCACCCGTGCCGAGCTGCCTCCTGAGCCAGCTGAACCCGGAAGGTCAGGCCGAGCTTCGCGTACACGTGCGTCATGTGCGTCTGCACGGTCCGCGGCGAGATGAAGAGCCGTTCGGCGATGTCCTTATTAGCGAGGCCCTCGCTGACGAGCCGGACCCGTCC
This sequence comes from uncultured Actinomycetota bacterium, assembly GCA_963770305.1. Classification (GTDB taxonomy): domain Bacteria; phylum Actinomycetota; class Actinomycetes; order Mycobacteriales; family Mycobacteriaceae; genus Mycobacterium. Next base: position 164,825 of record CAVYPB010000036.1, read on the forward strand.
AGCTCAGTAGGCGTCAACGATGCCCAACCGTTCGACGGCCGCTTGCGTTCACCGCGACCCCGCTGGGCGTAGGCGATCGCCTCTTCGACCGTCAACGCCGCGCCCTCCGCCCACGCCGCATCGAAGTCGTCACCCATGGCGTCTCGAAGGGCAACAACGGAATGGACTGCTGCGTCGTAGACCCTGAACCGTACCTCTCCAGTGCGGTCGCGAATCGCGTTCGCGGCGCCCAATAGCCTCGCCGCTTCACGGTGACTCTCGGCATCAACGGCCCTGATCGCTATGCGTTCGAACGTATCGGCAAGGCCCAGATAAGCTTTGATGTCAGCGGCCACCGCAAGTGCATCGTGCAGATCCTGATCGGCGCGCGCTTCATCGCCCTGTGCCGTGGCGACACGCGCTCCGAACGGCATGGCCCTAGCGGCACAAGGGATCACCTCCGGCGAGCTGTGGGACATCTCGCTCAAGGGCCTGCTGAGCCTCGATGGCGCCGAGCATCACCGGCAACGGCGGCTCGTGTCGAAGGCGTCCACGCCCAAGGCGGCCGGCCGGCTCCGCACGACGTGCGCAGACATCATCGCCGAACTCGTCGACAACCATGCGAGCGCGGGTCGCTGCGACGTGGTCGCCGACATTGCCAGGCAGTACCCATCCCGATCATCTGCGCGATGCTCGGCACGCCACCGGACGACTGGCACCTGTTCTCCGACTGGGCCGACGACATCTTCAAGATCTTCGACTGGAATGTCGTCAACGACGAACCCGACATCCTGCGCGCATGGCGTGCGCTCGAGGACTATCTCGACGACATGGTCACCCGCAACCAATTGGCCGCCGCGGTGCAGGTCTTCTGCGACCACCCCGACCAGTGGGCCCTGCTGCGCGAACGTCCCGAGCTAGCGATGAAGGCCGTTGAGGAGGCGATGCGCTACTCGCCGATCATCTTCACGACGATGCGTGTGGCCGTCGAGGACGTCGAACTCGCCGGCGTCACCATCCGGGCCGGCACGCTCGTCATCGCCAATACCACGGCGGCCAACCGCGACCCAGCGGTCTACCGGGATCCCGATCGCTTCGACATCACCCGCGAGGACGCCCCGGCGATGCTGACCTTCGGTGGTGGCATCCGCCCCACATGCGCACCACCGGTTCCGTCCCCTGGAAGTCGATCACGGCATCAGTGGACCAGTGAGCCTGGCGGTCGAGTTCACAACTCACCCTTGAGCCGATCGCATCACGACCGACCGTCCGGATCATAGATCCCGGGGGAGGGGCTATCCGGGTGGGGGTAGCGGGGGGATACATAGCCGCAGGTCAGCACGTGGATGCGGGGCAACACGCTCGAACGTCGCGATGCGCGTTGGCACGCTGTTGGAAGCGCAAAGGTCCACGTGCCGCTGGCTCGATGGCCCGCGAGTCGCCCTTTGCCCAACTGTCGCCTCGACCACATCGCGCAGCGCCAGGTTCGTGGTTGATTCCTGCCAAACACCAATCAATTTCCGCCACCGGAATTAATGGGCTGACCTCTCTGTTTAGTCACTCAGACCGGCACGAAGAAGACCAAACCGGCCGAAACGGACAGAAAAGAAGAAGGCATCAAAATGAAGAAGTTCGAATTTGCCACCATCGTTGCCAGTGGCCTCGCCGCCGCGGTTCTTGGCCTAGCCGGCCCCGCGCAGGCTGACATTGGTCACCACCAATGGGTGCAGGACATCCAACAGCAAGCCAACGTCGGCTCGACCACCCCGACCTTCGGCAACGGCCGCTGACCCACAACCTCGACCAGGAAGGGGTGCCCGCATACGGGCGCCCCTTCTTCGCATGTGCTGCAATCAATGCTCCGTGGCAAATGAGGGCGGAGCTTGAACTTCAGGCTTTGTCTTCAGTCCGCGCAGGTCAGCACGTACGTTCGCGGAGCGGGCGTCGTACGAGTTCACAACTCACGCATGAGCCGAGCCCGATACGACCTCCCGTCGGGGTCGTAGATGAACCGGTATGCGGGCTCAGCCCATAGCCGAGTGAACACGCCCAGTTTCTCGGGCTTGTGTGGGCGCAGTCGGCCCGGCGGCCGCGGACCTTCGCGACCCGACGCGTGCCACTTGTCCAACTCCCGTGCCGCGGTGACGATTTCCGCGATGGCCGTGGTCGGGTCGCCAAGACCGCCGTCCTCGTCGCCGTCGGCCGCACGGTCCAGGTGTTCGCGCATCAGCCGCAGCCTTATGTCCCGGGCGAACACACCGTCCGTGTCCAATACGGCACACGACAATTCGCTGTCGTGTGTCCACGATCGGCGGTTGAAGTTGTCGCTTCCGACTGACGCCCAGACGTCGTCGATGACGCAGACCTTCGCGTGCACGTACACCGGCGTGCCCTCATGGTTCTCCACGTCGAACACGTGCACGCGGTGTGGGCAGGCCTTGCGGCACGCGTCTATCGCTTGACGACGGCCGATCATGTTGGGCGGCAGCGCGAGTCGACCGTCGACGTCGGGATAGCGCGGCACGACCGCGACGAGATGCAGATCCGGGCTCTCGCGCAGAGCTTGGGCGAACAGCTCAGCTACCCGCTTCGACCACAGGTACTGGTCTTCGACGTAGATCAACCGGCGCGCACGCCGGACCGCCTTGGTGTAGCCGCGGGCGATGCTGCGCTCGCCGCGGGGCGCAAAGTCGTATTCGAAGTGCGCGTCGGGATACGTACGCAGCACCTGCACCGCGTGCGGCCCGCAGGGCGGTGGAACCGGCGGCTGTTCCGGAAGCCGGCCGGGCTTCAGGTCGGCGCGACGCAACTTGTCGCTGATCCACGCTATCGGCGACAGCATGTCGAGCGGTGCGGGGTCATTCCAGCGCTCCCGGAACGTCGTGTCGAGGGCGCCAACGACGGGGCCCTGTAGCCGCAATTGCACGTCGTGCCACGGCGGACGCTGGCCATAGTGCTCGGACATCTGGACGGCCTGCGCGTCCCCGCGATGCGCCTCGTCGTCGCGGCGCGAGTGGCACAGGTCAATGCCACCCGCGAACGCGACGTCCCGCTCGGGTGCGTCAGGATGCCGGATGACCACGAACTTCTGGTGATGTGACCCGCCGAAGCGCACGCGCTGGTCTAGCAGCACCTCACCGCCTGCCTGTTCGATCGCGTCGCCGAGATGCTGGTTCTCCTCCTCGCTGTACTGGAGCCTGTCCAGATGTGAGCGCCACATCAGCCCTTTCAGCACGACGCCGCGCTTCGCCGCGGCACAGAACAATTCACCGACGGTCGGGCCGTCGTCGCGCATCTTCTGGTCCGGGTCACCCCGCCAGTCCGTGAAGAACAGGTGGTCGCCTGCGCGTAGCGCCTCTACCTCTGTGGCGAGATGGTCGAAGTAGGTCGAGCCGTGGATCAGCGGCTCCGCCCGATTGCCCTCGCACCAGGCGGGCACCCGGGACGCGGGATTACCCCGTTCCTCACCCGTGAGAAACCAATCGGCCAGTTCTGCCACGTCGTAGGGATACCCGAAATGCGCAATCCCGGTCGATCGCTCTGCCAAACTCCGGAGCATGCCCGCCGTCCGGCGCCTGCTTGCGGCGCTCTGCGTCCTAGTCCTGATCACCGGCTGCGCACCCGGTGCACTTCCAGCCGAGACGCCCACATCCGGCACCGACAACGCCAAGGCGGACGCGGTGATGCGCATCGTGCGCGACACCATGGCGCAGGGGCATCTCAAGGCCGTCATCGTGCGGGTGACCGTCGACGGCAAGGAGGTCGTCACCCAGGCCGTCGGGGAATCGATGACCGGTGTTTCCGCAACCACCGGCATGCATTTTCGCAACGGCGCCGTCGCGATCTCCTATGTTTCCACGCTGCTGCTCAAGCTCGTCGACGAGAAGAAGGTGAACCTCGACGACAAGCTGTCGAAGTTTCTGCCCGAGATACCCCACGCCGAGCGCGTCACGTTGGGCCAGCTCGCACACATGACGTCGGGCTACGTCGACTATGTCATCGGCAACACCGCGATGAACGACGCGCTGTACGCGAACCCGTTCCGGCGCTGGACCGTCCACGAGCTGCTGCAGTACGCCGTCGATCAGCCGCTTCTGTATGAGCCGGGAACCAACTGGAACTACGCCCACACCAACTACGTGCTGCTCGGCCTTGCGCTGGAGAAGGCCACCGGCCAGGAGATGTCGAAGCTGTTGTCGGACAAGGTGCTTCGACCGCTTGGGCTGACCAATACGGTCAACTCGCTGACCCCCGAGATCCCGTCGCCGGTCCTGCACGCGTTCAGCTCGGAGCGTCGGGCTGCGCTCAAGATCCCCTCCGGCACACCGTTTTACGAGGAATCGACATTTTGGGATCCGTCCTGGACCATCACTCACGGCGCCATTCAGACGACCAACATCTATGACATGGAGGCGACCGCGGTCGGCATCGGATCCGGCAAGCTGCTGACCGCCGACTCGTACAAGAAGCTGGTCTCCACCGAGCTGCGCGGGAAGACCCACAAACAGCCCGGCTGCACCACCTGCGACGCGATGAACAACATCTACACCTACGGACTCGGCCTGGTCATCTCTGGAAACTGGCTGCTGCAGAACCCGCTGATGTCCGGGTACGCGGCGCTCGAGGCCTATCTACCCTCGCAGAGGGTCGCAATCGCCGTCGCCGCCACCTTCGCCCCCGAAGCGTTCGATGACCAGGGCGATTACCGCAACGAGGCCGACACTCTGTTCCGCAGGATCGGCGCCGAGCTGGCCCCTGACGATGCACCACCCATGCCTCCACCGAAATAATGTGGGTGTGGCGCCCAAGGTTCTGTTCATCTACAACGAGCATCTCGCGACCGAAGCCCTGTTGGGCGAGGCGTTCACGGAGTGCGGCTTCGACGTCGACACCTTCGAGGCGGTGCCTGCGGAACGCATCGACGACCCGGCCGTCGACGTCACGTTTCCGGACCCCGTCGGCTACGACGTAATCGTCCCGCTCGGGGCGCGCTGGCCCGTGTACGACGACGCGCTGCGCCGGACCTGGGTGGGCGCCGAGACGAAACTGGTACGCGACGCCGCCGACGCGGGAGTCGCGCTGCTCGGCGTGTGCTTCGGCGGTCAACTCCTCGCCCAGGCATTCGGCGGGTCGGTGGAGCGATCAACCGTCCCGGAGATCGGTTGGTACGACGTCGACAGCGACCAGCCCGGCGTTGTGCCCGGCGGGCCCTGGTTCCAATGGCATTTCGACCGATGGACGCTGCCGCCCGGTGCGACCGAGATCGCCAGAACCGCGAACTCGTCGCAGGCGTTCGTGCTCGGCCGCGCATTGGCGCTGCAGTTCCACCCGGAGATCGACCGCGCCCTGCTCGAGCTGTGGTTGGCCGAGGATCGCGACGGTGAAGTCGTCGACGCCGGACTCAGCCACGACGAATTACGCGAGCGTACAACCGAACTCGCGCAGGACGCCGCGACAAGAATTCGTGGTTTAGTGCGCGGTTTCCTGACACATGTGGCCCGTCATCCGTGCCCGAGTTCGTGAGCCAGAGCGTCAGTGAGCGTTGACCGCCGGAAGCGGTGACCCAGCGTCTGCAACTTGGTCGGAACCACCCGCTGATTGGCCTCGGCGAGCTCGCGTGCGCCCTGCTCCCCCAATAGCAGCCGCGGGCCGAACGACGGAACCGGCACCACCGAGGGACGGTGCAGCACCCCGGCGAGTGCTCTGGTGTAGTCGGCGTTGCGCACCGGCCCGGGCGCCACAGCATTGACGGGTCCGGTCAATCGGGTGTCGTACAACGCCCGGTGGTACACGTCGAGCAGGTCGTCGAGCCCGATCCACGACAACCACTGTTCGCCGCCGCCGAGCCGACCGCCCAGCCCGGCTGCGAACAGCGGGCGCATCAGCTTCAGCGTGCCGCCGCGCGCCGATTGCACGATTCCCGTGCGCACGGTGACCACCCGCAGCCCCGCCTCCGCGGCAGGCGCCGTCGCCGCCTCCCAGTCGGCTACCACGTCGGCCAGGAAGCCGTCCCCGCGCACACTTTCTTCACACAGCAGCGCATCGCCGCGGTCGAAGCCGTAATAGCCGATCGCCGATGCGCTGACGAAGGTGCGCGGACCACCGTCGGCGTACGCGGCCGCCTCCGCCAGGCGACGAGTCGGATCGATGCGGCTGTCGCGGATCGCCGCCTTGTGCTCGTCGGTGAACCGTCCCGCGATCGACGCTCCCGCCAAGTGCACAACGGCGTCCACCCCATCCAGCAGATCCGGCGCCGGTCGGTCCGGATTCCATTGGCGCTCAAGCTCGTTGCGCGCCCGTCCGCGCACGAGCCGGATCACGCGATGCCCGCCCGTGCTCAGAAACGCCGCCAACGCGGAGCTGACAAGACCGGACGCTCCGGTGACCGCCACGACCATTGGCCCCGCTCCGGCGGCGCGGTGTGCGGCCAGGTCATCGGTGAGCTGCCTGTGCCGATAGACGAACGTCGAGCGCAGCGCCGCAGCGGGTACCGAGGTGTCGACGTGGTCACACACGCGTGTACCACCTGGCACCTCGCTGAACTCATGCGTGTGCCGCCACCAGCCGATGACCCGGGCCGGCCAGGACATCGGCCCCTTCGAGGACAGCACGTCGACGAATCGGTGCGGTGGGTCGAACCCCGACGGATCGTGCTGTGCGACCCATCGCAGTCCGCCGGGCAGGCCCAGCACGGCCCGCCCGTCGGCCAGCGACTGCGTCTCGGCCACCACTTTCATCGGCTGCCAAGGCGGCACCAGCCGGGTCATCGCGCCGGGCCGGGTGTGCCACGCGAACACCTCGGCGATCGGATGCTCGACAACACTCTCGTATTCGATGCCCATGATTATGGGTACCCGCTCGATACCGATGTCACAGAACACCAGTCGTCGTACGCTGAAGATGTCCCCGATATCGAAAAAGATGGCGATGAGCGGATGGAGCGGGCTCGCCCGTCGAAATGCGAGGCGCACGTTCCGGGACCGCCGAGAAGCCGGCCAAGTCCTGGCTGAGGAGTTGGCGTCCTACCGCGGCAAGGACAACCTGTTGGTTCTCGGCCTGGCGCGGGGCGGCGTGCCCGTCGGCTGGGAGGTCGCGTCGTTCCTGCGGGCGCCGCTGGACGTGTTCTTGGTGCGCAAGCTCGGTGTGCCGCAATGGCCGGAACTCGCGATGGGTGCACTTGCCACCGGCGGCGGCGTCGTGGTCAACGACAGCTTGGTGCGCAATCTCGGCATCAGCGACGAACAGCTGCAGACTGTGATCGACCGCGAAACCGAGGAACTCCATCGCCGCGAGAGCGCCTACCGGGGCGGGCGGGCGCCGGTGGACATCCCCGGTCACACGGTGATTCTGGTCGACGACGGGATCGCCACCGGTGCGAGCATGCTCGCGGCGGTGCGTGCGGTGCGGGCCGCCAATCCGGCCCAGGTCGTTGTGGCGGTGCCCGTGGGGCCGGCGTCGGCGTGCGGGCAGCTCGCCGAGGAGGCCGACGAGGTGGTGTGCGCGACGATGCCACCCGGATTCGAGGCCGTTGGTCAGGTGTTCGAGGACTTCCACCAGGTCAGCGACGACGAGGTGCGCGAATTGCTCGCCACGCCAACGGTTTAACGCTTGTTGCTGTCCTCGTCGTGCTGTTCAACCGCGGTGGTGTCGGCATCGCTCTCGGCTTCGGCCTCCTCGGCCACCGGGGCTTCCTCCGGATAGTCTTCGACGAACTCGGGTTCTGTTTCGTCTGGTTCCGAGGGCGCTTCGCCGGAATCACGCCCGGACCGTTCCCGCAGTGCGTCGACGATCAGCAGCAGTACACCGATAACGCTGGCACCGATGCATACCCAGGCGATCAGCTCGTTACTGGTGACGACGGCGGTCACCAGGGCCGCGAGGCCGATGACGGCAAGCACAAGCGCAACGATCAGCATTGACCAACCCTAGGTGGTATAGGCGACGTTTTCCGCACGCTGAGAGCTAGTTGTTGCCCCGATTGAACTGATTGAAGCCGCCGCCGTCGTTGGCGCTGGAATCGACCGGTGCGGCCGAACCGCGCTGACCGAGCTCTTCGAGCTGCGATTCCAGATAGGTCTTGAGCCGGGTGCGGTATTCGCGCTCGAACGTGCGCAGTTGTTCCAGCCGGCCTTCCAGCACGGTGCGCTGCTGGTTGATGGTGCCCATGATCTCGGAATGCTTGCGCTCGGCGTCGGCCTGCAGCGCGTCGGCCTTCTCCTGCGCCTGGCGCAGCTGCGCCTCCGATCGGGTCTGCGCGTCTGCCAGCATGGCGTCCGCGCGCTGACGGGCCTCGGTCACCGTGGTCTCGGCGGTCTGCCGGGCCTCGCTGACCATGGCGTCGGCCTGGGCGCGGGCGTCTGAGAGTAGCTTGTCCGACTCGGCCTTGGCGGTGCCGGTCAGCCGGTCCGCGGTGTCCTGCGCCAGGCTGAGCACCTTCGCGGCCCTGAGGTGCTGGTCCTCGCTGACCGGAGCGGCCTGCTGCGGGGGCGCCTCGTAGACGGGCTGCGGGACCGGCGCCGGCTCGGGCTCGGGCTGGTACACCGGAATGGACTGCGTCGCTTGCACGCCGTCGCCGCCGGATCGGGCGGTGGCCAGCTCCTGATCCAGCTCCGCGACACGCTGACTAAGATCGGCGTTCTCTTCGATGAGCCGGGTCAGCTCGTTCTCAACCAGATCGAGAAAGGCATCGACCTCGTCCTCGTTGTAGCCACGCTTGCCGATCGGTGGCTTACTGAACGCAACGTTGTGGACGTCGGCTGGTGTGAGCGGCATTGTCTGCCCCCTTGGAGTCTTGGACCGTCAACCGATCTCAAAGTGTAGAGCCTTACTGGAACGTAACTGGCGTCCATCCTGTCACACCAGACCCGGCGGTTGCAGGAGAGACCAATAATTAAGAGCGAATTTCAATATTCCGATCAGTACCTCAGTCGAATTATCGGCCCGGCAAACGGTCACGGATGGCCGCCGGGATCGCCAACCCTGGGCTCATGGTCAGTTCTCAGGACGCGGCACCGAACGCCAGCTGCATGCCGATGAACGCGACGAGCAGCAGCACCATGATCGACAGATCGAACCGCACCGCGCCTATCGTGAGCTGCGGAATGAGCCGTCGAAGCAGCTTCACCGGCGGGTCGGTCACTGTCATAATCACCTCGAGGACCACCACCGTCAGCCCCTTGGGATGCCAATCGCGGGAAAACGACCGGATGAACTCGACCACGACCCGCGCAATCAGCAGCAGCCAGAAGACGAACAGCGCGAATCCCAGGATCTCGAAGAAGAGCGCCAACTGAGCCGACCTCACTGTGGGCAGATGTGTGACATTCGATACAGACTTAAGCCAGGTGTCGCTCAAAGCCACAGTGCCCGCGCGACGCCGCCAGCCTACCCGCCGGTTTGACCGGCAGGGTTACGACCAGCCGGCGTTACTGATAGGCGTAGAAGCCGGCCTCGGCGATGCGCCGGCGCTCCTCGGCGGAGACGTCGATATCGGCCGGTGAGAGTAGGAAGACCTTGGTGGCGACCTTGTCGAACGAACCACGCAGCGCGAACGCGAGCCCGGCGGCGAAGTCGACCAGCCGCTTGGCGTCGGCGTTGTCCATGGTCACCAGGTCCATGATCACCGGGGTTCCGTCGCGGAACCGCTCTCCGATGGTGCGTGCCTCGCTGTAATCCTTCGGCCGCAACGTGGTGATCTTGGCCAGCGGGCTCCCTTCTTCGAACAGTGCCGCCATCCTGCGCGGGTCCATTGCCAGCGAGCCGCGGGTAGAACCGCGCAGCGCACCCAACCGCGGAGTCGGCCGGTCGAAGTCGCGGGGCCCTCTCAGCCTGGGCTCGAAGCGGTCCTCGTCGCGGTATCCAGCGCGATAGCCGGTGGACGGCTCGTCGTAGTCGCGACCCTCGTAGCCGCGGCCGTACGCGTCATCTTCGAAGCGGTCGTCGCGGGGACGGCGCGAGTAGCCGCGCGTGGCGCTACGGTCGTCATCCTCGTAGTACTCGTCGTCGTACTCCTCCATCGGCGCCATACCGAAGTAGGCCTTGACCTTGTGCAGTGTGCTCATCGGCGGGACCCTTCTCGACTGCTTGGAGTTGTGGTGTCTGTGATGAAGACGTGACTGGAGTGACTACTCATGGTGACGTTAGCGGCCGGTGCCCCAATAGCGCGGTACCGACACGCACACACGTCGAACCGTGTTTTACCGCGATCTCGAGGTCGCTGGACATCCCCGCGGACAGCCCGAGCGGCTGTTCGTAGGCCTTCTGCACCCGCTCCTTCTCTTCTTCGAGGCGCGCGAAGGCTTCGTCCGGATCGGCGTCCAGCGGGGGGATGGCCATCAGCCCCACGAAGTCCAACCCGTCGGCGGCCGCCGCGGCGGCACACAGCTCGTCGACCGAATCCGGACGGCCGATGTCCACACCGCCCCGCGACTCGTCGCCGTCCAGGCTGAGCTGGAGGTAGACCCGCAGCGGCTCGGCCCGGCGGCCTTGCTCCAACGCTTCTCCTGCGGCCCGGTCCAGCGCGGCGATCACCTTGGAGCTGTCGACCGAGTGCGCCGCGTACGCCCAGCCGACGATCGACCGCGCTTTGTTGCGCTGAATCTGCCCGACCATGTGCCAGCGAATCGGCTCAGCGCCCAACACGGCACCGACTTCCGCGCTTTTATTCGCCGCTTCTTGTTCGCGGGATTCGCCAAATTCCAGACACCCTAAACGCCGCAAAATAAGTACATCGCCGGCCGGAAAGAATTTCGTAATAGGCAGTAATTCAATTTCATCGGCATTGCGTCCGGCGGTCTCCGCAGCGTGCGCGAGGCGGGCCCGAACGGCCGACAGCGCGTCGGCCAGTTCGCGTTCACGGGCGCTTGCCACGGCGGTCATTCCATCCACACCAACGACGCCAGCCGTCCGGTCGGGGCGTCGCGCCGATGGCTGAACAGATTGCGGTCGTCCACGGTGCAGCGGGGGTCGATGTCGACGGCAGAGATACCCAAAGCCGTTAGTTGCCTGGCGATTCCGGCCCGCAGATCCAGCCCTGGCGTGCCCTGCGAGGTCGTCGTGCGACTGCCAGGCAGCGATGCCTCAACCTCGGCGGCCATCTCCTCGGGCACTTCGTAATTGCGGCCGCTGACCGCAGGGCCCAACAGCGCGGAGATGTCGTCGGCGCGTGCGCCGACGCGCAGCATCACCTCAACCGTCCTTGCGACGACACCTTTCTGCGCGCCGACCCGGCCCGCGTGGACCGCTGCCACCACGCCTGCGCGAGCGTCGCCCATTAAAACGGGAACACAATCTGCGGTTACCACCGCCAAAGCTAATCGTGGCGTGGTAGTGACCAATGCGTCGGTTTTGTCGACGGCCGCCACGCCGGCGTCCAACGGGTCGTCGACTACTACCACGTGATCGCCGTGCACCTGATTCATCCACACCACCGCGTCCTCGCCCAACCCGAGTGCTGCGGTGAGCCGTTTGCGGTTGGCGGCGACCGCCGCGGGGTCATCGCCGACATGATCGCCCAGATTGAAGGTGTTGAACGGCGGCGCCGAGACGCCGCCGGCGCGGGTGGTGGTCACGCGGCGGATACGAACGGTCACTCGCCCAGTATCCGAGGGCGGTTCAGTGGCGCATGAACGGCGGCACGTCGACGTCGTCGTCGTCGTCGCCACCGATGCTGACCGTCGAGCCATTCGTGTGCACCGGCACACTGACCGCGTCGGCGGGTTCGAACAGCGGCGAGGTCACCTTGCCGGCCTTTCCCGGCGCGATCGAGCCGCCGGCGTCGCCCACGACCGGCTTGCGGCCCGGACCGCTTGCATCAAAGCCCGCGGCGATCACCGTGACGCGGACCTCGTCGCCCAGCGAGTCGTCGATGACGGTGCCGAAGATGATGTTGGCCTCCGCATGGGCGGCCTCCTGCACCAGCGACGCGGCCTCGTTGATCTCGAACAAACCGAGATCGCTGCCGCCGGCGATCGACATCAGTACGCCCTGGGCGCCCTCCATCGACGCCTCCAGCAGGGGCGAGTTGATCGCGATCTCCGCGGCCTTGAGCGCCCTGCCGTCCCCGCGCGCCGAGCCGATGCCCATCAGCGCCGTGCCCGCCCCGCTCATGATGCCCTTGACGTCGGCGAAGTCGACGTTGATCAGACCGGGCGTGGTGATCAGATCCGTGATGCCCTGCACGCCGTTGAGCAGCACCTCGTCGGCACTGCGGAACGCGTCCATCAACGACACCGCGGCGTCGCCCATCTGTAGCAACCGGTCGTTGGGGATGACGATGAGGGTGTCGCAGCTCTCCCGCAGCGAGGTGATGCCCGTCTCGGCCTGGTTGCTCCGCCGCTTGCCCTCGAACGAGAACGGACGGGTGACAACCCCGACGGTGAGCGCGCCGAGCTTGCGGGCGATGGTCGCGACCACGGGCGCACCGCCGGTACCCGTGCCGCCGCCCTCGCCTGCGGTGACGAACACCATGTCGGCGCCGCGCAGGAGCTCCTCGATGTCGTCCTTGGCATCCTCGGCGGCCTTCCGCCCAACCTCGGGGTCGGCGCCGGCGCCCAGGCCGCGAGTGGAGTCGCGGCCGACGTCGAGCTTGACGTCGGCGTCGCTCATCAACAGCGCCTGTGCGTCGGTGTTGATGGCGATGAACTCGACGCCCTTGAGGCCCTGCTCGATCATCCTGTTGACGGCATTGACGCCGCCACCGCCGATACCGACCACCTTGATGACAGCGAGATAGTTATGCGGGGGGGTCATCAGTCGCCTTCCTCCCTGGTTGCCTATCGTGACGCGGAACCCTTGGCGAACTCTCAACCTCAACCAGAGGGTTATAGTTATGTCAAGTTGTTCCGCGCAACCAGAACGGTAGGGCGGGGTCGCGACGTATCCATGCAGGCGCGCCGACACGCAGGTGAAGATTTTTCGCGCGAATTCGGGCGGGCACCGCGCAAGGTTCGCTTGATCCTGTGGAGGTACTTGGTTCTCGCGGGCTGTGGCGCAGTCACCCGCCCTGCCGCCGCGCCGAAACGCGACCGTCTCCGTCGAGGATCAGATCGGCAACGTGATCGCCCGAATCACTGCGGGTGCTGGCCGATGCGCCGATCCGCAGAGACTAGGCCGCATACATCGATGCAATGGCTGAAGTCATGGTGCAAATCATGCAGGCACGCATCGACAAGCTCGAGAACGTCGTGGTCAGTGGCGACACCGCATCGGCCGACGCATCCCTTGTCATCAGCACGGGCGGCAAGACGAGTAGCGGCCTACTTGACCGTCGGCAGATCCGGACTGGAGACGTCGTAGGTCTGGCCCGGCTGGGTGAGCAGAGCGCCCAGTTTGAGCGCCTTCTCCTCGGTGCGGTCGGTGGTCCCCCACACCACCATCCGGCCATCGGTCAGGGTCAGGGTGATGGCGGCGACCGACGGCGCAGCGATGCGGCCGACCTGTCCCGCGACCTCGGGGCGCAACGCGGTCATGACCTGCAACGCGGCCTTGGTCGGCGCGTCGCTGGGCCCTGGATTGTCGGCGTCGAGGTAGGGCACGCCCGCCGGCAGCGGCGCGGTCGCGAAATCCACGCCGTCCTTGTCGAACAGGTGCGGACCGTCCGGGTAATCCTTCACCACGACGGGCACCCGCTCGATGACCGTGACGCGCAGCGTCGACGGGTACTGGCGCTGCACCCGCGCGCTGGCCACCCGCCGGATCGCCGCCACGCGTTCGGCGACCGCGTCGGTGTCGACCTGCAGCAGTGGCGTGCCCGGTTGGACAGCGGCGGCGGCGACCACCTGGTCCTGGGTCACCGCGCCAAGCCCGACGACCACGATGTTGCGCGCGGCCATGACCGGCGTGAAATAAAGCACTAGGCCAAGCCCGACCACCACGACGCTCACCAGCGCCGACCACATCAGCACCTTCAGGCCCCGAACCGTACGGCGGCCAAGCCTTTTCGTCTCGTCCGGCGGCCCGCCCATGACCCGGCGCTTGGCCTCTCGGCGGGCCTGCTCGATAGCGGTGGCGCGGTCCTGGGCGGCGCGGCGCTCCTCACGTTCCCGCCGCGCCCGCCGTCGCGGCCCCTCGTAGTCGGGGGCGGCCGCAGGCGGCAGCGTCGGCTCCTCCAGGACGTCGGCGTCGTCGGTGTTCGCGTCGGTGGGCTCGGTCATCGAAAGGCCGTCCCCGACCGGCCCGGCGCGCTGCGATTGGCCTTCACCTGCAGCGCCGCCACGATTTCCTTGCCGAGCATCGTGACGTCACCGGCACCCATGGTCACCACGACGTCGCCCGGGTTGGCGGCCGCCGCCACATGTTCGGCGACCGCCGAAAAGTCGGACACGTAGGTCACCGGCACGCTGACGTGGTCGGCGATCATCGCCCCGCTCACCCCTGCCATCGGTTGTTCGCGCGCCGCATAGACGTCGAGGACGAAAACCTCGTCGGCCTCGCTGAGTGACTGCCCGAATTCGCGTGCGAAAGCGTTTGTGCGCGAATACAAGTGGGGTTGGAACACCACGATAGACCGGCCGGAAAAGCCTGGGTCGCCCTGCTGGGCCACGGCCCGCAGGGCCGTGAGCGTGGCCTTCACCTCCGTCGGATGGTGGGCATAGTCGTCGAACACCCGCACGCCGTTGGTGGTGCCGACCAACTCGAATCGTCTCCGGACACCCTCGAAACCCGCGAGGCCGTCGAGCACAGTATCGGTTTGCGCGCCGATCTCGATCGCCGCCAGCAGCGCGCCGAGCGCATTGAGCGCCATGTGTCTGCCCGGCACCGCGAGCCGCATCACCCTTGGGTGCGCTTCATCGTCGAGCTGGATGTGCGCAACCGCGCCGGTACCCTGCTGCTCCCAGTCCACAAGGGTGCCCGCCAGCGACTGCGTCGAGTCACTCCCGTAGCGAAGCACCCTGATGCCCAGCGCTTCGGTGCGCTCGGCAAGTCCCGCCGCGCCGACATCATCGGTGCAAACCACCAGCGCGCCACCGGGTTTCAGTCGCTCGACGAATCCGTCGAACACCGCGACGTACGCTTCGGCGCTGCCGAAGAAATCCAGGTGATCGGCCTCGATGTTAGTCACCACCGCAACATCGGGTGTGTACTCCAGCAGCGACCCGTCGCTCTCGTCGGCCTCGGCGACGAAACAGTCCCCGCTGCCCTGGTGAGCATTCGTGCCTGCCTCACCGAGATCGCCGCCCACCGCGAACGACGGGTCAAAACCGCTGTGCTGCAACGCCACGATGAGCATCGACGTGGTGGTGGTCTTGCCGTGCGTGCCGGTGACCATCAGCGTGGTGTGTCCGGCCATCAACTTGGCCAACACCACCGGCCGAAGAATCACCGGGATGCCGCGGCGACGCGCCTCGACCAGCTCGGGATTGGTCTTGGGAATGGCGGCATGCGTGGTTACCACCGCGGTCGGCCCGCCGGGTAACAGGTCTAGTGACGACTCGTCGTGCCCGATGCGAATCGACGCGCCGCGGGCGCGCAGCGCCACCACGCCGCGCGATTCCTTGGCGTCCGAACCCGACACCAGACCACCGCGGTCAAGCAGAATGCGGGCGATGCCCGACATACCCGCTCCCCCGATGCCGACCATGTGCACCCGTTGCAGCTCTTCCGGGAGCGATTTCGCGTTCACCGCAACCGCTTTCGGTAGTTGCGGAAGCTGCGTGCGACGTCCAGTGCGACCTGAGCGACGCGCTGCGCGGCGTCCCTGTGCCCCGCCAGCGCCGCGGCCGCCGTCATCGACTGCAGCCGGCCTGCGTCGTTCAGCAGGCTCGCGACCGTGTCGGCGACGAACGACGGGGTCAGATCGGCGTCGTCGACGAGGAGACCGCCACCTGCGTTGACAACCGGCAGCGCGTTGAGTCGCTGCTCCCCGTTGCCGATCGGCAGGGGCACATAGACCGCGGGCAGGCCGACGTCCGTCACCTCGGCGACCGTCATCGCACCGGAGCGGCAGACGGCCAGGTCCGCCGCGGCGTACGCAAGGTCCATCCGGTCCAGATACGGCACGGCGACATACGGTGGGTCGCCGTCGGCGGGCTCGCGAAGGTCGAGGGTGTTTTTCGGGCCGTGGGCGTGCAGCACCGAAATACCAGCCACGGCAAGGTCTTTGGCGGCCGCAGCCACGGCCCGGTTAACCGACTGGGCGCCTTGCGAACCGCCGAACACCAGCAATACCCTTGCGTCGTCGGCGAACCCGAAATGTTCGCGCGCCTGTCCGCGTAACGCCATCCGGTCCAGCGAGGTGATCGCGGCCCGCACCGGCACCCCGACGACCTCGACGCGGCCCAATCCGGGGTCGGGGACCGCTGACAGCACGCGCATTGCCGATCGCGCGCCGACGCGGTTCGCCCAGCCCGCGCTCGCATTGGCCTCGTGAACCACGACAGGAATGCGGCGGCGCCGAAGGGATCCGCCCAGCGCCGCCAGGTATGCCGGCAGCGCGACGTACCCACCGAACCCGATCACCACATCGGCGTCGACGTCGTCGAGCACCGCGCGCGTCTGCCGCACTGCCCGCCGCACCCGCAGCGGCAACCGCATCAGCTCACCCGACGGCTTGCGAGGCAGCGGTACCGGTGTGATCAGTTCGAGGTGGTAGCCGCGTTCGGGAACGAGCCGGGTCTCCAGTCCCCGCGGCGTGCCGAGTGCGGTGATCCGCACTTCGGGGTCGAGCGCGGTCAATGCATCCGCCACGGCCATCGCGGGTTCGACGTGCCCCGCGGTGCCGCCGCCGGCGAGGACGATCGAGATCCCCCGGTCGTCCCCCTGCCCTTCGGGCGGGAGGTGCCCCCACCGCTCGCCGGGCGGGACTGAGATGCTCACCCGTGACGCTGACCTTCCATTGCGCGGGCCCGTCGGCCCGTCCCGTTTCGGCCTCCATGATGCCCTGAGCGACGCACCTGCCGGTCGGCCGGCCGGGGTTTGCGCCTCTTGTCGGTGACCGGCTTGCCGTCGGGCTTGCGCGCCGCTTTGACGGGCTTCGCCGCCGGGCGTGACCGCAACCGGTCGCGCAGCGCCTCGGTTCGGGTCGGCACATATGCCTCCGGCAGCGGAAGCCGCAGCAGCCTGTTGACGGTGTCCTCGCGCCCGGCCCGCAGCGCGGCCACTGCGTCGGGTTCGTGACGCGCAGCGTTCGCCATGATGCCGATAATCAAAAGCGTTGTCGCCGTTGAAGTCCCGCCCGCCGAGATCAGCGGCAGCTGCAGACCCGTGACCGGCAGCAGCCCGACCACATAACCGACGTTGATGAACACCTGGCCCATCACCCACAGCGTCGCGGTGGCGGTGAGCAACCGCAGGAACGGGTCGGCGGAGCGACGCGCGATCCGCATCCCACTGTAGGCGAAAAGCCCGAACAGGCACAGCAGCCCGACGGCACCGACGAAGCCGAGCTCCTCGCCGATGATCGCGAAGATGAAGTCGTTGTGGGCGTTGGGCAGATAGTTCCACTTGGCGGAGCCCTGCCCCAGCCCGTCACCGAACACGCCGCCGTTGGCCAGCGCGAACCGCGCCTGGCGGGCCTGGTAGCCAGAGCCCTGGATGTCGGCACCGGGGTTGAGCCACGACTGCACGCGATCGGATCGGTAGCCCTCGGAGACCGCCAGCACGGCCGCCGAGGCCATCACGGCGAACAGCGAGCTCGCGAACACCCGCAGGGGCAGGCCGGCATACCACAGCAGGCCGAGCAGGATGATGCCCAGCGACACCGTCTGCCCGAGGTCCGGCTGGGCGACGATCAGCGCCAGCGCGATCACGGCGGCGGGCACGAGCGGGATGAGCATCTCGCGCAGCGACGCCCGCTCCAAGCGCCGGGCGGCAAGCAGGTGCGCACCCCAGATCGCGAACGCGATCTTCGCCAGTTCGGAGGGCTGCATGGACAATCCGGCGATCACGAACCAGCCGCGAGAACCGTTGGCTTCCTTGCCGATTCCCGGGATAAGCACCAGAACCAGCATGACGATGGACAGCGCGAATCCGCTGAACGCCAGGCTGCGCATGAGTTGCACGGGCATCCGCAGCGCGATGTAGAACGCGATCAGCCCGACGATCGTCCACAGCACCTGGCGGGCGAAGATCACCCACGGCGAGCCGTCCTCGTCGTACGAGTGCACCCCGGACGCGGACAGCACCATGGTCAGACCCAGCAGGACGAGCAGCGCTGTGACCGCGATGATGAGGTGAAACGACGTCATCGGCCGGCTCAGCCATGCGCCGAACCGGGTGCGCGGTTCCCGGGACTTGTCGGCGGCCGGCGTGTCGTCGGCAGATTTGGTCCTCCGGAGCCGCAGCCGGGTCAGGATGTTGCTCACGGCGGGCTACCTGGTCAGGGCAGCAACGGCCGAGGCGAACGCGTCGCCGCGCTGCCCGTAACCGCTGAACTGGTCGAAGGACGCACCGGCCGGGGCCAGCAACACGGTGTCTCCAGGGCCGGCCAGGCCGCGGGCGGCGTCGACGACGGCCGTCATGAGGCGAGTCACAGAATCCTCAATTTCCCCTTGCACCCCAGGATCCTCCCCCGTCACAAGCTCGACCACGGGGACATCCGGGGCGTGTCGCGATAACGCGTCGCGGATCAGGGTCCGGTCACGGCCAATCAACACCGCTCCGACCAGCCGATTCGCCACCGCGGCGGCCAGCTCGACGACCGAAGCGCCCTTGAGCAGACCGCCGGCGATCCACACCACCCTCGGGTATGCGGTGATCGACGCCTGCGCCGCGTGCGGGTTGGTGGCCTTTGAGTCGTCGACATACGTGACACCGTCGACGACACCGACCACCTCGGCGCGGTGCCGGCCGACCCGGAACCCGGCCAGCGCGTCGCCAACGGCATGCGGCGGCACATCCACCGCGCGGGCCAGCGCCGCGGCGGCCAGCGCGTCGAGCACCCCGACCGGTCCCGCTACGGGGATCGATGCCGCGTCGGCCAGCCCCAGCTGTTCGCCGAACGCGTTGTCGACGAGCACGCCGTCGCGCACGCCCAGCTCGCCGCGAGCAGGCTCGCCGAGCCGGAAGCCGACCCGCACCGGCGCGGCGGCGGTGGACAGCAGCCCGGCCGCGACGGGGTCGTCGAGCCCGACGACGGCCACCCGGCCATCCAGCACGCGGGCCTTGTCGCGGGCGTACGCGTCGATCGTGCCGTGCCAGTCGAGGTGGTCCTCTGCGACGTTGAGCACGACACCGGCCTCGGGACGCAGCGACGGCGCCCAGTGCAGTTGAAAACTCGACAGCTCGACGGCCAGCAACTCGGCAGGCTGATCGAGAACGTCGAGCACGGGGTCACCGATGTTGCCGCACAGCAGGGCCCGGCGACCGGCGGCGACCAACATCGCGTGCAGCATCGACGTAGTGGTGGTCTTGCCGTTGGTGCCGGTCACCACGAGCCAGCGCCGAGGCGGCCCATATCGCCCGGAATTGTCCAGCTGCCAAGCCAATTCGACGTCGCCCCAGATCGGCACGCCTGCCGCGGCAGCGGCGGCCAGCACCGGCGCGGTGGGCGGCAAGCCGGGGCTGGTGACGACGAGGTCGTAGCCGGCGATCCGCTCGGCGGCGTTGGCCGCGTCGATCACGGCGACACCGGACTGCGCGTAGGTCGTCAGCGCCGACGGGCTGTCGTCGGTGAGCGTGGCGCGCGCACCCAGCGGCGTCAGCGCGGCCAGTATCGCGCGGCCGGTGACGCGGGCGCCTGCGACGAGCACGGCGGCTCCGGAGAGGTCCACGTCAGGCTCCGACGGTCGTCAGCCACTCGCTGTAGAAGAGCGCGACCCCG
This sequence comes from uncultured Actinomycetota bacterium, assembly GCA_963770305.1. Classification (GTDB taxonomy): domain Bacteria; phylum Actinomycetota; class Actinomycetes; order Mycobacteriales; family Mycobacteriaceae; genus Mycobacterium. The sequence goes on from CAVYPB010000036.1 coordinate 184,563, forward strand.
AGCCCGCAGGCGATCGCCGTGAGCAGCCAGAACCGGATGATGACCGTCGTCTCGGCCCAGCCGACGAGCTCGAAGTGGTGGTGGAACGGCGCCATCCGGAACACCCGCCGCCCGGTGGTGCGGAAGGCCATGATCTGAACGACGACCGAGGTGACCTCGGCGACGAACAGCGCACCGAGCACGACCGCCAGCATTTCGGTGCGGCTGGCCACCGACAGCCCGGCGATGATGCCGCCCAGCGCCAGCGAGCCGGTGTCGCCCATGAAGATCTTGGCGGGCGCGGCGTTCCACCACAGAAAGCCGATACACGCCCCGGCCGTCGCCGCCGCGATGATCGCAAGGTCCAGCGGATCGCGGACGTTGTAGCAGCCAAGGCCCGGGCTGGTCGCGCAGGCGTTGCGGAACTGCCAGAACGTGATCAGCACATAGACCGCGGACACCATGGCCATCGCCCCGGCGGCCAGCCCGTCGAGGCCGTCGGTGAAGTTCACCGCGTTAGACCACGCGCTGACGATCACGATGCAGAACAGCACGAACACGGCAGGCGCAAGTGTGACCGTGGCGATCTCGCGCACATACGACAGCTCGGCGCTGCCCGGTGTCAGGCCGTCGGCGTTGCGGAACTGCAGCGCCAACACGCCGAAGAGCACCGCGGCGGTCAGAATGCCGAAAGTCTTGGCGGTCTTGTTCAGTCCGAGGTTGCGCGCGCGCCGGATCTTGATCAGGTCGTCGACGAAGCCGACCGCGCCCAGCGCGGTGGCCAGCCCGAGCACCAGCCAGCCCGACGCCGACGGACCCCGACCGTCCAGCGCGATGCCGATCAGCTGGGTGCCGAGGTAGCCGGCCCAGATCCCGGCGACGATCGCGACACCACCCATCGACGGTGTACCGCGCTTCTTGTGGTGGCTTGGCGGCCCGTCCTCGCGGATCTCGTGTCCGAACCCCTGCCGGGTGAACAGCCGGATCAGCACCGGCGTGAGAAGAATCGAGACCGTCAGCGCGATGCCGACGGCGATGAGGATCTGCCTCATCCGAGACGGTCCTCAGCGACCAGTGCATCGGCCAGGGCGCCCAGCCCAGCTGCATTGGAGGCTTTCACCAGCACCACATCTCCGGCCCTCAGTTCGGACCGCAGCAATGCCAGCGCGGCGTCGGCGTCGGCGACCATGGCGACCTCACCCCCCCATGACCCCTCCATCACCGCCCCGTGGTACATGGCGCTCATAGACCTCCCGGTTCCCACGACGACGAGTCGTGACACATCTAATCGCACCGCCAGTCGTCCGATGCGGTCATGCTCGGATATCGCGTCGTCGCCGAGTTCTGCCATCTCGCCGAGCACGGCCCAGCTGCGGCGCTTTCCCGCGCCAGCGGGTGGGCCCCCAGCTTGCGAGGGGAACGTCCCAGCCCCAGCTTCGCGGGCGATGGCGGCCAGCGCCTTGAGCCCGGCACGCATGGAGTCGGGGTTCGCGTTGTACGCGTCGTTGATCACCGTGACGCCGTCGTCGCGGGTGGCGACGGCCATGCGGTGTTTCGACACCGGGCCTGCCGCCGCCAGCGCCGCGGCCACCTGTTCGAGGCTGGCGCCGCACTCCAACGCGACGGCGGCGGCGCACATCGCGTTCGATACCTGGTGGTCGCCGTGCACGGCCAGTGCGACGTCCGTCTCCCCGTCGGCGGTGTGCAGCGTGAACCGCGGCCTGGCCAGCTCGTCGAGCGTGACCGGGCCGGCCCACACGTCGGCTCCCGTGGAGCGGCCCACGCGCACAACCCGTGCGGCCGTCTGGTCGGCCATCGCGGCCACCGCGGTGTCGTCAACGTTGAGGATCACCACGCCGGATGACGGAATAGCTTGCGGCAGTTCTGCTTTCGTCGCCGCAATGGCCTCCCTGGAGCCGAACTCGCCGAGGTGCGCGGTGCCGACGTTGAGGACGACCGCGATCGACGGCGGTGCGATCTCGGCCAGTGCGGCGATGTTGCCAGGATGGCGCGCCGACATCTCCAAGACGAGGTAGTCGGTGGACTCCGTCGCACGCAGCACCGTCCATGGATGGCCGAGCTCGTTGTTGAAGGAACCGGGCGGCGCGACGACTTCCCCGAGCGGGGCGAGCACCGCGGCGAGCAGATCCTTGGTCGACGTCTTGCCCGATGAGCCGGTGATGCCGACGATGGTCAGCCCACCATCGACGAGTTCGGCGGCGACCGCGGCCGCCAACCGCGCCAGCGCGCCGAGCACCGCGGCGCCCGAGCCATCGGTGTCGTGTTCGAGCACGCTGGCCGCGGGGTCGTGTGCGCCACCGGGTTCGACGATGATCGCAGGCACGCTCACCGGCCGCGCCGCCAGAACCGCGACGGCGCCCGCCCCGACGGCAGCCGCGGCGAAGTCGTGGCCGTCGGAGCGCGCCCCCGGCAGCGCCAGGAACAGACCGCCCGGTGTCACTGCCCGCGAATCGAATTCGACGGTTCCGGTGACGCGGGTCGCTGCTGCCTCGTCCGGTGAAATGCCGGACAGTCGACCGCCGACGATGTCGGCGATCTGGGCGACGGTCAGATCGATCACGGGGGGGTCCCCACATCCTCAAGAGACCCAGCGAGTTCCTCGCGGTCGTCGAAGGGTCGGGTCCGGCCGCGGCTGGTCTGGCCGGCCTCGTGCCCCTTGCCCGCGATCAGCACGGTGTCCCCCGATCGCGCCCAGGCCACCGCGTGGTCGATGGCTTCGCGACGGTCGCCGATCTCGACCACCTGCGCCCCGCCGTCGGCCGCGGTCGCCCCGGCCATGATCGCGGCCCTGATCGCGGCGGGATCCTCATCGCGGGGATTGTCGTCGGTCACCACCACCAGGTCGGCCAGGTCGGCGGCGACGCGACCCATCGGCTCCCGCTTGCCCGGGTCACGATTTCCGCCGGCACCGAACACCACCGCGAGCCGGCCGCCGCTCTGTTCGCGCAGCGTCTCGAGGACCGCCCGCAGCGCGCCCGGTTTGTGCGCGTAGTCGACCAGTGCGAGAAAACCCTGGCCGCGATCGATCGGCTCGAGCCGGCCGGGCACCGTCGCGCTGCGCAACCCGGGCGCGGCCTGCTCGGGTGAAACCCCGACGGCATCGAGCAGCGCGGCCGCCAGCAGACAGTTGGCGATGTTGTAGCGACCCGGCAGCCCGATCCGCAGCCCGTGGTGCACGCCCGCCGGGTCGACGGCAACGAACTCCTGGGCGCCGAGCTCGACCGTCTCGACGTTCGCCACCCACCAGTCGGCGTCGCGTCCGGTCGCGCTGACCGACACGGGGCGATGCGCAACGCGGGCCATGGCACGTCCCGCATCGTCGTCGACGCAGATCACGGAAACGCTTGCGTGCGCCTGCGATCCGGCATCGAACAGCCGCGCCTTGGCGTCGAAGTAGTCCTGCATCGTCGGGTGGAAGTCGAGATGGTCCCGCGACAGGTTGGTGAATCCTCCGACCGCGAAATTCACGCCGTCGACGCGGCCGAGTGTCAGCGCGTGGCTGGAAACCTCCATCACCACGGTGTCGACGCCCTTTTCGACCATCACCGCCAGCAGCGCCTGCAGGTCGGGTGCCTCCGGTGTGGTCAGCGCGCTGGGCTGATCGCGTCCGTCGATGCGGACGCCGACAGTGCCGATCAGCCCGGCCACCCGCTCGGCCGAACGCAGGCCGGCCTCCGCCAGATAGGTGGTCGTCGTCTTGCCGGACGTTCCGGTGACGCCGATGACGCGCAGCCGGTCCGACGGATGCCCGTAGACGGTGGCCGCCAAGTCCCCCAAAACCGAACGCGGGTCGGGATGGATGAGCACGGGTACCCCGACATCGCCGCCCATGTGGGCGACGCCCGCGGTGTCCGTGAGCACCGCGACGGCGCCCTGCGCCACCGCATCGGCGACATAGCGTCCGCCGTGCGACGAGCCCCCGGGCAGCGCCGCGAACAGGTCGCCGGGCTGCGCATTCTGGCCCCGCAGCGTCACCCCCGTGACCAGCACGTTTGGCACTGCGACGCCACCGGCGGGCACCGCCCGCACCTGTTCAGCCAGCCGCCCCAGCGCTTGGCCGACGGGATGGTTGGGACGCAGGTTCATGGCGATGACACAGTACCGGCCAGCCGGGGACGATTCCCCGCTCGCGGGGGTTGGCCGGCCCCTCGCTCAGGCGGCTTGAAGCGTCAGCGGCGGACCTGGGTCGGGCGAAAGCGGCACGTTCTCCCGCTGCAACAGCCATGCGGCAATGTTGTGGAACAGCGGCGCCATCGTCGTGCCGCGCTGGCCGTCGGCCGTGCGTTGCGGATTGTCGGCCATGATGCCGACGACGTACCGGGGATCGTCGGTGGGTGCCATGCCTGCGAACGTGATCCAGTAGACGTTGTCGTAGTAGCAGCCGCAGCCGGGGTTGATCTGCTGTGCGGTGCCGGTCTTGCCGGAAACTTGGTAGCCGTCGACCGCGGCCTGCGGGCCGGTGCCCTGCTGCTCGCCCGTCGGATCGCGCTGCACGGTCGCGCGCAGCATCTGCCGCACGGTCTGCGCGGTTTGCGGCGACACCACCCGCACGCCCGCCGGCCTTGGCTCGTCGGTGCGGGTGCCGTCGGGGGCGATGGTGGCCTTGAGGATGCGGGGCGGGACGCGCACGCCGTCGTTGGCGACCGCCTGGTACATGCCCGTCATCTGCAGCAGGGTCATCGAAAGACCTTGGCCGATCGGCAGGTTGGAAAACGTGCTGCCCGACCACTGATCGATCGGCGGCACCAGACCCGCGCTCTCGCCCGGCAGCCCGACGCCCGTGCGCTGGCCGAGGCCGAACTTGCGCAGCATCTCGGCGTAGCGTTCCGGGCCGATCCGCTGTGCCAGCATCAGTGTGCCGACGTTCGACGACTTACCGAAGATGCCCGTCGTCGTGTACGGCGTCGTGCCGTGTTCCCAGGCGTCGTGTACGTTGACGCCGCCCATGTCGATCGAGCCCGGGACCTGTAGCACCTCGTCCGGGTTGGACAGGCCGAACTCGATGACCGATGCGGCGGCGACGATCTTGTTCACCGAGCCCGGCTCGTACGGCGACGACACCGACAGGTTGCCGAGCTCCCGATCCTGCTGGCGGCCGATGTCTTGCGAAGGGTCGAACGTGTTGTCGTTCGACATCGCCAGCACCTCGCCGGTTTTCGCGTCCAGCACCACGGCCGACACGTTTTTGGCGCCTGAGGCGTTCTTGGCCTGCTGCACCTGCTGCTGGACGTAGAACTGGACGTCGTCGTCCAGCGTCAGCATCACGGTCGAACCGTCGACCGCGTCGTGCCGGTTGCGGTAGCTGCCCGGGATCACCACCCCGTCGGAGCCGCGGTCATAGGTGACCGAGCCGTCGGTGCCCGCCAGCGACGCGTCGAGCGAATCCTCGAGTCCGAGAAGGCCGTGGCCGTCCCAGTCGATTCCGCCGACGATGTTGGCCGCCAGCGATCCGCCGGGATACTGGCGCAGGTCTTGCCGCTCAGAACCGACTTCGGGGAACTTGGTGGTGATCGCGTCGGCGATGGCCGGGTCGACCGCGCGCGCAAGGTAGACGAACGAGTCGTTGCTGGTGAGTTTCTTCAGCACGGTGGTGGTGTCGGGTTTGTTGTTGAGCCGCAACGCGACTTCTGCGGCGATGTCGCGGAGTCGCCGCTCGGGGTTGGGCGCCTCGGGGGTTTTCGCCTTCGCGTCGGCCAGTTGCTTGCGGATTTTGACCGGTTGGAAGGTCAGCGCCCTGGCCTCGATGGTGAAGGCGAGCTTGTCATTGTTGCGGTCCACGAGCGCGCCGCGCACGGCCTTCTCCACGTCGGTGACCTTGAGCTGACCCGCCGCCTCGGCGCGCAGGCCCGCAGCCTTGGGCACCTGCAGCGTGAACAGCTGCGCGGCGGCGATCAGCAGCACGAGGAAGACGACGCCGTTGCCGACCCGATGCCGGAACACGAAGGATGCACTGCGCAAACCGTTTTCGGCCATCGGCCCGCGGGTCCGCCGCGCCCGCGCCGAGCGCTCCTGGTTTGGTTGTTCCTTGCGCGCTTTCGGTCTGCCCGAGCCGCGGCCTCGATTGTCGCCGCGGCTCATGCGGGTGCGCCGGGAAGTGGCGCGGTCACGGGCGGGGCCGCCGGGGGCGGACCGGCGTCAAGCGGCACGGCCGGCGCATCGGCGGGCGCTGCGGGCGCCTCGGCAGGCGGTGCGGGTGGAACCGCCGGGCCCAGCGCGGGGGTCTGTCCCGTCGCGGCGTGTGGAACCTCGACACCCGGTGGTACGGCCAGTGGTGCTGCTGGCGTCATCGGTACCGAGCGCTCGACACCCGGCAGCGGGGCGGGTGCCAGCGGGCCCCGGGGCGGCATGCGGACGGTGACCTCGCGGGGCTCCACGACCCGGGGCGCGGGCGGGGGCGGCCCTTCCTCGGGCAGCGGTGTGTTCAGCGGTGGCGGGGCAGCACCCTGAGCGGGTTGAGGTGTGCCGACCACGACCCAGTTACCCGACGCGTCCTGCACCAGATGCGCGGTGTCCCTCGACGGGATCATGCCGAGGGTGCGAGCGGCCTCGGCCAGCGCAGGCGCGGCCTGGGCCTCGAGCACCTGACGTTCCAGCGCTTCCTTCTGTTGCAGCAGCGCCTGATTCGTCTCTCGCGCATGTCCCAACTGGTAGGAGCGCTCGGCGGAGTCGGTCGACAGCCACAGCGTGATGCCGAGGCCGACGCCCAGCGACCCGATCACCAGCACCACGAACGGCACCCTCGCGACCAGAACACGCGGGTTCAGCTCGATCGAGGCCAGCTTGACGATGATCCGCTCGCGCAGCGGCGGCCGGACGACCTTGGGCGCCTTTGCCTTTCGCGCCTTGGCCCGCGCCTTGGCCTGACTGGCGTTCTTCGGCCGGGCCGGCCCGTCGGTGGGTCGCGGAATCGGATTGGTCGCAGGTGCCGAGCGCTGCGGGCGCTGTTCGCGTGCCGGCTTGCGCTTGCGCGGCGGCGCGTCGGCCGGACGGCGGGTGGTGTTGCGGCTCGTGCGGCGTGGTTCGTTGCCACCGCGCGCCGCTGCTGGACGCTTGGCCTTCATCGTTATCCCCCAACCTTTTCCAGTGCCCGTAGCCGCACGGACGCGCTACGCGGATTGAGTTCGATCTCCTCGGGGCCTGCACGCTCGGCTCCGCGGGTCAAGGCGACGAATTCCGGCTGGTGGCCGGGCAATTCGACAGGTAAGCCGGGCGGGGTGCGTGATGCGGTGGCGGCTGCGAACTGGTTCTTGACGATGCGGTCTTCCAGGGACTGGTAGGCCATCACGACGATTCGGCCGCCGGGAGCCAATGCGCCAAGCGCCGCGGGAAGCGCGTCGCGCAGCGAGTCCAGCTCACCGTTGACGACGATGCGCAACGCCTGGAAGGTGCGCTTGGCGGGATGCCCGCCGGTGCGGCGGGCGGCCGCGGGGATCGCCTGATACAACAGCTCCACCAGCTCACCGGTGGTGGAGAACGGCCGGTGCGCGCGGCGGCGAACGATCTGGGCGGCGATGCGACCCGCGAAACGCTCCTCGCCGAACTCCCGCAGCACCCGTGACAGCGTCTTCTCGTCGTAGGTGTTGAGGACCTCGGCCGCGGTGAGCGCAGCATCGGGATCCATCCGCATGTCCAGCGGCGCGTCGGCGGCGTAGGAGAAGCCGCGCGCGGTCCGGTCCAGTTGCATCGACGACACGCCGAGGTCGAACAGGATTCCATGCACTTGACTTGTCCAGTAACCGGTTTCGGCGAGCACACCCTCGATCCCGTCGTAGCGGGTGCGCACCAGCATGACCCGGTCGCCGAACTGCGCCAGCCGCTCGCCTGCGATCCACAGGGCGTCGGGGTCACGGTCGAGCCCGATCAGCCGCAGGCCCGGCAGCTCGGTGAGGAAACGCTCGGCGTGCCCGCCGGCGCCCAAAGTGGCGTCGATGAGGACGGCGCCCTCGCCGTCGGCGTTCAGTCGGGTGAGCGCGGGAGTCAGCAGCTCAACACAGCGGTCGAGCAGGACCGGGATGTGTCCGTGAGCCTTGGAAGCTCCAGAGGCCCCAGAGTTTTCGGACATCGCAACCTCTTTGATGAGGGCCCCTGCACCCAGGTCCCTGTCCGAGAGCGCGGACCTGACGTTGGGGAAGTACGCCAGGGCCGGTTCGGGCAGAGGCCACGATGCACGGGCAACGTGCCGGTCGGCCGCCGAATCAAATGATGTCGTGCAGAGCTTCATCGGTGGCCGCGGAGAAGTTCTCTTCGTGGGACTGCTGGTAGGACTGCCATGCCGCGGAGTCCCAGATCTCCAAGTAGTCAACCGATCCGATGACCACACAGTCCTTGGACAGATCGGCGTAGCGGCGGTGGTCGGCCGACAACGTGATCCGGCCTTGTGCGTCGGGATGCTGCTCATCGGTGGCGGCGGCCAGGTTGCGCAGGAACGCGCGGGCTTCCGGATTGCTCCGCGACGCCTGCGACGCCCGTCGAGCCAGCTTTTCGAACTCGTCGCGCGGGTAGACGGCCAGGCTGTGGTCTTGGCTCTTGGTGACCATCAAACCTCCTGCCAGCGCGTCGCGGAACTTGGCGGGCAGCGTGAGCCGCCCCTTGTCGTCGAGCTTCGGCGTGTAGGTGCCGAGAAACATCCCGCCACCTCCTACCACTCCGGAGCCCCGGTCGCTCCGTTGTGCGCCACTTTACCCCACAATCCCCCACATTGCTCCATTCGGTAGCAAAAGTTGGCTGTATGTCCCCACTAGTACCCCTCATCGAGGTGTTGTCACGGGCCTACCAACGGCCGCTCAGGGCCACGGTCAGGCAAAAACCGCAGGTAGGCACCGTCAAACGGGTTGGTGGGGCGGTGTGGGGAGGATCCGCGACGCGCGCGCGCAAAAAAGGGGCAGCCCGTTGCGGGCTACCCCTCGGCTCGGTACCGGCCTACTCGTCGAAGCGGCGGCGGAACCGGTCCTCCATCCGGCTGGTGAATGATCCGCCGGAGCCCTTCCCGCGCTTCTGGCGTTGCGGGCCCGGCTCAGATCCCGTACGGTCGCGGCCTTTGGCCACCCGCGGGCCAGTGATGGCGAAGATCACACCGCCGAACATCACTACAAAGCCGATCACGGACAGAATCGGAAAGCTGCCAATCATGGTGGCCTTGAACGCGACACCGGAAACGAGCATGGCCAGACCGATCACGAAAAGTGCGACGCCCTGCAGGCGGCGCCGCGCCGAGGGAGCGCGCAGGTTTCCACCACGAACGCTCGAGGCGAACTTGGGGTCCTCGGCATAGAGTGCGCTCTCGATCTGGTCGAGCATGCGCTGCTCATGATCGGAGAGTGGCATAAGTCCCTCCCTCGCCGGGCCCGGCCGTCTAAATGTTCAAACTCGCGTGTGCCCGCATTTACGGGCACCTAACAGTCATGATACGAGGTCGATCTGAGGCGTACCACCTAGTTCGCCGGTCGATTCTATGACGGACGCGGTCGCTGTGAGCCAGCACCTCGTCCAACCAATAATGGTGTGGACGACACCGCTTTGCGGCCGGAGGCGCGAGGAAGGACGAGGACACGTTGGCGACATTTCTGATCGATCTGTCGCCGAGCGATATGCAGCGCCGGCTCGGCGACGCGCTCGCGGTGTACGTCGACGCCATGCGTTACCCGCGAGGTACCGAAGACCAGCGCGCGTCGATGTGGCTGGAGCACACCCACAGGCAGGGCTGGAAGGCCGTCGCGGCGGTCGAGGTTCCCGATCAACAAGACATGATCGACCGTTCGGCCGGGGCGTTGGCCGCCGCGCCGATGCTCGGGGTCGCCTACGGGTACTGCGGGGCGCCGGACCAGTGGTGGCAGCAGCAGGTGGTACAGGGCCTGTACCGGGTCGGCGCCGACAGAATGCGGATCGCCGAGCTGATGACGAGCTACTTCGAGCTGACCGAACTACACATCGCGCCGCGTGCGCAGGGCCGCGGCCTCGGCGAGGCGCTGGCCCGACGGCTGCTCGCCGACCGTGCTGAGGCGCACGTACTGCTGTCGACGCCGGAGATCAACGGCGAAGCCAACCGGGCGTGGCGGCTGTACCGGCGGCTCGGGTTCAGCGACATCATTCGCGGCTACCACTTCGCGGGCGACCCCCGCGCGTTCGCGATTCTGGGCCGGGCATTGCCACTGTTAGGCTGATGCCCGATGTCGCCGGTCGAGCGGCTCCGCAGTCTGGCACGATGACCAGGTGCCCGCCCGTTCCCGCCGGATGCGAAAGCTCGCCGTCGCATTGCTGCTGCTGCTCGTCGTGCCGATGGCGGTGGGCTGCGTTCGGGTCAGGGCATCGATCACGGTGTCGCCGGACGACCGGGTGTCGGGTCAGATCATCGCGGCGGCCAAACCGCGCAACGCCGACGACAAAGGCCCGCAGCTGCTCAACAACCTGCCGTTCGCCCAGAAGGTGGCGGTCTCCGACTACAACCGCGACGACTACGTCGGCTCGCAGGCCGTCTTCTCGGACCTGACCTTCGCCGAAGTGCCCCAGTTGGCCAACATGAACCGGGACGCCGCGGGCGTCGACATCTCGCTGCGCCGCGCAGGCGACCTGGTCATCCTCGATGGCCGCGCCGACCTCACCTCGCTCAACGACTCCGAGGCCGACGTGTCGCTTTCGGTGTCGTTCCCCGGGGAAGTCACGTCGACCAACGGCGACCAGGTGTCTTCCGAAATCGTCGAATGGAAGCTGCGGCCCGGTGTGGTCAGCACCATGAGCGCCCAGGCCCGCTACACCGACCCTAGTGCCCGCTCGTTCACCGGCGCGGCAATCTGGCTTGGCGTGGGATCGTTTCTGGTGGCCGCGGTCATCGGCGGCCTGGCGTACGCGAGCCGGGACCAGTCGCCGCGCCTGACCTGAACCTGAATCGTCAGCGGATGCCCCTGGTGGATCGGTGCCCTGCCTTGGTACAAAGCCCGTCGCACGCTCTACTCTGAATGCACTCGGGGGCGAGTACACAGACGTAGGCGAAGACTTTCGGAAAGGGGCGCCCGCTGAGCGTGGATGCAGCGGCACCGTCAGCCGTCCAGTTGACCAGCGCCGTCACCGACCAATTGCGCGAGTATCTCCGCGAGCGTCGCAGCGATGTCGCGTACATCGGCGTCGACTACGCGGAGCTCACCGCGGCCCTCGAGGAATTCGTGCTGCGCGGTGGTAAGCGGCTGCGCCCGGCGTTCGCCTACTGGGGCTGGCGTTCGGTGGCAGATCCCATCTCCGATCCCGTAGATCCGTCGATTCTGCGGCTGTGCTCCGCCTTGGAGTTGCTGCATGCGTGCGCGCTGGTGCACGACGATGTGATCGATGCCTCGGCCACCCGCCGCGGGCTGCCGACCGTGCATCGGCTGTTCGCCGACAAACACCGCCGCAGCAACTGGCACGGATCGTCCGAGCAATTCGGGATGTCGGCGGCGATTCTGCTTGGCGATCTCGCGCTGGTATGGGCCGACGACATCGTCGCGACCACCGACCTGCCGGTCGACGCGCATCAGCGGGTGCGGCGGGTCTGGGCGGCCATCCGCACCGAAGTACTCGGCGGGCAGTACCTCGATATCGTCGCCGAATCCAGCGGCGCCGAGTCGGTGGCATCGGCGATGACGGTCAACATCTACAAGACCGCGTCGTACACGATCTCCCGACCGTTGCAGTTCGGCGCGGCGGCCGCGGCCGACCGCCCCGACGTGCTCGCCGCCTTCCACGAGCTCGGAACGAGCCTGGGCGTGGCGTTCCAGCTGCGCGACGACGTGCTCGGCGTGTTCGGGGACCCGGCGGTCACGGGCAAGCCGTCCGGCGACGATCTGCGCTCCGGCAAGCGCACGGTGCTACTCGCTGAGGCCGTCGAGCGGGCCGAGAAGGTGGACCCCGTCGCCGCCAAGCTTCTGCGCACCTCGATCGGAACCGAGCTGTCCGATGCCCAGGTGAAGGAACTGTGTCTGGTCATCGAATCGGTGGGCGCGCTTGCCGCGGTCGAGGACCGCATCGACACGCTCACCCGCCGCGCTCTCGAGATCCTCAACGCCGCGCCGATCGACGTCTTGGCGAAGGTCGGCCTCTCCGAGCTCGCCAGATTGGCCGCGAACCGGTCCGCCTAGGAGCATGACAACCCCGACGCCGACGCAGGCCCCGAAATCTGGGCCGGCGCATCATCTTTGGAGGCTGACGTCGTTCGCGACATCACCTCAGGCACGACCGGCACTGCTGGGCGCGCTGGGTGCCGTGCTGATCACGGCAGGCGGGCTCGGCGCGGGCAGCACACGGCTGCACGATCCACTTCTTGAGTCGCTGCACCTGTCCTGGCTTCGGTTCGGGCACGGCCTGGTGCTGTCGTCGTTGCTGCTGTGGATAGGCGTGGCGCTGATGCTGATCGCCTGGCTGTGGCTGGGCCGCCGGGTAATCGACCGCACCGCAACCGAATACACGATGGTGGCGACGACCGGATTCTGGCTGGCGCCGCTCTTGCTGTCCGTTCCTGTGTTCAGTCGCGACACCTATTCGTATCTGGCGCAGGGCGCACTCCTGCGCGACGGCTTCGACCCGTACATCGTCGGCCCGATCGACAACCCGAACTCGTTGCTGGACAATGTGAGTCCGATCTGGACGACGACGACCGCACCGTACGGGCCTGGGTTCATTCTGGTCGCGAAGTTCGTCACGATGCTCGTCGGCAACGACGTGGTGGCCGGAACCATGCTGCTGCGGCTGTGCATGCTGCCCGGCCTGGCCCTGCTGATCTGGGCGGCGCCGCGGGTGGCCCGCCATGTCGGCGGCGACGGCCCGGCCGCGCTGTGGATCTGCGTGTTGAATCCGTTGGTGATCATCCACCTGATGGGTGGCGTACACAACGAGATGCTGATGGTCGGCTTGATGATGGCCGCCCTTGCGTTGACATTCAGCGGTCACCACATATCGGGCGTCAGCATGATCGCTGTCGCCGTGGCGGTGAAAGCCACTGCGGGACTCGCACTTCCGTTCATGGTGTGGGTGTGGACGCGTGATCTTCGGCACCGGCGGGGGTACCCGCCGGTGAAGGCGTTCGCGGTGGCCACGGCCGCGTCGGCGCTGATATTCGTTGCGGTGTTCGCCGTGCTGTCCTGGCTGGCCGGGGTAGGCCTAGGCTGGCTGACCGCGCTGGCCGGGTCGGTCAAGATCATCAATTGGCTGACGGTGCCGACCGCCGCGGCGAATCTGATCAACGTGTTCGGCAGCCTGCTGTTCCCGGTGAACTTCTACGCGGTGCTCGATGTCACGCGGATCATCGGGATCGCGATCATCGCGATCTCACTTCCGCTGCTGTGGTGGCGGTTTCGCCACACCGATCGCGAGGCACTGATCGGCCTCGCATTGGTGATGGGCGTGGTGGTGCTGTTCGTCCCGGCCGCGCTGCCGTGGTATTACACCTGGCCGTTGGCGGTGGTGGCTGCGCTGGCGCAGTCGCGGCAGGCGATCGCGGCGATCGCGGGCCTGTCGACGTGGATCGCGGTGATCTGGAAGCCCGACGGTGCGCACGGCATGTACTCGTGGATACACGTGCTGCTGGCAACGGCATGCGCTGCGGTGGCCTGGTATTCGCTCTACAAGGCGCCTGAGCCTAGGACGCCACGACCGCGAGCGGTCAATATGCCATCGCCTGGGCCCGACGCACCACTTCCCGGGCCTGATGCGAGTGCAACGCATCGACCGGCCGGGCATTAGCCTGCTGTTCGGTCGCGCCGTCGGTTCTGATGGTCAGTGAGGGGTCGGGCGTGAACAGCCAGCGCACGATCTCCGTGTCGCGGTGGCCGCCGTCGTGCAGCACCACGAGCAGACCGGACAGACTCCTCACCACGTGCCCGGTCTCGTCGAAGAAGGCCTTGGGCACGACCACCACGCCCTCGCGCCGCACGGCGACCAGGTGACCTTCCCGCAGCTGCTGGTGCACCTTCGTCACTGGAATCCCGAGCAAATCGGCAACGGCGGGTAGGTCGTAGACGGCCTCGCCGGGGTCAAGAACGTCGTCGGCGGCCGGAATGCTGCTCACCGCACCGAGTCTAAGACGAATCGGTCGGCTCGTAACATGTCTTCGGTGGAGGCCTACCAGCAATCTGACCCACTCGTGGGGGCCGTGCTGGACGGGCGGTACCGCGTCGAGGTGATGATCGCTACCGGCGGCATGTCCGCGGTGTACCGCGGGCTTGATCTGCGGCTGGACCGGCCGGTGGCCCTGAAGATCATGGATTCCCGGTATGCCGGCGACAACCAGTTTCTGACCCGGTTCCAGCGTGAGGCACGGGCGGTCGCGAGGCTGAAGGATCCCGGCCTGGTGGCGGTCTACGACCAGGGCATCGACGGCCAGCACCCGTTTCTGGTGATGGAACTCATCGAGGGCGGCACGCTGCGCGAACTGCTGCGGGAGCGCGGCCCGATGCCACCGCACGCCGTCGCCGCTGTGCTCAGGCCTTTGCTCGGCGGCCTGGCAGTGGCACACAGCGCTGGGCTGGTGCACCGCGACATCAAGCCGGAGAACGTGCTGATCTCCGACGACGGCGACGTGAAGATCGCCGACTTCGGTCTGGTGCGGGCGGTCGCCGAAGCCAAGATCACCTCTACCAGCGTCATTTTGGGGACTGCGGCCTACCTCTCGCCGGAACAGGTCAGCACGGGCGACGCCGGACCGCGCAGCGATGTCTACTCCGTCGGCATTCTGGCCTACGAGCTGCTGACCGGTGTCACGCCGTTCACCGGTGACTCGGCACTCGCGGTCGCATACCAGCGGATGGACAACGAGGTCTCGCCTCCGAGCGCGGTGATCGCTGGTGTGCCAGCGCAATTCGACGAGCTGGTGCTGCACGCCACCGCGCGCGAACTCGCCGAACGCTACGCTGACGCCCACGACATGGGCGCCGAACTCGACGCGATCGTCGACGAACTTGGCCTGCCCTCGTTCCGGGTGCCCGCGCCGCACAACTCGGCGCAGCACGCCTCGGCCACTCTGTACCACAGTCAATCGCAGGCCCAGCACGCCACTACGGAAACCACCGCACGGCCGTCGGCGGTTGCCGCACCGGCGCCTCGACAGCACACCCGGGAGCTCACCCGCGACAACTGGCAGCCGCAGGGGCCCGAATATCCGCCTGTATCAGGACAATTCGCCGGGATCGACCTCGACGAGTTCTACTGGGCGCGGCAACGCGCCAAGCGTGCGCTGCTGTTCTGGGTGGTCGCTGTGGTGACGCTGACCGGACTTATCGCGGCCGCGGCGTGGACGCTCGGCGGCAACATCGGGACGCTGATCTAGGACTGGCGCAGGTCATCGCGCCGCCACCGTCTTTGACAGCTGCTCAGTAGCAGCCACAGCAAGGGTTATTGACAGGAACGCAGGTTACGAATCCGGTGTTTCCCCATGTTTCGCGATGAGGCACCCGACGCTGGTCGTGCAGCATTTTAGCCCGATCTAATCGCGCAGCATCTCCGCGACCAGGAACGCCAGCTCGAGGCTCTGCTGGGTGTTCAGCCGCGGATCGCAAGCGGTCTCATACCGGCCGGCCAGATCCGAGTCCGAGATGTCCTGCGCGCCGCCGAGACACTCGGTGACGTTCTCACCGGTGATCTCGACGTGGATGCCGCCCGGATGGGTGCCCAGCGCGCGGTGCACCTCGAAGAAGCCCTGCACCTCATCGACGATGCGGTCGAAGTGGCGGGTCTTGTAGCCCGTCGACGACTCGTGGGTGTTGCCGTGCATCGGGTCGCATTGCCAGATCACCTGATGACCTGTGGCCTGGACTTTCTCGATGATCGGCGGCAGCAGGTCACGCACCTTGTTGTTGCCCAGCCTGCTGACCACCGTCAACCGTCCCGGCTGGTTGTGCGGATCGAGGCGCTCCACGTACTCGACCGCGAGCTCGGGCGTCATCGTCGGCCCGATCTTCACCCCGATCGGGTTGGCGATCACCTCCGCGAACGCGACGTGCGCGCCGTCGAGCTGGCGGGTCCGCTCGCCGATCCACACGTAGTGCGCGGACAGGTCATACAGCCGCGGCTCGGCCTGCTCGACTGGGAAGTCGGTCGACAGCCGCAGCATGGCCCGCTCGTAGTCGAGCACCAAAGCCTCATGGCTGGCGTAGATTTCGGCGGTCTGCAGGTTGCGGTCGTCGACACCGCAGGCGCTCATGAACGTCAAACCGCGGTCGATCTCGGCGGCCAGCGCCTCGTAGCGGGCGCCCGCTGGCGAGGTCCGGACGAACTCGCGGTTCCAGTCGTGCACCAAATGCAGCGAGGCCAGCCCCGACGCGGTCAGCGCCCGCACCAGGTTCATCGCGGCGCTGGCGTTGGCGTAGGCGCGCACCAGTCGCGACGCGTCGTGCTCACGGGCGGCGGCATCCGGGGCGAATCCGTTGATCATGTCGCCGCGGTACGACTTCAGGCCCAGCGCGTCGATGTCCGACGACCGGGGTTTGGCGTACTGGCCCGCGATCCGCGCCACCTTGACCACCGGCATGCTGGCGCCGTAGGTCAGCACCACGGCCATCTGCAGCAGGGTGCGGATATTGGCGCGAATGTGCGGTTCAGTGTTGTCGACGAACGTCTCTGCGCAGTCGCCGCCCTGCAGCAGGAACGCCTCACCGCGGGCGACGTCGGCCAGCAGACCCTTGAGCCGCTCGATCTCCGCGGGCACCGTGACCGGCGGAACGCTCTCCAGGACGGTCCGCATCACCTTGGCCGATTCGGCATCCCAGTTGGGCTGCTGTGCCGCCGGTTTGGCCAGGGCGGCGTCCAGCCGGTGCCTCAGCTCGTCAGGCAGCGGCGGCAGCGGCGGGAGCTGGTCGATGGGTACGTCGACGGTCCAGTTCACTCGTTCATGGTAACGGGCGCCGACACCTGCTTTTTACCTGTGCGCAGGCACTTCCCCGGTGGTCATCAGCTGAAACCGCAGCAGATTGTGCCGGGCGTCGACCAGGGCGTCATGAGCGTCACGCGGCCGCGGTGGCATCCGTGGCGAACCGCGGTCCTCCCAGAACTGCCGCAGCTCACGGGTGAAGCGAGGGATCGCCGGCGGCAGGTCGGTCATCGGGCCCCACAACTGGCACAGCACCACGTGGTCGTACGCGCCCACCCAGGCCCACAGTTCGACCGGCTCGTCACCGTCGACGCCGAAGAAGTCCTCAAGCTCCGAACGGATCTGCCTGCGCGAGCGCCACAGCTGCGAGGACGGCGACGGCAATTTGGGCAGCACATGTTTGCGCACCCAGCTGCCAGCGCGCTCCGGGTTGAATTCGGTTGAGATGGCGTAATACTCGCGGCCGTCCTCGGCGGCCACACCGATCGAGATCAACTCGATGGTGCGGCCGTTGTCGATGAACTCGGTGTCGTAGAAATACCTCACACGCCGGCCGCCGTCCGTTCCGGCGGCGCTGGGGCCGCGTGGATTTCACGGTCCAGCTGCTGATCGACCTCGGAGTCGTCGGGAAAGTGCGGCTCCCCGGCGATCACGTGCTGCAGCCACAGCTTCGCCTGGACGACGGGCCTGCGCTGCTGACGTTCCCGTTCGAGCGCCTTGTGCATCTTCTTGGGCCGATCGCTGTACCGCCAGCGGGCCCACGGCGCGTGCGGCCGCGACAGCCGGATCGCGCCGATGAACAACAGCGGGGTGATGAACATACCGACCAGCCCTGTCCACACCTTGCCCTTGAGCAGCACAATGACCGCCAGCGCCAGCGTCGCGAGGGCGACCGCAATCACCGCGGCGCGCGCCCCGAGGGAGTGGTCATCGCGCCAGATGTTGACATCGAAGAACGACAGCGGGTTCAGGCCGAGAATGAGCAGCCCCGCGACCGCCACCGCGGCGAAAACCGCGTCCACCGAGGTGCGGCCGTCCTCAGACCAGTACACATCCTGCAGATGCAGGATCAGGGCGAACTCGTCGAGAACCAGCGCCGCGCCGATACCGAAAAAGATTGCAGCCGCCGTGAATTCGGGTACTCCCCCGTCGACCGCCAATGTCACCATCGTCACCCCGGAGACCATGACCAAGATCACACCGATTACCACGTGGTGGATGTGGAGCGAGCCATGGCCGATGTTTCGGGGCTGCCACCACTTCCGGGGCGCGTCGCTGTCGGCATGCGCACGGATGTAGCGCACGATCGTGCGGGTCACAAAGAAGGTCAGGAGGAACGCGATCAGGCACCACATCAGTGGCAAACGCTCCGGCGGGACGGCCAGATCGAACTTCAAGTCGAACTTGAGTGCGTCGAACACGCAGAAAACTTACGCCGACCTGCGCGCGTCGTGGCCGGGATACCCCCCGACGCGCCGGTGGGCACCGATAGTCTGGTGTGCGACATGAGTACTTGGCGGTCGCCCGGCGGGGCTGGTTGGGGGCCAACGCTCGCCTGGCGGCTGTTTCAGCTGCTCACCGTGGCGGCGTTGGCCTGGGCGGGCTGGCGGCTGCTGGGCCACACGCCGTACCGCATCGACATCGACGTCTACCGGATGGGCGGGCGGGCCTGGCTCGACGGTCGACCGCTGTATGCCGACGGGGCGATGTTCCACACCCGCGGTGGCCTTGACCTGCCGTTCACGTACCCACCGCTGGCCGCGGTCGCGTTCGCGCCGTTCGCGTGGCTTTCGCTAGCAGCGGCAAGCGTCGCGATCACGCTGACCACCCTGGTGCTGCTGATCGCGTCGACGGTGATCGTGCTGACCCGGCTGGACGTGTGGCCGCAGACTTCGCCGGGCGGAGCCCGGCGTTGGGATCGCGTGACCGCGGAGCCGGTGT
Organism: uncultured Actinomycetota bacterium; assembly: GCA_963770305.1. Taxonomy (GTDB): domain Bacteria; phylum Actinomycetota; class Actinomycetes; order Mycobacteriales; family Mycobacteriaceae; genus Mycobacterium. Next base: position 203,329 of record CAVYPB010000036.1, read on the forward strand.
GGCTGCGGCGATGTTGGCTGGCGGTCGCGATCGTGGCGCCCGCGGTGATCTACCTGGAACCCATCCGGTCGAACTTCGATTTCGGCCAGATCAACGTCGTGCTGATGACCCTTGTCATCGCCGACTGCGTGCCCCGCAGGACGCCGTGGCCGCGCGGCATGCTGCTGGGCGTCGCGATCGCCCTCAAGCTCACCCCTGCGGTGTTCCTTCTGTACTTCCTGCTGCGCCGCGACACCCGCGCGCTGCTGGTGACCGCGACGTCGGCGGTGGTGGCGACCCTGGCCGGTTTCGCCTTGGCGTCGCGGGACTCCCTGGAGTACTGGACCGAAACCGTGCGCAACACCGACCGCATCGGCACCGCGACGCTCAACACCAACCAGAACATCGCAGGTGCCCTGGCTCGCTTGGGTATCGGCGAGGGCGAGCGGTTCGTGCTGTGGACGCTGGCCTGCTTCGCGGTGCTCGGGCTCACGGTGTGGGCGGTACGACGGGCGCTGCGTGCCGACCAACCCGTGTTGGCACTGATCTGTGTGGCGATGTTCGGGCTCGTGGTGTCACCGGTGTCGTGGTCGCATCACTGGGTGTGGGCGCTGCCGACGGTGCTGGTGATCAGCGTGGTGGCCTTCCGCCAGCGGCACGTGGCGCTCGGCCTGGTGGCCGCGGCGGGTATCGCGTTGATGGTGTGGACGCCGATCCCGCTGATGCCTGAGCACCACGAAACCACGGCGTCGCTGTGGCGCCAGCTCGCGGGCGGTTCGTATGTGTGGTGGGCGATCGCAATGATCGCGGTGGCAGGAACGGTGTCCGCGCGCTCGGCCGATCGGTCGGTCAGCCCGCAGCTGCTTCCGGCATCCGCGCCGGCGGCTTGACCGCGGTTTCAGCTTTTCCCTCTTTGATGTCGGCGGCGTAGAGGTCGACGTACTCCTGGCCACCCAGCCGCATCAGCTCGTACATCACCTCGTCGATAACCGCCCGCTCGATGAACCGGTTGCCCGCCAGGCCCTCGAACCGGCTGAAGTCCATCGGCTTGCCGAACGTGACCTGAACCCGGCCGAACCGCCACATCTTGCTGCCGGGCGGATTGACGACGTCGGTTCCGATCATCGCGACCGGAATCACCGGCACTCCGGTCTCCAGCGCCAGCCGCGCCATACCGGTCTTGCCCTTGTAGAGCCGGCCGTCCGGCGAACGGGTGCCCTCGGGATACATGCCGAGCAGCTTGCCTTCGGTGAGAATCCGTTCGGCGGTGGTCAGCGCGCTCTGCGCGCTGTCGGCATCGGCGCGGTCGATCGGAACCTGCCCGGCGGCGGTGTAGAACCACCGCTGAAACCAGCCCTTGAGCCCGGTTCCGGTGAAGTACTCGGCCTTGGCCAGGAAGGTGATCCGGCGGCTGACGACGAGCGGCAGAAAGAAGCTGTCGGCGACGGCGAGGTGGTTACTGGCCAGGATCATCGGGCCGGAGTGCGGAACGTAGTCCAGGCCTTCGACTTTGGGACGGCCGAGCAACGACAGCAAAGGGCCCATGAAGATGTACTTGAATAGCCAGTACCACATGGACCCTCCCCATCATGGAGCACCTGATGGTGCTTTGCGACAACTGTACCCACGCGATGTGGTTGCGACCACACTGCCGATGCGCGATCCGCCTGCGCTCCTCGCGGGCCGAACGTCACTCCTCAACCGTCACCGGGATGTGCTGATACCGGCCCGGCCCCGCCGGCGACGGTTCGTCACCCTCTGGCGGTCCGCTCGGTGGCGGCGGCGACTCCGGCGGCTCGGGGGGAGTCTCGATGTTCTCGACCATAGAGCGGATCACCGCCAGCAGCGCCACGCTGTGGTCGGCGATGACGGTCAGAAGCGGATGCTGTTCACCCGCCGCCAGTGCCGCCAGCGCACACACCGGGCACCACACCTGCTGACACTTGCCTGGGGAATCGCCACTGCCCGCCGCCCTAGCGGCGGCCAGTCGCACCGCGGGGTCGAGCCGGTCGAGGATCGTCTGGGCCAGCTGTCGCAGTTCGGGAGCTAGATCTGGATGTCGCCGCCCAGCGGCTCCGGCGTCGTCGTGGCCCCCGGTCATGCTGGCCACACCTCCGGATTCGGTCGAAAACGCACGGTCAGTTCACTACCTTTTAGCTGCGCATCCACCACGATGCACCGCCGCAGGACGGATGCCAGCCGAACCCGGCGCCGCATGCCGCCGGCACCGATGATCAAGTCGTCGTCGACCCGGCCCAACGTCAAGGCGGCGGAGTCGACCTGCGGCAACTCTAGCCGCAACCGGTAGGTCGCTTCGAGTCCCGTTCCCGATTCGCGGTCCACGATCGGCCGCAGCGGCCCAGGCGGCGGTGACCCGTCGCGGCGCCGTGCGCTGTCGAGTAGTTCACCGAGCGCCTTGGGGCCGATCGGTTCGCCGGCGAGGTGCGGGACCAGTACGAGCTGCACATCACCGATGGCGGTGTCCAACTCGTCGAGCACGACTCGTTGCTCCGAGATGCGTTCGGAGTACCAGTCGAACGCGGGGTGGTCGGGAAGATTGGTGTACTCGTACGAATCGTCTTGAACCAGAATCTGATTGACGATCAGCTCGCCGACTTGCACACCCATCAGCGCCAGCGAGCCCAGGGTGCGGACCGCCTCTGCAGCTACAACCCGCTCCGCCGTCATCACCAGGTATGCGCTGACCCGTTCGCCATCCGTGATCAGCGAGCCCAGCTGTTCGGTCCCTGCGCTGATGCGTTCAAGCAGCGCGATGACCGCTGCCGTGCGGGGGTCGTCGCCGCCGGTGGACAGCCGCCGATGCCGCGGCCAGGCGCGCTCCAGGTACAGCCCGAATGTCGCGGGCAGCGTCAACATCCGGAGCGCATCGGCGGTCGACGCGCAGTCCACCACGACGTGATCCCACTGCCCCGAGGTGGCCAGTTCGCCGACCTCGTGCAGGCCCAGCACCTCCTGAATGCCGGGCAGCGCCGAAAGTTCTTCTGGGGCAATGTCTCCCAGATCCGATTCGGGAAAACGGCCGGATAACAGATCGGCGATCTCCCGCCACAGCGCCGCCAGCAGCGCCAGCGTATCCAGGGCAAGCGCGTCGAGTAACCCGCCTGGTCGGGCGTTGCGCCCGGAATCGAGGTCGGCCAGCACCCGGGTGGGCTCACGCAGGCCCGTCGGCGGGACGGCGATGCCCAGCACGTCGCCGATCGAATGCGCCTGGTCGGTAGAGACGATCAGCACCCGTAACCCGGCGCGCGCATCGCGCACCGCGGTGGCGGTGGCCAACGTTGACTTACCCACCCCGCCCTTGCCGACGAAGAGACTGATGCGGCCGGCGGTTGCGGCTTCGGCCGCACGATCAAGCTCACTCAGCCTCGACTCGTTTCTTGAGGTCCTTCAATGCGGTGTTGGTCAGCCTGCGCTCGGCCTTGCGCTTGAGCAGGCCGATCAGCGGAATGATCAGGTCTACCGACAGTTCGTAGGTGACGTCGGTGCCGGATCCTTTGGGCGACAAGCGGTATGAGCCCTCAAGCGCCTTGAGGAGCGAGCTGGACACCAGGCTCCACTTCACCGATCCGCGGTCGGACGGCCAGTCATAGGACAACACCATGGTGTCCTTGAGGACGGCGGCGTCCAACACCAGGCGGGCGGTCTTGGGATAGCCCTCGGCGTCGGCCTCGAGCACCTCGGTCTCCTTGTATTCGGCGACCCAATCCGGATAGGAGCCGATGTCGGCGATGACGTCCATCACCGTCGAAGGGTCGGCATCGATATATATGGTCTGCGCCGTCTTGTCCGCCACGTGAAAAATCTACCTCCCCCGCCTGGCTCTGGCCGAACTATCAGGCCAGGCGTGATACGCCCACCGGGCGCGTCGCCTCCAATGTCCGCTTCACCTCGAATGCCATGTTCTTGCCCGCCACCCGGCGGCGATGGTTCATCGTCGCCAGGTTCATCTTGGCCAGCTGCCACGCCGCCACGCCCGACGGTTCAGCGTGCAGGAAATAGTGCAGGACGACACCGTCGAGCACGGGTTCCAGCCAGATCTCCATGGTCCCGGTGAGCGCGCCGGTCACCGTCCAGCGGTGGCCAACGGCGCCGCGGTCCTCAACGACGGTCAACCGCAGGTCGGGCCACCACCGTCGCCAGCTCGCGAGATCCGCGACGGCCATGCCCACCTCGACGGGATCGGCGGCAACGAAGGTCTCGTCCGCGATCTGGATGCTGTTCATGGCATACAAGCTTCACATACGCGGGTCCACCCGCGAAGGGTGGCCGACTAGGCTGGGAACGGCAAAAGCCCCGAGTAGTCCCCCGCAAGCGGGCGGTGTCCCCAGTCGAGAGGCCAAGATCGTGCGTGACTACAGTGTTCCCGCCACCTTCACCGTCGGTGAGCACGACAACGTCGTCAGTTCCGTGTTCAGCCACGAACGCGACGATCCCGACCACGTAATTTTCCAGCGCCTGATCGACGGCGCGTGGGCGGATGTCACGTGCAAGGAGGCGGCTAACCAGATCCGTTCGGCCGCATTGGGTTTGATCGCCGACGGCGTCAAGCCCGGCGACCGGGTCGCGGTGCTCTCGGCAACGCGTTACGAATGGCCGATCCTCGATTTCGCCATCCTGGCCGCGGGTGCCGTGACGGTGCCGATCTATGAGACCAGTTCGGCCGAGCAGGTGCGGTTCGTGTTGCAGGACTCCGGTGCCGTGCTGATCTTCGCCGAGACCGATGCCCACGCTGACAAGATCGAGCACCTCGAAGACGAGCTGCCCGAGCTGCGCAAGATGCTGCGGATCGAAGGTTCGGGCACACCGGCGCTGGACGCGCTGGCCGAGGCGGGCAAGTCCGTCGACCCGTCAGAACTCGACGACCGGCTGGCTGGCACCTCCTCCGCCGATCCCGCGACGCTGATCTACACCTCGGGCACCACCGGCAGGCCCAAGGGCTGCCAGCTGACCCACTCCAACCTGCTGTACGAGATCCGCGGCGCCAAGGTGTGCTTCCCGACGCTTCTGGCCGAGGGCGAGCGGATGCTCGTGTTCCTGCCCTTGGCGCACGTGCTCGCCCGTGCGATCACGCTGGCGTGTTTGACCTACAAAGTCACGGTGGGTTTCACCAGCGACACCAAGAACCTGGTGCCGGCGTTCGGGGTGTTCAAGCCGACGCTGGTGGTGTCGGTGCCGCGGGTGTTCGAGAAGGTGTACAACACCGCCGAACAGAACGCCCGCAACGATGGCAAGGGCTGGATCTTCGAGCCGGCGGTCAACACCGCCATCGAGTACAGCCAGGCGCAGGACTCCGGCGGTCCCGGCCTGCTGCTGCGGGCCAAGCACGCCGTGTTCGACCGGCTGGTGTACGGCAAGCTGCGCGCCGCGCTGGGCGGCAACTGCCGCGGCGCGATCTCGGGTGGCGCTCCCCTTGGTGCCCGGCTCGGCCATTTCTATCGCGGCGTCGGCCTGACCATCTACGAGGGCTACGGGCTGACCGAGACCAGCGCGGCGATCACCGTGAACCGGATCGATGACGTGAAGGTCGGCTCGGTCGGAAAGCTGTTGCCCGGCAACAGCATGCGGCTGGCCGATGACGACGAACTGCTCGTCAAGGGCGGTGTGGTGTTCAACGGTTACTGGCACAACGACGAGGAGACCAACGCCGTCTTCTCCGACGGCTGGTTCCACACCGGCGACCTCGGCGCCATCGACGACGACGGCTTCCTGACGATCATCGGCCGCAAGAAGGAGATCATCGTCACCGCAGGCGGCAAGAACGTCGCGCCTGCCATCTTGGAGGACCGGCTGCGGGCGCATCCGTTGATCAGCCAGGCGATGGCCGTCGGCGACGCCAAGCCGTTCGTCGCGGCGCTGATCACCATCGACCCCGAGGCCTTCCCAGCGTGGAAGCAACGCCACGGCAAGGACGCCGGCGCGTCTGTCGGCGACCTTGCCACCGATCCGGACTTGGTGGCCGAGATCGACCTCGCGGTCAAGGAAGCCAATCAGGCGGTGTCCCATGCCGAGTCGATCCGCAAGTTCCGCATCCTGCCGGTCGATTTCACCGAGGACACCGGCGAGCTGACGCCGACCTTGAAGGTCAAGCGCAAGGTGGTCGCCCAGAAGTTCGCCAGCGACATCGAGGCGCTGTACGACAAAAACTAAAGCAGTTCGGCGAGCCGCTGTGCCTTGGTGCTCCACTGCCAGCTGTCGAGCACCCAGCGCCGGCCCGCTTCGCCCATCCGCGCGGCCCGGTCCGGGTCGGCCAGCAGGTCGCCGACCGACGCCGCGATCGCGCCGACGTCCCAGCCATCGACCACCACACCCGTCTCGCCGTCGCGGACGGTCTCTGGCGCCCCGCCCGACCGGCCCGCGACGACCGGTACGCCCGTCGCGGAGGCCTCCAGATAGACGATGCCGAGGCCCTCGACGTCCAGGCCCGCGCCGCGGGTGCGGCACGGCATCGCGAATACATCGGCCATCGCGTGGTGTGCCGGCAATTCGACGCCGAGCACCCCGTCGGTGAACACCACGTGTTCGACGACACCGAAGTTGTGCGCCAGCCGCCGCAGCGACGTTCGATACGGGCCGCCCCCGACGATGACGAGCGCAGCGCCGGGCACCCGCTGCCGGATCGCGGGCATTGCCCGGATCAACATGTCCTGGCCCTTGCGCGGCACTAGCCGCGACACACACACCACCACCGGCCGCTCCCCCAGCCGGTATCGGGCGCGCAGCTCGGCGCGGGCGACCTCGTCCGGCGCGAACCGGTCGGTGTCCACACCGGGCGGCAAATGCTCCAGCGCGGCGTCGGAGCCGAACGCCGAGGCGAACCGGCCACGCGTGTAGCGGCTGACATAGGTGACCACGTCGGTACCAGCTCCGATCCGCCGCAACGCGGTTCGGGCCACGGGCAGCATGGACCAGCCGACCTCGTGGCCGTGGGTGCTGGCGACGACGCGGCCCACACCCGCGTCTCGGGCCAGCGACGCCATCAACGCCAGCGGCGCCGCCGCTCCGAACCAGACGGTGTCCACGTCGTGGCGGTCGATGAGCTGACGCATCCGGCCGGCCACCGGCGGAACGGGAAGCATCAACGTGGCCGGATGGCGCACCACTTCGTAGGCTGCTTCACGGTCGAAATCGTCGGCGCCCTTCCAGTTCGGCGCATAGACCGTCAGCGTGTGCGTCCCTGCCGCGACCAGGTGATCGACAAACGCCTGCAGGTACGACTGGATGCCGCCGCGGCGCGGCGGAAAGTCGTTGCTAACCAGCAGGACCCGGCTCATCGCCTGTCAGGCTAGCCGGACATCCAGTGCCGCCATCGGGCCAGGACCTCCTGCAGGTCCGTGCCAAGGGTGTCGCGCACGGCGGTGGCGGCGTCGGGATGTCCGGGACTGCACGCCCGCAGATACAGCGCCCGCAGCGTGGCGGTGCCGTACGCGTCGGCGACGAACCGGCTGAACCACCACGCGCGGTCGTAGGCCGCGGACCCGGCGGGTCCGGCGGTGTTCAGGTCGGTGTCGGTGGGTATGGTCGCCAGCTCAGCGGCGTTCGCGGGTGGTGATGTCGGCGGGCGGCCGACGAAGTCGGCGACCCCCTCGGTGAGCCAGCGCGGCGCGTCGGCGGCGGTGTCTGCGCGCGATGCGAAGTGGAAAAGCTCGTGGCGCAACACTATTCGCAACGACGCATCGCTCATTGCGACGGCACCCGGAGCGAACATGATCCGCTCGGCGGTGGTGGTGGCTGCGGTGTCGGGCCCCCCGCCTGCGAGGCTGCCGAACTGGGCATCCGATCCTGCGGCCACGATGACGATGTCGCGTGGCCAGTCGGGTCCCCAGAACGCGGTGACCGCATTGGCAGCGTCGTTCAACTGGGCGGCGATGCGGGTCAACAGCGGAGCCGTGTGCGCTCCGCCGAGACCGACGAGGTGAACCGTGCGACCGTCGTTGAGGATCTCTGTGGTCGACGAGGCGGTGGGCGTGGTGAGCGAGGCAGGCGCTGCTTCGACCGGGCGCGCGGGTGCCGATTGCGGCCTGCCGACCAGAAACAGCGCGCAGATCAGCTCGGCGACAAGGAGGGCGCCGACCCTGCGACGGTCAGTAGCGGCGCACGTTGTAAATCGGCGCATTGTCCACCGGAGCGACTCGCACCGGCGTGCCATAGGTCGACGCGTGCACCATCATTCCGTCACCGAGGTAGATGGCCACATGCGACGCGTCGGAGTAGTACGTCACCAGGTCGCCCGGCTGCATCTGATCCATCGATACCGGCTGCCCACCGTGGGCGAGCGCCTGGCTGGAGTGCGGCAGCGAGATGCCGGCCTGCTGGAACGACCACATCACCAGTCCGGAGCAGTCGAAGGCGTTCGGGCCCGAGCCGCCCCACGAATAGGGCGAGCCGATGCGGCTCAGCGCGGCCTGAATGACGGTGGCCGCCTCGGGAGCTCCGCCCGGCGGTGCCATGTCGCCCGGTGGGATCCCGCCCGGCGGCGCGGCCAAGACGCCGGGATCGTTCTCCGGTGGCACCGCCTCCGGTGCAGGCGGAGCCGGCGGCATCGGCGGGATGGCCGCCAGGGCTTCGCGCTGGTTGGGTGTCAGGGCCGTGTACTGCGACTTGACCACCGCGATCTGCAACTGCAGCTTGCTTTGCTTGGATTGGAGGTCGGCGCGCACGGCGGCGGCCTGCTCAGCGGCGGTCTTGGCGTCGGCGGCCGATTTGGCCGACGCTTCCTCGGCCAGCGCGGCCTGCCGGCCGATATCGCGGTAGCTCTTCATCTGCGCCGACATCTCGGCGGCCATCACCCGCTGGACCGAGAGCTGATCGATGAGACCCTGCGGTGAGGTGGCGGTCAGCATCGCATCCAGGCCGTCGGTCCTGCCGCCCATGTATTGCGCTGCAGCTAACTTGTTGACCGACGACTGGAATGTTGCTAATTGGGATTTGGCGGATTCCACCGCTGCCGCGTCGCTGGCGTGCTTTGCCTCGGCGGCCTGCTGCACTGCCAGCTTGTTGTTCAAATCCAGCTGGGCCGAATGCATGGCCTCGGTGGTTTGTTCGGCCTGCCGAGACAATTCATTGAGCTTTGCCATCGCATCGTCGGCCGGGTCGGCCTGCACATGGCCTGCGACAACGCCTCCGAGGACCGTTAATCCAGCTATCGCACCTATAAGGAGTCGTTGAAAACTACGTGTGGTCCGGTGCGTGCGGTCCAGCCTCAAAATTTGCGCCCTTCAACTGCCGCGGTGACGAAGCCGCCTCGATCTGCTCAAAGATCTCAGATAGGTTACGAAACGGCATCGGCCTTGTCCAACAGAAGACGCAAACTTAACAGCCGCATCAATCATTGTTATCAGCGGCCCGCGTCAGGGCGTGTCTCTACGCAACCCCCGAATCGCCGTGCCGGCGAATCGGCACCAACCGTAGGCGCGGCGCCAATCCGACGTCGGCCAGCACCTCGAGCGCCTGGCGTTCGTCGTCAAGCAACGTGTCGGGCACCCCGAGCAACACGCTGACGACACAGTCCTGGCATCCGGGACCGCGTACCGCGCAGTCGTCGCAGTCGATCTTCACCGTGCCCATGTGGCAGTCCTCTCGATCGGTGTTGCCCGCACGGTATCGGGGGCCACCGACAATTACGGCCGGCCCGCGTGGCAACCGCTGACTGTCGGTGCGGTTCCCTACCTTCAGCGCATGGGCCAGCTGAGCTTCGCGGACGTCGATCCGCTCGCTGACTTATTACTGCGCGAGACCACGTTTGTCGTCGTCGACCTCGAGACCACCGGCGGGCGGCCCAGCGGCGAGGGCTACGACTCGATCACCGAGATCGGCGCGGTCAAGGTGCGCGGCGGCGCGGTGCTGGGCGAGCTGGCCACGCTAGTGGATCCAGGGCGCAGCATCCCGCCGCAGATCGTGGCTCTTACGGGCATCACGACGGCGATGGTATGCGATGCGCCGAGGATCGATTCGGTGCTTCCCGCGTTCCTGGAGTTTTCCCGCGGCGCGGTGCTCGTCGCCCACAACGCAGGCTTCGACATCGGCTTCCTTCGCGCTGCCGCCGAACGCTGCGAGATCGTCTGGCCCCGGCCGCCGGTGCTGTGCACGGTCCGGCTAGCCCGCCGGGTGCTGACCCGCGACGAGGCCCCGAGCGTGCGACTGGCCGCACTGGCGCGATTGTTCGGCGCGACCACCACACCGACGCACCGGGCGCTCGACGACGCCCGCGCCACGGTCGACGTGCTGCATGGGTTGATCGAGCGGGTGGGCAATCAGGGTGTGCTGACCTACACCGAGCTGCGGTCTTATCTGCCCGATGTGACGCCTGCCCAGCGCCGCAATCGGCACCTCGCCGACGCACTGCCGCATCGCCCCGGTGTGTACCTGTTCCGGGGGCCGTCGGCCGAGGTGCTCTATGTGGGCACCGCGGTCGATCTGCGCAGGCGGGTCGGCCAGTACTTCAACGGCGCCGACCCGCGCACCCGCATCAAGGAGATGGCCTCGCTCGCGATCGCTGTCGATCATGTCGAATGCGCACACGATCTCGAGGCCGGTGTGCGCGAGCTACGGCTGCTCGCTGCGCACGCGCCGCCGTACAACCGCCGGTCGAAGTTCCCGCACCGCTGGTGGTGGGTGGTGCTGACCGACGAGCCGTTTCCGCGGTTTTCGGCGGTGCGAGCACCGCAATCAGGCACAGCGGTCCGTTCCGCAAAATTTGACAACGCCATTGGCCCATTCCGGTCCCGGGCCGATGCGGTGGAAACGGCCGCGCTGCTGGCACGGTTCACGGGCGTGCGTACGTGCACCAAACGGCTGAGCCGCTCCGCGATGCACGTGTGCCCCGAGCGCGAACTGTCGCCATGTCCCGCGCCGCACGGCATCAACCCGACCCAGTACGCTTCCGCGCCCGCACGCGCCGTCGAGCTGATCGACGGCAACGACAACAGCGCGCTCGCCGCCGTGCTGGCGCACATCGCAGACCTGGCCGAGCGCAACCGTTACGAGACTGCCGCCCGGCTGCGAGACCACGCGGCCGCGGCGATCGACGCGCTGTGGCGTGGCCAACGGCTACGGGCGCTGACGGCGGTCACCGAATTGGTGGCCGCCCGCGCAGACGGCAACGGCGGCTGGCATCTCGCGGTGATCCGGCACGGCCAGCTGGCGGCCGCAGGCATTGCACGTCGTGGCGTGCCGCCGATGCCGGTCGTCGACGCCATTTGTCTTGGCGCACAAGCGGTTCTGCCAACCGAGGCTCCGCTGGGCGGTGCGCTGATAGAAGAGACGGGACTGATCGCGCGCTGGCTGGCTCAGCCGGGCGTGCGCATCGTGCGTGCCGACCCCGGCTACGCGTCCCCCGTGGGATCGGCAGGCCGTTGGACAGCGTGGGCTGCCTCGGCACGCTCGGCACGGGCGGCCGCCGAGCAAGGCCTCAGCGTTGAAGGCAATTCAGACCTTTTGCGTGAACCGCACCCAACGCGCGAGCAGCTGTTCGGCCGCGCCGGATTCGATCGCCTCGGCAGCCCTGGCGAGCCCCGACTCCCAGGCCGGGACCCATTTGGCGTCGCTGGCTAGTCCCGCGTGCGCCACCAATGCGCCCGCCGCGTTGAGCACCACCGCGTCGCGGACCGCGCCCTTGGCTCCGCCCAGCACCGACCGCACCGACGCCGCATTGGCTTCCGCGTCGCCGCCCACGAGCTCGGAGATGTCCGCCCGTTTGAACCCGAACGCCGCCGGGTCGAAGGTCAACCGCTCGACGGTCCCGGCCTGCACCCGCCAGATCGTGCTCGTCGTGGTGGTGGTCAACTCGTCGAGGCCGTCGTCGCCGTGCACGACGAGAACGCTGGACCGCCGAGTGGCGAATACCCCCGCCATCACCTCTGCCAGCTCACCCCAGGCGCAGCCAATCAGGCCAGCGCGCGGCGCGGCCGGATTCGTCAGCGGCCCAAGCAGATTGAAGACCGTCGGCACCCCGATCTCGCGGCGCACCACGGAGGCGTGCCGATATGACGGGTGAAACTGCGGCGCGAACGCGAAGCCGATCCCGACTTCGGCCACGCTTCGGGCGACATCGTCGGGCCCAAGGTCGATGCGCACCCCCAGCGCCTCGAGCGTGTCGGCACCGCCGGACATCGACGACGCCGCGCGATTGCCGTGTTTGATCACCGGAACCCCGGCCGCGGCCACGACGATCGCCGCCATGGTGGACAGGTTCACCGTGTTTGCTCCGTCGCCGCCCGTGCCGACGACATCGACCGTGTCGGTACCTATCTCCTCTGTAGGCACCCGGCGCGCATGCTTGAGCATGGTGTCGGCCAGCTCGGTCACCTCGCCCGGCGTTGGGCGCTTCATCTTCATCGACACGCCGAAGCCGGCGATCTGTGCGGGGGTCGCCACGCCGGTCATGATCTGGTCCATCGCCCAGGCCGCCTGACCCGGCGCCAGCGCTTGGCCCGTCGTCAACCGGCCAAGGACCAGCGGCCACGTCGGGGAGTCGCCGGAACCGGACGGCTGCGCTTGAGTGGATGCCACTCGCCGATTATGACGAATTGCTCGACCCGGGTGGAGTTCAACAACTACAAAGCGTCATACTTGCGGGGTGACGAGCGCTGTAGGGACCTCGGGAACCGCAATCACGTCGCGAGTACATTCGCTGAACCGACCCAATATGGTCAGTGTCGGCACCATTGTGTGGCTGTCCAGCGAGCTGATGTTCTTTGCTGGGCTGTTCGCGATGTACTTCACCGCGCGCGCCCAGGCCGGCGGAAACTGGCCCCCACACCCCACCGAGCTGAACCTGTTTCAGGCGGTGCCCGTCACGCTGGTGCTGATCGGATCCTCGTTCACCTGCCAGATGGGCGTGTTCGCCGCCGAGCGCGGTGACGTGTTCGGGCTGCGGCGCTGGTACTTCGTGACGTTCCTGATGGGCCTGTTCTTCGTGCTCGGCCAGGCCTACGAGTACTACCACCTGGTCAGTCACGGCACGACCATCCCGGGCAGCGCGTACGGATCGGTGTTCTACCTCGCCACCGGATTCCACGGCCTGCACGTCATCGGCGGCCTGGTCGCGTTCATCTTCCTGCTCGCGCGCACCACGATGAGCAAGTTCACCCCGGCGCAGGCCACCGCGGCGATCGTCGTCTCGTACTACTGGCATTTCGTCGACATCGTGTGGATTGCGTTGTTCGCCACGATCTACTTCGTCCGATGATCGGCTCACCGATGCGTCCGATGATCGGCTCACCGATGCGTCCGATGATCGGCTCACCGATGCGTCCGATGAGAAGGGGTTCGATGACCGACAAGTCACGCCGTCGGCTGCGCCGGCGCCTGTCGGCAGCACTGCTGCTGCTGACCGGACTGGCAGTCGCCGGTGGCCTGGCGGCCACGCTTACGCCGACGCCGCAGGTCGCGGTCGCCGACGAGTCGGCCTCGGCGCTGCTGCGCACGGGCAAGCAGTTGTTCGACACCTCCTGCGTGACCTGCCACGGCGCCAACCTTCAGGGCGTGCCGGATCGCGGCCCCAGCCTGATCGGCGTCGGCGAGGCGGCCGTCTACTTTCAGGTGTCGACCGGCCGGATGCCGGCGATGCGCGGCGAGGCGCAGGCCCCGCGCAAGGACCCCATCTTCGACGAGTCCCAGATCGACGCACTCGGCGCCTACGTGCAGGCCAACGGCGGCGGCCCGGTCGTCCCCCGCGACGACAACGGCCATGTCGCGCAACACTCCCTGCTCGGTAGCAACGTGGCTCGCGGCGGCGACCTGTTCCGGCTGAACTGCGCCTCGTGCCACAACTTCACCGGCAAGGGCGGCGCGCTGTCGTCGGGCAAGTACGCACCCGACCTCTCGGACGCCGAGCCCGCGCAGATCTACACCGCGATGATGACCGGTCCACAGAACATGCCGAAGTTCTCCGACCGGCAGCTCTCCCCGGAAGAGAAGAAGGACATCGTGGCCTATGTTCGGATGGCGGCGGAGGCGCCGGACCCGGGCGGCTATGGCCTGGGCGGCTTCGGACCGTCATCCGAGGGCATGGCGATGTGGATTATCGGCATCGTCGCGGTCATCGCCGCGGCGCTGTGGATCGGAGCCCGAGCATGAGTGACGACCTCAAAGGCACAGATACCCCCACTGACGCAGAGCTCGCCTCGATGTCCCGCGAGGAGCTTGTCGAGCTGGGCGGCAGGATCGACGGCGTCGAGACCGTCTTCAAGGAAGACCGCTGGCCGGTTGCCGGCACCAGGGCGGAGAAGCGAGCCGAGCGCGCGGTCGCGTATTGGCTTCTGCTGGGCGGTCTTTCGGGTCTGGCGCTGCTGCTGATCTTCTTGTTCTGGCCGTGGGAGTACAAGGGCGGCGAAACCTCGGGACACTTCTGGTACGACCTGGCCACACCGCTCTATGGATTGACATTCGGACTGTCGATTCTGGCGATCGGCATCGGCGCGGTGCTGTTCCAGAAGAAGTTCATCCCCGAAGAGATCTCGATCCAGGAGCGCCACGACGGCAGCTCCCCCGAGATCCAAAGAAAGACCGTCGCGGCCAACCTCACCGATGCGCTGGAGGGTTCAACCCTGAAGCGGCGCAAGTTGATTGGCCTGTCGTTGGGTATCGGTCTCGGCGCGTTCGGCCTCGGCACGCTGGTTGCATTCATCGGCGGCCTGATCAAGAACCCGTGGAAGCCGGTCGTTCCGACGGCCGAGGGCGACAAGGCCGTTCTGTGGACGTCGGGCTGGACCCCCCGCTTCAAGGGCGAAACCATCTACATGGCCCGCGCCACCGGAAGGCCCGGCGAGTCGCCGTTCGTCAAGATGCGCCCGGAGGATATCGACGCCGGCGGCATGGAGACGGTGTTCCCCTGGCGCGAGTCCGACGGTGATGGCACCACCGTCGAGTCACACGAGCGGCTCAGCGAGATCGCGATGGGCGTGCGCAACCCGGTGATGCTGATCCGCATCAGACCGGTGGACATGGCCAAGGTGGTCAAGCGCAAGAACCAGGAGAGCTTCAACTTCGGTGAGCTGTTCGCCTTCACCAAGGTGTGCTCGCATTTGGGTTGCCCCTCTTCGCTTTACGAACAACAGAGCTATCGCATCCTCTGCCCCTGCCACCAGTCGCAGTTCGACGCCTTGCACTTCGCGAGGCCCATATTCGGTCCTGCTGCGCGCGCGTTGGCGCAGCTGCCCATCACCATTGATCAAGACGGGTACCTGGTCGCCAACGGTGACTTCATCGAACCCGTCGGACCGGCATTCTGGGAGCGGCGCTCATGAGTCCAACACTGCCAAAGCCGAATCTGGCTGAAATCGCAGCGGCACAAGGCGATGCGATCGATTCGCGGTATCACCCGTCGGCGGCGGTGCGCCGCCAACTGAACAAGGTGTTCCCGACCCACTGGTCGTTCCTGCTGGGCGAGATCGCTCTGTATTCGTTCATCGTCCTGCTGCTCACCGGCGTGTATCTGACGCTGTTCTTCGACTCGTCGATGGCCGACGTCACCTACAGCGGCGTGTATCAGCCGCTGCGCGGTGTCGAGATGTCCAAGGCCTACGCCTCCACCCTCGACATCAGCTTCGAGGTGCGCGGCGGGCTGTTCGTCCGCCAGGTCCACCACTGGGCGGCGCTGATGTTCTCCGCGTCGATCATGGTGCACCTGGCCCGCATCTTCTTCACCGGGGCGTTTCGCCGTCCCCGCGAAGCCAACTGGGTGATCGGCTCGCTTCTGCTGATCCTGTCGATGTTCGAGGGCTACTTCGGCTACTCGCTGCCCGACGACCTGCTGTCCGGCATAGGCGTTCGCGCCGCGCTGTCCTCGATCACAATGGCCATCCCGGTGGTCGGCACCTGGATGCACTGGGCGCTGTTCGGTGGCGACTTCCCGTGCGGCGGGCTCGGATACCAGTGCTCCGCGGACGGTTACCTGCTGCCCCGCATGTACGCGCTGCACATCCTGCTGATCCCGGGAATCATCCTGGCGCTCATCGGGATTCACCTTGCGCTGGTGTGGTTCCAGAAGCACACCCAGTTCCCCGGCCCTGGTCGCACCGAGAAGAACGTCGTCGGCGTGCGGGTCATGCCGGTGTTCGCGGTCAAGTCCGGCGCGTTCTTCGCGCTTACCACCGGCATCCTCGGCCTGATGGGGGGCCTGCTGCAGATCAACCCGATCTGGCAGCTCGGCCCGTACAAACCGTCCCAGGTGTCGGCCGGCAGCCAGCCCGACTTCTACATGATGTGGACAGAGGGTCTGGCCCGTATCTGGCCACCGTGGGAGTTCTACCCGTTCGGCCACACGATCCCCGCTGTGGTGTGGGTTGCCGTGATCATGGGCCTCGTGTTCACGCTGCTGATCGTCTACCCGTGGATCGAGAAGAAGCTGACGGGCGACTATGCGCACCACAACCTGTTGCAGCGGCCGCGAGATGTGCCGGTGCGCACCGCGATTGGCGCGATGGCGATCGCCTTCTACATGGTGCTGACGCTGGCCGCGATGAACGACGTCATCGCGTGGAAGTTCCACATCTCGCTGAACGCGACGACGTGGATCGCGCGCATCGGCATGGTGGTACTGCCCGCGATCGTCTACTACATCACCTACCGGTGGTGCGTCGGGCTGCAGCGCAGCGACCGCGCGGTGCTCGAGCACGGCGTCGAGACCGGCATCATCAAGCGGCTGCCGCACGGCGCCTACATCGAGCTGCACCAGCCGCTCGGACCGGTCGACGAGCACGGTCATCCGATTCCGTTGGAGTACCAGGGCGCCGCGGTGCCCAAGCGGATGAACAAGCTCGGCTCCGCAGGTGCACCCGGCAGCGGCAGCTTCCTGACCGCCGACCCAGTCTCCGAAAACGAGGCGCTGACGGAGGCCGCGCATGCCTCGGAACGCAAGGCGCTCACCGCATTGCGCGAACAGCAGGACCGCAACGGCTCGTCCAACGGCGAGACAAACGGACACCACTGACGGGTTAGCGCCCGTCGGTCTCACGCCCCGGACGGCTCCAGCATGGCGCACAGCTCGCGCAGGTAGAACCACGGGATCGCGGGCATCGCCACCGTGACAATGCCGGCCAGCACATAGAGCACCCACGCCGCCGCGTTGTTGTCGACGGCCATCGAGTAGGTGGCCACCCCGATGGCCACCGTGGCGACACCCATGGCGATCGCGATGATCACGGCGCACCGCAGCCACAGCTGATCCACCGCCGTCATCACCGGGCTCGGCGGCGTGCTGATGGCCTCACGCGGGGCATAGCCGGGGCCGCCGGCCATCGTGCCTGCCGCCCGCGTGCCGGGGACTCGCAGTTTCTGAGTCGGCGCCTCGACGCCCGGAACCGGCGGCGGCTGCCCGGCCACGGCCCGAACGGGCGTGGCGCGGGCCGGGCTCGGCGGTTCCTCCAGCGCGGCCCGGCGTGCCCTCAGCAATAGCGGCACCGCGCCGATGATCACCGCCGCAGAGATGGCGATCACGGCGTACAGCAGCCACGGTGTCTCGGACTCGCCCGTTGACTGCGCGTGCCCGGTTCCCAGGTCGACGAGGGCCACCGTCGCCGCGACGCCCGCGCCGAGCGCGGCCAGCCAGACCGCGGCGCAGGCGCCCAGCAGGATGCGGTCGGTGCGGTCGAATTCGCCGGTGTCCAGGCCGGCGCGCAACCGCGAGCGACCGGCGACATCCGTGTTGTCAGGCATCAGCAGGTAGTCTGCGCGGCGTTGTTGGTGTTCGACGAGAGCACCGTGCCGTCGCTGGTCGTGATCGAACAGTTGAGCCGGCTGACCAGGAACAGGCTGGAGGCCTGCACCGAGCCGACTTCGGATTGCGAGATCGGCGTCACCGTCAGCGACCACGGGATGTAGACGTTGCGCTGGGTGCGGCTGCGGCCGGAGGCGTCGACGTAGGTGACGGTGATGATGTCACCGGGGGCCTTGGTGCCCGTCACCGAGTACGTGACCTGCCGCGGGCCCGCAGGCGTGGTCGGCGCCGGAGGCGGGGGCGTGGTGGTCGCCGGCGGGGGTGGGGGCGCCTCGGCGGTGGCCGGCGGCGGAGGTGGCGGCTCCTGGGTCACCGTCACGGTCTCCGGCGGTGGCGGTGGCGCCTCCGTAGTGGGCGGTGGCGGTGGCGGTGGTGGTGTCGGTGTCGTCGTGGTGATCTCGTCCTGCACCGGCGGCGCGGTGGTCGTGCTGGTCGCAGGCGTAGCGAGGTTGTTGGTGTCGGTCCGGGTGACCAACACCGACACGGACGCGACGAGCGCGATGGCGGCGATGATGGCAGCCACCCCGACCACCCATGGCCAGCGCGGCGGCGTCTCCTGGTCGACCGGTTCAACGGCCGGGTCGTAGCTGTCGTAGTCGTAGAGCGACGAGTCGGCAGGCACGTATGGACCGCTGGTGAACTGTTCGGACTCCGGCGCGGAGTAGGCCTGCGAGTGGATATCCGTCCGACCGGTGTCGGGCGCCGCCGACTCGGCTCCTGCTCGTGTGGGCTGATCGGATGCGGGCTGGCTGCCCGGCTCCTGACCGCCGAACTCCGACCCTTCAGGCCCTGGGGGATTCGGCCCGCTCATCTACGCCTATCCTTCTCGACTACTGCCTCGGCAACACTACCCAAAGCGACGGCGCTAGCGAGTCTCACAGCACGGGTTGCGGGCCAACTGTTGTCCCGATTGTGACCTTTACAGGTCAGTGCTTCTCGGGGCCGGTGTAGTACTCGAATACCAGGCCGGCGGCGGTCGTCAAGACGAAGCAGACGCCCGCCGCGATCAGCCAGGGAAGCCACAGCGCGACGCCGACGGCCGTGACCGATGCCGACAGCGCGATGAACAGCGGCCACCAGCTGTGCGGGCTGTAGAAGCCCAGCTCACCGGCGCCGTCGCTGATCTCGGCGTCCTCATAGTCCTCTGGCCGGGTGTCGAGCCGGCGGGCGACGAACCGGAAGAACGTGCCGGTGATCAGCGTCAGCCCGGATGTCAGCACCAGAGCAGTGACCCCGACCCACTCCACGCCGCCGTACTGGAACATCGCGGTCAGCGCGGCGTACACCACCGCCGAAAGCACGAAGAACGCGGTCAGGAACTCGAACAGCCTGGCTTCGATGTGCATGTGGTGTCCCTACTTGCTGGCCTGGGGTGCCGCGCCTGCCTGTTCACCGCGGCGGGTGTCGAACGGATGCGTGGTGACGGCCGTCGGCGGCTGGTTGATGGACTGCAGCGCCTCCGCGTTGGTCTTGCCCGCCATGCGCTGCTGCAGATACGCCTTGAAGTCGTTGGGCTCCACCACTCGAACCTCGAAGTTCATCATCGAGTGGTAGGTGCCGCACATCTCCGCGCATCGGCCGACGAACGCACCGGTCTTGTTGATCTCGCTGATCTGGAAGATGTTGTCGGAGTGGTTGGCCTTTGGATCGGGCATCACGTCGCGCTTGAACAGGAACTCGGGCACCCAGAATGCGTGGACCACATCGGCGGACGCGATCTGGAACTCGATGCGCTTGCCCGTAGGCAGCACCAGTATGGGGATCTCAGTCGATGACCCCAGCGTCTCGACCTTGTCGAAGTTCAGGTAGCGCCGGTCCTCGGGGTTGAGGCCGCGGACTGCGCCGACCAACTCCTCGCCGTGCTTGTCGACGCCCTCCGGCTTGGACTCCATCGCCTCTTTGCGCTCGTTGTCGGCGCCGTCGTAGGTGAGGGTGCCGTCGCGGAAGTTGATCTTCTGGTAGCCGAACTTCCAGTTCCACTGGAAGGCGGTGACGTCGATGACGACGTCTGGATTGGGGTCCTTGTGAAGCATCTTCTCCTGCACCACCACGGTGAAGTAGAAGAGCACCGAGATGATCAGGAACGGCGTGACGGTGAGCACCAGCTCCAGCGGCATGTTGTAACCAAACTGGCGCGGCAGCTCGGTGTCGCCCTCCTTGTGCCTGTGGAACGCCGAGGCCCAGAAGATCAGGCCCCACACGATCACACCGACCACAAGCGCAGCGATCAGCGAACCGATCCACAGTTGCCGGTTGAGGTGCGCCTCGGGCGTAATGCCTTCGGGCCAGCCAAGGCCCAGCGCCTCAGACCAGCTACACCCGCTGAGCAGCACCGCCGTGCCACCCAGGACGACTGACAGTAACGCCGCTCGAGCCACCACCTTCACACCGCGAGGTGTCACGCTGGCGCCTCCTAGAAGTCGGTAGTGCTAGGCGAATACTACGCAGCGTAGACCACCCGCGGGTGCCGGTCTCGACACACTCCCACTTTGAAGCTCGTGCTCCTTTCGTCTCCCATCTTTGAAGCTCGTGCTCCTCTCGTCCGCGCCCCCATTAGGCATACTGGCGCGGTGTGCGGACTGCTTGCCCTGCTTACCGAGCCGTCCGCTGACGTCTCCCCCGACCTCATAAGCGCCGTTTCGGGGGCCTCACATCTCATGCGCCACCGCGGTCCCGACGAGCCGGGCACCTGGTCCGACGACCATGTCGTGCTCGGCTTCAACCGGTTGTCGATCATCGACATCGCGCACAGCCATCAGCCGTTGCGCTGGGGCCCGCCCGAATCGCCAGACCGCTACGTGCTGGTGTTCAACGGCGAGATTTACAACTACCTCGAACTGCGCGACGAGCTGTCGGCCAACCACGGAGCCGTCTTCGCCACCGACGGTGACGGTGAGGCCATCATCGCTGCCTACCACCACTGGGGCATCACTGCGCTGACCCGGCTGCGCGGCATGTTCGCTTTCGCACTGTGGGACACCGTCGAGAAGGAACTGTTCTGCGCGCGTGACCCTTTCGGCATCAAGCCACTGTTCATGGCGACGGGGACCGGCGGGACGGCCATCGGCAGCGAGAAGAAGTGCCTGCTCGACCTGGCGCAGAACGTCGGCATCGATCTCGGCATCGACGATCGCGCCGTGCAGCACTACACGGTGCTGCAGTACGTGCCGGAACCGGAAACGCTGCACCGCGGCATCCGGCGGCTGGAATCCGGCAGCTACGCGCGCGTGCGGCCAGGAAAGCCGCCCGAGGTGATCCGCTACTTCACGCCTCAGTTTGCCGCGAAGCCCTTCAGCGCGGGCAGTGAGCAGAGCCGCTACGACGAGATCACCGCGGTGCTCGAGGATTCCGTCGCCAAGCATATGCGCGCCGACGTCACCGTCGGCGCCTTCCTGTCCGGCGGTATCGACTCCACCGCGATCGCGGCCCTGGCGATGCGCCACAACCCGCGCCTGATCACATTCACCACCGGCTTCGAACGGGAAGGCTTCTCCGAGGTCGACGTCGCGGTCGCGTCGGCCGAGGCGATCGGCGCGCGGCACGTGACGAAGGTGGTCAATCAGGCCGAGTTCGTCGCGGCCCTACCCGAAATCATTTGGTATCTCGACGAACCCGTCGCCGACCCGGCGCTGGTGCCGCTGTTTTTCGTCGCCCGCGAGGCCCGCAAGCATGTCAAGGTGGTGCTGTCCGGCGAGGGCGCCGACGAGCTGTTCGGCGGCTACACGATCTACCGGGAACCGTTGTCGCTGCGGCCTTTCGACTATCTCCCTCGCCCGGTTCGACGATCGCTGGGCAAGGCCTCCAAACCCCTGCCCGAGGGCATGCGCGGCAAGAGCCTGCTGCACCGCGGCTCGCTCACGCTCGAGGAGCGCTACTACGGCAACGCGCGCAGCTTCTCCGACGCGCAGCTGCGGGCGGTGCTGCCGGGCTTCCGTCAGGAGTGGACGCACACAGACATCACCGCGCCGATATATGCCACGTCCGACGGCTGGGATCCGGTGGCGCGGATGCAACACATCGACCTGTTCACCTGGCTGCGCGGCGACATCCTGGTCAAGGCCGACAAGATGACGATGGCCAATTCGCTCGAACTGCGGGTGCCGTTTCTGGATCGCGAGGTGTTCGCGGTGGCGTCGCGGCTGCCTGCCGATCAGAAGATCACCAGGGCAACCACGAAATTCGCGCTTCGCAAGGCACTGGAACCCATTGTTCCCGCCCACGTGCTCAACCGCCCGAAGCTGGGCTTTCCTGTGCCGATCCGGCACTGGCTGCGGGCGGGCGAACTGCTGGACTGGGCGTACGCCACCATCGACACCTCACAAGCCGGCGAGTTCGTCGACATTGTTGCGGTGCGGACCATGCTCGACGAACACCGCAGCGGCGCAAGCGATCACAGCCGCCGGCTGTGGACGGTGCTGATCTTCATGCTGTGGCACGCGATCTTCGTCGAGCACAGCGTCACCCCACAGATCAGCGAGCCGACCTACCCCGTGCAGTTGTAAGGAAGCGCCAATGGCGCTATCCGTCGGCGCCAAGCGCCTTCGCGATTTCCTGACCCGCCTCGGCGCCGTAGGCGCCGGTCAGCCGCGTCACGGCCTCGTCGCGGTCCCAGGTCCACTCCTGCGGGCCCGGCGCCTCGAGCACGAGCGTCGCGACCATTGACGCCAGCTGCGCCGACCGTTCCAGGCTGAGCCCTGCGCTGCGACCGGTGAGGAAGCCGGCCCGGAACGCGTCGCCGATGCCGGTGGGATCGTCCTTGTGGGTCTCGGGCACGACGTCGACGTGGATGAATGTGCCGTCGCGGCCGACGATGTCGACGCCTTTCTCCCCCAGCGTGGTGACGCGCAGTTGGATCTGGCTCATCACCTCAGCCTCCGACCAACCGGACTTTTGCAGCAGCAGGTCCCATTCGTAGTCGTTGGTGAACAGGTAGGCGGCCCCGTCGATCAGCTTGCGGATCTCCTCACCGGAAAGCCGGGCCAGCTGCTGCGACGGATCCGCGGCGAACGCCAGCCCCAGCGAGCGGCACTCCTCGGTGTGCAGGAACATGGCGTCGGGGTCGTTGGCACCGACGATCACCAATTCCGGTGTGCCCGTACGGGAGACCACGTCAGCGAGCTTGATGTCACGGGCCTCGGACATCGCGCCGGGGTAGAACGACGCGATCTGCGCCATGTCCTCGTCGGTGGTGCAGACGAAGCGGGCGGTGTACGCAGAGTCGGAAACAGCCACGTTGTCACAGTCCACGCCGTGCGAGGTCAGCCAGTTCCGGTAGTCGTCGAAGTCCTTGCCCACGGCGCCCACGAGCGTCGGGCTTCCGCCGAGGACGCCCATCGCGAAGGCCATGTTGCCCGCGACGCCGCCACGGTGAATGACGAGATCGTCGACGAGGAAGCTCAATGACACCTTCTGCAGGTGATCGGCCAGCAGCTGCTCGGAGAACCGACCTGGAAAACGCATGAGATGGTCGGTCGCAATCGAGCCGGTCACCGCAATGGTCACGAAACGTCACCCCTTATTTATTAAGCCGTCTAGATAATCTTACCCAGGGGATACCCGGCGGCAGTGCGCTAACCTGCCTACAAGTGCCCGCCCGGTCACTGTAGACAGGCGAATTCATTTGACACATCTCGGGGGAGCAAATACATGACTGGTCCGTACCCGCCCGAATACGGGGCTGGACTGGTCGGCCCGCAAATGTATGCGGCGCAGCCCTATCCAGAAAACGGCCCGTCGCCGTATCCGTCGATGCTGCCGCCGCCGCTGCAATATCCGAAACGGCGGTGGTGGCCGCCCGTCGTCGCGGTGGCACTGGCAGTCGCCGTGGTCGCAGCGGTAGTCACCGCAATTGTTTTTGCGGCGCGCGATGACAACGCATCGCGCAACAGTGCGCTGACCGACGCATCGGCCCAGGCCGCCATTCAGGAGTATCTGGACGCGCTGACGAAGGGTGACGACGAAACCGTGGCACGTCACACCCTGTGCGGGCTGTTCGATGCCGTCAAGGAAAACCGCTCCGACCTCGCGCTGGCGGCGCTCAGCAGCGACGCGTTCCGCAAGCAGTACAGCCGCGCCGAAGTGACGTCGATCGACAAGATGGTGCTCTGGTCGCCGAATCAGGCGCAGGTGCTTTTCACGATGCGGGTGGCTCCGGCGAACGGGTCGACGCGTGACCAAAGGCCGAACCCCGAGGAACAGGGCGTCGCTCAACTGCTGTCCCAGGACAACGAAATCCTGGTGTGCTCCTACCTGCCGCGGACGGCCGGTCAGTACTGAATCAGTTGAACGAGTCGCCGCAGGCGCACGATCCCGTTGCGTTGGGGTTGTCGATCGTGAAGCCCTGCTTCTCGATGGTGTCGACGAAGTCGATCGTGGCGCCCTGGATGTACGGGGCGCTCATCCGGTCGACGGTCAGCTTCACGCCGCCGAACTCGGAAATCAGGTCGCCGTCGAGGGACCGGTCGTCGAAGAAGAGGTTGTAGCGCAGGCCAGCGCACCCGCCCGGTTGGACGGCGATGCGCAGCGCGAGGTCTTCACGACCCTCCTGATCCAGCAGCGCCTTCGCCTTGGCGGCCGCTGCGTCAGTCAGGATTGCGCCATGGGTGGCCGTGGTGGTCGCCGACTCGTCCTGAACAGTCATTACTTCTCCCCTGTGCATGTTCGTGGGTAGACCATTGGGTCCACTTCATCAACGGTACCTTGTTCCGGCCCTATTCCCGACTTATCCCCAGGTCGCCGCGGTCACCTGGGCCAACCCTTCCAGCTGGTTTGCCGCATCGTCGATCGCCAGCTGCAACGACCCGGCGTGGTCGGCGATGGAGAACGCAGCCGCGATGCCCGCCTCGCGCAGCGTGGCTTCGTCCAGCGTGACCTGGCCGGCAAGCACCAAGACCGGGATCCGTCGCGCCCGTGCTCCGGCCGCGGGCGCTCACCACTTTGCCGCGCAACGACTGGTCGTCGAACCGACCTTCGCCGGTGATGACGAGCTGGGCGGCGGCGACATCATCGGCCAGCCGGGTGTGTTCGGCGATGACCGCAGCACCGGATTCGCGGCGCCCGCCCAGCGCCAGCAGCGCCGCGCCGATGCCTCCCGCGGCGCCTGCCCCCGGCTCATCGCCGACCGCCCGGCCCGCGGCGGCGTTCAACTCCGCCGCCCAGTCGGTCAGCCGCTGTTCCAGGACGCGCACGGTGTCGGGGTCGGCCCCCTTCTGCGGGCCGAACACGGTCGCGGCACCCATCGGTCCCAGCAGCGGGTGCTCGACGTCGGTGGCCGCGATCAGCTCGACACCCGCGAGCAGCTCGCGGGCCGCGGCCAGGCGGGCGCTTGTTGTGCTCCTCACGTCGGTACCCAGCGCCTCGACCATGCCGCGACCGCCGTCGGTGCAGGCGCTGCCGCCGAGCCCCACCACGATCCGCTCTGCGCCTGCCCGCACCGCGACGGCGATCAGCTGTCCCACTCCCCGGCTGTGCGCGGCCAGCGCGGTCTGCACCGTCGGCGGGCCACCCAGCAGCGCCAGCCCGCAGGCCTGCGCGCATTCGATGTAGGCGGTCCTGGGCGCGGCCGGGTCTAGTACCCACTCCGCGGACACCTCCGCGGTCAGCGGGCCGCACACGCGAAGGGTGCACACCTCACCGAGCCGCCCGGCCAGCACGCCGACGAAGCCGGGCCCGCCGTCGGACTGCGGGGCCAGCGTCAACGCATCGTCGGGGCGGCTCCGGCGCCAGCCCTCGGCGATCGCCTGGGCGGCTTCGACCGCCGTGAGGCTATCGCCGTAGCAGTCGGGGGCGATCAGAACCCGCATGACGGCAGAATATGGTCCCGATTGCGCAGGTGCATGCCGGGCAATCCCGTCGCGCAAGTAATCTGACAGGCGTGAAACTGCTGGGTCGCAGGAAAGGCAACTCGGGCGACGATTCCACGCCCGAGGACACCGCCCAGGAGACCACCCTCAAGGACTCCGGTACCACCGCCCCCAAGGGCAGGCCCACCCCGAAACGCAGCGAGGCCGCGCGTAAGCGAGGCCCGGTCGCGCCCGCCCCGATGACCGCCGCCGAAGCGCGGCGGCGTCGCAAGGAGATCGGCGGGCCGAAGCTGACCCGCGATGAGCGCAAGGCCGACAAGGTCGCCCGCCGCGCCGACATGTCCGAACGCCGCGAGAAGATGATGGCAGGCGAGGACGCCTACCTGCTGCCGCGCGACAAGGGCCCCGTGCGCGGCTTCGTGCGTGACGCCGTGGACTCGCGCCGAAACGTGCTCGGGCTGTTCATGCCCGCGGCGCTCGGCCTGATCTTCGTCATGCTGGCGGTGCCGTCGCTCACCGTGCAGCGACTGCTCTCCCCCGCGATGCTGGTCCTGGTGGTGATCATGGTGATCGACGGCTTCGTCCTGGGCCGCAAGGTGAACCGCCTGGTGGATGAGAAGTTCCCGGACAACACCGAAAGTGGTTGGAAACTCGGCTTTTACGCCGCCAGCCGCGCCTCACAGCTGCGCCGGATGCGCGCGCCCCGGCCGCAGGTCAATCGCGGCGATAAGGTCGCCTGATCACCTGTGCGCACGCTGGTGCTCGGGGGTATCCGGTCGGGCAAGTCGCAGTGGGCGGAGAGGGCGATCGCCGAATCGACAGGTGCCGGGCAGCCGGTGCGCTACCTGGCCACCGGTGCGGCGCCCGTGGGTGACCCCGACTGGTCGGCGCGGATCGCCGCACATCGGGCCCGCCGCCCATCACACTGGTCGACCGTCGAAACGATAGACATACCAACGCAATTGCGGTCACAGATGGCGACCCCGACGCTCGTCGACGACATCGGCGGCTGGCTGACCGCGGTGATGGACCGCCGCGGCGCGTGGGCTATGGGGTCGGTGGGGTCGGTGGGGTCGGTGGGGTCGGTGACCGCCGACGTGGACGACCTGATCGATGCGGTCGGCGCCTTTCCCTCGCCGCTGGCCCTCGTCAGTCCGGAGGTGGGCCTGACCGTGGTGCCGCACACGGCGTCCGGCCGTCGGTTCGCCGACGAGCTGGGTAGCCTCAACCAGCGGCTGGCCGGGCTGTGCGACCGGGTGGTGCTCGTGGTCGCCGGCCAGCCGTTGACCGTGAAGGAGCCAAGCCGCGCGGAGTCCCGGCGGTGACGGACTTCGAATCGATCACCGCCCCCGATCCCGAAGTGGCAGCCGCGGCGCGGGCCCGTCAAGACCGGTTGACCAAGCCACCCGGCTCACTGGGCCGGCTCGAGGACCTGTCGGTGTGGGTGGCGTCATGCCAGGGGGTGTGCCCGCCTCGGCAGTTCCAGCGCCCCCGCGTCGTGGTATTCGCCGGTGACCATGGCGTCACCGCCGCGGGTGTATCGGCCTATCCGGCGGAGGTCACCGCGCAGATGGTCGCCAACTTCGACGCGGGCGGCGCGGCCATCAACGTGCTCGCCGAGGCCGCAGGCGCCAGCGTGCGCGTGGTCGACATCGCGGTGGATGCCGTCGAGCCGCACTCGCCGTCGATCGGCGCGCACAAGGTGCGGCGCGGCAGCGGCAACATCGCCGTCGAAGACGCACTCAGCGCCGACGAGGCGGCCGCCGCGATCCAGGCGGGCCGCCGGATCGCCGACGAGGAAGTCGATTCCGGCGCGGACCTGTTGATCGCAGGTGACATGGGAATCGGAAACACCACCGCCGCAACCACTTTGATCGCGGCCCTGACCGGCTCCGAACCGGTGGCCGTCGTGGGCAGGGGTACCGGCATCGACGATGCCGGCTGGGCGCGCAAGACCGCCGCGATCCGGGACGCGCTGTACCGGGCCCGCGCGTTCTCCGCGGACCCGGTTGGGCTGCTGCGGGTTTGCGGCGGAGCGGACTTCGCCGCCATGGCAGGGTTCTGCGCTCAGGCCGCCGTGCGCCGCACGCCGGTGCTGCTCGACGGCGTGGTGGTGACGGCCGCCGCGCTGGTGGCCGAGCGACTCGCGCCCGGTGCCCGGCAGTGGTGGCAGGCGGGTCACCGGTCCACCGAACCCGCCCATGCGCTTGCTCTGCGGCAACTCGAACTGGAACCGATCATCGACATGCGGATGCGGCTCGGCGAGGGCACCGGCGCGGCGGTCGCGTTGCCCATCGTGCGCGCCGCCGTCGCCGCGCTTGCGTCGATGGCCACATTCGACGAAGCAGGCGTCACCGCGTGATCCGCTCGGTCACGGGCGCATTCGCGTTCGCGACCGTCCTGCCCGTGCGCAGTTCAGCCGGGGTGGGCCGCGGTGTCATCACCGCCTTGCCTGTCGTGGGCATCGCGCTCGGGGCACTGGCAGGCGCGGTGGTGTGGGGGTCGTCGTGGGCCTTCGCCGCCGGCAGTCCGCTTGGCGGTGCGCTCGCGGTTGCTGTCCTGCTGGTCGCGACCCGCGGCCTGCACATCGACGGGCTGTCCGACACCGCCGACGCGCTGGGCTGTTACGGGCCGTCAGAGCGGGCGCTTCAGGTGATGCGCGACGGTTCGGCAGGCCCGTTCGGCGTGGCCGCGGTGGTAGTGGCGATCGTGCTGCAGGCGCTGGCGTTCGCGGAGCTGGGCGTCGTCGCGGTGATCGTCGCGGTGATGGCTGGCCGGGTGGCCGCGGTGGCCGCGTGCCGGCGCTCGGCGACCGCCGCGCAGGGCAGCTTGCTGGGTGCGCACTCGGCGGGCACCCAACCGGCAGCAGTGGTGCTGACGTGGGTCGTCGCAGTCGCGGCGCTGGCGGTGCTGGCCGATCCGCGACGGTGGCAGGGCCCGGTGGCGGTTCTCGTCGCGCTGGCGTGCGCGGCGGCACTGGTCGCGCACTGCGTCCGTCGGTTCGGCGGGATCACCGGCGACGTGCTGGGTGCGGCGATAGAAGTGGCGACAACGGTGACAGCGATCGGGCTGGCCCTCGGCGCCGGTTAGGCAGCAAGATCGATCTCCTCGGGCTCGTGGCGATGCAACGGCGGGGCGAAGTTCTTCGGGCCAAGAACTCCATCGCCGTGATGACGCCAAGGGACTGCTCGCTGTTGATTTTCGCGGTGTAGAGGGTGTTTGAGAAAGGAAGTGTTCACCTTCGTCGCGGGCCACCATCACCAGGCTCTGCGCGCCCATGAGTTGAAGCTAACTAAGCCGCGCCATCCAACCGTGAGTATCGGCGAACGTGCCGCGCTGGATGCCGGTCAGTGTGTCGCGCAGCGCCATCGTGATCTCCCCCGGTCCGCCGTCGGCAACGGTGAACTCGCCGTCGCCGTACTTGACGCGGGCCACCGGGGTGATCACCGCCGCGGTGCCGCACGCGAACACCTCGGTGATTTCACCCGCCGCGACCTTCTTCTGCCACTCGTCGACGTCGATCTTGCGTTCCTCGACAGTGAACCCGGCGTCAGTCGCCAACTGCAGCAAGGCATCTCGCGTGACTCCGGGCAGAATCGACCCGCTCAATTCGGGAGTGACCAGCCGGGCCGTGCCGCCGCTGCCGAACACGAAGAACAGGTTCATCCCGCCCATCTCTTCGACGAAGCGGCGTTCCGCGGCGTCCAGCCACACCACCTGATCGCAGTCGTTCTCGATGGCCTGGGCCTGCGCCAGCAGCGACGCGGCGTAATTGCCACCGAACTTGGCCGCGCCGGTACCGCCCGGACAGGCACGCACATACTCCGTCGACAGCCACACGCTGACCGGCTTGATGCCGCCCTTGAAATACGCTCCCACAGGCGAGGCGATGACCAGATAGCGGTATTCGTTTGCCGGCCGCACACCCAACCCCGGCTCGGTGGCGAAGATGTAGGGCCGCAGATACAACGACTCCTCGCCCCCCGCCGGCGGCACCCATGGCTCGTCGACGCCGATCAGCTGACGCAGCGACTCGATGAACACCTCTTCGGGCAGCTCAGGGATCGCCAGCCGGCGCGCCGAGGAGCGCAGCCGACTGGCATTGGCCTCCGGCCGGAACGAGACGATGGAACCGTCCGCCCAGCGGTAGGCCTTGAGCCCTTCGAACACCTCCTGGGCGTAGTGCAACACGATGGCCGATGGGTCCAGCTCGATCGGTCCGTACGGCATCACCCGCGCGTTGTGCCAGCCCTTGCCGTCGAGGTAGTCGATCGAAACCATGTGGTCGGTGTGGAACTGACCGAACGGCGGATCGGTCAAAATCGACACCCGTACCTCGTCGCTCACCGGGTTCGCATTGCGCTCAACCGTGAACTCGAGGGGGCCGTCAGTCATGCAGCGATTGTATATCCGCTCGCTACCGGGTTTTTGCCTCGATGAACGGTGGTTTGACGACTTCACATTCGAGGCCGCGGCCGCGTACGTCCACCGAGACGGTCTGGCCGTCGGCGACGTCTTTGTCGGTGTCGATCAATGCCAGTGCGATGCCGACTTTCAATGTCGGAGAAAAGGTTCCCGATGTCGTCACGCCGATCGGGGTGTCGCCGTCGAGCACCGTCAGGTCGGGGCGTAGCACCCCGCGACCGAGGGCCCGCAGGCCGCGCAGCACCCGCTTCGGGCCCGCCTCCTTCTCGGCCAGCAGCGTGTCGCGTCCCCAGAACGCGTTTTTCTTCCACCCGATCGCCCACCCACACCGCGCCTGCAGTGGCGAGATGTCCAGTGACAGTTCATGGCCGTGCAGCGGATAACCCATTTCGGTGCGCAGCGTGTCGCGGGCTCCCAGCCCGGCCGGCTCACCGCCTGCACTGCCGGCGGCGTCGACGAGCGCGTCAAAAACGACATCGGCCCGATCCCATGTCGGCAGCAGTTCGTAGCCGTGCTCGCCGGTGTAGCCGGTGCGGCACACCCGCACCCGCGCGCCGCCAAATTCGGCGTCCGCATATCCCATGTAGTCCATGTCGGTCGGCAGGCCCAATGCGCCGACGACGTCGGTCGATTTGGGTCCCTGCACGGCGAGCACGGCGTACGAGCGGTGTTCGTCGGTGATCGTCAGGCCCGCGGGTGCGCGCTCCTGTAGCGCCGCGACTACGGCGGGAGTGTTGGCGGCGTTGGGCACCAGGAAGATCTCGTCGTCGGATACGTAGTAGGCGATCAGGTCGTCGATGACGCCACCGGAATCGGTGCAGCACAACGTGTATTGCGCCTTACCCGGCCCGATGCGTCGAAGGTCGTTCGTCAGCGCCGAGTTCACGTATTCGGCAGCGCGGGGCCCACGCACCAGCGCCTTGCCGAGGTGGCTGACGTCGAACAGGCCGACTGTGTTGCGCGTCGCGGTGTGTTCGCTGACGGTGCCGGCATAGGACACCGGCATCAGCCAGCCGGAGAACTCCGCGAAACTCGCGCCGAGTTGACGATGTCGTTCCTCGAGGGGGCCGTGTTGGAGTTCGCTCGCTTCAGTATCCCTCACGGGAATCAACCCTAATCGGGGCGTTAACGCTGGCAGACTCGGGTGGTGGTCGATTTCGATGCGCTGGAAGCCGCCGGAATCGCCAATGCGCGCGGACGAGCCGGCCTGATCGACTACCTGGACAAGCTCGGCTTCACGGCCGACGAGATGGTCGAGGCCGAGCGGGCAGGTCGCCTGTTCGGGCTGGCCGGCGATGCGCTTCAGCGGTCGGGCCGCCCCATCTACAGCCTGCGGACGGCCGCCGATGTTCTCGGCGTCCCGCTCGCCGACATCGAGCGGGCGTGGGCGGTGCTCGGGCTGACCGTTGCTGACCCCGATGACGTCGCCCTGAGCCAGGCCGACGTCGACGGCCTGGCGACCTGGGTCGCAATGAGAGCGGTGATGAGCGATGACGGCGCATACGGCCTGCTGCGGGTCCTCGGCGCGGCCATGGCCCGGTTGGCGGAGGCCGAGTCTGCGGTTGTTCGCGTCCGCTCGCCCGATCTCCAGATGGGCCACTCCCATGACGAACTCATCACCGCGCAGGCGTACCGCGGCGTTGCGGAGTTCGTTCCCCGCATCGGAGCGCTGATCGATGCTGTTCACCGCCATCACCTGAGCAGTGCCCGAACCCACTTCGAGGGCGTCGTCCGCGACACATCGGAGAGCGTCGTGTGCGGCATCGGCTTCGCGGATCTGTCAGGCTTCACCGCTCTGACACAGCAGCTCACGCCCGCGGAGTTGTCGGCCTTGCTCAACGAGTTCAGCGCCACCGTCAGCGACGTGGTGCATGCCGACGGAGGCCGGGTGGTGAAGTTCATCGGCGACGAGGTGATGTGGGTGAGTTCGACGCCCGAACAACTGGCCAAGGCCGCGGTGGATCTCGTCGACCACCCGAAGGCGCGCGAGGCGCAGATGCAGGTCCGGGCCGGTCTCGACTACGGCATGGTGTTGGCCATCAACGGCGACTATTTCGGCAACGCGGTCAACCTCGCCGCGAGGCTCGTCGTCGCCGCGGAGCCCGGACAGATCCTTGCCACCTCGGCCGTGCGCGACGAGCTGCCCGAGTGGCCCGCCGTCGTTCAGGAACCGTTGACGCTCAAGGGTTTCAATGATCCGGTGACGGCCTACGACCTACACGGTGGCCGCTGACGGCTAGGCTGAACGCTCGTGAGCACCGCAAACGCCGGATACCAGGCCCCCACCGTCACCGTCGCCTCGTCACTGCCCAACCGCAAGAAGGATTCCGCGGTGCTGATCGTGCCCGTGATCAGCGGGCAGGACGAGGACGCGACCGCGACCGTCGTCGCCAATCCGTTCCTCGACGCCGAGGCCGTCGGCGAGATCGAGGTCGCGCTGGAGGCGCTCGGCGCGAAGGGTGGCGCCGACCAGCTCACCCGGGTGGTGGCACCGTCCCTCCCGGTGGGCAGCGTTCTTGCTGTCGGGCTTGGCAAGGACCGCGTGGGGGCACTCCCCTCGCAAGCTGGGGGCCCACCCCGCGTGCAAGGTGGAGAGTGGCCCGCAGACGCGATTCGCCGCGCGGCGGGGGTGGCCGCACGCTCTCTCAACGGCACCGAGACCGTGATCACTACGCTGTCGGACCTCGACCTGAGCGCGGCCATCGAGGGGCTGATCCTCGGTGCCTACCGGTTCACCGACCTCCGCAGCGCCAAGACGGCACCCAAGGATGCGGGTCTGCGCCAGATCACGGTGCTTGCCGCAGACACCAAGGCCAAGACCAAGGCGGCGGCCGAGCGGGCGACGGCAATCGCGACCGCGGTGGCCACCGCACGCGATCTGGTCAACACCCCGCCGAGCCACCTGTACCCGGCCGAATTCGCCAAGCGCGCAAAGGCTTTGGGCGAAGCGACGGGCCTCGAGGTCGAAGTGCTCGACGACAAGGCCCTTGCCAAGGAGGGCTACGGCGGCGTGATCGGCGTCGGAAAGGGTTCGTCGCGTCCGCCCCGGCTGGTCCGGCTGACGCACCGCAGAGCGAAAACAGGTAAGGCCAAGAAGGTCGCACTGGTCGGCAAGGGCATCACGTTCGACACCGGCGGCATCTCCATCAAGCCTGCGGCCAACATGCACCACATGACCTCCGATATGGGAGGCGCCGCCGCCGTGATCGCCACAGTGGTGCTGGCCGCCAAGCAGCAGTTGCCGATCGACGTGATCGCCACCGTGCCGATGGCCGAGAACATGCCGTCGTCCACCGCGCAGCGGCCCGGCGACGTGCTCACCCAGTACGGCGGCATCACCGTCGAGGTGCTCAACACCGACGCCGAGGGCCGGTTAATCCTTGCCGACGCGATCGTGCGGGCCTGCGAAGACAAGCCCGACTACCTGATCGAAACCTCGACGCTGACCGGAGCGCAAACGGTGGCGCTCGGCGCCCACACGCCAGGCGTGATGGGCAGCGACGACTTCCGGGACCGCGTCGCCCGGATCTCGCAGCAGGTCGGCGAGAACGGCTGGCCGATGCCGCTACCCGAAGAGTTGAAGGACGACCTGAAGTCGACGGTGGCCGATCTCGCCAACGTCAGCGGGTCGCGCTACGCGGGCATGCTGGTCGCTGGCACGTATCTAAGCGAGTTCGTCGCGGACGGCGTGCAGTGGGCGCACATCGACATCGCGGGCCCTGCCTACAACACCGGCGGTCCGTGGGGCTACACCGGCAAGGGCGGCACCGGCGTGCCGACCCGGACCATGTTCGCCGTCCTGGAGGACATAGCCGCACGGGGTTGATTTGGCCGGCTCCGCCGGCGTGCTGAATTACATCACGCTCGCGCGCGCCGAACTGCGCATCGCCTGCGGCAGCAAGTGCGCGACGCCGTAGACGAAATACGCCTCCGGCGTCACGGGCCGGAT
>CAVYPB010000037.1:0-62852 GCA_963770305.1 uncultured Actinomycetota bacterium
GTCACGGGGCGCAGCTTGCGCGGTTCTTTCATTTCGGTTCGTTGCCCTGCTCCGGCCACGTTTAGCCCCGCGGCCTCACGCAGGATATTCAGGGCCGCCACCGGGTCGTCAGGCAGCACGTGGTACTGCAAACCGTCTTCGGTCATGGTAGCCCGGCGCGCTTGGCCTCGACAGCCTCAAGCTCGGCCACTGGCTGCTTGGCCTGCCGGGAGCGGGTCAGGATCTCCTCGTCGGTCATGGTGTCCATGCTAGGGACGACCACGCGGACCAGCCGTGACACCTATTTGCCCGCGATGACAGCTGGCTGAGGCGTGTGATGCCGATCCGCGCCTATCGCGTCAGTGGCCTGCCTCGATGGCCGCGACGATTGCGGCAGCCTCGGGCCCACAAACACGCCGGAGATCCACAGTGCCGGCGGCCAGGAGATCGTCGATGCGGCGCTTGAGGTCACCCGAGGAGACATGGGCATAGAGGTTCGCGCGCGGGCATGCGGTGTCGGGGCTGACGTCGCGGTGGCCCGCGAGCGTATCGGTCCCGATGCGAAAGTTCTGGGCGGCCCAGGCGAACGCGAGGGCGGCCCCATGAAGCTGGGCCTCTGTCACAGCCTCTTGGTCGAAATCTCCCTCGCAGACGACGAGGTGGCCTGCCGGGTCGTAGCTTGTCGCGGTGTCGCCCACGAGATCGGGCGTCCGCAGCTCGAAGATGTTGCCGTTGCGGTCGACGCCAACGTGATAGGCGATGTCGATCCACTCTTGCACGTCCTGGTGGTAGTGCTGGTGCTGGCGCAGGTGAGCTGGCCCGTTGCTGTTGTCGCCGAGGACCACGGCCGTGTGGTGAATCGTCATGCGGGTGATGGTGTGGGGCCGGCCGCCAGCGCGGGCGGGACGGGCGCCCCAAGGCATCCCGGCACAATAGGACAGCCGAAGCGGCGCTCGACGTGGGTATTGGCTTTTGTGGCGGGCTCGCCGCTGGGCTGGCGTCGGGTGCGGCCGTCGCAGCGGGACCGGGCGTGGGACGCGAGCTGGAGCGGCGGATTGAAAAGATTAGTCAAAACCTCACGCCCCTAACGAGAGTCCGCCGGTGTTGCGGGGCGGCCCGAACCAGAACGCGAACGGGTCACGGCGCCATTCGTTCGCCAGTTTTGTGGTGCAACGGTAGGTAGCCAGCGCGATGATGTTGGTGGTAGACAGGCCACCGAAACTGTCACCCGGTTTAAGATCGCTGGTGCTCCTATATCCGTGGTCACCGTTGTTGTTGGGGTCGTAAACCCAGTTGTCCCAACGATATGCGATGGACGCCCCGATGTCGGGTGTGTGCAGGCAGTCGAAGGCGTTGCGGATGATCGACACGTCATGGCTGTAAGCGTCCGGGACACGCTCGTTGGCCATCGGGTCACCCAACCCTGTGCTGCTCGATCCCCACAAAGCCAACCCGCCACCTTTACCGAAGCCGCCCTCCAATTCGGTCATGCCCGACGTCTGGTAGACGATGTTGCCCATGATCTCGGCGTAAGGTGCCGCGCTCAAAGAGATTCCGTTGCCGGTGAACCCTGATGTGGAGCCGTCGGCGTGAATGTTCCAGACAGTGTTGTTTCTCACGCGCAGCCCGGTGGCGATGTAGAAGTCCTTGACGAAGATGGCGCCACCCCCTCCGCAAGTGTCCCAAACCGCGTTGTCCTGGATCAGGATGTCCGGTCCACCCGCGATCTGCATACCATCGACGTGACTAGTTGAGCCACTAGGTCTATTACATTTGGTGATGTAGTTGCCGATGACCTGCAGGCCGGCGCTCCAACCGAACACGGTGATCCCGTCCAGGGACATGTCGTGGATGTAGTTGCCGACTATCTGGATGTCGATGCTGTTGCTGCCGAAAGTGTTGTTGTTGCCGACGCCGACCTCACCGGAGCCATTGGTGGAATTGACGTCGATACCGACGGTGCCGGCTGTCCCTGATGCGGGGATGATGCCGTGAATCTCGTTGTGCGCCACCACGCAGCGCTGGGACTGGTTCTCGACGGCGACGGCGGCGTTGGGTACGGTGCCGGTGTAGGGGCCGATGTCGTTGCCGGCGACCACGCAGTCGAAACACGCATCGCTGGCGTCGCCACCCGCGCCGGTGTTGCTCTTACCCAGTGAGACGCTCTGCTCGACCTTGAAGCCGCGGATGTTGACCGCCGTGCAGCCGTCGAGCAGCACCGTCGTCAATGTGGGTGGGCTGGCCACGCTGGTCGGCATGATGTGCAGCCGGTTGCGGCGCCGAATGGTCGTCAGTGATATCGAGGTGATGTTGGCGCAGCGGATCAAAACGGGGGCGTTGTCGCCGGCACTGGTGATGGCGTTCGCCACGGTGGCTTTAGCGGTGGCGCTGGTGCGGCCGTCATTGCTGTTGAAACCCGTCGATCCGTCCACATACCAAACGTCGCAGTCGAGGAACCGCGCCGACTCCGGACCAGTCCAGGTGGAGCACGCACTGACGGTGGCCGCCCCGCCGGCGGTGCCGGCCAGCCGAAATAGCCTGCGACGGCTGACGAGTTCGGCGCGGCCGTCGGGCCGGTCGGGCGCAGGTGCGTCCATGACGGTCACGATACGGAAGCGGGCCTGAGCCCGCGTCGCAAAGGCGAGGGCTAACGGAGACCCGAAAATGAAGTCGCCCTTAGACGGGTCACTCGGCGAGGTCGATGACCCTTTGTGACCACCGCAACACGTCACTCAACTCGATGCTGTAAAGCTTGGCGTAAATTAGGAACAGCCCTACCGTCAGGTTTGGATCGCCGATGGACTTTAATCGGCACGCCCTCGGCCCGATGCAACCGGCGGATCTCCGCCCAATCTTCCACTGAAATCACCCTCCCAGCGTCGGCCAGGGGGTCAATTCCAATCCGACGCTAGAGGGTCATTCTCAACCTGTCGCCGACCCGTCCGCGACTTGTCCCGATCTGCTGGATATCGATGCCATCCAAGGCACGGAGCGGCCCAGGGGGCGCGAGGAGCCGGATACCGTCGTGAATTGCGAAGAGCTCTCGAGTGATGTTCTCCGCGTAGCGCTGTACTCCAGTCACGGGCTGTGAAAGGAACCGCGCGTTGACATAAACGGCCATTTGGCCAGGAATGGTATCGGAGCGCGATGCCTAGGCTACGATCGCTTGCGTGCAAGCAAGGGCAACTGGCGCCGACGTCGGGGGAACATTACGAGCAGCTGGTCCGGCGCCAGCGCGCCGAATTGCAAGATGAGTACATGAGGGGGGTGCGCCGGCTGCGATGGGACGCAGGGCGTCTCGCCGCAGAACGCGAACGGCGTCTTCGGGAGCTTCTGGTGTATGCCGCCGATCATTCGCCGTTCTGGCGGGAACGACTGGCAGGCCACGATCTGGCGAGTTTCACCGAGTCCGACCTCCCCTCTCTGCCGATCCTGACCAGAGCCGAGATGATGGGCGGAGTTCGACCGGGTGCGTCACGGTCCCCGGGTTAACACTTGCCCGAGTCCAACAACACGTCGATTCGTTGACCGGAGACCGGTACCTGGACGACGAGTACCGGGCAATCGTCACGTCTGGATATACCGGAACCGCAGCATTCCATGTCTACGGCTGGGACGCGTTCGTCACCTTCGTGATGCAGGGCTCGCGCTGGACCGGGCGACGCGGCGAAGACCCGGACGCGGTGCTGGCGCAGTGCTTCAGTTGCAGCGCCAGACATGAATCGGGGGCGTTCTACGCCTTTAGCAGCTTCGAAAGCGGAGGGCCAGCATCGCACTGCTTCGATGCCACGCTCCCCCTGGACGAGATTGTCGACGGTCTCAACAACGCCCGTCCTACGGTGCAGGCTCTCCAAGGCTGGCCGAGCCTCATCCGGGAGCTAGCTTTAGAGGCGATACAAGGACGACTCACCATCACACCGACCTGGGTCAGCGTCGCGGGAGAGATCTGCACCGCGCCCGTGCGAGAGGCAGTTCGGTCCGCGTGGGGGATCGAGACTTCGGAGTTCTGGGGCTGCTCAGAGGGGACCTATGCGTTTCCATGCGGCGTCGGAGAAGGCATGCACATCGCCGACGATCTGGTAATTCTCGAGCCGGCGGATGCTGATGGCAACGTCGTTCCATATGGGCAACCTGCGGATCGGCTGCTGTTGACCAACCTGTTCAACCACGCGCAGCCGCTGATCCGCTACGACCTCGTGGACGCGGTGACGATGTCCGACGAGCCGTGTCCGTGCGGTTGTGCTCATCGCCGCATCACATCGGTCAACGGTCGGATCAACGGCGCCTTCGAGTACGAAAACGGTGCTGTGGTGCCCCGCGCGGCCTTCGAGCAGACTGTCCTTGCCACCCCCGGCGTCGCCAACTTCTTCGTGGGCAAGACGCAACGTGGTGTCGACGTGTCCGTGGTGACCGACGGTTCATGCGACCTCCAGCATCTGCGGATGGAACTGATCGACGTGCTCCGCCGGCACGGCGGGCCGGAGTCGGACGTCGGTGTGCAAGAGGTCGAGTTCTATAGACCGACTGTCGAGGGGAAAGTCGAAGCAGTTCGACACCCGGGTGATCTAGCGAGGTCCTCGCGGGGCGACACCGCCTGCGGCGCCGGGTGGCTCAGCCGGCCGTGGCCTTGGCCAGGGCCTGGTCGATGTCGTCGATGATGTCGTCGATGTGCTCGATCCCGATGGACAGGCGGATCGTCTCCGGCCGGATGCCGGCCTTCACCAGCTCCTCGTCGGACAGCTGGCGGTGGGTGGTGGAGGCCGGATGGATGGCCAGGGTCTTGGCGTCCCCCAGGTTGAGCAGCCGCTTGACGAGCTGGAGCGCATCGAAGAAGGCCAGTCCCGCCTCGTAGCCCCCCTCGGCCCCGAAGGTGACGATGGACGGCACGCGCCCGTGGAGGTAGCGCTCGACCAGGTGGTGGTAGGGATGGTCGGGGAAGCCGGCGAAGCTCACCCAGGCCACCCGGGGGTCGGCGGCCAGGTAGTCGGCCACGGCCCGGGCGTTGGCCTCGTGGCGCTCGAGCCGCACGGCCATCGTCTCGAGGCCCTGGAGGAGCAGGAAGGCGTTGAAGGGGGAGAGGGTGGCGCCGCTGTTGCGCAGCTGGGTGGAGCGGGCCCGCACGGTGAAGGGCCGCTCGGGGAAGTCGCGGGCGAAGACGACGCCGTGGAAGGCGGGCTCGGGCTGGTTGAACATGGGGAAGCGGTCGGGATGGTCGGCCCACGGGAACCGGCCGCCGTCCACGATGGCCCCACCGAGGGTGGTGCCGTGGCCGCCCACGAACTTGGTCAGCGAGTGGACGACCACATCGGCCCCGTGCTCGAAGGGCTTGAGCATGAGCGGCGTGGCCACCGTGTTGTCCACGATGAGGGGCACGCCGGCCGCATGGGCCACGGCGGCCACGGCCTCGAGGTCCACGATGTTGCCGGCCGGGTTGCCGATGGTCTCGCAGAAGACGGCGCGGGTGTTCTCGTCGATGAGGGGGGCGATCGACTCGGCTCGGTCGTCGACGGCGAAGCGGGCCTCGATGCCCAGGGTGGGCAGCACGTGGGCGAAGTAGGTGAAGGTGGCCCCGTAGAGCTGGGGGGCCACCACGAAGTTCGAGCCGGCACTGGCCACCGTCAGGATGGCGTAGCTGACGGCGGCCATGCCCGAAGCCACCACCAGGGCCGCCGTCCCCCCTTCGAGGGCGCAGATGCGCTGCTCGAGGACGTCGAGGGTCGGGTTGTTGAGCCGGTTGTAGTGGAAGCCGGGCGTCTCCAGGTCGAGCACGGCACCGGCGTGGGCGGCGTCGATGAAGTCGTGGGCCACCGTCTGGTAGATGGGCACGGCCACGGCCCGCGTCCCGTCGGGTGTGTAGCCACCGTGGATGGCGATGGTCTCGTCGTGCATGGGCTCAGGCGCTCCTCTTCGGGATGGTGGCCAACAGGTTGGCGTACAGACGCAGGGCCGCGCCCCGCCACGGCCAGGGGGCGCGGGCGCCGACCTCGTCGAAGGGGAAGGCGGCCACCAGGGCCGGGTCCCGCTCGCCGCCCACCACCCGCTCGTGCAGCCGACGGAGCCCGTCCCAGTCCGGGCCGGCCACGCAGTCCCGTGGGGAGGCAGGGCAGTTCGTCGCGCTCGTGGCCGGCGTAGCGCCGCACGTCCCGGCCGTACTCGCGCACGAGGCTCGAGGGATCGTACTCGGGATGGGCCTGCACCAGCACGACCTCGGACCGGCCCACCGTCTTCGTGACCACGCTCCACCCCACCTCCTCCGACTGCAGGGCCACCGCGTAGCCGGCGGCGGCCACCGCCTCTACGGGCACGGCGTTGAGCCGCGAGTGGGGCAGGACGACGGGACCGTCGAACCCGGCGGCCAGAGGGTGGGTCGGGTCGGCCTCCTGGGCGAAGACGCCCGTGCACTTGACCGGCAGGGTGGTCCGCTCGACGCCGTCGAAGACGGCCAGGGCGGCGTGGGCCGACAGGCAGGACAGCACCATGGCCGGCACGTTCTCGCTCCCCCACTGCAGCAGGCCGCACAGATCGGACCAGTAGGGCTCGTCCTCGATGCGGGACTCGATCGGGTTGGAGCCGGTCACCACCAGCAGGTCGGGGGGGTCCGACGATGATGTCCTCGAGGGGACGGTACTCGGCGGCGATACGGGCCCGGATCCGCTCGCCCCGGGGCACCCCGGCCATGGTGTAGCGGGTCAGGACGACCGTCTCACACCCGGACCCGGCGTCCAGAAGGCCCACGAACTGTCGCTCGGTGGCGCCGAAGGCGGCGTCGGGCATGTTGTTGACCAGGGCGCACGTCCACCGCACGGGTCCCTCGGCCCCGTCCGTCGCCGCCCCCGCGTCGAGGGCCCCGGCCAGTCGAACGCCCACCGCTCAATGCCTCACGTCGGTGTAGGTGACCGTGACCTCTTGGTGGAGGAGTCGGTAGGCCGCCTGCAACTGCTCCTCGTCGTCGGTCGAGCCGACCACGGCCACGATGTGGTTGCCGGAGCCGTCCCGCCAGTCGAGGGCGGCCCCCGGACCCTGGTGGACGCTCACCGTGTCCACCTCGGCGTGGTCGCTGAAGTCGTTGATGCCCTCGATGGCCGTCACCGTGGCCGAGACGGTCGGCGGCTGGAGGAAGAAGCGGTAGCCGATGCGGTCGGTGGCCACCGGGCCCGTCGACGGACACCGGCTCGCCCAGGGCCACCCGCAGGGTGAGGTCGAGCAGGCTGACGCCGGCGGCCCGCTCCAGCATCTCGGGCACACCGCCGCCCACCCGTCCGTTGACCTCGATGATGCGGGGCCCGTCGGGGGTGAACTTGACCTCGGTGTGCAGGCATCCGGTGCGTACCCCGAGGGCGTCGATGGCCCGGGTGGCCAGGTCCAGGACGGCCGAGCGGCTCCCGTCGTCGAGGGCGGCGGGGATGAAGAACCCGGTCTCGCGGAAGTTTTCGGCCGGCGGGAAGCGGCCGGTCAGGGCCAGGTGGCTGATGACGCCGTCGGCCACCACGCTCTCGACCGACACGTAGCCGGCGTAGGGGTCGCCGGCCCGGGCCGGATCGTCGGGCAGGTAACCCTCGAGGACCATGTCGGGGCGGCCCGGGCCGAGGGTGTCGAGCAGCTTCTTGAGCTCGGCACCGTCGCGGACCAGGAAGGTGTAGCGGCTGCCCTGGGCCGAGCGGGGCTTGAGGACGGCGGGCCACCCCACCTCGGCCTCGACGGCCGAGAGCTCGGGCTCGGACTGGTCGGGGCGGACGAGGTGGCAGGGGGGCATGTCGAGGCCGGCGTCGGCCAGGGCCCGGCGCTGGCGGGCCTTGTCGGTGAGGGCGGCGGCGGTCGCCGGGCTGTGGAAGGGGAGGCCCAAATCCTCTGCCACACAAGCAAGTTCGACCATGCCGGCGTCGAGGTAGGTGGTCATGCCGTCGGGCTCCCAGTCGGCCAGGGTCTTGACCGCCTGCTCGGTGCTCATGCCGTCGAGGTCGACAACGGCGCCGAACCGGTTGAGGAGATCGGCCATCTCGCCCATCCCCGGCACGGACGTGTCGATCATCCACAGCAGGTCGCAGAGGCCGGCGGCCGCTTCGGCCAGCTGCATCACCGGAACGCAGCGCGGCCCGTAGCCCACCGCCACCAATGGCCGAGCCCGTCCGGTCGCTGGAATCCTATCCGTCATGTGCTCAGCCGATCACGGCCTCGACGCAGTCCTGGGCGTCGTAGACGGCCCGGAGGCGGCTGCGGGGCGAGGGCAGGTAGTGGGTGAAGTAGCGCACTCCCTCGGTGAGCACGCCCAGCACGGAGAGGTTGGGCTGGAGCCGGCCCTCGGTGTCGTAGGGGTGGAATTCTTCATTGATGGCCACGCTGCCCACGGGCGTGTCACCGTAGCTGAGCTGGGTCAGCCTTCCCTTGGCGTAAAGACGGTTGAGCAGGGGCGAGCCCGACCGGGCCAGCGAGGGCATGTCGAGATAGCCCCGCACCACCCCGTCGACCGTCACGGCCGTCGGCTCGTCGAGGGCCGTGGAGCTCAGGCGGACGCCGTCGGGGCAGGGGGCCAACTCCGGGTCAGGTCCGAGCGGGATGCGCACCACTCCGGCGTCGAGCAGCCCCAGCAGCTGCTGGGAGCGCATGGGTGGCACGCCCGCCTCCAGGCGGTTGATGCGGCCGCGGACGTTGGACTGGAACTCGACGTAGGAGTCGAGGGAGAGACCACCGAACTCGATGACCGAACGCAGCTGGTCCCGGAGGATGCGCAGCACCTCCTGGGCCGCCTTGACCGGGCTCCCCCCGGGTCGCAGGGCCTCGGTGAGGTCGTCCTCGATCATGTCGTAGGCCTGGCCCTGGTAGTCGGCGGCCGACGTGTAGTGGCGGTCTGACCCGGCGAAGAGGTGGGTGGCCGGGTCGAAGCGCCCGTAGCGCGGCTCGAGACCGTCGACGACCTTCTCGTAGTGCCCGTCGACCCAGCCTTGGCGCAGGACGGTGCGGACCTCGGTCGACTCGACGTCGCCCCCGGCCAGCAAGGCGGCCTGGATGTAGTAGCGCGCCTGCATCTCGGCGAAGATGAGCGGGAGAAGCTCGGCGCGGAAGTCCACGTGGCGCCGCACCGGCGACCCGCCCGGATTGGTCAGCGCCGCGAACTCCTCGGGGGTGCACACCACGGGCTGGTACTGGCCGTAGGGGTCGACGCCGGTGGCCGACTTGGCGCAGTACGGCGCGCCCGAGCGCGAGTAGAGGGTGATGGTCGGCTCCCGGCCCGAGGGCACGTAGCGCATGCGGTCGGCCCGGTCGCACCGGTCCTCGAAGGTCCCGCCTCGTCCGATGGTGAGGGCGGTGAGGACGTCGAAGCCGACCAGGCCCATGCCGGCCACGGCCACCGAGGATCCGGCCGGAGCGCTCTGGTCGAGGCACTCGATGGGGTAGGGCTGCAGGTAGCGCACGCCCCCGTCGGCCCCGCGCTCCTGGTTCCAGGTGTGCCCCGAGGTCAGCACCACGTGGTCGACAGTGAGGGTGGTGCCGTTGTCGAGCAGCACCGCCTCGCGCCCCTGGAGGGCCGGCGAAATGTCGACGGCTGCCGCGTAGTGCCGGACGATCTCGAGGTTGGGCGGGGCGTAGGCCACCAGCGTGTCGTAGAACCAGGCCAGGTACTCGCCCATCAACCGCCGGGGCAGGTAGTCGGTGGGCAGGATGGGGTCACCCCCGGCGCCGATGCGGCACTCGTAACCCACCCAGCGGTAGCCGCGGACCACCGCCCACGGGTGCAGGCCCACGGCGTAGGGGGGGAGGGCGTCCCCGTCGGGGGCGACGTAGAGGGAGAGCTGACCGCAGGCGTTGTTGAGCACCAGGAAGTCGGGCTGCTCGGCGGAGTAAACCCCGCCTCCGAGCTGAGCGGGCTCGACCAGGTGCAGCCGCACCGGCGTCCCTACCTGCCGGGCCCGGCTCACCGTCCGCTCCATGACGCACAGACCCCACGAGCCGAGCCCCACGATGGCCATCTCGATCATCGGACGCGTCCCATACACGCGACCTCAGTAGGCGCGCCGTGCGCTGCAAGCATCCTCGTCCATGTTGACTGATTTGCGAGTCGGCCCCACCGTCTGCCTGGATCGACACCAGTTCCCGCAGTCCAGTGCGACGTTGTCACGGGCTACCGAGGCCAGAACGAGCGCCACCACGGCGACAACTAGGGCTACCGGCCGACGGATCTTCCAGCTGGTTGGGTCCAACATGCGTCCGACTATCTCCTCGTTTACTCTGGGCCTCGATTTCGTATGTTTCTGATCGCGCGCTCAATATGCGCCCGCCCCACGGAAAACTGCCCGGGCGGTCTTCACCGCTATGGCCGAATCGCTTAGCATCGACCAGTTCTCCACGTAGAACAGGTCCAGACGCACCGAATCCACCCACGACAGGTCGGATCGACCACTCACCTGCCACAACCCCGTGATTCCCGGCCGCACCAGCAGGCGGCGGCGCACCTGCTGGTCATAGGATTCGACCTCACGCCGCAAGGGCGGCCGGGGACCGACGACACTCATCTCACCGCGCAGCACGTTGATAAACTGTGGCAGCTCGTCGAGGCTGTAGCGCCGCAGAATCCGCCCGACCGGGGTGACCCGCGGGTCGCTGCGGATCTTGAACAGCACGCCGCCTGCCCCCTGGTTCAGCGCGGCCACCTCAGCCAAGCGTTGCTCGGCGTCCACTACCATGGTGCGGAACTTCATCATCCGAAATGGCTTGCCATCTAGCCCAATTCGCTCCGCCAGGTAAAAGACCGGGCCCTTGCTGGTCAGCTTTACCGCCGCGGCGCAAATGACCATCACCGGCAGTGCCGCCAGAAGTGCCGAGGCCGCGAAGCAGAAATCGAATGCGCGTTTTTGGAATCCTTTCGCGCCGTCATATTGTGGCTTGGCCATCTGGATCAACGGAAGATCGGCGAAGGGCCGCACCGTGAG
This sequence comes from uncultured Actinomycetota bacterium, assembly GCA_963770305.1. Taxonomy (GTDB): domain Bacteria; phylum Actinomycetota; class Actinomycetes; order Mycobacteriales; family Mycobacteriaceae; genus Mycobacterium. The sequence goes on from CAVYPB010000037.1 coordinate 10,905, forward strand.
TCGTGGTCCGGCGACGTCCACCATGCCGGGTGACACCAGCAGGTCTACGTCGAGTTTGTCCAGTTGCCACGACAAGTCCCGGATGCCCTGGGAACCAAGCTGGTTGGTAGAGGCCAGCGCGACGGTATCGGCGCCCGACGCCCTGACGGCCAGCCGGATGTCGCCGTCGTGGCCGAATATCGGAAGGGCACCGACGCCCACGATTTCCAGCACGCCACCGCCTGCGCAGCCGGGCACGCATGCGCCCACGACGATGAACCCGTTCTCAGGGTGGCGTGCCAAAGACTGGACGAGCGCCGTGATCGACGCCGGCTCCCCGAATGCGAGGACGGCGGTCTGCATCCGGCCGCGACGGCGACGGGCCACCACGACCCTGCGCGCGATATGGCGGCTGACCGTAAGCCCAACCAGGCCGAGCGGCAGTGCAATTGCCAGATAACCGCGGGCAATTTCGAGTTTGAACAGCATGGAGACGATCGCGATCATGCCGAACATGAGCAGCGTCGCCGTCCAGACACGGCGGAACTCCTCATATCCCGCGCCGATCACCTGTCGCGACCTACTGCGATAGATCGACAGGAGTGCCGACCAACTTACGATGATCAACGCCGAGACCACAGCGTAGTTGACGAAGGCGGCACCGGGGAGGAGCGCCGGCGTCGTGTCGTCACCAAAGCGCAGTGCCTGGGCCAGTGCCACAACGGCAGTCGCAATAACGACGTCGGAGACCTGTAGCCACCGGCTGTAGCGGCGTTGCCACACCGCCCGCGGTGATACCGAATTTTTTGCTAGGGACTTACGGGGGGCCCTGGGGACTGCAGACAGGCCGGTCGTCTTCGCGATGGATTCCCCGTTCGGCGCTATCGGCTGAGCCGCCTGGCCCGACCGGGGGGGCTCGGCCGCGTTGGTCCCGGGAACTGAGATGGACGTCATGTTGCTCGCCGCGCCTTGTCCCGCTGGACGACTCGAACGTCCTGGTCACCGAGTGAAAATGTGGTTAGCAGCCCCGTGGATGGCAGGCCGACGTAGCCAAAGCCGACAACTGCTGTACGTCGATCGGTCCAGTGCATTTCTGCGTGATTACCTAGTGGCGCGGAATGGGCTATCACGGCTGACGCTCCGCTGCAACAACCCATACCGGATGCGCGCCTGCGATCGCGTAGATCACCCATGCGGCATCGACGCCGCCAGCAGCGCCGGCGCCGATGAACTGGGCGAGCACCTCGTCGTTGACGGTAATGCGGTTCCCGGCGATGCTGGCGCGCCAGCCCGCTCTTATAAGCGCCTCGCAGGCCTTGCCGATGAAGGGAATCCCAGCGACCACCCCGGCCACTTGCTCAGCTGTGGGCGTCTTTTCATCTGCGTGCGGGAGAACAGTCCACTCAACCGGCTTTTGTTGGTCGACGTTGCGATCTGCTTTCGCGCGGCTGAGAGGCTCCGCGCGATCGTGCACAAGGCGTCTCGTTAGCGATCCAATATCCGCGGTGGTCACCCTGACTCCCCGCCATTCCCGATGTGCCGCAACACCATTCGAGCACCATGCGGTGTCGCCGGATCCGGTGTCATCGCGAATCGGACATCCGCAAGGTTGTCCCGCAACCGGGCCTCACTGAGTTCTAAGCCGCTGACGCTAGCCCGTTCGTCAGCGACCAACGCGGCAGTCGGCACGCCATGATGGTTTGCACCGACCGCCCGCGTCAGCGGTGACCCGGGTGAGCGTTTCACAGAGAAGCGACATGAGGGGAATCTCGCGGTCGACGCGGCGAATCCTTGTAGCATTGACAAGCCTTCCTTGGCTGGGAGGTTAGGGGGTGGGGTCGGTTTGGTCGCTTGCCCCACCCCGCTTACAGGCGGGGTGAATCTGTTGGTAGCTACGCCATAAAGCAGTCCAGAGGCTGCCGCAACCCCGCGCCGACCGGTTCAACCTCAGGCCGACGCAGCGTCGTTAGCGATGAGGCCGCTCCCGTATTGGTTTTCCCGCGTGGTGTGTAGGTGTCTGCAACAATAGGAACAGAACGGCAATAATGTCAATAATCTGGTGATTATTTCCGAGTGAGATACCTCACAGTCGCCTACCGGCGGTAATCCTGGAGCTATAGATTTCCACCAGTTGCCACTCCGGACGTCCGCGGTCCACCGTGCCCGTCCTTGGCCCCAGACAGGGCAGCGTCCCGCAAACATATTGTTTGGCGACGACGCGGTTCTATCCGGTCTTACGCGCAGCGCAGCGCAGCGCACACTCATCTCCAACAGCTCTCACTTCGTGGTCAACATCAAGTCCGGCGTTGCCTTACCACCCCGTCGCAAACGCCGGATGATTAGCTCATTTTCTCGGTAACTCCCGCGCTGAAGATAGCAGACATCCCTCATCTGTGTCTAACGAATCGACGATCTTTTGTGGAGATATTCGGTTGCCCGCTCAACTACCATGTCTGAGCAGCCAGATCGCCTGGCATTGACTGTTATCAGCGGCGTGTGTCGTCCATCGTAATCGGGCCAACTGGTCCCAGCTTTGAGAGCCGATCTGGCACGTGTTTGCCAGATGACGGTGGCCAACATGTCGTATAGTGGCGGCAGTTCGCCGTGGCTATCTGTGCGTGTATGCTTTGCTGTGGTAACTGCACGGAACATTCACGAAGTCACGATGTAGCAGCACAAGCGTTTTCCGGATTCGTGTGTGTGTTCTTACGTTCGGCAAACTCTTTGCAACTCTTAGGAAGCCGATCAGTTGGCGCTGCTGACCACCGCCATCGACATCCACACCACCGCCGGACAAGCTCGCCGACCTGCGCAGGCGCGCCGAGGAGTCGCTGCACCCGGTCGGTGAGGCCGCCCGTCGAGAAGGTGCACACCAAGGGCAGTCTGACCGCGCGCGAGCGCATCTACGCGCTGCTCGACGAGGGCTCGTTCGTCGAACTGGACGCGCTGGCCAAACCCCACAGCACCAACTTCGGGCTCGGCGAGAAGCCCCCTCGGCGACGGCGTGGTTACCGGTTACGGCACCATCGACGGCCGCGACGTGTGCATCTTCAGCCAGGACGTCACCGTGTTCGGCGGCAGCCTCGGCGAGGTGTACGGGGAGAAGATCGTGAGGGTCCAGGACCTCGCGATCAAGACCGGCCGCCCGCTGATCGGCATCAACGACGGCGCCGGCGCCCGGATCCAGGAGGGCGTGGTCTCCTTGGGCCTCTACGGCGAGATCTTCCACCGCAACATTCTCGCGTCGGGCGTGATCCCGCAGATCTCGCTGATCATGGGCGCCGCCGGCGGCGGGAGGCACCCAAGGAGTTGGTGTTCCCGGGTCGGAGTGGGGACTATCTGCCGCGGCCGAAGTCATCGGGCGGATGGTTCACCAGCTCAGTGAAGCGCGCAAGAGTCCAAACGGTGACTCCACATGACCTCCGCCATTCAGCGGCCAGCCTGGCGGTGTCCGCCGGCTTTGCCTGGTAATTCAGGAGGGCGGATATGGCGGTGGCGGAGGGATTTGAACCCTCGGACGGGGGTTACCCGTCACACGCTTTCGAGGCGTGCTCCTTAGGCCGCTCGGACACGCCACCGCGTGGCAGCTTACCGAACGCCCGACCCATCAACCGAATCGCTGCCTGGCGAAGAACGCCTCCAGCGGTGCCGCGCACTCGTCGGCCAGCACTCCCCCGCGCACCTCGGGCCGATGCGTCAGTCGCCGGTCGCGCACCACGTCCCACAGCGAGCCGACCGCCCCGGTTTTCGGTTCCCACGCACCGAAGACCAGCCGCGCAACCCGCGCCATCACCAGTGCGCCGGCGCACATCGTGCACGGTTCGACGGTCACCGCCAGCGTCGTGCCCTCCAGCCGCCAACCGTCGCCCAACACGGAAGCCGCGGCCCGCATCGCCAGGATCTCGGCGTGCGCGGTCGGATCACCGAGCTCCTCGCGCATGTTGGCCGCCCGCGCCAGCTCAGTGCCGTCCGCGGCGACGATCACCGCGCCGATCGGCACGTCGCGAGGGCCGGCGCCCCCTGCGGCGTCGAGTGCGGTCCTGATCAGGTCTTCGTCGCTTCTCACCGATCGAGGCGGTCGAGCACGGCCGACAACTCGTCGGCGAAGCCCATCTCCCGCGCGATCCGACCCAGTTGCTCGTCGGCGTAGAGGTCCGATTCGTCGAGGATGACGCCCAACACCGCCTCGGGCAGGCCGACGTCCGCCAGCAGCCCGAGGTCGCCCTCCTCGAACGGCTCGGCTTCCTCGAGTTCCTCCGGGCCGATGTCCGCGTCGAGCTTCTCCAGCACCTCGGCGGCGATGTCGTAGTCCAGCGCCGCGGTGGCGTCCGAGAGCAGCAGCCGCGTTCCCGCGGGCGCCGGGCGCACGATCACGAAGAACTCGTCGTCGACGTCCAGCAACCCGAAAACAGCGCCTGCACTACGCAATTCGCGCAGTTCGGTTTCGGCGACGGTCAAGCTGTTCAGAGCGGCCCGACGCATCGCCGAGCAACGCCACTTGCCGTCCTCGCGCACGACGGCCACGCCGAAGCCGTCGGGCATGTCGGCGGCCTGGCCTTGCGCCGGTGCACTCTGTGCTCCCATGTTGGCTAACGGTAGTCCCCGACGGCGGAGCTTGACTAGCAATCGACACCAAGCCTGACGTCGGCCGATGCGGGCGATGTGCCAACCTTGGAGAGTGACGAACACACCCGTTTGCGTGGTGGGTCTTGGGCTGATCGGGGGCTCCGTAATGCGCGCCGCGGCCGCGGCCGGGCGCGAGGTTTTCGGGTACAACCGCTCCATCGACGCGGTGCAGGCGGCGACATTCGACGGGTTCGACGCCACCGAGAACCTCGACGAGGCGCTGGCGCGCGCCGCCGACAGCAAGGCATTGATCGTCCTCGCCGTACCCGTACCGGCACTGCCGCTGATGCTCGGCCACATCCGCGACTCCGCGCCGCAGTCCCCGCTCACCGACGTGACCAGCGTGAAGGGCGCCGTACTCGAGGAGGTGCGGTCCTTCGGGCTCCTGGAGCGCTTCGTCGGAGGTCATCCGATGGCCGGGACGGCGCACTCGGGCTGGGCGGCCGGCAACCCCCGGCTGTTCGTCGGTGCGCCATGGGTGATCAGCGTCGACGACCACGTCGACGCCGACGTCTGGACGATGGTGATGAATCTCGCGCTGGACTGCGGCTCCGTCGTCGTCCCGGCCCGCTCCGACGAGCACGACGCCGCGGCCGCCACCATCTCGCACCTGCCGCATCTGCTCGCCGAGGCGCTCGCCATCACCACCGGTGAGGTTCCCCTGGCTTTCGCGCTCGCCGCCGGATCGTTCCGCGACGGCACCCGGGTGGCGGCCACGGCCCCCGATCTCGTGCGCGCCATGTGCGAGGCGAACGCCGACCACCTGCTGCCCGTCCTGGAGCGCACCCTCGGACTGCTTGGCCATGCGCGCGACGCGCTCGCCGCGAAGAGTCCGCTGACCGAGCTCGTTGAGGCGGGTCACGCCGCCCGCATCCGCTACGACAGCTTCAGTCGACCCGAGATCGTCACCGTCGTCATCGGGGAGGAGAACTGGCGCGAGGAATTGGCGGCGGCCGGGTCGTGCGGGCGGGGTGATCAGATCCGCTCTGCCAGCCCTGGGTAGTCGAGGATGAAGCCGTCGTCGTCGACCGTGATCGTGGTCTCGGCGACGGGCGAGTGCAGTTTGATCCCGTCGGGAGCGCTGCTGTAGCTGATGACCGCCGGGTCAACCGACAATTCGGGCAGCCGCACGTACACCACCGGACACGTCACCGAATCGGTCCGCTGATAGAGCCCGGTGCGCCGGATCGGCAACGCGTTGAAGAACGGGCTGAAGATCACGTCGACATCGAGCGCACCGTCATAGGCCGCACGTTTCGATTCGCCGGTGTGGTGCTGAACCAGCCACATGTTCTCCTCGTCGCGGGCGATGGACAGCTGGCGCTCACGCTCGGCAAGTGTGACGGTCAACGACAGCCGCTTGGTGGCGCCGGCCTCGTCGGTCACCAGGTCGTAGGACGCCGAAAAGGCCGGATGCGACGGCGTCGCGGCCGCGACGATCCTGCCGTACGCCTTGATGCGGTTACCCGACAGTTGAACCCGTACGGACTCCATCCGCGGAACGTCAGGAGCGCGCCAGGTCAAGATCGCCGACCAGCCGCTTTCCGTCACATCAGAGCGGTCTTCACTCACCCCTCTACCGTAGGCGAAGGACCCGCTCCTTCGTAGCGTGCTACAGAAGTGGTTTGGGCGCGTGATCCGGACTCGAGGACGACCTCGTCGCCCAGCAACGGCTGCGGCATCCGACGAAGGCGGCCGGTGCCGGGCACCGACGCCCACACCGCGAAAGCCAACGCGGCATCGAGGATCAACGCCAGCGCGGTGACCATCAGCGCACCGACCAACGCGAGGTAGAACTGCCGCACCTTGATGCCGTCGATCAGGTAGCGACCGAGGCCGCCGAGACTCGCGTACGCCGCAACGGTCGCGGTAGCCACGATCTGCAGCGTCGCCGTGCGGAGCCCACCGAGTATCAGCGGCATCGCGTTGGGGACCTCGACGCGCAGCAGAACCCGCGACTCTGTCATCCCCATCGAGCGCGCTGCGTCGACCACCGCACGGTCCACATTCGCGATGCCTGCGTAGGTTCCGGCCAACAACGGCGGAATTCCCAGCAACATCAGCGCCACCGTCGGCGGTACCAGGCCAAGGCCCCACAGCAGCACACCCAGCAACAGCACACCCAGCGTGGGAAGCGCGCGAAGCGCGTTGACGCCGGTGACGACGAGAAACGTGCCGCGGCCCGTGTGTCCGATCAGCATCCCGATCGGCACGGCGATCAACACCGACACCAGCACCGCGACGACGGTGTATTGCAGATGTTCTGCGATCCTGGCGGCCAGCCCTGCCGGGCCGACCCAATTGGCCGCGGTGAAGATGTACGACAGCGCCTGCTGCAGGAAGTTCATGCCGCCGCCTTCACTTTCGGCCGGACGATTCGACTCACACGCGTCCATGGCGTTAACAACCGCCCGCCGAACATGATCAGCGTGTCGATGACGATCGCCAACACGAAGATCGCGATGATGCCCGCGATGATCTGGTCGCTCTTGTCGGACTGATAGCCCTCGGTGAACCAGGTGCCCAGCCCGCCAATGCCGATCACCGAGCCGACCGACACCATCGAGATGTTGGTGACGGCGACGACGCGCAGGCTGGCGACGAGCACCGGAATCGACAGCGGCAGTTCGACTTTCAACATGCGAATCAGGGGCCTGTAGCCGACGGCCGTGGCAGCGTCGCGCACCGGCTCGGGCACGGCGTCGAGCGCTTCTGGCACCGCCCGCACGAGCAGCGCCGTCGTGTACAGCGTCAGCGCGACGATGACATTGGCCTCGTCGAGGATGCGGGTCGGAATGATCAGCGGCAGCACCACGAACAACGCCAACGACGGGATCGTGAAGATGATGCTGGCGGTGATCGTCGTCAGCCGCCGAAGCGTGGTGGTGCGCTGGATGAGCGCGCCCAGTGGGACCGCGATCAGCAGACCCAGAACGATCGGAATCAGCGACAGCCGAAGATGGATGACCGTCAGCGCCCAGGCGTCGTCGAGGTGGGTGAGCAGATAGCGCACGCTCAACCCTTCTCGGGCGGGCCGAGTTTCGACAAGGCTTCCGGCCGTTGCGTATTCAGCGCCGCCAGCACGTCGTCGGCCAGCACCCCGCCGACGGGCCTGCCGTCGTCGTCGACCGCAACTCCCAAACCGGACGGGGACGACAACGCCGCGTCGAGTGCCTGCCGCAGCGAGTCGGCGGGCCGGAACAGCGATCCGCCGCCGTAGGTGCTGTCGTAGAGGGCGCTGCCCTTGCGGTGCAGCTCCACGCCCTCGGCGTTGATCCAGCCGAACGGCGTGCCGTCTGGTTTGAGGATCAACACCCAGTCGTTCGGGCCCAGCGCAAGACCGTCGATCTCGGCTTCGGCGACGCTTCGAATGTCGTGCAGCGGAAGCCCGGTCGTGTGCCGGAACTGAAGCCCGCGATAGCCGCGGTCGGCGCCGATGAAACCCGCGACGAAGTCGCTGGCCGGGTTCGACAGCAGGCGAGACGGTTCGTCGTATTGCTGCAGCACACCGCCGCGGCCGAACACCGCGACCTTGTCGCCGAGCTTCAGCGCCTCGTCGATGTCGTGGGTGACAAACACGATCGTCTTCTGCAATTCGCTTTGCAGCCGCAGGATTTCGATTTGCAGCTCTTCACGGACGACGGGGTCCACAGCGCTGAACGGCTCGTCCATCAACAGGATTGGCGGATCGGCGGCCAGGGCGCGCGCGACGCCGACGCGCTGCTGCTGACCACCGGACAGTTGGGCCGGGAAGCGATTGGCCAACTTCGGGTCGAGGCCAACACGTTCCAGCACGCCGACTGCCGCTTTGCGCGCCGTGCGTCGCGACTCACCGCGCAGTACCGGCACGGTCGCGACGTTGTCGATGACGCGCTGATGCGGCATCAGGCCTGCGCTTTGTATCACGTAGCCGATTCCCAGGCGTAGCTTCACCGGATCGATCTTGGTGACGTCATCGCCATTGACGGTCAGGGTGCCCGACGTCGGCTCGATCATGCGGTTGATCATTCGCATCGATGTGGTCTTGCCGCAGCCGGATGGCCCGACGAAAACCGTCAAGGTGCCGTCCGGCACCTCGAGGGTCAGATCGTCGACGGCGACCGTGCCGTCGGGGTATTGCTTGGTGACATCCTCGAAGCTGATCATTCACCCATCCCTGTTTGTTCTTCGCGCAAGCGCTTATCAGCCCTGAAGCGGCTTGTCGAAACCCTTGCCTTGTATCCATTTCCGCGCTGCCTCATCCGGATCGATGCCGGCGTTACCGGATGTCACGGTGTTGAGCTCGATGAGGTCGTCGGTCGTCAGCTTGGCGGACACGGCGTCAAGCACCGTTTTGAGTTCGTCGGATTTCTTCTGAGAACTCACGAGCGGAACGACATTGGCGGCGAGGAAGTTGTTCTTCGGGTCCTCGAGCACAACCAGATTGTTCTGCCGGATCGCCGGTGACGTGCTGAAGATGTCGGCCGCAGTGACGGTTCCGTCGAGCAGTGCCCGCACCGTCGCCGGTCCCCCGCCGTCGCTGATCGCCACGAAATTACTGGGTGCAATGTCGAGGCCGTACTTCGCTTTGAGCCCCGGCAAGCCTTCGGTGCGGTTCAGGAACTCCGAGGGTGCACCGAACTTCACCTCGGGCGAATGCGCCGCCAGATCGGCGATGGACTTGAGATTCCATTTCTGCGCAGTCGGCTGGCTGACCGTCACCGTGTCGGTATCGGCCGCCGGCGACGGCGTAAGGATCGACAAGTCACCGGGGAGAGCGCGCAGGAGCGCCAGTTCAACCGCCTCCGGTGTGGTCACGGTCGTGTTCTTGTCGAAGTACTGCAACAGGTTGCCGGTGTACTCGGGGATCAGGTCGATGGAATGGTCCTTGACCGCGGGTATGTAGGTTTCGCGGCTGCCGATGCCGAACTGCCGACCGACGGTGAAGCCGTTAGCCTCCAACGCCTGCGCGTAGATCTCGGCGATGATCTTGGACTCCGGAAAATCGGCGGAACCGACGACGATCGACTTGAGGTCACCGGAGGCAGATCCGCCGCCGAGTGGGTTGGAGCTGCCGCACGCGGCGGTTATCAGCGCGAGCGCGGCGGCCAGGACCGCCAGAGTTCGATAGTGCGGGGTTCGTCGGGCCGGGTTCATGCGAACGTCCTTTCGGCGTCACCTGCCTCCCGCGACCATATCGGCCGCCACGGGATGTCGCCGCGCTTTAGCTCACGGTGAGCGCCGCGGTGGTTTCATTCGATGCCGGAAGGGGCGAAGATGGAGCCATGACCAGCGATCCTTCGCTACCGCCCGAGCCTGCACCGGCACTCCCGACGGCGGAGCCGGTAGTACCGCCCACACACTCCGACCCCGTGGTCCCTCCCGAATCTGCCGTGAAGTTCACCCGTACCGCGGCATTGTGGTCGGCGCTCATCGTGGGCTTCGTGATCCTGATCCTGCTGCTCGTGTTCATCATGCAGAACACGGATTCGGCCACCGTTCACTTCATCGCGTGGGAGTGGAATCTGCCCATAGGCGTGGGGGTTCTGCTGGCTGCGGTGTCTGGCGGCGTGCTGACCTTCGCGGCGGGAACGGCGCGGATTCTTCAGCTTCGCCGCGCGGCCAAGCGGAATCTGAAGGCCGGCCTCTAGCCCGATAGCACGCTGAGACCCTCGGCGATCAGCGGGGCCACGGCCTGATCCACCGGGTCGGTGTCGGCGGCGACGCCGCCACCCATGCGCGCCCGGAATGCGATGCCCGCCGCGATGATCGCCACCTTGAAATAGCCCAGTGCCATATAGAAGTCCCAGTTATCCAGCGACTGTCCTGCCGCCTGCGAATAGCGATTCGCGAGTTCGTCAACGTCCGGCATGAGAGGCGACGCCCAGGCCGAGGCCGCATGGATCATGTTGAACATCGGGTGGCGGTATACGCACATCAGCGCGGCGTCGCTGAGCGGATCACCGAGTGTGGACATCTCCCAGTCCAATACGGCGACCACCTTTGTGGCGTCCTGTGAATCCAGAATCGTGTTGTCGATGCGGTAGTCGCCATGGACGATCGAGCTGCGGCTCTGCGGCGGAATCGCTTCTGCCAGAGCAGAATGCAGCCGCTTGACGTCGGCATCCGATGGATCATCTTCCCGCCGAACCAGTTCCCACTGCCCACCCCAACGACGCACCTGCCGTTCGAGATAACCGGTGGGCTTGCCGAAATCGCCGAGACCGACCGCATCTGGGTCGACCGCGTGCAGATCGGCGAGCACCCGAATCAGCGCGTCGACGCAGTCGCTGATGACAGCCCGCTCGCCCAACGCCTCGAGTTCGTCGGCGTAGCGCACGACGCGGCCGGGCACGTACTCGACCATCTGGAACGGCGCGCCCAGCACCGAGTCGTCGTTGCGCATCGTGACGGCGCGCGCCACCGGCACCGGGGTGTCCTGCAGCGCGGCGACCACCTTGTACTCGCGCGCCATGTCGTGCGCCGATGGCGTGAGACCATGAAGCGGCGGCCGCCGCAGCACCCACTTGGACGCGTCGTCGAAGACCAGGAACGTCAGGTTGGAGCGGCCGCCGGAGATCAGCTCGGCCCGCAGTTCACCGGTACGGGCAATGCCGACGGACTGCAGGTGGCGATCCAGGGCGTCGAGGTCCAGCCCTTCGAGCGAAGTGGTCATCGGACTTGTCTACCATCGCTGCTTTCTGCTCTTCGCGCGAGCGCTCATCGCTGATTTCGCGGGAGCAGGTCCCATACGTGCTCGGTGCCGTTGACGGCGGCCACGTACAGGTTGCCCTCGCGTGAGGACAGCAGCCGGGTGATGCCGGCGTAGTCGACGTTGAAGCACAGGATCTTCTCGGTGCCCAGGATGCCGTGCAGCAGTCCGTTGATCACGCCGCCGTGGCTGAACACCGCGACGGTGTCCTCGTGGTCGCCCGCGGCCACCAGGTCGCGAATCCCCGCGTCGATTCGCGCCAGAAACGCGGCCTCGTCAACGCTGCTGGGCAGGTGTCCCTGGGCCAGTCGCGCCAGCTCCTCGGGGAACTCGGCGGCGATCTGCTCGATCGGGATGTAGTGCTCCATGTCGCGGTCGTACTCGGCGAGTCGTTCGTCGATCTCGACGGTCAGGCCCAGGGCATCGGCAACCGGCTGCGCCGTCTGCACCGACCGCCGCTGCGGGCTGCTGACCAGCCGAGTGATCGGGAAGCGCGCCAGCGCGTCGGGTAGCCGATTGGCCTGCTCGATACCTTCCTCGGACAGGTCGGGGTCCGAGCCCTGCCCGGGTTCGCTGCGAAGCGGAAGCGCATGTCGGACCAGAAGCAATTGCACCGTGACACGATAAATCCCGTGCGCGCATTCGCCTGCCCGGTGTGCAATGACTTCGCCCCGTTCGAGTCGGCGCGGTGCGCCACCTGCCACACCGCGCTCGGCTTCCACCTGCCGACGAAGTCGATGCTGCCGGTCGCCGACGGTGTCGCGCAGATTGACGGGCAGCGCTGGGTGCGCTGCACACAGAGCGAGACATTGGGCTGCAACTGGCTGGCCCCTGAGGAACAGTCGCCCTACGAACGGGGCCGGTGCCTGGCCGAATCGCTGATCCGCCGCGAACCCGACGCGTCCGACACGATCGCGCGGGAGAAACTGGTGCCGACGGCCGTGGCGTTGCGCCGCCTCGTCTACCAGCTCGACGACATCGGGCTGCCCGTCGACCCGTTCTGGCGCCGCGACGGCGGCCTGGCGTTCGACCTGCTGTCCAGCTACAGCACCGGCGAGAAGGTGGTGATCGGCCACGCGAACGGCGTCATCACCATCGACCTCGTCGAATCGCTGGACGACTACCGCGAGTCCTTGCGGGTACGGCTCGGCGAGCCTTACCGGACGATGCTCGGCCACTTCCGCCACGAGGTCGGCCACTACTACCAGCACGTCCTCGTCGAAAGCGGTTCTGGCGCAGACAGATACCTCGACGACTGCCGCAGGCTGTTCGGAGACGAGCGCGCCAGCTATAGCGACGCGATCGCGCGGCACTACAAGTTCGGCGCACCCGACGGCTGGGACGAGACGTTCATCTCGGAGTACGCCACCATGCATCCGTGGGAGGACTTCGCCGAGTGCTTCGCGCACTACCTGCACATCACCGACACCATCGACACCAGCCGCGAGGCGGGCATGGTGTTGCGGGCCGACCGGGTCCGGTTCTCGGCGCCGCGGGACATCGCGCCGTTGGAGTCATATGACGACGTGCCGATCGAACGGCTGCTGTTCGACTGGCGATGGATGTCGTTGTTCTTCAACCGGGTGAACACCGCGATGGGCAAGAATCCCCTCTACCCGTTCGAGATTCCCGAACCGGTCGTCGCCAAGCTCGGGTTCATCCACCGGGTGATCCGCGAGACGGCCCGCGACCGATAAGGAGCACGCAGATGGGCTATGCCGACGAACTGTTCGATCTCACCGACCGGGTCGTGCTGGTCACCGGCGGTAGCCGCGGCCTCGGCCGCGAGATGGCGTTCGCCGCGGCGCACTGCGGCGCCGACGTGATCATCGCCAGCCGCAAGCTACGAGTCGTGCGAGGCCACCGCCGAGGAGATCGCCGCCGCGACCGGCCGCGCGGCGTTCCCTTATCAGGTGCACGTCGGGCGGTGGGACGAGCTCGACGGGTTGGTCGACGCCGCCTACGACCGGTTCGGCAAGGTCGACGTGCTCATCAACAACGCAGGCATGTCGCCGCTCTACGAGTCGCTGAGCTCGGTGACCGAGAAGCTGTTCGACGCGGTGGTCAACCTCAACCTCAAGGGCCCGTTCCGGTTGTCGGCACTCGTGGGCGAACGCATGGTGGCCGACGGCGGCGGGTCGATCATCAACGTCAGCTCGAGCGGATCGCGGCGCCCCCGGCCGGAGCAGCTGCCGTATTCGGCGGCCAAGGCGGGGCTCAACGCGTTGACTGAGGGGCTCGCGCTGGCCTACGGGCCGACGGTGCGGGTCAACACCCTGATGCCCGGTCCGTTCCTCACCGACATCAGCAAGGCCTGGGACATCGAGGCGACGACGGCCGGGGCCCAGCGCTTCGCGCTCAGGCGGCTCGGCGAACCAGCCGAGATCATCGGCGCCGCTTTGTATCTGGCGTCCGACGCGTCGAGCTACACCAGCGGATCGATCATCCGGGTGGACGGCGGGATTCCCTAGCCGCTACGGCTGTGACGATGTTGAAGCTCGGGTCGGGCCGGTCCACCACCGCGATGATCGACGGCAGCGCCTCGGTGTCCCCGGTGATCTCCACGCCAGGCGAGTCGGTGTCACCGGCAGCAAACGTCAACAGCCGCAGCTTGTTTGCGAGTTTGATGGTCGCTTGCGCCGTGCGACTCGTCGGCGGGCACCTTGCGATACACCAGCACACCGTTGCGCAGCGTCAGCCGGTAGTTGGTGTCGATGTCAAGGAAGGTGACGTCGACGGCGACGTCGAGATCCCATGCCCGTGGCCCGTTGACGTTGATGGCAAACGTGTCGAACATCTGCTCCGGCGTCAGCTGGCCCATGATCGACGGCGACGCGGTCTGGGTCGGGGTGCCGAAGTTCTCCTCACGCAACTCCGTCGCACCGGAGAGGAAGAAGTTGCGCCAGACGGCGTTCTCGGCACCGTACGCGAGCTGTTCGAGCGTGTCGGCGTACAGCTCGCGGGCCGCTGCGTGGCTCTGGTCGGTGAAGATCGCGTGGTCGAGTAGCGTTGCCGCCCAACGGAAGTCGCCCTCTTCGAAGGCCTTGCGCGCGATCTCGACGACGCGGTCGATTCCACCCATGGCCTCGACGTAGCGCGGCCCGATGGCTTCCGGCGGATGCGCCCACAATCGGCCGGGGTTGCCGTCGAACCAGCCCATGTAGCGCTGGTAGACGGCCTTGACGTTGTGGCTGACCGAGCCGTAGTAGCCGTGGGTGTGCCACGCCTTCTCCAGCGCGGGCGGCATCTGGAAGTTCTCGGCGATCTCGATGCCGGTGAAGCCCTGGTTCAGCTGGCGCAGCGTCTGGTCGTGCAGATAGGCGTACAGATCCCGTTGCAGGGAAAGGAATTCGACGATCCGGTCGTTGCCCCAGGTCGGCCAGTGGTGCGACGCGAACACGACGTCGGCGCGGTCGGCGAAGCGTGTCGATGGCCTCGGTGAGGTAGCCGGCCCACCCGTGCGGATCGCGGACCAGCGCGCCGCGCAGCGTCAGCAGGTTGTGCAGGTTGTGGGTGGCGTTCTCGGCCATGCACAGCGCACGGAACTTCGGGAAGTAGAAGTGCATCTCCGCGGGCGCCTCGGTGCCGGGCGCCATCTGGAACTCGATCTCGACGCCGTCGATGGTGTGCTTCTCACCGGTTTCGCGGATGTCGACCGTCGGCACGATCAACGCGACCTCACCCGTCGAGCCGACCTGGCCCAGCCCGCAGCCCACCTGCCCCTGCGGGTCCGCGCGCCAGCACCGCGCCGTACATGTAGGCGGCGCGCCGCGCCATCGCGGTGCCCGCGTAGACGTTCTCCTGCACGGCGTGTTCGGTGAAGTGCTCCGGCGCGATGACGGCGACCTGGCCCGCGTCGACGTCGGCCTGCGTTGTCACGCCGAGCACGCCGCCGAAGTGGTCGACGTGGCTGTGGGTGTAGATGACCGCGACGACCGGCCGGTCACCGCGGTGCGTCGCGGTACAGCGCCAGCGCGGCGGCCGCGGTCTCGGTGGAGATCAGCGGATCGATGACGATGATTCCGGTGTCGCCCTCGATGAAGCTGATGTTGGACAGGTCGAGGCCGCGGACCTGATAGATGCCCTCGACCACCTCGTAGAGGCCCTGCTTGGCGCACAGCTGGCTCTGCCGCCACAGGCTGGGATGCACCGACGTCGGCGCGTCGCCGCTCAGGAACGAGTAGGCGTCGTTGTCCCACACCACCCGACCGTCGGCCGCCTTGACGACGCACGGCTGCAGGGCGGCGATGAATCCCCGGTCGGCGTCGTCGAAGTCGGCGGTGTCGGAGAACGGCAGGTTGTTCAGGTGCTCGCGGTGCGCGGACTCGATGGTGGCGGTGGGCGGCTTCTGGTCCATGACTCAGACATTGCCACGTGGACCTGGCAGCCGGTGGTTGACTGACCGAATGGATGTCCGACGAGTAGTGACCGGGCACGACGCGTCCGGCAAGTCTGTGTTCGTCAGCGACGAGAACGTCGCCCCGCAGCCGCACACGGGGTTTCACAGGTTGTGGGGCGGCGACGACACTCCGCAGTTCCCCGGCGACGGCAGCATGCCCGAGAACCACACGTACTTCCCGCCGATCGGCGGATTCCGGTTCGGGATGTTCTCGATTCCGCCGAACAGTGTGGCAGGCTCGGGCATCAAAGCTGCGGCGGCTCTGTCGGACTTTGAGTCCGAGGCGCCGGGACTTCTCCGGTATATGGACCTGTCCGATCCCGGCATGCACACCACGGACACGATCGACTTCGAGGTTGTTCTGGAAGGCACGGTCGTGCTGGAGCTCGACGACGGGGCGAACGTCACGCTTCGCCGGGGAGACACCGTGGTGCAGAACGGCACCCGGCACCGCTGGAGTAACCCCGGCGACACCACCGCACACTTAGCGGTGTTCATGTGCGGCGCTTCACACGCCACAGTGCCCGCTGGCTAGCGTTCCTGTTCGGCCAGCCACAGGTCGGCCCGGCGCCGCGATGCCCGAGACAGCCAGGCGTCCTGGATCAGCTCGGTCAGCTCGGTTTTCCCGATCGCCCGTAAGTCCTTGGCGCGCAACAGGACTGACGGATGCCCGTCGAACCGGTCGGTGGTGAAGAACGGTGAGCCGGGGTCCTGGATGAGCGAGAGCTTGTCGCTTTCGGACTCCACCCAGATCATGATCACGTCGGCGTAGCGTTCGCCGGTGTCGGGATCCTGCGCGTCGGGCTGCGGCGTGCGGAAGAACACGAACGACTTGCCACCCACCTGGTAGATCGGGTTTCCCTTCGGTCCCTCGATGCGTGTGACGTGCGGCATCGACGTAGCGATCTCGTGCACGTCGGCGACGCGGGCAGGGCGGTCAGGCATGTCGTTCCAGGTTGTGCAGCACGACGTCTGACAGAGCGGCATTGTCGACGACGGCGGTCATGTACGTGCAGAACGGTTGCCGCCGCCGGTCGGTCGGCGAGCCCGGGTTGAGCAGGCGCAGGCCGGTCTTGGCGGTGGTGTCCCACGGGATGTGGCTGTGGCCGAACACCAGCACATCGGTGTCGGGATACTCATGGGCCATCCGCGCCTCCCGGCCGGTGGCCGCGCCGGTCTCGTGCACGACCGTGAACCGCAACGCCGCCCAGCGTCGCGTCGGCGCGTTCGGGCAGGCGCCGTCGCAACTCCGCGCCGTCGTTGTTGCCCCAGCACGCGACGAGACGCTTGGACCTGGCTTCGAGCGTGTCGAGCAGCGACGGGTCTACCCAGTCGCCGGCGTGCAGCACCACGTCGGCGTCGGCGACCTCGTCCCATACGCGTGCTGGGCAGGTCTCGCGCTCGCTTGGGGACATGGGTATCGGCGATCAGCAGCAGTCGCACGCGCACAACCTATAGGCCACGGGGTCACGAGGCATGCTTCCCGGAAATCTCTCAACCCGTCGGTCCCGGTGAGGTGCTGACCAGCAATGGTGCCGCCCGCTTCCAAGGGCGCGTCGTACAGCACACCGGCGAGTGTGCATGGATGTCCTTGCAGCAGCGTTCCTTGTGGCGCTGCCCATCTGGTTTGTTGGGATCTGGCGCTCCTGTGCGGAGCGGCGCCGTCACCCGCCGCGTCATTGACGGTTTGATATCGGGCGCCATCCCGGCGGTGGGTCCTCACCAACGCGTCCGTCGACGGCCTCGCGAAGCAGGTCGGCGTGTCCGGTGTGCCGGCCGTACTCCTCGATCAGATCGCACAGCAGGCGGCGCAGGCTCGCATGCTGTCCCTCGGGCGAGGAGACGTGCGACGAGTTGATCGAGCCCGCCGCGGACCAGGGCCGCGTCAAGCCTCGCGCGAGAACGCTCGACCGCGTCGTCCCAGAACGCGTAGAGCTGTTGAGGCGTGTCGCCGGCGGCGGACGTGAACTCCCAGTCGTCGGTGCCGTCCCACAACGACTCCCATGGTTCGCCGACCGGCTCACCCGAGAGCTTGCGGGTGAAAATGAAGTCCTCGTTGATCGCCAAGTGCTTGAGCAGGCCGCCGAGCGTCAGCGATGAAGAGCCCACGCGCGTGGCCAGTCCAGCCGCGTCGATATCGTCGGCCTTCCATCGGAACGTCGTGCGCAGGCGATCGAGTGCACCCACCAAGTGGTCGCGCTCGGTGCCGGCCAGCGGCGGTTCCCACGGGGTGTCGGTCATACCGACACCGTATGCACCTACGCGGGTTCCGTCGGCGCGAAAACCTCGATCACGCCGTTGATTTCACGTACCTCGAACTTCGGCAGCGGCGGAGGCGCCGTGGGCAGCTGATGGGTCAGCGTCTCACCCTCCAGCGAGAACGACGTCGAGTGGCACGGGCAACGCAGCCGGCTCTCCGGCGCGTCCAGCCAGAGCTTGCAGCCCTGATGCGTGCAGATGCCCGAGACCGCCTCCAGCTTGGCGTCGGCCCGGTGGACGAACCCGTTGACCGAGCCGAGGTCGAACGCGAGAGCTCCGCCCTCGGGAAGGTCGACACTCGCGCCGACCGCGCGCCACGTTCCCGCGTTGGGTTCGAGCACACCCTGGGTGGGCGGCGTGGCCTGCGGCGGGCCGTCGGTCGGAGCCGAGCAGGTTGCGGCCGACCACGATCCCGGTGGCCGCCGACGCCGCCGCGAGCCGAGTGCCGATGACGACCTGGCGTCGTGTGCCGGTGGCCCCCGCGGCGACCGGGCGATCGGCGCTGCGGGGCGTCGCCCATCTGCTCGGCCAGCCGGCGATGCAGATCGGTGACGAACTCCTCGCGCGGCGAGTCGCTGCCCGTGCGGGCGGCGCGCAACTCGATGGCCGTCTTCATCTCTTCGGCTTCGAAGTCGTCGGGGCGTGCCCGTTCGGTGCGCTGGCCCCGCAGCAAGCCGTCGACGAAGCGGCGCACGGTTCGTCCGCTCACGACGTCTCCTCCTCACGCGTCTGCGCAGCCATCCGCAGCGCCCGGTACTGCAACACCTTCGCGTTCGCGACGCTAACACCCATCTGGCCTGGCGGCCTCACGCACCGAGAAGGCCTGCAGGAAACGGAGTTCCAGGATGCGCCGGTAGTTGTCCGGCAGCTGCTCCAGCAGCCTGACGCACCTTGGTCGGGCGCATCGCCGACGACGATCTCCGGCTCGATCGATCTCGGGCACGTCGTCCTCGATCGTCGTCACCTCCCGGCCCATCCGGTCGCCGCCAGTACGACGCGAGCACCGTGCGCGCCGTCATCTTCAAGATACTTGCGCACCTCCGGCACCGTGGCCGAGACCCGCAGCGGCTTCAGGGCCGTCATGAACACCTCGGCGGTGAGGTCCTCGGCGTCGGGTTGGTTACCGACCTTCGAGTACATCAGCCGGTAGACCCAGGTGACGTTGTCGCGATACACCGCATCCCAGTCCGGATACGCCGCACCCGTCACCGGTTGCAGTCCTCCCTCCGGGCGGGACCTTCGCGTCTCCACGAGTCGAGGACGGCGCGCCTCATTCTGGCTCGCGATCACTCGTCACCGTCCCGAATCGACCTTGGAGATTGCTGTGTACGTGGCTAGACCGCGGCACCGGTGACACGTGCAGGCGTTCGGAGCGGTTCATCCGGCGTCGAGCGAGTACGCGCCCGCGCCGACGATGAGCAGGAAGACGCTGCCGCACAGCATCGCCACCTCGAGGCGTCCTTCATGGAAGAAGTCCCAGAAGCCGCCTTCCTTCGGGATACAGCGGTGCGTTGCCCCACAGAAGCGGCACCTTGGTGATCGCCAGCGCGCCGATCATGTCGACGATCATCGGCAGGGTCGCCAGCCTGGTCAGCAGGCCGACCAGAATCAGCAGGCCGCAGCCGATTTCGAAGACGCCGTCGAGGTAGGCGAAGAAGGTCGACGGCGGGAATGCCGGCCTTGTCGAACCGCCCGGGTCCGAGGGCGTCGGGCCGGAGAAACTTCAGGACGCCTTCGCCGACGAAGATCAGCCCCACGTAGAGGCGGATGAGGACGACGGCGCCCGACGCGCGGGTGGCGGTCAACTGATTCAGCGTCATGTCTCGAGATAGGGCACGGGGTTACACCGGGCGCGCCACAATCGGTCGCGAGCGTTCCCGGATTACGTTGCTGGGATCGTTCAACAAGGCCCTTGACCTCGCAGTCGAGTGTGATACTGAACCGCAATGGCCCAGTTGCCGGTAACGCGGTACGCGAAAGGCCCTGAAGGAAATGTCGCCTATCAGGTGGTCGGTGATGGCCCGATAGATCTCGTGGTTGTTCCGGGCTGGTTCTCGCACGTCGACATGCTGTGGGGCGATCCCGGTTGGAAAACCTTCATCGAAGAACTTGCATCGTTTGCACGTGTGATCCTGTACGACAAACGGGGCACGGGCCTGTCCGACCCAGTGGACGGGGTGCCCACGCTCGAGAGTCGCACCGACGACTTGCGCGCTGTCCTTGACGCGGCCGGCAGTCAGCGGGCGGCTTTGTTCGGCTACTCCGAGGGCGGGCCGATCAGCATTTTGTTCGCAGCCAGCTATCCGGAGCGGGTTCGTGCACTGATCCTTTTCGGGACGTACGCGAACGGATCACAGGAGGACGATGGATCGCCGGGCAGGGCGAAATGGAGAGCGTTTTGCGACACGATCCCGCCGATGATCGACCACTGGGGCGAGGGGCGGACGGTCGACTGGGCGACACCAAGTCTCAGTCATAGCAGTCTCTACCGCAGAGCCGTCGGCGCACTGGAACGAGCCGCAATGAGCCCGAAGATGGCGCGTGTGACCTTCGAGGCGGTTCTGACGCAGATCGATGTGCGGGACATCCTCGGAAGTGTTCGGGTGCCAACGCTGGTGCTGCACCGCAAAGACGAGGTGATTCCCATCGAGTTCGCGCGTGATATCGCCGCGCGGATGCCAACCGCACGCCTTGTAGAACTCGAAGGTGTCGATCACTGGCCGGGCGTTGGCGACGTCCGATCGATCACCGGAGAGGTCGAAGAATTCCTCGCCGGCCACCGTCACGAGCATTCACTCGATCGGGTGTTGGCCACCGTGCTGTTCACCGATATCGTCGACTCGACGCGGCGCGCGGCCGAGCTTGGCGACCGGCGCTGGCGCGAACTTCTCGAGCGTCACGACGACCTCACCCGTGAGCAGATCGGGCACTTTCAGGGTCGCGACGTCAAACACACCGGAGACGGTTTTCTGGCAACCTTTGACGGACCAACGCGCGCCGTGCGGTGCGCAATGACGCTCGCTGAGCGCATGCCGGACTTGGGAATCGATGTTCGAAGTGGTCTACACACCGGCGAATGCGAACTTCGAGGTGACGAAATCGGAGGCATCGCCGTCCATATCGGCGCACGGATCGCAGCATTGGCCCAGGCTCGCGAGGTGCTCGTCTCCAGCACCGTGAAGGATCTTGTGAATGGCTCTGGCATCGAATTTCGCGACCGCGGCACGCACGCACTCAAGGGCGTGCCCGGACAGTGGAAGGTTTTCGCTCCGGTAGGCGAGCACGACCCAACTGAATATCTGCGAGACGTCGACAAAGAGCCCGCGCCCGATCGGCTGACAGACCGGCTTGTCGGTCACCCCAAGTTTGGGCGCGCGCTGCTGAGGATGGCACGCCGACGATGACCCGCCGACCGCAGCACTAGCCGTTCCGCGGTCGTCATCAGTTGATGACGACATTGAAAAGGCACATGACGAGGTGGACCGCACGCGGACCGGTCACATGGCGTCGTCCCATCCTCGGACTGGGAGCGGGTGCAGCCCAGGCTTTTGTTATGACTTGAGCGTTGCGCGGAATACGTTGCAGCGCGACACTTTTCGAGAAAAATAATTCACCGCCAAGCCGACGAGGCCGACAAATCACTCCGGCGTCGGCTCGGCGGCGAATCAGTTCCTCGGCAAGAGCGTCCTCATCAACCTCAGCGTTGCGGCGAACTCGTTCCAGCCCAAGGAATGTACGACTGATACACCCGTACTCTGATTGCTCAATTCCAACTCGGCCTGTCATCCCGCCTGGCTGACGGGGCCGAACCCATTTTTTTCAGATTCCGCACCCAGGCCGTCGCATTGGTGACCGCCACCCTGGCGTCCGCCGGCGAGTCGACAATCGAATCCCGGGTGAGCCGCGCCGCTAGGCGACCTTGGGAAGCGATCCGGCGCTTAACGCCCCCGGACGGACGACGCGCAATCCCCGCGGACGGACGACAACCAATGATCCCGATCGGACGACACCTAACGGCCCCGGACCGGCGAAGCGCGCGATGCCCGCTGTCCGCAATACGAAGCCGGCTTTGGCCTGACGGTATCCTATGCGCACCCCGGCCAGGGTAAGGATTACAAGCCCGCCGACGCCTGGCAGAGCGACAGCGGCCAGCGCCCACAGTGAAGCGGCTCGCGGGAGGTCGCTGAAGCCATGCGGGACAAACGACCGCACACCCATCGGAATGGCGCTATTGGGCGCTGGCGGTGCCATCCCGGGCAGCAATGACGCTCGACCTACGTCGCTCATCGCGCTGAAAATGGATGCCGCAGTCCCCCCGAGCGTTGCAGCCGCGGTGTTGCCGGCCAACGGCACGCCCCGGACACCGGCAACGCCCGGGACACCGCCAAGTTGTAGGACCAGCCGCAATTGCGCCGCCACCGACTCATCCACCGCCACCGACCGCCCGGACCCGTCGATGCCTCTAAATCCGTCTTCTACTGGCACCACCCCCGCGAGGCCCAACAGGAAAGAGTAAAGATCGGACTGCAGTTGCGTCAGCGGGACGACCGCACCGAAAACCGAGGTGAGCAGCTTCTGAACCCACCACGGGAACACTTGAGAAACTGGAGCGACCACTGCAGAAATCGGTGTCGTGGCAGACGCCGGAGCGGACACGGGCGCGGGTGCCGGGTCGGACACGGGCGCGGGTGCCGGAGCGGACACGGGCGCGGGTGCCGGAGCGGACACGGGCGCGGGTGCCGGAGCGGACACGGGCGCGGGTGCCGGAGCGGACACGGGCGCGGGTGCCGGAGTCGGACACGGGCGCGGGTGCCGGGTCGGACACGGGCGCGGGTGCCGGAGCGGACACGGGCGCGGGTGCCGGGTCTGGCGTGGATGTCGGGCCGGACACGGGCGGCGCGGGTGCCGGGCCGGACACGGGCGGCGCGGGTGCCGGGTCGGACACGGGCGTGGGTGCCGGGTCGGACACGGGCGCGGGTGCCGGGTCGGACACGGGCGCGGGTGCCGGGTCGGACACGGGCGCGGGTGCCGGAGCGGACACGGGCGCGGGTGCCGGGTCGGACACGGGCGCGGGTGCCGGGTCTGACGTGGATGTCGGGCCGGACACGGGCGCGGGTGCCGGGTCTGGCGTGGATGTCGGGCCGGACGCGGGCGCGGGTGCCGGGTCTGGCGTGGATGTCGGGCCGTATGCAGGCGTGGGTGTCGGGTCGGATGCGGGTGCTGGAGCGAACGCGGACGTGGGTGTCGGGTCAGAGATCGGTGCCGGGTCAGAGATGGGTGCCGGGTCAGACGCCGGTGCCGGGTCAGACGATCGGTGCCACATCAGACACCGGGTCAGAGATCGGTGCCGGGTCAAACACCGATCCCGAGTCAAACACCGATGCCACATCAAACACCGATGCCACATCAGAAATCGGTGCCACATCAGAAATCGGTGCCGGGTCAGACACCGGTGCCACGTTCGGAAGGGCGACGACGGGGTCCGAGTCTTTCTTCTCGTCTTTGGTGTCCGTGCCGCGAGGCTCTTGCCTCGGCCTTTTCGCGCCGGGGGAATGCCGCTGGCCTGGTTGCCAGCCCGAGCCAAGCGTGCTCGTTACGCGCTGAACGGCGACGGAATCCGAGTCTTTCTTCTTGTCGTTGGTGTCCGTGCCGCGAGGCTCTTGCCTCGGCCTTTTCGCGCCAGGGGAAGGCTGCTTACCTGGTTGGCGGCCCGAGCCAAGCATGCTCGTTACGCGCTGAATCTTCTTCCGCTGAGTGTCAGTAACGTCGCCGACCGGGCTGCTTGCCGTAGGACTGCCCTGTCTTGAAGCGTTGGTGCCGCCATCGCCGGGCGCAGCAGAATTGCTGGAATCGGCATCGGCAACGGCGACCGCAGCACTACCCATCAGCAGGCCCGCTGCGAGCACGCAAACACTCGCGACAAAGCGCAAATGCGACAGAACCACGATCCGCTCCCCAGCCAAGGAACCGCTACCGGTCCAACGTTTGCCACATTCTGCCATAGTCCGACCATCGGGTGTAGGGCCTTGCAAGTTAAATCCGCGCGCAACGGTCAGTAGCAAACCATTCCTACGACGCCTTGATGCCAATCCGCAAGATCAGGCAGCGCTAACGATGGCTGCGCTCAGCGGGGCGAAGCCAGTCGGTGAACGACAGCCAGAAGCTGGGTGGGTTGGCGGTCCGGCCGAGACGACAGCAGGTATGCACGAGCACCGGCCGGTCTGCCTCAGAAGATCGCGAAGCTACTTCCTACATTGGATGTCCGCCCAGCACGCCCGCGTAAGCCCTGCTATCAACATCAGCTAAGACCTCGATCCGTGTCCCCGCTGCTGATCAGCACCTAGCTAGGTGAGGACCCTCAGCGAACTTGACCGTAGCATTGGCGTGACTCTGCTCAGCATAGGACAGTAAAAATTGCCGTTACGATGAACATTCGTTACCGCCGGACTGGCCTACGAATTTCGTATGTCAATCTGGTGTTCCGATGCGCAGCGCATTATCGCCATCACCCAGGTCGCCCGCGGTGGCCCCGGCAAGGACTATGTGGCCAAGCTTCACGACTGCGGTGCAAATACCCTCGGCGCGAATCAGGTCCTGGTGGGGCACCAAGCCTGCCTCGGGCATGGTGGCGGGCACACTCCCGCGGCCGCGACCCGAGCCATCCGAATCTTCTCTGACTGATTGACATCGGACCACCGCAAGCCGCCGACCTCACCACGACGCAGACCGCTGAGCGGTTCCAAGTACCACAAATGTCCGTCCCGGTCGCCGTCGGCTGCCTTGAGCGCTTTCGCCACCTCGACGGCGACTATGTGGCGTGCGACGAGGCGCTGAGCAAGAGATGGTCCAAGCTCATTCGCGACGCCGGGGTGCGCCACCTCAACCTGCACTCGGCGCGGCACACTTGCGGCACCACATTGCACCTCCGCGGCGTGCCGCTGTCCGTCGTCGCGGCGTGGCTCGGTCACGCAGATGCGAGCGTCGCGGCGAGGATCTGCGCGCACTCCCAGCCGGACGCCCTGAAGGCCGCGTCGGTGACATTGGGAGGAGTTGCGACAAGCACCGTGACATCCATCGGAACGGAGGCGAAACGAAGTAGGCTCCAACCCGCTGGGGTGCTGGTCAGAGCCTATGAATTGTTGAGCGCGCCCGAAGGGATTCGAACCCCCAACCTTCTGATCCGTAGTCAGATGCTCTATCCGTTGAGCTACGGGCGCTTGTCTTCATTGTGTGGCTGATAGTCAGCCGCGGCGGAGGCGAGAGGATTTGAACCTCCGGTCGCCTTTGAGGGCGACAACTCATTAGCAGTGAGTCCCATTCGGCCGCTCTGGCACGCCTCCTGACGTTTACCGCCGATCCGACAGCGTACACAGCGGCCAACAGGCGAAGGCAAAGCGCAGTTCGGCGACCCATAGACTGGTCAGGTGACCGCCCGCCTGCGCCCCGAGCTGGCCGATCTGCCCGGCCTACACGCCGGGCAAGACGGTGCCGGGCGCGATCAAGCTCGCCAGCAACGAGACGGTGCACGGCCCGCTGCCCAGCGTGCGGGCGGCCATCGAGAAGGCCACCGACAACATCAACCGCTACCCGGACAACGGCTACGTCGAGCTCAAGGACCGGCTGGCCAAGCACGTCGATTTCGCCCCCGAGCACATCGCCGTCGGCTGCGGGTCGGTCAGCCTGTGCCAGCAGCTGATCCAGATCACCTCGACCGTCGGCGACGAGGTGCTGTTCGGCTGGCGCAGCTTCGAGATCTACCCGCTGCAGGCCCGCACCGCCGGCGCCACCCCGGTGCCAGGTGCCGCTGACCGACCACACCTACGACCTCGACGCGATGCTGGCCGCGATCACCGACCGCACCCGGCTGATCTTCGTGTGCAATCCGAACAACCCGACCAGCACCGTCGTCGACCCCGACGCGCTGGCCCGGTTCGTCGAGGCGGTGCCGTCGCGACATCCTGATCGCGCATCGACGAGGCCTACGTCGAGTACATCCGCGACGGCATGCTGCCCGACAGCTTCGGGCTGGTCCGCGCGCACAGCAATGTCGTTGTGCTGCGGACGTTTTCGAAGGCCTACGGGCTGGCCGGGCCTGCGCGTCGGCTACGCGGTCGGCGATCCGGACATCATCACCGCGCTCGGCAAGGTGTACGTGCCGTTCAGCGCGACCAGCATCTCGCAGGCCGCGGCGATCGCGTCGCTGGACGCCGCCGACGAACTGCTGGCCCGCACCGACGCCGTCGTCGCCGAACGCGCCCGGGTGACGCGCCGCACTGCGCGACGCCGGCTACACCGTGCCGCCGTCGCAGGCCAACTTCGTCTGGCTGCCGCTGTCCCGGGCGCGCCCAGGAGTTCGCGAGCAGACTCGGCGAACAGCCGCGTCATCGTCCGCCCCTACGGCGACGACGGCGTGCGGGTCACCGTCGCCGCCCCGCACGAGAACGACGCCTTCCTGGCGTTCGCCCGAAGGCTGGATCGGCGAACGCGTCTAGCTCGGCACTGCGACCGGTATAGGCGACCAGCCGGTCCAGCGCGCCCGCGTCGGCGGCCACGTCGACCGGATCGTCGAAGCCGGCGGTGGAGCGGCCCTGCGGCGTGATGATCGCCTTGCGCCAGCCCCATCACATAGTCGGACAGCGCGTCGGGAGCCATCACCTGGCGCCCGATCGCTTGGCGTAATCCCAAGCGTGGACCAGGAATTCGAGCGACAGGATGCCGCCATGACTTGGCGGGCGCTTCGTTCTGACCGAACGGCGACGGTGCCGTCCAGCCCGCGGCGACGCCATGCGTCCAGCGCCGGTCGTGCCGCGAGCGACGACCTGCCGCTCCACCGAGTCGGCGCGGTCACGCTCCGGGAGCTGCGCACCTGCGGCGCGCACCGATACGGTGATCGAGTTCATCAGGTGGTCGGTCAGTCCGGCGACGTCGAACTCTCGGCACGGCGTCTGCTTGGACCAGTCGTCGTTGGCGATGCCGTGCAGCACGTGCTGCAGCACGGCCAGGGTCGCTTCGGCACTGTCGAGTTCGTCGGTCGGCGGGGAATCAGGGCCTGGCGGCAAGTCGGCGGGCATGCGCCCACGCTACGTCGCATGCGCCTATCGTTGCGCAGATGAGAACGCATCTACGGGTGGCCGCGGCGCGATCATCCTTGCCGGCCTGGCTGCCGGCTGCTAGCGCACCACACCGGGCACGGTCGCAATGACCACCCAGCCGGGACCGCCGATCACCTCCGCCACGAGGACGCCGCCGACGACGGTGCCGGGGCTGCCGGGTATCCCCATGCCGGACATACCGATCCCCGGGTTTCCCAGGAACACCGACGTCCCGGTGGTTCCGGCGCCGCCCAATGCGCAGACCATGAAATGCAGCGAGTTCAACAAGCTCGACGAGGCGACCCGCCTCGCCGTGATCCGCGCGATCCTCGCCCAGGAGAACAATCCGCTGGGCCCCAACGGCGAGTCGGTCGGGCAGATGCTGGTCGAAGCCGCCTGTCAGTTCCTGCCCCAAGCCACGGTCAGCGAGGTGCTGATGGGCACGCCGCCGCGGTGAGTGGCTAGCCTTTCTGCTCATGGGCGATGCATATGAATCCGTCACCGTGGACATCGAGGATCACGTCGCGCAGGTGACGCTGGTCGGTCCCGGCAAGGGCAACGCGATGGGGCCGGCGTTCTGGGCGGAGATGCCCGAGGTGTTCGCCAAGCTCGACGCCGACCGCGATGTTCGCGCGATCGTGCTGACCGGCTCGGGACGCAACTTCAGTTACGGGCTGGACCTGCCCGCGATGGGCGGCTCGCTGTCGGGTGTGCTCGCCGGCGGCGGATCGGCGCGCCCGCGGGCGGACTTTCACGCCACCATCCTGCGGATGCAGGGTGCGATCAACGCCGTCGCCGACTGCCGCACCCCGACCATCGCGTCGGTGCACGGCTGGTGCATCGGCGGAGGCGTGGATCTGATCTCGGCCGTCGACATCCGCTACGCCAGCGCGGACGCGAAGTTCTCGATACGCGAGGTCAAGCTGGCGATCGTCGCGGACGTCGGAAGCCTCGCGCGGCTGCCGCTGATTCTCAACGACGGGCACCTGCGGGAACTGGCGTTGACGGGCAAGGACATCGACGCGGCGCGGGCCGAGAAGATCGGACTGGTCAACGACGTCTACGCCGACGCGGAGGCGTCCCTGGCCGCCGCGCATGAGACGGCCGCAGAGATCGCCGCCAACCCCCCGCTGGTGGTCAACGGCGTCAAGGACGTGCTGGATCAGCAGCGCATTGCCCGCGTCTCGGACAGCCTGCGCTATGTGGCGGCGTGGAACGCCGCGTTCCTGCCGTCGAAGGATCTGACCGAGGGCCTCACCGCGACGTTCGAGAAACGGGCGCCTAACTTCACCGGGGAATAGGCGTAGGCAAAGATCACCGACGCGGCGCACGCCCGCGCGCTGCGCGGCCGCCACCAGATTCGGCGCCCCGCGGGCCGAACAGTGCCCGTGGCGGTTCAAAGCCCTTGACCCGCATGCGCCCCCGCTTCGGCAGCGTTGTCAGCAGGCTGACCACAACCTCGGGTCCGGTGTCGGCGACCACAGAGTTACGACCGGCGCCCGTCGGCGCACTGCAGGGCATCGCCCCGACCGGGTGGTGTACGTGAGCTCGACGAGCAAGATCGCGGGCACCTGGACTGCGGATCGGATGGAGGTCTTGCCCGCACGATCTCGTCGGCCGCCGGTCTCGCTGTCGAAAGGCCTGGCCGACAACGGAAGTTCGGCGAGGGATCGGATCGCGTTCGCGAACCTGTTGACGTCCGGCGGATACCACCGGCATCTTCGCCAGATGCTGCACCGCTATTTGACTCGCCGAAATGCGTTGCTGCGGGCGCTGGCTCGGTATCTGCCGTGGAGGCCGTGCTCGACCGGCGGCCGATCGGGGGTAGACCTATGTCGATTCCCGGACCGCGCGTCGGTATCGGACCTCTAGTGGTCGCGTCGGCGGCATGCGAGTGAGCGTCGGAACCACTTGCACCAAGTTATGCCGAATCATCCCACACCACCGCGATGGTGTCGGGTACGCGAACCTCACCGAGCTGCAGATCGGCCACTGCCGCTTCTAGGCAGAGGCTGGACGCCACTTTCCATTCCGGGCACTAGAGGGCAATTCGATACCACATGTTTGTCACTTGCGGCGTGTGCGAGACGCTGATTTGCTTAAGGCGCACTGTTTTTCCGCCGCGGTGTTGGAACAGGCGGGTACCGTCGCCGAGCATCACCGGCGCTACGCATAACAGCACCTCGTCCAGCGCACCGGCCGCCAGACACTGAGCGGCGACACTCGCACCCAGGACGTTGACGTATTTGTCGCCTGCCGCGGAGCGCGATTCGGAGATGGCCGTGTCGATATCGCCGACGATGGTCAAGCCCGGTGCCTGCTCGACTGGTGGTCGGTGCGTCAGGACGAACTGCGGGCCGTGCCAGCCGCCGCCGAGCGCCTCTCCCTCACCGTCCCGCCCCTTGTAGGGATCGTCGCCCCCGAACGTCCGGTTGCCTGCGAGTATCGCCCCGGTTTTGGTAATCAGTTGGTCCACAACGGGATTCAGACCGAGGTGGTCGGTCATCCACGAAATGTCGCCGTGCGGCCCAGCGATGAAGCCGTCCACGGACATCGCTGCCGAATAGAGGAACTTCGCCATAGACGCGATGGTTCCCGGGACACTACGGTCTTGGCAACCGTCGACGTAGCGGTCTATGGGGACGATCGCTCGGCCGCGGCCCGTCGTCGCGGCGTACTGTTGCGACCCGACAACGCAGCCTCGTGGTACGCCAACATCGACTCGGTGCCTGGGAGACCCCGAGACCGATGGCGGTCGGCTCGCGATTCACGTTCGGCGCCCGGTTTTTCGGCCGGCCGCTGAACTACACCGACGAAGTTTGTCGAGTGGACCCCGGAGCAACACTTCGTGAAGCGCACCGCGGACGGACCGTTCCCGATGGAGACGAGCGACAGGACGCCCAGGACGGCGCCACGCTGACGCGGCGTCGCAACCGTGGTGAGCCGGCGGATCCTCGAAGCGGCGGTGTGAAACTGAGCGTTTGCCCGCAGGAATTTCGCAAGTGTCAATTCGCCATGGCCGAAGCGCGGTGGCGGAGGGATTTGAACCCCCGGACGGTTTTAGCCGTCTCTCGCTTTCAAGGCGAGTGCATTAGGCCGCTCTGCCACGCCACCGCCGACAAGAGTACGGGTTAGATGCGGCCGGGCTTCAGCACGGGTTAGACGCGGCCAAGCTTCGCCGGCGGCGCGCCTGCCTTCAGTGCGACGCTGATTCGCCTGCAGTTCTCGCCCATCGCGGCGATCTGCGGGCGGGACAATCTCCCGAGGAAATGCGCGCGCACCCCCTGGCCGTACGTCAGCATCGCCTCGGCCACCGCGGTGCGCCCTTCCTCGGTGATCGAGGCCAGCACGCCTCGGCCGTCATCGGGGCTGGCACCACGGCGCACCAGGCCCTGCGATTCCAGTCGCCGGATCTGCCGGGTCACGCGACTCGGCAATGACATCAGCCCGTCGGCGAGGTCCCCCATGCGCGCCGAGCCGGTCGCGGATTTGTCCAGCATGTCGAGCAGCCGCACGTCATTAAGCGTCAGATGATGCGCGTCCACCAGCGACCGATTCAGGGTCGCGTACATCCTCAAAGCTGAGTCGAGGAAGTTTTGCCACGACCTCTGCTCAGCGATATCCAAGCCAGGCATGTCACCTGCGGTACGGCCGGCAATGATCCCCTCCATTTCGCTATGGTAAAGCAGGCAAGCATCGCCGTGTGCGGGAAATCCAGACTGCCTTGGGAGCGTAGTAGCGTTACCCTAATGCGCGCGATCATGGCCGAAGCAGCCGATCAGCTCACCTGGCAAGAAATCCCAGATATCAAACCTGACTCCGGTGAAGTGCTCATCAAGGTGAGTGCGGCGGCTGTCAACCGGGCCGACCTATTGCAGGCCGCGGGGAACTATCCACCCCCTCCTGGGGCCAGCCAGATCCTTGGGCTCGAGGTGTCCGGAACCATTGCGGAGGTCGGTGATGGAGTCACCCAGTGGGTCGTCGGGCAACATGTCTGCGCTTTGCTGGCGGGCGGGGGTTACGCGGAATTCGTCGCCGTCCCCGCCGGCCAGGTGATGCCGATTCCGGGCGGCGTGCCGCTGCATCACGCCGCCGGACTGCCGGAAGTGGCCTGCACGGTGTGGTCGAACCTGATGATGACCGCGCATCTGTCGCCCGGTCAGCTCCTGCTGATCCACGGCGGCGCCAGTGGCATCGGCACGCACGGCATCCAGGTGGGACGCGCGCTCGGCGCAAGGGTGGCCGTCACTGCCGGGGCGCGGAACAAACTCGACCTGTGCGCCGAACTGGGCGCCGAGATCACCATCGGTTACCGCGACGAGGACTTCGTCGAGCAGGGTACGCAGCGAAGGTGGCGCCGACGTGATCCTCGACATCATGGGCGCCGCCTACCTCGACCGCAACGTCGACGCCCTCGCCACCGAAGGCCGGTTGGTCATGATCGGGATGCAGGGCGGCGTGAAGGCTGAACTCAATCTCGGCAAGCTACTCGTCAAGCGCGCCGGGGTGATCGGCACGACCTTGCGGGCGCGTCCGATCAGTGGCCCCGGCAGCAAGAGCGAAATCGTTACCGAGGTTGTCGCCAACGTCTGGCCGATGATCGCCGACGGTCAAGTGCGTCCGATCATTGGCGCCGAGTTCCCCATCGACCAGGCCCGAGCCGCGCACGAGCTGCTGGCCTCCGGCGAGGTGTCCGGGAAAATGGTTCTGCGCGTTGCGGATTAGCGCGTCTGACGACCAGCTCAGCCGAGGGAGGCCAGCGCACGCATCAGCTGATCGACCTCCGCGGTCGTCGTGTAGTGCGCCAGTCCGACGGTAACCGCGCCGCCAATGTCGTTGACTCCGATGACATCGAGCACACGCGAATCGACGTTGGAGATCGCCAGAATCGCGTTGTCGGCCAGCCGCTGCACCACCCGCTCGGCGGGCACGTCGCTGACCGCGAAGCTCAGCACCGGAATGTGTACCTCGGGCCTGCCGATCACCATCACCGCGGGTAGGGGAACGCAGCGAGATCAGCAGGTAGTCGAACACCTGGCTCATGTACGTCGACGCCGATTGCATCGAGACCGAGAGTCGTTCGCGCCGCGACCCCTGCGCCGACTCGTCGAGGCCCGCCAGGTACTCGATGCTCGCAACGAGGCCTGCGAGCAAGCCGAATTGGTGCGCGCCGATCTCGCAGTCGCGCGGCACCGGTCGCATACGGGTTCAGGCGACATCGAGCTGAACGAGTCGATCATCGACGGGTCGCGGAAAACCAGCGCGCCGATCGGCGGGCCACCCCACGCCATCGCGTTCACCGCAACCATGTCGGCGTCGATTTCGTCGATGTCGATGAGCCGGTACGGCGCGGCAGCGGAGTGATCGACGACGCAACCCGCCGACGTCGTGCACCAGCTTCGTGACCGCCCGCAGGTCGGTCACCGTGCCCAGCGTCGATGAGGCAGGAGGTGATCGCGACCAAACGGGTCGGTCGCGTGATCAGACTCTCCCACTGCCAGGTAGGCAGTTCACCGTCTCGATGTCGACCTCGGCCCACTTCACCTTGGCGCCATAGCGATTCGCCGCGCGCAGCCAGGGTCGATGTTCGCCTCGTCGTCGAGCCGGGTGACCACGATCTGAAGCCGAGACCGACACCGTGACGACGACGCGTCGGCCAGCAGCGTCAGCAAGACGGCGCGGTCGGCGCCGAGCACCACGCCCGCGCGGATCGGCGTTGACCAGATCCGCGACCGCCTGGCGGGCAGCGTCCAGCACCGCGGCGCTGCGCTTCGCGGACGGATGAGGTCCAATCGGGGTCGTCATCGACCTACGGAACGCCGTCGATACCGTCTCGCCACGAGTCCGGCAGCAGCATGCCGTTCTGGGCGTCGAAGTGCACCCACCCATCGCCCAACGACGGGTGCAACCACGCACCCGGGCGACGTCGTATGCCATGCCAGGCCCACCGAGAGCGTCTGTGAATTCCACACACCGACACGATTTTGGCGGATGCCCGGCCGTCCCGTCCAGCCTGATGCAGTGCCCGGACCGGGCCACCTGGGCAGCCATACTAGTCCAGCGAGCTTCGCGTTCGGAGTGTCATCTGAACTGTTTTCTGCTAGTGCCACCCGGGGCCATCGTTGACGCGTCGGCCGGCCAGGCCCATTGCGTCGTGGTCGGACCGGCCCTGACGTACGGCGTCGTGTCGTGGCCATCGTCCGTTCGGCGCACTCGGCATCCCGTGGAACGCACTGCACCGCTTGTTTGCTCTTGCCGTCGTCGGCGTGGTGTCGCTGTGTTTGCGGATCGCGCTCGCCCGGGTTCGCGACGTCGACGCCGAGGCCCGGGCGGTGTCCCGCGGCCCCGCGCTGGTGGTGGCCGCAGGCGTCCTCGGCGCCTGCTGATCGGGCTTGCGGCGCTTCAAGGGATGCCGAACTGGCAGTCGATCCCGAGCACCTGGGACGCCGTCTGGCACGCCAACACAGTCCGCTTCATCCTCGACACCGGCCAGGCGTCGCCGACCCACATGGGCGAGCTGCGCAACGTCGAGACCCACGACGCGCTGTATTACCCGTCGACGTTTCACGCCCTGGCCGCGGTGTTCAGTCAGCTGACCGGCGCGGCCCACCACCGCATACGCCGACTTCACTGGCCGCCGCGGTCTGGCTGTTCCCGGTCAGCGCCGCGACGCTGACGTGGAAGCTGTTGCGTAACCGAACCGACGAGTGGCGCACCGCCGGCCCCGCGGCCGCCGCAGCCGCACTGTCGGCGTCGTTCACCGCGATCCCCTACGTCGAGTTCGACACCGCGTCGATGCCCAATCTCGCCGCCTACGGCGTCGCCGTCCCGACGATGGTGCTGGTCATGTCGGCGCTGCGACACCGCGACCGCATCCCGCTCGCAGTGCTGGCGCTGCTCGGGGTGTTCTCGGTGCACATCACCGGCGGCGTGGTCGCTGTTCTATTCGTCGTGGCGTGGTGGCTGTTCGACGCGCTGTGGCATCCGGTCCGCGGCCGGCTCGCGGACTTCGTCACGCTGTTGCTCATCGCCGTGCCGACGGTGGCGCTGCTACTGCCGCAGTTCGTCGGCGTGCTGCAGCAGGCCGAGATCATCGTCGGGCACGCGTTCGTCACGCACGAGGGCAAGAAGCGCGGGCTGATCGACGCGATCGTGCAGCACACCCGCCACCTCAACGACTTCCCGATCCAGTGGGTGCTGATCGTGCTGGCCGCCGTCGGCGCGATCGTCCTGCTGGTGCGGCGGGTCTGGTGGCCGCTGGCGGTGTGGCTGCTGCTGGTGGTGTCGATCGTGCATTCGTCGGCGCCGTTCGGCGGCCCGATCGGCGCGCTCACCGGCAAGTTCAGCGACCTGTTCTACAGCGACCCGCGCCGGCTGTCGGCGGTGGTCACGATGCTGCTGACCGCGGTGGCCGGGATCGCGGTGTTCACGCTGGCGTCGGCCGTGGTCGCAGGCGCGCGCCGGCTGGTCGGCAAGGGCAGCCCGCGGGCCTGGTACGCGGCGACGGCCGCGATCTTGGTCGCCGTCAGCGTGGGCATCGGCATCGCCTACCTGCCGCGGGCCCGGTTCCTGTTCGGCGAGAAGTACGACTCGGTGATCATCGACAACAAGGACCTGGAGGCGTTCGCCTACCTGGCCACGCTGCCCGGCGCGCGCGACACCCTGATCGGCAACGCGAACACCGACGGCACGGCGTGGATGTACGCGGTTGCCGGCCTGCACCCGCTGTGGACGCACTACGACTACCCCGTCCAGCAGGGCCCGGGCTATCACCGCTTCATCTTCTGGGCCTACGCCGACGACGCCGACACCGATCCGCGCGTCGCCGAGGCCGTGAAGGCGCTCAATATCCGGTACGTGCTCACCAGCACACCGGTGGTCCGCGGGTTCGCGATGCCCGACGGGCTAGTGTCGCTAGATAAGTCACGGTCGTGGGAGAAGATCTACGACAACGGCGAGGCCCGCATCTACGAATGGCGCGGGAAGAAGAGACGCACGTAAGAGGGAATGCAGGAGACGGATGACTACGAACACCGACGACGACAACATCGAAATCATCGGCGGCGATTCACTCGCGGCGGCCGACGAGGACGCCGACGGCAAGTCGCTGACCGACCTCGTCGAGCAGCCGGCCAAGGTGATGCGGATCGGCACGATGATCAAGCAGCTGCTCGAGGAGGTGCGGGCCGCACCGCTCGACGACGCCAGCCGCAACCGGCTGCGCGAGATCCACAAGACCAGCATCCGCGAGCTCGAGGACGGGCTGGCGCCCGAACTGCGCGACGAACTCGAGCGGCTGACGCTGCCGTTCACCGAGGACAGCCGTGCCGTCCGACGCCGAGCTGCGGATCGCGCAGGCGCAGCTGGTCGGCTGGCTCGAGGGCCTGTTCCACGGCATCCAGACCGCGCTGTTCGCCCAGCAGATGGCGGCCCGCCAGCAGCTGGAGCAGATGCGCAGGGCGCGCTGCCGCCCGGCATGGTGCGCCGGACAGCGCGGCGGACCGGGGCCACCGGGACCGGGCAGTACCTGTAGGTCATCTGTGGCACGTCCCGCACATCGAGACCCGCAACGCGTGGGTCGAGTTCCCGATCTTCGACGCGAAGACGCGCTCGCTGAAGAAGGCGTTCCTCGGCAAGGCCGGCGGCACGATCGGACGCAACGAGTCCAACGTCGTGGTCATCGAGGCGCTGCGCGACATCACCATGTCGCTGCGAACTCGGCGACCGGGTCGGTCTGGTCGGGCACAACGGCGCGGGCAAGTCGACGCTGCTGCGGCTGCTGTCCGGGATCTACGAGCCGACCCGCGGGGTGGCGTCCGTGACGCGGCCGGGTGGCGCCGGTGTTCGACCTCGGCGTCGGCATGGACCCGGAGATCTCCGGCTTCGAGAACATCATCATCCGCGGGCTGTTCCTCGGGCAGACCCGCAAGCAGATGCTGGCCAAGGTCGACGAGATCGCCGAGTTCACCGAGCTCGGCGACTACCTGTCGATGCCGCTGCGCACCTACTCCACCGGCATGCGGGTGCGGCTGGCGATGGGCGTGGTCACCAGCATCGACCCGGAGATCCTGCTGCTCGACGAGGGCATCGGCGCGGTCGACGCCGAGTTCCTGAAGAAGGCGCAGACGCGGCTGCAGGACCTGGTCGAGCGCTCCGGGATCCTGGTGTTCGCCAGCCACTCCAACGAGTTCCTGGCCCGGCTGTGCAAGACCGCGATGTGGATCGACCACGGCACCATCAAGATGACCGGCGGCATCGAGGACGTCGTGCGCGCCTACGAGGGCGAGGACGCCGCCCGCCACGTGCGCGAGGTTCTCGAAGAGAACGCGTGGGCGATGACCGTTGCGCGAGAGCAGCAGCACGCATGACTGAGTCGGTGTCGCCGTCGTGGTCACGCACCGGCGTCCCGACGAGCTGGCCAAGTCGCTGGACGCGCTGACCGCACAGACCCGCCCGCCCGACCACCTCATCGTCGTCGACAACGACGACGACGCACGCGGTGCGCGACCTGGTCGCCGGCCAGCCGATCCCGACCACCTACCTCGGGTCGCGCCGAAACCTCGGCGGCGCAGGCGGTTTCGCGCTGGGCATGCTGCACGCGCTGGCGCTGGGCGCCGACTGGGTCTGGCTGGCCGACGACGACGGCCGCCCGCAGGACTCCGACGTGCTCGCCACCCTGCTGGCCTGCGCGCAGAAGCACACGCTGGCCGAGGTGTCGCCGATGGTGTGCGACCTCGCCGACCCGGACCGGCTGGCGTTCCCGCTGCGCCGCGGGCTGGTCTGGCGCCGCCGGGTCGAGCGAACTGCGCGACGGGCACGGCAGGACTTGCTGCCCGGGATCGCGTCGCTGTTCAACGGTGCGCTGTTCCGCGCGTCCACGGTCGAGGCCGTCGGCGTGCCGGATCTGCGGCTGTTCGTCCGCGGCGACGAGGTGGAGCTGCACCGGCGGCTGGTGCGCTCGGGCCTGCCGTTCGGAACCTGCCTGGACGCGATCTATCTGCACCCGCAGGGCACCGACGAGTTCAAGCCGATCCTCGGCGGCCGGATGCACACCCAGTACCCCGACGACGCCACCAAGCGGTACTACACCTACCGCAACCGCGGCTACCTGTTGTCGCAGCCGGGCCTGCGCAAGCTGCTGCCGCAGGAGTGGCTGCGGTTCGGCTGGTACTTCCTGGTGTCCCGCCGCGACCCCGCGGCCTGCGCGGAGTGGGTCCGGCTGCGGCGCTAGGGCAGGCGCGAGAGGTTCGAAAAGCGCCATGACGTTCACCGACGCCGCCGCTCAGTCGAGGACGATGACGCGCGCCTGGCGCGACCTCGTCGACGGGTTCGCGCGCCGCGAGCTCTGGCTGCACCTGGGCTGGCAGGACATCAAGCAGCGCTACCGCCGGTCGGTGCTCGGCCCGTTCTGGATCACCATCGCCACCGGCGTCACCGCGGTCGCGATGGGCGGGCTGTACTCGAAGCTGTTCCATCTCGAGCTGTCCGAGCACCTGCCCTACGTCACGCTCGGCCTGATCATCTGGAACCTGATCAACGCCTCGATCCTCGAGGGCGCCGACGTGTTCGTCGCCAACGAGGGCTTGATCAAGCAGCTGCCGACACCGTTGTCGGTGCACGTCTATCGGCTGGTGTGGCGGCAGATGATCCTGTTCGCGCACAACATCGTGATCTTCGTGGTCATCGCGATCATCTATCCCCAAACCGTGGTCGTGGGCCGACCTGTCCGTCATCCCGGCGCTCGGCCTGATCGTGCTGAACTGCGTGTGGGTGTCACTGTGCTTCGGCATCCTGTCCACCCGCTACCGCGATATCAGCCCGCTGTTGTTCAGCCTCGTGCAGCTGCTGTTCTTCATGACGCCGATCATCTGGAACGAGGCGACGCTGGAGCAGCAGGGCGCCGGGCGGTGGGCCAAGATCGTCGAGCTCAACCCGCTGCTGCACTACCTCGACATCGTGCGGGCGCCACTGCTCGGCGCCGAGCAGGAGCTGCGGCACTGGGTGGTCGTGCTGGTGCTGACCGTCATCGGCTGGATCCTCGCCGCGATCGCGATGCGGCAGTACCGGGCCCGCGTGCCGTACTGGGTTTAGACCTTTGCGGTTGCGCTCGGCACCCACGCGGTGAGTCGCGGAATCCAGCGCGGAACGTGGCGACGGTATTCGTCGTAGTCGCCGCCGAACCGCCTGCGCAGATGAGGCTCCTCGACGGCCCGGATGGCGATCAGGGTGGCGGTGAAGAAGAGCGCGAACCAGCCGAACAGCCATGGTGATGCCGTGGCGATGGCCGTGCCGAGCTGAATACACAACACGCCCGTCATCATCGGGTTGCGGACATGCCGATACGGGCCGCGCGTTACCAGCCTGACCGGTGACCCGATGGCCAGCGTGCCCTCGCCCACGCGGTCGAACAGGACCACCGTCCACACCAGCATGCCCAGGCCGAACGCGATCAGCAGGCCACCTGCGACGGCCAACAGCCAACCGCGCGTGGTGCCCACGTCCGGTGCTTCCACACCCGTGATCCACGCAATCGCCGCCGGAATGAACACCGTCATCATCGCGGGTGCCAGCAGCACCGAGAGCAGTGCCGCCACCACAGTCGCCGACGTGCCATCTCGGTACCTCCTTCTTCAACGATTGCTGAAGAAAACGCTATGCTCGCGCCGGATAAACCTCAACGGCTGTTGAAGTACAGTGCCGGGCATGGCTGAAAGCCGGCGAACCGGTCGATGGCGCACGGGCCAGCAGAACAAGAAGCGCATCGTCGACGTGGCGCGCGAGCATTTCAAGCACGGTTACGAGCAAGCGACCGTGCGCGGGATTGCAGCCGACGCGGGCGTGGACGTCGCGATGGTCTACTACTTCTTCGGCAACAAGGAAGGCCTATTCAACGCGGCTGTGATCGACATTCCCGAGCACTCCGCTGCACCAGCTCGCCACGTTGATCGATGACCGCCCCGACCAGATCGGTGCACGCCTCGTCCGCCGCTTTGTCGAACTCTGGGACGAGGGCGACTCGTTCGATCCGCTGCTGACGGTGTGGCGGTCAGCGGCCGATCAGCCGCTGGCCAAGAAGCTGCTGCACGACACCCTGGCCGGGCCCGTGGCCGAGCGGGTGGTCGCTGTGTTCGGCGTGGACAACGCGGTGCTGCGGGTCGAGCTGGTGGCCTCGCACCTGATGGGGTTCGCGTTTGCGCGATACCAGCTGCGGATTGAGCCGCTCGCGTCGGCGGGCGTCGACGAACTCGTTGCGTGGATCGGCCCGACCGTGCAGCAATACCTCACCGGACCGACACCGCCATGATTCCGATCAGGCAGGCCGCGGAGTTATCCGCAGTCCCGAATTCATCCACAGGCTGCGGTGCCGGCAGCTGCCCGCCACGACCGGTCGACGTCCTCGCGAAGGTGCTCGATGTGCTCGTTGAGTCCGTCGAGATCGCGCTTCGCCTGGGCATACCGGCGAGCCTCGCCCTCGTTGAGGTGTTCGCGGCCTCCACCGGGCACCAATCGCAGCCTGGCCATGCACACCCGGAAACGCACCCGAGCCCAGGACCGAACCACCGAAGTCCGCTCCATTGCCCGGCGCGGGGAACACCTTGCTGTGCCCTAAGTGCGCAGGTGTCATGAAGACCTACGAGCGCAACGGCATCCACTTGGAACAGTGCGACACCTACCGCGGCATCTTCCTGGACTTCGGTGAGCTCGAGGCGCTCACCCAGATGGAGAACCGGTTCGTGCACGCGGCGCCTCCGCCGCCACCGCCGGCTCAGCACGGTTACGACTAAGCCGAAGTTCCCCTGCCGTGTTGACGGGTTGTGGTGTTGACCTGGGGTTTTGTGGTGTGGTGGTGTGGATGTACTGACTACGCCAGGCCGTGGCGGTGGGAGATGTCGAGGAGTTCTAGGGCGCGCCGTTGCAGTGGGGTGGGCGTGGTGGTCATGGTGAATGCGGGCATGTCGTCGGCGGGTTGGATGTGGTTGGCGCAGAGGGTGGCCAGGTCGGCGAGCAGGCTGGTGAAGCTGTGTACTGGGGTGTCCTGGGGGGTGCGTTTGCGCGCCGCTTTGGCCAGGGCGTCATCGGAGCGTTGGGCGGCGGCGACGGGGTTGGCGCGTTTGGCGGCCGCGGCGGGTTTGTCGTTGTCGACGAAAAGGATTGGGGCCAGGGCGGTTTTCATGTGCCAGACCAGGTAGTAGGACAGCATGCGCAGGAACATGTGGGCGCGGACCCGGTCGGCTAGCCGGTGCCGGATGGGCCGGACGTCGAGTTCGGTGTTGAGGGTGCGGAAGAACCGCTCGACGTCTTCGAGTCCCTTGTAGCGCAACACCACGTCACCCTCGGCGAGGGTGTCGGTGGGCAGGCTGGTGCGCAGCACGTAGATCCCGTCGAGGGCAGCCTCGGCGGCGATCGCCTCGCTGTTGCGGGTGAAGGTGAAGGATTCGTCGGTGATCTCGAGGGTGAAGTGTTTGGCCATCTTGTAGTGATTGATCACCTTGCCCACCCGCAACGCGATGTTGTCTTTGCCGCGCAGCGGGCGCCGCTCGCGGCCGGTGGCCGCGGCGATGGGGGTGAGGTCCTTTTCGGTGGCGACCAACAGATCTTGGCGTTTGCGGGTGCGTTGTTCGGCCAGCACGGGGTTGTGGCAGCACACCAGCCGCTCGCCGGGAAACTCCGGGGAGCTAATCTCGACCAGGTCCTGCTCATCAAACAGCGACAACTGCAATGCGCCTTCCTCGACCAATGCTTTGATCTGCGGGGCGCGCAACGCGCTGATCCAGTCCAGCTGCGCGGGACGCACCTCGTCGCGGATGCGCGCGTTGGTGAGCATGCCCCGATCCCCGACCAGACACACCCGCGACAACCCGAACCGGTGTTTGAGTTTGTCGATCTGGGCGGCCAGGGTCTTCGGGTCGGCCGTGTTGCCCTCGAACACCTCGATCGCGATCGGTATCCCGGCGGTGGTGCACAGCAGCCCGTAGACGATCTGCAGCCGCCCTTTCACCCCGTCTCGGGGGTGCCCGATCGCCCCCAGCGGGCAGGTGCGGCCCTCAAACGCCGCCGAGGACACGTCATAGAGCACCAGCGTCCCCTCAGTCAAATGCCGCGCGGCAAGGGCGTTTTCGATGGCGTCTTTGCGGGCCAGCGCCCAGTCCATCGCGGCATACAGGTCGTCCTCGTCACAGCCGCCCACGCCGAGCACCTGCCCCAGTGAGCTGGTCGCGGTCTGGGCGCGCAGCCCCCGCGCGAACGCCAGCTTCGAGCCGGGCGCGATCACCTGGGCCACCAGCATCGCGGTCACCAGATCGCGTTTGCGCGACGGCGTGGCATCGATGAGCTCCTCGACGCCGAGTCGGCGTGCGCTGCCCAGCACCGCCGCGACATGCCCGTGCGGCAGGCTGCGGGTGATCTCGAACGCCGCGGATAGATCCACCGCCGCTGGCAGTCCCTTCAGCGCGCGTTTCAGGGTCTGCACCTTGTGCTCGGGCCAGTGTGACAGGTTGGCCAGGGTGCGGGTTTTCACCTTGCCCCCGTCGCGGTAGCTTTCGCGCAGCAGCACCGCCGGCGGTGACCCCCGGTTGGGCACCGACGTCACATACATGCTTACTGTCTAGCACAATCAGCATCTGACAATCGCTGAAACAGAAGATGACACGCCGATACTGCCTGAGATTTACATGATTACACTCTGAACACACGAGAACACGAAACACCTGCTCACAAAGGCACAAAGAGATTCAGGCCCGCCTACAAGGGGGAACTTCGGACTAAGGACCCGGCTGGGGACAATGGGGCAACAAGCACTACCGCAAGCAGGGGATTCGGCCGGCTGTTCTTCTCCAGCTAGAGCATCCTCACGCACGCGGCGCGCAGCAGTTCGTCATCAGGGTGATGGGCGGCGGCCTGGACGACGGCTGCGCAGGCGAACGGTGGCATCGTCGGTGCATCGCAGCATGCGCCGCAGCCGCTGCGGCCAACCATGTGGCATCCGCATGGTTGTCGTTTCGCCGTGCAGCTGCGCCAGCAGTCGGCCCGCCTCGGCCCACGGCGCGCATTCGGGTTGTGGCACAACGGTTTCCACTCTGGGCCAGCGGGTCCGCCATCGTGTGACCACCGGCTCCGGTTTGGTATCGAGCGGCGTCAGCAGAAAACCCGACTCGGCCGCGATGCGGAGCCGGGTCGCCAGCGCACGCGGGTTGGTGCCCGGACGGTGCAGCTTGTAGACCACGTCGCCGTCGACGACGATCTCTGCACCGGACCGGGTCTGCACCCCTCGACCGTATTAGCGCTTGGGCAGCGGCAGCCGCGTTGTCACGCCGATGCGGTTCCAGGCGTTGATCGCCAGCGCCATCGCGATGACCTGACCGAGCTCGCGCTCGGAGAACGCCGCCGCCGCCCGCGCATACACCTCGTCGGAGACATGGCGGCGGGTGAGATCAGTCATCTCCTCGGTCAGCGCGAGTGCCGCCTGTTCCTGCTCGGTGAAGATGCCCTTGGCCTCTTCCCACGCAGGCAGCAGCGTCAGCTTCTGCTCGCTGATGCCGCGCTTGCGGGCATCGGCGGTGTGCATATCCAGACAAAACGCGCAGTGGTTCATTTGCGACGCGCGGATCTTGATCAGCTCGGCAAGATCCGGGTCGATGTCCGTAGCGGCCGCATTGCTCAGCGCGGCCACGGCCTCGTAGACCTCAGGCGAGACGCGGTTGAGACTGATCCGGCGGGTCGTTTCGACGGTGGTGGTCATGTCAGCTCCTAACGAGTTCTCAGCGGCGCGGCGGTTGCGTACGGATGGTCACGTTGATGCGGTTCCACGCGTTGATCGTCACCGCCATCGCGATGACCTGACCCAGCTCGCGCTCGGAGAACGCCGCCGCGGCCCTGGCATACACCTCGTCGGGGACGTGCCCGTTGCCGACGTTCGGTGATCGCCTCGGTCAGCGCCAGCGCGGCCCGCTCACGTTCGGTGAACAGATCGCCGGCTTCTTCCCAGGCCGCGAGCACGCCGAGCTTCTGGTCGCTCACGCCGTGCTTCCGTGCGTCGCGGGTGTGCATGTCGAGGCAGAACGCGCAGTGGTTGATCTGCGAGGCGCGGATCTTGATCAGCTCGGCGAGCTCGGGCTCGATGTCCTTGCCGCCGCGTTGCTCAGCACCATCATCGCGTCGTACAGCTCGGGCGACGCTTGTAGAGGTTGATGCGCTTGACGTGGCGCTTGGATGTTCCAGTGTTTGTGTCATGCCGTCCACGCTAGTGCGCAAAGACCCATCTGTATGGTTCAATTCAGCTCATGGACTTCATGGGCCAATTCGGGAAGCCGCGACCTGCACCTGGACCTGCGCGAGACCATCACGCCCGGGCGCCCGCGGCACCCGTGACCTGCTGCTCGCCGCGCTGCGCGACGCCGTGCGATCGGGTCGGCTGGCGCCCGGCACGATGCTGCCGCCGTCGCGCAGCCTGGCCGCCGATCTCGGATTGGCCCGCAACACGGTGGCCGAGGCCTACGCCGAACTTGTTGCAGAAGGCTGGCTGGCGTCGCGCCAGGGCGCCGGTACATGGGTGGTCAACGTCAGCGGGACGGGCGTGCCCACCGGCCCCGCGGGTGCGGGTGTCCCGACCCACAACCTGATGCCCGGCTCCCCGACGTGTCCGAGTTTCCGCGCAATGCATGGCTGGCCGCCACCCGCCGGGCCCTGACCATCGCGCCCACCGAGGCGCTACGAATGGGCGATCCACGCGGGCGGCCCGAACTGCGCGACGGCGCTCACCGAATACCTGGCCCGGGCGCGCGGCGTGCGCACGTC
The DNA here is from genome assembly GCA_963770305.1 of uncultured Actinomycetota bacterium. GTDB lineage: Bacteria > Actinomycetota > Actinomycetes > Mycobacteriales > Mycobacteriaceae > Mycobacterium. The sequence continues at coordinate 54,745 of CAVYPB010000037.1, forward strand.
GCCGGAGTCGATCGTGATCTGCGCCGGGGTCCGGCACGCGGTCGAACTGCTGACGCGGGTGTTCGGGCGGCGCGACCGATCGCCGTCGAGGCTTACGGGCTGTTCATCTTTCGCGACGCCATCGCCGCTCTGGGCGTGCCGACGATCCCGATCGGCGTCGACGAGCACGGCGCGGTGGTCGGCGACCTCGACGGGCTGGACACGCCCGCCGTGCTGCTCACCCCGGCCCACCACAACCCGCACGGCATGCCACTGCACCCGTCGCGCCGCACCGCCGTCGTCGAATGGGCGCAGCGCACCGGCGGCTACGTGATCGACGACGACTACGACGGCGAGTTCCGCTACGACCGCCAACCCGTCGGCGCGCTGCAGGCGCTGAGCCCCGACCGCGTCGCATACCTCGGATCGACCAGCAAGAGCCTGTCGCAGACACTGCGGCTGGGTTGGATGGTGCTGCCCGACGAGCTCGTCGACCCCGTCATCGACGCCGCGGGTGGCGAGCAGTTCTACGTCGACGCCATCGACCAGCTGACGATGGCCGACTTCATCGCCAGCGGCCAGATACGACCAGCACATTCGCCGGATGCGCGCGCGCTATCGCCGACGCCGCGACGCCCTCGTCGCCGCGCTGCGCCGGATTCGACGTCGGCATCAGCGGCCTGGCCGCAGGCGTCAACGTGCTGCTGACCCTGCCCGACGGAAGCCGAGCACGAGGTGCTGCGACGGGCGGGCGAGGCCGGTATCGCGCTGCCGGGCTGTCGCTGATGCGCCATCCGCTGGCCGGTCCGCGATGTCGCCGACCGCGACGGCATCATCGTCGGCTTCGCCGCCCCCGCCGAGCACGCGTTCGGTCGCGCGGTGGATGCGTTATGCGCTGTGCTCAGGGCCAGCGGCCTGGCTGGCTAAGCTGCCCGGGTGGCCGAGCCCCCGATGCAGCCGAACCTGAGCTCTCACGACCCAGATATGGCGGTTCATCGTCACCGGCGGGTTCTCGGCGATCGTCGACTTCGGGCTGTATGTCCTGCTGTACAAGGCCGTCGGGCTGCAGGTCGACCTCGCCAAGACCATCAGCTTCATCGCCGGCACCACCACGGCGTACCTGATCAACCGGCGATGGACGTTCCAGGCGCCACCCAGCACCGCCCGGTTCATCGCGGTGTGGTGCTCTACGCCATGACCTTCGCCGTGCAGGTCGGCCTCAATCATTTCTACCTGCACTGTTCGACTACCAGCCGTGGCGCCGTGCCGGTGGCGTTCGTCATCGCCCAGGGCACCGCGACGGTGATCAACTTCATCGTCCAGCGAGCGGTCATCTTCCGCTTGAGGTGAGCCGCGGAACGCGCACGGTACCCTCGTCACGATGTTTCCGACCACCACCACGACGCCTGACCGGCTGGGGCCGCACCGCCCCGTCGGTGGCCCAGGTGCTGTCGACCCCGGACCACGAGGCTGATCGCCAAGGCGGTCGCGCAGGCCGCCGACGGCGGCACCCGCGGCGTCATCGCCCGGGGGCTGGGCCGGTCCTACGGCGACAACGCGCAGAACGGCGGCGGGCTCGTCGTCGACATGACCGCGCTGAACCGGATCCACTCGATCGACGCGCGACAGCCACCTCGTCGACGTCGACGCCGGCGTGAACCTCGACCAGCTGATGCGGGCGGCGCTGCCGCTCGGCCTGTGGGTGCCGGTGCTGCCGGGCACCCGCCAGGTCACCGTCGGCGGCGCGATCGCCTGCGACATCCACGGCAAGAACCACCACAGCGCGGGCAGCTTCGGCAACCACGTGCGGTCGATGGACCTGCTGACCGCCGACGGCGAGATCCGCACGCTGACACCGGACGGTCCGGACTCCGAGTTGTTCTGGGCGACGGTCGGCGGCAACGGGCTCACCGGAATCATCCTGCGCGCCACGATCGCGATGACCCCGACGGAGACCGCGTACTTCATCGCCGACGGCGACGTCACCGCGGGCCTCGACGAGACGATCGCATTCCACAGCGACGGCAGCGAGTCCAACTACACCTACTCCAGCGCCTGGTTCGACGCGATCAGCGCGCCACCGAAGCTGGGCCGCGCGGTGATCTCCCGCGGCTCGCTGGCGACCGTCGACCAGCTGCCCAAGAAGCTGCAGCGCAACCCGCTGAAGTTCGATGCGCCGCAGATACTTCACCGCGCCCGACATCTTCCCCAACGGCCTCGGCAACAAGCTCATCTTCGGGGCGATGACCGAGCTGTGGTACCGGACAGGCAAGACCTACCGCGGCAAGGCCCAGAACCTGACGCAGTTCTACCACCCGCTCGACATGGTCGGCGAGTGGAACAGGGCCTACGGCCCAGTGGGTTTCGCGCAGTACCAGTTCGTGGTGCCCACCGAGGCGGTCGAGGCGTTCAAGGGCATCATGTACGACATCCAGCGCTCCGGGCACTACTCGTTCCTCAACGTGTTCAAGCTGTTCGGCCCGGCAAACCAAGCGCCGCTGAGCTTCCCGATCCCCGGCTGGAACGTCTGCGTCGACTTCCAGATCAAGCCCGGCCTCAACGAGTTCCTCAACGAACTCGACCGTCGCGTGCTCGAGTTCGGCGGCCGGCTCTACACCGCCAAGGACTCACGCACCACCGCCGAGATGTTCCACGCCATGTACCCGCGCATCGACGAGTGGATTGCGGTGCGCCGCAAGGTCGATCCCGACGGCGTGTTCGCCTCGGACATGGCCCGACGTTTGGAGCTTCTGTAAATGGTGTTCGACGCGACGGGCAATCCCCAGACCATCCTGCTGCTCGGCGGCACGTCCGAGATCGGGCTGGCGATCTGCGAGCGCTACCTGCGCAACGCGGCAGCACGCGTCGTGCTGGCCGACCTGCCCGACCACCCGAACCGCGACGACGCCATCGCGCAGATGAAGGCCGCGGGCGCCAAGTCCGTCGAGCTGGATCGACTTCGACGGTGTCGACACCGAGAGCCATCCCAAGGTGATCGACGCGGCGTTCGCCGGCGGTGATGTCGACGTCGCGATCGTGGCGTTCGGCCTGCTCGGCGACGCCGAGGAGCTGTGGCAGAACCAGCGCAAGGCCGTGCAGATCGCCGAGATCAACTACACCGCAGCGGTTTCGGTCGGTGTGCTGCTCGGCGAGAAGATGCGGGCACAGGGCTCCGGTCAGATCATCGCGATGAGCTCGGCCGCCGGCGAGCGGGTGCGGCGGTCCAACTTCGTCTACGGGTCCACCAAGGCCGGGCTCGACGGCTTCTACCTCGGCCTCGGGGAAGCATTGCGGGAGTACGGAGTTCGAGTCCTGGTGATCCGTCCCGGTCAGGTGCGCACCACGACGACGATCGAGCACTGGAAAGCCACGGGCACCAAGGAAGCGCCGTTCACCGTCGACAAGGAGTACGTCGCCGAGCTGGCGGTCACGGCATCGGCCAAGGGCAAGGAACTGGTATGGGCGCCGGGAGCGTTCAGGTACGTGATGATGGTGTTGCGGCACATTCCGCGGCCCATCTTCCGCAAGCTCCCCATCTGAGATCCGCCGGGTCGATGATGCGTGGCGCACTGGCCGTGCTCGGCCAGATGGCGGTGGCGGTCGTCGTCGCGGTGATCGTCTCGGCCGTCTCACTCGTCGCGATCTCCCGGGTGGAGTGGCCCGCCTACAACTCGTCCAACCAGCTGCACGCACTGACCACCGTCGGCCAGTTCGGTCTGTCTGGCAGGGCTGCTCGCGCCGGCTGGCTGTGGCGGCGCGGACGGCGACTGGCGTCGCACGCGCGGCGCACTGGTCTTCCTGTCCGCGTTCTCGGTCGTGACGCTGGCCATGCCGCTGGGCGCCACCAAGCTCTACCTGTTCGGCATCTCCGTCGACCAACAGTTCCGCACCGAGTACCTGACCCGGCTCGACCGACACCGCCGCGCTGCGCGACATGACGTACTTCGGGCTGCCGCCGTTCTACCCGGCGGGCTGGTTCTGGATCGGCGGCCGGACGGCGGCGCTGACCGGCACACCGGCCTGGGAGATGTTCAAGCCGTGGGCGATCACCTCGATCGCCGATCGCGATCGTGATCGCTTTCGTGTTGTGGGCGAGCATGATTCGCTTCGAGTACGCGCTGATCGTGTCGACGGCGACGGCCGCCGCGACGCTGGCGTACTCGCCCGCCGAGCCGTACGCCGCCGTCATCACCGTGCTGCTGCCGCCGGTGCTGGTGCTGGCGTGGTCCGGGCTGCGCGGCCGATACGCGCGGCGGCGGTTGGGCCGCGGTGGTCGGCGTCGGCCTCTTCCTCGGCGTCGCCGCGCTGTTCTACTCGCTGCTGCTGGCGTACGCCGCGTTCACGGTGACCATCATGGCGGTGGTGCTGGCGCGTCGCCCGCCGCAGCGTCGAACCGCTGCTGCGGCTCGCGGTCATCGCGGTGATCGCCGGCGCCATCGCGCTGATCGGCTGGCTGCCGTACCTGTTGGCCGCGATCGGTGGATCGCCCGCCGACTCCGGCACCGCGCAGCACTACCTGCCGCCCGACGGCGCGCAGCTGTCCTTCCCGATGCTCGAGTTCACACTGCTCGGCGCGCTGTGCATGCTCGGCACGCTGTGGCTGGTGGTCCGTGCCCGCAGTTCGACGCGCGCCGCCGGGCTGGCGTTCGGCGTTGCTGGCGGTCTACGCCTGGTCGCTGCTGTCGATGCTGACCACGCTGGCGGGCACCACGCTGCTGTCCTTCCGGCTGCAGCCCACGCTGACGGTGCTGCTCACCGCGGCGGGCGCGTTCGGGTTCATCGAGGTCACCCTCGCGGTGGCGCGCCGGTACAGCCCCGACACGACCCGACGCGATCGTGGTGGCCGCAGGCGCGGTCGGCGCGATCGGTGCCATGACGTTCGCCCAGGACATTCCCGACGTGCTGCGGTCCGACATCGTCGTCGCCTACACCGACACCGACGGATACGGCCAGCGGGCCGATCGCCGTCCGCCCGGCGCCGAGAAGTACTACCGCGAGATCGACGCCAAGATCCAGGAGGTGACCGGCAGGCCACGCAACGAGACGGTCGTGCTGACCGCCGACTACAGCTTCCTGTCCTACTACCCCTACTACGGCTTCCAGGGCCTGACGTCGCACTACGCCAACCCGCTCGCGCAGTTCGACGAGCGGGCGGCCGCGATCGAGCGACTGGGCGACGTTGGAGCACCGCCGACCAGTTCATCGCCGAACTCGACAAGCTGCCGTGGAAGCCGCCGACGGTGTTCCTCATGCGTCGCGGCGGCGCGGGCGATTCGGCGACACCTACACGCTGCGGCTGGCCGCCGACGTCTATCCCAACCAGCCCAACGTCCGTCGCTACCACGTGACGCTCGATGCGGCGCTGTTCGACGACCCCCGCTTCAGCGTCTCCGACATCGGACCGTTCGTGTTGGCCATCCGGCAGCCCGAGGGCGGCTGATGGCCATCGAGACGCCGCGCCGCAAGCCGGGCCAATTACCATCAAGCCCCGTGGTCCAAGCGGGCGCGCGAACCAATCACCGCACCGCGCGGTCGTCGCCATCATCGCCGGGCTGCTCGGCGCCGCGCTGGCGCTGGCCACTCCGTTCCTGCCGGTCACGCAGACGACCGCGCAGCTGAACTGGCCGCAGAACGGCGTGCTGCAGAGCGTCAACGCGCCGCTGATCGGATATGTGGCCACCGACCTGACCATCAGCGTGCCGTGCAGTGCGGCGGCCGGACTCGCCGGTCCGCAGAACGCGGGCAAGACCGTGCTGCTGTCGACGGTGCCCAAGCAGGCGCCGAAGGCCATCGACCGCGGCCTGCTGATCGAACGGGTCAACAACGACCTGCTCGTCATCGTCCGCAACACCCCGGTGGTCAGTGCGCCGCTGAGCCAGGTGCTCAGCCCCGCATGCGAGAAGCTGACGTTCACCGCGCACGCCGACAAGGTCACCGGCGAGTTCGTCGGGCTCGTCAAGGGCCGCGACCCGACGATCCCGGCCAGCCCGCTTCGCGGCGAGCGCAGCGGCTACGACTTCCGGCCCCAGATCGTCGGCGTGTTCACCGATTTGGCCGGGCCCGCGCCGCCGGGCATGCCGTTCTCGGCGACCGTGGATTCGCGCTACAGCACTTCGCCGACGCTGCTGAAGCTGATCGTGATGATCGTCGGGGTGGCGATGACGGTGATCGCGCTCGGCGCCCTGCACGTGCTCGACTCCGCCGACGGCATGCGGCACCGACGCTTCCTGCCGCCGCGATGGTGGTCGATCCGGCCACTGGACGTGCTGGTCATCGCCGTTCTGGTGTGGTGGCACTTCGTCGGCGCCAACACTTCCGACGACGGCTACATCCTGACGATGGCCAGGGTGTCCGAGCACGCCGGCTACATGGCCAACTACTACCGATGGTTCGGCACTCCGGAGGCGCCGTTCGGCTGGTACTACGACCTGCTGGCGTTGTGGGCGCACGTCAGCACCAACAGCGTCTGGGTTCGGCTGCCGACTCTGCTGATGGCGCTGACCTGCTGGTGGGTGATCAGCCGCGAGGTCATCCCGCGGCTCGGGCACGCGGTCAAGACCAACCGCGCCGCGGCAAGTGGACGGCGGCAGGCATGTTCCTGGCGTTCTGGCTGCCGCTGAACAACGGCCTGCGCCCCGAACCGATCATCGCGCTGGGCATTCTGCTGACCTGGTGCTCGGTCGAGCGCGGCGTGGCCACCAGCCGAGTGCTCCCGGTGGCGATCGCGATCATCATCGGCGCGCTCACCCTGTTCTCCGGGCCGACCGGAATCGCGGCGGTCGGCGCGCTGCTGGTCGCCGTCGGGCCGCTGAAAACCATTGTGGCCAGCCATACCTCGCGGTTCGGCTATCTGGCGCTGCTGGCGCCCGTGCTTGCCGCGTGCACCGTCACGATCTTCCTGATCTTCCGCGACCAGACGTTCGCCGCGGAGATCCAGGCCAGCACCTTCAAGTCGGCGGTCGGGCCGAGCCTGAGCTGGTTCGACGAACACATCCGCTACGAGCGGTTGTTCATGGCCACCCCCGACGGGTCGGTCGCGCGCCGGTTCGGCGTGCTGACGCTGTTGCTCGCGCTGGCGGTCTCGGTGGCGATGACGTTGCGCAAGGGCAGGATTCCGGGCACCGCGCTCGGGCCGAGCCGACGCATCATCGGCATCACCATCATCTCGTTCCTGGCGATGATGTTCACCCCGACCAAGTGGACACACCACTTCGGCGTGTTCGCCGGGCTCGCGGGGTCGCTGGGCGCACTGGCCGCGGTCGCGGTCACGGCCGCGGCGATGAAGTCGCGGCGCAACCGGGCGATGTTCGCCGCCGCAGTGCTGTTCGTCATGGCGTTGTCGTTCGCCAGCGTCAACGGCTGGTGGTACGTCTCCAACTTCGGCGTGCCATGGTCGAATCAGTTCCCGGAGTGGCATTTCGGCTTCACCACCATGCTGCTCGGCCTCGCTGTCGTCGCCCTGCTGGTGGCGGCGTGGTTCCACTTCTACGGCCACGACCGCTCGCCGCCCGACCCGGCGCAGCTGGCGCGAATTATCCAGTCGCCGTTGGCAATTGCCGCGTGGCTGCTCGTCGTCTTCGAAGTGCTGTCGCTGACGCTCGGCATGACCGACCTGTACCCGGCGTGGTCGGTCGGTCGCTCCAACCTCGGCGCGCTCACCGGTAAGAGCTGCGGCCTGGCCGACTACGTGATGGTCGAACAGAATCCCAACGCCGGCATGCTGACGCCCGTTGGCGCGCCGGTCGGCGACGCGCTTGGCGCGGTCACCGCCGAAGGGTTCGGCCCGAACGGCATCCCCACCAACCTCTCCGCCGACGAAGTGATGGAGTCGCCCGGCACCTCAGCAACTTCGCCGACACCGAGCCGGCGCGGTCAGCGCGAACGAGGCAGGCACCGAGGGCGGCACCACGGCCGCAGCGGGCGTCAACGGATCCCGCGCGCGACTGCCCTTCAACCTCGACCCGGCCCGCACGCCGGTGATGGGCAGCTGGCGCAGCGGCACCCAGCAGCCGGCGGTGCTGCGCTCGGCGTGGTACCGGCTACCGCCCACGCGATCAGGCCGCCTCGATTCTCGTTGTGTCGGCCGCAGGCCGCTTCGACCCGGGCGATGTCGTGGTGCAGTGGGCCGA